>JACKJU010000009.1 GCA_020637805.1 Nitratireductor sp. | reverse complement strand
AGAGGAAATCAACTCCATCGACATCACCGGCAAATCTGCGCTCGGCGACTACATGATCGTCGCTTCGGGCCGTTCCCACCGTCATGTCGGTGCCATCGCCGATCACCTTCTTCGAGCAATCAAGGAGGCAGGTTATGGCACGGCAAAGGTGGAAGGCCTGCCCAATTGCGATTGGGTACTGATCGACACCGGCGATGTCATCGTTCACATCTTCCGCCCGGAAGTTCGCGAGTTCTACGGCATAGAGAAGATGTGGCAGGTACCTTCAGGCCAGCACTGATCCGGCGCCTGCGCGCCCGGTCAGGAGCTGCCATTTCGGTCTTGCCGGCAGATGCAGCCGGCATGCACTGACCTGTGCGGCGCTGCAGAACCCATTAGCCGCGCCTTCCTTGTTCGCACAGGGCTTTGCTCAGGGCCGGTAAGCAGATTGTGCCGAAGGCGGTGTCTCCGTGATCGCCTCTGATCCGGACCGCATGATCCGTTCGTATTCCACACAAGGCACGGTTCGGGAGGATATGGATGCATCTGGACATCCTCGCAATCGGCAAGATGAAAAAAGGCCCCGAAACCGATCTTTTCGAGCGGTATTGCGATCGTGCAGCCAAGGCCGGGCGAAACCTTGGCCTGAACGGCCCTCACCTTCACGAATGGCCGGAAGATCGGGGGACCGCCGCTTCTTTGCGGATGAAGGCGGAGGCCGAACGCATGCTGACTGCGGCAAGGCCCGGCTCGCTGATCATCTGCCTGGACGAACGCGGCAAGGACATTTCGAGCGCAAAATTTGCCGGCATTGTCGAGACAGCCATGCAGTCCTCGGTGCCAGCGCTCACATTTGCCATCGGCGGCCCGGACGGGCACGGCGACGCCATGCGAGGTGCTGCGGCGCATATGCTTCGCTTCGGGTCGATGACATGGCCGCACCAGCTGGCGCGCGTAATGCTGGCCGAGCAGATCTACCGCGCGATTACGATCCTGTCCGGCCACCCCTATCATCGCGAATGAACCGCCTTTCCTTGGCGCATCGGCACCGGGCGGCTAGATTGCGGGCAATCTGATTCGCATTGCACCTGGATGGATCGTTGAGGCGCCGCCCCGAAACACGAATGCACCGGCTGACGAAAAAAATGCGCCATGGAATCGTTGCGCTGTTGTTCGGTGCGTTCGCTTGCATGGCGGCGACTGGTGCCGCGCATGCCCAGGAGCTTGAACAGCGCAAGGCAGCCACCGAACAGGAACTTGCCGCAATCCGCGAAAAGATTTCTCTCTCACAGCAGCGCAAGCAGGAGCTTGATGCTGAAATTGCGAAGCTGGAAACCGACCGCGCAACGCTCAATCGCAATCTTATCGATACTTCGGCAAGAGCCCGCAGGATCGAGGATCGAATCGGCCGTGCCGCCGGCCGTCTTGAGGAACTGCGAGGCCAGGAAGATGAACTTCGTGTTTCGCTGAAGGAGCGGCGTGGCGTTCTCATCGAGGTAATTGCAGCATTGCAGCGCATGGGACACAAGCCGCCCCCTGCCCTGCTAGTGCGGCCGGAGGATGCGCTGGCCTCGGTGCGCTCGGCAATCCTTCTTGGCGCAGTCCTGCCGGAAATACGCTCGGAAACCGAAGTCCTTGCAGTCGAACTGGCTGAACTTGCGCGAATCAAGGGTGACATCACCGCAAACCGCAGCGAGCTCGAAAGCGAGATGAACAACCTCGCGGAAGAAGAGGAACGCCTTTCGCTGCTGCTGGAGGAAAAGAAGAAGCTGTCCAACACCGCCAGGGAAGAACTGGCGCGCCAGACCGCGCTCGCAGCTCAACTCGCCGGGAAGGCCACCAGCCTTACAGGACTGATCGGAGAACTGGAGAGTGAAATCGGTGCGGCCAGGGCCGCTGCCGAGGCCGCGCGAAAGGCCGAGGAGGAACGTCGCAGGCTTGCCGAACAGCAACTGGCCGAAGCGCGCCAGGAAATAAAGCGCCCGGATTTCTCCGACACCGACCGAATTTCACCGGCCGTGGCCTTCCCGGACGCGAAAGGTTTACTGCCAAAACCGGTCTCCGGGGTGGAACTGACCAAATTTGGACATAAATCTGCGGATGGTGAGATTGCACAAGGCCTTTCGATCGCGACTCGCTCGGGTAGCCGTGTGGTCGCGCCGTCAGACGGCTGGGTAATCTATGCCGGTCCGTTCAGGTCGTACGGACAGCTTCTTATTTTGAACGCCGGAAACGAATATCATATCGTTCTGGCAGGCATGGAACGGATCAATGTTTCGCTCGGGCAATTCGTGCTGGCAGGCGAACCCGTGGGCGTGATGGGCGACAGCAGAATTGCCAGCGCCGGCAACGTAGATGTAGCATCCTTGCGACCGGTACTCTATGTTGAGTTCCGGAAGGAAGGGAACCCCATAGACCCATCCGACTGGTGGGCGGCTTCCGGAATGAAAGAGGAAAACGGATAATGCGAAAACTTGGAATCCTCATGGTGGGAACGGCCATGGGCCTGACGGCAGGTTTCGGCCTGACCCACCTGGCGAATTTCACGGGCCCTGCCCAGGCAGCCGGTTCGGACACCTACCGCAACCTTGCACTGTTTGGCGACGTGTTCGAGCGCATCCGTTCGACCTATGTGACCGAGCCCGATGAGGAGAAACTCATCGAGGCCGCAATCAATGGCATGCTTTCCTCGCTCGATCCGCATTCCAGCTATCTCAATCCCAAGGACTTCTCCGACATGCGGGTGCAGACCCGTGGCGAGTTCGGCGGCCTCGGCATCGAAGTGACCATGGAGAACGAACTCGTCAAGGTCATCTCGCCGATGGACGGTACTCCGGCAGCTGAAGCAGGTGTGCTCGCTGGCGACAGGATCTTCAAGATCGACGGCGAAAATGTTCGCGGCCTGACACTACAGCAGGCAGTCGAGAAGATGCGCGGTCCGATCAATACGCCAATCACGCTGACCATCGAACGCGATGGCGCCGACGCTCCTATCGAGGTCACGATTATCCGTGATGTCATCAAGGTACGTTCGGTTCGTTTTCGCGTTGAGCGCGAGAATGTCGGCTACATAGACATCAACTCCTTCACCGAACAGACCTTCGCCGGTCTTGAGGATGCGATCACCAAGATCAAGACGCAGGTAGGTCCCGACAAGGTCAAGGGATACATCATCGACCTGCGTCTGAACCCGGGCGGTTTGCTTGATCAGGCGGTCAACGTGTCCGATGCCTTCCTCGACCGTGGGGAGATCGTCTCGACCCGCGGCCGCAACGAAAGTGAGCTTCGCCGCTATCCGGCGCGCGCTGGCGACCTGACCGACGGAAAGCCCGTAATCGTTCTGATAAACGGCGGTTCGGCCAGTGCTTCGGAAATCGTTGCAGGTGCCTTGCAGGATCACAAGCGCGCGACCATTCTTGGCACCCGCTCGTTTGGCAAGGGATCGGTTCAGACGATCATCCAGCTTGGCGGAAGCGGCGCTCTGCGCCTGACGACCGCACTCTACTACACGCCATCCAACACCTCCATTCAGGCCAAGGGCATCACGCCCGACATCAAGGTCGAGCAGCCCCTTCCCGACGAACTGAAGGGCAAGCTTGAGAGTGCAGGCGAATCCAAGCTGCGCGGCCACATCACCGGCCAGCAGGAAGATGATGCCGGCTCGGGTTCCGCTGCCTATGTGCCGCCTGATCCGAAGGACGACATCCAGCTGAACTATGCGCTTGATCTGATCGAGGGCATCAAGACGGCGCAAGGTCTGTTCCCGCCGGATCCTTCCAAGGGCGTGCCGAACTAGGCGCGTCCGGGCAATGGGGAACCTGCCCAGACCATGGATGAATTGAACCGGCCGCTTGGCCAGAAGGACGAGAAAAAGCAGGGACCGGGCTTCTGGAGAAAATTCTCCAGTGGCCCGGTTCTCGGCATTATGGCGCTGGGCGTGAGCCTCTTCGCCCTCGGTCTTTATGTCGCCGATTGGCGCCGGGGCGGCGAAACCACCCCGGCGGCTGAAACTGAAATGCAGACTGCTGCCGGTTCCGGGAAGTCATCAAACGGCACTTCCGCCGGACCCGTCCTTGAGGATGAAACCGCACAATCTTCTGCCGAAGAACCCGAGACCGTTGCGGTGAACGAAGATCCCGGCGAGGGCGGTTTGACCGAACTTGCTCCAACGGGAAGAATTGCCGTCCCGACAGAACGTCCCCCATTGCCCGAAACGACTGCCCGGCAGGAAAGCGGCCTTGCCCACCTTCCCGACGAGGACCTTGTCGAAAGGACGTCCTATGGCGACCTTCCACGGCGGGGAGATGATGGCCGCAGGCCCATGGATGTCTACGCTCGCGAGCCGGACACGACGGGCAATTTCGGCGTCGCCCGCGTCGTCATCATCGTCGGCGGTATCGGCATCAGCCAGACCTCCTCGCAACAGGCCATCCGGGATCTGCCCGGCAGCGTTACGCTCGCCTTCGCGCCATATGGCAACAGCCTGAACCGCTGGATGCAGGCGGCGCGCAAGGACGGCCATGAACTGCTGCTTCAGGTTCCGATGGAGCCGCTTGGAACCAATGGCGGCCTCCCAGGTGAGCACACGCTCATGACGGGGGCATCAGCGGGCGAGAACCTCGAAAGCCTTCACTGGTCGATGGGGCAGATCACCAACTATGTTGGCATCATGAACTATCTCGGTGCACGGTTCGTACAGGAGCCTCAAGCATTGAAGCCCGTCTTCGATGACATTGCGATTCGCGGCCTGCTTTACGTCGATGACGGCACTGCGGCCGTGGGAAATACGAAGGAAGCCGCTCAGACTTCGCTGCTTCCCTATATCCGCGCATCGGTACAGATCGACCAGTTGCGCAATCGCAACGCCATTGCCGAGAAACTGGCCGAACTTACCCGCGAGGCAAAGCGAACCGGCCTTGCGGTTGGCGTAGCAAATGCATTTCCCGAATCCATCGAGATGATCGCGAACTATGTAAGGAACGCCGGTAGCGATGGCGTGGAGATCACCCCGGTTTCGGCTGCCGTTTCCGACCCCGAGCGTGACAGGTAGAGCGGAAAACTGGCAGGAGCAGGCTTGGAAAACATGGGCAAGAAGAAAATATCCCTCGAGGAGATGCCGTACCGGCCATGTGTCGGCATCATGGTGCTGAATGCGGAAAACCGCGTCTGGGCCGGACATCGGATTTCCCCGGAAGGCGGTGAACTTTCCCTGTCGGACCAGCGCTGGCAGATGCCGCAGGGTGGCATCGACAAGGGAGAGGAGCCGCTCGCCGCTGCGCTTCGCGAACTTTGGGAAGAAACGGGAATGACCTCGGTTTCCCTGATCGCCGAGGCTCCCGGCTGGATCAACTACGATCTGCCCGCAGCCCTGATCGGCAGGGCGTTGAAGGGCAGATACCGCGGCCAGCGCATGGCATGGTTCGCCTTCCGTTTTGAAGGCGACGAGAGTGAGATCAACATCCACGAACCGCCAGAGGGGGCACCTGTTGAATTCGACGCATGGGAGTGGGTCGAGATGAACCGCCTCCCCGAACTCGTCGTACCCTTCAAGCGGCAGGTCTATGACGAGGTGCTGGCCGCGTTCCGCCATCTCGGTTGAAAGCCCGATGGCATGGAGGAGACGGCCGTTTCTGCCGCTGAGACTTCCGTCCGATTGGAAATGATCGGCTTCGGTGCTACCAGTCGACAAACAAGCGATTCCGCAAACAACGAGGGTGCTCATGCTCTGCGACCGGCTGACTATCCGCCCGACCGGCCCGGAAGACACCAAGGCAATTCACAAGGTTGAGTCCGAAGCCTATGGCCGCAAGGACGAGGCCCTTCTTGCCGAGGCGCTTATACCTGCGCCACCTGTAACATTTTCGTTTCTCGCCGAGTGCCAGGGCAAGCCGGCCGGCCACATCCTGCTGACCGAAATAGAAGCGCCTGTTCGTGCGCTGGCGCTGGCACCGCTGGCCGTCGTGCCCGAGTTCCGCGAGATGCATGTCGGCACGACGCTGGTGCGTCACGCGCTCGAGGCCGCGCGCAGTCATGGTTTCGAGGCCGTATTCGTGCTCGGAGACAACATGTATTACGAGCGTTTCGGCTTTTCGAGCAGCCTCGCCGATCCCTTCAGGATCAAGTGGCAGGGAAAACGGTTCATGGCTATCGAGATAAAGCCCGGATGCCTTGCCGGAAAATCTGGCAAACTCGACTATCCAGAACCCTTCTACAATCTGGACGGCACGTCAGGTCACTAAGTCGGATTGCGTTTTGTCCGACGCACGAAAGCATCAAAATTCGCGTTCGAGCATTGCGAGAGTCAGCGACTTTTGATTCAGAATAACCGCAAGCCGCCATGGCAATTTGGGCAGGCCCGAACCTTGCGGTGCCAACAGTCCAAAATCAAAACGGGACGGCTTTCGTCATCCCGCCTCTTTTTCCAGACCATTCGCGCCGTTGCTGGCGGAGCGTTTTCCGTCAGCGGGCAATGCCCGAAGTCGTCATCGTGTCGGTCATTCCGATCTGCGGTTCCACAGGCACCTGGACGGGGCTGTGGGTCGCCACGTTGAGCTGGTACTCGGTCAATTGCCCCAGAATGCGATCATGCACCTTCGCGTAATCCGCAAGCCCCACATGGGTGGTTCTGAAAGTGAATTCCTGAAGAATCGTGTTCTTGTTGCCGCGCTCAAGTTTCAGCCTTGCGCCCATGCACCCCGGAATCCGGCAGACAAAGTTGTCGACGCGTCCCACGTTTGAACTGATACGCGCTGGCATCGGGCCGTCGAGAACCGCCATGTAGTTGACATTGATCCCCGCACGCTCAAGTTGGCGGGCAAGTGCCGTGACGATATTGGCGCCATAGCTGATACCGACAAGATTTATCTTGGCAGAGGGATCTGCGCGGTGATCGCGCTTGATGTCGGCAAGAACCTTGGGCTGGATGACCACCCTGCCCTCGACCGGTGTCATGTAGGCGTAGTGACGTGCATTATCGAGTTTCTTCTTGAGATGCTCGAACCCGTACCCGATGAAGGGCAATCCGCTGGCCAGTCCGTTTACGAGATAGGTTCGGTAGTTTTCCGCCACCGGCCTGATCTCGAAGTTCTGCGGCATGGCGAGGGAAGAGTCCGGCAGATAGGCCGTCACCATTCCCTGGCTGGCCGGTACGGACTGAGCCATTGCAGGAAGAGACGGGCCCGATATTGCCGCCAGTACTGCAAGCAAAGCGAATCGGCCTCTACGAAAGATATTCATATCAAGGGTACTCATGACCATTCCCTTTCATTCCCAACTGAGATCAGTAAACGGCAATTTGGTTAATGCCCGGCTGAAAGGGATGGTAAACTTTCGGTAAACGCCGGGGATATCTCGCGCCTGTCGCGGTTTGCATCTACGCTCAATCAGACCTCGCTGCCTCTTGCAGCGCCCGAACGCGAATTCTGATGCTTTCTTGCGTAAGACAAATCGCAATCCGCCTTGGATCACGCTTGAAGGAACGTCTTGCCAAATCGGGCAAATCGGTTCAGGCTCGAATAGTCGAAACCAGCTTGAAAGGAGGTGATCCAATGTCGAGTGAATTCATCTTACCGCATGGATCCGATAGGGGATCAATGTGGCTAAAAAGGGTTCTGGAGCAACCTCTGGCAACCGTTTGACGCCATCCGGACAGATTTTCTGTCCGCGCAACATCGCGGAAAGATTTTCACGGGAAGCCATCCTTCGGGGTGGCTTCTTGCGTTTTGGATACCCGGCGATTGCCAGGTAACTGCCGTCACACCGATCTCGAGACCAGCACCTTCGGCGAGCGCGCGGATGGCAAATATTTGGATTTTTCACGATTGCAGAAACAACAATGCCTGCCGGGGGAGGAGGATCCGGCAGGCATCGTTTAATAATGTCCGGGCATGGGAGGAGGATATGCCGGACATATGATCGGGGGGTTCACGGGAGGAGGAGTGAGAACCCGCCGAATTCTAAAACCGAGTGAATTATCTCTCGATTTCGTTAAAAGTAATATAATAAGCCCGAAGGTTATTGTGCAGCGCAAAAATTGCATGGCAGCCATGCATCATAAGCATTACTCAGCAAGGGGTTTCGCCGAAATTGGGTGGGTAATGGCTTTTGCAATGCAATAAATTCCCAAGCGTCAAACGCGCAATATGCCTGCTCCCGATGTAGTCTCAACGAAGTTTGCAGCGTCTTTCAACACCTCAGACGAATGGACCGCACCGGGTGATTCGCTGTCCCGGCAGGCAAATCTGCCTTAGGACGCTACCTGCCACCGTGGATTTCTGTTGCTGCGTCGAACGCCGGGAAGATTTCAGAAGTCTATGGCGATGCCCTTCTTCTCCCAGTCGCCGTAGCGCGCGGGATCCGGCCCGTCCTTGCGACCGCCGAGTTCTTTCGGCTGCTCTCCGGATACGGCCTCAGCCTGGCGGCGGCGTTCCGCGGCTTCTGCCAGTGCACGCTTGGCTGCTTCGGGAATATCCCTTTCGCCCTGCACATCGGAGGGCACCCTGCTTGTGCCGCCGTTGCCGATCTCGTCTTCCATGTCAGTCATACCAGTTCTCACGCCAATTTTCTCAGCCATTGGACGCAACGGCCTTCCGGATCGTCATAGCCATCCCGCAACCCGTGACATTGGCAATGGTAATAGCATCCCGCCAATGTTAATGCACCCGCCTTGGCCGTATCCCCGGCACGAGACAGCCAGTACCGGACAGCCATCGTGGAGAAAAATGCCAAAACCGCATAGACGCAACAAATTCCCGAGGAAACCGGCGCCGGAGGCATCGAAGCCCGATCTTCCCGGCTTCGGTGCAAGACGTTGTGCGGCCATTCTTGTCGAGAAGACTGTCGACCAGCACGAGAGCATCGACCAGTTGACCACCGGCTCCACTGCCATCGGTGTGTATCGCGCACTCGAGCCGCAGGATCGCGGTCTCGCCCGGGCAATTGCCCTTGCAACCCTGCGGCACTACCGTCGCATCGGAGAGGTTCTCTCCAGACTGTACAATCGCAAACCGCCCAAGAACGCCCGTTACCTCGTGCACACGCTGGAAGTGGCAGCGGCACAGATACTCTACATGAACGTTCCCGCAAGCGCGGCGGTCAACCTTGCCGTCTCCGCAATCAACCGGGACAAGCGCACCGCGCGATTTACGGGCTTCGCCAATGCCGTCTTGCGCAAGCTCGCCGACGAGACTGAAAGCCTGCGCACATCGGTGGAGGAGGTTTCACCCTTCCCCGCATGGATGACGAAGAAACTCGTATCCGGCTACGGAAAGAAACTGACAGCGGAGATGGGCATGGCTGTTTCCAACGAGCCGAACGTCGATCTCGTCACCAGGCCCGGCGCCGAAAACGTGCTTCCCGCAGATTTTGCAACCGTTTTGCCGATGGGTATATTGCGCCTGACCACCGCAACACCAGTCACCGAACTGCCGGGCTATGAAGCAGGACAATGGTGGGTGCAGGACATTGCCGCCAGCCTGCCTGCGCGCCTGCTCGGCGATGTTACCGGCAAGCAAATCGCGGACCTATGCGCTGCTCCCGGCGGCAAGACCATGCAGCTTGCCAGCCTTGGAGCGAACGTGACCGCGGTCGACATTTCCCGTCAGCGGCTGGGTCGTCTGACAGAAAACCTGAAACGCACCGGGCTTTCCGCCGAAATCGTGCAGGCAGACATTCTGGAATGGGAACCGGACGAGAGGTTCGATGCCATCCTGCTCGATGCCCCCTGCACGGCAACGGGAACCGTACGCCGCCACCCCGATGTCCTCTGGAACAAGACCCCTGAAAACCTTGACGAACTGGTTGCGCTTCAAAGGGCACTGATCCACCGGGCTGCCAGGTTGTTGAAACCGGGCGGAACGCTGATCTATGCAAATTGTTCTCTGTTCCGCGAGGAAGGCGAGGACATCGCGGCAAATCCGCCGGTTGAAGGCATGGTGCTGGATCCCATTCTTCCTGCCGAGTTGCCCGGGCTTGAATTCTGCATAAACCGGCAGGGCACCATGCGATGCCTGCCCCATTTCCTGGGAGGCCAGCACGCTGAGGGCGGAATGGACGGATTTTTCGCAGCTCGTTTCATTGTTGGATAATGCCTGGAACCGAACGTGTTTGCCTCGCGAACGGTTTGGATTCATATTGGCCGCTGCGGTCAGGTGAGATTCGTACCTGACCGCCTATCAAGATGCGGGAAATCATGAAGACCATTGGTCAGGCAGGAGCAGAAGCAATGCGCCGGCTTGCGCGCCGGATGCGCAAGCGCCCCTATGCGCGCCTGTTTGCCGGCAATACGCCTGAGCGTCTGCTTCTTGCCCCCCAGGACGTTCGCAATTGCGACCCTGCCACGGCAATGGACATCTATTCCGGCCGCTATTTTCTTGCCGGCCGCATGGTCGATCTCGACGGGCGGGACCCCTTCAGGGAAAAAGGCGTGCCGCTGCAATGGCAGCGCGAACTGCATGCTTTCCAGTGGTTGCGCCATCTCGACGCCGCGAGCACGGGAATGGCCACGAACAATGCGAAAGCGCTTATTCGCGACTGGATGGCCTCCCACGGCAAGCCATCGGGTTCAATTGCCTGGAACGAGGAAATCGCTGCAAAGCGGCTGATTTCGTGGATATGCCATTCAGTGCCAGTGATCGAAAGTGCAGATCCGGTCTTCTATCGCAACTGGCTCAAATCCATTGGCCTGCACATTCGATTTCTCAAGCTCTCCGCCAATGATGCCGCAAACGGCATGCCGCGCCTGACCGCGCGGATCGCGCTCGCCTATGCCCAGATCTGTGTTGACCGCCAGGACATCTATCTTCGCAGGGCCGGCAAGAACCTCTGCGACGAGTTGAACCGCCAGATCTTGCCCGACGGCAGCCACATCACGCGCAATCCGGCAAACATCCTCAACATTCTGGCATTGTTGCTTCCGCTTCGCGAAGCCTATGCGCGGTTTGGCCACGCACCCGGCCAGGAGATGGTGTCGGCGATCGACCGCATGATGGTGGCGATGAAGTTCTACCGTCTGGGCGACGGGTCGTTCGCGCGCTTCAATGGTGTCGGCCCCATGCAGTCCGATCTTGTCTCGACGCTCCTGCGCTATGACGATTCACTGGGAACACCGCCGCAAAGCGCGACCGATTCCGGTTACCAGCGGATGATGCTTGGCGACACGATCATCATTGCCGATACCGGAAAACCGCCAACGGGCGTCCTTTCCGAACGCGCCAGCGCTGGCACCCTCTCCTTCGAGTTTTCTTCCGGCACCTGTCCGGTGATGGTCAATTGCGGCATGCCCGCCAAGGAGGACAGCGAACTCCTGCGCACGGCCCGAGCAACAGCTGCCCACAACACGGCTACAATCAACAACACTTCCTCGAGCCGCTTCTATTCCGGAACGCGCTTCGTCCGCTTCCTGCGCGACCGTATCGTTTCCGGCCCCTCAAGGGTGATCTGCCGCCGCTCCGGACAAGACGACAGCTCAACTCAATTCGATGCCAGCCATGACGGCTACCTGAAACCGTTTGGCGTTATCCATTCGCGCATGCTTCGCCTGGAAGCAGATGGCAATGTCATCAAGGGCATCGACAGGTTCACGGCCAAGGGTGGCAAGCCGGTTGCGAAAAAGCGGCCTGTGCAGTTTGCCATTCGCTTCCACCTGCATCCCTCGGTAAGCGCGGGCAAGGGCAGCAATCCCAACACCATCATTCTGATGTGCGGCAAGGGGATTACCTGGCGGCTGGTCTGCATCGATGCAATCCCGCAGATCGAGGACAGCATCTTCATAGCCTCGGTCAACGGGCCGCGCAGAACCAAACAGATCGTGCTCGAGGGCGATTCCCGCGACACGCCGGAAGTCCGCTGGATCATACAGCGGGACACTACCACCTCGGCTGCCCAGGGCCGGATGTGACCATTCGTCTGCGGAAAATTCCGCATGCCGGTTTATCCTTTTGGCGGCGCGTGATAGACGACCGGCAACCGGCTTCCGGCACTGCCCGGAAACACGGTTTCCCGTCCCAATTCCGGAAAAACTCATGGCCGTCAAATCCAAGAACATTCCCGCCCCCGATCTCGTGAAGGCCGGAAGGGCGTTGCTCTCCGTCTCCGACAAGACCGGAATCATCGATCTTGCAAGGGCGCTGTCCGAACAAGGCATCGAACTGGTATCCACCGGCGGCACGGCCAAGGCAATTGCCGATGCAGGACTGCCGGTAAAAGACGTCAGCAGCCTCACCGGTTTTCCCGAGATCATGGATGGCCGCGTCAAGACACTGCATCCCGGCGTGCATGGCGGCCTGCTCGGCATCCGTGACGACGCCGAACATGCCGAGGCCATGACCGCTCACAATATCGAGCCCATCGATATTGTCGTCGTCAACCTCTACCCCTTCGAGGAAACCGTTGCCTCCGGCGCCGACTATGCCAACTGCGTCGAGAACATCGACATCGGCGGACCGGCCATGATCCGCGCCTCCGCCAAGAACCACGCCTATGTGACAATCGTCACCGATCCCGCCGACTATGACGAATTGACCGGTCAACTCTCAGCGAATGGCGGCAAGACCACACTGGAACTGAGGAAAAAGCTCGCTGCCAAGGCATACGGGCTCACGGCACGCTACGATGCTTCGATCTCGCGCTGGTTTGCCGAGCAGACCGGCGATCTTCTTCCCGTGAACTTCGCCATTGGCGGCCACAAGTCAGAAGAACTGCGCTACGGCGAAAACCCGCATCAAAGTGCCGCCTTCTATCATACGGCTGAGAAACGTCCGGGCGTCGCGACCGCGGCCCAGCATCAGGGCAAGCAACTGTCCTACAACAACATCAATGACACCGACGCTGCCTTCGAACTTGTCAGCGAGTTCGATCCTGCCGAACGCGCTGCCGTGGCCATCATCAAGCACGCCAACCCCTGCGGCGTGGCAACTGGTGATAGCCTGCGCGAGGCCTATGAAAAGGCCTTTGCATGCGACACGGTTTCCGCCTTCGGCGGCATCGTTGCGCTGAACCGCGAACTCGACGCAGAAGCGGCATCCGAGATCGTCAAGATATTCACCGAGGTCATCATCGCACCATCGGTCTCGGCTGAAGCAAGCGAGATCATTGCCGCCAAGAAGAACCTGCGCCTTCTGACCACCGGCGGCCTGGCCGACCCATCTGCACCGGGACTGTTCGTCAAAACGGTTTCCGGCGGTCTTCTGGTCCAGAACCGCGACAATGGCCGTGTGACCCTGGACAGCCTGAAAACGGTTACCCGGCGAGCGCCGACCGAACAGGAACTGGCAGACCTTCTATTTGCCTTCCGCGTTGCAAAACACGTCAAGTCGAATGCCATCGTCTATGTCAAGGATGGCGCAACTGTGGGCGTTGGCGCCGGTCAGATGAGCCGCGTGGATTCCTCCCGGATCGCGGCACGCAAAGCAATCGACGCCGCAGAAACGGCGGGTGCCGCAGAGCCGACGACCCGGGGCAGCGTGGTCGCCTCCGATGCCTTCTTCCCGTTCGCCGATGGCCTGCTGTCAGCCGTCGAGGCAGGCGCAACGGCGGTCATCCAGCCCGGTGGCTCGATGCGCGATGACGAGGTCATCGCTGCCGCGGACGAAGCAGGCATCGCCATGGTGTTCACGGGAATGCGCCATTTCAGGCATTGAACGAACCATCGGATCATCAGCATAAGGGGCCTTGCGGCCCCTTTTTTGTTTTCGGGCACCCGGGCGGTTCCGCTTCAAATCTCGTCAGCCTTTGGGCTTGTCCGCCGGATAGGGCGTGCCCCTTGCAATGAACAGCCCTACCAGCAGGAAGATGATGATGACCGACATACCTGCGCGCGGGGACGCGAATATGGAGGTAACGATACCTATCGTCAGGGGCGCCATGAAGCTGGTTGCTCGCCCTGCAAGGGCATAGATGCCGAAATAGCGGCCTGCCTCGTCTTCGGAAACACTTCGCGCCAGCCATGAGCGTGAAGACGCCTGAACCGGCCCGAAGGCAAGCCCGATAAGCAGGCCAAAGGCGATGTAGGCCTTCTCCGATGGCGTGCCGAACAATCCTCCCGTGTCAGCACCCGGCAAAGGCAGCAGCCCAAAGAAAGTGTAGCCTGGTCCGGTTGAAACAATGCCGATGGTCGCGATCGTAAGACAGACCACGGACATGGTGACCACCCATTTCGAACCGAATTTGGTATCGAACCACGCAGCTGCAAACGAGGACGGGATGGCAACGATATTGAGGATGATCCCGAAAATACCGATTTCCGCTGTCATCCAGCCGAACATCGCCGCTGCAAAGGCGCCGCCGATGGTCAAGAGTGCGTTGACGCCATCCTGATAGATCATCCGCGCAATGAGAAAGCGGAAGATACCCGGACGCCTGCGTGCCTCTCCAAGGGTTTGTTTCAGCTCCGAAATGCCCAAGCGCACTGCTTCGCCAAGCTTGCGCCGCCCGGTGGAATCAGGCGTGAACAGGAACATCGGCAGAATGAAGATCAGGTACCAGAGTGCGGATAGCGGGCCTGCGATCCTGTCCCCTTCCGCCATTGCTGGATCGAGGCCAAACAGGGGAGACAAACCCAGATAGGTCTTTCCCGTCTCGGGACTTGCGGCAAGCAGGCCCACTACGACAATCAGCATTATCATGCCGCCCAGATAGCCAAGCCCCCAGGCGATATTGGAAACACGGCCCACCGTTTCATTGGTCGTCAGTCGCGGAAGCATCGAATCGTTGAATACGATCGAGAATTCGGCGGCAAACATGGCCAGCGCGTAGACCGCGATTACCCAGTAGATGTTGGAGCCTGGAGCCGCGAACCAGAGCATGCACAGGGCAATGATCTTGAGGATCGCGAAGAATCCGATCCAGGGTTTTCGCGGGCCCGTCTGGTCGGCAATCGAGCCAAGTATGGGCGACAGGATCGCTATCATGAATCCTGCGGCTGCGATGCCGTAGGACCATACCGCCTGCCCCTGGGCCGGATCGGCTGCGAGCCGCGAAACGAAATAGGGTCCGAACACGAAGGTGGTGATGACCGTGAAGAACGGCTGTGCGGCCCAGTCGAACATCATCCAGCCAAACAGGCCCTTGCGGTCTGTTCGAGCAAGATTCTTTTCCGCAGACCTCGATTGCCCCTGCGGGCCGCCGGCATCCGTTGTCATCTTGTCCCCCAACCGCTCTAGAGCAGTTTCGATTTTGACGGAATCGAAAAAATCGAAATGCGTAAATGAAATCAGTCGCTTGCTGAAGCAATCTGTTTACACCCGACGGTGAAACAGTTTCGGCCATTTCTGCGTCGAGGTGAGCATATGCCAGCAACAATCAAAGACCAACGCCAAAATCTTCCGGACCGGTCCACGCCGAATACCCGATTTTCAGATGATGACGAGCTTGTCGTCCAGTTCGTTGACTTCCGCAGAACCCGGAGGAAAGCTGTCCTCCAGCAGGCCGGCAATGACGGGGATGGCATCCAGATAAGCTTCCGCCAGTCTGCCCTCCCGGCAGTGCTCAACCATTACCTCCACTACCTCGAACCAGGGTTCCCGGCCAAGCTTCGCCTCGATGGCGGAATCGACCACAACTTCCGCGAACCGTTCCTCAAGCGAAACGAAAACCAGCACCCCGCTGCGGCCGCTGGTGTGATCCACGCCGTGCGCCAGAAACTGGTGCGTCGCGTTGCGATGCGCCCGCTCGCGCTGCAAACGGTGCGGCGTCAACAGGATCGCAAGGCTGGGAAACAGGTTGAAAAGGACATACCCGCTCAGGAATGCCGCAATGCCTCCCGCCGAGAGTGTAACTGCAGGGAGTGCGAATCCCTGCCACTGTGCCCACAGCGCTAAGGTGAAAGCAGCCGCGAAAATCCAAAGGGCCAAATGAAAGGCGGCAACATGACGGTAGTCATCGCTCCGCTCGGCAAGAACGGCAAAAATCTCGGCACTTGTGCGCGTTTCCGCCGCCTCAATTGCCGCGCGTATCGCCTCGCGTTCCGCCTTGCTGATCCGTTCCGACATCTACCAGCCTCCCGACGCGCCGCCGCCGCCCGACGATCCGCCACCGCCGGAAAATCCGCCGCCGCCGCTCGACCAGCCTCCACCGCCTGACGACCATCCGCCGCCACGGCCCGAGCGGCCCGAGCTGCCGCCAACGGTCATGTCGATGCCGAGCCAGCGATAGGTATGCTTGCCCGTCTTCTTGCCAAACAGCGGCCAAAGGATTGCTGCCGCCAGTGGCCCGAAAAACAGCATTGCCCAGATCGTGAAGAAGGCAACCTGGAACCAGTCCACATTGTCCGTCCAGTCACGGTTTTCCTGAACCCGCCGGTAGCGGGCTTCCAGTTCGGCGGAGTCACCCGAGAGAACCTGTATGATCGCATCGGCTCCCTCGACGATGCCGCCGGCGAAATCCCCGGCGCGGAACTTCGGAACGATGACATTCTCGATGACAAGACGCGACAAAGCGTCGGTCAAAATGCCTTCCAGACCATAGCCAACCTCGATTCTAATCTTGCGGTCATCGCGGGCGACAAGCAGCAGAACCCCGTTGTTTTCGTCAGCCTGTCCGAGTTGCCAGTGGCGGAACAACTGGTTGGCGAAGTCCTCCAGGTTGGCACCATCAAGCGAGGCAATCGTGGAAACCACCAGCTGATCACTCGACCGCGCCTCGAACGCCTCAAGCTTCGCAATCAGCGCCGTTTCGTCTGACGGTGGCAGCAGCCCCGCATTGTCGACTACCCGGCCGGTGAGCGCCGGAAACGAATAGCCGCTGCCTGGAACCACTTGCGCAGAAACGGGTGCCGTCGATGTGTCGATGTCCGCCAGCACCGATTGCGGCCATGCATTGTGAACACTGTACCCGGCACCGGCAAACACGGGTTGAGAAGAAGGCAGTTGCCGGGCGAACAGCATCGCGGCGATAGCGGTCGCCAATACGCACAACGCGAAGATGCCTATGCGAAACTGGTTTCTCATCGCGTACCTGCGTTTCAGGCCATTGCGTCCGGACCGGTCAGAACTTCACCTTCGGATTCTGCTGGGTCTCTGCGTCCACGGTAAACGTCTGCATGGGAATGCTGTCGGAATACATGATCGAGCGCCACCAGCGGCCCGGTATCGTCTTCAGTTCCGTGTTGTACAGCCGCACCGCTTCGATGTAGTCGCGGCGCGCCACTGCAATGCGGTTCTCGGTGCCCTCAAGCTGGGACTGGAGTGCCAGGAAGTTCTGGTTCGATTTCAGGTCCGGGTACCGCTCCACGGTGACGAGCAGGCGCGACAATGCACCGGACAATGCCGACTGGTTCTCCTGGAATGCCTTGAATGCGTCGGGATCGGTAAGAATGTCCGATGGCAGCTGCGTGGCCGTTGCCTTGGCGCGCGCTTCCACCACGGAGGTGAGGACATCCTTTTCCTGCGCGGCAAAGCCCTTGACGGTCTCGACCAGGTTGGGAATGAGATCGGCACGGCGCTGATACTGGTTCAGTACCTCGCTCCACTTCGCCCGCGCATTTTCCTCATAGGTGGGAATGTTGTTGATGCCGCAGCCGGAAAGCGAAAAGACAAGCAGGATAAGCGCGGCGATCCTTGCTCCGGCGCCGCAAGACAGACCGTTTGGGTTGCGGGAAAAGGTTGCAATCATGGTGCACTTCCTGTTTCGCTTTGATTGAGATGCTGCAGTTTCCGGCTTCGGGTGCCTCACCTTGGCCCCGCCAGTTCGCCAACTGCATAATAGTGGAACTGCCACACCATGGTAAGCGCAAATACCGCGCTGAAGAAGACAGGAACCAGCATGGCGAGCCGCAAGCCTGACGAAGAAAACGAGTCGCGAAGAATTCTCGAAGAGGTGAAGCGCGATTCGGAATCGATCGGTTCCTCTTCGCTTGCGCGCATGACCGATCTGCACAATCGCAAGCGTCTTCCCGAAGACGATGCAGACGATCCCGTGGTAATCCTCGGCAAGAAGATTGGCAGATGGCTTGGCTGGATCACAGTCGCCGTGCTTGCTGTGTACCTTATCGCAACCTATGCCTTGTGACCCAGATGTACGAGACCGGCAAACAGATTGCGCCCAGAAAGACGGTAATTGTAATTTCAAGCCATGTCGCCCGCGGCTCGGTCGGCAACCGCGCAGCCGTTTTCGCGCTTGAAGTGCTAGGCCATCCCGTCTGGGCCATTCCGACGATTGTCCTGCCTTTCCATCCCGGACACGGAAAGGCCACGCGCATCGTTCCGGGCGATGCCGAATTCGAAGCCCTGCTGGAGGATCTGGCCGAAGCACCATGGCTCGCCGAGGTAGGCGCAATCCTTACAGGTTACATCGCCAACCCTGCACAGGCCCGCGCCGTTGCCGGATTCATCGCGAAGATCACCGCCAGAAATCCGCAGATAATCCACGCCTTCGACCCGGTCATGGGCGACAATGGCCAGCTATATGTTGCCGAGGAAACTGCCCTTGCGATGCGCGATCACCTGCTGCCGACCGCACGTATCGTGACACCCAACCGTTTTGAACTGTCGCAACTGTCCGGAATGGCGGCAGAAACGCTGGACGAAGCCATGAAGGCAGCCAGCCTGATCGCCGGCACTGGAACGAACCGCATCATCGTTGCCACCTCCATGCCCGGTTTCATGAAGGACGGTATCGGCAATCTGCTGTGGACTGGCGGCGAAGGCCGGTTTGCCGAAACCCGCGAGGTTGCCAATCCTCCCAAGGGGCCGGGCGATGTCATGTCCGCCCTGTTTCTCTCTCATTTCCTCCAAGGAGCAAGTCTTGCAAAGGCGCTGGATACTACGACCGCTTCGCTGGTGGAAATCATCGACAGGGCAGCCAGGCGGGGCGCAGACGAACTGATGCTGGAAACCGACGCAAGATCGATCATCTCTCCAATGGCGAGGGTAACGTCGCGCGAGCTGGTCACGCCCTCCCCCGCCACGCGTGAGGGAGGCAGGCTTCGCGTGCAGGTCAAGCCCAAGAACTGACGTGAAAGACCGCAGCCGCGACAAGCCGCACCTTTATGGCGTGGATGGTTGTCCTGCCGGATGGATCGTGGTTTCGGCCATGGCCGTTGGTAATCGCCTGGCCGGATTGAATGTCGAAATCATCCCTGACTTCGGTGCATTGCTGGACATGGCTGGCCCCGACGCGATCATCTCCGTCGACATGCCGATCGGTCTGCCGGAACGCATCGAGGGTCCGGGCCGAGGTCCTGAACAGGCAGCCAGACCGCATCTTGGTGCGAGGCAATCCTCTGTCTTCTCGATACCATCGAGGCGCGCCGTCTATGCCGGTGACTACCGGCAAGCCTGCGCAATAGCGCTTGAAACATCCGATCCGCCGAAAAAGGTTTCGAAGCAGGCGTTCAACATCTTTCCAAAGATTCGCGAGATCGATACTGCGTTGCGGAATCAGGGCGGTGCCGGAAATGTCCATGAAACCCACCCCGAGCTTGCCTTCTGGTCGCTGAACAACGGAGAGGCAATGCAACTGCCGAAGAAGATCAAGAGCCGTGTAAACCCGGCCGGGATGGCAGAACGCAGGGCCCTGCTCGCCAGACATGGTTTCGATCGGGAATTTCTGGAAACCCGGCCGCCCAGGGGATCCGCTGCCGACGATTTTCTCGATGCCTGCGCCTGCCTTGCAATTGCAGCCAGAATTTCACGCGGCATCGCGAACCCGTATCCCGAGGACTTCGCGCATGATGCGCATGGGCTGCCTGTCGCCATCTGGGCATGAACCTGCCCTCATCCGGGTGATCGCCTTGAACGCAGCTGTGCATTTGCAAAACCGGTTTTGCACGGATTCCCATCAAATCTCTTGTCGTTCAGGCATAATTTGCATTATGGAATTTGGCCATGAGCGATCAGGAAAACACCACCACAAAACCATCACCCTTTCCGCGGCGGCTTCTGGACGGATATGCCAATTTCATGTCCGGCAGATACGAGACGGAGGAGACACGCTACCGCGCACTGGCCAAGGAAGGCCAGAAACCGGAAGTGCTGGTCATAGCCTGCTGCGATTCGCGCGCGGCTCCGGAAACGATATTCGATTGCGGGCCAGGTGAACTCTTCGTCATCCGCAACGTAGCCAACCTCGTGCCGCCCTACAGGCCGGATGGGGAGTTTCATTCCACATCGGCAGCTCTCGAATTTGCCGTGCAGGCTTTGCGGGTCAAGCATATCGTCGTCATGGGGCATGGACGTTGCGGCGGCATTCAGGCAGCCCTGGATCCTGCTGACAAGCCGCTTTCGCCGGGCGATTTCATCGGCAAGTGGATGAGCATGCTTGCGCCTGTTGCCAAGGAAATCAATTCCAGCACCGTTCTCACTTCCAGCGAACGCCAGACAGCCCTGGAACGTGTTTCCGTGCGCAACTCGCTCTCCAACCTGCTCACCTTTCCCTGCGTGAAAATCCTGGCCGAGCGCGGCAAGCTTTCCCTGCATGGTGCATGGTTTGACATATCTTCCGGCGAGTTGTGGGTCATGGATGGCGATACAGGCGATTTCTACCGCCCGAATGTCGACCGCTGAGATTTCTGGACAAGGTTCCTCGACAACCATTGCCGTGACCGGCACTACGGCCCCGGCATGTAAGAAAGCCGACGCCGGTCTTGCTTTCGATAGCAATTGACCTTGACGTAAGGGAAAGATGCGAATAGAACCCGCCCACGTGACGGGATATGCTCGGAGTATGCAAATGGGTGCAACCAGCAAGTCGATGCTTTGGAGGCTGACCAGCCTGTTATTGATTGCGGCGCTTTTGGCGATCGCAACCTACCGCGTTTCCCGTTCCGACGATGCTACGCCTGCACCGGTCGAAACATGGTATGCGGCGCTCAAGGCAGCTGATGCCGATGCTTTCGCGAAACTCCTGGCACCGGGCGCCACAATCGAACTTCGCGACCTTTCCATAACGCAGACCCGCGAGGAATTTCTCGGTTCACTGGATGAGTGGGCAAACGCCAACAAGGATGCGGACATCACCGCAACCCTGGAGAAACTCGACGGCCAGACCGTCACCATGAAAGTATGCTACAAATTCCCCTCCAACGAATTGCTTGAACGGGAAGTCTTCACCCTCTCGGGCGAGCAGATTGTCTCCTCGGTTCAGGAGCAGATTTCGGAGAGTTGCGGAAACGAGTGAATGGGGCGCGCCTTTCGATGCAGTCCCTGAAAACTGCTACGAAAGACGTGGGGGCAGCCGGGCGCGATTCCTTGGGGCGTTTGAGGAATCCGTCCGGCGCCTTTGCTTACCCACAAACGATTGCCGCTCAGCCAGATCGCGCGAACCTGCGCGCCTCTATCGCGAGTGCCAGCAAGGCGGTCCCCGCAATTGATTGTCCAAGTTCCGGATTGGCCCTGGCATCGAAAGCCGACTGGTCAAGCCGGCCTATCGCTCTGGTCAGCGCAGGAAGGGTCCAGCGCGACACCGCCCCTGCAACGTCGCCCTTGCGCGAGAAATGGACAGGCGGCCGCATCCTGTCCACCAGGGCGGAAGCAGGGGTGCGGCTCTTCTCCACATTGGCACGCAATTCGTGCAGTGCCTGAAAGTGCCGCAAGGCGAAGATCAGCAGCATGTCCGGGGAGGTTCCAGATTCGAGAACCCGCTCGAAGTTCTCCTCGAAGCGTTCCATATCTCCGATGGAAACCGCATCGATGACATCGTTTGAATCGAATGCTGAAGCATCCCCCACAACCTGGCGAATATCATCCACGGTCACCTTGCCGGTTCCGTCGCAATAGAGGGCG
Organism: Nitratireductor sp.; assembly: GCA_020637805.1. GTDB lineage: Bacteria > Pseudomonadota > Alphaproteobacteria > Rhizobiales > Rhizobiaceae > Salaquimonas. The sequence continues at coordinate 176,253 of JACKJU010000009.1, read as the reverse complement.
AGCTTTCGCAACTCGTTTCGCGAAGCGCCGCGATCACCGCCGATAAACGATTTGAGAAGTGCCCGCGTCTCCCCGTCGATTGCCAATCCGTGCGCCGAGATTTCCTCCTCGATCAGCTTGTCGAGCGCCCGGCCGTCATCCTGGTAGCAGGGAAGGGCAAGCGCCGACGGTGCCTTTTCGAAGGCAGTCCTGAGCGCCGCGCCGCGATTCAGGTCTCCCGCCTCGAGAATGACCCAGCAGTCCGAAGGCGGATTTTCGAGCAGTGGCAGGAAGGCATCCACGAGATTGCGGCGGGTCGTCCCGGAAACGCGGATGAGCCTATCACCCCCGAACATGCCGATCGTGTTGGCTTCGTCGATCAGGCGCAACTTGTCTTCGGCCGCATCATCGGCATTCAGCCTCAACATTGCGAACGGATCGGAGAAATCCACGCCCGTCTTCGCCGCCAGCAAGTCCGCACGTTCGGAAACAAGTCCGGCGTCGGGGCCATAGAGGAGGATGACGCGAAAGCGCGGATCCGGCTTCTGGATGACATTTTCGACTTCGTGTGCCTTTTTAGCGACCATCAGTCTTCAGCCATCATGCAGCAATGGGACAGGCCCTCAGGAAGCATCAAGATCGGAAGCAATGGCCAGGCGCAGCTGTTCTGCAACCTCGCGGGCCGCACGATTCTCGGCGTCACGCTGCGCCCGCTGATTGGCAAAGCTCTGGCTTGTCTTGTCAAAGGATGCCTGTGCGCTGCGCCTGCCCGAATGCGTGATCGTCTTCGTCGCGAAATCGTAGATATCGTAGCTCGCGGTAATCGTGACAGCGCCTGCGCTGTTGCCGATCTGGTTCGTGACAGGATTGCGCGACACATCGGCAAGGCCCTGGACGGTCGAAGACACCCTGAGGCGCACCTCCTGATTCGGGCTGGCAGGCGTTGCGCCGCCGCTTAGCAGGAATATCAGGTGGTTCCGCACCTGCTGCCCCTCGCGCGTATCGACATCGGCTACCGAAACGCCTGAAAGGGCCTGGCCGCCAGTGGAGCCGTACATCGGACGGAACTGGCACGCGGGCAGAACGGCCAGTGCGAGCAAAAGCATCGCCAGAACTGCCGGTTTTCCCTTGGGGGCCGCTTTTCCCATGGAGAATGTCATGCCGTATCCCTGCCTGCCGTCTTCATGTTTTCACCGTCAGACAACGATGTTGACGATGCGGTTGGGCACCACGATAACCTTTCGCGGTTCCCTGCCCTCAAGATACTTCTGTACCATATCGATTGCCAGCGTCGCAGCAACAATCTCCTCCTGCGATGCTCCGGCGGCAACCGTCACATCGGCGCGCTTCTTGCCGTTCACCTGAACAGGCAGCGTGATTTCGTCTTCACGCACGAGATCGGCATCGAACTTCGGCCAATCGGTAGTCGCCGCCATGCCCGTGTTACCCAGCACCTGCCAGCATTCCTCCGCAAGATGCGGCATCATGGGCGCAAACATGCAGACAAGGAATTCAACCGCCTGCCGCAGGGCCGCGGTTGTCTGATCGTCTGCCTTGCCTTCCGCGACCTCGCCAAGCGGCGCCGCAATCGCGTTCACGAGCTCGTAGAGCCTTGCAACCGCCTTGTTGAAGCCCAGCTTCTCAAGATCCCCGCCAACCGCCTTGAGCGTCTTGTGGGACATGCGGGAAATTTCCAGAGCCTTGCCTTCACTGCCTGCCGAAGCTTCGACCCTTGAGAGGTTTTCCGCTGCCTGCGAGATCAGCCGCCACAAGCGCTGCACGAACCTGTGCGCGCCGTCCACACCGGCCTCGGTCCATTCGACATCGCGTTCCGGCGGGGAGTCGGAAAGCATGAAGAAACGCGCCGTATCGGCTCCGTAGGAAGCAATGATGTCATCGGGATCGACCACGTTCTTCTTCGACTTCGACATCTTCTCGATGCCGCCAATCTCGATCTCCGAACCGTCCTCGGTCAGGAAGGCTCTTCGCTTGCCGTCCTTGTCCTCGATGCGGATTTCGGCAGGCGTCACCCAACCCTGCGGTCCCTTGTAGGTCTCATGGACGACCATGCCCTGCGTGAAAAGGCCCTTGAAGGGTTCCTTCAGATCGAGATGCCCGGTCTCCTTCATCGCGCGGGTGAAGAACCGCGAATACAGAAGGTGAAGGATGGCATGCTCGATGCCACCGATATACTGGTCGACCGGCAGCCAGCAATTCGCGGCCTCCGGATCGGTCGGGCGCTCTTCCCACGGCGCGGTGAAACGGGCGAAATACCACGACGAATCGACGAATGTGTCCATCGTGTCGGTTTCGCGCCGCGCATCGCCGCCGCATTTCGGGCACTTCACGTGCCGCCATGTCTCGTGACGGTCGAGCGGGTTGCCAGGCTTGTCGAACGTGACATCGTCGGGAAGCTTGACCGGCAGATCGGCTTTGGGCACCGGCACGATTCCGCAATCATCGCAATGGATTACGGGTATCGGACATCCCCAGTAGCGCTGGCGCGAAATACCCCAGTCCCGCAGCCGGAACTGAACCTTGCGCTCGCCCTGTGCCACATTGCCGACCTGGATCTCTTCCAGACGGCTTGCCACTTCATCGAATGCTTCTTTCGGAGTTTTGCCGTCCAGGAAGCGCGAATTGATCATCACGCCGTCATCGACATAGGCTTCGTCGCCGATCTCGAAGGTCGCGGCGTCTGCATCTTTTGGCATGACGACCGGCACCACGGGAAGATCGTACTTGCGGGCGAAATCGAGGTCGCGCTGGTCGCCGGACGGGCAGCCAAATATGGCCCCGGTTCCGTAGTCCATCAGCACGAAGTTTGCGACGTAGACCGGCAGTGTCCAGGATTCATCGAAGGGATGCCTGACAGTAAGTCCGGTGTCGAAGCCTTTCTTCTCGGCCGTCTCAAGCGCAGCCAGCGACGTACCCATGCGGCGGCATTCGTCGCAGAACGCGGCCAGCTCGGCATTTTCGGCAGACAATTTCTTCGCCAGCGGATGGTCCGCAGCAATCGCCATGAAGGACGCGCCGAAGATCGTGTCTGGCCGCGTGGTGTAGACTTCGAGAAGTTTTTCGCCATCCACCTTTTCAGGCTCGGCTATTTCCCAGCGCAGCAGAAGGCCTTCCGAGCGCCCGATCCAGTTGCGCTGCATCAGGCGAACCTTGTCCGGCCAGTCATCCAGCTTGTCGATGGAATCCAGCAGGTCCTGCGCATAGTCGGTGATCTTGAAGACCCACTGTGCCAGTTCGCGCTGCTCGACCAGCGCACCGGAGCGCCAGCCGCGCCCGTCGATCACCTGCTCGTTTGCCAGGACCGTCTGGTCGACCGGGTCCCAGTTGACCTTGGAGACCTTGCGGCCCACCAGGCCCTTCTCCAGGAAGTCGACAAACAGTTCCTGCTGGCGGTGGTAATATTCAACATCGCAGGTCGCGAACTCGCGGCTCCAGTCAAGCGAAAGCCCCATCGACTTCAGCTGAGAACGCATGGTGTCGATGTTCTGGTAGGTCCATTTGCCGGGGTGGGTGTTGTTCTGCATGGCGGCGTTTTCCGCCGGCATGCCGAAAGCGTCCCAGCCCATGGGATGAAGGACGTTGAAACCCGCGGCGCGCTTGTAGCGCGCAATCACATCGCCCATCGTGTAGTTGCGGACATGGCCCATGTGGATGCGCCCGGACGGATAGGGAAACATCTCAAGCACGTAGTATTTCGGACGCGGGTCATCGTTTTGCGTCTCGAACAGCTTTGCCTCGTCCCATGCCTTCTGCCATTTGGGTTCGGCAACCCGTGGATTGTATCGTTCGCTGGCCATGATCTTGTAAACGGACTTCCGAATTGAAACGGGCAGGTCCACTCGATTTCGATGGCCTGCCCGGAGCGTTGATTATTGTGGGATCGTCACACCCAGGGGCGTTCGGACGACATCTTGTCTTCGAAGGTGTCGATCTTCGGCGCCTTCTGAAGGGTCTCGCCGATGTCGTCGATGCCTTCCAGCAGACGATGTTTGCGCATTGCATCGATCTCGAAGGTAACGCTGCCGCCATCCGGCCCGGTGATCGTCTGGCTCTCAAGATCGACGGTCAGCACCGAGTTCGCTCCGCGCTCGGCATCGTCCATCAGTTTCTCCAGGTCTTCCGGCGAAACGATGGCCGGCAGAATGCCGTTCTTGAAACAGTTGTTGTAGAAGATGTCGGCGAACGATGTGGAGATCACGCACTTCACGCCGTAGTCCGCAAGCGCCCACGGCGCATGTTCACGGGAAGAACCACAGCCGAAATTGTCACCGGCGACGATGATCTTGGCGTTCTTGTAGGCAGGCTTGTTGAGCACGAAATCGGCATTGTCCGATCCGTCCTCATGATAGCGCATTTCGGCAAAAAGACCCTTGCCGAGGCCCGAGCGCTTGATCGTCTTCAGGTAGTCCTTCGGGATGATCATGTCCGTGTCGATGTTGATGATCGGCAGCGGCGCGGCAACGGAGCTGAGCTTGTTGAATTTTTCCATCGTTTAACCGTTTCTCGTTCGCGAAAACTTGTTGCGGGCGGTTTAGAGCAAATCACCGGCATGGGCAATAACATCCTTGCCAGTCACGCCAAGTGGGGGCAAAAACACGCCATGGTTTTCATTCCCGAACATGCGGAAAAATTCCGCTTCCGCCGCTCTGCACTGTTCATGCCCGCATCGAACGCGAGAGCACTGGAAAAGGCACGGACACTTTCCTGCGACACGCTGATTTTCGACCTGGAGGATGCCGTGGCCGATGACGCGCGCGGCACGGCTCACGAAAACCTGCTGACCCTCGTCAAGGGCGAGGAGTTCGGCGGGCGCGAGCGTGTAATCCGTGTCAGCGCCTATGGAAGCCCAACCTTTTCCGAAGACCTCGCCGTGGCCCTTGCCTGCCAGCCCGACGCCATTCTGCTTCCGAAGGTCGAACAGGCAGGTACGATCGCCGAGGTCGCAAACCTTGCCGGCTCAGACGGGCCAATCCCGGCGCCCGGACTTTGGACACCAGCCATATGGGCAATGATCGAAACCCCGATGGCGCTGTTGAACCTGCGCGAGATCTGCGCAGCTTCCAAAAGGCTTTCCTGCCTTGTCGTCGGACCGAATGACCTGGCCAAGGCGACCGGCACCAGCATGGAACAGGGGCGCGACGCCATGCTGCCTTGGCTGATGATGATCATCGCGGCGGCAAGGGCCCACGGCCAGTCGGTTCTGGACGGCGTCTACAACAATTTCCGCGACATCGACGGTCTAGCAGCCGAATGTGCGCAGGGCGCAAGCATGGGCTTTGATGGCAAGACGTTGATCCACCCTTCCCAGATCGATACCGCGAACAATGCCTTCGGCCCGTCGGAAAAGGAAATAGCTCGCGCCCAAGCCATCGTGGATGCGTTTTCGCTGCCCTCGGCAGACGGAAAGGGCGCGATCCAGATCAATGGAGAGATGGTTGAACGGCTTCACCTGGCGGTGGCCGAACGCCTCCTTCGCCTGATGGAAACTCCCTGATGGAAACTCAATGAGAGATCGTCAAATGGCAAACCAGGTTTATCGCTTCCTCACCGGCCCGGACACTTCCGAATTCTGTCACAAGGTTTCGCAGGCGCTTTCGCAGGGCTGGGAGCTCTACGGCTCCCCCAGCTATGCCGCCGACCCCAAGACGGGCGAAATGCGTTGCGGGCAGGCCGTGATCAAGAAAACGGACAAGCCATACCATCCGGGCGTCAAGCTCAGCGAATACTAGACCGCGTCAGCTCCAACTGTACGCGGATAGTACCGGCAAGCGGCTGGACTTGCTTGAACTTTCAGGTTTTTCTGATTCCATCAAAACCTGAATTGCCCTGATGCACGCACTGAAAGCTGGAATCATCTACGGACTGCTTGGCTTTGCCGCCGGATTTTTCTTCGGCGCGATGCGCGAGATCCTGTTCATTCCGATGTTCGGCGACCGTGCCGGCCACCTGATCGAGTTTCCCATGTTGCTGGCGGCAATCCTTCTGATTGCGTCTGTCGTGGTCAGGCGCACAGGCATACACACGACCTCATCAGCAGTTGTGATGGGAATTGTTGGCGTCTCCGTATTGCTTGCAATCGAAAGCACTTTCGCACTCGCCATCATGGGTCAGAGCACGGACGAATACCTTGCAAGCTTCAATGTTCTGAAAGGCGAGCTGTTCCCGATTGGGCTTGCAGCGATGGCACTTGCACCGGTCTTCTTTGCGCGAAGGCATCCCAAACGGGTCTAGATCATCGGAACAACCGGGAGGCCCTTTTTGGGAACCGTCAGATCATTGAAAAAAAGCTGTGGCCAACAGATATGGCCACGGCTTTCAGTATTCACGAGCTGGCTCGACGGCACCGCCAGCCGGTCTCTCGTCCAGGATCATTCCGCCTGAAGGTGAAACGATCTAGTGCGCACCCTTCTTGATGAACGTACCGGTACGCAGTTCACGCATCGCCTGCTTGAGTTCGTCCTGCGTGTTCATGACGATAGGCCCATGCCATGCAACCGGTTCCTGGATCGGCTGACCGGACACCAGCAGGAAACGAATTCCCTTTTCGCCTGCCTGGACGGTCACTTCATCGCCCGTACCAAACAGGACAAGCGAACGGTTGCCCGTCTGGTCGCGCATCAGGATTTCCTCGTCCTGGTACTCCTTCTCCAGCAAGACGCCCATCGGCTTCGAAGCATCGCGGAAGGTGCCCGAGCCCTCGAAGACATAGGCAAATGTCTTCGCATAGGTATCGACCGGCAGGACTTTCTTCTTGCCTGCTGGGACAAAGACATCGAGATAGCGCGGATTGGCGGCGATGCCGTCAACCGGGCCCGTCTTGCCCCAGAAATCTCCGATGATCACTTTCACCTTCGTGCCGTCATCTTCCTCGATTAGCGGAATTTCGGCAGACTTGATGTCCTGGTAGCGCGGATCGGTCATCTTCAGATCCCTGGGCAGATTGGCCCAGAGCTGGAAGCCGTGCATGCGGCCTAGTGCATCCCCTTTGGGCATTTCCTGGTGCATGATGCCGCTGCCGGCAGTCATCCACTGCACGTCACCGGCCCCAAGCTGGCCGGTGTTGCCGAGCGAATCGCCGTGCTCCACGGTACCGGACAGAACATAGGTTATCGTCTCGATGCCACGATGCGGATGCCAGGGAAAACCGCGCAGGAAATCCTCCGGCCGGTCGTTGCGGAAATCGTCGAAGAGCAGGAACGGGTCGGCCAGATCGGGATCACCGAAGCCGAAGGCACGGTGCAGCTTGACACCGGCCCCCTCCAGCGTGGGGCGCGCATGCGAGATGCTGGTTACAGGTCTGATGGACATGGAAGTTGCTCCAAATGATGTTTTCTGGATCGAATGTAGGCGTTTGCGGCTGCCACTCAATGGCGGTCCGGAAAACAGACCGTTCACCTAGCGGCGGACAGACCGGGCAGCAATTGTGAACCATTGCCATTCCACCTCTTAAATGCGAAGGATTTGGCTCGCTTGGGAGGTTTTGGACAGGCATGTTTATCGGCATCGACATAGGCACTTCAGCCGTCAAGGTGGTCGTCATTTCGTCTGAAGGCCGGGAGCTGGCAAGCGCATCTTCCCCGCTCTCGCTGCAGACTCCGCGCCGCAACTGGTGCGAACAGCAGCCGGAAACATGGTGGGAAGCCACGCTGACTGCTTGCGCCGAACTCCGCTCGGGAAAACCGGATGCATGGGCAGCGGCCAGGGCCATCGGGCTGTCCGGACAAATGCACGGAGCCGTCATGCTCGGCGGCGAGCTTGAAGTCCTGCGCCCGGCAATTCTCTGGAATGACGGACGCTCGATGGCGCAGTGCAAGGCCATGGAAGCCCGGATGCCTGAAATAGGCTCGATCTGCGGTGTTCCGGCAATGCCCGGCATGACCGCGCCAAAGATACTCTGGATGAAGGAAAACGAGCCGGATACCTATTCCGGAATTCGCCACATCCTGCTGCCCAAGGATTTCGTCCGTCTCAGGCTGACCGGCGAACTGGCAACCGACATGGCCGATGCCGCAGGCACCATGTGGCTGGACGAGGCGAACCGAGCCTGGTCCGACAGTCTTTGTTCCGTCTCGGCGACGAACCCGGCGTGGTTGCCGCGCCTGCTGGAGGGCCCCGAGATCTCGGGGCAACTGTCGAAGGAAGCAGCATCTGCGCTTGGACTTCCTGCGGGAATACCGGTTGCCGCGGGCGGTGGCGATGCATCCACCGGCGCCATGGGCATCGGAGCGGTTCACGACGGAGATGCCTTCATATCGCTTGGCACCTCCGGCCAGTTGTTCGTGTGTTCAAGTGCCTTTCAGCCCAATGCGGCAAGCGCGGTTCACGCCTTCGCCCATTGCGTACCCGGGCGATGGTCGGTCATTGCTGCAATGCTGAACGGCGCCAGCCCGATGCAGTGGTTTGCAGGCGTGGCACGGACCGAGATTGCAGAACTGCTGAAGGCAGCACAATCGGAAGATGGCCGCATTCCCTACTTCCTGCCTTATCTGACGGGCGAACGCACGCCGCACAACGACGCCGAGATCCGTGGCGGTTTCCTGGGACTGGAGCCTGCAACCTCCAATGCAGCCATGATGCATGCAGTCGTCGATTCGATCGCCTACACCTTCTGTGATGCGCGTGATGCGATCGAAGCGGCCGGGCGTGAGATCACCAGCCCCGCTGCCATTGGCGGCGGCGCGCGCAGCGACTTCGTTCTGCAAACGATGAGTGACGCACTCGGCATTCCTATCAGTCGCTACAAAGGAGCCGAAACCGGACCGGCGCTGGGCGCTGCCCGCCTCGGCATGATTGCCAGCGGCGCGGCAACGGTTGCGGAAGCTGCCGTGAAGCCGGATGTGGATCGCATTTTCGAACCCGATCTCGCCCGCGCTGATTACCACGCCGAACGTCTCGATAGCTGGCGAAAACTCTATCTTGCCCTGAAGGATGTCCGCCTCTGAGCGGAAGCCGGGTTCAGTTCCGGGCCAGATCCACTGCCTTGAGCGCGTCCTGCAAGCCTGCCATTTCGTCGAGAATGTAATCGGGCTCAAGAGCTTCTATTCGTGCAGCGAGGCCGGCAGGTACTGCATGACTTCCACCGGCAAAACCGATCACCTTCATTCCGGCGGCGCGTGCGGCGGCAATTCCTGCCGGGCTGTCTTCGACGACCAGACAGTTTTCCGGGGCAAACCCCATTGTCTTTGCTGCCAGCAGGAACAGGTCCGGTGCCGGCTTGCCTCTCTCCACCATGGAAGCGCTGAAAACGTTCGAACCGAAACGGTCCCGGATGCCACACACGGAAAGTGACAACTCGATCCGCTCCGGCTGGCTGGAGGAAGCCACGCAGCACGGCAGATCGAGGCGTTCAAGCGCCTCTGCGATTCCGGGAATGGGCTTCAACTCGCGACGAAACCGGGACTGAAGTCCGGCCCGCATCTTTGCCAGAAGTGCATCGGTGATACGCACACCATGCTTTTCCTGCAGTTCGGCTGCCACACTCGCCATCGAGCGGCCCAGGAACTCCCTGTACGCCGTCTCCCGTGAAACCTCGCCACCGCCAGCCCGGATCATCTCAAGCAGGAGGTCGAGCGAAATCGGCTCGCTGTCGACGAGCACGCCATCGCAGTCGAAAATGACAAGCTTCGTCTCGACGCTATTGTTCCGTTCCGCGTGCATCGCGTCTCCATGTCCATCGGTTCCTGGCCTGCGTCAGTTCACGCATCGCCAACATACCGTCTAGCACAGGCAAAACGCCTGCCAAACTTCAAAGCCAAATACCGTTTGCTGCATTCAAAGGATTTGTGCGCTGCGAAATTTCGTGAAAGGATCGACGGCACAGAAAATTGGCGGTCAGCCAGGGCGTGCAATCCTGCAACCCGACGGACTGCTGCCGACAAGAGAAAGTCCGACCGGGACCCGATACGCGATCATGTCAATCAAAGCCGCCATCTACCATCTCACGCACTACAAGTACGACAGGCCTGTCACGCTTGCCCCGCAAATCATCCGCTTGCGGCCAGCGCCTCACAGCCGCACCAAGGTGATCTCGCATTCGCTGAAGGTTGCACCTGCCGGTCATTTCGTGAACCATCAGCAGGACCCCTATGGCAATTGGCTTTCCCGTTTCGTTTTCCCCGACCCGGTCACCGAACTGAAGATCGAGGTCGATCTCGTCGCGGACATGACCGTCTACAATCCGTTCGACTTCTTCGTCGAGGACAGCGCAAAGGAGTGGCCGTTCGGCTATCCGCCCGAGCTTGAACAGGATCTGTCGATCTACAGGGCGGCTGAACCGGCAGGGCCGCATCTCCAGGCGCTTGTCGACAGCATAGACCGTTCGGCACAGGGAACGGTGGACATGGTCGTCGGCCTGAACCGGCGCATTTCGCAGGAAGTGAAATATCTCATCCGCATGGAGTCCGGTGTCCAGACCCCGGAGGAAACGCTCACGGTTGGGAGCGGTTCCTGCCGCGATTCAAGCTGGCTGCTCGTGAAGGTGCTGAGACACCTCGGTTTTGCGGCGCGCTTCGTCTCGGGATATCTGATCCAGCTCAAGCCGGATCTCATCGCCCTTGATGGTCCGGCCGGAACCGATCACGATTTCACCGACCTTCATGCCTGGGTGGAGGTATATCTGCCGGGTGCCGGGTGGATCGGCCTTGATCCGACATCCGGTCTTCTGGCAGGCGAAAGCCACATACCTCTGGCCGCCACCCCGCATTACCGGAATGCCGCCCCGACAACCGGCGCCGCCAGCTATGCGGAAGTGGATTTCTCCTTCCACATGGAGGTCAACCGCGTTTCGGAACATCCGCGCATCACCAAGCCCTTTTCGGACGAATCCTGGCAGGCACTCGACAAGCTGGGCGAAAAGGTGGACGCACAACTTCGCAACGACGACGTGAGGTTGACGATGGGCGGCGAACCGACCTTCGTCTCCATCGACGACTTCGAATCCGAAGAATGGAACACGGCTGCTGTAGGGCCGACGAAACGCCAGCGCGCGGATGTGCTGGTGCGCCGCCTGCGCGAGCGCTTCGCCGCCAACGGGTTCCTGCACCATGGACAGGGCAAGTGGTATCCGGGCGAAACGCTGCCGCGATGGACCTTCTCGCTGTTCTGGCGCCGCGACGGAAAGCCTGTCTGGCAGGATGCCAGCCTTATTGCTGGCGAGGATGAAGATACCGGCGCGGGCCCTGAAGATGCAGCGGCCCTGTTGCGTGCTATCGCGGAAAACCTAGAAGTGGCATCCGAAAACGTGGTGCCGGCCTTCGAGGATCCTGCCGAATGGATTCTGAAGGAAGCCAACCTTCCGGAAAACGTTACACCGGTCAATTCGAAACTGAAGGATCCCGAGGAGCGACATCGCATTGCTCGCGTGTTCGGTCGCGGACTGACCGAACCCTCCGGTTTCGTGCTGCCGGTTCAGCGCTGGCAATCGCGTTCGACGGAGACAAGGAAATGGCGCTCCGAGCACTGGAAGCCAAGGCGCGGTCATGTATTCCTGGTTCCAGGCGACAGCCCCGTGGGCTACCGGCTTCCGCTCGGCTCCCTTCCCTACATTCCACCTTCGCAGTACCCGTATGTGAACATGGCAGACCCGACCGAGGAGAAGCCGGCGCTACCCGATCCGGTTGCCATGGACGGCGAGACCTCTGCGCCTGAGCCAGACAGCAGGCAGCAGGATGTCGCCCGCTTCAGCGCATCCGGCCATGTGCAGAACGTGATCGAACAGCATGCGGGTGGCATTGGCGAATCCGTCAGAACCGCAATTGCCGTTGAACCCCGCGACGGCAGGCTGAACATCTTCATGCCTCCGGTGGAGCGCGTGGAGGATTACCTCGAACTGCTCGCAGCGGTCGAAAAGGCAGCGGCAACGCTGAAGTCCAAGGTGCGCATCGAAGGCTATGCACCGCCACACGATCCGCGGCTGAACGTCATTCGTGTCGCGCCCGATCCCGGCGTGATCGAGGTAAACATTCATCCCGCCGAAAGCTGGCGCGAATGCGTCGCCATCAGCGAGGGCGTCTACGAAGAGGCACGCCAGTCACGCCTGGGCGCCGACAAGTTCATGATCGACGGCAAACATACCGGCACAGGTGGCGGCAACCATGTCGTCGTCGGCGGTGCTACCCCCCTGGACAGCCCGTTTCTGCGGCGGCCCGATGTACTGCGCTCTCTGATCCTTCACTGGCAACGGCACCCGAGCCTGTCCTACCTGTTTTCAGGCCTGTTCATCGGCCCGACCAGCCAGGCGCCGCGCATCGACGAGGCACGCCATGACAGTCTCTACGAACTGGAAATCGCGCTCGCGCAGATCCCGCATCCGGGCGAAGGCGAACCTCCCCTGCCCTGGCTGACAGACCGCCTGTTGCGCAACCTGCTTACCGACGTCACGGGCAATACCCATCGCTCCGAGATCTGCATCGACAAGCTCTATTCGCCGGACGGTCCTACAGGAAGGCTTGGCCTCGTGGAATTTCGCGGTTTTGAAATGCCGCCCGATTCACGCATGAGCCTTGCCCAGCAACTTCTTCTGAGAGCGCTTGTTGCCCGTTTCTGGAGAAACCCGGCTGGCGGCAACTTCACCCGCTGGGGAACAACACTTCTTGACCGGTTCATGCTGCCGCATTTCGTCTGGACCGACTTCATGGATGTTCTGGCCGATCTCAAGAACCACGGGTTCGAATTCCGGTCTGAATGGTACGAGGCACAGGCCGAGTTCCGCTTCCCGTTCTGCGGAGAGGTAGAGTATGACGGCGTCCACATGGAACTGCGCCAGGCGCTTGAACCGTGGCACGTCCTGGGCGAGACCGGTGCGATCGGCGGAACGGCTCGCTATACCGACAGCTCCACCGAGCGCCTGCAGGTGAAACTGACAACCGCCGACCCAGAACGCTACCGGGTTACCTGCAACCGGCGTCTGGTTCCGCTCGCCGCTGCGGGCACCAGCGGCGTTTCCGTGGGAGGCGTGCGCTTCAAGGCCTGGCAGCCTGCAATGGCCCTGCATCCGGTCATACCGGTTCAGGCACCGCTTACATTCGACATCTACGATACCTGGTCGGGGCGCTCCATTGGCGGCTGCATCTATCACGTCGCGCATCCGGGAGGCCGGAACTACGATACATTCCCGGTGAATTCCAACGAGGCAGAGGCCCGCAGGCTGGCCCGTTTCGAACATTTCAATCATACTGCTGGAGGTTTCGTCCCGGCACCGGAAACGCCGCATCCGGAATTTCCGATGACACTCGATCTGCGGCGGGAGGCAGGTCTGTAGCATGGACGGCACGAGCCAGAAGATAGTTCCTCCGGCTTACGAACGTCTCCTGGCGGATTATCGGACACTGCCCGGAATTGCGGACGAACTGCTTGATGCTTCAGGCCAGGTGCGACCGGTCTGGCACGGCTTCCTCAACGAACTGGCGGCATTTTCACCTGACGACCTCGAGCATGCGTTTGCCAGGGGCAACCAGTATCTGCGCGATGCCGGCGTGTTTTTCCGTCACTATGGCCCGGGCGCGTCGACAGAGCGCGAATGGCCTCTCAGCCACATCCCCCTCATCATCAAGCGGCAGGAGTGGGAAAACATAGCAAGCTCCCTCATGGAGCGAGCCGACCTGCTTGAGCAGGTGATTGCCGACTTCTACTCGGAAAACCGCCTGGTTGGTGAAGGCATACTCCCAGCCGGCGTCCTGGCCGCCAATCCTGAATGGCTGCGCCCGCTGGTTGGCGTGAAACCGAAGTCGGGTCATTTCCTGCATTTCATTGCTTTCGACATTGGCCGCGGCCCGGACGGCAACTGGTGGGTACTCGGAGATCGCACGCAGGCGCCATCGGGTTCCGGCTTTGCGCTTGAAACCCGCATGGCCACCGCGCGCAGCTTTTCCTCGCTGATGAACCACGCCAACGTCGCGCGATTGGCAGGGTTCTTCAGGCAATTCCGCGATTCGCTTCTCGGTCTTCGCGAGCAGGATGGAAGCCGGGTTGCTATCCTGACGCCGGGTCCTCTCAACGACACCTATTACGAGCACGCCTACATTGCACGCTACCTGGGTTTCATGCTGGTTCAGGGAAGCGATCTTGCCGTTCGGAACGGCAAGTTGATGGTGCGCACGGTTGGCGGACTGAAACCTGTTTCCGTTCTTTGGCGCAGGGTGGATTCGGAATGGATCGACCCGCTTGAACTGAATGATGAGTCCAGACTCGGCGCAGCCGGCATGACCGGGGCGCTGAGGTCCGGTTCTTTCACCATGGTCAACGCTGCAGGTTCGGGCGCGCTCGAAATACGCGCGCTCATGGCCTTCATTCCCAAGATTGCCCAACACCTAACCGGCAAGCCCCTCTCCATGCCCAACATTGCCACATGGTGGTGCGGCGGAAACGCGGAACTCGATTACGTGAAAGCAAACTTGTCCCGAATGCTGATCGACCGGGCAATGTCCACCCGCCTGCCCTTCGATCACAGTCCGCAGGCCATCCTGTCCGGCCGGATGCGCGATGGCACGCCTGTCGATCCTGGATGGATCGATGTACACGGCGAGGATCTCGTCGCCCAGGAAGCCGTTTCGCTGTCCACCACACCTGCATTCAGCAACGGAAAGCTCGTGGCACGGCCCATGAGCCTTCGCGTGTTCCTTGCCCGCACCCCCAACGGGTGGTCGGTCATGCCGGGAGGATTTGCCCGTATCGGAAGCTCCGGGGGGAGTGCCGATATCTCGATGCAGAGAGGCGGATCGGTCAGCGACGTCTGGGTGGTTTCGGACACGCCCGAAACGCAGGACACCCTGATCGCAAGCAGCGCGACCGGATACCTTCGTCCCGAACTCGGTTCGTTGCCGACGACGGCCGCCGACAATCTTTTCTGGCTTGGCCGCTATGTCGAAAGAACCGAACATTCGGTCAGGCTGCTTCGCGCCTATCATCTGAGGCTGGCCGAAACCGGCACCGCCGACTATCCCATCGCGCGCTTCCTGGGTGACCACATCGCGCGCCGCGGCATCGACCCCGATACGGCACTGCCCGCACAACTGCTGCAGGATATCGAATCGGCCATCCGCAGTGCCGGAAACGTTCGCGACCGCTTCTCCAACGACGGCTGGAACGCACTTGTAGACCTCAAGAACACCGCCAGGATGTTCGCATCGAAGGTGCAGGCAGGCGATGATGCCGCCCGTGCCTACAGCATTCTCCTGCGCAAGATTTCGGGTTTTTCGGGCTTGGTCCACGAGAACATGTACAGGTTCACGGGCTGGCGTTTCCTTGGCATCGGGCGCTCTGTCGAACGTATCGTGGACACGCTGGATTTCCTGAATTCCTTCACGGACGAGGAAGCGCCGATCGGAGCCTTCGAACTTGCCATCGAGGTTGGCGATTCCATCATGACCCATCGCCGCAGGTTCGCGGTCGAAACCCGCCGCGAAACGGTCGTCGATCTTCTGCTTCTCGATGACATGAACCCGCGCGCCGTACTCAACCAGTTGCGCGTCCTGAACGACCACGCCGCCTTCCTTCCCGCGCATGAGGGCGAGAGGACCACGGCCTTCCAGCGAAGGATCATGGAGCTTGTCACGGCACTGTCTACCAGCACTGCCAACGACATCCCCTCGGACCGGCTGGCCGAGATTTCGGCCGAGGCTGGCGGGCTTTCATCCTTGCTGGCAGAATCCTACCTGCGTTGATGCCATGCTTTACGACATTCACCTGGAAATCACCTATTCCTACGAAGCCCAGGCGGATGCCGGCTATCACCTGTTGCACATGCAACCGGCCGGCATTGATGGCATGCAGCGGGTGATTGCCTCTTCGCTCGATATCGACCCAATTCCCCCGGAGCGCATTCCCGGTAAGGATTTCTTCGGCAACCAGTTCGTGTCGATTGCGTTTCACGATCCCGTGGACGAGCTTGCGTTCCGGTTGCGCGCACGTGTCGAGCGTTTTGCGCCGCCGGAATTGCTCGACATGTCGCCGGGTCTAGCGGATTTGCAGCGCGAAGTCAGGCAGACGACCGGAATGACCGGCGACTCACCGGTTCATTTCACCGGACAATCACCGCGCATACGGCGTGTCTCACAGATTTCGCGGTGGGCAAACTCCCTCGGCTGCGAAACGATGAGCGCCTTTCAGGCAGTGGGTGCAGTCTGCTCAGCCCTTCACTCCGAGATGACATTCGATCCGGAGGCAACAGCGGTGGATACGCCGCTGGAAACGGCGTTTTCCAACCGCCGGGGCGTTTGCCAGGACTTCACGCACATTGCCATTTCCGCGCTGCGCAGCCTGTCAATTCCTGCCGGTTACGTGAGCGGCTTTCTGCGCACCATTCCACCGGAGGGCCAACCGCGTCTCGAGGGTGCAGACGCCATGCATGCCTGGGTCAGGGCATGGTGCGGCTTCGAGATGGGCTGGGTGGAATTCGATCCCACGAACAACATGATGGCCGGGGACGATCACGTCGTCGTCGCGGTAGGCCGCGACTATTTCGACGTCTCGCCGGTCAAGGGAACCATGCGCACTGCCGGTGCACAATTGAGTTCACAATCGGTGGACATGCTGGTGGTGGACGGTGGGAAGAACTGAACGCACACTTCCAGACGCAACGCCGTTGCCCCTGGGGGCGATAATTCACGCTGACTTGACCGGAAAACTGGAGCGGGCGATGGGATTCGAACCCACGACCCCAACCTTGGCAAGGTTGTGCTCTACCCCTGAGCTACACCCGCTCACTTGGTGCTTGCGGCGGGACATGGCCCCGCCGGACGGCGCACTCTATGACTGAACTTGGAACCAATTGCAAGAGCGTTTTTGACACTTTCGCACGCACCGCATCGCGGCACATGCATGAACACCTGTGGCAGCGCCAAGGCAATCCGCCAACGGCACGCCACCATTTGGTCCCGGCGCGGAAAGCGCGGCAGGCCCAGGTTGCAAATGGTGATCAAACCCGGCAAAACACGACCCACAAATCTCCAGGTGAACGAAACCTGCTGCACAGGACTGCCGAAAATGACGGACCATCTGCCAACCAGCCCAGCCGAACTTCTGGCGAGACTCGACGAGATGGGGTTCGAGACAAAGACCTACACCCACGAAGCCGTCTTCACCGTCGAGGAATCCGAACACGTCACAGCGATGTTTCCCGGCGGCCATACCAAGAACCTCTTCGTCAAGGACAAGAAAGACAACTACTTTCTGATTGTTGCGGAGAACCATGCGCAGTTGCCGCTGAACCAGCTTCACAGGATGATCGGCGCATCAAGCCGGGTATCCTTCGGCAAGCCGGATAAACTCATGGAATATCTCGGGGTGGAACCCGGTTCGGTCAACGCGTTCGCGCCGTTGAACGACACCACGAACCGCGTCAAGGTGGTGATCGATGAGCCCCTGCTGCAATATGACCGCATCAATTGCCACCCATTGACCAATACGATGACAACCACCATCTCTCGAGAGGATTTGCTGGCGTTTCTTGCCGCCGTCGGTCACGAACCGCTTATCGTGAAACTGTCGGGAAATGACGACGGCGCCGGCGAAAGCTGAAACCTCTTGCCGGCAGACCGCAAGAATTCGCATCACCTTGCAAGCGGACAGGCCCTCGCAAACGGACAGGCCCCTCGCAAACGGACAGGAATGATATCATGGCTGGAAACAACGAATATGGCAGCTTTGGCGGCCAGATGAGCGCAAATGTGGACTATGGCGGTCAGCAGCCTGAACTGGGCACCTCCCCGCTTGCACCCCGCTCGGCCTCGGCCAGCGCACCCGCAGCCGCAGGGCCGGTAAAGGACATCTCGACTGCCGAATTCATGTCGGAAGTCATCGAAGCATCGAAACAGCTTCCCGTACTCGTCGATTTCTGGGCACCGTGGTGCGGACCGTGCCGTCAGTTGGGACCCGCAATCGAGAGCGCGGTCGCCAAGGCAGGCGGCAAGGTGAAGCTGGTCAAGATGAACATCGATGATCACCCCGAGGTTGCGGGACAGATGGGCATCCAGTCGATTCCTGCGGTGGTGGCGTTCGTCGGCGGCCAGCCCAAGGACGCCTTCATGGGTGCTAAACCCGAAGGCGAGATTGCAAAGTTCATCGAAAAGCTTGTCGGTCCAACGGGAGCCTCCGAACTGGAAGACGGACTGGAAGTCGCTGCCAAGCTGATGTCCGAGAAGCAGTATGAACAGGCAGGTCAGCTCTATTCCATGCTGGTCCAGAAAAACCCGGAATCCATCGAGGCCATGGCCGGTCTCGGCATGGCCCATTTCGAACTGGACAATATCGAAGCGGCAAAGCAGATCGCCGAGACATTCGAAGGCCACGAAGACAACCCGTCCGTCAAGGCACTGAATTCAGCGCTGGAACTGCGCGCCCAGGCAGAAAACCTTGGCGATCTGGCAGGATTGCAGGCGCTCGTGGAAGAAAACCCGAAGAACCACCAGGCGCGTTTCGACCTGGCGCTGGCGCTCAATGCCCATGGCAAGCGCGAGGAAGCAGCCGATCAGCTGCTGGAGATTGTTGCCCGCGATCGTGGCTGGAATGAAGACGGCGCACGCGAACAGCTGCTCAAGTTCTTCGAAGCCTGGGGGCCGATGGACGAGGCCACTCTTGCCGCTCGCCGCAGGCTTTCCTCACTTCTGTTTTCCTGACTTCTGGCCAGGCCGGTTGTTAGCAACCAGAACCGGTCTTGCGGCCGGAATCGGCAGCGAAGGAGCAGTTTGCCGGTGCAAATCGGAAAACTTGATCCTGGCCGGGCTTGAGTTTGCCTGTCTTCGCACCAACTTCTCCGTAACATGAGCCGCAAACACGACGCCGCTCAAACGGTCTTGGAACTGTACGGAGTAGCCAAAACATGAGGGCAGGCAATCAGGTCTATTCCACTCCCTCGGACATACCGGAAATCATTCCAGTTTTTCCATTGTCCGGGGCATTGCTGCTGCCGGGCGGCGACATGCCGCTCAACATTTTCGAGCCGCGCTACAAGGCGATGACCGATCACGCCATGAAGGGCAACCGGTTGATCGGAATGATCCAGCCATCGCTTGCCGGCGGCATGTGCGAAAACGGGCCAAGCCTGGCGCAAACAGGCTGCATCGGCCGCATCACCGGCTTTCAGGAAACCGGCGACGGTCGCTATCTTATCAGCCTGTCAGGCATATGCCGGTTCTCGATTGTCGAAGAAACCGGAATGCAGGATGGATTTCGTCTCGCGCGGGTCCGGCCCAATGAGGCGGACCTGCAGGACAGGTGCCTGCAAGGTCACGTCGACAGGGAGCGCCTGCTCGAAACGCTGCGCCGCTTCCTCGATCAGAACAACATGCGCGCCGATTGGGACTCGATCGAGGATACCGACGATTGCACGCTCGTCACAGCACTTTGCATGATGAGTCCCTACGGCCCAGCCGAAAAGCAGGCATTGCTGGAAGCCGGAACCCTGACTGAGCGGGCAGAAACGCTGATCGCACTTACCGACATGCTGCTGGCCGGCGATGGCGATGAAAACGGCACACTGCAGTAGATGCCGCGTAGGCTTTCTGGCTCAACCTAATTTGCCGGAATAGCAAGATGCCTGGCATTTGCAGCCAGGCATCGATTGGCAACGCGCGGATTTTACTTGAACAGGCTGTCTACGCCCTCCTTGTCGAATTCCCTTTTCTCGAGGCGGAAACTGGCTTGCTCCAGTGTTGCCTCAAGCGAATCCGCCAGTTTGAGCGCTTGGTCGACTTGCAGGTTGAAGCGGCGCGAATAGCCCTTGACGGAATGTTCGACCTGAATACTGGTGGAACCGTCCTCATAGGAATTGAAGTTTACTGCGACGAAATCGAGAGCTTCCTTGTCAGGCGCAGGCGCTTGTCCCTGTGATGAGGGATCGTTCGCCTGGTCCCGAGCGCTCTGCGAAACCGTTTCTCCGGCACCAAGACTTTCACCGGCGACAGAATTGCCCTCGTCCGGTGGCGGATTGTTTTCATCCTGCCCTTCCGTGTTCGCCGCTTCTTCTGTTGCAACTCCATTCTCATCATCGGCGAAACCGATCCGTTTGGAAAATAGCCCAACCCTGTTTTGCCGGGCGACGTCCGTCCATTCCTCGCCCTTGCGGAGAAGCGCGATCGCACGCCGGGTCTCACTCGTCGTCAACGGTATGGCGTGGGTAGGATCGCCCTGACCGGGGATCTGGAGAAAGCGCATGTAAAGCACCAGTCCCGTACCTTCGACGATATCGAAGCGGACCTCTGCCTCACCGGTATCCTCGACGCCTGGAAGGAAGTAGCGGATGATATTGGTATCCTGCACGGCCTGATCATTCGCCGCAGGCTTGACCAGTCCTCTGGCATTGAGCCTGCTCTGAACCTCTGCACCCGAGCGGACTTGGCGGATGGCTGCGCTCGAACCCTTCAAATGGGTGTAGATCAGATTTCCGCCGAACAGCAGCGAGACGTTGCGACCGGTCATGAACCGTTCAAGTACCGGCTCCACATTGTCGACGACCAGCATGTTCGCATTCGCCACCCTGCCGCTCATCGTCGTGTAGAACTTGCCGTTTATCTCGGCTGTTACCGGGATCAGGTCGCCCTGCTGGCCTGGCAACGGTTCATACGCCTCCAGCTGCATGACCATGTCGCCCGTTTCAGTGTAGCCTATCCAGATGCCCTGGTTGTTTGTCGCGTAGAGCAGGCCTTCCTGGTTCTCGACATGCCAGACCGGATCGCTGGCCGCGAGATCCTGCGCCGTTGAAGAACTGGTCGTTGTCTTGCGTTTTGGCTTGTAGACCGGCTTCACCTTGACGCTTGGCAAGCGCAGCTTGATCCCGCCAAGGTCGATCGATGCAGCTGGAGCCTTGTCCGGGGAAATCCCCGCAAACAAGACCATGGAAAGCAATGCAGCTAGTATTCTGGTCATCGTGCTTCTCCCTTTTTCCGGCGCTTGCCCCAGGATCCCCGGGATCGTATCCGCCGGTATCACTCGCGATGTTGCCCGCTTGAAGAACGCGCCCGGCGCCCGTCCTTCAGTTGTGCGATCTAGTTGGCATTTTCCGACGGATTGAACGTGATCGAGAGTATCCGCCACTCACCGTTCTCCTGGACCAGCCTGTACATCACCGGAATTACGGTGCCGTCTTGTGCCGTCAGCGTACCGGAGACGGTGCCGATCCCGTTTTCACGCGTCCTGCTGTTGAAGGTGTGACTGGTGATCTCTTTCAGTACCGGCCTTGCAGCGATGAACCGGACGAACGCCTCTCTGGACGTCTCCTGCTTGAAGACGCCGGATGTCTGGGCGTAGGCACCTTCGATATCTCCCGCCTTGAGCAGCGCAAGATGCGCCTCGATCGGCTTGACGAGAGGCGCAGTGGCCATGATCGACAGGCCTACCGCCAACACGATCAGCAAGACCAAGCCTATGGCAATCTTCTTCCAGAGCGCCATTTTCCGCTTTGGAACTGAAGCCGTGCCGCCCGTTGCCGGAGCGACAGTGGCCTGAGCTACGGTTGCCGGTGCGCCTCGATCCGCTCCCTCATCTCCCACGGCCTTGCCGCACTTGGGACAAAACCTAGCATTCTCCGGTATCTGTGTGCCGCAATTCGAACAATACATGTGACACCTCCTTCTCCCGTCTCTTTCCTAGACCGGGCGAGGGGAAAAAACCTTGACTCCTGTCAAGAAGAACGCCGGTATGGGCGCCAGAATGCTTCCTTGAAGAAATTGAAAAACATGGCGCATCGCAGAAAGCCGACGACCGATCCCCTGCTGCTGTCGACGCTGATCTGCCCCGTCAGCGGCGGACCGCTCGAGGTTTCTGCAGATGGAGCGGAACTGCTTTCAAGGTCGGCAAGGCTAGCCTTCCCCGTGAGGGATGGCATTCCGGTGATGATTGCAGGCGAAGCGCGTGCGCTCACGGACAAGGAAATCGGCAAGGCGTGACCATGCCTCGTATCCGGCCCCGCCAGACCGTTTCACCTTTCAAGTGACAGCGAATTACAGGCCTTCGCCCCTGAGCAGCTTCGGCGAACCCTGCTGCTTGCCTGCGGCCTGGTCGATGAACATTCGCTTCAGGCCGGGCAATCGGTCGACCATGCCGAGGCCGAAGTCCCTTGCCGCGCGCATCAGCGGATTGTCGTTGGAGAACATCCGGTTCAGCACATCCGTAACGACACCCATCCGCCACACGTCGAAGCGGCGCCATTGCTGGTATCTCTCGAGCACGTTGACGGAGCCGATGTCCAGGCCGAGCCGGTCTGCATCGACGATGACCTCCGCCAGGGCCGCGGCATCCTTGAAACCCAGATTGAGACCCTGGCCGGATATCGGATGCACGCCGTGCGCCGCATCTCCTGCCAGTACGAAACGCTCGCCGATATATTCGCGAGATAGCGTCAGCCCCAGCGGGAAACCCTTAGTCGGTCCTTCCACCTCGATTTCACCGAGCTTGTGCCCGAACCGCTGTTCAAGTTCCAGTTCGAACCCGAACTCGTCCATCGCAAGAATGCGGCGGGCATCTTCCTCACGCTCTGTCCAGACCAGAGAGGAGCGGTTGCCTTCGGCACCGATGCCCTTGAGAGGAAGAATGGCGAACGGTCCGGCGGGCAGGAAATGTTCTTCTGCCCTTCCCTGGTGATCGCGTTCGTGGCGAACGGTCGTCACAATGCCCCATTGTCCATAGGGCCAGTGAACGGTCTTGATACCTGCCATTTCGCGCAACCTGGATCGAACGCCGTCTGCAGCCACCAAGAGCCGAGCCGGGAGATGACGGCCATCTGAAAGTGTCACGTCAACGGCATGGCCTTGCCGCTCGAACGCGGTCACGCCGGAACTGAAGATCAGTTCAATTCCAAGTTTCCGTGCCTTTTCGCGAAGCGCGTGTACCAGTTCCTTGTTTGGCATCATGTGCGCGAACGGACCGTCCGGACCCGCTTCCTCCTCCACGCTTCCAAAAGTCAGAAAGGTCGGGCGCGTGACGTCGGAAAGCTTGCTGTCGGTAATGATCATCTCCGTGATCGGCTGGGCATGATCCTCGATCATATGCCAGATACCCAGGAACTCCAGCATCCGCCTTGCAGCCGCGGCGATCGCCGAGGCCCGCTCGTCTGAATACAGCGCTTCCTCCGGCGCACCCTCGACGACGCAGACCCTGAGATGGGGGGCCTCGTGGGCGATGGCGACAGCGGTTGTCATCCCGACATAGCCGCCACCGGCGATCACCACATCGTAAGAACCGGTTTCCGTCTTGCTGCTCATCGAACGCGCTCCGTGTGTACCCTGATCACAAACCCGTCTTTTACGGCAGTTGCATAGTGCTGTCGATTGCGGCAGTTTCGCGTTTCTCCGCCAGCAAACGTCATTGCCGCCTCGTCCTTCCCATTTCTTTTCCTGCCTGAAACCCACTCGAAGAGATTTCATCATGCCCACACCTGATACGAATGACCCTGTGAGCCGGCTTTTGACGCTTCTCGATCTCGAACGTATCGAAATCAACCTGTTTCGCGGTGTCAGTCCGGCAGGGCTGTGGCGAAGGGTATTCGGAGGACAGGTCGTTGCGCAGGCACTGGTGGCTGCACAGCGCACCGTGGACAGCGACCGGCAAGCCCACTCCCTGCATGGCTACTTCATGCGGCCGGGCGACCCATCCATACCCATAATCTACGAGGTCGGAAGACTTCGCGACGGCGGCTCCTTTACCACGAGGCGCGTGACCGCGATTCAGAACGGCGAAGCGATCTTCGCCCTGGAATCCTCTTTCCAGAAGGAAGAGGAAGGTCTTGAACATTTCATAGAAATGCCAGACGTCCCCGGCCCGGAAACTCTTCCGAGCCGCCAGCAGCTTGCCGACAACCCGGATATCGACGTGCCGGAGGTGGTCCGGGCCTTCTGGCGCGCCGACCGTCCGATTGACATGAGGCCGGTCGACCTTGCCCACTACACGACGGACGCCAAGCTGCCGCCACGCGCCGATGTCTGGTTCCGCGCCTCGGGAAAGTTGCCGGACGACAGGCTCATCCAGCGCGCCGTCCTCGCCTATGCTTCCG
Organism: Nitratireductor sp.; assembly: GCA_020637805.1. Classification (GTDB taxonomy): domain Bacteria; phylum Pseudomonadota; class Alphaproteobacteria; order Rhizobiales; family Rhizobiaceae; genus Salaquimonas. Next base: position 152,276 of record JACKJU010000009.1, on the reverse strand, counting down.
ACATGACGCTGCTCGATACCTCGCTCTATCCCCATGGCAAGGCCGTCTTTCATTCGAGCATTCAGGCAGCAAGCCTTGACCACGCCCTGTGGTTCCACCGTCCCTTCAATCTGGATGAATGGCATCTCTATACACAGGACAGCCCCAATTCCTCGGGCGGCCGCGGTCTCTCGCGCGGATCGATCTACGACCGCGAAGGACGGCTTGTGGCATCCGTTGCACAAGAAGGACTCATTCGCCTGCGCCGTACGCGGGCAGAGTGATTAAATTATATGCAAATTTCAAAAATAGCCTAATTTTTATGCGTTAAGATTTCGGCAATATTCTCACACTCTCGCTGTCGAATTTTTTTATCCAATTGATTCAGATACATACCCTTCATCCAGCCAGACTGGCATGCAGCTTGAATAACGGTTGATTGCGCTGGCGACGCATATGCGCCGGCAAGTTCAATGGGGGCTGCTGCCTCGCAACAACGGATTGGATGAAACACATGAAACTGGTAACTGCGGTCATCAAGCCGTTCAAGCTGGACGCTGTCAGGGAGGCACTGACGGGCGTTGGCATTGAGGGGCTTACCGTCATGGAAGTCAGGGGTTACGGACGCCAGAAGGGCCATACCGAGATCTATCGCGGCACTGAATATGCCGTGAACTTCCTTCCCAAGCTCAAAATCGAATGTGCAGTCGACAACGAGGACGCCGCCAAGGCTGTGGAGGCGATCTCCGAAGCCGCTCGGACCGGCCAGATTGGCGATGGCAAGATTTTTGTCCTCGACCTCGAACAGGCAATCCGCATTCGCACCGGTGAAAGCGGCTCGGAAGCACTCTGAGCCACCCACCTGCAATCGATATTTCAACCAGGGAAACATGAAATCATGAAACCGTATACCAAACTCCTTGGCATGGCAGGCGTGGCAGCCTTGATGCTGTCCGCCCCGGCTTTCGCGCAGGATGCGCCGGCCGCTGCCCCCGCCGCAGACACTGCCTTCATCTTCAACACGCTCCTGTTCCTAATCGGCGGCTTCCTTGTCATGTGGATGGCAGCAGGCTTCGCGATGCTTGAAGCAGGGCTCGTGCGCTCGAAAAACGTCTCCATGCAATGCCTGAAGAACATTGCACTCTATGCCGCTGCCGGCATCATGTACTGGCTGATCGGCTACAACCTCATGTATACCGGCGTCGACGGCGGATTTATCGGCTCGTTCTCGCTGGCCTACGGTTTCGACCCGGTCGGCCTTGAAGGCGCGGACACCGCCGCCCTGCTCGAAACCGGTTACTCGACCGCTTCCGACTGGTTCTTCCAGATGGTCTTCGTGGCAACCGCCGCATCCATCGTGTCGGGTACGCTGGCCGAGCGCATCAAGCTGTGGCCCTTCATGATCTTCGTCGTCATCCTGACCGGCTTCATCTATCCGATTGCCGGTTCCTGGCAGTGGGGCGGCGGCTGGCTGTCTGAAATGGGCTTCTCCGATTTCGCAGGCTCGACCCTCGTTCACTCCGTAGGTGGCTGGGCAGCTCTTTCCGGTGCGCTCATCCTTGGCGCTCGCAAGGGCAAGTTCAACGCCGATGGTTCGGTTACCCCGATGCCCGGTTCGTCTATCCCGCTCGCAACGCTCGGTACGTTCATCCTGTGGCTCGGCTGGTTCGGCTTCAACGGTGCATCCCAGCTGGCAATGGGCACGATCGGTGACGTTTCCGACGTATCGCGCATCTTCGCCAACACCAACCTGGCCGCTGCTGCAGGCGTGATCTCGACCATGATCCTGCTTCAGATCATCTACAAGAAGGTCGACGTTACGATGGTTCTCAACGGCGCACTTGCCGGCCTGGTCGCCATCACCGCCGAGCCGCTGGCTCCCAGCGTTCTGCAGACCCTGTTCATCGGTGCCGTTGGCGGCGTGATCGTGGTCTTCACCGTTCCGCTTCTCGACAAGCTGAAAATCGACGACGTCGTCGGTGCCATCCCGGTCCACCTGCTTGCAGGTATCTGGGGCACCTTCATCGTCCCGCTTTCCAACAGCGAAACCTCCTTTGTCACCCAGATCATCGGTATTGTTTCCTACGGTGCATTCACCCTGGTTTGCTCGACGATCGTCTGGTTCATCCTCAAGGCAACCATGGGTATCCGGGTTACCGAGGAAGAAGAGATGATTGGTCTCGACAAGGCGGAAATCGGCGTCGAAGCCTATCCCGAGTTTGGCGGCTAATCCCGTCAAAGCTCGCAGCCCCAGCGTGAGCGAGGCCCCCGGTGAGAACCGGGGGCTTTTTTTCGTCCCTCCTGCGACCGGCCAAGGCATCAGGGCACACGTGCCGCAGCGTCACTTGCGCTCCATGGTTAATAGCCGATTAACCTTCCCGCCATAGTGTCAGCATCAGTTTTCAAGAATCTTGATTCCCCGGAGCGCATAGACATGCAATTGGCCAATACCGGAAATCGTTCGGCGCGAATTTCAGGCAGGGCAACCGAAAAACCGCAATCCTTTGCTGACAGGTTCACCGGTCAGCTCGGGGTCATTGCGGGCCTGACGACCCTGGCTCTCGTGGCCGTCGCATTTGCCAGCCTTGCAACATGGTCGGTGGACGACCCGAGCCTTTCGCATGCCAACGGACGGATTGCCCAGAATGCTGCCGGTTTCTGGGGCGCTTCATTTGCCGATCTGGCAATGCAGTTCTTCGGTCTCGCTTCGGTTGTTGCCCTGGTGCCGCCTGCAGTCTGGGGCTGGCTGAAGCTGGTCCAGAAGCCGGTCGGTCACTTCCGCAAGCGCCTAATCGCATGGCCGCTTTCCATCCTGCTAGCTTCCACGCTCTTCGCCACCTTCCCCGTCGGCGAAAAATGGCCGCTCCCCACGGGCCTCGGCGGCCTTTCGGGCGACATCGTCATGAAGCTGCCTTCCCTGTTCGTGGGCGGCTATCCTTCCGGCCTGCTTGCCGCGATATTCGGCCTGATCCTCGTGCTGCCGGCACTGATCGTCACCCTCTACGCTTCGGGTCTGGTCAACCGCCCGCTCGCCCGTGATCCCGATGGCTTTGCCATCGATCCCGATACTGGCGAAGTATTCGAGGACGAAGACGATGCCGGCACACTGACCTGGTTCATGGGTGCGGCCACGCATTGGTTCTACACCGCGCGCTACATGTTCGGCCGCCGGTCACGCCGTCCTGCAGCAGAAGCCCGCAAGGCAGCGCCTGGCGCTTCGCGGCAGACCCGTGTCCATCAGGATCCCTTCATGGAAGACGAGGACATGAGCTTCGAGGAAGCCATTGGCGAAAAACCCAGGGTCGGCATTGTCAAGCGCGTGTCCACTGCATGGGAGCGGCTAACCCGTCCCGAGGATGACGGGCTTGAGGTTTTCGACCCGGCAAACCGCGCAGAACCGGGCTTTTCGGCACGTGAAGCAGTTCGCGCGCCAGAAGCGGACATGCCTGCCGACGAATTCATAACGGCTCCTGAAATGGCACCCGGCTACGGCGAGGAGGTATTTGGGGACGAACAGCGTTACGGTGAAGACGGCGGCGAGGACGATTTCGGAGACATGCCTCCGGCCAATGCTCCCAACATCGCCCAGTCCATGGCCGCCCGCGCGGAGGCCACCGACACCAGTCGCGTCAAGCCGATGGCACCGGCACCCAAACCGGGCAATCGCGTGGTTCGCGAGGCGCAACCGGCACTGTTGCCGTCCGGCGACTTCGAACTGCCGCAGATTTCCTATCTGAGCGAGGCAAAGGCGCTCGCCAAGCACCAGTCCCAGTCCGAGGAATCCCTTGAGGCAAACGCCCGGATGCTGGAAACCACGCTCGAGGACTTCGGCGTCAAGGGCGAGATCATCAAGGTACACCCTGGCCCCGTTGTCACGCTCTACGAACTCGAGCCCGCTCCCGGCGTCAAATCCTCCCGCGTCATCGGTCTGGCCGAAGACATCGCCCGCTCCATGAGCGCGATCTCCGCCCGCGTTGCCGTGGTGCCTGGACGCAATGCAATCGGCATCGAACTGCCAAACCAGCATCGCGAGACGGTCTATCTGCGTGAACTGCTGAGCTCCCAGGATTACGAGAAGAGCAAGGCCAGCCTTCCGCTCGTTCTCGGCAAGACAATTGGCGGCGAGCCTGTCATCGCCAACCTTGCCAAGATGCCTCACCTACTCGTTGCGGGCACCACCGGCTCGGGTAAATCCGTCGCCATCAACACGATGATCCTGTCGATCCTGTACCGGCTGAACCCCGACCAGGTGAAGCTGATCATGATCGACCCGAAAATGCTGGAACTTTCGATCTATGACGGCATTCCGCATCTTCTGACTCCCGTCGTTACCGATCCGAAAAAGGCGGTCGTCGCACTCAAATGGACAGTGCGCGAGATGGAAGACCGCTACTCGAAAATGTCGAAACTCGGCGTGCGCAACATCGACGGCTACAACCAGCGTCTTGAGCAGGCCGAAAAGAAAGGCGAAAGGCTGAGCCGCACGATCCAGACCGGATATGATCGCGAAACCGGCGAAGCCGTCTACGAGACCGAGCATCTCGACTTCAAACCAATGCCGTACATTGTCGTCGTGATCGACGAGATGGCCGACCTGATGATGGTCGCGGGCAAGGATATCGAGGGCGCGATCCAGCGGCTTGCCCAGATGGCGCGTGCAGCCGGCATTCACGTGATCATGGCAACCCAGCGCCCGTCGGTCGACGTCATCACCGGCACGATCAAGGCGAACTTCCCGACCCGCATCTCCTTCCAGGTAACCTCGAAGATCGATTCGCGGACCATTCTCGGCGAACAGGGTGCCGAACAGCTTCTGGGCATGGGTGACATGCTCTACATGGCCGGCGGCGGCCGCATCCAGCGCGTTCACGGTCCCTTTGTATCGGACGAGGAAGTCGAACAGGTCGTCAACCACCTCAAGAGCCAGGGCGTTCCGCAGTATCTTGAAGCGGTTACCGAGGAAGACGAGGAAGTGGGCGCAGACGGTCCTGCCGGAACGGATGCCCTGGCCGAATCCAACGACATCTACGACCAGGCCGTCGCAGTGGTACTGCGCGACCGCAAGGTTTCCACCTCCTATATCCAGCGCCGCCTCGGCATTGGCTACAACCGTGCGGCGTCGCTCATCGAGCGGATGGAGCAGGAAGGCCTGATCGGAGCGGCAAACCATGCCGGCAAGCGGGAAATCCTCGTACCGGGTGAAGACGATACAATCTGACCGGCATCCCTGAAATGCCGCGCCGGCGACATGATTTCGCCAATCGGTTCGGCAAGAAGGGCATCAACAATCGCACGGCACATCTGCCAAAAGGCAATCCGGCGCAAGAAAACGGAGCTGAAAATGAAGTTCAATCCCTGGAGACGCATCAGTGCTGAAAAGCGCAACTGGATCGTTTCGGGCGTTCTTGCCACTCTGGGCCTGCTGATCGCCAGTTACGGCCAGGCGCGCGCTTCCGAAAAGGAAATGATCGACGCCCTTTCCGCCCACTACGCGCAGGTGCCCACCATGTCCGGCGAGTTCCTGCAGTTCGGCCCGAAGGGCGAACAGTCGGGCGGCAAATTCTACATCAAGCGTCCCGGCAAGGTCCGTTTCGACTACGATGATCCCTCTCCGCTGGAAGTGGTTTCGAATGGCCTTGCCGTTATGGTGGTCAACAACAAGCTCAAGACATTCGAGTCCTACCCGCTCGACAAGACTCCCCTTCGACTGTTGCTCGATAAGACGATCGACCTTTCGGGCGCCGACATCATGGACATCAAGCAGGATGGCGACGTCACGACGATCGTGATGGGCGACAAGCAGGTCTTCGGCGATTCGGTGATCACCCTGATGTTCGATCCCAACACTTTCGAGCTGCGTCAGTGGACCATCAAGGACGCGCAGGGCAAGGAAACCTCGGTCATGATCTTCAACGTTCAGAACAACGTGCAGATTTCCGACCGGGCCTTCCAGATCAACAAGGCTGCGCTGAAACGGAAGTTCTGACACTCAGGGCACTTTTTGAATTGATGCGGCCCGGCTGTTGATAAGCCGGGCTTTTTCATGCCCGCCCCGCGAACCGGGTTGCAATTGGGAGCGCGATTGCCGAAATCAGGGTTCCCTTTGGCGACCAGACGGAGCCGGTCATGGCATTCAAGCTTGCAACCTGGAACATCAACTCCGTGCGCCTGCGCGCAGGACTGGTTGAGGACTTCCTGAATTCCCACCAGCCGGACATTCTGTGCCTGCAGGAAATCAAGTGCATGAACGACCAGTTCCCGGCAAAGGTCTTCCGCAAACTCGGCTATGAACATCAGGCCGTGCACGGGCAGAAGGGATATCATGGCGTCGCGACCGTTTCCAAACGGCCGATCCATGAATATCACTCGACCGATTATTGCCTGATGGGCGACACCCGCCACCTGTGCACCCGCTTCGAACTGGGCGGCAGACCGGTTGACCTGCACAATTTCTACGTTCCTGCAGGTGGTGACGAACCCGATCCCGCGATCAATCCGAAATTCGATCACAAGCTGAAGTTCATCGAGGAAATGAAGGGCTTGAAATCGAACAGAGACGGCGTACCCGGCCTGCTGGTCGGCGATCTGAACATCGCGCCGCTCGAATCCGATGTCTGGTCGCACAAGCAATTGCTCAAGATTGTTTCCCACACGCCTGTCGAAACCGACGGCCTGAAGGACGTAATGGCAAAGGGTGAGTGGGTGGACGTCGTGCGCCGCCATTTCCCCGAGGACCAGGTTCTCTATTCGTGGTGGAGCTACCGCGCCAAGGACTGGAAGGCTTCAAATCGCGGCCGCCGCCTCGATCACGTATGGAGCCATGCCGAACTGGCCGACCATCTTTCAAATGTCGAGATCTTCGAGGATGCAAGAGGCTGGGAAAAGGCCTCGGACCACGTCCCCGTGATCGCTACTTTTGACCTGGAGTAGAGCAAGTATACCGAAAAGCAGAACAGCAGAACCTGCTGACAGATCAGCCCTCTTCGTGCTGTCCGCTTTCGATGTCTCCATCCGTCTTCGCTGAAAGATCCGGAATGTGGGCCATCTTTTCCTGCACCTTGGCCATTTCAGACAGCATGCGCTGGACGGAATGCATGATCCGTGACTGCAGTCTTTCTGCCAGTTCGGGATATTCCTCCAGCATCCGCCGGAAAAGCTGGCGCGGAATGAAGACAAGTTCGCAATTGCCACGAGCCACTGCGGTTGCGATCCGCCTGTTGGCGGTGATCAGCGCCAGTTCGCCGATCAGGGAATTGGCGAGATAGCTTGCCAGCACGATCTCGCGCTGGCCCGATTGGACAATGAGGTCCACCTGGCCGGTTACCACCACGTAGCCGCCATCCGAAACGGCATCCTGCAGGTATAGCGCCTCGCCCGAGCGCATGAACATCCGCTTCGAACCGAATGCGAGCAGCCGCAGCTGCTCTTCGGGAAACCCGTCGAACAGCGGCACCCGCGAAAGAAGCTGAATGTCGTCTGCAAGCGTCATGGACGCTTGATACCACAATTGGCCATCACGAAAAGGAAATTGCGGCGCGCCGAAACGCTGCTGCCCGCCGGATCAGGGAACCAGCTTGTAGCCACCACCCTCGGTAACGAGCAGGCGCGCATTGGAAGGATCGCGCTCCACTTTCTGGCGCAGCCGGTAGATATGCGTCTCCAGCGTATGCGTCGTCACGCCGGAATTGTACCCCCAGACCTGCTCGAGCAGTTCATCGCGGCCAATCACCTTCTGCTCGGCACGATAGAGATACTTCATGATCGCGGTTTCCTTTTCGGTCAGCCGGATCTTGCCGCCATCACCCTCGATCAGCATTTTCTGGGCAGGCTTGAACGTGTAGGGACCGATTGCAAAGACCGCATCCTCGCTCTGCTCATGGGTGCGCAACTGTGCCCGGATGCGCGCAAGCAGCACGGCAAACCGGAACGGCTTGGTCACATAGTCGTTTGCCCCGGCTTCCAGCCCCAGAATGGTGTCGGAATCCGTATCGTGCCCCGTCAGCATGATGATCGGTGCCTTGAACCCGCCCTTTCGCAACAGCTTCACGGCTTCGCGGCCGTCCATGTCCGGCAAGCCCACATCCATGATCAGCAGATCGATATGGCCGGTTCTGGCAGCCTGCACGCCCTTGGTCGCACTCGCTTCAGCCACCACGTCGAACTCTTCATAGAGCGCCAACTGTTCTGTGAGCGCTTCGCGGAGCTCTTCGTCATCGTCCACAAGTAGGATCGTACGTGCTGTCATGTTGGTTCCTCTGGCGGGCACCTGCCCGGTTATTATCTTTGTCCGCGCACTTCTGCTTCGGTTTCGTGGCCTTTTTACAGCGAAATTCACGAACCGGCAAAGCCGATCACGTTACTTCTCAAGCGTGTGTGATTGAAAAGCCGGTTTTGTGAGCGAATTTGGTAAACCCCGAAAGCTTCTGCGGCTTCATCGAATCGCCTTGACCCGCTATCCATGGACCATGAAACCACATAACCAGATAATCGTCCGCCGCGCCCCCGGCAGCGACCCTACGTCCGGTCTCATGCTCGCAGGACATGAGATCTATCCGTGCAGACTGGGCCGCACCGGAATTGCCGCGCTCAAACGCGAATCGGACGGCCATACGCCGCGTGGGGTCTTCCCGCTGATGCTCGGTTTCTACCGCGCAGACCGCCTGCGCCCTCCGCCAACAGCGCTCGAACTCCTGCCGATTGCGCCGCACGACGGATGGTGTGATGATCCCGGCCACCCGGCCTACAACCGGCCCGTGGACCTGCCCTTTGCCGCATCCCATGAAAGGATGTGGCGGGACGACGGCCTCTACGACATTTGCCTTGTTCTTGACCACAACATTTCATCGCGAGCGCGCAATCGTGGTTCGGCGATCTTCATGCACCTGACCGGCAGCAAGCCTTTCACGCAAGGATGCATTGCCGTGCAAAAGGATGTGATGCTGAAGCTGCTGCCACGCCTGGCACCGGGCACGCTCGTAGACATTCGCGCCTGAAGCCGACCCTACTCTATCGGCTTCCGAAAATCGCGCTGCCCACGCGCACATGGGTGGCACCCATCTCGACAGCTGTCTCGAAATCACCGGACATTCCCATGGAGATCAGCGGAACGCCGCACTCTCCGGCAAGTTTGCGCAGCAATGCAAAATGCGGGCCCGGATTTTCGTCGAACGGCGGGATACACATCAGGCCAGAAATCGTCAATCCGTGTTCCTCACCGCACCATTTGACGAAGGCCACCGCCTCGCGCGGATCAATGCCTGCCTTTTGCGGTTCATTGCCGGTATTCACTTGCACGAAAAGCTTGGGTGAGCGCCCCTGCTTGGCGATTTCCTTTGCCAATTCCTTCGCGATCTTTTCGCGATCCAAGGTCTCGATCACGTCGAACAGCGCTACCGCCTCTGCTGCCTTGTTGGACTGCAGTGGCCCGATGAGATGCAATTCCACGTCCGGGTATTCATCTCGCAGGCCCGGCCATTTGCCCTGCGCTTCCTGCACCCGGTTTTCGCCAAACACCCGCTGACCGGCATCGAGTACCGGCCTGATATCGTCGGCATCGAACGTCTTTGAAACCGCAACGAGCGTGATCCCATTCACATCTCGGTCCGCAGTTCTGGCGGCGCGGCGTATTGCGTTCTTTACGTCTGCAAGGTTCTCCGCTGCATCTGTCATGTCGTGTTTCACCGTTCCTGTTCTGCTTCCCAACTGATATAGCGTCGTTCGCCCGTTTCCAACATCAGGTTCCCCATGTCACGCAAACTCATTTCCACCGGCTCCCCATTCGAAAAGCAGGCAGGTTATTCCCGGGCCGTCGTCCAGGGCGATTGGTGCTTCGTCTCCGGCACCACCGGTTACGACTACGAGAAGATGTCCATGCCGGGCAGCGTTTCCGAACAGGCAGAAAACATCTTTCGAACCATCGAAAACGCATTGCAGGAGGCGGGCTTTGCGATCTCCGACATCGTCCGCGCGCGATACATCGTGACCGATCCTTCCTACAGCGATGCTCTCTTCGAGGTAACCGGAAAGTGGCTGGGCGACGTCCGGCCTGCGGCCACGCTCGTGGTTTCAGGACTGCTGAAACCGGAGATGAAGGTGGAGATCGATGTCACGGCTCTGCGCGCAAACAGGTGATCCGGCATCCGCGAACCGGATTTTGCGCACCGCATCTTGCCTTGCAGCCCCGCCCGAACTAACAAGACGCGGAGATTTTCTTCTCCGCATCTTCCTTTCAGCAAAGGCAGCACCATGACCGAACGCAAGCTATTTCTCCTGCCGGGTGACGGCATCGGCCCCGAAGCAATGGCGGAAGTCCACAAGCTCATTTCCTGGATGAATGAACAGGGCGCGGGCTTCACCACCGATGAAGGCCTTGTCGGCGGATGTGCCTACGACGCGCATGGCCAGGCGATTTCGGAAGACGACATGGCAAAGGCAGTGGCAGCCGATGCAGTACTGTTCGGCGCGGTGGGCGGACCGAAATGGGATAGCGTACCTTATGAGGTTCGCCCCGAGGCTGGTCTTCTGCGCCTTCGCAAGGACATGGAACTCTTTGCCAACCTCCGCCCCGCAATCTGCTATCCCGCGCTCGCTGCATCTTCCTCGCTCAAGCCGGAAGTGGTTGAAGGCCTCGACATTCTGATCGTGCGCGAACTGACGGGCGGCGTCTATTTCGGCGAGCCGAAAGAGATCATCGACCTTGGCAATGGTCAGAAGCGCGGCATCGACACACAGGTCTATGATACCTACGAGATCGAGCGCATTACCGGTGTTGCCTGCGAACTGGCCAAGACCCGTTCCAACAAAGTCTGCTCGATGGAAAAACACAATGTCATGAAATCGGGGGTACTCTGGAAGGAAGTCGTCAGCGACTATCACAAGAGAAACTACCCGGATGTCGAGCTTTCCCACATGCTTGCCGATGCGGGCGGAATGCAGCTTGTGCGCTGGCCGAAACAGTTCGACGTGATCGTCACCGACAACCTGTTTGGCGACATGCTGTCCGACGTTGCCGCCATGCTGACCGGTTCGCTGGGCATGCTGCCCTCTGCATCGCTCGGCGCGCCGGACGCGAAAACCGGCAAGCGCAAGGCCCTCTACGAACCGGTCCACGGCTCCGCTCCGGACATCGCTGGTCAGCAGAAGGCCAACCCGATCGCCATGATTGCCTCTTTCGCCATGTGCCTGCGCTATTCCTTCGAGATGATCGAGGAAGCCACCAGACTCGAGACGGCAATTGCCAATGTCCTCGACAAGGGCATTCGCACCGCCGACATCGCGGCAGCTGGCGACAGCCCGGTTTCCACCTCCCAGATGGGCGATGCGATCCTGGAGGAATACAAGGCACTTTCCGCCTGATTCCGCCAACCGTCTCTGGCGGTCTCTGGCCGTATATGCTTCAAACCGGCGGCCTCAGGGCAGCCGGTTTTTCATATGCGCTTTCCTGTGGCGATACGGTCAATCCCATGCGAGGATGCGCAAGCAAGTTCAGTCGCTTGCCGGGGCTATCCGTGCACCCCTGGCGCTGAAATCGTCCAGACGTCCCAAATCCGACACGAAAGGCAAGATGCAAGAGTTATTCGGACCAAATGCGCTGATCGCGCTCGCAATAACGGTTGGCGCGGGCCTCGCCACCGTCATCGGTTCCTTGCTCGTCGTGTTCGCACGGCACACCAACACGCGGCTCCTTGCCTTTGGCCTTGCCTTTGCGGCGGGTGCGATGGTCTACGTCTCGCTGGTCGAGATCTTCGTCAAGTCGCAACTGGCCTTCATGGAGACCCATGACGACCGCACCGGCTACATGCTGGCGACACTCTGGTTCTTCGCCGGTGTTGCGGTCCTGGTGGCTATAGATAGGCTGATCCCCAATCCGCATGCATCCATGGACACCCAGGAGGTGGGCAAGGTCGCCACCGATCCTGAAAAGCCGGTGCCGAATGTCACCATGGTGCATCACGACCACAAGCAATCGCTGAACAGGGTGGGCCTGATGGCCGCGCTGGCGATTACCGGCCACAATCTTCCCGAGGGTCTCGCAACCTTCTTTGCAACGCTCGACGAACCGTCAGTGGGCCTTGCCGTTGCGGTCGCCATCGCCATACACAACATTCCCGAAGGTGTCTCGATTGCCGTTCCGGTGTTCTATGCCACCCAATCCAGGGCCAAGGCTGTCTGGGCAACCGTGATATCGGGCCTTGCCGAACCCTTCGGCGCACTGGTCGGCTATCTTGTTCTTGCGCCGTTTCTCACCCCGGATGTCTTCGGGGCCGTCTTTGGAATTCTCGCCGGCGCCATGGTCTTCCTCGCGCTCGACGAACTCCTGCCTGCAGCGAGACGCTATGCGCACGGACACGAGACCGTCTATGGTATCGTCATCGGCATGGCGATGATGGCGATCAGCCTCGTTCTGTTCAAATAGACCTCTCCGGCGTCGCACGATCAGCTTTCGTCGAAAGCATGAACATGCCGCAATTGACTTTTTTGCCGCAATGCATCATTTAGGCGCCACCATGAGCATCGCGAAGAAGACCACTACCGGTAAATGACGCGGCCGCCCCATCACTCTCCCCGGGGGCGGGCGGGTGATGCTTGTCAGACTGACAGCGGGGAGAGAGAGGCAAGATCATGGGTTTCAAAATCGCCATTGTCGGCGCCACGGGCAATGTGGGCCGCGAAATGCTGGACATTCTCGCTGAACGCGGGTTTCCGGCTGACACAGTAGTTCCCCTCGCTTCGCGCAGAAGCATTGGCCGGGAAGTCTCGTTCGGCGACAAGACACTCAAGGTCAAGGCGCTCGACGATTACGACTTCTCCGACACCGACATTGCATTGATGTCGGCAGGCGGCGAGACATCGAAACTGTGGTCGCCCAAGATCGGCAAGCAGGGTTGCGTCGTAATCGACAACTCTTCCGCCTTCCGCTACGACGCAGACGTTCCGCTCATCGTTCCTGAAGTCAACGCCGATGCCGTGACCGGCTTCACGAAAAAGAACATCATCGCCAACCCGAACTGCTCGACCGCGCAGCTGGTCGTGGCACTGAAGCCGCTTCACGACCACGCCAAGATCAAGCGCGTCGTTGTCTCGACCTACCAGTCTGTTTCGGGTGCCGGCAAGGATGGCATGGACGAACTCTTCGACCAGACCAAGGCCATCTACGTCAGCGACCCGGTGGAGCCGAAGAAGTTCACCAAGCGCATCGCCTTCAACGTCATTCCCCATATCGACGTCTTCATGGAAGACGGCTACACGAAAGAGGAATGGAAGGTCGTCGCAGAAACCAAGAAGATGCTCGACAAGAGCATCAAGGTCACCTGCACCGCCGTGCGCGTCCCGGTCTTCATCGGCCACTCGGAAGCCGTCAACATCGAGTTCGAGAACCCGATTACGGCAGACGAGGCACGTTCGATCCTGCGCGAGGCACCGGGCTGCCTCGTGATCGACAAGCGCGAGAACGGCGGTTACATGACCCCGCATGAATGCGCCGGCGAGGACGCAACCTACATTTCCCGTATTCGCGAGGATTCCACCGTGGAAAACGGCCTCAACATGTGGGTCGTTTCGGACAACCTGCGCAAGGGCGCTGCACTGAACACCGTGCAGATCGCCGAACTGCTGGTGAACCGTGGCCTGATCAAGCCGAAGGCACAGGCAGCCTGAGCATCGGGCAGGGATAGAATGATCGAGCCGGTGGCCCCAGGGCCGCCGGCTTTTTCTTGCGAAGAGCGAAAAGCAAAAGGGGAGCCAATGGCTCCCCTTTTTTCAAAGCATCTGAATGGCTTCAGCTCTTCTTGTTCTGGCGGTTGTCGATGAGATCGTCGACAACAGCCGGATCGGCGAGTGTGGATGTATCACCCAGCGCGCCGAAATCGTCCTCGGCGATCTTGCGCAGGATGCGGCGCATGATCTTGCCGGAGCGTGTTTTCGGCAGGCCCGGGGAGAACTGGATCTTGTCGGGTGAGGCGATCGGTCCGATCTCCTTCCTGACATGGGCAACCAGTTCCTTGCGCAACGCATCGTCGCCGGTCTCTCCCGCCATCAGCGTGACATAGCAATAGATGCCCTGCCCCTTGATATCGTGCGGATAACCGACCACTGCCGCTTCCGAAACCTTGTCATGGGAGACCAGCGCGCTTTCCACTTCCGCTGTACCCATGCGGTGGCCGGAGACGTTGATCACATCGTCCACGCGTCCGGTGATCCAGTAATATCCGTCCTCGTCGCGGCGGCAGCCATCCCCGGTAAAGTACTTGCCCTTGTAGGTGGCAAAATAGGTCTGGATGAAGCGCTTGTGGTCACCATAGACGGTGCGCATCTGGCCAGGCCACGAGTCGATGATGCAAAGATTGCCTTCGGTCGCGCCTTCCAGCACCTGCCCCTCATTGTCCACGAGTTGCGGCTGCACGCCAAAGAACGGACGAGTTGCTGAACCGGCCTTGAGGTCCGTCGCGCCTGGCAGCGGTGTGATGAGGATGCCGCCGGTCTCGGTCTGCCACCAGGTATCGACGATGGAGCAGCGCTTCTCGCCAACCACTTCGTAATACCATTCCCAGGCTTCCGGGTTGATCGGTTCGCCCACCGAGCCCAGGACCCGCAACGATTTGCGCGACGTGCTCTCGACATGCTCGTTACCCGCACCCATCAGCGCGCGGATGGCGGTCGGCGCGGTATAGAAGATGTTGACCTTGTGCTTGTCGACCACGTCCCAGAAGCGCGAAGGCGACGGGTAGTTCGGAACACCCTCGAACATCAGGGTGATGGCGCCGTTGGCGAGCGGCCCGTAGACAATGTAGGAGTGACCCGTTACCCAGCCGACATCCGCCGTGCACCAGTAGACATCGCCCTTGTGGTAATCGAAGACGTATTCATGCGTCATCGAGGCATAGACCAGGTAGCCGCCGGTCGTGTGCAACACGCCTTTCGGCTTGCCGGTGGAACCCGAGGTGTAGAGGATGAAAAGCGGATCTTCCGCGTTCATCGGCTCGGGTTTGCACTCCGGCTTCGCATTGGCGATTTCCTTGTGATACCAGAGGTCGCGCTTGTCGTCCCAGTCGATCTTGCCGCCGGTGCGCTGGACAACCAGAACCTTCTTCACCTTCATCTTCTGGTCCGCAGCCAGCTTGATCGCCGCATCGGTATTGGCCTTCAGCGGAATCTTGCGTCCACCACGAAGCCCCTCGTCAGCGGTGATGATGAAGTCCGACTTGCAGTCCACGATGCGCCCTGCCAGGGCATCCGGGGAAAAGCCCCCGAAGACGATGGAATGGATGGCCCCGATGCGCGCGCAGGCCAGCATGGCATAGGCCGCTTCCGGGATCATCGGCATGTAGATGGTGACGCGGTCGCCCTTCTTGACGCCGTTCGACTTCATCACGTTGGCGAGACGGCAGACCTTGTCGTAGAGCTCGTTGTAGGTGATTTTCTTGTCATCATAGGGATTGTCGCCTTCCCAGATGATCGCCGTCTGGTCGCCGCGCTTTTTCAGGTGCCGGTCGATGCAGTTGTAGGAAACGTTGGTAACACCGTCCTCGAACCACTTGATCGATACGTTGCCGGTGAAGTCCGTGTTCTTGACCTTGGTGAAAGGCTTGAACCAGTCAATGCGCTTGCCGTGCTTGCCCCAGAACTTCTCCGGGTTCTTCACCGACTGGTCGTACCATTTCAGATAGGTTTCATTATCGATCAGGGCGTCTTTCTTCCAGGCCGCCTTGACCTTGTGCTTCTTGACAGCGGACATGCGATTCCTCCCGCGCTTCCCAAAATTTGCGGGACTGGCACAATGCCACCCGCGCGTGCCAACGTTATTCCGCAAATCCCGGCCCAAGTCCATTATACGATGGATGAGAACTCCACTGACCGGGATTCATTGCCCGAAATCCTTTCGCGTGGATGCATGACCGGTAAAACTTGTACAAAAGTGATTGTAATCAATTGAAAAATGAATTGATCGCGCTGCACTTGCGCACATCTCCCACGTTCAACTAATAGTCGCGCAGATGCGCGATATTATTTTCCCGCAGCTTCTGTCTGCCCTTGTTGATCTGCGGTGCAACCGGCGCTGCTAACACCAATCGGCGACAGGCGGCGGGGAATTTGAACTGGGGTACGGTTCAATGAATCTTTCATTTCCCGCACGGCATTCGTTCATTGCAGGATTGTTGCTGGTAGCCGCGCCGATAGTGGGCTGCACCGCCTCATCGGTCGACACCGCCAACAGGCCCTCCTCCACCGCCACCATTGCGCAAACCGGACAATCGGCAAGCTCGTTGCAGGAACAGGCAATGGAACAGCAGCGGCAGAACATGAGCAAATTCGAGGAGGCGCGCGCCGAGTTCCTCCGCAAATACGCAGCTTCCGCCAGGAGCGACGCGGATGGAAAGGCAGCCGCCAGCACACCGGCAATTGCCACACAGTTTGCATTCCGGCCGAATTCACCCGCCAAACCCGAAGCGAGCGAAAAGAAACTGGTGCGCAAGGCTTCCGTCACCTCGTCGGCGCGCGTTGTCGGGAATATCCGGGTCAATGCCCCCTGGGAATGCGTTCCGGCCAGCCTCAAGAGCGTGATCAATTCCGTTGCAGCCAACTTCGGACCGGTAGTCATCAACTCCACCTACCGTTCGCAGCGCAAGAACCGCCGGGTGGGCGGCGCAAGAAGTTCCTATCACCTTCGCTGCCAGGCAGTGGATTTTCGCGTCGTACGCGGCGGTCGCGGCGTCCTGAACTACCTTGCCCGCTTCCGTTCGGTGGGCGGATTGAAGAGATACCGCTCGGGCTTCTTCCATATCGATACCGGTCCACGGCGCACCTGGAAAGGATGAACGGCAGGTTCCGCCATCAAGGGGCGGTCCCCGCTCCAAAACCGGCCGCTGACATACATTGACAGTTTCTTAACGGCTTTGGCTCAATTTTACCGGGTCCGATCAGTATCTGCGTAAAAGGACCTCCACAATGCAAGCCAAGCCGCGCCTTGCTGCAGCAATGCTGCTGGCCCTGAGTTCCATTTCCCTCACCTCCTGTGCATCAGGCGGCGATATCTTCTACTTCCTGCGGCCACCCCAGATCACCTGGAATGACACCAAGTGGTGCGTACCGCTGGAGTTGAAGCTCGTCCTGAACCAGATCGCGCGCAAATACGGCCCGGTGCAGATCCATTCGACCTTCCGCTGGCCAATCGAGAACGCCCGCAAGGGCGGCAAGCCCCACTCCTATCATCTGTCCTGCCGCGCCGTCGATTTTTCGGTCAAGGGCGATAGCGGGCAAGTGCTTCAGTACATCCGCTCGCATCCGAGCGTCGGCGGCTATTCGCGTTACCCGCAGGGCTTCTATCACATCGACAACGGACCTCGCCGCACCTGGTAGGGCTGCGAGGCTCCCGCTCTCACATGCAATACCGGTTCATGTCCGCGCATGCGCGGGCATGAACGATACAGAAGCATGTCGCCTGTCGACGGACCGCTTGTCCGCCGCCGCATGGCCGGACCTGCATGGTCTGCCCTGCATGGTTGGCCCGGCGTGGCTTACCTGTTGACGAATGCCCGGATCCCGCAGATTCCGGTTCAGCGCCAATGTGAATTCATGACGGCTCTAACGCTTTGTTAGGCATATCCGCTTACTTTTTCCAAACCATAGGTTCCACCTTGAAATCCGTCCCGTCCGGAGAAAGAAGCGTATCGTGAGTAAAATGGACCTTGAAGCAAGGCGTTCCATGCGCGTGCCCCTCCGCATGCTGTTTGCCTTTTCATTCGTTACAAACCTGCTGCTGCTGGCTCCCGCCGTCCACATGCTGTCGGTCTACGACAGGGTATTGACCTCCCGCAGCATCGAAACGCTGATCTACATCACGCTGATTGTCGTGGTGGCCCTGGGCTTCTATGCGGTTGCCGAGATCATTCGCGGCAGACTGGCGCAGCGCCTCTCGACCAAATACATGATCGAGCATGCCGAGGACGTTTTCGACCACCTGGTCCACGATTCATCGGGAAAGCACGAGCCGAACAAGGCGCTTCGCGATCTGAACACGGTGCGCGGTTTCCTGTCGAGCAAACCGTTCATCAACCTTTTCGACATTCCATTCTTTCCGGTCTTTGTGGTCCTCATGTTCCTTCTGCACGTGACCCTGGGCCTCGTTGCTGTCGTCGGCATTTTGATGATGGTCGGCGTTGCCTGGCTGAACCACAAGACGACCAAGGCATCGCGCGAATCCGCCCAGATGTCCAAGAGCGATGCGACCAACTTTTCCCTGGCGGTGATGCGCCGCACGGACGATATCCGCGCAATGGGCCTTCTGCCCTCGATCATGAACCGCTGGGGCCGCAAGACCGCCACCTCTCTGAACAGCGCTGATGACGCCAACGTCTATTCGTCGCGCTTCTATGGCATCTCACGGTTTGTCCGGCAGGCACTGCAGGTCGGCACCATGGCCTGGGGTGCATATCTGGTTCTTGAGGGATCGATGTCCGGCGGCATGATCTTCGCCTCCTCCATGCTCCTCGGCCGCTCGCTCATGCCGGTTGAACAGCTCATCGGCAGTTGGGAACAGGTACTCAACGCGCGTCAGGCCCACAATTCGATCATGGACATCGTCGTCGCCTCCCGCGAGCGGGACGCGCCGATGGAATTGCCGGATCCCGTCGGCCGCATGAGCGTCGAAGACCTCTCCTATCATCCGGGCGAGGCAGAGGGCCGTCCTCCGATCCTCGACAATGTCAGCTTCCAGATGAACCCCGGTGAAGTCATGGTCGTGATGGGACCGTCGGGAGCAGGCAAGTCGACGCTTGCACGGCTGATGGTTGGGGCAATGCGGCCTACCTCGGGAACCGTGCGCCTGGACGATTTCGACATCGAGCAATGGCCGAACGGCCAGCGCGGCGCGGCGATCGGCTATGTTCCACAGGACATCATGCTGTTTCCGGGCACCATCGCCGAAAACATCGCCCGCCTTGCCGTGCAACTGGACGAACAGCGTATTGTTGCCGCTGCCAAGATGGCTGGCGTGCATGACATGATCGCCCATCTTCCCGACGGCTATTCAACCGTCATTGGCCCGAACACCGTGTCGCTTTCCGGCGGACAGCGCCAGCGCATCGCACTGGCACGGGCATTCTATTCCTCGCCGAAGGTGCTGGTGCTGGACGAGCCGAATGCCCACCTCGACCGGCAGGGCGAGCAACTGCTCATGGAATCTTTGAAACGCGCGCGTGAAAATGGCGTGTCGGTTCTGATTGTCTCCCAACGCCGCGGCATCCTGGCAATCGCCGACCGCGTCCTTCTCGTTGAAGGCGGCAAGGCCCGCATCATGGAACGCCAGGACGACGAGAGCGGCAACTACTTCGCGCCCCAGAAGGCCGATGGACAGCCAAGGCCGGAACAGGAAACCGCGATCCGCAGGGAAGAACCCGCCATGCAGCCCCGCGAGGTACAGCAGGTGCACGTGGCCAATCAGGGTGAAAACGCAGTGCGACGGGTCGCCTCGGCAGGCGGCATGCAGGCTGCCGCGGTTTCGGCTGCCCCGGTTTCGGCTGCCTATGCGCAACCCGCGTCAAACATCGCACCGGTGCGGCAAACGGTTACGCCGCCCCCGCTCGCGCCGCAGAGCCTGCCTGAAATCACGGCGGCGCATATCCGGGAAACTGCCCCGCGCGCAGTACATACCGCAAGGCGGACGCCGCCGCTGCGCAGACGGCCGCAAAACGCACCGGATGCCATCGATCCGGGCATCGAAGAATGGATGAACGATCCGCTTTTCGATGAAATTGCGAGAATTCCCCGCCACGGCAAGCCCGATGGCACGACAGGAGCAGCGTAATGAGTATCGCAGATACGGTTGGAACAGCAGGTGCCGCAGACGGCACGGAAAGCTGGAAGAGCGGCGTTCGCGACGAAACCCGTTCGATCGCGCGCACCGGCCTGCTGATAGTCGGCGGCTTTCTGCTTTTGTTTGGCGGATGGGCGCTTCTCTTTCCGCTCGCTTCGGCAGTAGTCGCTGGGGGCGTGGTGATCTCTGCAGGCCAGAACAAGCTCATCCAGCATCCGGTGGGCGGTTCCATTCTCGAGATTCTTGCCCGCGACGGAGACAAGGTCGCCCAGGGCGATCCGATCGTCATCCTCGACCCGGTGGTCGATGAAGCGCAGTACGACCAGTTGCGGTCGCGCCAGGCGACCCTGAAGGCAACCGAAGCCCGCATCGAGGCCAGGCTTTCGGGTGCCGACACGGTGGCGTTTCCACCAGAGTTTCAGGCCGCATCCATCTCGCAGGCCAGCACGGGTAGCGCAACCAGCCCAACGCGGGAAATGGCCTTGCGCGACCACTATCGCCTCATCATGGCAGACGAGGTAGAGACGTTCCGGTCCGGCCGCAAACGCCTGGAAGAAGAAGTTGCCGCCTATCGCGAGCAGGTAGAATCCCTGCGCAAGCAGGCCGTCGGGATCGATGCACAGAAGGCCAGCGCTGATAGCCAGCTCGATATCCTTCGGGATCAGGCCGATCGCATGCGCCCGCTTGTCCGTGACGGTTACGTCGCACGGCGGGAACTGAACGACATCGACCGCCAGATCAACGACCTGGAAGGAAATGCAACCAATCTCGCTGCCGAGGCGCTTTCGACCCGCCACAAGATCTCAGAGGTTGAAAACCGCATCCAGCAGACCATTCAGCAGAACCGCGAGGAACTTGGAATGGAACTGGCCAAGGTTCGGGGCGAAATATCCGAACTCGACAACCAGTTGCGCGCCGCCGGCGACTCCGTTGAAAAACGCGAGGTTCGTGCACCGGTATCAGGTGTGGTCGCAAAATCGTCGGTACACACCATTGGCGGCGTGGTCCGTGCGGGCGATATTATTGCCGAAATCGTTCCAGGCGATTCCGTCCCCATGATCGAGGCCAAAGTGAAACCGTCTGACATTGACTACGTGCAGGCCGGACAGCGCGCCGAGGTGGTTATCACAGCCTTCAACCGAAGACTGTACGACCCGGTCAATGCCGAGGTCGAACTCGTCGAGGCCGATGCCGAACTGAATGAACGTACACAGGAAAAATTCTTCACGGTCAGGCTGAAGATCACCGATACGCCATCGCAGTTCAATCGTGTCAACGATCTGCGCCCCGGCATGGAAGCCGAGGTCTTCATCCAGACGGAACGCCGGACGTTCCTGACCTATCTCCTGAAGCCGATTTCGGACAGCTTCCGCCGCGCCTTCCAGGAACGCTAGACATCGTTGGAAGTAGCTAGCATTTCAATCGGCCCGCACGGATTTGATCCATGCGGGCCGGTTCTCATTCGTCGGCCGCCGTCAGGTCGCTGCGCTCTTGCGGGTCCATGCCGATATCGGATCGAGTCGTATCAACACCGTTGTTGATGTCGAGCGTGTCGATAGCGCCCTCCACTTCCTCCAGTAGAAGAGCCATGTCGTTGCTTCCGTCGGCATGGCTGCGGCTCTGAAGGTCATTCCTGATCTGGATGAGGCGCTGCCTGCGTTCTTCGAGCGGAAACGGGGAGGCAAGAATTGCCTGAATATCATCGCTCGTGACCGGTTGCGCGATGCCGGGCATGTCGGCATCACCGCCGGCGCTCATGTCCATGGGATTGGCAATCTCGTTCTCGTCGATTCTCTTCATGTTCATTCTCCCTTGAATGCATGAACAACGCCTGCCCCGCCACCTGGTTCCAATCTGCCACCTCCCGGCTTCCAGCCTTCACCTGCCTTTTACGGGGATGGAACCTTGCAAGCGCTCAAAGGTTCTTCTGCCATGTGCAAAACAACCAAGCGAAAGGAACAGTCATGACGGACAGCAAGAATCCGGAAGCACTGCTTTGGGAAGAACTGGACAAGAGCCACGTGGTGATGCTCGGAGTGAATGATGCAGGCAGCCACATGCAGCCCATGAGCCCGTTTGTCGAACCTGACAGCAAGACCGTCTGGTTCTATTCGAGCAAGCAGACTGACACCGTGAAGGCCGCTCAGGGCGGAGCCGTTCCGGCTCAGCTTTGCCTCGTCGGTGAAGACGACGGCTTCTATGCCTGCGTGAACGGGACGATCTCGGTGAATACCGATCCGCAAAAGGTGGAGAAATTCTGGTCCACGGTTGTCGCCGCCTGGTTCGAGAAGGGCAAGGAAGACCCCGATCTGGCCATGCTCTCCTTCAAGCCCAACGACGCCGCCATCTGGTCGTCCACCGACAGCGCCATGCGCTTCGGCTGGGAGATCGCCAAGGCAAATCTGACGGGCGGCAAACCCGAAGTGGGGCACCACACCGTAATCCGCATAGGTGGCGGACTTGCAGCCTGACGGCACAAGAAGACAAGTCACACCCGCACATGAAAAGAAGGCCCGGTTAGCCCGGGCCTTCGCTCATTTCTTCGATCAGACGTTACACTCAGAGGCCGGCATATTCGTCTGCGTGGTGAACGGGCTCAACAGCCACATCGGCATCCGCTTCGTCAGAACCGAAGTCGAACCAGACGTCCTCTGAGAGAACTTCCTGGCCATCAACCGTGGTGGCGGACGACTGCATAAGTTCGCGGCCATCGGCATCGAGAACGATCTCCATGCTGGTGGAAATCGAGGCAATGCCTGCATCGGCTGCCGAAACCAGTTCGCCTGCTTCCAGCTTGGCATCGCCATCGTCGATCCACAGACCCATGTCGGCCAGTTCATCACCGGTCAGCAGGCCATCGCCGTCGGTATCGAGCGTTGCCAGTTTCTCATAGCCGTTTGCATAGAGGCCGCCTTCGTCTCCGAACAGCGCCGAACCGTCAATGGCGGAGCCGGTGCCAATCTTCGACATGTCGACCAGGATGCCGTCGCCCGAACCGTCGAACCATTCGATGGTATCAAGTTTGCCATCTGCATCAATGTCGAAGTGAACCGTACGGCCCGTCTCTGCGCCGGGGGTTTTCTCCCACGAGGTTGTCTCACCGGTAACCCCGATTTCGCCGTCACCATTGAGATCAAGTGCGATGGGTGAAACCTTCGCATAATGCGTGGTGTCCTTGATCTCGACGCACAGGGGACCGCCCGTCGTGACAACATCGCAGGAACCATTCTCGACACCGTCGATCTGGATCGAGAATGTCTCGGTACCCTCAACATAGTCCGGGTTGTGACGGGTGAAATCGCTGTCCTGGTCGATCGTCATCTTCTCTTCCCAGGCCTGGACATCGAAGCTGTTCGACGCCGTTTGACCTGCTTCAACGAGTACCATCACGCAGCCATTCACCTGCACGACACCATCCTGAAGGACCGTGTAGTCCCAAATCGGAAGGCCATCCGGGCCGATCGCGTCGTGGTTGCCATCGTGTACGGAAGTGCCGTTCGGAACCTTGTCGTCATAGACATCGACGAGAGGGCCGCCAACACCGCTACGGGTGTCGTAGTAGCCGCCCCAGGTGAAGTCCTGGTTCGCAACGTCCCAGCCGTCATCATCGACGCGGCAGGCAGTGCCATTGATCACCTTGAGGGTAAACCACGTATCCTCGGAAACAGCCTCGTCGAGCTCGATCCTGTACGAACCGGCCTCGCCTTCTGCGATGCAGGCATCGCCCACGATTTCCGCATGGATCTGTTTTGCTGCTTCCACATCGACTGATACGGTTGCCGTGCTTTCTGCCTCGCCATCGGAGATGGTGTAGGTGAAGGTATCGGAACCCGAATACCCTTCGTTCGGAACATAGGTCAGCGTTCCGTCGGCATTCTCGAACACATAGCCGTTGGCCGGATCGGAAATGCCGGTGACGAAGATGTCGTCGCCGTCGGGATCCGAGTCGTTGGCAAGGACGTCGATGGTGACGCCATCCTGGCCGCAGGATACCATTCCACTGTCATCGACAGCATCCGGACCTTCGTTCGGCTTCTCGCCGACCTGGATCGTGACCGTTGCAGTGTCCTCACCAGAAACACCGTCGGTGATGGTGTAGGTGAAGCTGTCCTCGCCAGAGAAACCGTCTTCCGGCGTGTAGGTGTAGGTACCGTCTTCATTGACCACGACCGAACCATTGGAAGCCTGGGTATGGTCGATTACCATCAGGTCATCGCCATCCGGGTCCGTGTCGTTGCCGAGCACGTTGCCGGAGACCTCCGTTGCATAGTCGGTGGTGTTCTCGTCATCGACGGCATCCGGTCCCTCGTTCGGAGCCTCCTTCACCTCGACGGTAACTGTCGCGGTGTCAGTCGCGCCCTTGGCGTCGGTGATCGTGTACTCGAACGTGTCGGTGCCGAAGAAGCCTGCCTCAGGTGTGTACACCAACTGGCCCGCCGCATTCTGCGAAACAGTACCGTTGGCACCATCAGAGAAGCCGGTGATGAAGAAGGTATCGCCCTCGGGATCGGCGTCATTGGCCGTGACGTCGATGGCAACAGCCATGCCCTGATCGGCCATCGCGGTGTCGTCAACCGCATCGACCGAGTTCGGAACCACTTCTTCCTTCACCTCGACGGTCACCGTCGCGGTGTCAGTCGCGCCATTGGCATCGGTGATCGTGTACTCGAACGTGTCGGTGCCGAAGAAGCCTGCCTCAGGTGTGTACACCAGCTGGCCTGCCGCATTCTGCGAAACAGAACCGTTGGCGCCATCAGTGAAGCCGCTGATGAAGAAGTCATCGCCCTGCGGGTCAACGTCGTTGCCCAGAACGTCGATGGCAACAGCCATGCCCTGATCGGTCATCGCGGAGTCGTCTACCGCATCCGTGGTGTTCTGATAGTGATAGGGATCGACCCTGACAGTTACCGTCGCGGTGTCCATCGCGCCATCCGGTGCGGTGACCGTGTAGGTGAAGCTGTCATTGCCGACAAAGCCGTCATTCGGAGTGTAGACCAGCTTGCCATCGGCACCCTCCGAAACGGTACCATTGGCGCCATCGGTGAAGGCCGTGACCGTCGAACCGGCAGGAACATCATCGTTCACCAGCACGTCGATCGAAACCGGATGATCCATTGAGGTGGAGCTGCTGTCATCGAGCGCATCGATGACGCTGGTCTGACCTTCCTTCACCTCGACGGTAACCGTCGCGGTGTCGGTCGCACCCTTGGCATCGGTGATCGTGTACTCGAAGGTATCGGTGCCGAAGAAGCCTGCCTCCGGCGTGTACACCAGCTGGCCTGCCGCATTCTGCGAAACCGAACCGTTTGCGCCATTGGTGAAGCCGCTGATGAAGAAGGCATCGCCCTCGGGATCGGCGTCATTGCCCGTCACGTCGATGGCAACAGCCATGCCCTGGTCGGTCATCTCGGCATCATCAACCGCATCGACGGAGTTCGGAACAACCTCTTCCTTAACCTCGACGGTCACCGTCGCGGTGTCGGTCGCGCCATTGGCATCGGTGATCGTGTACTCGAATGTATCGGTGCCGAAGAAGCCTGCCTCAGGCGTGTACACCAGCTGGCCTGCCGCATTCTGCGCAACAGTCCCGTTGGCACCATTGGTGAAGCCGGTGATGAAGAAGGCATCGCCCTCTGGATCAACGTCATTGCCCTTCACGTCGATGGCAACAGCCATGCCCTGGTCGGTCATCGCGGTGTCGTCTACCGCATCGACGGAGTTTGGAGTGACCACGACATCAGGATTGATGCAGACCGCAACGCTTGCGGTATCGCTGCCGCCATTTCCGTCCGTAATCGTGTACTCGAAAATATCCGTTCCGGAGAACCCTGCATTCGGGGTGTAGACCAGTTTCCCGCCGACGATCTCAACCGTGCCATTGGCACCGTTGGTAGCATTGGTGATGGTCAGTGTGTCGCCGTCCTGGTCGGTATCGTTCGAAAGGACATCGATGGTGACAGGCAGGCCGAAGTCGCCCGCCGCAGTGTCGTTGACGGCATCGGGAGCATTATTTCCACCGCCATTGTTGCCGGATACGACGACCGTCACATTAGCGGTATCAGTGCCGCCTTTGCCGTCGGAAATCGTGTAGGTGAAGTTATCGGCACCCTCGAAACCGGCAGCCGGCGTGTAGACGAGCTTGCCATCGACAACAGCGACGGTGCCGTTGGCCCCATCGGTCGTGCCCGAGATGCTCAGCGTATCGCCGTCCTGGTCAGTATCGTTTGCAAGTACGTCGATGGTGATTGCCGCATTCAGCAGGCCAGAACCGCTGTCGTCATTGGCGACCGGAGCATTGTTGCCCCCGCCGTTTCCACTGCCGACCTCTACGGTAACCGTTGCAGTGTCGGTTTTGCCCGTTGCATCCTTGATCGCGTAGGTGAAGGTGTCCGTGCCGGTAAAGCCCGCATCGGGGATGTAGACGAGTTTGCCGTCCGTCCCCTTGTACACCAGCCCGTTCGCACCGTTGGTGAATGTGGAAATTGCGAAGGCATCGCCCTCGGGATCGCTGTCGTTCGCCAGCACATCGATGACAACCGAGGTTTCTTCGGAAGTGGCCGCGGTGTCGTCAACTGCATCTACAGAACCGGTACCACCGCCATTGCCGGATTTGACTTCAACGGTGACTGTCGCGATGTCGCTGCCGCCTTTGCCGTCACTTACTTCGTAGGTGAACGTATCCGTGCCCGTGAAGCCCGGGTTCGGAAGATAGACGAGTTTGCCGTCGCCGCCCGGATAGACCGACCCGTTGGCCGGTGCGGTAACGCCGCCAATGATGAGCGTATCGCCATCGGCATCGGTGTCGTTTGCGACCACGTCGATCAGCACCGCCTTGCCCGGCATTGTCGATGTGCTGTCGTCATTGGCGACCGGAGCGGTATTTCCGCCGCCGTTGCCACCGTTGACAACCACGGTGACCGTGGCGGTATCGGTTCCGCCCTTGCCGTCGGAAATCGTGTAGGTGAAAGTGTCGGTACCGGCAAATCCCGCTTTCGGCACATATACCACGTTGCCATTCTGGCCCAGGAATACGCTGCCATTGGCAGGCGCTCCAAGGTCCGTGATGGTGAGGCTGTCGCCGTCCTTGTCGGTATCGTTCGCCAGGAGGTTGACCACAACCGGGACGCCGGCATCGGTCATGCCGGAATCATCCATTGCGTCCGGTGCATTGTTGCCGCCGCCGCCATTGCCGCCATCGACCACCACGGTAACCGAAGCGGTGCTTTCCTTGTCGCCATCCGTAATGGTGTAGGTGAAGGTGTCGGTGCCGGTGAACCCGGCTTTCGGGATGTAGATCAACTGCCCGTTGGCGCCGATGAATACCATGCCGTTCGAGCCCTGCGTCACGGTGCTGACATGAATGGCATCACCGTCCGGGTCCGTATCATTGGCAAGCACATCGATCAGGACGGGTTCGCCCTTGTTGGTCATGCCGCTGTCATCCACGGCAACCGGAGCCTTGTTGACGCCGCCCGTGCTGCCATTGGTCACCTCGATGGTAACCTTCGCGGTGTCGTAGCCGCCCTTGTCGTCGGTAATGGCATAAAGGAAGGTATCGGTTCCCGTGAAGCCGGCCACCGGTGTGTAGGTAAAGGTACCGTCGGCGTTAAGCTTCAGTGTGCCGTGTTCAGCGCTCGTGTAGGTGGCCACCGTCAGCATGTCGCCATCCGCATCGGTGTCATTGTCGAGCACCTTGATAGTGACTGCCTGGCCATTCTCCACGGCAGCGTTGTCGTCAACTGCGACCGGAGCCTTGTTGACATGACCGGTCTGTCCGTCGGTCACCTCGATGACAACCTTGGCGTTGTCGTAGCCGCCCTTGCCATCGGAAATCGCATAGACGAAGAAGTCGTTTCCAGTGAAGCCTGCCAGCGGCGTGTAGGTGAAGGTACCATCGGCATTGAGCTTGAGCGTGCCGTGTTCCGTGCTGGTGTAGGTGGCAACCGTCAGCATGTCGCCGTCTACGTCGGTATCGTTGCCGAGCACATCGATGGTGATTGAGCCGTCTTTCTCGACGCTTGCTGCATCATCCACGGCCACCGGATCGGTATTGGTGCCGGGGTGATCTGTGCCTACTTCGACAGTGACCGTAGCCGTGTCGGTAAGGCCGTCAACATCCTGGATCGTGTAGGTGAAGCTGTCCGAACCGGTGAAGCCTGCAGCCGGTACATAGACGAGCTGCCCGTGCTGGCCGATGAAGGCCGAACCGTTCGACGGCTGGGAGACACCGATGATGGTCAATGCATCGCCATCGGCATCCGTGTCGTTGGCAAGCGCATCAACATAGATGACCTGTCCTTCATCGCCCGAGGCAGCATCGTCATTGGCGACCGGGGCATTCTTGCCGCTGCCGTCGCAGATTGCGACGCTGATCTTTGCCTCGTCATAGCCGCCATAGCCATCGTAGAGGGTGTAGGAGAAGCATGCCTCGGTCAGCCCATCGACCGGGACGAATTTGAGCGTTCCGTCAAAGTTCAGCGTGACATCGCCAACACCATCGATGGTGATGGTCTCTTCGGCGAGAATTTCCTGGCCGGCAACCGCCGTAATGGCGAGCGGATAGTCCCCGTCG
Organism: Nitratireductor sp.; assembly: GCA_020637805.1. Lineage (GTDB taxonomy): Bacteria > Pseudomonadota > Alphaproteobacteria > Rhizobiales > Rhizobiaceae > Salaquimonas. The sequence goes on along the minus strand of JACKJU010000009.1, from coordinate 123,915 downwards.
GGGTCGTAGTCGTTTGCGAGCGGAGACAGGATAATGCAGCCCGCACCTTCCGCGTAGTCGTCAACGGCGACCGGGTCGGTGTTGGGCTCCGCCACATCGCAGTTCAGACCTTCGTAGTCGGGAGTAAGGTTGACCGTGATGTCATAGAACATCACGCAATCGACTTTCTTCAGGATGTCGTAGGTGCCATCGACAAAATTCAGAACCTTGAAGCAGCCATCGCCCAGGTTTTCGATGCTGTAGTTTTCGGAGCTGCCATGGATATAGAAGATGTCGCAGCCGCGATCACCCCCGGTGATGATCTCGCTTTTTCCACCATTGTCCCTGATGTAGTTCTTGCTGCCGTTACCGCCGATGTACTGTGCAACCATGACCAAACTCCTCTCGAAAATCTCTGCCGTCGCCAAAGGTTTCGTCCGGGACTAATTGCTGTGTCCGGACGGATTGGCTCTCGAAAAGCAAGAGGCATGCCAAGGTTGTATGGTTAACGCTTGCGGAAGTTCAAGATATTGAAATTATTGGTATAATCGCAGTTGCAGGCAAATGCTTGCAACATGATCGCCGACTTTCCCAAACGGAATAGATGCCACGCCACGTCGCAGGAAAGAAATTTGCAGCGCGAGACATTCATTCCGTTTCAAAACGGGATTTTGCAATTGGTTGGCCAATACGGGCTGCTGGCCGTATCGATATGATACAGCCAACAGGAGTTTCGGTCCTTGGACGCTTCACATGGGCGCCGCCCGGGAAAGGCCGTTCGACCTTCAGGGAAGAACGCGATCTAGCGGTTCGTGAGCCTGCCCTCGATGAGGCCAAGCACGGACCTCGCTGCCTCGAGAACATTGGTCCCCGGCCCGAATACCGCAGACACTCCGTGATCGGTCAGGAACTTGTAGTCCTGCCTCGGGATCACGCCCCCTGCCACGACAATGATGTTCTCCGCACCGCGCTTCTTCAGCTCTTCCACCAGTTCGGGAAGCAGCGTCTTGTGGCCTGCGGCAAGCGAGGAAGCGCCGACGATATGGACCTTTTCGCGGATCGCGGCTTCCGCAGCCTCGGCCGGCGTCTGGAACAGGTCACCTGCAACCACATCAAAGCCGATATCGCCAAATGCCGACGCAATCACCTTTGCGCCTCGGTCGTGACCGTCCTGGCCGAGTTTCGCCACCATTACCCTGGGCTTTTCGCCAAGATTTGCAGCAAAATCCGAGAGGCGGCTGACCAGAGTGTTGTATTCCGGGTCGTCGTCATAGGCACCGGCATAGACGTTCGAAACCACCTTCGGCGTCGCCTTGTGGCGGCCCCAGGCCTTCTCCATGGCGTCTGAAATCTCGCCCACGGACGCGCGCTGGCGCGCCGCTTCCACGGCAGCTTCCAGGACATTGCCTTCACCCGACCTGGCAATCTCTTCGAGCTTCGCCAGCGCCGCATCGCACGCCTTCTGGTCGCGCATCGCACGCGTCTTTTCCAGGCGCGCGATCTGCGACTTGCGCACCGCCGTGTTGTCGATTTCGAGAATGTCGATGTCGTCTTCGGTTTCGAGCACGAACTTGTTGACGCCAACGATGATCGTGTCGCCCTTGTCCACGGCTGCCTGCTTTGCCGTCGCTGCTTCCTCGATACGCTGTTTTGGCAGACCGGCTTCAACCGCCTTGGTCATGCCGCCCAGCGCCTCAACCTCCTCGATGAGCTTCCAGGCCTCGTCGGCCAGTTGCTGCGTCAGGCTCTCGACGTAGTAGGAACCGGCCAGTGGATCGACGACATTCGTAACCCCGGTCTCGTTTTGCAGGATGAGCTGGGTATTGCGCGCGATCCTGGCCGAGAATTCGGTCGGCAGCGCGATTGCCTCGTCGAAGGAATTGGTGTGCAGGGACTGCGTTCCGCCCAATGCTGCGCTCATGGCTTCAAAAGCGGTACGTACCACGTTGTTGTACGGGTCCTGTTCCTGCAGCGAAACACCGGAGGTCTGGCAGTGGGTTCGAAGCATCTGCGAACGCTCGCTGGCACCGAATTCCTGCATGATCCGCGCCCACAGCAACCGCGCAGCGCGAAGCTTCGCAGCTTCCATGAAGAAATTCATGCCGATGCAGAAGAAGAAGGAAAGACGTCCCGCGAATGCGTCGACGTCCATGCCCTTGGCAAGTGCCGCGCGCACATATTCTCGTCCGTCCGCCAGTGTATAGGCCAGTTCCTGTACCAGTGTCGCGCCGGCTTCCTGCATGTGATAGCCGGAAATCGAGATCGAGTTGAATCGCGGCATCTCTTTCGAGGTATACTCGATGATGTCCGCGATGATCCGCATCGATGGCTCCGGCGGATAGATATAGGTGTTGCGGACCATGAACTCCTTGAGGATGTCGTTCTGGATCGTGCCCGACAATTCCGCGCGCGAGCAGCCCTGCTCTTCGCCCGCCACTATGAAGTTGGCGAGAATGGGAATGACCGCCCCATTCATGGTCATGGAGACCGAAATGTCCTTCAGCGGAATGCCGTCGAACAGGATTTTCATGTCCTCGACGGAATCGATCGCAACCCCGGCCTTGCCCACGTCGCCCACCACGCGGGGATGGTCGGAATCGTAGCCGCGATGGGTCGCCAGGTCGAAGGCGACCGATACGCCCTGCTGCCCAGCCGCCAATGCTTTCCGGTAGAAATTGTTTGACTCTTCAGCAGTCGAAAACCCTGCATACTGGCGTATCGTCCACGGTCTGCCCGTATACATGGTCGCCTTCGGCCCGCGCACGAAGGGCGCAAAACCGGGCAATGAATCAAGATGTTCCACGCCTTCGAGGTCATCGCGGGTATAGAGCGGCTTGACCGTTATCCCCTCCGGCGTTTCCCAGTTCAGGCCTTCCAGCGGCTTGCCGCGCATTTCCTTTTCGGCCAGCGCCTTCCAGGCCGGGAGATCGGGTTTCTTGGTCATGGCTTATTCGAACTCCATGATGATTTCATCCACGGCGAGGCTGTCGCCGGCCTTGGCGTTGATTTTCGATACCCTGGCTTTCTTCTCGGCGCGCAGGATGTTCTCCATTTTCATCGCCTCGACGGTCGCCAGCGCTTGGCCCTCCTGCACTTCATCGCCCTCCTGAACATTGATGGAGACCACCAGTCCGGGCATTGGGCACAGCAGCAGTTTCGACGTATCGGGAGCGACCTTTTCCGGCATCAGCCGGGCAAGTTCGGCCTCACGCGGCGAGCGGCAATGGAAGCGCACATCGGCGCCGCGATAGCGCAGGCGGTAGCCCTGCGTCTTGCGTTCGACCTTGACGGTTCTCGCGCGCCCGCCAATCTCGGCCTCGATCAGCAGATCACCCGGTGTCCAGCCGTTCAGCGACAAGAGCTCGGCCTCGCCTCCGTCGAGCGATACCTGGAAGTCCTGGCTGTCCCGGACGATGTTCACGGGAAAATCCGCAGCTCCTGCCTGGATGACCCAATCCTTGCCGACGATGCGGCGATGGTTCTCCATCGCACCCGAAATACGTGTCGCGCGCTGGTGATGAATGAAGTTGCAGGCGCAGGCGATTGCCGCAAGATCGCGCATTTCCGCCTCACCAAGCTCGACGCCATCGAAGCCTTCCGGGTACTCTTCCGCGATGAAGGCGGTGGTGATGTTGCCGTCGATGAACCTCTGGTGATCCATCACCGCAGAGAGGAAGGGCAGATTGTGCCCGATCCCCTCGACCTCGAAACCGTCAAGTGCATCTGCCATTGCCAAGATCGCGGTGCGCCGGTCCGGTGCCCAGGTACACAGCTTGGCGATCATCGGGTCGTAGAACATCGAAATCTCACCGCCCTCGAAGACGCCGGTGTCGTTGCGTACCCTGGTTCCATTTTCCTTTTCGCCCTCTGCAGGCGGCCTGTAGCGTGACAGCCTTCCGATGGAAGGAAGGAACGAGCGATAGGGGTCTTCGGCATAGAGCCGCGATTCGATTGCCCAGCCGTTCAGCTTCACGTCTTCCTGCGCAATATCGAGCTTTTCACCGGCCGCCACGCGGATCATCTGCTCGACAAGGTCGATACCGGTAATCAGCTCGGTTACCGGGTGCTCCACCTGCAGGCGGGTGTTCATTTCCAGGAAGTAGAAGTTGCGCTCGCCATCGACGATGAATTCGACGGTTCCCGCCGAGCAGTAGTTCACCGCCTGTGCAAGCGCCACCGCCTGCTCGCCCATGGCCTTGCGCGTTTCGGCATCCAGGAACGGAGACGGAGCCTCCTCGATGACCTTCTGGTTGCGGCGCTGGATCGAGCATTCGCGTTCGCCCAGGTAGATCACGTTGCCATGCTTGTCGCCAAGAACCTGGATCTCGATGTGGCGCGGCTGCGTGACGAATTTCTCGATGAAGATGCGGTCGTCGCCAAACGAAGACTTCGCCTCGTTCTTGGAGGACTGGAACCCCTCGCGGGTTTCCTTCTCGTCCCAGGCGATGCGCATGCCCTTGCCGCCACCGCCTGCGGAAGCCTTTATCATGACGGGGTAGCCGATTTCACCGGCAATCTTCACCGCCTCATCGGCATCGGCAATCAGGCCCATATAGCCCGGCACCGTGGAAACACCCGCTTCCGCAGCCAGCTTCTTGGACGTGATCTTGTCGCCCATTGCCTCGATTGCGCCGACCGGCGGCCCGATGAAGGCAACGCCCGCCTTGTCCAGCGCCTCGGCGAATTCCGCACGTTCGGAAAGAAAACCGTATCCGGGATGCACTGCCTCGGCGCCGGTCTGGCGGACAGCGTCCATGATCTTGTCGATCACGATGTAGGATTCGGCAGCCGGCGGCGGGCCGATGTGGACGGCCTCATCTGCCATCTTCACATGCAGCGCGTCACGATCCGCATCCGAATAGACAGCCACCGTCTTGATGCCCATCTTGCGCGCGGTCTTGATGACCCGGCATGCGATTTCCCCGCGGTTCGCGATCAGGATTTTCTTGAACATTTTGTTTTCTTCCCCAGACAAACGGCATCACCTGCCGAGCGATGAACGGATCATGATGCCAACCCCCATGGCGATCATTCCGCAGGTTGAACCAAGGCCACCGGCCAGCAGCAGCGTGTAGATGAAGCGATCCGGACTGTGCAGGATCATCTCGCCCAGCCCGTTGAAATTGAGCCGCAGGATCAGACCCGCGATGAAGAAGCCGACGACAATGCCGCCAAAGGCGCACAGGATGATGAAGCGGATCCACGACCAGTGCTGCTGGCGCAGATATTCCCGCTCGGCCTCGCTCATGCCGACCTTGTAGGCCACCTTCGGCCGGTCTTCGCCGATCGGCGTGTCCCATTTGCCGGAGCGCCTTTCCCGGTCCCGGCCATCATTTCCCTTTTGCGGGATTTTCGGGATCTTCATGAAATGCGGTTCGATCATACCTCGAACACCTCCTCGAAGGATTCGGGCATGGTCTTCATGGCCACGTCGAGGTCGATGCGCAGAAGCGCCTCGTAACTTTCCGGATCGAAGGTTGCATCTGCCGGAACGACCTCCCGGCCAAACAGCCAAGAAAGCCGCCCTGCGTCCAGGTTGCCGCGTTCGAACGGCTCCTCCCCGAAATGGTGCCACAGCGCATGCAGGAAGGCTGCATCCGCCTTGCGGTCCACCGGTGCACGGTCGGCATGGCGCTCGCGGCGCACGATCTTCGATGCGCCTTTCGGATTGGCGCGGCGAACCGTGAACTGGTAGCCCGTGCCCGGCAGGCCGGAGGGAAAACCGCGATGCTTCACCATGTCGGGGAGGTTTGCCATCAGCTTTCAGCCCCGTTATCGAAATCAGAGGCATCGTGGCGCTCGGCAATGGCTCCCTTGCCCTCGGTGCGGTTCACCAGCGAACCGCGCTGCGCGCCCGGACGCCCGCCGATCTGCTTCGTCCAGCGCTGCACGTGCTCGTATTTCTCGACTTCGAGAAACTTGCCGGATTCGCCATACGCCCCGCCCAGGGCCAAACGCCCGTACCAGGGCCAAACCGCCATGTCGGCGATCGAATACTCGCCACCGGCAAGAAACTCGTGCCCGGAAAGATGCTTGTCGAGCACATCCATCTGGCGTTTGACCTCCATGGCATACCGGTTGATCGCATATTCGATCTTCATCGGCGCATACTGGTAGAAGTGGCCAAAGCCGCCGCCCAGGAACGGCGCGGAACCCATCTGCCACATCAGCCAGTTCATGGTTTCCGTTCGGATCCTCAGATCGGTGGACAGGAATGCCCCGAACTTCTCCGCCAGGTAAAACAGGATCGAACCGGATTCGAACACGCGCACCGGGGAGCCGCCGCCTTTCGGCGCATGGTCCAAGAGCGCCGGTATCTTGGAATTCGGATTGACCTCGACAAATCCGGAGCCGAACTGGTCTCCCTTGCCGATGTCGATGCGCCAGGCATCATACTCGGCATCGGAATATTCGAGTTCGAGCAACTCCTCGAACATGATCGTAACCTTCACCCCGTTCGGCGTGCCAAGCGAGTAGAGCTGGTGCGGATGCTTGCCGACCGGCAATTCCTTGTCATGGGTCGAGCCTGCTATCGGGCGGTTGATCGAGGCGAACGTGCCGCCAGACTCCTGGTCCCACGTCCACACCTTCGGCGGCACATAGCCAGCCGGCAGGTTTTTTTCGGGCGGAAATTTCTCTTCGTCAGACATTAAACTTTTCCTTGTTCGCAATTCTCGTCTCCGGAGTTTTCCGGAGCTCCACCCGAGAATTTAACGCGCCCTTCCCTCGATCAAAGTGATTGCCCGAAATGAATTCGACATACCCTGAGCCTGCTCACCCACGCGCATCACAACGGAATGTTGTCGTGCTTCTTCCACGGGTTCTGGAGATCCTTGTTGCGCAGCGAGGCGAAGGCGCGGGCAATGCGCTTACGCGAGGAATGTGGCATGATCACATCGTCGATGAAGCCGCGTTCCGCCGCCACGAACGGATTGGCGAAGCGGCGCTCGTATTCGGCCGTGCGTTCCGCAATCTTGTCCTTGTCGCCAAGTTCGGAGCGGTAGAGAATTTCAACCGCGCCCTTGGCGCCCATCACGGCGATCTCCGCCGTGGGCCAGGCATAGTTCACATCGCCGCGCAGGTGCTTCGAAGCCATCACGTCATAGGCACCGCCATAGGCCTTGCGGGTGATCAGCGTCACCTTCGGCACGGTTGCCTCGCCATAGGCGAAGAGCAGTTTCGCACCGTGCTTGATGACCCCGCCAAACTCCTGGCTGGTACCCGGCAGGAAGCCCGGCACGTCGACCAGCGTGAGGATAGGGATGTTGAAGCAATCGCAGAAGCGCACGAACCTGGCCGCCTTGCGGCTTGAATTGATGTCGAGCACACCGGCAAGCACCATCGGCTGGTTGGCTACCACGCCGACCGTCGAACCTTCCAGCCGGATGAATCCTGTCAGGATGTTCTTGGCATAGTCTTCCTGCAGTTCGAAGAAGTCGCCCTCGTCGGCGAGCTTCACGATCAGTTCCTTCATGTCGTAGGGCTTGTTCGGATTGTCCGGGATCAGCGTGTCGAGCGACTCGTCGATCCGGTTCGGACTGTCGAAGAACGGCCTGTGCGGCGGCTTTTCCTTGTTGTTGAGCGGCAGGAAGTCGAAGAAACGGCGCAGCGCCGACAGCGCCTCTACGTCGTTTTCGAAAGCACCGTCCGCAACCGACGACTTGGTGGTATGGGTCTTGGCGCCGCCCAGTTCTTCAGCCGTCACGATTTCGTTGGTCACGGTCTTCACCACGTCCGGACCGGTGACGAACATGTAGGACGTGTCCTTCACCATGAAGATGAAGTCGGTCATGGCAGGCGAATAGACAGCGCCGCCTGCGCAGGGGCCCATGATCATCGAAATCTGCGGCACCACGCCGGAAGCCAGCGTGTTCATCTGGAACACGTCGGCATAGCCGCCGAGCGAAGCCACGCCTTCCTGGATGCGTGCACCGCCGGAATCGTTGATGCCGATCACGGGCGCACCGTTCTTCATCGCCATTTCCATTATCTTGCAGATCTTCTGGGCATGGGTCTCGGAAAGCGATCCGCCGAAGACGGTGAAGTCCTGCGAGAAGACATAGGTCATGCGGCCATTGATGGTGCCCCAACCGGTCACCACGCCGTCACCCGCCATCTTGGTGTCGCCCATGCCGAAATCGGTGCAGCGGTGCGTGACGAACATGTCGTATTCCTCGAACGATCCCTCGTCGAGAAGAAGCTCGATGCGCTCGCGCGCCGTCAGCTTGCCTTTGGCGTGCTGGGCATCGATACGTTTCTGCCCCCCGCCCATGCGCGCCTGACCGCGCCGCTCTTCCAGCTCTTGCAGAATATCTTGCATGCAAACACCCGTTCGATCCCGCCCGGTTGGCGCCATCATGCGCTGCCGGTTCCGGCTACCCTCAAATCAAAGGAGAGGCATGCCAGAAAGGCCATGCCGCACACCCCCACCGGCCCAAGATGCAGGGCTTGTCGGGTGATATCTCCTCCACTCCACGCATTTCTACAGGCAAGGCTTGTTGTGCGCCATCTAACGAAGGTAGGGGTCTTATTCCAACCGATTGTGCAAAATTGCACCGCGCTGGCAGACTTCCCGGCCTTCGGCCTGCGGAAATACGCATGGAATTTTGCGCATGGTTGCAGGTTCAAGGCAAGTGCGCCCGAACAGGTCGTTCCAAGAGCCGGTTTTATCCCATTTTCAGCGCCAGAAGGAGGGCATCAGCATCACGTACACGCTCATGATTTCCAGGCGTCCGACGATCATCTCGAAACACAGCATCCACTTGATGGGATCGGAAAGCCCGGCAAAGTTCCCGGCGGGACCGATGCTTTGGGAAATGCCGGGACCGACATTGGCAAGCGCCGTGGCGGACGCACTGATCGCGGTCTCGAAATCGAGGCCCAGGGCCCCGTAGACCAGGGCAAAGACGATGAAAGTGCCGGTGTACAGAAACGAGAAGGTGACAACCGATGCGGCAATGCTCGGATCAAGCCGGCGCTTGCCGTACTTCATGTTCTCCATCTGGTGCGGGCGGAACGTCTGCTGCAGGCGGTTGACGAGGATCTGGTGGACAACGACAAAGCGGAACTGCTTGAAACCGCCCGCTGTCGAACCGGCGCAGCCGCCAATGAACGTGATGAAGAAGAAGATCGAGACGGCGGCCGGCCCCCATTTCAGGTAGTCTTCCGAGGCGTAGCCTGTGGTGGTGATGATCGACGTAACGGAAAACAGCGCCGTCGCGATCTCGTGCAGCACCGGGTCCTGGGTCGCATCGGTACGCGTGGCCAGAACGATGGCCGCCGCGCCCAGGATGATGGCGAAATACCAGCCGATCTGGACATCCCAGCGGAACTCGCCTGCCTGCAACCGGATCAGGAACACGAAGGGCAACCCGCCTACAAACATGAAGAAAGATGATGCAAACAACATCGACGTGGTGCCGTACAGCCCCATTGAATAGTCGGACGTGGAATAACCACCCGTCGAGACCGTCGTCATCGCGTGGTTGAAGGCATCGAAAGTGGTCATGCCGAGCGCCATGTAGGTAAGCGCACAGAACAGCGATATGAGCAGGTAGACAAGGGCAATGCGCTCGGTAAAGACCCGCGAACGGGCAAACGGCTTATCGCCCTTTTCCGAGGATTCAAGCTGGAAGAGCTGCTGGCCACCGCTTCGCATGGAAGGCAGCAGCACCATTCCCATGACGACCACACCCAGCCCGCCAATCCACTGGATCAGCGAGCGCCACAGCAGGATGCCCGGCGGCATCGAATCGAGATTGGAGAAGACGGTCGAACCCGTCGTCGTCAGGCCTGATACAGATTCGAAGATCGCATCCGTGAAACTCACACCGAGGTTCGAAAGGTAGAACGGCATTGCCGCAGCCAGGCTGCTGACCAGCCAGACCGTGGGCACGAAGATGAAGATGTGGCGCCGGTCAAGCTCGGTATCGCGGCGGCGCACGGAGAGCCAGACCGCCCCGCCCGCAAACAGGTTCAGGCCGGCAGCCACGGCAAACACCGTCCAGTCGGGATGCCCTGCAACGAAATCGGCCAGAGCCGGAAAGGCCATCATGGCGCCAATAATCGCGATGGTAAGGGAAATGGCCTGCAGCAAGTGTGCGCTCTCCGGGTAGACGTGCCGCCATGCTTAGAGCAATTTCGATTTTGACGGAACCGGAAAATCGAAATGCGTAAATGAATTCAGTCGCTTGCCGAGGCAATCTGTTTGCGCCTAAAGGTGAATCAGTCCAGGGCAATTTCGATTCTGACAGAATCGGAAAAATCGAAATGCGCAAATGAATTCAGCTATTTGCTTAAGCCATCTGTTTGCACCTAAAGGTGACAAAGCCTAGCGTGGGATCGATTTCCACACAACCACACATCGCCGTGAGGCCTTGCATGGCGCGTATTGGTATCAGAAATCCCACTCGCGGTATTCTTATGCGGTATCCTTCACATCGAGCCAAAGCCAGACCATACGGTCGAGGAACCAGCTCTTGGCAAGAATGGTCACCAGGGTTCCGCCGATTGCCAGCGTTGCATCGAATTTCCAGGCGCCAAACAGGGCTGCCGCAAATCCGATGGCCGAGAACAGATTGGTCACCGGGATCACGGCGTTTGCGTGATGCCCCGGAAGCGGCCTGTTCTTCCGGTCGAGCCATACACGTTCGCCAAGCACGGCGCGCGAGGCCCAATTGCGGGTCGACGCAGGTGGCGAAAAGAGGATCGGATTGAGAAATATCCAGCCGATCGCCGCCGCGACGCCAGCAAGGTACCAGCCGCCGACCCAACTGCGCGACCAGATGGCCAGAACCAGCATGGGCAGGGCCAAATAGCGGGTGTAGACGCTCCACGGATTGGCGTGGCGCATCCATCCCCGGTCATTGAGGCCAAACAGTGCTGATACCCGCTTCCAGAATTCCATGGCCGGGAGTTACCATCCGGGAGCCGGGGTGGCCAGAGGCCTTCAGGAGAACATTGGGAATGTACTAGGCAAGTTCGATGGCGAGTGCCGTTCCCTCACCGCCGCCGATGCAGATGCCCGCCATGCCGCGTTTCAGGCCATGGGTTTCGAGCGCGTTCAAGAGCGTGACGATGATTCGAGCGCCGGAGGCGCCGATCGGATGGCCCAGTGCACAGGCTCCGCCGTGGATGTTCAGCTTCTCGCGGGGAATGCCCATCTCACGTTCTGCCGCCATCGGCACCACCGCGAACGCCTCGTTGATCTCCCAAAGATCGACATCGTCCATGCCCCAGCCGATTTTTTCCATCAGCTTGTTCATGGCGAATACTGGCGCTGTGGTGAACCAGCCCGGCGCCTGCGCATGCGAGGCGTGGCCCAGTATGCGCGCGCGCAAGGTGTAGCCGTTCCGCTCGGCCTCGGACTGGCGCATCAGCACCAGTGCCGCCGCTCCGTCCGATATCGAGGACGAGTTCGCCGCCGTCACCGTTCCATCCTTGCGGAAGGCTGGCTTGAGCTGCGGTATCTTTTCGGGTCTCGCCTTGCGCGGCTGTTCGTCGGCAGCAATCGTTTCGTCGCCCTTGCGGCTCGAAACGGTAACCGGGGCAATTTCATTCCTGAACCAGCCTTCCCTTTCGGCCTTCAGGGCACCCTCAAGGGAGCGGATCGCATAGGCGTCCTGTTCATCGCGGGTGAACTGGTATTTCTCCGCGCAATCCTCGGCAAAGGTCCCCATCAGACGCCCCTTGTCATATGCGTCCTCCAGCCCGTCCAGGAACATGTGATCCTTGACCTCCGCATGTCCCAGGCGCGCACCGCCGCGCATCTTGTCGAGCAGATAGGGGGCATTGGTCATCGACTCCATGCCGCCCGCCACGATCACACTGCCGTTGCCAGCAAGAAGCTGGTCGAACGCGATCATCGTCGTCTTCATGCCTGAGCCGCACATCTTGTTGAGTGTGGAACACGGAACTTCCTCGCCAAGACCTGCGTGGAAAGCCGCCTGTCGCGCCGGTGCCTGGCCCTGTCCTGCGGGCAGCACATTGCCCATCAGCACCTCGTCCACCTTGTCGGGAGCAACACCGGCACCTTCAAGCGCAGCCTTGATTGCATTACCGCCCAGTTCGGACGCCGTCAGCGCGGAAAGTTCGCCCTGGAAACCACCCATTGGCGTGCGCGAGGCACCTGCGATGACGATCGGGTCGGATGCGGACATAGGATTGTTCCTTTTGGCTTTGCGAACCTACTTGTTTCTGAACTCCGGATTGCGCTTTTCCGCAAACGCAGCCATGCCTTCCTTCTGGTCTTCGGTCGCGAAAAGCGAATAGAAGACGCGGCGCTCGAAATTCACACCTTCCGAAAGCGTTGTTTCGAACGCGCGGTTGACGGCTTCCTTGCCGATCATCACCGAAGGTGTGCCGAAACCGGCAATCGTCTTTGCCGCTTCCAGTGCCTCATCCATCAGCTTGTCATGCTCGACAATGCGAGCCACCAGCCCGGCACGCTCGGCCTCTTCGGCCCCCATCATGCGGCCCGTGAGGATCAGGTCCATGGCTTTCGCCTTGCCGACCGCGCGCGTAAGGCGCTGGGTTCCGCCCCAGCCCGGTATGACGCCCAGCTTGATCTCGGGCTGGCCGAAACGTGCCTTGTCGGAAGCAATGATGAAATCGCACATCATGGCGATCTCGCAGCCGCCGCCAAGGGCGAAGCCGTTCACGGCCGCGATCATTGGCGTCCGTGTTCGTGCAAATGCCTCCCAGCCGGACTGCTTGTCGGCGAGATACATGTCCATGTAGCTCTTTGTCGCCATTTCCTTGATGTCGGCACCTGCAATGAACGCCTTGTCGCCAGCGCCGGTGATGACGATGCATCCGATTTCCGGATTGGCATCGAATTTCGCGGCGGCAGCCAGAAGGCCTTCCATCACATCGGTATTGACCGCGTTCAGCGCCTCTGGCCGGTTGATGGTGATGACCCCGACGCCATCTTCAATTCTGGTTTCGACTACCGGCATTTCAGCCATTCCCCCTGACAGTGCTTTTCAGATATTCGATGATTCCCGAGAAATCCTTGCCCGCTCCGCCATGCTGCAGGAAGTGATTGTAGAGCATGGAAGCGTACTGTCCCATCGGTGTCGCCTGGCCTACCTCGGAAGCCGCATGCTGCGCCAGCATCAGGTCCTTGAGCATGAGTTCAGCCGCAAAGCCCGGCTTGTAGTCATTGTCGGCCGGTGATTGCGGTCCAACTCCCGGAACCGGGCAATAGGTATTGACCGACCAGCACGATCCCGAAGACGTCGAGATCACGTCGAATGCAGCCTGCGGATCAAGGCCCAGTTTTCCAGCCAGGGCAAATGCCTCGCATGCCCCGATCATCGAGATGCCGAGCAGCATGTTGTTGCAGATCTTGGCCGACTGGCCGGAACCGCCATCGCCACAATGAACTATGCGCCCGCCCATGATTTCGAGCAGCGGCTTTGCCTTTTCAAAGGCTGCGGCAGAGCCGCCGGCCATGAAGGTCAGCGTACCGGCGGCAGCTCCGCCCACGCCGCCCGAAACCGGAGCGTCTAGCGACAGCAGTCCGGCCTTTCCGGCCAGCTCGTGCGCCTTGCGCGCGCTGGTAACGTCTATGGTCGAGGAATCGATGACCACCGCGCCCTGCTTTGCTGCAGGCAGGATCAGGTTGAAGACCGAAAGCACGATCTCGCCATTCGGCAGCATGGTGACGATGGCATCCGCCTCTTTCACGGCTTCCGGCGCCGACGAAAAAGTCTCCATTCCTTCTGCTGCCGCTTTTTCCAACGCGGCCGGAACGGTGTCAAACGCGCGTACCTCATGCCCCGCATTCTTCAGGTTGATTGCCATTGGCAGGCCCATGTTTCCAAGACCTATGAACGCAATCTTCGTCATGTTTCCTCCTCGTCCTGCAGCCCTGTCAGGCCGCATCCAGTACCAGTTCCCGGTTTTCACCATCGATATCAGCCAACGGCGCAAGCATCGAATCAATCTGTGCCTGCGTTACATCCTCCAGCCGCGCCGTCTTCCATTGCGGATTGCGATCCTTGTCGATGATCTGGGCGCGAACGCCCTCGATGAATTCACCGTCGGACATCGAGCGGAAGGTAAATCGGTATTCCATCGCAAGCGCATCTTCGAGCGACGACATCTTGCGGACGCGCCGGATCAGTTCGAACGTGCATGCAACCGAAAGCGGGCAGCCGCGGCGCATTAGTTTCGCAGTATCCCTCGCCCAGTCGGAACCATCCGCCTCCAGCGACAACACGCACTCAAGCGCGGTAGCCTTGCTGAAGTGTCTTTCTATTGCTTCCAGGTGCGGCGACAGCTGTGGCGGATCGGCAGGACGGGCAAAGGATCCCAAGTCCGCTAGCTCGCCGGTTTCCTCCAGTTTCGAGATAAGCTCGGGAATCTCGTTTTCGTCCACCTGGATGTCGGCAAACCCGGCGAGAACCGCATCACCCGGCCCCATGCGGTAGCCCGTAGTGCCCAGATACTCGCCCAGATATCCCGGGGCACTGGCAAGTATTTTCGACCCGCCAACATCGGGAATAAGTCCGATGCCGCATTCCGGCATGGCAATCATTGAGCGGCCAGTGACAATGCGATCGGAACCGTGGGCCGAAATGCCAACGCCACCGCCCATCACGATACCGTCCATGACCGCCACAAAGGGCAATGCGAGATTTCCGATCTTGGCGTTCAAGCGATATTCGTCCGCCCAGAACTTGCGCCCAAATTCGAAGTCACCGTTCTTCCCGCTGTTGTAGAGGTCGGCTATGTCACCGCCGGCGCAAAAGGCGCGATCACCTTCACCATCTATCACGACAAAGGCCACTTCCTCGCCGTCGGCCCATTCGTCCAGCGCACTTTCGATGGCCATCGCCATGTCATAGGTCAGGGCATTGAGCGCCTTCGGCCGGGTCAGCGTAATGCGCCCAACCCGCGAACCTTCCGGCCCTGCGAGCCGTATGGAGATATCCGCGTTCACGGCATCACCCGTCATGCGACCTCCGCGAGAAGCGCGCGTGAAACGATCATTCGCATGATCTCGTTTGTACCTTCGAGAATCTGGTGCACGCGAAGATCCCGCACGATTTTCTCCATTCCATAGTCGGAAAGGTAGCCGTAGCCGCCATGGATCTGCAATGCATCGTTCGCCGTCTCGAAGGCTGCATCGGTCACGAACTGCTTCGCCATCGCGCAGAATTTTGAGGCGTCGTGATCCTTGCGGTCCAGTTTCCAGGCTGCCTTGTAAAGCAGTGCGCGCGCGGCCTGCAGGCGTGTCTCCATGTCCGCAAGCTTGAACTGCAGGGCCTGGAACTCGCCGATCTTCCTGCCGAATGCCTTGCGTTCCTGGGAATACTTCAGAGCCTTTTCCAGCGCCGACTGCGCTGCGCCGAGTGCCGAAGCGGCGATGTTCAGCCTGCCACCATCGAGACCGGCCATGGCATACTTGAAACCCATTCCCTCTTCACCAAGAAGATGATCGGCAGGCACCTTGCAGTCGTCGAACTGGACCTGCGAAGTGGGCTGGGCGCGCCAGCCCATTTTCTTCTCGTTGGCGCCGAACGACAGCCCTTCGGTTCCGTCCTCCACTATGACCGCGGAGACACCTTTCGGGCCTTCGCTACCGGTACGCACCATGGTGAGATAGATGTCCGAATGTCCGCCCCCGGAAATGAATGACTTGGTACCGTTGAGCTTCCACTGGTTGCCATCGCGATCGGCCTTCGTCCTGAGAGCCACCGCGTCCGAGCCAGAGCCTGGTTCGGTCAGGCAGTAGCTGGCAATCAGCTCCATGGAACACAGCTTAGGCAGCCACGACTGGCGCTGCTCTTCGGTGCCGAACTGGTCGATCATCCAGGCGACCATGTTGTGAATGGAAATGAAGGAACCGATCGAGGGGCATCCATGTGCAAGCGCCTCGAAAATGAGCACGGCCTCCTGCCGCCCAAGTCCCGACCCGCCCACATCCTCGCGGACATATATCCCGGCAAGGCCGAGTTCGCCGACAGAACGAACGACGTCCTCGGGAAAGTGACCCGTTTCATCCCATTCAAGGGCATGCGGCGCGAGATTGTCGGCGGCAAAGGCGCGCGCCATCTCCTGAATTGCCTGCTGTTCGTCGGTAAGTGCGAAATCCACGGAAGTTCCTCCCCTTCCTGTTTCCACATCGGAGCCTGCTCCAGGCCCCGCAAAGGCAAGCGGGGGCGGCTATCCACCCCCGCATGCCAGATCAGTCCATGGCCTTGAAGTGGAACTCGCCGCCGTCCTTGATGCCGGAGAACCAGCGCGCCGTGACCGTCTTGGTCTTGGTATAGAAGCGGAAGGCATCCGGGCCGTACTGGTTGAGGTCGCCGAAGGCCGATTTCTTCCAGCCGCCAAAGGTGAAGTATGAAAGCGGGACCGGTATCGGGAAGTTGATCCCCACCATGCCGACATTCACCTTGGTCGCGAAATCGCGTGCGGTGTCGCCATCGGCAGTGAAGATCGAGGTTCCGTTGCCGTACTGGTTCTTCATGGTCAGATCCAGCGCCTCGTCATAGGACTTGGCGCGTACCGTCGACAGAACCGGTCCGAAAATCTCTTCCTTGTAGATATCCATCTCCGGGGTAACATTGTCGAAGAGGGTCGGGCCGACGAAATAGCCGTCCTCATAGCCCTGCAACGAGAAATCGCGGCCATCCACGACGAGCTTTGCACCCTGCTCGGCGCCTGAGGTGATCAGGCCTTTCACGCGCTCCTTGGAAGCTGCGGTGATCAGCGGGCCGTAATCAACGTCATCTCCAGCCGTGTAGGGACCGACCTTCAGTTTTTCGATCCGCGGAACGAGGCGCTCGATCAGCGCATCGGCCGTCTTGTCGCCCACCGGCACCGCAACCGAGATTGCCATGCAGCGCTCGCCTGCCGCACCAAATCCGGCGCCGACAAGCGCATCTGCTGCCTTGTCGAGATCGGCATCCGGCATGATGATCATGTGGTTCTTCGCGCCGCCAAAGCATTGGGCGCGTTTGCCGTTGCTGCATGCGCGGCCATAGATGTACTGAGCGATGGGCGTCGACCCCACGAAACCGACCGCCTGTATCGTCTCGTTGTCGAGAAGCGCATCAACCGCTTCCTTGTCACCATTGATCACCTGGAGAACGCCGTCGGGAAGACCGGCTTCCTTGATCAGTTCGGCAAGCATGAGCGGCACGGTCGGGCAACGCTCGGATGGTTTCAGGATCATCGCGTTTCCGCTGGCCAAGGCAGGAGCCATTTTCCAAAGCGGGATCATTGCCGGGAAGTTGAACGGCGTGATGCCGGCAACGACACCCAGCGGCTGACGCATTGAGTATAGATCGATACCGGGACCGCCATCCGCCATGAACTCGCCCTTCAGCATGGACGGAGCGCCCATGCAGACTTCGACGACTTCCAGCCCGCGCTGCACGTCGCCGCGCGCATCCGGCATCGTCTTGCCGTGTTCCTTCGACAGCGCTTCGGCAAGCTTGTCCATGTTCTCGTTGATCAGCGCGCCGAACGCCATCATCACGCGCGCACGGCGTTGCGGGTTCGTCGCGGCCCAGCCCACCTGTGCCTCGGCGGCCTTCGCCACCGCGTCGTCGATTTCGGCCTTGGTCGCCAGCGCAAGCTGCGCCTGAACTTCACCCGTTGCGGGATTGAAAACGTCGGCAAAACGGCCGCTTCCGCCTTCGGTTTTCTTGCCGTTTATGAAGTGTCCGATCTTTTGCATGGGTATCCTCCTCATCGGGTCGCGCCTGAAAACCTGCAAGACAGGAGTGCGGCTCCCGCGCACGCCAAGCAATGGTTTGGGCTTTGTTCAGTTTGTAGCCTATTCAAAAAAAAGCAATCAACAGTGGAATTTCCGAGTTTATTGTGCACATATTCACACAGGGCCGGAACCCGCCCGAATATTTCACACGGTCCGGAGAGTTGCCTGTGAACTGGGACGACTACAGATTCTTCCTCGCGGTTGCCCGTACCGGACGGCTCTCCCAGGCCGGCCAGCAACTGGGTGTCGATCATGCCACGGTGGGACGCCGGGTCAAGGCACTGGAGAGTGCATTACAGACGAATCTGTTCGATCGCTCGCCCCAGGGTTACAGGTTGACCGATGCCGGCCAGCGGCTCGTCAACATTGCAGAGGCGATCGAGACCAGTTCCATTGCCGCCCAGGCCGAAATTGGCGGCCAGTCCAAGGTGATCTCGGGTGTCGTGCGTGTCGGCGCGCCCGAAGGCGTTGCGTCCTACATATTGACCGACATTGCCATAGAGCTGTGCCGCAAGCATCCCGAACTGGAACTCCAGATCGTGGCGCTGCCGCGAACCTTCTCGCTCTCCAAGCGCGAGGCCGATATTGCCATCGCCGTTTCAGCGCCCACCTCAGGCCGCCTGAAGTTCCGCAAGATCGCAGACTATACGCTTCATCTGTACGGATCGAAGGAATACCTGGACAAGCACCAGAAGGTGGAGAAGGTCGAAGACCTGAAACGCCTTCGCGGAATCGCCTATGTGCCCGATCTCATCTACGACAAGGAATTGGACTACATCCCTCTCCTCGGCTCCGACATCCGCCCGCACCTGACCTCGACGAGCGTCAACGTTCAGCTTGAGGCTACGCTTCGAAACGGCGGAGTCTGCATCCTGCACGATTTCGTCGCGCATCAGTATCCGCAACTGGTCAAGGTGCTGCCCAAACAGATCAACTTCACTCGCTCGTTCTGGTTCATCGTGCACGAGGACTATGCGCAACTTGAACGCATCCGCATCGTTTCCGACGCGATCGTCAACGAGATGCGCGCCAAGCTTGCCATCGACCGGCAGTTCGCCGAGGCGGGGAAAATGGCCGAACAGGCATGATCTGCCAGTGCCGCAGGGCCCGCCCGATCCGCTCCCGGGTCTGTTGAGTAGCAGGTTTCGGCAAACAACCGGATTGACTTCCACATCCCGGTTTCGCCGGGTCCGTCAAGATCGGGATTGCTCTAGCTGTCACGCCCCGCGAAGAACCTGGCCGTTGCCTTCAGCACATTCGAGCGGTCGCCGAAGGGTTCGAGGATGGCAACTGCCTCTTCCACGAGGCCGTCGAGACGCCGCCTGGCTTCATCAAGACCCAGAAGAGAGACAAGCGTCCCCTTGCCCGCTTCGCCGTCCTTGCCGGTCTTCTTGCCCATCTGCTCGGTAGTCGCCGTGACATCCAGAATATCATCGGCAAGCTGAAAAGCCTGGCCAGCCAGCCTGCCATAGCGGCTGAGTATCTCTTGTTCCCCAGGAGAAGCCTTTCCCAGTATCGCGCCTGCCTCTGCTGCAAAACGGATCAGCGCACCCGTTTTCATGGACTGCAGCGTCAAGACCTCTTTCATGCCCGGATCGCCGTCTTCTGCCTGAAGGTCGAGCATCTGCCCACCAGCCATGCCGCCGGGACCCGCAGCACGTGCCAGATGGCTGGCCAGTTTGCAGCGTACAGTCTCGTCAACTCCGTCACAGGGAGCGGTCACCAGATCGAATGCGAAGGTCAGCAGGCTGTCGCCCGCCAGGATTGCAGTTGCCTCGTCCCACTTGCGGTGTACCGTGGGCTTGCCGCGCCTCAGGTCGTCATCGTCCATGGCGGGCAAGTCATCATGCACCAGCGAATAGCAATGGATGCATTCAAGCGCTGCTGCAGTGGGCATCGCAGCAGCCTCGCTCACGCCAAACAGTGCGGCACTCTCGATGGTAACGAAGGGCCGCAAACGCTTGCCTCCATTGAGCGTGGCATAGCGCATGGCGGCAATGAGCTGCGCCGGTCTCGAAATCTCACCCTGCCGGATTTCGTCCGGCGATATTGCCTTGTCGAGGAAGCGCGTCACCGCCTCGGCGTGTTCTGAAAGCCTGTTCCGGAATTGCTCGTCCACTTGCCCGCGCCCCGTTTTCTTAGAAAATGCAGATTGCAGAGGGGGGCAGCCCGGTCAAGGGGCAAGCCCGATTGACTTTGCCGGCGCATTCGGTGTTTCCCTTCCGCGGAACTCCTGAGATACTTTGCGATTATCACTCAAAGGCCCGAACGGACGGGACAGGCGATTGGCACGGAAAACGACCAGCAAGAAGAGCGGGAAAACCGCAGGTGGCAGTCGCACAGGCAAGTCCGCAAAGGCTGGCTCCGCCTCCGCGCCGGCGGACGGCAGTGCAAACGCGGCCGTGCCGGCGGCACTGCGAACCTTTTCCGCACGCCGATGGGTCCGGCGTGCCATGCTGATATTGCTGTTCGTGATTGCGCTGCCTTTCCTCCTCACGCTTCTCTACGCCGTCCCCGCCATTCATCCGCCCTCCACCATCATGCTCGGCCGTTGGGTCACGCTTCAGGGCGTTGAACGGCAATGGACGGACCTGGCAAACATGGGCCGCAATGTGCCCCAATCGGTTCTCAGTTCCGAAGACGGACAGTTCTGCATGCATGACGGCATCGATTGGGCTGCCCTGAACGACGTCATCGGCGATGCGCTCGACGGCGAGAAAACACGCGGCGCCAGCACCATCACGATGCAGTTGACGAAAAACCTCTTTCTCTGGCCTGGCCGTTCCTACGTTCGCAAGGCACTGGAGATTCCCCTTGCAGTCTATGTCGATCTCGTTCTCACCAAGAAACGGATCATGGAAATCTACCTCAACATCGCCGAATGGGATGAAGGCGTGTTCGGCGCGGAAGCCGCCGCCCAGCACTATTTCGGCAGGCCGGCCGCGAAACTGAACGCGCGCCAGGCCGCGCTCCTGGCCGCCACCTTGCCAAATCCCAAGGAACGAAACCCGGCCAAACCCTCCCGCGCACAGCGCAACGTGGCCTCCGTTGTGGAAAGGCGCGCCAGGAAATCCGGCGCCTACGTGAAATGCCTGTTCGAGTGAAATGCCCGGAAGATGGCTGCGTGACCGCGCCGGACGTTGTCAGCCGCAAATAATTGACCGGGGGACTGGTCAAAGGCCGGACATTCCTGTATATGCCGCGCCTTGAGAACGCTTTTTCAAGGGCTCGCGGGTTTCAGGCCTTCTGCCGGAACCGATCACGGGGCCCTTTTTCGTTATTCTCCATTCCGACCGGAGTTAAGACAATGGCTGTACCTAAGAGAAAAGTAACCCCGTCCAAACGCGGCATGCGCCGTTCGGCCGATGCGCTGAAACAGCCGGCTTATGTTGAGGACAAGGATTCCGGCGAACTGCGCCGTCCGCACCACATCGACCTGAAAACGGGCATGTATCGCGGCCGCCAGATCCTGGAGCCGAAAGAAAACGCCTGATTGGCTTTTCTGATTTGATTTGAAAGGGCGGGTCCACGGATCCGCCCTTTTCATTTGAGCATCGTGCGTGGTGCAGGGCCTACGCCAGTTGCGTCTCGACAAGCTTGGCGAAATAGGACGCCCCAAACGGGATCGCATCGTCGTTGAAATCGTAGTCCGGCGTATGCAGTTTGGCGCTGTCGCCATTGCCTAGAAAGATGTAGGCACCAGGCCTCTCTTCGAGCATGTAGGCGAAATCCTCGCCCCCCATCATCGGCGTAAAAGCCGGATGAACCCGTGCTTCACCCGCAACCAGCTTCGCAACGTCGATTGCCTTCTGTGTGGCATCTGAATCGTTGACCGTGACCGGGTAGCCGTGCCGGTAGTCGACGGTGATTTCGATACCGTATGTGCTGGCTACCCCGTCGCAGATTTCCCTGAGCCGTTTCTCGCCAAGAACGCGCATCTCGCCGTCCAGCGTGCGCACGGTCCCGTTTATCTCGGCAGTACGCGGAATGATGTTGTGGGCAGAGCCCGCGTGAAACTGGGTTACCGAAACCACGATGGATTTCAGGGGATCGGCATCGCGCGAGGCAATGGTCTGCAGTGCCGAAACAAGCTGCGCACCCGCGACGATGGAATCGCGGCCCTGGTGGGGCATCGCTGCGTGTGCGCCAACACCCTGCAATGTGATGTTGAATTCGTCCGTGGCTGCCATGATCGGACCTTCGCAGATCGCGAACTCGCCAACCGGCAAACCGGGCAGGTTGTGAATGGCGTAGACTTCGCTGATACCGAAACGCTCCATCAGACCATCATCGCACATGGCCTTGCCGCCTGCGCCACCCTCTTCCGCCGGCTGAAAGATGACCACTGCCGTGCCCGCAAAGTTCCGTGTTTCTGCCAGGTAGCGCGCTGCACCAAGCAGCATGGAAGTATGCCCGTCATGACCGCAGGCATGCATCTTTCCGGGATTCATCGAAGAATAGGGCTTGCCGGTCTGTTCCGCGATCGGCAAGGCATCCATGTCGGCACGCAGTCCGATTACCCGTTCGCCCTGCCGCGAACCGCGAATGACGCCAACGACACCGGTCCTTCCGATTCCGGTTACCACCTCGTCGCAACCGAAGGCATGCAGCTTGCGCGCCACATCTGCAGCAGTTTCGTGTACATCGTACAGCAATTCCGGATTGGCGTGGTAATGGTGCCGCCAGGCCGTAATTTCGTCATGCAGTTCCGCCATGCGGTTGATTACCGGCATATTCGCCTCTACCAAGATTTCAAACACCCGTAAGGGCCAGTAAGTGCCATAGGTGGATTGTGCAGTGCACGATCCGAGACACCATCAATATACACTGGGAAGGTTCATGAGAAGCTCGATTTGTGACCGCGTTATGTTCCAGAAGCCGGGCGCCATGTTTCTGCGCATCGCGATCCTGTTCCTCATGGTGGTCGCCATCCAGCTTTCCGCACTGCGCGCCAGAGCAGAGGAACTCCCAAATCTGCCCTACATTCTGGTAGACGCCGATGCGCGTGTTGTCCTCAAGGAAAACCGCGCTTTCGAGCGCTGGCATCCGGCGTCCCTCACCAAGCTCATGACCGCCTATGTAACCTTTCATGCAATAGCGGACGGTGAAATCCAGCTTGGATCTCCGGTCACGATGACACCGCGTTCCACCAGGGTTCCTCCGAGCCGGATGGGCTACAAGGCGGGGGAACAGCTGCGAGTCGATACCGCGATTACAATCCTGCTCGTCAAGAGCGCCAACGATGTCGCCATCGCACTGGGCGAATCGGTAGCCGGTTCAGTGGAGGCATTCGTCTCTCGCATGAACGCGGCCGCGAAGCGGCTGGGAATGGAAGACACGCACTTCGTCAATCCAAACGGGCTGCATGATTCGGCCCAGTATGTCAGTGCGCGCGACATGGTAACGCTCTCGGCTGCTGTCTGGAACGAATTCCCGCAGTACCGGAAGATTTTCGAGACCCCGTCCATCCGCGCGGGCGGCAAGGTCGAATATTCCTACAACCTCCTCCTGGAGCGTTTCGATGGTGCTACCGGCATGAAGACCGGCTTCGTCTGCGCGGCAGGCTACAACATGGTTGCAAGCGCCGAGCGCAATGGCCGCAGACTGGTCGCGGTCGTCTTCGGGGCAATGTCGCAGGGTGAGCGCGCCACCATGGCCGCGCAGCTGCTCGATGAGGGTTTCTCCATGACAGGAGGATCCCCGCTTTCCGAATTCCGGCGGACCGGCAATCCGGTTGGCCCTGAAAGCCAGCGATCAAGGGTTTGCTCCGAGCAAGCCGTCAAGAACCGCTACGATCCCCTGCCCGAGACCGCAGTCCTCAAATCGCCCCACCTTCATGAACGCCGGGTCACGCGCGACCCCGTTACTGTTTCGCTTGGCGGGATCGATGCCGACCCCTCGCCTGCCTGGATGGCCCGCGCATTTCTTCCCGGCGGAGCGGTACCCGTGCCCGAACCACGCCCTGACTATGTCATCGTCAATGTCGACGGGGACGCGATCATTCCCGGCAGCCTGCGCGGCGGAATTGCCGTTCCGACACCGAACCCCGTTCACGTGCAGTGAGCCAACGCAAATGGCGATGATCCCTGTAACCGTAATCTCGGGCTTTCTTGGTAGTGGCAAGACAACGCTTCTCAATGCCCTGCTGCAACAGCAAGATTTCAGGGACAGCGCAATCATCATCAACGAGTTTGGCGAAGTGGGTCTCGATCACCTGTTTGTCGAGACCGGTGACGATTCCGTAATCGAACTGTCGAACGGCTGCCTGTGCTGCACGGTTCGCGGCCAGCTTGTCGATACGCTGGAAACAGTCGCGGCCAGAAGTCCGAAGCGGATATTGATCGAAACCACCGGGCTGGCTGATCCCCTGCCCGTCATCCAGGCGATAATTGCAACGCCTTCGCTGGTGGGTGCAATTTCCTTTGCCGGCCTTGTCACGGTCTTCGATATGGTAAACGGACCTGCGATGTTCAAAAGAACCGTTGAGGTGCAGAAACAGCTGCAACTCGCAGACAGCATTATTCTCTCGCGGCTCGATCAGGCGAGCGAGGAGCAGGTGCGCGAAGCAAGGGAATTGGTGGCACGGCAGGCACCGCATGCGATGCTTTTGACACGCGGCGAATTCCTCGGCGGGCCACTGCAATTTCTGTCGGGTTTTGCTGCAGGCTCAAAGGCACAAGCTCCGCGCAGTGAACATGGCGGTCACGGCCATCACCATCACCACGGACACGACGTCAACCGGCACAGTGCCGGAATATCGTCTGTTACGCTGCGTGCCTCTGAGCCGGTGTCGCCGCAATCCATGGAAATGTTTCTCGATCTGTTGCTTTCTGCTCATGGCGATCACGTCCTGCGGATCAAGGGTCTTGCCGATCTTCAGGGGCATGACAGACCCGTGGTCCTGCACGCGGTCGGCCGCCGTCTTGAGCGTGCGGGCGAGCTTCGCGAATGGCCCGGCGGCGAACGCGGTACGCGGATCGTGGTTTTTCTCGATGGTCTGGATGGGGCCTTCGTCCAGCGGCTGTTTGCCGGCTTTACCGGTCAGCCCCTTCCAGATACGCCGGACAGACAGGCTCTGACCCAAAATCCGCTTTCGATACCGGGTTTCGGCAATTGAGGTCCAAATCGGCCTCGCTGTGAGAACCTCATCCCTTGGCGATCAGGAACCGCTGGAAGCCGTCACCGGATTCACTCCCGACAAGTAGATGGCCATCCGTGCGGCAGAAATTGGGGATGTCTATCGCCGCAAGCGGATCCGTGGTTTCAACCCAGATTTCCTCGCCGGGCAACAATGCGCGCATTGCCTTGCGGCTTTTCAATACAGGCATCGGGCATTTCAGCCCTCGCAGATCAAGTACTCTTGGCTCTTTCACTGGCATTCTTGCATCGAACTTCCGGCCTGAATCCTGTTCCAGATCAATAGTCTAAACCGCCACGCAACGGCAAGCCTTCACATGCGGATGCCGTGCCATTGCATTGAACCCTCGCGCAGAGCACCCTATCTGGCGAAGGATCGGAGGTATGAGTATGAGCGAACTGCCCAGCTATGAAGAGGTCCTTGCTTTCTGGAAGGAAGCTGGCCCTGAGAAATGGTACCAGAAGGACGATGAATTCGATGCTGCGATGACCAGGCGGTTTGCCGGGCTTCATGCGGCTGCCGCAGCAGGTGAGTTGTCCAGGTGGCAGGACAGTCCCGATTCCTGCCTCGCGCTAGTACTCGTGCTCGACCAGTTCTCCCGGAACATGTTCCGCAACAGCGCCAAGGCCTTTGCGCAGGATGCCCAGGCCCTTGCAATCGCCGGGGAGGCCATCGAACGCGGCTATGACCGCAAGGTGGACGAAGAGATCCACCAGTTCTTCTATCTGCCTTTCATGCATGACGAATCTCTGGCCAGCCAAGACCGTAGCCTTCTTTTGCAACATGGCACCGGCAATGAAAGCGGCCTCAAATTCGCGATCATCCACCGCGATATCATTGTCCGCTTCGGGCGGTTTCCACACCGGAACCCGGTTCTCGGGCGGCATACGACGCCCGCCGAACAGGCATTTCTCGAAGAAGGTGGCTTCTCGGGATAACCGTCCCGGCGTTCCCCGAATGCAGTCTTGAAATTAACCCTTCCAGCAGGTTCAGCATGCAGGGGGGCTGCTGCATGTGGTATTGATTTTCCTGTTTCAAGGACTGCCCGCCTTTGGCGTTTCGACAGGCCTGCAGAGATCCTGAAAACATGTTGGAGTATCGAAATTGCAGTTCCAGCCGAGCAGGTTTGCGCAACGCATCTTGCCGTCCGGCCTTTACGACAGGCTGGCGCCGAACCTTGCGCGCCTGGATTCCGCGGTTTCCGGCAAATCCGACAGTGATATTTCCCGCCGTGTTGCCCTGTTTGCCTTTGCCATACGCGTTCTAAGCGCGGCGATTGCCTATCTCAGCCAGGTCCTGCTTGCCCGCTGGATGGGCGATTTCGAGTACGGAATTTTCGTTGCCGTCTGGGTAGCCATCATCATCCTTGGAGCCCTCGCCTGCCTTGGTTTCCAGACCGGGATCATCCGGTTCATTTCGGAATACCGCTCGTCCGGGGAAGACCATTACCTGCGTGGTGCGATAACCGGCTCACTGACATGGGCACTCGCATTTTCGACTCTGCTTGCAGGGTTTGGAGCGGTAACGGTCTGGCTGCTCGGCAGCCTGATAACCAACTACTACGTTCTGCCGATCGTGCTGGCTCTTGCCTGCCTGCCGATGATCGCCCTCCAGGAGGTGTTGGACGGCATTGCCCGGGCACACAACTGGCCGGGCCTTGCACTGGGGCCAACCTTCATCATAAGGCCGCTTGCCATCATCGCCGCGATGGGCATTGCCGTACTGCTCGGCTTCGAGGCTGACGCGACAACGGCAATGACTTCCGCCATCGTCGCGACCTGGCTCGTGACACTTGTCCAGTTCGGTTTTCTGCGCGGCCGTCTCAAATCCGAGGTGCCGCCGGGCCCTCGTGCCTACCGGCCGATGCACTGGCTTGCGATAACTGCGCCGATCTTTCTCATCGAGGGATTCTACAATCTCCTGACCAATGTCGACATCCTCATGGTCTCGCATTACCTGACGCCGGAAGATGTTGCCGTCTACTTTGCAGCGGCCAAGACCATGGCGCTCGCCCATTTCGTGTACTTCGCCGTCAAGGCAGCCGCCGCGCACCGGTTCTCCGCCTATCTGAGCGCCGGAGACCAGGAGCGGTATGTAGCGTTCATCCAGGAAACGGTGCGATGGACCTTCTGGCCGACACTGGTGATGGCTGCTGTAATGGCCGTTCTCGGCAAGTACTTCCTTCTCATGTTCGGTTCGAGCTTCGAGGCTGGCGAAAGCGTCATCTGGATACTGGCTCTGGGCGTTGTGGCCAGGGCCTCTGTGGGGCCGGCCGAGAGCGTCTTGACCATGTCCGGTGAGCAGAACGCATGCGCGGTGGTCTATGCAAGCTCTCTCGTGATCAATCTGCTCCTCAACATGACCCTGATCCCGGTATACGGGCTGAACGGTGCTGCGATCGCCACGGCTGCAGCGATGCTTTTCGAGGCCGGCATCCTCTACGCAACGGCGAAACGGCGGCTTGGACTGCACGTCTTCATCATCGAGAGCCGTTCCCACGGCCCAGTTGAATCCGGGGGGCCTGCCGAATGATCAACCGCAGGAAAAGCGAACCTGGCGGCTTTCCGCTCGAGCCGGGGTCCGGCTGGCCTGCAGGCCTCGACCTCCAGAGCAGCGTTTCCGACGGTCTGGATGGCGAGCTTCTGGCTCAGAAAGCCGGTCTGGATGGTTCGAACTGGCGCATGCTCCTGTACCCTCTCGCAGCCATTGAGACTCTATCCGAGCCGCTCGGCAGACTTGCCCTCGATACAGAAAACTCGAACCCGTTTTATCATCCGCTTTGCCTCGCGGCCGGAATGCATCGCTCTTTTCCAGGCGATACGCGCCTGCTCGTGGTCTGGGAGACTATCGGCGGCGAGGACAAGGCAAGGTTCATGCTGCCCGTCACTCAGCATGGTTCGGGATACCTCGATCATCCATACCTTGAAGCGGTATCGTCGCCGCTGATACCCCTTACCGATCCGCTTCTCCTTGGAGAGGATACTGAAGACTTCCTTTCCAGCTTTGCGGAATTGTGCCGCGTGGCATTCTCGAACGGTCTGCCACCGCTCCGCTTTCCATTTCTGAATGCCGGCTCCTGCCTTACCCGTCTCGCCTGGCAGGGCGGATTTCACGGCTTCACCGTGGTTGCCCAACCTGCAGGCCGGATGCAGTCCATAGGCCGCCTTGATGTTGCCGGACCCGGCAAATCCGACACAGGCAGGCTCATGGCCCATCGCCGCGAACTGGACGGCATGGGTGAGACGGATTACGAGCGCGCAGGCAACCCGCTTGATGTCCTGCTCCGCTACGAGGAATTTCTCCTGCTCGAATCCTCCAACCGGACGATGGGTTCCACGCTTCCGCTCCACCGGCTTAAGAAGATGGCGGCGTTTGCCCGCCAGACTGTCTACGGAATGGCTCAGCAGGGCCGTTGCGAGATTTTCACGCTTCGCGTCAGCGGTCGCGCCGTCGCCAGCCTCGTCATGCTGCGCTCGGGCGGCTCATGGTTTGCCTGGAAACTTGCGGTATCGCAGAGGTATCGAATGTTCAGGCCGGACCTGGTCCTGATCGATGCCGTGACCGGCGAAGTCGCTTCTGAGCCGGATTTCGAGCGAGTATCCTGGCCCGGTATCTCTGTCCCGGGACTGTCAGGCATCTGTCCTGGCAGCGTCGAGCAGGTCCGCCTGGCGCTTGCGGCAACGCCTGAGGTAGCCAATTCCCTGGCAAGGCCGGGAAGCGGGCCCGGAATCGTCGAAAGAATGCGCGACTTCTTCGTGCGCAGCTGAAGCCGCCGGGCATCTGCGAAGGCAACGCCATCCACACCGGGAGATCCTGCCTCCCAATCTGCTCCTGCCAGGATCAGGTTGCGGCTTCCTGCCGTGCCAATTCCCTGAAATGCCGCCGGATAACCTTGCCAGTGGTGGTCAGGGGTATCTCGTCCACGAACTCGATTTCACGCGGATAGATGTTCGCGGCAAGCCGCGACTTCACATGCTTGCCGATTTCGTCCGCCAACTCGGCGGAGGCGGCCGCCTCAGGTGCCAGCTTCACATAGGCCTTTACGACCTCACCCTTGACCGCATCGGGTTTGCCAACAGCGGCGGCAAGCTGAACAGCCGGGTGCGAGATCAGGCAGTCCTCGATTTCGCCCGGCCCCACCCTGTAGCCGGAGACGTTGATGATGTCGTCGTCTCGGCCCACGAAATGGAAGTAGCCGTCGCTATCAACGATCGCCTGATCGCCGGTCAGCAGCCAGTCGCCACGAAATTTCTCGCGGGTGGCTTTTTCATTCTCCCAGTAGCCGAGGAACATCACCGGATCAGGCCGTCTGATTGCTACCTCGCCGCGTTCTTCGGGCGCGCAGACATTGCCCTGTTCGTCGATCACCGCGACCTCGTGTCCGGGAACCGGTTTGCCCATCGAGCCTGCCCGCATGACCCCTGCAGCTCCAAAGCACGAAAGAACGAGATTGCATTCGGTCTGGCCGTAGAATTCGTTCACACGCAGGCCGAGTTCGCGTTCCGCCCATTGATGGGTTTCCGCGCCAAGGCTTTCGCCGCCTGTACCGATGGCTCGCAGTTTAAGGTCATGCCTGCCGGCCAGGTTTTGCATGCCCCTCATCAGGCGCAATGCCGTCGGCGGAATGAACGCGTTGGTCACACCGGTTTCTGCCATCAGGCGCAATGCTGTTTCGGGGTCGAAACGGTTGAGGCCGTAGACCACCGGCACACCCATTGAAAGACAGGTAAGCAGCATGTTGAGTAGCCCGCCTGCCCACGCCCAGTCTGCAGGTGTCCAGGCAATGTCACCCTCCTGCGGCATGAATTCATGCGGCGCCCGCACCCCCGGCAGATGACCCGGAACGACACGATGGCCGTGCAGCGCGCCCTTGGGAGGCCCCGTTGTCCCGGATGTGAAAATGATGAGCGCAGGTGTATCCGGCGTCGTGTCCCTTGGCGTGAATTCCTTGCCAGCGGAAAGCAGCGCATCGAATGCGACATCTCCTGCGTCGTCTTCACCAACAACGATGACATGTTTCAGATCGGGCAGGTTTTCGCGAATGGATGCAATCTTTGCTGCACCGTCCATATCGGTAATCGCGATCGACACACCGGCCCGCTGCAAACGGTATTCCAGCGCATCGGCTGCAAACAGTCGCGCAAGCGGAACCGCGATCATTGCCGACTTGTAGATCGCAATGTGTGCAACTGCTGCTTCCAGGGATTGCGGCAGGATGATCGCAACGCGATCACCTTCCTTCGCACCAAGTCCGGCAAGACCGTTGGCAAACCGGCTGGAAAGCGAACCCAGTTCGCCATAGGTCGTTTTCTCCGGCTTGCCCTGTGGCTGCCAGCGTATCAGCGCAACCCGGTCAGGATCGGATTCGGTCCATGCATCGCAGCAATCGCGGGCGATGTTGTAGTCCGCTGGAATGTTCCAGCGGAAAGCTTCTCGAATTTCCTCGTAACTCCTGCCGGGTACGAAAGCGGGATCGTCACGCATCTTGCCTACACCTCACCGGTTTCAAGCCAATCGAGAATTTCGCCTGTGTGCTGGCCGCGCCTCGGGCTTTCGCGCAGCGTCCACTCCATCGCTCCCGGAAAACGCGGAGCGGCAGCCGCCTGCATCGGAACATCTTCCGTGTGCCACACGCCACGGCTTTTCATCTGCGGGTGGTCTGCTGATTCGGCCGGCGAAAGAACCGGCGCAACGCAGGCATCCGTTCCCTCGAATACCCGCGTCCAGTGTTCGCGTGTGTTGCCGCCAAGTATCGATGTCAGCTTCGCAGTCTGCGCGGGCCATGATGACTTGTCGTGCTGGGAGGCCATGTCCGGATCGTCCGACAGGCCCAACCTTTCAAGAAAGACAGCATAGAACTTCGGTTCGAGTGCCTGAACCGAGATGTATCGACCGCAGGCGCAGCGATAGGAACGGCTCCAATGTGGCCCGTCGAGCAGGCTCTCTCCCCTGCGCTCGGCAAGACCCCCGGCCTGTTTGAGCGCCATCAGCAGGTTCATCATGTTTGCCGAGCCGTCCACGATTGCCGCATCGACCACGCTTCCCTTGCCAGTTTCGCGTGCGCGCAGGATACCTGCCAGGATACCAACAACCAGATAGAGCGCACCACCGCCGATATCGCCGACAAGCGTGGGAGGGGTGTAGGGCGGCTCACCTGCGGGCGAGGCATAATGTGCCGCACCAGAGAGACTTATGTAGTTCAGGTCATGCCCAGCGGAATGTGAAAGCGGTCCGTCCTGTCCCCAGCCCGTCATGCGCCCGAACACCAGCGACGGATTGATCTCCCGGCAATCGTCCGGCCCTATGCCGAGACGCTCCATCACACCCGGGCGAAATCCCTCGATCACCGCATCGGCGCGGGCAACGAGCCTGCGAAAGATGAGGATGTCTTCTGCGTTCTTGAGATCGAGTTCGATGGACCGCTTGCCCCGGTCAAGCACGGAGCCGTCAGGCACCACCGCACCACCTGCTCCCTTGCGATTGACGACGATGACATCGGCGCCGAGATCGGCCAGCATCATGCCCGCAAACGGAGCAGGACCCAGTCCCTCAACCTCGATGATGGTGATGCCCTTGAGCATTCAGTCTCCAGCCCCGAAGACATTTCGCGCCATCCGGTTTCCAGAAACGGAATAGTCGAATTCAACGCAAGGTTCAACGTATCGCCTTCGCCGCAGGCGAAGCAGCAAAACGCGACCAATAGAGGGGTCGAGAACACTCGGCCAGGTTAGCCGGAAGCCAA
This sequence comes from Nitratireductor sp., assembly GCA_020637805.1. Taxonomy (GTDB): domain Bacteria; phylum Pseudomonadota; class Alphaproteobacteria; order Rhizobiales; family Rhizobiaceae; genus Salaquimonas. The sequence continues at coordinate 92,322 of JACKJU010000009.1, read as the reverse complement.
GGCCTGTTTCCTCAATTCGCTCGTCTTCTCCATGGCCTTTTCGAGATAGCCGTCGCGTCCGTAGATGTCGCCATAGTAACGAACCGTACCGTCTTCGTCCGGCCATGCCGTGAAATAGGAAACATAGACAGGGATCTTGTTCTTGACAGCAATCGACTGGTTCTGTCCGCCGGCAATATAGTTCCCGATCTTGTCCTTCGACGTTCCGAGCACGGCGGCTGCCATGGCTCGCGGATCGGAGAGACGCACGCATCCATGGCTGAGCGCACGCGCCGACCGCTGGAACAGACCCCGCGAAGGCGTGTCGTGCATGTAGATGTCGTGCTTGTTCGGGAACAGGATCTTGAGTTCACCAAGCGCATTCTTTGCGCCCGGCTTCTGCCGCACGTAGTACTTCTTCGATGCGTCTTCTGACCACCAGTCCACCGAGTACCCGCTCACCACGCCGCCGCCATGACTGACGACCTCGTAGCCGCGCGCCTCGAAGTAACCCGGGTCGCTGCGAACGCTGCCTAGCATCTCGTTCACCAGGATCGACCGTGGAACATTCCAATACGGGTTGAACTCGACAAGTTCGATCGTGTCGTGGAAAAACGTGGTCTGGTTTGAAGGCTTGCCGACGATCACGCGCATGGAAAGCTGATCGTGATTGTTGACGACGTAGCTGGCCTGGTAGGCAGCCTGGTTGATGAAGACATGGGTCGAACCGAAATTGTCGGGATGCCAGCGCAGGCGCTCCATCGCAAGGCGAACTTTTTCGGCCTTGGCGGCATCGCTGACCACAGTCAGTTTGGCAAGCGTATTGCGTCCGACGATACCGTCAGGCTTGAGACCGTGTTCCTTCTGGAAATCGCGGACCATTTCAACGACCGGCTCGTCGTAGACGGTCGTGGTCGCAGCCGCGGCGAAAACCATGGCATGGTTGACCTTGAACTCGTTCGAAGATTTCCAGGCAATCCCCGCAATTACCTTCGGCAATTCCTCACTGGTCTGGCCGGGCTTGATGAACGTGCCGGCAGCAGGTGGCTCCGGCGTATCCGCATTGGCGCTGCCTTCCAGTTCGGCGAGTTCGTTCACCAGAGCGGCAAAGCGCGGATGAGACGGCTGCAGTTTCGCAAGTGCCAGCACGGGAACATTGGCCTGCGCGATCTGTTTCATGTAGCCGGAATAGTCGCGCGACCACTTCGGAAAATCGTGATAGCCACTGATCTTGTTCGGGTCGACCCGGCCCTTGTCGGCATCGGCGGCATAGCGCACAGCGGCAATGGAGAGCAGGAACTCGAAGCGCGCAGCCTGCTGGGCGCCGAATGTGCTGCCCTCGGCATCGGCACTTTCGCCAACGTCGTAATCTGCCGGATCAAGCCCGTATTTGCCCGCATCCGCCAGATAGCGGAGCAGGCCCCTCGCCTTGGCATTGGGTTTCATGCCAGGCGTCACCCAGAGGTATTTCGGGTTGGCAGCGTAGTGATCGGTAACAGCCTTGGCGATACCGGCCTCGGCTTCGAGGCTCAGGTTTTCAAGCGCCTGCGACGTCAGCCAGGGCTGGCCGTCTACACTGCCTGTGCTGAGAGGATCAATCCCGCGGTCGCCCGCCGCGCCATTGCCGAGTTCGGCCTTGTCGCCGATCTTCGGAGCGGCACCGCCGTCAACGGGTTGGATGGCATCTGCGGGTTCCCCGGTACCGTCAGCAGGTCCGGATGCCGGTATTCTGTCAGTGATCGCATCGAGCGCGGCGATCACGCCTGCAAGCTTGAGCGTGGCAAGACCCTCGGTCTTGTAGCTGTAGTAGCTGGGACCGGTAACCTTCTTGATCGGCGCGGCTACGCGTTGCTGCTCCGGCTCGATCTGCTGTCTCTGGTTCCTGTTCCGGTCGAAAAGTTCGATGAGCGGCCTTCTGCCGTTCTTCCTGACCTTTGCATTGGGAAACCATTGTTCGAGCAGATTGCGCCGTTCGGCATGGGCGGGAGACGTATCCACTGCCGACAGCATGGATGCCGAAAGTGCCAGCGCCAGCACTCCGCGCAAAATTCCGGTGCGTCGAATCTCAGGTTTCATAAAGAACTTCCCCTTTTCAACATGGCGGCATCGAAGGATACCACTCGTGAAACGGATTGAACCCGGCAGGGATTGCCGGAACTCTTTCCCCACCGCCGCATGGCTGTCCTCACCGGTCCCGGCGAGACCGATTCCTCCGGAAAGGGGATTTGACTAGGGTAGTCGAACCACATGCTGCCATTCAATAGGCATCACAACAGATTGACTGGCTGATGCAGCGCTGCAACAGCACGTATTCAAAGGCTCTGCAAAACCAGGCGCTACCTGTCGCTGGTTTCCCAACGCGGATTGATCCATGGCTCGTGATTGAGACGCGCCAGCATTGGCTTGCCAAGTATGTGGTCGGCCGCTTTCTCGCCGACCATGATCGACGGTGCATTCAGGTTGCCGTTGGTGATCTGCGGAAAGATCGAGCTGTCGGCCACGCGAAGGTTCTCAGTGCCGATTACGCGGCATTCTGGATCGACCACTGCATGGCGGTCATCCGCCCTGCCCATCCGTGCCGTACCGCACGGATGATAGGCACTTTCCGCATGCTCCCGGATGAAGGCATCGATTTCATCGTCCGACTGCACATGGCTGCCCGGCTGGATTTCCTCGCCTGCATAAGGTTCGAAGGCAGGCTGGGCGAATATTTCGCGCGTGAGGCGTATGCAATGCCGGAAATCGGACCAGTCATCGGCAGCGCTCATGTAGTTGAACCGGATATGCGGCGCATCGAACGGGTCGGAAGAGGCCAGTGTAACGGATCCGCGCGATTTGGAACGCATCGGCCCAACATGCGCCTGGAAACCATGGGATTTTGCCGCCACCTTGCCGTCGTAGCGTATCGCCACGGGCAGGAAATGAAACTGTATGTCAGGATAGTTGACACCGGGTTTCGAGCGCACAAAGGCAACGGCACCGAAATGGTTGGTCGCGCCGTCACCGGTCCTGAACAGCATCCATTCAGCGCCAATCAGCGCCTTCGAAAACAGGTTGAGCCGCGAATAGAGCGTTACCGGCTGCAGGCATTTCTGCTGCACGTAGACTTCCAGGTGATCCTGCAGGTTGGCGCCCACGCCCGGCCTGTCTGTCACGACGGAAATACCCCTGTCGCGAAGATGCTCTGCCGGACCAACCCCTGAAAGCATGAGCAGTTTCGGCGTGTTGATCGAGGAGGTAGCAAGGATGACCTCCTTGCGCGCTCGAATAACCTCGACATGTTCGCCGCGGGAAATCTCTACGCCCGTGGCGCGGTTCCCGTCCATGACGACCTTTCGCGCAAATCCGCGCAACACATGCACATTGCCGCGTTTCACTGCAGGTTTCAGATAGGCCTTGGCCGCGGAAAAGCGCTCTCCCTCGTGGATCGTGCGCTCCATGACGGCAAAGCCTTCCTGCTTCGTGCCGTTGTAGTCGGAAGTCAGTTCGAAACCCGCCTGGCCACCGGCCTTGATGAACGTCTCGAAGAGCGGGTTGTCCAGGGGCGAACGGGTAACATGCAGCGGCCCCGAATTGCCCCGGACGCCGTCTTCTCCGCCATGGGCGGTTTCCATCCGCCGGAAATAGGGAGCCACATCGGCGTAACCCCAGCCAGCGGCACCCATGTCTTCCCAGGTATCGAAATCACCCGCGTGTCCGCGAACATAGACCATGCCGTTGATCGAGGACGAGCCGCCAATCACCTTGCCGCGCGGTGTTGCCATGCGCCGGTTGTTGAGATTTGGCTCGGGCTCGGAACGAAATCCCCAGTCATAGGTCTTCATGTTCATGGGATAGGACAGCGCGGCGGGCATCTGGATCAGCGGACCGAAGTCGCTGCCGCCATACTCGATGACGATTACCCTGTTCTTGCCATCCTCGCCCAACCGGTGTGCCAGTGCGGAACCAGCTGAACCGGAGCCGACGATCACGTAGTCGGCTTCCACATCATGAATTGCTACATTGCCGCCCGACATCTGCATTCACCTCAGTACGGATATTCCGGGGTATTCATCGCCACATGGACGGACTTGATCTGGCTGTAGGCATCGAGCGCCCACTTGCCGTTCTCCATCCCGATGCCGGAGAGCTTGTGCCCGCCAAACGGCATTTCCACTGGCGTCACGTTGTATGTATTGATCCAGCAGGTTCCCGCCTGAAGCCGCGACATCATGCGATGGCCGCGCGCGAGGTCCCTCGTGTAGACACCGGCCGCCAGGCCATATTCGGTATCGTTGGCACGCGCCGTAACCTCGTCCTCGTCGCCAAAGGTGAACAGCGTGAGCAACGGGCCGAACACTTCTTCTCGCGCGATTGGCTGGTTGTCGTCATGTGGCCTGTAGATGGCAGGCGAAACCCAGTATCCGCCCTCGAAGCCCTGCACCCTTGGCGCGTCGCCGCTATAGAGGCACTCACCCTGCCCGGGAGCGGCATCGAGATAGGCCTTCACCTTCTTGTGGTGTTCGGCGGAAACCAGCGGCCCCATCTGGGTTCCCATGTCCATGGGATCGCCGATGACCATCGCCGAGGTTCGCCTGACCAGTTTCTCCGTGAAACTGTCGAACACCCGCTCATGCACAAAGACCCGCGTTCCGTTCGAGCAAACCTGGCCGGTAGAATAGAAATTGGCGAGCATCGCGCCGCCGACGGCCGAGTCGATATCTGCATCGTCAAACACGATGAGCGGTGATTTTCCGCCCATCTCCAGCGTCACCTTTTTCAGCCGCTCGGCGGCACTACGCATGATTTTCATGCCTGTCGTGGTCTCGCCGGTCAGCGATACCTTGGCAATGGCCGGATGCGAAACGAGTTTTGCACCTGTCGCCCCATCGCCCTGCAGCACCTGGAATACGCCGTCGGGCAGGCCGGCACGCTGATAGGCTTCAGCCAATCTCAACGCCGAAAGCGGCGTGGTCTCGGCTGGCTTGAAGATCATCGCATTGCCGCAGGCAAGCGCCGGGGCCGATTTCCAGGCGGCGATCTGTACCGGATAGTTCCAGGCGCCGATGCCGAGACAGATGCCAAGCGGCTCCCGTACCGTGTATCCCCAGTCGCCCTCCATGCCGGAAAATCCGACATGTTCACCAGCAATAGTCGCCGCGTGGGCGGCGAAATACTCGATCGCGTCGGCAGCCGAAACCACATCCACGGCAAGGGTTTCCTGCACGGCCTTGCCGGTATCGAGCGTTTCAAGCCGCCCGATTTCGTCGTTCATCTGCCGCAGTATCTGCGCTGCACGATTGAGTATGCGTGCCCGCTGTGCCGGCGGCGTCTTGCGCCATGTCTCGAAACCGGATCTGGCAGCATCGACTGCCTGTTCGATCTCGCCATCCGTCGCCCATCTGACCTCGGTGAATGCCTCTCCTGTGGCGGGGTAGATGTCCGGCACAGCCTCGCCGGCACCGGCAATGAACTTGCCTCCGATGAAATGGCTGGCATCGGGAACAAGATCGCTGAATTCTCTCAATTTGCTTCTCCACGCGGTCCGGAACTGCTGCCAGAACCACTGTTTGTCAGGGCATCGACGAGAGCCCGGCAGTCGGCGAGCGCTTCCGCCGTGTCAGGACCATCGGGCCGCAGGGCATGGCGGATGTAGATGCCGTCGATCAGGGCACCAAGCATGCGCGCATCACGCACCGCATGGTCTTCCATTCCACACAACTTGAACGCATGGACGAGATTGCTTTCGAGCCGCGCGGTGTAGATCGCAAGCAGCCGTGCCGCCTTCGGATTGGAAAACGCCTTCAGGTAGAAGGTCAGCCAGGCGGCAATCGTCGTCCGGTCGAACTGGTCGCCGCCGAAGCTTGCCCGCAGGATGGCGTCCATGCGCTGCCTTGGCGACTTCGCCCGGGAAAGCCCGGAACTCATGACCTGCGTGAACTGGCGCAGCAGGTAACGCATGGTCTCGACGATGATCTCGTCCTTGCCACCGAAATAATGGAACGCAAGTGCAGAAGACATGCCTGCCCGAGTGGCAATTTCCTTTACCGGAACGTCAAGCGAACCATGCTCGCCAATCATGACGATGGCAGCATCGATCAATGCCTGACGGCGACCGGCTTCGACTCCAGCTCTTTGCATTGGTCTTTCCATTCTTTTTGTCCGTACACTTGCGAAACGGCCAAAACTTTGATTGACTGGTCAGTCAATAGCAAATTCGCACTTGAAGGCAAAGCCCTTTGCTGAAAGTAATCGTGAGGAATTTGCCCGCACGGCCCCACAAGGCCTGCGGCATATTGCCGGTATATTGGCTCCTGCCCGCCTGCGCCGGCCGCATGCAGAAAGAGTTGAACAAGGATCACAACGGGAGAAAACGCATGAAGTTCAAGACAGCGCTAGCAGCAATTGCCATTGCCGCGGCAACGATACAGGCAACCCCGGCCATGTCGGCGGAAGCGGAGTCCTGCAGCACCATCCGGTTCTCCGACGTTGGCTGGACCGACATCACGGCCACGACTGCAGTTACGACCGTCCTTCTGAAAGCGCTGGGCTACGAGACCGACATCAAGGTTCTGTCCGTGCCGGTGACCTACCAGTCGCTCGCCAACAAGGATATCGACGTCTTCCTCGGCAACTGGATGCCTTCCATGGAAGCCGATCTGCGCCCGTTTCTCGAAGACAAGACGGTCGTCTCGACCGGTGCCAATCTTGAAGGCGCTAAGTACACGCTTGCCACAAATGCCAAGGGTGCCGAACTCGGCATCAGGAATTTCGCCGATATCGCCACCCACAAGGATGAACTCGACGGCAAGATCTACGGCATCGAACCCGGCAATGACGGCAACCGCCTGATCCTCGACATGATCGAAAAGGATGCCTTTGGACTGAGCGGCTTCAACGTGGTGGAATCCTCCGAGGCCGGCATGCTTGCCCAGGTCGCCCGCGCCGACAAGGCAGGCGAACCGGTCGTATTTCTTGGCTGGGAACCACACCCGATGAACGCCAACTTCGACCTGACCTATCTTGAAGGCGGCGATGACTTCTTCGGGCCCAATCTTGGCGGCGCAACGGTCTACACGAACACCCGTGCCGGATACGCCGCCGAATGCCCGAATGCCGGCAAACTCGTCACCAACATGAAATTCACGCTCGCCATGGAAAACGAGATCATGGGCAAGATCCTTGATGACGGCGAAGAACCCGAGGCCGCTGCCAAGGCATGGCTGAAGGCCAATCCCGATGCGATAGGCCCATGGCTCGAAGGCGTGACCACCAAGGATGGCGGCGACGCCATGGCTGCTGTCAAATCCGCGCTGGGCATGTAGTCAGTGCGGGACGGAAAAGTAAGGAGGCGGCACGCTTTTGCCGCCTCCATTCTCTTTCCATACCGGTTTTCGCGAGTTCGCCGCAGATCAGCCTTTTGCCTGGATCTCGGCGGTCAGTTTCTCGTCGATCTCTGTGGCGCGTTTGTAGGCGGGACGTTCACGAAGCCGTCCCGCATAGGCTTCGAAGGCCGGGCGGCTGTCGAAGGTTCCGAACTGCAGGCCCCAGATAACCTGCGCTCCGACATAGACATCGGCGGCAGAAAATTTGCCGGTGATGAATTCCCGGTTCTCGAGAAACCCTTCAAGCGTATCGAGCACAAGTTTCTTCGAACCATATCCGACCATCCGCTCGCGTTCCTCCGGAACCACGAATCCGAGATTGGTGTTGGTCACGGCCTGCTCGACCGGACCTGCACAGAAGAAAAGCCAGCGGTAGTAGCTGGCGCGGTCGGAACTTCCCGGTTCTGGCGCAAGCCCCTTGTCCGCAAAGGCGTCCGCCACGTAGGCGCAGATCGCCGCTCCTTCCGTCACAACCACATCACCATGCTTGAGCGCAGGCACCTTTCCCATCGGGTTTATTGCCCGGTATTCCGGCGACTTCATCTCCGGCCCGTAATTGACAATTCTTGTCTCGTAAGGCTCGCCAAGCTCTTCAAGCATCCAGCGCGCAATGCGGCCACGGGACATGGGATTTGTGAACAGCGTGAGGTCTGCCATGCGTAATTCCTTTATCTGCGACGGGTCATTGCACCATAACCGTAGGTGCTCGACACTTATCCTGCAGGGCAACTGCGGCGCAACTCCAGCCGAATGGAAAAAGAAATGAACTGGCTGACAGAAGAGAAACTGCCGATCGGCAAATGGGCCAAGGGGGTGGTCGAATGGCTGATCGACAATGCGGGCTTCGTGTTCGACGCTCTGGCGAGATGGCTTGAGGCAATAATCGGCGGCCTGTTGTGGCTGCTGGAATTGCCCCATCCGTTGGTCTTCACTGCCATCGCCGTGGCAATCGCCATCTGGCTGAAACGCTCCTGGCAGTTTCCGCTTTTCGTGCTCGTTGCTCTGCTCCTTATCGTCAACCTCGGCTACTGGGACGAGATGATCAAGACGCTGTCGCTTGTCCTGGCTTCGGCCCTTGTATGCATGGTGCTCGGTATTCCGATCGGCATTCTCGCCGCGCATCACCCTAATTTTTCCGCCTGGTTGCGTCCGCTCCTCGACCTGATGCAGACGATCCCGACCTTCGTCTATCTCATTCCCGCACTGATCCTGTTCGGACTTGGCATGGTGCCTGGCCTCGTCGCCACGGTCATTTTCGCGATACCGGCGCCGATCCGGCTTACCGAACTCGGCGTCAAGTCCACCCCCCGTCAGCTAAGAGAAGCGGGTCAGGCATTTGGCGCAACGCCCTGGCAACTCCTGTGGAAGGTCGAACTGCCCTTTGCCCTGCCGCAGATCATGGCCGGGTTGACACAGACAATCATGCTGTCGCTCTCGATGGTGGTGATTGCCGCCCTCGTTGGCGCTCCCGGCCTCGGCGTACCGGTCGTGCGCGCCCTCAACACTGTGAACATCGGCAAGGGCTTCGAGGCGGGACTGGTGATCGTGCTGGTCGCTATATTGCTCGACAGGTTCCTGCGAAACGAACGGACAGGAGGCTGACATGAACACCCTGTCCAACCGCCCGGTAGTTCGCTTCGAGAACGTCTCGATAGTTTTCGGCGACAATCCGAAATCCGCCCTTCCCCTGATCGATGCCGAAAAGTCACGCCCGGAAATCCAGGAGGCCACCGGTCAGATTCTTGGCGTTGCCGATTGTTCGCTCGATATCCACGAGGGTGAGACACTGGTCCTCATGGGCCTGTCCGGCTCGGGAAAGTCCACGCTTCTGCGCGCCGTAAACGGCCTCAATCCGGTGGTACGAGGACGCGTCCAGGTGCGCTGCCCGGAGCAGGATGAATGGCGCGATCCGCATGCCTGCACGGGCCGGCAATTGCGTCAGTTGCGGCTGGACTGGGTATCGATGGTTTTCCAGCAGTTCGGGCTGCTGCCCTGGCGTTCGGTTGCAGAAAATGTCGGTTTCGGCCTTGAACTCGCGGGCATGTCGAAACACGAGATCGAAAGCCGTGTGGGTGAGCAACTGGAACTCGTCGGCCTTTCCGATTGGGCCGACAAGCGCGTTCAGGAACTCTCGGGCGGCATGCAGCAGAGGGTCGGCCTTGCAAGGGCATTCGCCACGCAGGCGCCGATCCTTCTCATGGACGAACCCTATTCCGCGCTCGATCCGCTTATCCGCACGCGCCTGCAGGACGAACTGATCGATCTCCAGAAACGCCTCAACCGGACGATCATCTTCGTAAGCCATGATCTGGACGAGGCAATACGCATTGGTTCACGCATCGCCATCATGGAAGGCGGGCGCATCATCCAGTGCGGAACCGCCCAGGAGATCCTCAGCAATCCTGCCAACCAGTATGTGGCAGACTTCGTTGCCAACATGAACCCGCTGGCCGTACTGCACGCCCGCGACTGCATGGAACCCGCCGATACCAGGGGCAGAGGCCACACGAAGGCAGCAACCGTTGACGAGGACACTCCATTGAAGCGGGTCATGGAGCACCAGGTCGAAACCAGCCTGCCGGTCTATGTCGAGAGCGGTGGCAAAATCGTGGGCGTTATCGACAGCACCGCCGTCAACAAGGCGCTCCTGCAAAAATGAGCGCTGCAAGCCCGGACCTGCCGGTATTCTCTGCCAATCCGGCCGGTCCCGAATTCTATCTCGATCCCTATCCGCACTATGCCCGGATGCACGAACTGGGGCCGGCCTTTGTCTGGCGTGAATACGGCCTGATCACGTTTGCACGCCACCGCCTGGTGAACGCATTGCTGCGCGACCGGCGGCTTGGCCGCGAAGCCACCCATGTGATGAGCCGCGAGGAAGCAGGCCTCCCCGAGATTCCCGAGCACGTCAAACCATTCTATGATTTCGAGGCGAACTCGATCCTCGAACGCGAGCCTCCGGTCCACACCCGCCTCAGAAAGCTCGTCAATCGAGCCTTCGTGTCGCGGAACATCGAGGGGCTGGCTCCCGCTATCGCCACGCTTGCAAACGGCCTGATCGACGAAATGCTGTCGAACGACAGCCGGGAGGCCGATCTGCTTCCCGCATATTGCGAGAAAATTCCCGTCATCGTGATAGCCCGGCTTCTCGGTGTCCCGGACGACAAGTGCGAACAGTTGCTGGCCTGGTCACACGCCATGGTCGCCATGTACCAGTTCAACCGCAGCCGGCAGATCGAAGAGGAGGCTGTTGCGGCCACGCTGGCCTTTTCGGCCTATGTTCGCGAACTCGCCGCAGAGCGGCGCAAGTCGCCGCGCGAGGACCTACTGACGGCACTCGTGGAGACGGAAGCCTCCGGCGATCACCTGTCGATGGACGAGCTCGTTACTACCGCAGTCCTGCTGCTCAACGCCGGTCACGAGGCAACCGTTCATGCACTCGGAAATTCGGTGAAGGCACTGCTGACAAATGGAGCAGACCCGGGAAAACTGTTTGACAGCCGCGAGGCATCCGCCCGCGCGGTGGAAGAACTTCTGCGTTTCGACCCGCCCCTGCACATGTTCACGCGGTTCGTGCTGGAAGACATGGAGATTGAAGGCGCTACCCTGAAGCGGGGACAGACCGTTGCGCTGCTTCTCGGCGCGGCCAACCACGATCCGCAAGTCTTTCGCGATCCGTCAAGGCTTGATTTCGCGCGGGGCGGGGAAGGACAGCTGGCCTTCGGGGCCGGCATTCATTTCTGCCTGGGCGCGCCGCTGGCGCGGCTGGAAATGGCAATAGCGCTGCCGCTGTTGTTCGAAAGACTTCCCGGACTGAAGTTGAAGAAAGAACCGGTTCGCGCAAACCGGTATCATTTCAACGGGCTTGAATCGCTTGACGTTCGTTTCTAGATCGTTCCGCCTTCAGGTGAAAACGACTACTCTCCGCAAACAACTGAATTCTCTTTTGAATTCTGATTTCGCCGATTTCGTCGAGATCGAAATTGCTCTGATACTCAGGCACTGCGAACGCGGTTCAAGCCATCTGCCTGCGTGCCGATGTTTTCTGCGATGAACGCACGAATGTCCTGCGACGGCATCGGCTTGCCGAAGAGATAGCCCTGAACCTGATCGAGATGGACCTTTTCCTTGAGGATGTTCAGCTGTTCGACTTCCTCGACACCTTCGACGATGACCAGAAGCCCGAGGTCGGCTGCCATGCGCGTAACGCCTGACAAAAGGATGAGGGACCGCTCGTCCTTGCGGATCGACTCGACAAAGGAACGGTCGATCTTGACCTTGTCCAGCGGCAGTTGGTGGAGGTAGCTGAGGGATGAAAATCCTGTGCCGAAGTCATCGAGCGAGATGCGGACACCGGATTGGGACAGCGTACGCAGCACGCGCGATGTCTCGGCCAGGTCTTCGACCATGGCGCTCTCGGTTACTTCTATTTCCAGCCGGTTGGCAGGAAGGCCGCTCATCGAAAGCGCCTTCGACACGTCCTCGACCACGTCCGATTGCCGGAACTGCAACGAGGACACGTTCACGGCAACCCGCACATCGGCCGGCCATTGCAGGCATTCGCGCGCAGCGGTCTCAAGCACGAACTTGCCGATCTTCGAAATGATGCCGATTTCCTCTGCCATCGGAATGAACAGAGCCGGCGAGATCATGCCTCGTTCAGGATGGTGCCAGCGCACGAGCGCCTCGCAGGTGCTGACACGATTGGTCCTGATGTCGACCAGCGGCTGGTAATAGACGGACAACTGGCCACGCTCGAGCGCGCGCCGCAGTTCGACTTCCATCTGGCGGCGCTGGCGTATTTCGGAACCAAGCTGCTCCGAATAGAACAGGCTCTCGCCCCGGCCCTTGTTCTTCGCATCGTAAAGGGCAACATCCGCCATCTTGAGAAGCTGGTCGAGATTGTTGCCGTTCTCGGGGCAAAGCGCGATGCCCACGCTTGTGCCGACGATGATCAGGCTTCCGTTGATCAGGATCGGCTTGGAAACCTCTTCGATCAGACGGTTCGCAAGGTGGTTGATGTCGCGCCGGTCGACCAGGTCGGGCATGATCATGACGAACTCGTCGCCGCCGAAGCGGCAGATCAGTCCATCCTGCGGCAGGCATGATTTCATGCGAAGCGAAGCCGCACAAAGCAACTTGTCGCCAATCGAGTGCCCCAGCGAATCGTTGATGTCCTTGAAATTGTCGAGATCGACAAAGAACAGGGAATACGGCCTTGCATCCTCTCCCGATCCGCAGACCTGTTCGACCATCGTCGCGAAATGCCGACGGTTCGGCAAATGGGTGAGCGGATCGAAATTGGCAAGCTGGCGAATCTCGTTTTCCGATTTCACCTGCTCCGAGATGTCCTCGACCACGATAACCCCGGCTCCCTCCTCCATCGGATTGAGGGACGCCTCGATGGTAGCGCCGTCGGCGCGCACGAAACGGATGCGTGTCTTCTGGCCTTCCAACAGGCAATGATGAAGCCTTTCGACAACGTTGTCGCCATCCACCGATGCACGCCATCCAAGACGGGAAAGTCCTTCAAGGTCTTCGAAGGTCTTGCCGATCAGTTCGAAATTCTTTGGCAGCGCCAACAGTTCGTCAAAGCGCTCATTGGCAACGACGAAGTGGCCGTCTGCATCGATCATCGCCATGCCATGCGAAGCGTTCTGCAAGGCCACTTTGAAGCGCTCGGCGATCAACCGGTTTTCCATTGCCGAGAAGACCTCGTCGAAAAGCATGCGGCGCAGGCGTTTCGCAATGGTGTGTATCGACATCATGAAAGGCAGCAGGAACAGTGCCAGAAGCGTGTGGTAGGTATTGCCGAAGAACAGAAGGCCTGCCAGAAGCGGAACGCTTACGCCCACTGTCTGCCAGTTGACCACGCGCGGGCTCGCGAAGTTCCGGCCCGATATCGCCATGACATTGGCAAGCGTCGCGGTAATGGCGACCATATGGCTGGTGTCGTTTTCCGACACCATCATTGAGACTAGGCAGATGCAGCCCATGATCGTGACATAGGTTGCCGCCCAGATCAGGTAGGTGAATTCCGCGCTCTTGAGGGAATTGTAGTCGAGTACCTCATGCTTTGATGCCAAGGTCTTGAAGCGGACGACGGATATCAGCCTGAGAACACCTACCAGGCTGAGCGAAGCTGCGAGCAGCCAAATGGCGAAGCTTCCGGTCTGATAGGCAATAAGGAACATGGCAAGGCAGCTCGCGGCCTTGCCGACCACGAATGTAGGCACATCTCCGTAGAGAGACCGGACAACGGAATCGTAGATCTCGAGGGGAAGCGCTGCCCCGTGCTTCTCCAACAACCTGTACTTCATCACAAAGCCTTTTGCCCTGGGCGACGGTGGATAAAGAGCCGCACAGGAGTTTGCCCCGCGGGAAAAGTAGCCGAGTATTGGTTAGCAACACCTTAACAGAAGACAGGCTGCAAGGGCCTTTGGCTACATCATTCCCTAACCGCGGGCCGTCGCGAACCCGCTTATCCCTTGCCACGGTCTTCCTTTCGGGTAACAATTCCGGTGGGGAAACCGAAGCCAAGAAAATCGAGCCGATCTGCGATGGAAGATCTTTCCGAAATTGCCCTGTTTCAGGACCTGCCGGCGGATGCGTCGCGCCGGTATGCTGCAGCCTGCACCTGGCGCGAGTTCAACGAGAACGAGTTGGTGATCGATATCGAAGACGAAACGACGGATGTTCGCTTCGTGCTCTCCGGCCATGTCCGTATCATCAGCCGCATGGCGACCGGAAAGGAAGTCATCCTGGGCGAGATGGGTGCCGGTTCCTATTTCGGCGAATTCGCTGCAATCGATAATGCACCGCGTTCGGCCAATGTGACTACACTGGTCCGTTCACGGCTTTGCACCATGCCCTCCGCCACTTTCCTTCAGATACTTGGCGAGCATCCCGGTGTCGCGATCAAGGTAATGCGCCAGTTCTCGTTCCTGGTCAGGCAGCTCAATCTCAGGCTCGCTGAACATTCGTTCCTTAGCGCGAAGCATCGCCTATACAACGAGCTGATTCGTCTTTCGCGGCCCCGTTCCGGTCACGAGAACCAGCGCATCATCTCTCCTCCTCCGACCCAGCGCGAGATCGCCGAGCGCATTGGCTCGCGCCGCGAGGTCGTTTCGCGCGAGTTGAATGCGCTCAAGCGCGAAGGCCTGATCGAGGTTGCCAGGGGCGGTATCGTGATAGCAGGTGTCGGCGAACTGCAACGCCGCGTTTCGGAAGGGTGGGAAGGCTGACGTCCCCGCCAGCCCGCCGTCATGCGACCACAAAACCATTACAAACTGCTTGCCACACCCATGCTGAAGTGATGAAACGGCAGTGCCTGTTCCAATAGTCACCGGCAAGGCAAGGAAGTTATCGATGCTGACAAATGTTCCCCTGATGATCGTTCCCCTGATCCTCTACAACATCGTTGTGGTGGGCTTTTTCGGCACGGATCCCGTCAGCGGCGGTATCGACCAATGGGCAGAACCCGTGCTCACCATTCCGATGATTTCCAGCGCCGATGGATGGAAGATGTCACTCGGCGATCTGATGATCACCTTCGCCCTGATCCTTCTGTTCTTCGAGATCATGAAGTCGACCCGCATCGGCGCCTCCTCGATCATCGATCACCTGCTTTCGACCTTCGTGTTCATCGCCTTCCTGGTGGAGTTCCTGCTGGTCAAAAGCGCCGCGCACTCCGTCTTCTTCATCTTGATGGTTATCACCTTCGTAGATGTCATTGCCGGGTTCTCGGTTTCGATCCGCTCGGCGACGCGCGATGTCTCGGTGGGCGGGCCGCACGGCGGCTATTGACCGGCCCGGATAAACCCGCAGCCGCACCCCGCCGGCCCATGCCATTTTCACTCTGTTAAGCATATGCTGCTAGGCTCACTCCTCATTTCATGGGGATTGCCTTGGATAAGCTGCGCGTCACAACTACCCGTTCTGGAAACGGCACTTTGAAGGACCGGACGAAGGTGCGCATTGCGGCTTCCGGCCCGGACCCTGTTTCGGGAAACCTGCTGCGCCTGGCCGGAGCTGCCAGGGAAATCATCCGTGCCACGGGCCAATCCTTCTACGTCTGGGATATTTCGACTGACCGCATTGAATGGACGGACGGTTTCACTGCGCTTGCCGGTCTGGAGGAAGGCGAAACCAGGCATCTCACCGGACGCGGGTTCGAAACCCTGACCGGATCCGAGAGCAGCCAATCGCGCTACGGCGTTATCCTGTCGGCAGATCGCAACGTACCCCAGGGCAAGCCTGTACCCTACCAGTGCGTCTATTCGCTCATCTCCTCCCGCGGCGACGGAGACCGGCGCAAGCTCTGGATCGAGGACACGGGCGTCTGGATACCGGGAGAAAATGGCCGGCCTGTACGCGCCGAGGGAAGTGTCAGGGTCATCAACGAACGCAGGCAGATCGAGGACGAGCTGCGCCGCCAGTCGGACTATGACGACCTTACGGGCCTGTTCAACCGCCGCTCCCTCGAGCACTGCCTTCAGAACACCATCCAGTCAAATGCGATCGAGGGCACCGCATCGGTCTTCATGATCGTTGCGCTTGAGCGCTTCGATCTGATCAACGATGTCTACGGCTTCGCCTGCGGAGACGAGGTCCTGCGCAAATGCGGTGAGTTGATCAAGGCAAGATTGCGCGGCGACGACGTGATAGCCCGTTTCTCCGGCGCCAAGTTCGGAGTGATCTTGAACAATTGCCCGCCTGCCGAAATCTACGACGCCGCCAAGCGCCTCCTGAAGGCGGTTTCGGGCGACCTCGTCGAAACAAGCGCAGGATACATCGCGGCTTCCGCCGTGACCGGGGCATGCTTCCTGCCACAGCACGCGGCCACCCCGTCAAAGGCAATCCATGCGGCGTTCCAGGCTCTCAAGCAGGCCAAGAACGAAAGGCCGGCGCATGTCGGCGTATATGCTCCCGCCAGTGAGGCGCGAGAGGATTCCCGCAAGCGCGCCGCATTCTCAACTGAAGTCGTCGAGGCGATTCGTGGCGATCGGCTTCAACTGGCCTACCAGCCGGTCGTGGGGCGCGATGGCAAGGTCGCCTTTCACGAGGCACTTATCCGCATGGAGAACACCAGCGGCGAAATCATCCAGGCGGGACATTTCATAGGCATGGTCGAGGAACTCGGGCTTGTCAGGCTCGTTGACAAGACCGCGCTTCAACTCGTCACAAGGACCCTTCTGCAATGTCCGGATGCAGTGATCTCGTTCAATGTCTCGCATGAAACACTGCTGGATCCAGAATGGTTGTCCAATCTGGCAAACGCCATTTCGGTAAACCCGGACATCGCGAAGCGCCTGATAGTCGAGATAACCGAATCTGCCGCTGCAATCGGAATAGAGGAAACCCGGCGCTTCGTCGAAACCGTCAAGGCCCTGGGCTGCCGCGTCGCGATCGACGATTTCGGAGCAGGCTTCACCTCTTTTTCCAACCTGCGTGACCTGCCCGTCGACATGGTCAAGATCGATGGCAGTTTCGGAATGTCACTTGCCAGCGACCCGGCCAACCAGGCATTCGTCAAGGCGTTGCTCAGCCTGGCCCATGTCTTCGATATCGAAACCGTGGTCGAATGGGTCGAGGACGACGATTCCTCGGCACTTCTCGACCAATGGGAGGTGGACTACCAGCAGGGTCACAAGTTTGGCCGAGCAGTTGCCGAATTGCCATGGCCCGTTGCGGACAATGACCCGGCCTCCGCAACAGTCGTCCCGGCTGGCCGGAACGCCTGACGGGGATTGCGTCTGTTCTGACGCACGCAAGAATCAATATTCGCGTTCGTTTAGGGGTCAGCCCATTGTATCGAGCTTGCGCTGCAGGGCCGAAAGCTGTGCCTTGAGGTCTTGCAGGTCATCTCCCGACGAAGCCTTGCCTGCCTCGGCCTGGGCGGAAGCGCGCTGTTCCGTCTGACTGTTGGCAAACGGCATGAACATGCTCATGGTCTTCTGGAACATTTCCATGTTCTGCCTGGCAATGGCTTCCATCTGGTCGAGGCCCTGAACGGATTGCTTGCCGAACATCTGTTCCATCTGCTCGCGAAACTCGTCCTGGTTCCTCGAGAAGGATGTCATGGCATGTTCGAGATAACTCGGTACCATTGCCTGCATGGAATCGCCGTAGAACGAGATCAGCTGGCGCAGGAAATTCACCGGCAGAAGGTTCTGCCCTTCCTTGCCTTCCTGCTCAAATATGATCTGGGCCAGCACCGGACGGGTGATGTCTTCCCCGGTCTTGGCATCCTGAACAACGAAGTTGGTACCTTCCTTCACCATCGTCGCGAGGTCTTCAAGCGTCACATAGGTGCTGGAGCCGGTGTTGTAGAGGCGTCGGTTGGCGTACTTCTTGATGACGATGGGTTCGCTGCTTGCTGCCATGATAGCTCCTCTACCCGTTACTCGAAAGGTCCGGCACGATCTGCCGATTTCACCCTCCCGTGCAAAATAGTAAGACCATTCTTGTGCTTTGCACAATAGATAGATTTGCCGCAACTCGATCCGAAATACCCAAGAAGGCGTCGATTTTCGCGATTTTCAGTTTTTTGCGACCATGCAAGCGCCGCCTGCAGAGCGAATTTTGCTGCAAATCGCATTTGCTTCGCGCCTGCTGTCGGCACCAATGCGGACCGCGTGAAACGACCGCCTGCCCCTTGGCGAGCGTATCTGCTGGACATGCGTCTTGTAGTTTTTCAACACGGGAATCTGCCGTTCGAGGCGCCGCGCGCTTGCAACTGCGACCGATTGGCGGAAGTTTCCTGCAATCTGGACGCCCCAGGGTTTGCGCGGAATGGAAGCCATGGCGGTGGTTCGCGTTTTCATGACCGGCAGTTTCAGGCAGGCATCGTGGAACGGCACCCCGGCTTCCAGCTCACGCAACCCGGCCTGCCTGTCACGGTCGGCGAAGTTCTCGGCGGGCTGACCCGCTATGTCGGCAACGTAGTCCTCGGTTTCCATGGGCAGGTAACGCCGCCCAATGAGCCAGGAATCCACTCTTGCCTCGCCTGCATTGTACGCGGCGGCGGCAAGTCCCAGATTGCCGTAGGTCTTGCCGAGTTCGGCCAGATAGCGCGCGGAAGCTTCCAGTGCCAGTTCCCAGTTCCACGGGTCGGTCAGCCCTCGCAGTTTGGCAGTACCGGGCATGAACTGGGCAATTCCCTGCGCACCCGCAGGACTGAGCGCTCTGTGGTCGAAGCGACTTTCCTTCCAGATGAGCCTGGCGAAAAAGCCGGGCGGAATGCCGTTGAGCGCCGCCTCGGACTCGAGCTTTCTGCACACCTCGGCAACACTGGGCTGCGCATCCTTCTTTCTGGTTTCCCCGTCCGCCGGAACTTTCTGAGCCACGGCACGCAGAGAACCCGGATAAAGGTCACCGGGGGGCAGAATCAGCAGTGCGAAGGAAAGCAGCATGGATGCTAGTGCCTTGCTGACGAATTCCGCCGGCTGTGCCCGTGTCGTGAAGCCCTTCCGTTTCATACCGGATTCTTCTAGACTAACCGCATCACTCCGCAAGTGCCCGGTCCCGGATTCGGCTGCTTGCGGTTTTGTTGTTTGCGGTGTGGTGCTCCCATGACAGACTTACGTGATCCTCAAGGCGTTCATGGCAATACGCCGTCAGCTTCACAGACCATTCCTGTGAACGCCGGACGCCTCCGCGCTGCCATTTCCGCAATCTTTCTGGCAAACGGCATGGCAGCGGGGCTCTGGGCCGTGATGGTGCCGGTCTTGATGGCAAACCTCGCGATCAGCGAATCCGAAATGGGAATAATCCTTCTCGTGGGCGGCATATCCGCAGTGGGGAACCTGCTCCTGAGCGGCAAGCTCATCAGCATGTTCGGCGCGCGCCCCGTCATACTCGTCTCGGCGATCATCATCGCGGCAGCCCTGCCCATGATGCCAATGGTTGCCTCCACCCTTCCCGCTGCCGCAGCCGTGGTTGTCTTCATCGCCGGACTTGCGCTGATGGACGTCGCCATGAATGCCGAGGCGGCAGACGCCGAGAATGCTTCGACACGTTCCATGATGTCCGGGTTTCACGCCTTCTGGAGCCTGGGCGCGATGGCCGGCGCTGCCGCGGGCGGTTTCGTTGTCGCGAAGCTCGGTGCGGCCACGGGCGCAACGGGGACGGCAGGCATCGTTCTTGCCGTGTGTTCGGTTGCAATCCTGTCACTGCCGCGCCGCAAGATAACGGAAAGCACCTCCGCCTCGATCAGCGCCGAACACGTCTGGTTCCCGCGCAACCCCATCGTCTGGCTCACCGGTTTCGTGGCCTTCGCCGCGTTTGTCAGCGAGGGTTCCGTTCTCGACTGGAGCGCACACTACTTGCGAAAGACACTTTCGGCCGATGTCGCGATTTCAGGTCTGGCCTTCGGCGCGTTCTCGCTCTCCATGGTGATCGCCAGGTTTGCGGGCGACTGGATGCGCGAAACCTTTGGTGACCGGCGGCTGATGATTGCATCGATCCTGATATCGGCATTCGGAATGATAACCGCCAGCCTCTCGCCAACACCTGTCATTGCAATGGCAGGATTCCTGCTGGCAGGTTTCGGCAACGCCAACCTCGTTCCCATCGCCTTTTCGACCGCCTCCAACATCAAGGGCGTTCCCGCGGGCGCGGGAATAGCAACCGCGACCATGTGCGGTTATTCAGGCGTGCTGGCCGCGCCCGCGACGCTTGGCTGGATCGGCGAGCACGCAGGCATGTCCTGGATTTTCATGACGATGGGAATACTGATAGCCAGCCTTCTCTTCGCGGTGCCCGCCATGGGCAGGGCGAGCAGGCAGACCGGACGAAGGCGCACCGTCGAAGCGTGATCGCAGGCCGCGAAGTGCTCCGTAGCGGCGCTACTTGCCGTAGCGTTCCTCGATGTAGGCCTGAACCATGCCCTGAAATTCCTGGGCGATATTCGCGCCTCTGAGCGTGGCTGCCTTCTTGCCGTCGATGAACACCGGCGCTGCCGGGGTTTCGCCGGTTCCAGGCAGCGAGATACCGATATTCGCATGCTTCGATTCGCCCGGCCCGTTGACGATGCAGCCCATCACCGCGACGCTGAGTTCCTCGACACCCGGATATTTTTCCCGCCATTCCGGCATGTTGCTGCGGATATCCTCCTGAATCCTCTGCGCCAGTTCCTGGAAGACCGTTGACGTTGTGCGCCCGCAACCGGGACACGCGGCGACAACCGGCACGAATGAGCGGAAACCCATTGTCTGCAACAATTCCTGGGCCACCTGCACCTCGCGCGTGCGGTCGCCGCCCGGTTCCGGTGTCAGGGAAATGCGGATCGTGTCACCGATCCCCTGCTGCAGCAGGATTCCCATCGCAGCCGAAGAGGCAACGATACCCTTCGATCCCATGCCTGCCTCCGTCAGACCCAGGTGCAGGCAATGGTCCGACCTGCGGGCCAGATCGGTGTAGACAGCGATAAGGTCCTGAACCTGGCTCACCTTGGCCGACAGGATGATCTTGTCGCGGCCAAGACCCAGGCGCTCCGCCTCTTCAGCGGACAGAAGTGCCGAACGGACGATCGCATCGCGCATCACCTCGCGGGCAGAAAGCGGAGACCCGTTTTCCTTGTTCTCGTCCATGAGGCGCGTCAGCAGGGCCTGATCGAGCGATCCCCAGTTGACCCCGATCCTCACCGGTTTGTCGTGACGGATGGCCATCTCGACGATATCCGCGAACTGTCGGTCCTTCTTCTCCCCGAAGCCCACATTGCCGGGATTGATCCGGTACTTGGCCAGTGCTTCGGCACAGGCAGGATGGTCGGCAAGGAGCTTGTGCCCGATATAGTGAAAATCGCCAACCAGCGGCACATCGACGTTCATGGCTTCCAGTTTCTCGCGAATATGCGGCACGGCGGCAGCAGATTCGTTTCGATCAACTGTGATGCGGACAATCTCCGATCCCGCGCGCGCAAGCGCGGCAACCTGCTTGACCGTCGAAGCAATGTCTGCGGTGTCGGTATTGGTCATGGATTGCACCACGACCGGGGCTCCGCCGCCGCAGATAACACCGCCCACCGGGACGGCAACGGTCTGCTTGCGTGGCATCGGTCCGGAAAGATACTCGCTCCTGCCGCTTGAAACCTGCTCCGGTCGGTTCATGGAATCACTCCGTCCTGCTTGCGCCATGTCCGCAGCCACACCGCGAAATCCGGCGTCGCCATTTCAAGATTGGCACCTTTCAATTCATGCCGTGGAGATAGTGGAGCCATGTGTCAAAGGCAATTCAAATCGCCGCTTGCCTTGAGCTGGTGCAAGACCTGGCCCGCTACCGCTCCTCTGCCGCACGAACGGTTTCATCATTGAGTGCCACCTTATATGTATTGCATGGGATACCAAAACAATGTGAGTATCAGTCAAATTGCGGAGCCCGGAGCGCACCAGAACTCCCATCTCCCTGTAAATCAGAAGTAACTTCCGAGGAGGCCATTCAATCATGAGTAGTGAAGCAATTGTCATCGCAAGTGCTGCCCGCACGCCCGTAGGTTCATTCAACGGCGCCTTTGCCAACGTTCCGGCCCACGATCTTGGCACGGCCGCGATCAAAGCTGCGCTCGAACGTGCCGGCGTGGATCCGAAGGAAGTAGATGAGGTCATTCTCGGCCAGATTCTCACCGCAGGTCAGGGGCAGAACCCTGCGCGCCAGGCTGCACGGAACGCCGGCCTTCGCGATGAAGCCACTGCGTGGGGGCTGAACCAGCTTTGCGGCTCGGGTCTTCGCGCCGTCGCCATAGGCATGCAGCAGATCGCCACCGGAGATGCAAACATCATCGTGGCAGGCGGACAGGAAAGCATGTCGATGGCGCCTCATTGCGCGCACCTGCGCAGCGGCGTGAAAATGGGCGACATGAAGATGATCGACACCATGATCCGCGATGGCCTGACCGACGCATTCTACGGCTACCACATGGGCAATACCGCCGAGAATGTTGCCCGCCAGTGGCAGCTCACCCGCGACGAACAGGATGCCTTTGCCGTGGCTTCCCAGAACAAGGCCGAAGCTGCCCAGAAGGCAGGCAAGTTCAAGGACGAGATCGTTCCCTTCACCGTCAAGGGCCGCAAGGGCGACACGATCGTCGAGGACGATGAATACATCAAGCACGGCGTCACAATGGATAGCGTCGGCAAACTGCGCCCTGCCTTTGACAAGGAAGGCACGGTTACCGCGGCCAATGCGTCCGGCATCAATGATGGCGCCGCAGCAGTGGTCCTGATGACCGAATCCGAGGCATCGAAACGCGGCATTACCCCGCTTGCCCGCATCGTTTCCTGGGCTACGGCCGGCGTCGATCCCCAGATCATGGGCACGGGTCCGATCCCTGCATCGCGCAAGGCACTCGAAAAGGCCGGCTGGAGCGTCGACGATCTGGATCTGGTCGAGGCAAACGAGGCGTTCGCCGCGCAGGCCTGCGCCGTCAACAAGGACATGGGCTGGAACCCCGACATCGTGAACGTGAATGGCGGTGCAATCGCCATCGGCCATCCCGTCGGCGCTTCTGGTGCGCGCATCTTCAACACGCTCCTGTTTGAAATGCAGCGCCGCGATGCCCACAAGGGCCTTGCCACCCTGTGCATCGGCGGCGGCATGGGCGTTGCCCTGTGCGTAGAGCGCGGTTGATTATTGAGTATTCGGGTGCTGCTTGAGGAGGCAGCATCCGCTTTCCAGGAAGAATTCGGAAACAGGCGTATCAGTTGGAGGAGACAAACATGGCGCGCGTAGCATTGGTAACCGGTGGATCGAGAGGGATCGGAGAGGCCATCTCAAAGGCATTGAAGGCGGCAGGCTGTGAAGTGGCCGCGACCTATGCCGGAAACGACGAGAAGGCAGCAGCCTTCACGGCTGAAACGGGTATCAAGACCTACAAGTGGAATGTGGCTGACTACGCTGAATCCAAGGCAGGCATCGAGAAGGTCGAGGCCGATCTCGGCCCGATCGACATCGTCGTCGCCAACGCTGGCATCACCCGGGACGCATTCTTCCACAAGATGACGCCGGAGCAGTGGAAGGAAGTGGTCGACACCAACCTGACCGGCGTCTTCAACACCGTTCACCCGGTCTGGTCCGGCATGCGCGACCGCGGTTTTGGCCGGGTCATCGTCATTTCCTCCATCAACGGCCAGAAGGGTCAGGCAGGCCAGGTCAACTACGCCGCCACGAAGGCAGGCGACCTCGGCATCATCAAGTCCCTGGCCCAGGAAGGCGCTTCCAAGGGCATCACCGCCAACGCCATCTGCCCGGGCTACATCGGTACCGAGATGGTGCGCGCCATTCCCGAAAAGGTACTGCAAGAACGCATCATCCCGCAGATCCCGGTAGGCCGTCTCGGCGAGCCGGAGGAAATTGCGCGTTGCGTTGTCTTCCTGGCCTCAGATGAAGCGTCCTTCATCACGGGATCCACGATTTCGGCAAATGGCGGACAGTTCTTCGTCTGACCGTAATCGGCAGGAAGATTTTGCAATTCCGTTCATTTCGGATTTCATTTAGCATGGCCGGCACTGGAGCAATTCAGTAGCTTTCTGGACTATCCGTGCGCAGCCGAGGCTGACACGGCCTAAAGCGGAGTGCCGTCCATGCGCCGATTGATACTTGCCGCCGGTCTTCTGGCTTCCATTTCAACATCCGCGTTTGCCGACCGCATCGATGGCGGCTGGTGCAACGAGGATGGCTCGAAGCGTCTGCACATCAGCGGATCGCAGATCGAACTCCCCTCCGGCAGAACCATCACGGGAAACTACGGACGTCATGCGTTTTCCTATGAGGGTCCGGCTGGCGACCCGGAAGAAGGCCAGTCCATAGAGATGCGCCAGCTTTCCGAAGAAGAGATGATACTGTACCGTTCCACCAATCCGGGAAAATCGGAAAACTGGACCCGCTGCCAGGCAATCAGCTAAACCCTCCATTCCCGATCCAAACAGAGGCTTCCCGCATGAACGCAACCCTTTCGGGCTTTGCCGCTATCGGCATGTGGGCCATGCTTGCCTTGTTCACAGCGGCATCGGGCAGCGTGCCACCGTTCCAGTTGCTCGCAATGACATTTCTGGTCGGCGGAGGCGTCGGCCTCGCTGGCTGGGTGATCAAACCGCCGAGGCGTGGAAGTCTCGCACTGCCGCCGGTTGTCTGGCTGGTCGGGATCGGAGGCCTCTTCGGCTATCATTTCTTCTACTATACGGCGCTTCGAAATGCGCCCGTGGCTGAAGCAGGCCTGATCGCCTATCTGTGGCCGCTGTTGATCGTGCTCTTCTCATCGCTTCTGCCCGGCGAACGCCTTCGCTGGTATCATCTGATTGGCGCTCTGGCAGGATTTGCGGGCGCAGCGCTTCTGATCACGGGTAAAAGCAGCATGGCAGGTACGGGCAACTGGCTGGGCTACGCCTCCGCCATGGCATGCGCGCTGATCTGGTCCGGATACTCGGTCATTTCACGCCTGTTCAAGACGGCACCCACAGACGCCGTCACGGTCTACTGCCTCGCAACAGCCCTGCTTTCAGCCCTGTGCCACCTTGCCTTCGAAACCACCGTATGGCCTGCAAACCTGCTGGAGTGGCTGGCCGTGCTTGCGCTGGGGCTGATGCCGGTAGGCCTTGCATTCTACCTTTGGGACCATGCGGTGAAACATGGCCCCATCCAGTTGATCGGCAGTGCAGCCTACGCTGCCCCCGTCCTTTCAACGATGGTTCTGGTCGCAACCGGCTTTGCCGAGCCTGGCTGGCGGCTGGTAGCAGCCGCAATACTGGTCACGGCAGGGGCAATCGTCGCATCTGGCCGGTTTTTGCCTTCGCAAACAGCCGGAGTGCCTGAATGACCTTCCCGCTTGTCCTCCTTGTCATCGCTGCCGCAATCGCGCTTGCTTATGGCGTCACGCTCATGCGCGCGCGCAAGACAGTTGCTCGTGCCCTGATGAAGACAATTCCCGTCGCGCTGCTGGCAGTTACGGCACTTGCTGCTGGAGCATCGCCCTTGTTTGTGGCGGCGCTTGCCTTCTGCGCAGCGGGCGACTGGTTTTTGGCCTTCGACGGCGAGCGGAATTTTCTTTTCGGCCTCGGCAGCTTCCTGGCCGGTCACCTGCTCTACACCGCCTTCTTCCTGACCGGTGTCGATCCGGCTGTTTTCCTGCAGTCCGAGATCCTCGTGGTGATCGCCTTCCTGACTGCTATCGGCGTGATGGTGAACATTCGCCTGTGGCCACATGCGGGCGACATGCGCATCCCGGTCGTGCTTTATTCAGTTGCGATCATGACAATGGTTGCCAGCGCCAAGGCCGCGAACCTGAACAGCATCATGCTGGCTGGTGTGGTCATGTTCATGGTTTCCGACATCATTCTCGCCCGGGAAACCTTTCTTCCCGCCAAGGGCAATCTCCTCGACCGGATCAGCGATTACTTGGTCTGGTACCTTTATTCCGCCGGACAGGTATTGATCGTCTGGGGCCTGCTGTTCGTGGCCTGAACCTGGCCCGTTTACCGCATTGAGGCTTTGCTCTTTCCGCGCGCCACCGCGAACGCTACATTCCACCCATGACCGTCGATATCGTCGATCTTCGTGAATTCTATGCCACGCCTCTCGGGATGTCCGTTGAGGCATCACTCAGGCGCGCCTTCGATTCGGCTGTGGAACTGTCGCCCGATGCCATCATCATAGGCCTTGGCTATCCCGTCTGCCTGATCAACCGCCTGGAGGAAGAAGGCGCAAAACCGATGATGCTGATGCCTGCCCGCCAGGGCGCGCTGCAATGGCCATCCGGTGGCCCCTATCGCACTGCGCTGGTCGACGAGCAGGAACTGCCATTGTCAAATGCCTCTGTCGATCTCGTCGTCATGGTGCATCTTCTGGAAAATGTCGCAGACCCGGCTGCCGTCCTGCAGGAAGTTTGGCGGGTGCTCGCGCCGGAAGGCAGGGTATTCGTCGTGGCGACAAACCGGCGCGGCCTGTGGGCCAGGTTTGAACACACGCCGTTCGGCGTCGGGCGGCCTTTTTCCCGACAGCAACTGGGACGCATGCTCCGCGAGGCAAAGCTCATTCCGCTCAAATGGAGCGACGCGCTGCATTTTCCGCCGATGCGCAGCCGCAGGATGGTTCCGTTGCACGGCCTGCTGCGCCGTCTGGGACGCTGGCTCTGGCCGGTCTTTTCCGGTGTCATCGTCGTCGAGGCTACCAAGCGCCTCTATCAGGGCCTGCCGGTGACGGAAAGAAAGGAACAGGGTGCCTTCGTGCCTGCCCTTGCACCCCAATCCCCCGCGATACGCAATTCACGCCTGCGCACACAGCAAGAGTGGCCCCGTCGGACCGCTCAGCATCCAAAATCGTTTTGATTTTGCACTGGCTATTCAATAATACACTCGCCAGAACGCCCTCGACAAAAACGTCAGGGGCTTTCGGCATCAGGAACCCCGGAAAGAAATCATGACGACCTCCACGCCGCAGCCCAAGCCGGGCATCATGGACATTGAAATCTACGTGCCGGGCAAATCGAAGGCGCCCGCAGGCGTGAGGCTTCACAAGCTCTCCTCGAACGAAACACCGCTTGGCCCAAGCGCCGAGGCAAAGGATGCCTATCGCGAAGCCGCCTCCGATCTGGAACTCTATCCGGACGGCACGTCAACGGCGCTCAAACAAGCCATTGCCGAAGTCCATGGCCTCAATGTATCGAACATACTGTGCGGCAACGGGTCCGATGAAATCCTGTCGATGCTTGGCCAGGCCTTCCTGGAACCCGGCGACGAGGTGATCTTCACCGAGCATGGCTTCCTGATGTACCGCATCGTTGCCCAGTCCTGCAGCGCCACGCCCGTGGTCGTCAAGGAAACCGACGAAACCGCCGATGTCGACGCCATTCTGGCAGCGGTGACACCTCGCACCAAGATTGTATTCCTCGCCAATCCGAACAATCCGACCGGAACCTATCTGCCCAATCAGGAGATCCGCCGTCTGCACGCCGGACTGCCGGGCAATGTGGTTCTGGTGCTTGATGCAGCCTATGCGGAATACGTGCGGCGCAACGACTACGAATCCGGAATGGAACTCGTTGCTCGTTCAACGAACGTTGTCATGACCCGTACCTTCTCGAAGATCCACGGTCTCGCCGCCCTGCGGATCGGCTGGTGCTACGCACCGCGCCCCATCATCGAGATTCTTGAACGCGTGCGCGGCCCGTTCAACCTGAATTCCGCTGCCATTGCAGCGGGTGCCGCTGCAATTCGCGACCGCAAGCACGTCGAGGATTCGATCACCTTCAACGAACAGTGGATCGAGTGGCTGAGTGCGGAACTGACCGCATTGGGCCTCCGTGTAACACCGTCGGTTGGCAACTTCATCCTCATCCACTTCCCGGATGAAGACGGCAAGCGCGCGCCCGACGCCGACGCATTTCTCACCAGCCGCGGGCTGATCCTTCGTGCGGTTGCAGGTTACGGATTTCCCAACGCGCTTAGAATGAGCGTTGGGGTCAACGAAGCCAACCGTGCAGTGGTCGAGGCGCTTGCCGATTTCCTCGGCAAGTCCAGCGGTAACAAAGATGGCTGAAGGCGCTTCACGCAAGCCGGTCGTACGCCACCTGGCCATCATCGGCCAGGGCCTGATCGGATCTTCGATTACCCGCGCAGTCTACGAACGCAGGCTTGCCCGCGAGGTCACCATCACGGATGCCTCGCCAAAGGTCCGCAAGAGACTGCTCGAACTCGGCCTGGGTCAGGCACGGGTCGTCGCGACCAGTGCCGAGGCCGTGAAGGATGCCGATCTCGTAATCGTCTGCATTCCCGTGGCAAGCTTCGTGGATGCCGTGCGCGAGCTGGCGCCACACATGAAGCCCGGCGCAATCCTCTCGGATGTCGGCTCGGTCAAGGAAACCATGGTCGAAGAAGCATTGCCGCTCATTCCCGAGGGGGTACACTTCGTTCCGGCCCATCCGCTTGCCGGAACGGAATTCTCCGGTCCCGACGCAGGACTACCGCGCCTCTTCGTCAACCGCTGGGCAATCCTCACCCCGCCGGAGGGAACCGACACTGAAGCCGTCGAGACCCTGCGCGCATTCTGGGAAGGTCTAGGCAGCCAGGTCGAGGTCATGACGCCACTGCGCCATGATCAGGCGCTGGCGATTACCAGTCACCTTCCGCACCTCATCGCGTTCTCGATCTTCCATACCGGCCTGCACATGGAGGAGGAAACCGGCTCTCCGGTCATCCAGTTTTCGGCAGGTGCCTTTCGCGATTTCACGCGGGTGGCGGCTTCCAATCCCGTCATGTGGCGCGACATCTTCCTCAAGAACAAGGATGCCGTGCTCGACGTCTTCAAGCGTTTCGAGGCCGATATTGGCGAATGCGTCAAGGCAATCGAGGAAGGCGACGGAGAGGCGCTCGAGCAGATGTTCACGACCAGCCGCCGCACACGCCGCAAGGTGATCGACACCGATCACATCTCGCTGCGCGACAACCGGCCGTCGGAAGACCTGGCCGACACGATCCTGCGCCCCTACGCTTCTGACGACTGACCCGGGTTACCTGAATAGCGGCGGTATCTCGCCAAGCGGAAAGAAGCCCGCGAACACCTTGCCGTCCACAAGCGTCAGCTTGAGATTCTCCACTTCGCCCGCCATGCCGGTAAGGCCCATCGTGTCCTGCAGCATTGCCTCGATGGGCGGGAACACCTTTCCGGCATAGATGATAAGCTTGTCTGGTGAACTGACCGAAACGGTCACCTCTCCCGACACCCTGCCCGACTGTGAGATCGACAACGGACCGGACAAGGCAAACCGCCCTCCAGAGCGCGTCGAGAGCGTGAGTTGTTCGACAACAGCCTCACCGCCATTTTCCCTCAACCAGTCGATCAGATCCCGGCCGCTGGTGATGACGGTCAATCCATCCTTGAGCGTTGCGTTGAACACGATGTCCGCCGCCTCGATCTCGCCTTCGGGCGTATCGCTCCAGTCCTCGATGTCCCAGCCATCGACCTTCGCTGCAAGCTGCAGCGCGCTGGTCGGGTTGCCCTCTCCATCGGGTGCCGGGCGTGCATGAACAATCGCATACTCGATGCCCGCCAGCGGCGTCAGCTGCCCGCCATCATTGGCCGCCACCGCGATCTTCTTTCCCTCGATGGAAAGCTGCTCGAACCCGGTCGTCGTGAGCCGCGAACTCGACCGCAGGTTCTCCCAGTCAAACGTCAACGGTGCCAGGTTCGGAGCTGTCACGTCGGCAGGACCATCAAGCTCGGCGATGACATGACCGGGCCGGTAGATCTGAGCGGCACTGCGAAGGTTTCCGCCGGAAAACGTAACTGCATTTATCGGATCGGCATAGACGAGCGTGTCGCAATAGAGACCGATCCTGAACGGATACCCGCGCACGCTCTGGCCATCGCATTTCAGCGTCCTCCCCTGCTGCGCAAGGTTCTGCTTTTGAACTTCCACCAGTTCAACGAGCTTGGAGGACGCCCAGAACCAGCCTGCGGTATAGGCCGCAATTGCGAGCACGATTGCTCCCAGCAACAGCCAGCCTTTCCTCTTGGACGGCTTCTTTTGCAGGATTTGATCGTTCATGACGGCATCTTCATGGTCGGGTGGTTTCGGGAATGTGCGAATCGGATAGGTAGACTTGGCGGCTGAATAAAGGATTTATTCGTAGGATATGAGCGATTTTTGGGTCTTTGGCTATGGTTCGCTGATCTGGCGGCCCGGCTTCGAGTTTGTCGAGGAGCAGAAGGCCGTGCTCCATGGCAGGTGCCGTTCGCTCTGCGTCTACTCATGGGTTCATCGTGGAACACCAGAAAGACCGGGCCTGGTCCTTGGTCTGGACCGTGGCGGAAGCTGCGCTGGTGTTGCGCGCCGTGTCGATGGAAACCTGCGCGAGCGCGTCGTCGCCTATCTGCGCGAACGTGAACTCGTGACAAATGTCTATGACGAGGTCTGGGTGCCAGTCCGGCTTGAAGACGGGCGCCGCGTTGAATCCCTTACCTACGTCGTCAATCGCGATCATCCCCAGTATGCGGGGCATCTTTCCACCGAAGAGATCGCAGGCATTGTCCGCGGCGCGTCCGGCGCATCCGGCATCAATCGCGACTACGTGGAAAACACGGTTTCTTCCCTCAACCAGTGGGCCATCCGCGACAAGGTGCTTGAGCGGATCTGCCGTAGCCTATGAACTTGCCTCGAGGCGGTTCCCGACCTTTTCGCGCACTTCAAGCGCAAGCGGTGGCGCATCGGCGGAATCAGCAGCTTCCAGGATCAACCGGTCCGAAGCGATTTCGATCGTGCTGCGCAGCTTTTCAGCGAAGACATCTTTCTCAAGCCCCGGCTCGATGACCGGCAGGAATTCGAGCACGATCTTTCCGGGATAGCGCAGGAAGGACTGCCGTCCCCAGAACAGTCCCGAATTGAGTGCCACCGGCAAGACTTCCTCGTCCAGTTCGGAATAGAGATGGGTGATGCCATACTTGTAGTGTGGATCGGCGCCTGGCCTGGTGCGCGTGCCTTCGGGATAGATGAGTATCTGGCGCTGGTCTTCGCGGATCTGCCGCCCGGCCTCCTTGGTCATGGCCAGCATCGCGACGCCCTTCTTGCCGCGCTCCACGGGAACCACTTTAAACTTCTGCATGTACCAGCCGAAAACCGGGATGTATGTCAGCTCTTTCTTCAGGATGTAGCTGGTATCGGCCAGAAACAGGATGATCGTATAGGTTTCCCATGCGGACTGGTGCTTGGAGGCAACCAGATACCCGCCTTCGGAAGGAATGTTTTCCAGCCCCCTGAAGTCGAAACGCGTCCCGCAGATCTTGTTCTGCAGCCAGAGATGCGAATAGCCCCACATCTTGGCAATCTTCCAGGACTGCTCCTTCGGCAGGATGAAGAATGCCGGAATCCAGAATATCATCTGGACGGCATTGGAAATGTAGAAAAGCACGTTGAAGATGAAGGAGCGAATATAGAGCACCGGGACAACCCATCATCCATTGATCAGGCAAAAAGGCCAAGCTGGCTGACCCGGCTGTCCTGCAAAGCACCGGACAAAGGCCCCACCCGTTGACATGTTGAACTATTGGTAATGCGGATGCGCTGAACGGGCAAGTGTTCCCGCAAATCGGCGGCACCAGCCATCCAGTCAGGGCCCGGTGACATTTGCCGGATGCGAATGCTGGAGATACCCGTAGGCCGTGTTCGCAAGGCCGGGGAACAGGATGCGCAATCTTGCACCAAGATACTTTGCATACTCTCTGAGCCCGGTTCTGAGGGAGGGATCGAGACTTGCCTTGCTGACCATGCCGCCTGTGGATTCGGGAACTGCCGGATAGGCGGTGAGCCTTACGTTCGGCATCGCGGCACGGAACTCCACCATGCTTCGCGGAAGGTGATAGGCGGAACTGACGACAATCAGGCTGGAAAACCCGTTCTTGCCGGCCCATCGTGCTGCTTCGTCTGCATTGCCATGCGTGTCGGGCGCAAGCCGGTCCAGGTCTATGCAGCATGAAATCGGGCTTCCCGTGCGATTGGCGATTCTGAGGATCGCCTCCCGCGTCACGCTGGGATGCACACCGCTGATCAGCAGTCTTTTGCCCTTGCCTTCTTCGAGTAGCCGGATGCCCGTTGCCACCCTGTCCGAACCTCCCGTCAGCACCACGATGCCTTCAGCCGGTTCAGGAAGCTTGTCCGGCGAAAGTTTTCCAACCTCGAGCCAATATTCAACGTACCCGGCAAACACGGCAACCAGGATGACAGCTGTCAGGAATATCGAAAAGCGCGTGACCAGACGCCAGGCAAAGCGCAAGGCTTTGGCGCCTTTGCTGCCATTCCCGCTTTCGTGCGATAGGGTTCCGGTCACTCGCATCGTCTGCCGTACAGTTTCAACCCGGCGCTATCGCTTCCGCCAGCCGCCAGGATGTCAAAGCCGCGCCGCGCCGCCATAGGTCTCAAGTATTCCCACGTGGCGCAGAACGGTAAGCCTTGACGTTGCAGATGCCAGAAATGCCACGCACAGCGCAACCAGAATGATGCCGGCATATCCCCAAAGCCCGATCGAGAAACTGCCGAACAGCGCGCTCAACTGGCTCGCCTCGGGGGTCGCCTGGTTCATCGCATTCCACCAGCCCAGCCCGGCGAACACGACGACGGCAGCCAATCCGCCCGACAGGGCACCCTTCAGCGCGAGTGTCAGGAAATGCCTTTCGAACTGGGCTGCAATGTATCGCCTGTCGGCACCAACGAAATGCAGAACCTCGATGATCGACCGGTTTCCTGCCATCGCGCCGCGTGTCGCGAAGACGACCGTCAGAACCGTTGCCACCATCACCAGCACAAAAACGATGATGCCGCCGACGACCGTTGCCCGGGCCATGTTGGTAAGCCTGTCGACCCAGTTTCGATGATCGTCGAGTGACGCGCCGGGAATGGATTTGAGTTGCTCCCTCATGGCCGCGAAGTCGGGCCGCCCGCCATCAGCAATGGTCACCGTGAGCAGCCGCGGCACTGGCAGTTCCTCCAGGCTCAAACCTGATCCAAGCCAAGGCTCCAGCAACCGCGCAGTCGCAGCGTCGTCAAGCGCGGTTACCTTCGAAACGCCCTCGAAGGTCAGGAGCAGGCGGCTCGTGTCACGCGTCGCCTTGTCCATGTCCAGGCCCTCGATCGGCCTCAGCTGCACCGTGACCTCGCGTGAAATGTCGGTCTGCCAGCCATTGGCCGTGTCCCGGATCAGCATCACGGTTCCAAGTGTCAGGCAGGCGAGAAACGCCATGATGGTGATCACGGCCAGCAACGCCTGGCCTGCCACGCTGTCGCGCGGGACAATGTTGCGTCCGCTGGAAAGCTGTATCTGCCGCTCGGCCGGACGTGAATTGCGGCTACCGCCGCCTTGTGGCGCGGTCGGCCCGCCTTTTGACGCAGACGGTGTTTTGCCCGACTGAGGCTGTTGCCTGTTCGCGTCAGTCATAGATCTGCAGCCTTCCCTCGTTCAGCACCAGGCGGCGGGCCTGGTACTGGTCCATCAGCGAGAGATCGTGGGTGGCAATTACAACGGAGGTGCCCGAGCGGTGCAGCTCGATGAAAAGCCGCAGGAGGCGGCGCGCCATCGGTGGATCCACATTGCCTGTCGGCTCGTCGGCAAGCAGGATCTTGGGCTGGTCGATCAGCGCCCGCGCGATCGCCGCGCGCTGCTTCTCGCCACCCGAAAGTACCGGCGGCAAGACATGCATGCGCTCGCCAAGCCCGACCCATTTCATCAGCTCGACGACATCGCCGCGATAGGAAGCCTCATCCTTGCCGCGCACACGAAGCGGCAGGGCAACATTCTCATAGGTGGTCAGGTGATCGAGCAGGCGGAAATCCTGGAAAATGACGCCCATCTGGCGGCGTACCTTCGGCATCTGTTCGCGCTTTATACGGTCTGCCTCCCGCCCGAAAATCCGAACCACGCCGCGCGTCGGCTTGAGGGACATCAGCATCAGCCTCAGAAGGCTTGTCTTGCCCGCACCGGAAGGACCGGTCAGGAACTGGAACGAATTGGGTTCGATGCGGAAACTGAGGTCGCTGAGCACCTCAGACCCCAGGCCATAGCGCAACCCGACATTTTCGAACTGTATCACGGATGCTCCCGGAGGGTTCCTCTCGGCCGGGCGGCTTTGCCCGCCGTTGAGCCGTCTGCGTTGCGAATCTCTGGACCGAAAATGTGTTAATCTTGGTTAACAATCCTTTAAGTTTTCAAGACTAGCGTTCCCTTCAGGTGGCAACAAGCAGGCGATTCGATGCACCTGCGCTGTCGGGAGCGAATTTAACATGCACAGATGGCAGGAAAACGGTCCGCAGGATGGCGGCTCACAAGACCCGTCGAACCTGCAGGCTCCCTCCGGCACAAATGCGTGGGAAGAGCAGCGTGCGCGCATACGCGAGTTTCTTCAGCAGGATGATGAAATGCCTGCCTTCGGAAAGCGCCGGTTCCCTGCCAGGCTTGCACCCTCCGCCGTTGCGGATGGCGGACATGCCCTGAATACGCCATTTCGCCGTCCAAGCGCGGTGACAGGCGATTTCTTCGAGCGGCTGAGAGATACGCCGTCGGAATATGAAATGGCAGCCCACGATGGCGGCGAAGCCGGAAACGGCTGGCGCAACATCCTCCGGTTCATGCTGCCGCTCGCACTTGTTGCAGTCGTGTTGCCGCAACTTGGCCTTCTTTTTCTCGATGGATCATCCGCCCCCACGCCAGCGGCGCAGATGCCGGACCCGATTACGACTGCTTCCGTGACGCCTTTGGGGGGGCAGCATGGTTCGCTTGAGGTAACGCAGGTTTCGCTCATCACGATGATCCGCGGCGGCGAACGCTACCTCACGGTTCGCGGCAGGATTACCAACACCGGCGGACCGGCATCCGGCCCCCTGGCGCTTCGCGTCGAGATCGCCGACAACGCAGGCATCATACTGCAAGGCTGGGACCACCGGCTTCCGGACACTTCACTGTCTTCAAATGCCAGTATGCGGTTTTCCACACTCGCCCGCGATGAAAGCGGCCGGGCTGCCAGTGCCCGCATCATCGTGGTAGAAAGCGAGAACAATTAAACCGATTCGGGATTGAGACATGCCGATTGTCCGAAACAAGAAAATCGAGGTTCTCTACAGCGCCGAGCAACTTGCAGCGCGCAACCGGGAACTTGCCGAACAGATCGCGCTCAGTGACCTGAAGAACATCCTGGTGATTTCCATCCTGAAGGGTTCGTTTGTCTTTGCCGCCGACCTCATCCGCGCGCTTCACGAGGCAGGCCTTTCCCCCGATGTGGAGTTCATCACGGTTTCCAGTTATGGCGCCGGCACGACATCGGGAACTCTGCAACTGGTTCGGGACGTCGATACCGACGTAAACGGCCGCGACATCCTTCTGATCGACGACATTCTTGAATCGGGCAATACGCTCAAGTTCACCAAGGAATTGATGGAAAGCCGCGGGGCAAACAAGGTTGCTGTCGTCACGCTGCTCGACAAGTCCATGCGGCGCAAGACGAAAATCGACGCGGATTACGTGGGTTTCGAATGCCCTGACAAGTTTGTCGTCGGCTACGGCATGGATGCCGGCTATGCCTTCAGGGAGTTGCCCTTCGTCGGCGTTGTCACCGGAGATGCCTGACATGGGACGCATTCTTCTTGTCGAGGATGACGATTCCGTTCGTTCCTTCGTGGCGCGCGCGCTATCGCTTGACGGTCACGAGATCGTCGAGGCCGAGAATGGCGGGATCGGCCTTGAAGCCGCGCTTGCGGACGAAGAAGGGTTCGACCTCGTTCTGACGGACATCATGATGCCCGAGATGGACGGAATCGAGATGAGCCGCAGCATCGCGCGGGCTAGGCCGTCGCAGAAGATACTGATGATGACGGGCTACGCCAACCAGCGCGAACGCGCCGAGGAACTGTCGGCCATTGTCATAGACGTG
Organism: Nitratireductor sp.; assembly: GCA_020637805.1. GTDB lineage: Bacteria > Pseudomonadota > Alphaproteobacteria > Rhizobiales > Rhizobiaceae > Salaquimonas. Next base: position 56,578 of record JACKJU010000009.1, on the reverse strand, counting down.
GTCCAGAAACCGTTCACACTGCCGGTGATCCGCAAGCACGTTGCGCAAGCCCTTCTGGCCTGATCCCGCATTCGGCTTCCTGCATCCGCGACACCAAGTTGAAAAATCAGCGGCTTTCCAGAAGACGTTCCAGGTAATTGCGCTCGATGAGCGGGCGTAGCGGATCGGCCAGTCGGCGGCGGATCGCATCCATGATTTCCCGCGCCCGCTGCGCATCGATTTCACCGGGGATCTTCGTGCCGGACTCGTTGAAACGGCCACCCTCGTTCTGCTGCTGACGGCCCAGCGGGTCTGCACGGCTCTGGCGTTGTCCGCCCGGACCCTGCTGATCACCCGGTTGCTGGCCGGGCTGCTGGCCCTGCTGCGCGAGCTGGTTGAGCATGGATTGTGCGCCACGCCGCAACGCTTCAAGGGCTTGTCCCTGGTTGCCCGCCGCCGGTCCCGGCTGGCCCTGTCCCAGATTGTCTCCGGCCTGTCCCATTTCCTGTCCGGCTTCACCGAACTCCTTCGACGGGTCCAGCCCCTGTTGCATGAGCTGCTCGGACAGCTGGTCAAGTTCCTGCTGTAGCGCTTCCTGCTGCTGCCTCAGGGCTTCCATGGCCTTGGCAAACTCTTCCGGCGTCATCGGACCGCTTTCGCCCTGTTCCCCGCCCTGCTGGCCTTGCTGGTTCTGTCCCTGCTGCTCGCGCTGCTGTCCCTCACCCTGCTGGTCGTGGTTCTGCGACTGCTGCCCACCGGGCTGTTGCTCTCCCTGCTGCGGCTGGCGCTGGCGCATGGAGAAGGTCTCGTCCATCAGTTGCTGCTGGCGCTGCATCAATTCGGAAAGCTTGTCGAGCGCCTGGTTGAGCTGGCTCTGCTGCTGCCCCTGTTGCTGCTGTTGCTGGCGCCCGGCCATGACGCTGTCCATCATGCGCTGCATTTCCGACAGCAATTCGCGCGCCGCGTCCTTTGACCCGGACCGGGCAAGATTTTCTATCCGGTCCATCATGCTTTCGAGGTCACGCTGGGTGAGCGTCTGCATGTTGTTCATTGCGTTGTTCTGGTTCTGCTGCTGGGGAGCCTTTGCCATCTCCTTTGCAAGCTGTTCCAGGAAGTCGCTCATGGCCTGGCGCAACTCTTCCATCAGCTTCTCGATTTCCTCGTCGGAAGCATCGTTTTCGAGCGCCTTGGATAGCTTGTCCTGCGCCTCGCGCAGCCGCCGCTCCACATCGGAAAGATTGCCGAGTTCCAGGTTGAGCGCGGTCTCCCAAAGAAGATCGAGCGATTCCTTGAGCTTTTCGTCATCGTCGCCGGGCGAGATCATGCGATATGCAGCGCGCATCGCCATGTAGGCTCCCGCATTGATCTCGAACACTTCCGGAAACGACGATACAGCGTCCAGCATGTCCGCTACGTAGCGCGAGTTGTTGGCATCCATCGCCAGAATTCGGCGTTGTTCGACCAGGGCGCGGGCAAGCGGATTGGTGAAATTGCGTCCAGGAAGGGTCATGCGGTGCGGGGCACTACGCCCGATCTGTCCTGGATCGTCGGTCGCCTCCAGGGTGATATCCACCTCGCTGCCCGCCCATGGGTGGGACGACAGATCGCGGTTCACCCGCGTAGTGCCAGACTTTGCCCTTGCCCGGGGCAGAGGCAGCGACAATTCAGGCGCCTCAACCAACGGGCGCGCATTCGCTGCCGGCTTTTCGACCGGCTCAACAAGGCCGCGGGCTGAAACCACGCCATAGTCGTCCTTTACGGTGTAGGAAAGCTCAAGCGAACCTGTCTGCGAGGCACCCGGCGCCTCGGAGAATTCGATCTGCGGCACCGCATCGGCAATCACGTCGAGCGGCCACCTTGCCACGGGTTTGTTCCTGGCAAGAAATTCCACGACGCCCGAGGTCGTCAGCTTGGTCGTGAATGCCGCTTCGCGGCTGCCCGCGCTTCCCTGTTCTTCCGGGGCAAGTTCGGTTTCGTTGTCGCCGGCAATGTAGCGCAACGAAACATCTTCATCGCCGACATAGCGCAGATGCAGTTCGCTTCCCGTGAGAACGCTTACCGTGCGCATGCCTTCCGGCTTGATCTCGCGGGAAAGATAGACCGGCGGCTTTGCCGCATAGTCCGGATAGTCGACCCAGGCATCGAGGCGGGAAAGAACGGTTGCCGCATCCACATGCGGCGAAAAGGCGTCCACAAGCCGCCCGCCTGAGGGCGTCTGCGAAAATCCCCATGCCACGAAGGCAATGATCGGAAGGAATGCATGAACGGCATATCTGTCGAACCGCGTTGCGTCGGGTTTCGCGGTGCCGGAAGAAAGGTTCTTGAGCCGCGCTGCCATGCGCTCACGGTGGACCCGCCACAAGGCCTCGGAGAAAGCGTCTCCAGGCTTTGCCATGCTGTCTTCCTGGGCAGTGACTGGCCTGTGCGGAAGCCCCGATGCGCGCTCGATGCGATGCAGGATTTCGCCTCTGGTGGGTGACCTGAAATTGCGAACCGGCCAAAGGCTCGCGATCAGAACAATGGCAAAAACCCCTAATCCTGCAAACCGCGCCATGTCGGGCAGTCGCAGCCACAGGCCGAACCACGAGACCGCTGCAAAAACGCAAATGACCGAAAATGCCCAGACGAGGGTAGGCCACAGCCGTTCCCATGTCTCTGCCAACCATGCGAGCGCATAGGTGGAACGTCCGGCCTTGAAGCCTTCGGTCCCGCTGTTCGGGCCATTTTCCGCCACTCCGGAATTCTTGCCGGCTGCCGGTGTGCCCCTGTTTTCGCTGGCGGAAGTCTCTTCCAAGCGCGAGGGCTCCTGTCTGCTGATCGAAATCCAAGCCTAGCACAGATTCGGGCGAATTCGAGATCAAAGCCCCGAACTGGCGATTTTGTGATCGATCACAATCTGGATGCACTACTGGGCGAAATCGCCTCAGAGCCAGTCCGGCATCCGGTCAAGCGCGATGATGTCCTCGACTTCCATCCGCGGACGAACCACGAAGAAGCGATCGCCATTGACCAATACTTCCGGCACCAGTGCGCGGGTATTGTAGGTTCCGGCCTGAACTGCGCCATAAGCACCTGCGGAGCCGATCGCGAATAGATCGCCACGCTCCATGACCGGCAGATTGCGGTCGCGCGCCATGAAGTCGCCGGTTTCGCAGACCGGGCCGACAAGATCGCCCAGGGCATATTGCGTTGTATCCGTTGGCTGAACCACCGGACGAATGTCATGCCACGCCTCGTAGAGCGTCGGGCGGATGAGATCGTTCATCGCCACGTCCGCGATGGTGAACACCTTGTGACCGGTTTCCTTGCGGAAGATCACCTGTCCAACAAGTATTCCGGCATTGCCCGCAATCAGCCTGCCCGGCTCGAAGATCACTTCGCAATCCAGCGCGCGAATGTGTTTCTTGACCACTTCGGCATAGGCATCCGGTCCGGGCGGCGGCGCATTGTCCTCGCGGTAGGGAATGCCAAGACCGCCACCAAGGTCGACATGCGAAATCTCGTGGCCTTCTTGTCTGAGCTGCCTTACCAGCCCCTCCAGCCTCGAAAACGCGCTGTCGAAGGGCTCAAGCTCGGTGATCTGGCTACCGATATGCATGTCGATGCCGGTAACCTTTATCCCGGGCAATCCGGCCGCCAGTCCATAGACTTCCGTTGCCTGTTCCCAGGGAATGCCGAACTTGTCTTCTTTCTTGCCGGTCGAAATCTTGGCGTGGGTCCTGGCATCGACATCCGGATTGATGCGTAAGGAAACGCGCGCCTGCTTGCCCGCTGCCACCGCACGCGCTGAAAGGGCGTGCAACTCGGGAACCGATTCGACATTGAAGCAGAGAATGTCAGCTTCCAGTGCCGCATCCATCTCGGCATCCGTTTTGCCGACGCCTGAAAACATGATCTTTTCGGGTGCGATGCCTGCGGCAAGCGCCCGCTTCAGTTCGCCGCCCGAAACAACGTCAGCACCGCAGCCGAGGCGGGCAAGCGTTGCCAGCACCGCCTGGTTGGAGTTCGCCTTCATCGCATAGCAGACCAGCGACGGCACGTCGCCAAAGGCATTGGCAAACACCGTGTAGTGACGTTCAAGCGTGGCAGTTGAATAGCAATAGAACGGCGTTCCCACCGCCTCGGCTATCGCCGGCACGGGAACGTTTTCGGCATGCAGAATGCCATCGATATACTGGAAATGGTTCACGGAACCCGGTCCTGAAACTGGAGAAACCCGATCAACGGGATTGGGGGCGCAATAAGGTCAGATCATCCCGTCGAGCACGAAGGGCCTGTCGGGAACCTCATCCTGGGCCGCCTTCCCGCCTGCGGATTTCTCGACGCCCACCGATGCGTTGGGGGCTTCAAGCGGGCCCTTGCGGCCGCAGGCCGACAGTGTCGCCATCATCGAAATTGCGGCAACTGCCATGATCATCTTCTTCAAAGTGCCACCACTCATGGGTCTGCTCCGAAACGGGTTCACCGCCATCATCTCGATGGCAGACGGATTGTCAAATCGGCGAGCTTGCCCGCCGCTAGATTCATTTTTCCTTTGCCCGGCGTGAACGCCAGTACTTTACCTGGCGGCGCACATTTGCCGGTGCGGTACCACCGAAGCTTTTCCTGGAGGCCACCGATTTTTCCACGGAAAGGACCGAAAAAACCTCTTTCGTGATCGACGGGTGCAACCCCTGCAGATCATCGAGGGAAAGCTCCTCCAGGCCGCAGCCTTTTTTCTCGGCCATTGCGACCGCAGCACCGGTCACATGGTGCGCTTCCCGGAACGGAAGATTGGTTTCGCGGACCAGCCAGTCGGCAAGATCGGTTGCGATGGAAAAGCCGGAACCCGCAGCTTTCGCCATGGATGCCGCGTTGACCGTAATGCCTTTCATCATGCCCGTCATTGCAAGAATGGCGAGTTCAAGGTTGTCGGCAGCATCGAACACCGCCTCCTTGTCCTCCTGCATGTCCTTGGAATAGGCGAGCGGAAGGCCCTTCATGACCGTCAGAAGCGCGATGAGGTCGCCATTGATGCGGCCTGTCTTGGCGCGGATGAGTTCAGCCGCATCCGGGTTGCGTTTCTGGGGCATGATCGAGGAACCGGTCGAGAACTGGTCCGTCAGCCGCACGAAGGAAAACTGCGGCGTCGACCAGATCACCAGTTCTTCGGCAAGCCGGGAAAGGTGACCGGCACAGATCGCCGCCAGCGACAGATAGTCCAGTGCAAAGTCACGGTCGGAAACACTGTCCAGCGAATTGCGGGTCGGCTCGCGAAATCCGAGTGCTTTTGCCGTCGCCTTGCGGTCGATGGCAAAACCGGTACCCGCAAGCGCGGCAGCCCCCAGCGGACACTCGTTCATCCGCTCCACCGCATCTGCGGCGCGGGAACGGTCACGGGCGAACATCTCAACATAGGCCATCATGTGGTGGCCAAACGTCACCGGTTGCGCCGTCTGCAGATGCGTGAAGCCCGGCATCACGGTATCGGCATGCTTCTCCGCAAGATCGACGAAAACGTCGATCAGTTCGCCCAGGATGGCATGCACATGCAGCGCCTGCGCCTTGACCCACAGGCGAAAGTCGGTCGCCACCTGGTCATTGCGGGAGCGCGCCGTGTGAAGCCGGCCGGCCGGTTCGCCGATCAGGTCCTTCAGCCGGGCCTCCACATTCATGTGAATGTCTTCAAGAGCCGTCGAGAACTCGAAAGTGCCCTCGCCGATCTCTGACGAAATCGTGTCTAGACCCTGCATGATCTTCTTGGCATCACTCTTGGTGATGATGCCCTGGTCGGCAAGCATCGCTGCATGCGCCTTCGAGCCTTCGATGTCCTGCGCATACAGTTTCTTGTCGTAGCCAATGGAAGCGTTTATCGCTTCCATGATCGCATCGGGCCGGGCGGAAAAACGGCCACCCCACATCTGGTTTCCAGCCGGTTTCTTGACCATATGAAAGTCTCCAGGGAACAAAGGGCCGAAGGCCGTTCAAATCGCGAGACCGATAACGTAAAAAGAGTGACGATGCCAGCACCTGCCCGTTCAAACCGCCCGAGCCGGGGCAAAAACGTGTTCCGGTACAATTCTGCCATTGCTGCCCTTTGCGCCGCAGCGCTGCTGTTGAGCGCATGTTCGGGTAGCGAGGAGACAGCTTCGACTGCGGGCCAGTGCGACATTTCCAGTGAACTCGCAGAAGCGATGAAACCGCTTGCTACCGGCGACCTTGCAGCCTTCGTGGTGCTCGAAAAGCCGGAACCGATCGGTGATCTGCGGTTCAACGACGCCAACGGCCAGCCGGTCTCCGTTGCTGCCTTTGAAGGCAAGACGGCACTCGTGAACCTCTGGGCGACTTGGTGCGTGCCCTGCCGCGAGGAAATGCCCTATCTCAAGCAATTGCATGAAGAGAGGGCAGGCGATGATTTTGCCGTTGTCCCTGTTTCCATGGATCTGGGCACCGCAGACAAGCCCAAGGCATTTTATCGCGATATGAACCTCGATCCGCTCCCCTTCTACCATGATGGCAAGATGGCAGCCTTCAATACCTTCAAGAAGCGCTCGCTGGCACTTGGCCTTCCGGCCACCATTCTCCTTGGGCCGGACGGTTGCATCCTTGGCAAGCTCAACGGCCCGGCCGAGTGGGCAGGCAACGAGGCAAGGGCACTGATAGAAGCAGCCATTCCAAAGCCCGTCTCCAACTGACCGGACTGCATAGCCTGGCAGTTCAAGGTGCTCCTGTTTGCTGATCATCCTCTTGCGCAATACGCATGTCCGGCCTAACCATGTCGTGCGGAAGGCACGACCCAAACCGGGGTGCCCGCTTGACCCAAAGAGGAGCATTTCATGAGCATTTCACGTCACAGATCCATCCAGTCCGCAGGTACGTTGCTACTGTTTGCCGCGCTCAGCAGCCTTGCCATGCCGGCTCTCGCGCATACGGGCGAGGGCGTGGCCGGTGGCTTCCTGAGCGGCCTTGCACACCCCGTTTTTGGCTGGGATCACGTGGTTGCCATGGTCGCCGTCGGCCTTTGGGGTGCCGTACTTGGAAGTCCTGCAATCTGGATACTGCCGATCACGTTCCCGCTGGTCATGGCTGTGGGCGCCGCGCTCGGTATTGCAGGCATACCAATCCCGAGCATTGAGACCGGCATAGCGCTGTCCGGTGTGGTTCTTGGCCTGCTGGTTGCGTTCTTCGTTCGCGCGCCCCTTGTAGCGGCGGCTTCGATTGTTGCCATATTCGCGATCTTTCATGGCTATGCCCACGGTGTGGAACTGCCGGATGCCGCGAATCCCTTCGCCTATGCGATTGGCTTCGTTATCGCCACCGGCTTTCTTCACCTGATCGGCATCCTGTTCGGCACACTCATGGGGTTCGCGTGGGGAAAATGGGCAGTCCGGGCCGGTGGCGCCGGTATTGCGCTTGTCGGCGCTGCCTTCCTCGCAGGTCTGGCCTGACCCTTGCTGCCGCTCTTCGCCAATCCGGCTGCGCTGCCCCGCAATAGGTGGCGCAGCATTTTCCGTCCTGTACTCGGAGCGTTCCTGCTGGCAGCCGGAACCTGCCAACCGGCATTTGCCCATGATTTTGGCCTTGGCGGCGGATATTACGCGGATTTTCTGGCCGGATGCGCTGCGGTACTGAATGAGCTTCCTGTCCTGATATCCTTGGCGTCGGCTGGAATATTGATCGGCTTGTGGAACCGTGAGGGCTTGCCGAAAGTGTGGCCACTGTTCGCTCTTGGCGTCATCGCCGGTATACTCCTCGCACCCCTTGATATCGTGGAGCCTGTTTCAGCGGCCTATGGGCCGGCTATCGCGCTCGGCCTCCTGGCTGCCGCCGCAATCAAGCCCGACATGCTGTTGATGCGGTCGATCGTGTTCATTGGCGGATTGTTCGCCGCGCTTGCAATCCTTGGAGGTCACGCTTGGGGGACAATACCTTCGGCAACGTATGCAGGAATATTTCTGGCGCTCAATGCCGGGCTTTCGATGACGACCGCCGTCGTCGCACTTACCCTGCAGCGGTTTCCCTATTCATTTGTGCCAATTGCCTTGCGGGCACTGGCGTCCTGGCTCGTAGCAATTGCGGTGATGGCTTTCGCCTTCCTCATTCGGCCGGGTGCATGATCTTCCGGTTGCAGCAATTTTCCGATCGGAGATATTTGGTGTTCCGCGATACACTCCCTTGATCTAGGCTCCCGCCATGAGCAACGCCGAAAACTACAGTATCTTCTATCTGATCGCAGGCGATGGCAATTCAGCGCCTGCCCACCGGAACGCCGAGTCGGACGCTATTCGCGATGCAATCGACTCAGCACGGGGAACCAGCGGTTTCGTCTGGGTCCACTTCCAGGGTGACGTGAATTTCATCAGCTCAAGCACGCAATCGATCGGCCTGCCCGGGCCGGTCACGCGCATCATATCGGCACAGGAAACCCGGCCTCGTTGCACCGTTGTCGACGAGGGCGCCGTCGTGATCCTTCGAGGCGTCAACCTGAACGAAGGGGCCGAACCCGAGGACATGATCTCGATTCGGGTCTGGCTGGAAAGGGGCCTGATCGTCACCTGCGCCATTCGCCAGTTGCTTGGCGTTTCCGACATCTGCGAGATGATCGAAACCGGACGCGCACCCCTCTCGCCAGCACAACTGGCAGGACAGATAGCATTGCGGCTCGCAGACCGGACCGAACCGGTCGTCGCATCGCTCAACGAGCAGGTGGATGACCTGGAGGAGATGCTGGAGGATGACGCAAGCCGAATTTCGCGTGCCACACTTGCCGATATCAGGCGGACTGCGATCATCCTGCGCCGGTACATATTTCCCCAACGCGACGCACTGACAACCCTGGTCATCGAGGAACTGGGATGGATCGATCAACGAGCCATGAGCCAGCTTCGTGAGGCGGTAGATCGCGTCACCCGCCTGACGGAGGAACTGGACGCTCTGCGCGACCGCGCCCAGGTCATCCACGATCAGATAATGGACGAACGCTCGGAGAGAATGAACCGGCAGATGCTGGTTCTGACCGTCGTGGCGGCTCTTTTCCTGCCGATAAGCTTTCTGACGGGACTGTTTGGAATGAATGTCGGCGGCTTGCCACTCGAGCAGAACCCATTTGGTTTCGCGATCATAGTGGCAGCGATGGCCGTGATCCTGATACTGGAACTCCTGATCTTCCGCTGGATGCGGTTGATCTGATCGTCAGCCAATCCCGGATTTCGAGCCGCCTGCACGGTTCCTGCGGCCTTGCCTCAACGTGTCGGAACGGGTGTCTCGCCGCGATAATCGTAGAAGCCGCGGCCTGCCTTGCGGCCCAGCCATCCGGCTTCGACATATTTGACGAGAAGCGGACACGGCCGGTACTTTGAATCCGCAAGGCCATCATAGAGAACCTGCATGATGGACAGGCAGGTATCCAGGCCGATGAAATCGGCAAGCTGGAGCGGTCCCATCGGATGATTGGCTCCAAGCTTCATTGCCGTGTCGATGGCCTCCACCGTACCGACACCCTCGTACAGCGTGTAGATGGCCTCGTTGATCATGGGCAGGAGGATGCGGTTGACGATGAAGGCCGGAAAATCCTCCGATACGGTGACCGTCTTACCCAGCGAATCCACATAGGCCTTCGACAGCTTGAAGGTATCCTCATTGGTCGCGATGCCACGCACGAGTTCGACGAGCTGCATCACCGGCACAGGGTTCATGAAGTGAATTCCCATGAACTGTTCCGGCCGGTCGGTGGCTGCCGCCAGCCGGGTAATGGAGATCGAGGACGTGTTGGTCGCAATGATCGCCTGCGGATTGAGATTCTCGCAAAGCGAATCGAAAATCTTGCGCTTGATTGCCTCGTTCTCGGTTGCAGCCTCGATGACGATGTCGCAGTCGGCAAGGTCGGACATCTTCGGCGCGGCGTGCAGCCGCTTCTGCGCCGTGCGCATGGCCTCATCCGTGATCTTGCCGGAATTCGCCTGCCGGGCAAGGTTGCCATTGATCGTGGCAATGCCGTCCTCGATCTGTTCCTGGCCAAGATCGTTCAGCTTCACCTCATAACCGGCCAGTGCGGAAACATGGGCGATGCCCGCACCCATCTGGCCAGCGCCAACCACGCCAACGGTCTTTATTTTCGCTGCCATCTCCTGCCCTTCCATCTCATGTGTGCCAGGCCGCAAACTATCCAAAACAAATGGGCCGGGGAAGGAGAATCCTGCCCCGGCCCTTTGCGCAATAATGTCACGCCCGCTCAAAGGGCCTTTTCAAGCTCCGGGAGAACGTCGAACAGATCCGCCACCATTCCGTAGTCGGCGACGGCGAAGATCGGCGCTTCCTCATCCTTGTTGATGGCGACGATGACCTTGGAATCCTTCATGCCGGCAAGGTGCTGAATGGCACCGGAAATGCCGCAGGCAATGTAGAGTTCCGGAGCCACCACCTTGCCCGTCTGGCCTACCTGCCAGTCGTTTGGCGCATAGCCCGCATCGACGGCGGCACGCGAGGCACCCACGGCGGCGCCAAGCTTGTCGGCAACCGGCAGGATGACTTCCTCGAATTTCTCTTTCGAGCCCAGCGCGCGCCCGCCCGAAATGATGATCTTCGCCGAGGTCAGCTCCGGACGGTCGCTTTCAACGATGCGCTCGGAAACGAACTTGGAAACGCCGGGATTTTCGCCAGCGCCCGCGGTTTCAACCGATGCCGAACCACCTTCGCCGGTTATCTGGAATCCGGCTGTCCTGACGGTGATCACCTTTTTCGCGTCGGTAGACTGAACCGTCTGGATTGCATTGCCAGCGTAGATCGGTCGGTCGAACGTGTCGGCGGAAACGACTTTCACGATGTCGGAAATCTGCATGACATCGAGCAGCGCCGCCACACGCGGCATGATGTTCTTGCCGTTGGCGGTAGCGGCAGCCATGATCACGTCATAGTCGCCAGCCAGCGCCACGATGGCGGCGGCCACGGGTTCCGCAAGCTGATGCTCCAGCGATGCGTCTTCGGCCAGAATGACCTTTGCCACACCGTCAAGCTTTGCAGCCGCATCGGCAACCGCCTTGGCTCCCTTTCCGGCAACGAGGATGTGAACATCAGCCCCGATTTCCTTCGCAGCCGTCAATGCCTTGGCGGTCTGGTCGGAAAGGGTCGCGTTGTCGTGTTCCGCGAGAAGAAGAGTTGTCATGTTTCCTGTCCTTTCCCTTACAGCACGCCGGCTTCGTTTTTCAGCTTGTCGACCAGTTCTGCAACAGAACCGACCTTCACGCCCGCCTTGCGGCCTTCCGGTTCGGAGGTCTTGAGCACTTTCAGGCGCGGCGCGGTATCGACGCCATAGTCAGCCGGGCTCTTTTCGTCGAGCGGCTTCTTCTTCGCCTTCATGATATTCGGCAGTGAGGCATAACGCGGCTCGTTCAGGCGCAGGTCCGTGGTGACGATGGCCGGAAGCTTGACTTCAACGGTCTGAAGTCCGCCATCGACCTCGCGTGCGACTTCTGCTGCACCGTCCTTGATCTCGAGCGTGTTGGCGAATGTTGCCTGCCCCCAGCCAAGAAGTGCCGCAAGCATCTGGCCCGTCTGGTTGGCGTCGTCGTCGATTGCCTGCTTGCCGAGAATGACGAGACCCGGCTCTTCGGCTTCGCAGATACCCTTGAGAATCTTTGCAACCGCGAGCGGCTCAACCGCATCGTCCGTCTTTACCAGGATGCCGCGATCGGCACCCATGGCGAGCGCCGTGCGGATGGTTTCCTGTGCCTGGGCAGGCCCGATGGATACAGCGATGATTTCGTCTGCCGTACCAGCCTCCTTGAGGCGGATTGCCTGCTCGACTGCGATCTCGTCGAACGGGTTCATCGACATCTTCACATTGGCAAGCTCTACTCCACTGCCATCCGCCTTGACACGGATCTTGACGTTGTAGTCCACAACGCGTTTCACCGGCACAACGATCTTCATTTGCAATCCTCTACTGGCCTCTACTGGTTCATTCCTCCCCCAAAGGGGGAATGGCGAAATGCATTGTTCAGTCCGCCATGTCTTTCCTGAAGGGTTACTGCCCCTCTGGTCTTTCTGTATGGAACATAGCAGCACTCGGTGCTCGATCCAAAACCGTCCGCCAATGTCAAAAACACGCCAGTGCTTTCACCGCAAGGAAAAATATCGCACTCGCCCGTGCCAAAATGGCAGCCCGAGGTCACCGTCGCAGGTAACGGCACAGCTCTAGGCGTTATTGACGTAAACGTCAATATTTGAACTTCACTTCAACCCTGCCTGCCCCATTTTGTGGAGGTCTTTCTGCCCGCCTCCGGGACCGAGGTCTTCTTGATTTCGCTGACATGCGCATCATCGGGAACTTCCGAAGTCGGGTCAGGAATGATCACTTCCATGTCACGGTCGAACAGTCCGACACCCGGTTTGCGCAGGAACAGGATCATGACCATTCCGGCGAGAAATCCGCCTACATGCGCGGCCCACGAGATGTTGCCGGTCGTGTCGGTTGCAAGCATGAACACTTGAAACAGGATCCACGCACCCAGCACGAAGACCGCCGGGATCTTGAGCGGTATCCGGCCAAATGCCAGAACCCAGACCTTGATGCGCGGGTGAAGCAGTATGTAAGCACCGATGATCCCCGCTGCCGCGCCAGACGCCCCGATCAGCGGCCCTTCGGAATCGGGCGCGAAGAACCCATGCGTCCATGCAGCGGCAGCCGCAGATACCAGGTAGAAAAAGGCAAACCTGAGGTGCCCCATGGAATCTTCGACATTGTCGCCGAACACCCAGATGAAGAGCATGTTGCCCGCAAGATGCATGAAACTGCCGTGCAGGAACGAGTAGGTTACATAGGTGGCCGGCACTGGCAGATGAACCAGATCAGGCGGCAGCGTCTTCAGGCCGTTGGCTACCGCTGGAATGTACCCATAGGAAAAACTGGCTGCGCGGCTCCCCACCTCGTCCATGATGGCGGGTGTTCCGGTAATCAGCCACACGACGACATTGATTGCGATGATGGTGACGGTGACATACTGGAAGCGGACATTCCTGAGCGAATTGTCGTCGTAGAGCGGAATGAACATCGGGATGCGGCCTCCCCTGCAGCGCTTGACCTACCGGTTCTGGCCCGGCACCCAAAGAACATCTTCCTTTCCGTCCGCATTGGCAATGCGTGACGCTACGAAAAGGAAGTCGGAAAGACGGTTGAGATACAGCACCGTTTGCCGGTTCACATTCTCCTCCGGGTTGTCGGCCAGTTCCACCACCATGCGTTCGGCGCGCCTTGCAACCGTCCTGGCAAGATGCAGATGCGCGGAAGCAGGCGAGCCGGCAGGCAGCACGAACGAACGCAACGGTTCGAGCCTGGCATTGAACCTGTCGATTTCCGCCTCAAGCCTGCCAACCTGGGCGCCGGTAACACGCAGTGGCTCGTAGTCGAGCTTCTCGCCGGTATCGGGAACGGCCAGATCGGCCCCAAGGTCGAAGAGATCGTTCTGGATGATTGCCAGCACTGCATCGAGGTCGGGAATGCTGCCGGCAGTGTGAATGCGCACTATGCCAATGACGGCATTGAGTTCATCCACGGTGCCGTAGGACGAAATGCGCAGATCGAACTTCTTGCGCCGCTCGCCCGAGCCGAGCGCAGTCGTCCCGTCGTCCCCAGTCTTGGTGTAGATCTTGTTGAGTACGACCATCGTTTCATCCGCCGTTCTTTGAAGTGGAGTGGGCCGCGAATTCAATTACCGGCCGCGCCTGGTGAGGAACCGTCAACTGCGGCCGAAAAAGAAGAGCGCCACGACCATGGCGGCAACTGCAACCGCCTGGGCAATGACCCGCCAGCGCATCAGGGTCTGCGACCGGTTTGCACTGCCGCCGCGCATCATGTTCATCAGTCCCATGAAGAGGATGATGGCGACGATGACCAGCAGCGCCAGCAGCAGATAGGTTACGATTCCCGACATTCAAATTCCTTTCAGACACAATCTGGCGCATCGGTGCCGAAACTCAACCGGCATGCGGGCCATTTCACTTTCCCAGTAACCGGTCGAGCGCATTGATTGGAAGAAGCCTTTTTGCCACGGCCATCATTTTGGTAGGTGTGGTCACCTGATAATGCGCCTTTGGCCGTTTCGCATTGAGGGCATGATCGAGCACCTGGTACACCGCCTCCGGCCCGAGCCGGAAGCGGTTGACACCACCATTCGATTCCAGACGCGCGAGCTCCTTTGCATAGCGCTTGCGATGCACCGAGTTCTCCTGGTCGATCCACTTGAGAAAATGGGGAACGCCGTTTGAGGTGAACTTCGATTCGATTGGTCCCGGCTCGATCAGGCTTACATGCACGCCGCTGCCCTTGAGTTCGAGACGCATGGTCCAGGCAAGCCCGGTCAGCGCGAACTTCGACGCATTGTAGCCGCCGCGCCACGGATAGGCGACGAACCCCAGGATCGACGAACAATGAACAATCCGCCCGGCACCCTGCCGCCGCATCACCGGAACGGCAAGATTGGTGAGTTCGTGCCAACCGAAGAAATTAGCCTCGAACTGCGCTCTGAGCGCTTCGGTTGGCAGGTCCTCCACGGCACCGGCCTGCCCGTAGGCGCCGTTGTTGAACAGGGCGTCGATCCTGCCGTCATGATGCTCCATGGCGCTCGCGAAGGCCTCCCGGATCGACGCCGGCTCTGTGTAGTCGAGATACACGGCATGCAGTCCCTCGCCGCGCAGCATGGCGAGATCCGCCTCTTTCCTGGCGGTTGCAGTCACCCGCCAGCCACCCTGCGCGAGCCGCCGGGCGCAATGCAGTCCGATGCCCGACGAGCATCCGGTTACGAGTATCGATCCGCCCATGAACTCCGTTTCCGCTCGAAATTGAAACAAATCTTCGATGTCCGGGTCATACCCGGCTCAGAGAAATTCTTAAAGGAGGATTAACAGTCTCCGTTTATCATTCAGGCTTCTCATCTTGGAGAAATGTCATGCTATCGGATCTGACTGCCCAGCAATGGATGGTATCGTTCGGCTTCATCTGCTGCAGCGCCTTCATCTGCGGATGGATCGCAGACCGCATCCTTGGCTATGCAGCCTTCGGGGTTATCGGCAACTGGCTGATGCTTCTGGTCGGCGCCTATCTGGGCCTCTATTCCTACAACGCCTTCGGCTACCGGTTTCACTGGGACCCACCCATGACGATTGCCATTGCATTCGGCGGGGCACTCGTCATGCTCTTCCTGTCGCTCAGTGCGAAGGCCGCGTTCAAACTCTAGGGTCAGTTGCACACAGTCTAGGCCAGCCCGATCTTGCGCCTGATGTCGGACGGCTGGAAACCTGCCTGCCTGAGTTCGGCAAGGCTCGTATCGCCCCTGCTCTTTGAAAGCTTGGTTCCGTCGGCATCTTCAATCAGGTCATGATGGAAGTATTCCGGCGCATCCAGCCCGGCCAGTTCCTGAAGGAGGCGGTGAACCGCCGTGGCAGGAAACAGGTCCCTGCCGCGCACCACATGCGTCACTTCCTGATAGGCATCGTCCAGAACACAGGCCAGGTGATAGCTGGCAGGCGTGTCCTTCCGGGCAAGTACGATATCCCCCCAGATCTCGGGCTTTGCCTCCACCTCGCCTGTCTCGCCGTTCGGGCCTGCACCGGCCTCCTCCCACGTCAGCCGGGATGCGACCCTTGCAATGGCGCGACGGGAATCGAGCCGCAATGCGTAGGGCGCCCCGGACATGATCATGCTTTCGCGATGTGCCTCACTCCAGTCTCGCTCGTCTCCCGGATAGACTGGAGCACCATCGGGATCACGCGGCCACTCGACCCCGCCGCTTTCCTCAAGCGCCACCCGTTCGCGTATTTCCGACCGGCTCATGAAGGCGGGATAGGCAAGATTCTCGATCTGAAGGGTCTCCGCGAAATCGCGATAGCGGTCGAAATGCTCAGACTGGCGTAGTGGCGGCTCGTCCCATTCGAAGCCGATCCACTCAAGGTCTTCGAGCATGGCCCTCTCATGGGCAGGCGTGCATCGCACGGTGTCCGTATCCTCGATGCGCAACAGCATCCTGCCGCCGGTTGCCCTTGCCATCCGCAGGTTGAGGAGCGCCGAATAGGCATGGCCGAGGTGCAGCCGCCCGTTCGGCGACGGCGCAAAGCGGAAAATGGGTTGCCTGCCTGCCATGCTTCCTGTCACTCTTGCTGCCTCGCATCCTGAAAACCCGACGCCATCCCGTCTCAGATGGCGTGTCGCCGTATCAGGTGTCAAGCACTGCCGTCTACGAAGGACAAGCCGGAATTCAATGAGGATCAGGAGTCACTCGGATATAAAAACCGGACTGGACGAGCTGGCCAGGTCGGACCCGCGTTTGCAGCCGGTAATCGAGACGGCGGGCGAAGTACCCCTTCGTCTTTCCGAGCCGGGCTTTGCCGGTCTGGCCGGGATCATCGTCTCGCAACAGGTCTCCAAGGCAAGCGCCGATGCCATCTTTTCGCGGATGCGCCAGCACGTCGTACCTCTCGAACCTTCAGCATTTCTGGAAGCCGGTGAGGAAGTCTGGCGCACCATCGGTCTCTCGCGTCCCAAACAGCGCACGCTCGCCGGCGTGAGCAACGCGATCGGCTGTGGCGAACTGGATCTGTCGTCGGTTTGCGAACTCCCAGTTGAAGACGCAATCTCGCGCATGACGTCCGTCAAGGGTATCGGCCCCTGGACGGCAGAGGTCTATCTTCTCTTTTGCGCTGGACATGCCGACGTGTTCCCGGCTGGCGATCTGGCTCTTCAGGAAGCGATCCGCATTGCGCTCGCGCTGGATGAACGACCGGACCACGGCCTGGCACGCGAACTTGCGGCGCAGTGGTCTCCCTGGCGTGGTGTGGCAGCGCGGCTGCTCTGGGCCTATTACGCCGTCGAAAAACGGCGCGACGCCATGCCGTGAACACCGGTACCGCCACGGACGGTGCCGGCGGCACTGCGAAAACCAGCCTCTTTCCAGTGGAACGGCGTGCATAAAGTGGCTTCACAAAACTGTATCAATGACTAATCATAACGGCACCGACGGACACGAATCGGAAAAGGGAGACGCTCCTTGTCGATCGGGTTTTCGCCGGATGCACATCCGGCATTGGTACTGAACGCCGACTATCGGCCGTTGAGTTATTACCCCTTGTCGCTTTGGTCGTGGCAGGATGCAATCAAGGCCGTCTTCCTCGACCGGGTGAATATCGTCGCCGAATACGAGCACGTGGTGACCAGCCCGAGCCTTGAGATGAAACTGCCCAGCGTGGTCTGTCTCAAGAACTACATCCGGCCCAACCGTCACCCGGCTTTCACGCGCTTCAACGTCTTCCTTCGCGACCAGTTCAAGTGCCAGTATTGCGGCTCTCCGGAAGAACTTACCTTCGATCATGTCATCCCCCGCTCCAAGGGCGGTCAGACGACATGGGAAAACGTTTGCGCCGCGTGCTCGCCCTGCAATCTTCGCAAGGCCAACAAGCTTCCTGCACAGGCCAGGATGTGGCCCGCGATGAAGCCGGTCATGCCGACCATCGAGGACCTGCACCGCAACGGGCGCAGGTTCCCTCCCAACCACCTGCATGAAAGCTGGATGGATTTTCTCTACTGGGATTCCGAACTGGAACCGTGAGTTTGCGCCAGATTTGCGGTCAGGATTTCGCGTTGGCCTTGCCGAAGCCTCCAAGGAAGGCTATCGCCGCGATCCCGAGGCCTGCCAGAACGTTCCAGCCTGCAAAGGAAAGGCCGAGAAACCGGCCCGCAGCCACATCGCAGGATGGGGCCTTCTTTTCGACCAGCTGACTAAGCAGGTCGCCCGCATTGGTTACATCCCCGCCCGCGACTGCGCCGCAGTCCGTCGGACCCGGCCACCAGCCCCATTCGGCACCAGATTGGTACACACCAACCGATGCTGTATAGAGCATGAGAAGGCCGCCGATGATCAGAAGACCGCGCGTCACCGTTGCCGGCCAGCCACGCCATGCCGACACTGCTGCAACAAGCATGAGCGGCATGCCTGCATAATAGGGTTGCCGCTGTTCGAGGCAGAGCTTGCAGGGGATGTAGCCGCCAATATGTTCAAAGCCCTGCACTGCCAGTATTGCAGCAGCCATGCCCGCGAAGACCACCAGTGCCGTCTTGCGTTGCAGGTCACCGGTTTCAGCAGAAAAATTCATCGCAATATTCCTAGAAGACGTATTTGACCGCAACGAAGCCACCAATGAGAAGCACGACCGCAATCGTGAACATGAGGCTTAGCCGCCGCTCGATGAAGGTCTGGATGGGCGCTCCGAAACGATATAGCAGCCACGATACCAGAAAGAACCGCAGCCCCCGACCAATCACACTGACCACGGCAAACACGGCAAGATTTAGGCCCGTTGCACCGGAGAAAATCGTCAGCACCTTGTACGGAAACGGGGTCACCGCCGCGAAAAGAACGCCCCAGCCGCCCCAGGTGTTGTACCACTCCGCCACACGATCGAACGCATCTTCCTTGCCATAGAGCGCAAGGATCGGCTGACCGACCGCGTCATAGAAAAAGGCACCGATCGCGTAGCCCGCAAAGGCACCGATGATCGAGGCGACGGTACAGATCGTTGCATAGAACATCCACCGCTTCCGGTCAGCGAGCACCATTGGTATGAGCATCACGTCCGGCGGAATAGGAAAGAAGGAACTCTCGGCGAACGAAACGCCAAACAGCGCAGCATTGGCATGCCTGTGCCGCGCAAGCGAGAACACCCAATCATAGAGTGCTCTTATCCAGCGGCTGATTGCGGTAAACATTTGGCGTTTCCCTGCCAGTTCGACTCGTACCCGGTTTCAAGAAAACCGTCGCAAACTTCCGTTCCGTTTAGGGGATTGTCGCGCGCGCCACAAGGCGGGAGATGTGTTCAAATCAACAAGGTCAGTCAGCTTTTCGGTTGACCGGCTGCGGGCCGTCAAGCTAGATGCGCGCGTGTGCCCCTGTGGCGGAATTGGTAGACGCGACGGATTCAAAATCCGTTGCCCTTGCGGGCGTGCTGGTTCGATCCCGGCCAGGGGCACCATTTCCCGGTCTGCCTTTGTTTTCCTGCCTGTATCCGCCCAGCGGATCATGTCCTCACCCAGCGCAAGGCATTCGCCTTGCATCGAATTGCCGGGCGGTATCATCGAATCGTAGCAGTCTGACGCTACCTGACCCTCGCCCTCATTCGATCTCGAATATTGCCTCTATCTCGACGCATGCGTTGAGCGGCAGCGCCGCCACGCCTACTGCCGCACGGGCATGAACACCTTTTTCACCCAGCGCTTCACCGATCAGATTTGAAGCACCATTGATCACCTGGGGATGGCCGGTAAAATCAGGCGTCGAGGCCACGAATCCGCCGAGACGAACGCATCGGACGATCCGGTCCAAGTCTCCGCCACATGCCTGTCTTGCCTGGGCAAGCAGGTTGATGGCGCATTGCCTGGCCGCTTCCGCGCCCTGCTCCGGCGAAACATCGCGTCCCACCAGTCCCTCATGCAGCAACTTGCCATCGGCAAGCGGCAACTGGCCGGAAACGAAAACCAGGTTTCCCGTCTGAACGAAGCCCACATAGCTGGCCACGGGTCTTGGCGGCTCTGCAAGCTCGATTCCCAGTTCCTTCAGCCTTGTCTCGATTGCTCCCGTCATGGCAAATTCCTTTTCTGATTGATTGCCGGAACAAAATCCGAATCCGCAGCCAAAGGCAATCACCAACGCCGTGCATGGCTCAACCGGGGTAAGAAACGATGCAGTATTTTCCGGTCACCGACTGGGACGACGCCTATTCAAATATCGATCATGTTCCCGATGCTGAAGGCACGATTGCCCGGCTGCCGGTACTTGCGCAGGAATACAGGGAAAAACTCGCAAGCGAAGGACGCGCCCGGTTGGACGTCTCCTATGGGCCAGGTGAACGGAACAGGACGGATTTCTTCGAACCTGCAGGCGATTCCCGCGGACTGTTCATTTTCGTTCATGGCGGCTACTGGCGCCGCTTCTCCAGGGACATGTGGTCCCATCTGGCCCATGGCGCACTGGAACGCGGCTATTCGGTCGCCATGCCCTCCTACACGCTGTGTCCGGACATTCGCATTTCAGGGATCACGCGGGAGGTTGGCGAAGCGGTTATCCACGCCGCCAGTCAGCATGACGGGCCTATCCGTCTCGCAGGCCATTCCGCCGGCGGACATCTCGCCGCGCGCATGGTCTGCTCAAACTCGCCCCTGCCAGCGAATGTTCGCGAACGCATCCGCCTTGCAATGGCAATATCTCCGGTTACGGATCTGCGTCCGCTGCTGCGCCTCAATATCAACGAGACCCTGCAGCTTGATGCCGGGGAGGCTGCGAGCGAAAGTCCGGCTCTGCTGGAACCCATGGACGGGCTGCGCATGGTCTGCTGGGCAGGCCAGTCCGAATTGTTCGAATTCGTCCGGCACAACCAGTTGCTTGCCAATGTCTGGCACGGCCTTGGCGCACAGATTCGTCTCGTCGAAGAGGCAAACAAGAACCACTTCACCGTGACGGATGGGCTGGCAGATCCCGATTCACCGATCTGCCGCACCCTGTTCGGTCACGGATGAAATGACGCACTTGCCTCAAGGGAGGCGAATGGCGCCATCGATGCGGATCGTTTCGCCGTTGAGATACGGGCTTTCGACGATATTGCGCGCAAGCTGACCGTATTCTGCAGGTGAACCGAGGCGTTTCGGGAAGGTAACCTGTGCCGAGAGACTGTCGACCACTTCCTGCCCGAGACCCTCGAACAGCGGCGTGTAGAACAGGCCCGGCGCGATCGTGCAGATGCGGATGCCGTAGAACGCAAGGTCACGTGCCACGGGCAGTGTCATCCCGACAATACCGCCCTTCGAAGCCGAATACGCAACCTGGCCCTTCTGGCCGTCGAACGCCGCAACGGAGGCGGTGTTGACGATCACCCCGCGCTCACCCTCGCTGTTCGGCTCGTTCTTCGCCATCTGCTCCACGCACAGACGGAAAGTGTTGAAGGTCCCGACGAGGTTGATGTCGATGACCTTCTTGAACAGGTCAAGCGTATGCGGCCCTTCCTTGCCCATCGTCTTCATGGCCACACCGATGCCGGCGCAGTTGACGTTGGCATTTATCTTGCCGAACTTCTCCATCGTCGCAGCAACACCTGATGCAATCGAGTTCTCATCAGTCACATTCACCGCGCAGAATATGGCAGCGTCACCAAGTTCGCTGGCAACCTGCTCACCCTTTTCCGCATTCATGTCGAAGATCGCGACACGCGCGCCGCCTTCCACGAAATTGCGGACGGTGGCTTCGCCAAGTCCAGATGCACCGCCTGTAATCACGGCTACGGTTTGATCAAGTTTCATTGGAACACTCCCGGTAAGCTTGCGTCTCAATCCGGACGCAACATATTTCGCACCAGCGAACTACGCCAGCGGCATGAAGGCGCAGGGCAAAAAAAACGGGCCCGCAGGCCCGTTCTGATTCATTCACAATTGCCATCGCGACCACGTCAAGCCGGCAAGATGGCGCCCTGCAGTGTTGTCAGTTGATGCAGATAGTCCTCGGCACGCATCTTGGCGTGTTCGTCCTTTGCATCGTTGATATCCTCACGGGCTTCCTGGATGCGGCGCTCGAGTTCTGCGCGGTTGAGATCGTCGACATGGGTCGCGCTCTCGGCGAGAATGGTGCAACCGGCAGGAGAGACATCCGCAAAACCGCCAAACACGACGTATTTGTGGGACGAATTGTCACTCATGGTCACTTCCACAACACCCGGCTTGATGGTCGACATCAGCGGTGCGTGGTTTGCGAGAACCTGGAAATAGCCTTCCGTGCCGGGCACGGTCACATCCAGCGCCTCGCCGGTGACGAGCTGCTTCTCGGGGGAGACCAGTTCGAAGGAAAACGGCGTTGCCATTGGTTAAATCCTGTTTGCCTGTGACGCAGATTTGCGGGCGGGCCGGGCTGCTTACGCAGCCTCGGCAGCCATTTTCTGTGCCTTCTCGACAGCTTCCTCGATGGAACCGACGAGATAGAAGGCAGCTTCCGGCAGATGGTCGTATTTGCCGTCGACCAGATCGCGGAAACTCTTGATCGTGTCTTCCAGCGGGACCAGCTTGCCGGGCGAACCGGTGAAGACCTCTGCCACGAAGAAGGGCTGCGACAGGAAGCGCTCGATCTTGCGGGCGCGGGCAACTGCCAGCTTGTCTTCCTCGGAAAGCTCGTCCATGCCCAGGATCGCGATGATGTCCTGCAGGGCCTTGTAGCGCTGCAGCACTTCCTGCACGTCACGGGCCACCTTGTAGTGCTCCTCACCGATGATCATCGGGTCGAGCATGCGCGAGGTGGAGTCGAGCGGGTCAACAGCCGGATAGATGCCTTTTTCCGCGATCGAGCGCGACAGAACCGTCGTTGCGTCGAGGTGGGCAAAGGTGGATGCCGGTGCCGGGTCGGTAAGGTCGTCCGCCGGGACGTAAACGGCCTGAACCGAGGTGATGGAACCCTTGGTCGTGGTGGTGATGCGTTCCTGCATCGCACCCATGTCGGTTGCCAGGGTCGGCTGATAGCCCACGGCCGAAGGAATACGGCCGAGAAGTGCCGACACTTCCGAACCTGCCTGGGTGAAGCGGAAGATGTTGTCCACGAAGAACAGAACGTCCTGTCCGCCATCGCGGAAATGTTCTGCCACGGTCAGGCCGGTCAGCGCGACGCGGGCACGTGCACCCGGAGGCTCGTTCATCTGGCCGTAGACAAGGGCAGCCTTGGAGCCGGCAGCGGAACCACCATGCTCGTGCGGGTCCTTGTTCACGCCGGATTCGATCATTTCCCAGTAAAGGTCGTTGCCCTCGCGGGTACGCTCGCCCACACCGGCGAACACGGAGTAACCGCCATGCGCCTTTGCGACGTTGTTGATCAGTTCCATGATGAGAACGGTCTTGCCGACGCCTGCGCCGCCGAACAGGCCGATCTTGCCGCCCTTGGCGTACGGAGCCAGAAGGTCGATGACCTTGATGCCCGTGACCAGGATCTCGGCTTCGGTGGACTGCTCCACATATTCCGGAGCCGGCTGGTGAATGGCGCGCTTGGCTTTTGTCTTGATCGGTCCGATTTCGTCAACCGGCTCGCCGATGACGTTCATGATGCGGCCGAGCGTTTCGTCGCCAACCGGAACCTCGATCGGGCTGCCGGTGTCAGCGACGGGCTGGCCGCGGACGAGACCCTCGGTGGAGTCCATTGCAATCGTGCGGACGGTGTTTTCACCCAGGTGCTGGGCGACTTCGAGAACCAGGCGGTTGCCGTTGTTGTCGGTTTCGAGCGCGTTCAGGATCTCCGGAAGTTCACCGGTGAACTGCACGTCGACAACGGCGCCGATGACCTGCGTCACCTTGCCGGTACCGGCTGATGCCGATTTCGACGCGGTTGCGGTTTTGGCAGCGGCCGTCTTGCTTGCGGCGGGCTTTTTGGCCGGAGCCTTCTTTGCCGGCGCCTTTGCGGCGGTCGCCTTGGTGGTCGTTGCTTTCGCCATGATCTAACTCTCCAGGCTTAGAGCGCTTCTGCGCCCGAGATGATTTCGATGAGTTCCTTGGTGATCTGCGCCTGACGCTGGCGGTTGTAGGACAACGTCAGTTTGTCGATCATTTCGCCGGCGTTGCGGGTCGCGTTGTCCATGGCGGACATGCGCGCGCCCTGTTCGGATGCGGCGTTTTCGAGCAATGCGCGGAAAACCTGAACGGAAATGTTGCGTGGCAGAAGGTCGCCCAGAATGGCTTCCTCGCTCGGCTCGTATTCATAGGCTACCGCATCAGAACCGTCATTACCGGCATCGGATGCCGGGAAGCTGGCGGGAATGAGCTGCATAGCCGTCGGGATCTGGCTGATCACCGACTTGAATTCGGAGTAGAACAGCGTCGCCACATCGAACGAACCTTCATGGAACATTTCGATGATGCGCTTGCCGACCACGTCCGCTTCGCCATAGCCGATATTGCGTACCGAACGGAAGTCGATGCGCTCGACAATCTTGGACCCGAACTCGTTCTTCAACGCGTCGTAGCCCTTCTTGCCGACCGTGTAGATCTTCACTTCCTTGCCCTGGTTGAGAAGCTTGCGGGCATGCTCGCGCGCCAGGCGGGCGATCGAGGAATTGAAGCCGCCGCAAAGGCCGCGTTCGGCCGTTGCCACGATCAGCAGGTGCACCTGGTCCTTGCCGTTTCCGGCAAGCAGGACCGGCGCGTCCTCGCGTCCTTCCATCGACTTTGCAAGTCCGGAAAGAACATCGGCCATCTTGGCCGAATAGGGACGCGCGGCCTCGGCCGCCGACTGGGCGCGACGCAGCTTCGCCGCGGCCACCATTTTCATGGCCTTGGTGATCTTCTGCGTCGCCTTGACGGAGGCGATCCGGTTTTTCAGATCCTTGAGTGAAGGCATAAGCTTTTATCCGTCGCTTAAGGTCCGCGGTTATGCAAAGCCCTTGGCGAATGCGTCGATCGCAGCCGTGAGCTTTTCCTTGATGGCGTCGGTCAGGGCCTGTTCCTTCTGGATTGCATCCAGCACATCCTGGTTGTTGGTGTGCAGATGAGCCAGAAGACCCTTCTCGAAATCACCGACCTGGCTGACCTGCAGCTTGTCGAGATAGCCGTTGACGCCTGCGAAGATGACAGCAACCTGCTCTTCGGTCTTCAGCGGCGAGAACTGCGGCTGTTTCAGGAGTTCGGTCAGGCGTGCACCACGGTTCAGCAGGCGCTGGGTGGCAGCATCGAGGTCCGAACCGAACTGCGCGAACGCAGCCATCTCGCGATACTGGGCAAGCTCGCCCTTGATCGAACCGGCAACCTGTTTCATGGCCTTGATCTGGGCCGAGGAGCCAACGCGCGAAACCGAAAGACCGACGTTAACTGCCGGACGGATACCCTGGTAGAACAGGTCGGTTTCGAGGAAGATCTGGCCGTCGGTGATCGAGATCACGTTGGTCGGAATATATGCGGAAACGTCGTTTGCCTGGGTTTCGATGACCGGAAGTGCGGTCAGCGAACCGGCGCCATTGTCTTCGTTGAGCTTCGCGGCGCGTTCCAGCAGGCGCGAGTGCAGGTAGAAGACGTCGCCCGGATAGGCTTCGCGGCCCGGAGGACGGCGCAGGAGCAGCGACATCTGGCGGTAGGCGACAGCCTGTTTGGAAAGGTCGTCGTAACCGATCAGTGCGTGCTGGCCGTTGTCGCGGAAGTATTCGCCCATGGCACAACCGGCGAACGGCGCAAGATACTGCATCGGAGCCGGGTCGGATGCGGTGGCCGCGATGACGATCGAGTAGGGCAGTGCGCCGCGCTCTTCGAGAACCTTCACGAACTGGGCAACCGTCGAGCGCTTCTGGCCGATGGCCACATAGACGCAGAACAGGCGGTCAGCCTCGCGGCTCGGATCCTCGTGGATCGGCCTCTGGTTGAGGAAGGTATCGAGCAGGATTGCGGTCTTGCCGGTCTGGCGGTCACCGATGACGAGCTCGCGCTGGCCGCGGCCAACGGGGATCAGTGCATCGATTGCCTTGAGGCCGGTCGACATCGGCTCATGAACCGATTTGCGCGGGATGATGCCGGGTGCCTTGACGTCGACGCGGGCGCGTTTCTTGGCCTTGATCGGGCCTTTGCCGTCGATCGGGTTGCCGAGTGCATCGACCACGCGGCCAAGCAGTTCGGGACCGACCGGAACGTCGACGATGCTGCCGGTACGTTTTACCGTGTCGCCTTCCTGGATACCGCGGTCATCGCCGAAAAGAACGACGCCGACGTTGTCGGTTTCCAGGTTGAGGGCCATGCCGGAGATGCCGCCCGGGAATTCGACGAGCTCGCCTGCCTGGACATTGTCGAGGCCGTAAACACGGGCGATACCGTCACCGATTGAGAGAACCTGACCGATTTCGGAAACCTGGGCGTCCTTGCCGAAGTTCTTGATCTGGTCTTTTAGAATGGCGGAAATTTCCGCAGCGCGAATGTCCATATTAGCTGACCTCTTTGAGCGCGAGCTTAAGGGAGGAGAGTTTAGTGCGAAGCGATGTATCGATCTGGCGTGAGCCGACCTTGACAATCATTCCGCCGAGAATCGACGGGTCGACCGACTGCTCGATCGCAACGTCCTTGCCGACAGAGCTTTTCAGAGCTGCCTTCAATTCCTTTTCCTGGGCGGCGGTAAGCCGCTGGGCGACCGTGACGCTGGCCGTCTCCTCGCCCTTGTGCCTTGCCACCATGGCGCGGAATGCAGCAAGCATGCCGGTCATGGCGAACAGACGGCGGTTCTTGGCAACGACCCTGATGAAGTCGCCGGCAAGCCCGGAAATCTTTGCCTTTGTAAGGATGGCGTCGACCGCAGCGAACTGCTCGTCTGCCGACAATACCGGCGAACGAACGACCCTCATGAGGTCTTCGGAGCCGTTCATCAGCGCATCGAAACGCGCCAGATCCTTTTCAACGGCGGGAATCTTGTTTGCTTCGAGCGCAAGTTCAAACATTGCGCTTGCGTAGCGGTCCGTCACACCGGAAGTGGAAGCAGCTGACTGTGCCAATGTTCAAGCGGTCCCCAACTTGATCCAACCCGAGTCACCCCTTGTTCAAGGCGAAGCTTCCCAATTACTGGTCAAGCTGTTGGAATTATTCAGTTATTCTAGTCACGGGCGAATTGGCCGCCTCTCTTCAGCAGCCCAAGCCGCGCCTCAACTAGCACAGGCCTGCCGGACTCGCAACATCGCAGCATCAATGTTTATGCCCCACTTTTGTCGCATCTGCCCGGTTGGGGATAAATATATAGAAAGACTCGCACTTTTGCGGAACGGCAATCAGCCTGCCAGACCGAAAACCACGGCGAGCGGAAGACCGGCCAGGACAAGCTCCTGGATCAGGGCCAGCCAGTTGAAAAGGTTGTTGCCATTGTCCGAGAGCATGGCGATCATTCTGCCGAATGCTGTCATCAGCCAGCACAGTCCAAGCAGCAGAATCGCCGGAAAACTGCCTGTGGCCAGCACCAGAAAGGCTGCAGCCAGGTAGAAACCTGCCAGTGTTCCCCTGACCTCGCCCGCAGCCGGCCCCATCTCGCCTACCGGCTTGAGCCGCATGACGGACAGCGCCGCGCGAGGTGCAAGCAAGGCCAGCAGTCCATAGGCTGCGGTAACCGCCGCGCTCACCGCCGACAGTATTCCCTCGAGGGTCTGCGGCAAGACAAACCGCAACTGAGGCACTTCTGCCAGCGTGAAACCGGCCGCCGCCAGCACGATCGCGATGAAAAGCCGCACCATCACCGACACACGCCGATTACCGTCCAGCACCACGTGCAGGAGTTTGCCTGCCGAAGCCGCTGCCCATGCCGCCGCGGTGACAAACAGCAGGACCGGGTCCGTACCTGCTATCCCCATGGCGCCAAACACGATGGGAAAGCCCGCAAAACTGGACCGGCCCTCACCCGTCGCTTCGGGGTGCCGCTCCACGGGCTCGATGCAGAGATGCCGGAACAGGGCGCCCGGCGCCAGAAACCATGCAATCCCGAGCAGCAACGTCACAAAAAACGGGATCAGCGGCAGCATTTCCGGGAGCGTCTGTGGGAATTGGGACATTGCGAAATACCGTCGCCATCGTCATCAAAGGGCCGGGCCCCGAAGGGCTGGAGAGAGAAGGGCCACGGGGAAAAGCGGCTTCCCCGCTCGTTAACGCAACACCGCCGCATTTAAAAGGCAAGGATCGGCAATGTCGCAGAAGAATACCGCCTAAACGAAACTCTGCGGGTCCACATCCGTCTGAACCCGGATGCTGCCACGTTCCTTCGGACATTCGGCCAGCCATTGCCGCAGCCAGTCCTGGAGTTTGACGTTCAACTGCGCATGAACCAGCAAACGGAAACGGTGCCGCTCCCGCACGACCGCGATTGGCGCTTCCGCCGGCCCGAGCACCATGATGCCCGAAGGCGGTTTCGCCGCCCGTCGCATGGCGCGTGCATGCTCCTCGGCCTCGCGGCGCGTGGCAGCCGACACGATGATCGCCGCCAGCCTGCCGAATGGCGGAAGCCCCGCTGCCCGCCGTGCCTCGATCTCGCGATCGTAGAACGCTTCCCGGTCGCCCGAAGCAATCGCCCGGATCACGGGATGTTCCGGCAGATAGGTCTGGATATAACCCGCGCTTGCCCCGCCAGAGCGGCCAGCACGTCCTGTTACCTGCGAGAGAAGCTGGAAGGTTCGCTCCGCCGCACGCGGATCTCCATTCGACAGCCCGATATCGGCATCGACCACGCCAACACAGGTCATCATCGGAAAGTTGTGCCCCTTGGCGACAAGCTGGGTACCGATCACGATATCGCACTCGCCCTTGGCGATGGCGTCGAGTTCCATGCGCAGCCGCTTGATGCCACCGCCCAGATCCGAAGAGAGAATGAGCGTCCGCGCCTCGGGAAAAATGCCAACCACCTCTTCCGCCAGCCGTTCAACGCCCGGTCCGCATGCCGCAAGGTGATCGAACGTCCCGCAATTGGGGCAGGCTTCGGGAACCGGTTCGGAGTGGCCGCAATGGTGGCACTGCAATTGACCGCGAAACCGGTGCTCGACCAGCCAGGTTGTGCAGTTCGGGCATTCGAAGCGATGCCCGCAAACCCGGCATAGCGTAAGCGGGGCATAGCCGCGCCGGTTGATGAACAGCAGCGATTGCGCACCCTGCTCAAGCGATTTTGCCATCGCCGCCCGCAATATGGGCGAAATGAAACCGCCGCGCGGAGGCGGGGACTTGCGCATGTCGATGGTGTGCAGATCAGGCAGGCTCGCTTCGCCATAGCGTTCTGCAAGGCGGATATAGTGGTAGCGCCCGCGATCGGCATTGACCCGGCTCTCGATTGAAGGCGTGGCCGAGGACAGGATTACCGGGCAGCCGGCAATGTGGCCGCGTACTACCGCCATGTCGCGGGCATTGTAGAATACCCGGTCTTCCTGCTTGTAAGCCGTGTCGTGCTCCTCGTCGACGATGATCAGGCCCAGCCGCGAGAACGGCAGGAAGAGTGCAGACCTTGCCCCTGCCACGACCCGCACCTCGCCGGTGGCCACCTGGCGCCAGAGCTTTTCCCGGTTCTTGGGCGAGATATCCGAATGCCACTCGCCGGGCTTCACACCGAAACGGTCTTCGAAACGGTCGAGGAAAGAAGAGGTCAGCGCAATCTCGGGCAGAAGGATCAACACCTGCCTGCCCTGCCGCACGGCTTCGGCCACTGCCTCGAAATAGACCTCGGTCTTGCCCGATCCCGTTACGCCGTCCAGCAGCGTTACCGAGTAGCTGCCTTGTGCGGTTCTGGCGGTCAGTTCCTCGCCGGCAGCACGCTGCTCAGGTTCAAGTGTTGCAAGGTTGTGCGTTGGATCCGGCGCCGGAACCAGTGGACCGGCGGGCATCTCGACAACCTCGAGAACTCCCTGCCTGATCAGCCCGTCGATGACCGAGGCCGAAGAACCTGCGGCATGTGCCAGTCCCGACTTGGTCCAGGAAAGTCCGTTGCGGGCCAGTTCCAGCACCCGGGTCCGTGCAGCCGTTGCACGATCCGGTTCGTGGCCCGTCCACTGGATGCCGGGTACGCAAGCGAGCGGTTCGAGGGCTGCAGGAACGCGCAGCACCATCTTGAGCACCATGCCCGGCGGCGACAATGTCCATGCCGCCACCCAGTCAACAAATCGCCGCATCTCTTCTGTAAGCGGAGGACAATCGAACTTGAGGGTGACCGGTCTGAGCTTCTTTGGATCGACCTTGCCCGCCGCGCCCCCGGAAGCGTCCCACACCGCGCCGATCACCTGCCGAGGGCCAAGCGGGACCTGCACGACATCGCCGGGCTGAAGCAGCATGCCGTCCGGAACCGAATAGGTGTACGGTCCCTCTGCGGGAATTGGCAGCAATATGGTTGCGGTGTCTGGCAAGCAAGTTTCCGGTTTGATGGCCGTGTATCGGCGCGAATCCGCGGCAAGCCTAATGACCTCGCAAGTGTTTTGCTATATGCAGTCGGCAAGTTTGACCGGGCCTGGCAAGTTCAGGAAACCGCAGCGAGAAACGCGCAACATCAGAGAGAGACAATGGAATTCTTTGTAGACACAGCCGACGTAAACGAAATCCGCGAACTGGCAGAAACAGGCCTGCTGGACGGCGTCACCACCAACCCGTCGCTGATCATGAAATCCGGCCGCGACATCATGGAAGTGACGAAGGAAATCTGCGGCATCGTCGACGGGCCCGTCTCGGCTGAAGTGACTGCCCTCGACTATGAAGGCATGATGCGCGAAGCCGCAGTACTGGCAAAGATTGCCGACAACATCTGCATCAAGCTGCCATTGACCATGGACGGGCTGAAGGCCTGCAAGGCGCTGACCTCTGATGGGCACAAGACCAATGTCACGCTATGCTTTTCCGCCAACCAGGC
Source organism: Nitratireductor sp. (assembly GCA_020637805.1). GTDB lineage: Bacteria > Pseudomonadota > Alphaproteobacteria > Rhizobiales > Rhizobiaceae > Salaquimonas. Next base: position 26,237 of record JACKJU010000009.1, on the reverse strand, counting down.
GCTGTTGGCTGCCAAGGCTGGCGCGACTTACATCTCGCCCTTCATCGGACGTCTCGACGACATGGCAATCGATGGCATGGAGCTGATCGAGGATATCCGCACCATCTACGACAACTACGATTTCAAGACGAAGATCCTTGCCGCCTCGATCCGCACGGTAAACCACGTCAAGGAAGCCGCTCTGATCGGTGCAGATGTCGCTACCGTTCCGCCTTCCACGCTGAAGGCACTGGTCAAGCACCCGCTGACCGACAAGGGCATCGAGGGCTTCCTGGCCGACTGGGCCAAGACCGGCCAGAAGATCGGCGGCTGAAGCAAGGTCCGCGAAATTGAAAGTGTTACGAAGCCTACTGGCAGGTAGCTTGGTTTGCGCTACCTGCCTCCTGGCTTTCATCGCAGCTGCACAAAATGGCGCGGAGGATGCTGAGCGGATCGAACTGGCAAAACGTGTCGTCATTCAGAGCGTGGTACCGGGCATCATGTCTGCCCTCGCCATGGAATCCGTACCACCTGCCGCCGATCATCTGAAACGCCGCAATCCCGACTCGGATAGTGAGGTCATTGCCTCGGCAGTTGCCGAAATCACAGAAGAGCAACGCAAGATGGTCGTCGGCTTGTTGCTGAAAACGGACCTTCCTGCACGTTACGCTCATCATTTCAGTGTCGAAGAACTCAAGACAATAGCAACCTTCGCAGAAACGGAAGCGGGTCAGCGGTATTTTTCTGCCGCGCCCGAAATTGCATTCAGGGCCAATCGGCAGGTTTTTGATTCGATGACGAGTGCAATGCCGGAATTCCGCAAGCGCGTAGATCAAGTCCTGACGGCCAAAGGACTCAAATTCTAGCAGAGAACTCTTCACCCTTCGCTAACCGCGTTCATGCATCCTCCTTCCCATGAACGCCGAAGCCTTTCTCATCACCCTCTCACCCGAAGTTGCACGGCACCGCAAAGCCTGGTTGGCGGCGCTTGCAGGCGAACGCCGCATGTCGCCCAAGACGCTTGAAGCGTATGAGCGCGACCTGCGGCAATTCCTGCAGTTCATGACCGGCTATCTTGGCCATCCGCCGGGTCTCGCCGATCTTTCCGATCTGCGCCCTGCCGATCTGCGCGGGTTCCTTGCCGAACGAAGGCGCGCGGGCGCGGGCGCAAGAACGCTGGGACGCGGACTGGCAGGTATACGTTCCTTCATCCGCCATCTTGAGAAACAAGGGCTCGCCTCGTCTGCGGGACTTGCGGCCACACGCGCGCCAAAGCAGCCCAAGACCCTGCCCAAGCCGATCCCGGCATCCAAGGCGTTGCAGCTTGCCGATCCGCAGGAACAGATGCGCGACGAACCGTGGATTGCGGCGCGCGATACCGCTGTCATATCGCTTCTCTATGGCTGCGGCCTGCGCATTTCCGAAGCCCTGTCGCTGACAGCCGAAGACCTGAACGGCGGCAACTCGCTCGTCATCACCGGCAAGGGCGGCAAGACCCGGCTGGTTCCCCTCCTGCCCGTTGTCCGTGATGCGATCACGGAATACCGCCGTCTTTGCCCCTACAGCCCTGCAGAGGAAGAACCGGTGTTCTGCGGCGCCAAGGGTGGGCCATTGCGGCCAGAGATCATCCAGCGGCAGATCCGCAAGTTGAGATCCGCACTCGGCCTGCCCGACACTGCCACGCCGCACGCTCTTCGCCATTCCTTCGCCACCCATCTTCTGGCAAATGGCGGCGACCTGCGCACGATCCAGGAACTCCTGGGCCACGCCTCGCTCTCGACGACGCAGATATATACCGGGGTCGATATCGATCGCCTGATGGACATCTACGACAAGGCCCATCCCAGCGCCCGCAAGAACATGCGTTAGGTTCAGCGGCTGGTGCCTGGCAAAGCCCGGAAGGCCGGCGAACAACAGCCGGCACTGCCGCCCCATTTACCCCGTTTTAACGATGCACCTTAAGGGGATGCTCACCACCTGCCGGTAGATTGCGCTGCATGAAAAGGATTATCTCTCCAGAAATCGCCACCACTGCCGAAAACGCAGGCCAGCAGATACTCTTCGGGCTGGTGACGCTCACCGTCGCCGCCTTCCTTTCCTTCGTCTGGGTGCTTTTTGCCGCCGTTGCACAGGCCGAGGAACCGGGCGGGGCTTGTTCCGGCCGCGATCTCATCCAGGTCTATGCAAGCGAAGCGCCGGAAAAGCTCGCAGAAATCGAGGCCGAGGCAGCAAAGGTCCCCAATGGCGAGGGCATCTTCTGGAAGATAGACAGGGACGGATCAGAACCTTCCTACCTGTTCGGCACCATGCACATGGCGGACGAAAGAATTGCCAGGCTCACCCGCGCCCGGCTTGAGGCGTTCAACAAAGCGGATACCGTCGTCGTCGAAAGCGTGGACGCACTCGACCAGCAGAAGACCATGGCTGCGATGATGGGACTTCAGCATCTGACCATGCTGACAGACGGCACCACGCTCGACCAGAAACTCTCGCCCGAAACAATCGCCAAGTTGCAGCCCGCGCTGGAAGCACGCGGCATGCCCTTTGCGGTTGCCCGCATGCTGCAGCCTTGGGTGGTCGCAACTGCCGTCTCGGTTCCCGTTTGCGAGACCCTTGCCAAGCACTCCGGTGAACCTGTTCTGGACGCCGTGATCGGGCGCAAGGCGCAGGCAGACGGCAAGCAACTGGTTGGTCTGGAAACGATCGAGGAACAGTTTGCTGCAATGGCTTCGCTTCCGGCGGAGTTTCATCTTGGTGCGCTGAGGGAAACCCTGGAACTCGGCACGGTCGCCGAGGATGTCATGGAAACCATGAAGCAGCTCTACATGCGTGGCGAAACCGGCATGGTCATGCCGATGCTGAAATTTGCAACGCCAAAGACTTCCGAATCCGGCAGCTACGCCCATTTTCAGCGCCAGCTCATCGAGAACCGCAACGCCCTGATGGCTGAGCGCGCGCTCCCTGTTCTGGAAAAGGGCAATGCCTTCATCGCCATTGGCGCACTGCATCTGCCCGGCAAGACCGGATTGGTTCAGGCCTTCCGCGACGCGGGCTACACCGTTTCCCGCGCCGACTGAGCATCTTCCCGCCAGCGACCTTCCAGGAAGTACAACTCACGCATCCGTGATGGCGCACTGCATTGCGCCTGTCTCGTTTCATGGTAGCCTTTCATCGTGGGCACCTTTGCCCACAGTGAAAAGGAGAAGCGTGATGAAGAGACTCGCTGTCGGCCTTGCACTGGCAGCCTTCATGGCTGCACCGGCTGCGTATGCCGAATGCGCATTCAACCACATGGCAATGACCAAGGCGAAGACGGCAAAACCAATGTCCGTCGCCAAGGTCCAATCGGCGCCCGAAGAGAAGTTCGATGTCGCCAGCATCCCCGTGGATGCATGGCTCATCAAGTATCTCGCGAAGGACACCGCCAGCTGACACCCTTTCCCGGTGCCTGAGTTTCCACCGGATAGGCCTCCAGTCAGAAAACCCGGACACTTCAAAAGTGCCCGGGTTTTTAATGTCCAGCCAGAGCCGCAACTGAATGATTACATGTGCAACGGCTTGGCGAAGGTTGCCAGCGCAGCCTCGCGTACCGCTTCGCTCATCGTCGGATGCGCATGGCAGGTACGGCCGAGATCTTCCGACGAACCGCCGAATTCCATCAGCACTGCTGCCTCGTGGATCATTTCGCCCGCGCCAAAGCCGACAATGTGAACACCCAGAACCCGGTCGGTCTTCTTGTCGGCCAGGAACTTGACGAAACCGTCTGTCGCGTTCATGGCGCGCGCGCGGCCATTTGCAGTGAACGGGAACTTGCCGGAAACATATTCGATGCCTGCGGCTTTCAGTTCCTCCTCGGTCTTGCCGACCGAAGCGACTTCCGGCTGGGTGTAGACCACGCCCGGAATGACGTCATAGTTCACATGACCAGCCTGACCGGCGAGGATTTCAGCGATTGCCACGCCCTCGTCCTCCGCCTTGTGGGCCAGCATCGGGCCGTCGGTCACATCACCGATTGCATAGATGCCATCGACATTCGTCTTGAAGTGGCCGTCGGTCTTGACCTTGCCGCGCTCCATCTCGACACCGAGTTCTTCGAGGCCCAGCCCCTCGGTAAACGGCTTCCGGCCGGTGGCAACCAGCACGACATCCGCCTCAAGCGTCTCGACATCGCCTCCCTTGACCGGTTCGAAGGTGACTTTCGCCCCCTTCTTGGCCTTCTCGACGCCAGTGACCTTGGAAGAAAGCTTGAACACCATGCCCTGCTTCTGCAGCATGCGCTGGAACTGCTTGGAGACGTCGTTGTCCATCGTTCCAAGAATGGTGTCGAGATACTCGACTACCGTCACCTTGGCACCAAGGCGCATCCAGACCGAACCCAGTTCGAGGCCGATCACGCCGCCGCCGACAACCACGAGGTTTTCCGGCACCTTCTCGAGTGCAATCGCACCAGTGGAGGAAACGATCACCTTCTCGTCGAAATCCACATCGACGCCCGGAATGCCCGCAACATCCGAGCCGGTTGCTATGACGATGTTCTTCGTTTCAAGCACGGTTTCCTTGCCGTCTTCCGCCTTGACCGAAACCTTGCCGGCAGCCGGGATCGAACCCCAGCCGTGATGAACATCGATCTTGTTCTTCTTCATCAGGAAGCCGACACCATCGACGTTGGATTTCACCGTCGCATCCTTGTGCGCCATCATGGCTTTAAGATCGAGCTTCGGCTTCGAAACCTTCACGCCCAGCGCTTCCAGCCCGTGCTCGGCCTCGTGGAACATCTCGGAGGCGTGCAGCAGCGCCTTGGACGGAATGCAGCCGATGTTGAGGCAGGTGCCGCCAAGCGTGCTCCATTTCTCGACGATTGCGGTTTTCAGACCGAGTTGTGCCGCCTTGATCGCGCAGACATACCCGCCCGGTCCCGAACCGATTACCACCAGGTCGTATTTGTCGGACATTGGAAATTTCCCGTTTCGCTATTTCGGATCTTCAGGCGTGATGCCTGCATGAAACTGTTATCGACCACCGGTAACATTCAGGCTGTCACCGGTGATGTACGACGCCTCGTCGCTCATCAGCCACAGCACTGCATTGGCGATCTCATCGGCACTGCCAGCGCGGCCCATCGGAACAGTGTGCGACAGCCTTTCCAGCCTGTCGGGCTCGCCGCCTGAAGCGTGGATCTCGGTGTCGATCAGGCCGGGGCGTACGGCATTCACGCGAATGCCCTCTCCCGCGACTTCCAGCGACAACCCCTTGGTGAACGTATCGATGGCAGCCTTTGCACCGGCATAGTCAACATACATGTTGGGCGAGCCCAGATAGGCGGCAGCCGAGGACAGATTGACGATCGCGCCGCCCTGGCCTCCATGCTTCGTCGACATGCGCCGGATGGCTTCGCGTGCGCACAGTATCGAGCCAATCACGTTGACGCCGTACATGCGCTCCAGGCGCTCGGCGCTGTAATTCTCCACACGATCGGACTTGTCGACCACGCCGGCATTGTTGACGAGACCACATACGGTGCCCATCTCGTCGGCTGCCGCGAACAGTTCGAGGATGTCGCTTTCCTTCGCCACATCCGATTTCACGGCTCGCGCAGTGCCGCCCGCAGCTTCCACTTCGGCCGCAAGCGCTTCAGCAGCCTGACCGCTGGAGACGTAGGAAAAACAGACGGCATAGCCGCGTTTGGCGGCAAGGCGAACGCAGGCCGCGCCAATTCCACGGCTGCCGCCGGTAATGACCATCACTTTCTTCATCTGTCTCTTCTCCCTGGTATCGGGTGCGCCCTTACGCCGTCGCGAATGACAAAAGCTGCCAGGCCATCATGAGAATGCCGGCAAGGGAGGTTGCCCATATGGCCGTGCGAACCACCGGAATACCGGAAACATAGGCCGGAACATAAACGACACGGGCCCAGAAATAGAGCTGCGCACCAAGTGCCGTCAGCGAAGACCAGCTGTCGGTCGCGTAGAGAAGGAAAACCAGCGCGGCAAAAGCCGGATAGGTTTCAAGCATGTTGTAGAAGGCCCGTTCGAAGCGCGCGGAATATCCGCCGCTCTCCGGGTCCTCGTCGCGTGCCGAAAGCGCATAGCCAAGGCCGTTCTGAATGATCTCGCCCAGCACCTGGAATATGAGCTGCAGGATCAACAGGATGGTCGCATACAGCAGCATTTTCAGTTCGATGGTCATCCGCTTTCTCCTTCCGCGGCAAATGCGAACAATACCGGAGATGCAGAACCGGAACCGGTCGATGCCCGATCAAATGGCACGCGACCGGCCAGCTTGCATCCCTAGAGGTCGAGCACCAGGCGCTCTGGATCCTCGAGGCTTTCCTTGACACGAACGAGGAAGGTAACGGCTTCCTTGCCATCGACGATCCGGTGGTCATACGACAATGCGAGATACATCATCGGCCGGATGACAACCTGTCCGTTGAGTGCGACCGGGCGCTCCTGGATCTTGTGCATGCCCAGGATTCCCGACTGCGGGGCATTCAGGATCGGCGACGACATCAGCGAACCGTAGACGCCCCCATTCGAGATGGTGAACGTGCCACCCTGCATGTCGGCCATGGAGAGTTCGCCGTCGCGGGCAGCCTTGCCCAAACGGCCGATTTCCTTCTCGATCTCGGCAATCGACATGGCATCGGCATCACGCACGACCGGCACCACGAGACCCTTGTCCGTACCTACGGCCACGCCGATATGGCAGTAGTTCTTGTAGATGATGTCGGTGCCGTCGATCTCGGCATTCACTGCCGGAATTTCCTTCAGCGCATGGGTGACGGCCTTTGAGAAGAAGCCCATGAAACCGAGCTTCACGCCATGTTTCTTCTCGAAGATATCCTTGTACTTCTTGCGCAGTTCCATCACCGCGGTCATGTCCACCTCGTTGTAGGTGGTAAGCATGGCAGCCGTGTTCTGGGCGTCCTTGAGCCGGCGCGCGATGGTCTGGCGCAGGCGGGTCATTTTCACCCGTTCCTCGCGCACCTCGTCATCGGCACCGGACGGCGCACGCGGTGCAGCTGACGGTGCCGGAGCGGAAGCTCCACCACCTGAAGCTGCCTTCATCACGTCTTCCTTGAGAACCTGGCCCCGTTTTCCGGACCCTTCGACCTGCGCGGGATCGATACCCTTTTCCGCAGCAAGCTTGCCCGCTGCCGGCGACGGCGGCATGGAACCGGCGTCGGCCTTGGCAGGTTCGCTCTTGGGCGCCTCTGCTTTCGGGGCTTCGGCCTTCTCTTCCTTGGCCGCAGGCGCCGCGGCTTCGCCGCTACCCTCACCCAGATGACCGAGAAGTGCACCCACTTCCACAGTTTCGCCTTCCTGTACCGAGATGTCGGACAGCACACCGGCATGCGGGGCGGGAACTTCCACGGAAACCTTGTCTGTTTCCAGTTCGACGATCGGCTCGTCCTGGGCGACGGCGTCGCCCTTGTTCTTCAGCCACTTGCCAACCGTGGCCTCGGTTACGGATTCACCAAGGGTCGGAACGCGGATTTCGGTAGCCATTGCTAAGTCTCTTTCACTTGATTGCGTCAAGAAGGGGTTTCGCGCGGCGGAACGCTTCCGCCGCAGCCGGATGGTTTATCTCGATTTCTCGGTGACGTGCGGCCCGTCGCCCAGCGCGTCCTCGAGGAAGGCCGCGAGCTGCGCCAGGTGCTTGGACATCAGGCCGGTGGCTGGCGAAGCTGCAGCTGCGCGCCCCGTGTAGCGAAGCTCGGTGTGCTTGGCGCCGATATGTGCAAGAACCCATTCGATATAGGGTTCGATGAAGTTCCAGTAGCCCATGTTCTTCGGCTCTTCCTGGCACCATACCATTTCGGCATTCTTGAAACGCGACAATTCCTTGATCAGCGCCTTGGCCGGGAACGGGTAGAGCTGCTCGACCCGCAACAGGTAGATGTCGTTGATGCCGCGCTTCTCGCGTTCTTCGAGCAGGTCGTAGTAGACCTTGCCCGACGACATGACGACACGGCGGATCTTGGAATCGGTGACCAGCTTGACCGGCCCGTCCTTCTTCATTTCCGCATCGTCCCACAGCAGGCGGTGGAACGAGGATTTAGCACCGAGATCCGACAGTTCGGAAACCGCACGCTTGTGGCGCAACAGCGATTTCGGCGTGAAGATGATCAGCGGCTTGCGGAATTCGCGGTTGATCTGGCGGCGCAGCACATGGAAGTAGTTCGCAGGCGTGGTCACATTGACGACCTGCATGTTGTCTTCCGCGCAAAGCTGCAGGAAACGTTCCGGGCGGGCGGAAGAGTGTTCCGGACCCTGGCCTTCATAGCCATGCGGCAACAGGCACACGAGACCGCACATGCGCAGCCACTTGCGTTCACCCGAAGAGATGAACTGGTCGAAAACGACCTGCGCGCCGTTGGCGAAGTCGCCGAACTGTGCTTCCCAGAGAACCAGCGCGTCGGGACGCGCAAGGGCGAAGCCGTATTCATAGCCGAGCACGGCCTCTTCCGAGAGCATCGAGTTGATCGCGTCGTAATCGACCTTTTCTTCCGGCTTGGCCAGCGTGTTCAGCGGAATGTAGCGTTCTTCCGTTTCCTGGTCGTAGAGCACCGAATGGCGCTGCGAGAACGTGCCGCGTTCGACGTCCTGCCCGGACAGGCGGATCGTGTGGCCTTCCTGCATGAGCGAACCGAAGGCGAGCGATTCCGCAGTTGCCCAGTCGATGCCCTTGCCGGTGGAAATGGCTTCGGCACGGTTGTTGAGGAAGCGCTGGATCGTGCGGTGAACCTGGAAGCCTTCAGGCACCGACGTGATTTTCTCGCCGATTTCCTTGAGCGTCTTGACCGGCACGCCGGTCTGGCCCTGCCTGCGTTCGTCCGAACCGTCGGCTACCTTGAGGCCCGACCATGCGCCATCCAGCCAGTCGGCCTTGTTCGGGCGGTATTCCTGGCCGGAATCGAATTCATCCTCAAGGAACTGCCTGAAGTCGGCCTTCATCTTGTCGACTTCCGCCTGCTTGAACAGGCCTTCGCCGATCAGTTTCTTGGAGTAGATTTCGACAGTCGTCGGATGCTGGCGGATGACCTTGTACATTTTCGGCTGGGTGAACGACGGCTCATCACCCTCGTTGTGGCCAAAGCGCCGGTAGCAGAACATGTCGATGACAACGGGCTTGCCGAATTTCTGGCGGTACTCGGTGGCGACCTTTGCGCAATAGACAACGGCTTCGGGATCGTCGCCGTTGACGTGGAAGATCGGTGCCTCGACCATCTTCGCCACATCGGAAGGATAGGGAGAGGAACGCGAGAAGCTCGGATTCGTTGTGAAGCCGATCTGGTTGTTGATGATGAAGTGGATCGAACCGCCAACGCGGTGTCCCTTGAGGCCCGAAAGACCAAGACATTCCGCAACCACACCCTGGCCGGCAAACGCGGCATCGCCGTGAAGCAGCAGGGGCAGCACGCTGTCGCGCTGGCGCGAGCCGCGATCATTCTTGTCCTCGATCTTGTCCTGCTTGGCGCGTGCCTTGCCGAGCACCACCGGATTGACGATTTCAAGGTGTGAGGGGTTGGCGGTGAGAGAGAGGTGCACCTTGTTTTCGTCGAACTCGCGGTCCGAAGATGCGCCGAGGTGATACTTCACGTCGCCGGAACCTTCGACCTCCTCGGGCGTAAACGAACCGCCCTTGAATTCGTGGAAGACAGCGCGGAACGGCTTGGCCATCACGTTGGTCAGGACGTTCAGGCGGCCGCGGTGTGCCATGCCGAGAACGATTTCCTTCAACCCGAGCTGGCCGCCGCGCTTGATGATCTGTTCCAGCGCCGGCACGAGCGACTCCCCGCCGTCGAGGCCGAAACGCTTCGTACCCTTGTATTTGACATCGAGATACTGCTCGAAGCCCTCTGCTTCGATCAACTTCTGCAGGATCGCCTTCTTGCCCATCTCGGTGAAGGCAACGCCCTTGTCCGGTCCCTCGATACGCTGCTGGATCCATCCCTTTTCCTCGGGATCGGAGATGTGCATGAACTCCACGCCGATTGTCGAGCAGTAGGTACGCTGGAGGATCTCCAGCATCTCGTTGATCGTCGCGAATTCGAGACCCAGCATGTAGTCGATGTAGATCTTGCGATCATAGTCGGCAGGCGTGAAGCCATAGGCGGACGGATCAAGCTCGTTGTGATCCTCCTTCTTGGTCGCAATCCCCAGCGGGTCGAGATTGGCATGCAGGTGACCGCGCATGCGATAGGCGCGGATCATCATGACCGCATGAACGGAATCGCGTGTGGCGCGCTGCACTTCCTCGGCGGAAATCTCGGATCCGGCTTTCTGCGCCTTCGCCTGGATCTTGTCGCCGAGCTGCTTTTCGACTTCCTGCCAGTTTCCGTCCAGCGCGGAGACCAGTTCTCCATTTGCCGCGATCGGCCAGTTCTTGCGTTTCCAGGAAGCACCCGCTGCGCTCTTGCGCACGTCTGCTGCAGGATCCTTCAGTTCGGCAAAGTATTTCTGCCAATCCTCGCTGACGGATGCCGGATTGTCCTGATAGGCGGCATAGAGTTCCTCGATGTAACCGGCGTTGCCGCCATAAAGGAACGAAGTCTGCTGCATGGCTTCGTTGTGTTCGTTACGTGCCATATGCCAAAAGCGGGTCGCGCCCGCCCCTCCTGCTGATCGCGATACGGCCCGGGCGAACCCGGGCCGGTTGATGTTATTTCAGGTTCGGCGCAATTTCCTGACAGGCCGAGCAGAGATCGGCGACGGACTCGACCGATTTCTGGAACATTTTCTCTTCGGTCTTGTTCATTTCGATCTCGATGACGCGCTCGACGCCATCGGCGCCAATCACGGTCGGAACGCCGACATACATGTCTTTCACGCCATACTCGCCCTTCAGATGGGCCGCGCATGGCAGAACGCGCTTCTTGTCCTTGAGGTAGCTTTCCGCCATCGCGATGGCCGAGGCCGCAGGCGCGTAATAGGCCGAACCGGTTTTGAGGAGCGCCACGATCTCGCCGCCGCCCTTGCGGGTCCGGTCAACGATCTCGTCGATGCGCTGCTTCGAGGTCCAGCCCATTTTCACAAGGTCGGGCAAGGGAATGCCGGCAACCGTGGAGTAGCGAACCAGCGGAACCATGGAGTCGCCATGGCCACCCAGGACGAAGGCAGTGACATCTTCCACCGATACGTCGAATTCCTCTGCGAGGAAGTAGCGGAAGCGAGCGGAGTCGAGTACGCCCGCCATGCCCACCACCTTGTTCTTCGGCAGCCCGGAGAATTTCTGCAGCGCCCATACCATCGCGTCGAGCGGGTTGGTGATGCAGATCACGAAGGCGTTGGGTGCGTATTTCTTGATGCCAGCGCCTACCTGCTCCATCACCTTCAGGTTGATGCCGAGGAGATCATCGCGGCTCATGCCCGGCTTGCGCGGAACCCCGGCAGTCACGATGCAGACATCCGCGCCCTTGATTGCCTTGTAGTCCTGCGTACCCGAGAACTTGGCGTCGAACCCGTCGACCGGGGAGGATTCTGCAAGATCAAGCGCCTTGCCCTCCGGTATGCCTTCGGCAATGTCGAACATGACGACATCGCCCAGTTCCTTCAGGCCGGCCAGATGTGCCAGCGTACCGCCGATCATGCCGGAGCCGATGAGTGCGATCTTGTTGCGCGCCATTTGTTGAAGTTCCCTGTGTTGCAATAGCGTGTTGCGAAAAGTCCTGAACGAGTTTCAACCGCGGCCTCTTCCGGGCCTGGCTGTCATTCTTTTAACCGGTTTACGGAAGCTCAACATCGCGGTGGCGGAAACCTTGCCGGCATCCTTGCTCAAAGACGATGAAAAGCTGGCAATCCCGGCAATGCCCTCAGAACCGCGACAGGCCCTCAGATGACCCCCGCGATCCGGTGAAACCCTCCATGTGCATTCAGGCCAGCTTGCTAGCGGCCAATCAAAAGCTGCACTAGCGAAAAAATGACCCACATGCAATACACATGATGTTTATTGCGTCATTTCAATGGTTTAAAAAATTTCGGACTTACGTAAACGTAAATATTTATTGTCGAGTTCAGCTTGCTCGCACGTATTGTTATTGCATTCTCCGGTGACGCCGGAATGACATTTTCGGATCAATCGCCACGATTTTGAAAGCCTCTGCGGGAAAAAGGAAGGAAATTCCCGCCTTGAAAGGCAATATCCGGTCTTGCCAGGGCAGCTATCGCTTTTCGACGGAATCCAGGTAGTCCTGGCTTTGCATCTCGATCAACCGCGAGGATGTCCTGTCAAACTCAAAGGCCTCGACCCCCGTTTTTGCCTGGTACAAGGCATGCGGACTGGCCGCAGCGGACAGGACCACCTTGTTGTGATTGTCGTACAGCGCATCGATGAGATTGATGAAGCGCTTGGCATACTGGCGCTCGGCCAGCCCCATCATCGGCACGCCCTCGATGAAGATCGTCTGGAACCTGTGGGCGATGGCCAGATAGTCTGCTGCTGAAAGCGGTTGTTCGCACAATTGCTCGAACGTGAAGCGCGCGGCACCGTCAACGGCAGCCGGAATGCCGATCGTGCGGCCCTTGCGTCTGATCGAATCTGCCTGCACCTCGCGGCCCCCGGTATGATGCCGCCAGCTGGCCTCGAATGCTGCATCGGCTCGCGATCCCAGTGGCGCAAAATAAACACGGAGACTGTCCTGCTTTTCCAGCCGGTAGTCGGTGCGGGCATCGAGTTCGAATACTTCGCACTTTTCCTTCAGCAATCCGATGAAGGGCTGGAACAGCTGACGGTTGAGCCCGTCCTTGTAAAGGTCGTCCGGCGCCACGTTCGAGGTCGCAACCACAGTCACCCCGGCCTCGAACAGCCCCCTGAACAGGCGCCCGAGTATCATCGCATCGGCGATGTCGGACACTGAAAACTCGTCGAAGCACAGAAGTGATGCTTCGGCGGCGAGATCACGGGCAACCGGCGGAATGGGATCTTCCTCTTTCGACCGGCCTTCCTTGAAGGCCAGCCGCTGGGCGTGGATCCGGTTCTGCGCATCCGACATGAATTCATGGAAATGCACGCGCCGCTTGCGTTCGACGGGAGCTGCGGCAAAGAACATGTCCATGAGCATCGACTTGCCGCGCCCGACCGATCCCCAGACATAAAGGCCGCGCTCACCTTCCTTCGATGCCTTGCGGCCAAACAGCCAGCCAAGCGAACTCGACTTTGCCGAAAGCTTGCGATCAGCCAGCCGCTCGACAAGCCTGTCGAATTTTTCCACCAGTTCCAGCTGAACGGGATCGCTGGCAATCTTGCCGGAGGCGATTTTTTCCCTGTAGGCTTCAAGGACGGTCTGCATGGAAGATGAGGGACCTGACGGCTAGGACGCGAATTGTTGAACCGATCGTAGAATTGGAACCACGCCGTTACAAGGCTGGAATGGCAGCAACCAGGCCAGCCCTCAGGCAGCGTGCGAAGCACTCCATAACCTCACACCAGGTGGCAGTCCATTCTGAAGACTGGCCGGATTAACGGGTGAAACTGATGGGCTTGCCGCTGTTTGTGGTTCCGTCATAGCGCTCGCCACCGGAGCGGTAGAGCCTTGCGACGGTATTGCCGCCATTGTCGAGAAGAACGACCTGCTGACCTTTCACGTCCCATGCACCAACGCTCGAAATCTCCGGCGATACGCATTTGCGCGAGGCCGCGCGGTAGCCGCCCGACCATTTGGTGAAGGCGAGGATAAGCCTGCAATCCGAATTGTCGGAAGCAACGATCCAGGTTCCCGATACACCCTCCCGGGTGACAGGTTCGGCAGACGGTTGCGGCGCGGTCTCGGCTGCGCCGGTCTGATCGACGACGCTCGGCGCTTCCATCCCCGGATTGGTAGGATCCATCGGCTGTACCGATGCCATTTCCTGACCCGGTTCCACTTCCTGCGGCGGGGGCAACTGTCCTGCATCCTGCACCGGCTGCACCGGCGCGGAAGGAAGCCTTTGCGGGTTCACACCACCCGGATTGAGCGTGTTGTTCACCGATCGTGTGCAGCCCGCGATTGCCAGGCTCGCAACGGTCAGTGCAACTAGCGTTTTGGTCTTCATCAATTCTCAGCCCCTGTGCCCCGTCCGCCACCGGTGACGGCAAGGCATTTGATTTTCGCGCTCCCATAGCACGAATTCCTGCCAAAATAAGGCATTCGCGCCCTTCATACTGGCCGACTATGGTAAATCAAACCTGAACGGGAGATGAAGATAACGTAAGGGAAAGAGAAAAACACCGAATTTTGTCAGTATTCAGCGTTGCCGCAAACGGCGGATCAACTTTCGGCGTGGTTCACACCCTTGTAGGCCTCACTGCCCCACAATTCCTCGACCCTCTGATTGCGGCCGCAGGACCAGCGGTAGTATTTGTAGCGCACCGGATTCTTCTTGTAATAATCCTGATGATAATCCTCTGCATCCCAGAATGCCTTCGCATCCAGTACAGGGGTCACGATTTTCTTGCCAAGCGCCTTTTCCGCATCGGCCTTCGTCTCTTCCGCAACGGCCCTTTCTTCCGGTGAGTTCACGAATACCGCAGTCGTGTAGGCATGACCGCGATCGCAGAACTGACCGCCGGCATCCGTCGGATCGATTGTCCGCCAATAGGTTTCCATCAGGGAGCGGAAACTGACCTTGGTATCGTCATAGAAGATTTCGGCACCTTCCAGATGCTGTCCGTGATTGCGATAGGTGGGATTCTGCATTTCGCCGCCGGTATAACCCGAGACCACCTTGTCGACGCCGTTGACGTGCTCGAAATCGCTTTCCACGCACCAGAAACAGCCGCCCGCCACGATGGCGGTCTTTTCTTCTGCAACCGCCGCAGACGGCAGGAAACTGCCGGAAACAACAAACAGTGTAGCGGCAATCGCCGGTGTGAACCTGAGCATGAAATGTCCCTCCGCAGGAAATCTTGGAAATTCTTTCGCCGATTAGATGGCGCACTTGCATTGCGAAGACAAATCAACTGCTCGCACATTGATGTGAGAAGAATCGTGATGCGGTGAGATAATCCGTGATCGGCCGCTCAATGAAACATGGAACTCTTCCCCAAGGGCAATCGTTGGTCTCACACACCATCAAGACGAAACAGTTCAATGGAGTTCTTCATGCGCGCACGGACAATCATATCCCTGATGCTTTCACTGATGGTCAATGCAGTGATCTTCGGCTCGCTCGTTGTAGCGATATTGAGCATTCCCGGCCTGCAGCCATTCGATAACTATCTCGTACCCGCCGTGATCGTTCTTTCACTGGTTGCGACACCCTTCATTGCCTGGCGGCTTGCCCCGCATCTGCGCTCGCGAAATCTCTACTCCGGCAACGAAAGGACCTTCCTGCAATGAAACGTCATGCAACTGCCTTCTGGCATGGCGCCCTTGCCGATGGCACGGGCGTCCTCGACACCGAAAGCGGAACCCTGAAAAATGCTGGCTACTCGTTCGCCTCGCGTTTCGAACCCGACCGCGGCGAGACTGCCGACACCAATCCCGAGGAATTGCTCGCCGCCGCACATGCCGGCTGCTTTGCCATGCAGCTCTCGCACATGCTGGCCGAAGACGGAACGCCCGCTGAAGAGTTGAACGCGCGCTGCGATGTGGAAATCGTAAAGGATGGAGACGGGTTCACGATCAAGTCCAGCGCCCTGAAACTGACCGGCAAGGTGCCCGGAATTTCGAGCGGCGATTTCGAAAAGATCGCCAACAAGGCGAAGGAAACCTGCCCGATGTCGAAGGCGCTTGGCGCGATAGACATCTCGCTTGAGGCCGAGCTGGCAGACTGAACGCCGCTGTTGTTGTCACGCGTTCGCGCATATTCCCGTCTTCGCGCAAGTCACGGTCCCTGCCCTCCGGTTTGTTGATCCGCGTCAATTCATGACGCGCGCATATCGTCCATTTTCCGTGAGAACCATCAGGAGACGAGAAATGGCTGCAACCGACTGGAATGCCTTCACCGACCAGACAAATGCCCGCATGGCGGCGCTGCGCAAGGAAATGCCCGACGTGGCGCCTGCCTTTGGCAGCCTTGCCAAGGCGGCGATCGCGCCGGGCGAACTCGATTCCAAGACGAAGGAACTGATCGCGCTTGCCATCGGCATCACCGCCCGCTGCGACGGCTGCCTTGCCTTCCATGCCAAGGCTGCCAAACGCCACGGTGCCACCCGGCAGGAAATCATCGAGACCATCCAGGTCGCGCTCTACATGGGCGGTGGTCCGTCGATGATCTACGGCGCCGAGGCACTTGCCGCGTTCGACGCGCTTACCTGATATCCGTCTGCGCGCTATCGGCAAGCGCACCAAGATAGAAATCCACCATGGCGATCAAGGGTTTCGGATCGCGGCGGAGGCGGCTGCGCAGCGCGGCCCCCTCCCAGCAGTCAACGAGCAGGTTCGCCAGATCGCGCGGATTCGAGTCCCTTGCGATTGCTCCTTCCTGCCGCGCCTCTTCCAGACTGCCGGCCAATCGCTCGGCCAGCGCAGCAAAGCATGCATCGATCTTCTGCCGGAACACATCGTTTACACCTGACAGTTCCTGTCCGAGGCCGCCAATCAGGCAGCCGAGGAAACCTTCCTGGTCATATGCATCGCGCGTATTCTCGAAGAAGAAGCGGATTCGCGCGAGAGGCGCTCGCGACGTATCTCCAAGGCTGGCGTCGAGACCCTGATGAACCGCGTCCATATAGGTATCGAGCACCTGCAGGGCGAATTCTTCCTTGTCGGAAAAATGGTGATAGAACGAGCCCTTCGGAACGCCCACCTCGGCAAGCACGGCCTGAATGCCGAGACCGTTGTAGCCATGTTTCAAGAGCAGCCGCATGCCGGCGTCGATAAGGCGTTGCTTGGTCGGCTGGCTCTTGGCGTTGACGCCGGCATCGGGCATGCTTGGGGCGGCCATCTCTTTCTCCACTTTCAATGCGCCGCCCGGCGCAGAGGTGCAAGGTTTAGCCTTTCGTCATTTCGATCATGTGATCGATGACATGGCTGTGCTGGTGTTGCGGACTGAACATAACGATCTCCGCATCCGTGTCGACCTTCACATTGTGGCCCGGCGGCCAGTAGAACAGATCATTCGTGCTGACGGTCTCCTTTTCACCCTCGGCACCTGTCGTTGTCAGTTGCCCGCTCAGCACGAATCCCCAATGGGGGCACTGGCACATATTCCCTTCCAGCCCCTGAAACAGCGGTGTTGTGTCGACCCCTGCCGCAAGCGTGAAATATTCGCCGCTGATCTTGCCCAACCCTGTCGCATCTCCGAAATCCTTGCGCTGACGGACCACCGCGCCGGGGATATTCAACCTCACATCCACATCATCTTTTGCAACACGCATCGGCTCGTTCCTTTTCGTTCTTTTCTTTGAATAGACCGGTCGGTCTATTTTGAGCATGCGCCCTCCCGCTACCATCTGTCAACTGCCCCAGTCTCCGGCGCGGGCGATTGCTGCCAGCGCCGGAGCGAGAACAAAGGCGGCAAGGCATCAACTGGCGGTTTTCAGGAGTTCGACCGAAAGCACGGTCGGCAGGTGGCGGGCGATTTCCTGCCATGTCTCGCCATCGTCGAAACTCGCGAAGACCGATCCGGTATTGGTGCCGAAGCAGACCATTCCGCTGGCTGACGACATTGCCTGCCGCAGCACCGTGAAGAAGCAGTTCTCCGGCAGGCCCTCTCGCATCGGCTCCCAGCTGCCTCCGCCATCGCGCGAACGCCAGACTGCAGCCCTGGCGCCGGGCGGATATCTTCCCTTCGTATCCCCGTTCAGCGGAAACACCCAAAGCGTCTGCGGATCTTCCGCGTGAACGGCAACCGGAAATCCGAATGTCGAAGGCAGTCCCTGCGTGATGTCATGCCAGCTGCGGCCGCCATCGCTGCTCGATAAAACGCCGTGATGATTCTGCTGGTAGAGAAGGTCCTGCCCGTCTCTTGGCGCGAGAACCATGTTGTGCACGCACAGGCCGGTCTGCCCGTCGCGCGGTGCGGCCGGATGGTCGTGATGACCGCAGGCCTCCCCATTGGCAAGGCGGTTGCGCCGCTCCCAGGTGGCACCGCCATCCGCCGATGCGAAGACCCCGGCCGCCGAAATCGCAAGCCAGATGCGGTCCGCATCCTGCGGATGCCTGACAATCGTGTGCAGCGTCAGCCCCACTGCGCCGGGCATCCATTCGTCGCGCGTCGGATGGTCGTTGAAGCCGGATACCGGCTCGAAACTCACGCCACCATCCCTGCTTGAATAAAGCCTGCCGGGCTTGCCACCGGCCAGCAGGCGGCCATGCGCATGCGAAAGCGACCAGACTGCCTCCACCTCGCCGTCGAACGCGGTCTCAACCTTCTCCCAGCCCAGCAGGTTTGCCGTTTCCGGGTCACTTTCGGCCCACTGATCCATCTGCCCCGCCGAGAGCTTGTTGAGTTCCCAGCTCTGCCCGCCATCGCCAGAGCGCCAGACGCCCGCGCCGAACCACTCATTGCCGCCGCCTGCCCACAGCCTGCCGGTTTCCGGATCGCCGATCATGTGGTTGATGGGCCAGCCGCCGCAATGCGGCCCGCTCACATCCCATTGCCCGTCCTCGCGGCGGGAAAGAACGAATGCACCCTTGGTCGTGCCGGCCAGCACCTGTTGCATTGCCTGCATACGAGCCTCCTCAAGCTGCCAAGCCCCGCACCACCCATTTTATCACGCCCGGTTTGCCAGGCACAGAAAATTGAGCGGGCGCAGGTTTGACACCAGGGGTTTGCGCGCAGGCGTTGCCCACTGAGGCGTGCCTCAAGCGCGCTTCAGTGACCGACCCTCATGCAGCGGCCGTCAGAGACCGCGGGCAGAGCGTACCCACTGAACGATTTCGGGTAGGTTCCCGGGCGTTGGGAGACCGCACTGAGAAAGCTCCGAAGCAAGTTCGAGCGTGATGCCCTGCTTGCCCGAGGCCAGCGCATCGGCAACCGGCCCGCTGGAAACCTGGGTCGTGACGTTTTGCAGGTCCGACACGCCCTGGCACAGATGAACGACATTGCCCCCGGCGCTCCACCACACGAGGTCCTGTCCGACAAGCTGGGTGACAACCTGGGACTCGACTGCCAACTGCTCCTGCGACATCGGTTTGAAATCGATACCCATCGCGGTGGCCGCAAGCGCCACGATGATGGCGGCAGCACCAGCGATACCCTTCTGCTTGGAGTCCATGTCCTTGTTGAGAAAGATCATCGCGATCAGCGGCAGGAAGGCCAGCAATGCGATGAAGGCTCCCAACTGGTTCTGGATGAAGAACCTCACCGGCTCTTTGCGTGATGCCGGATCAAGACGGTTCGCCTGCTTCCAGAGCAGGGAACCCGCGATCGCCAGCAGGCCAATGACAACCACGAACCCGATCAGCGTCCACCAGCGCCACTGCGGAAATCCCTGGCTGGCAACCAGCTCGTCGAATGACGGACGCAGCACCCACAAAATGGCGACGGCTTCGAGAATGATGGCCACGAGCCAAAGGCCGAGAGCGATTAGTCTCTTGCTCTTTGCCTGCGCCTTTGCTTCGGGCGTGGGCGTGAATATCGGTGTGTCAGCCTGTTTGACCTTCGCAGCCTTGCTCATTGCGTGTTTCCCCTGCTTGCCAAGTCGTGACCAGAACTGTGGCGCAACCGCAAAACAAGCACAAGCTCAGAATTTTCCGGCTTCCGGAGCCGGTCCGGATCATGCCTCGCCGAGCCTCATTGCAGCCCCAACCCTGGTCAATCACGCGCCGCCAACAGCGAACGGAGGCATTCTACGAATGCAAAAATCGGGAAGCGCGAGAGCGCCTGACAGGAAATTTATGATTCCTTAAAAACTAAATGGGAAAAGTTCTAGAAACATCTCGTGGTGGGGTACACCTCTGGAGCGGCGAATGACTGATATATCGGGTGCAAGAAATACAACTTTGACCATAGAGTCCGTACGTAGAAACGCGAATCGGTTTTTCGTGTTCTTCGTACCGGCACTCGCAATTCTGAACATTGGCGTTGCCGCAGTGTCCGGCAGAAGCGTGGGTATCACCGCCTTTTGTGCCATAGCCGCGGCCTTGGCTTCGGTATCGGCGATAAAGATCTACAAAGAGGAACTGACTGCCCGGGTCGTGACGGGCGCCGCCTTTGCAGTGCAAATGATCGCGCTTATCTACGCAGCTTCCGCGCTCCCACCGGAATTCGTGCAGGAAGCGCACATGTTGTTCTTCATCGTCAACACGTTCATGCTCTTCTACCTGTGCTGGCGGGCGCTGGTCGTTTATAACGCGATTGTGGTTGCCCACCATATGCTCCTCACATTCGCGCTGCCGTCGATAATCTGGTCGGATGCCGCCGCGGGCGGGCCCCTCATACATCTTGTCATTCATGCAATGATCGTTGTCGTCTCGGTCCCTCCGCTTCTTCTGGCAGCGGTCAAGTTCGAGCAGGCGCTGGTCAGCAATGCATCCGCAATTTCCGAGGCCGACGCGTCCAGGAACGAAGCGATGAAAATGGCGGACGCGGCTGAGGAAAGCCGCAAGCTGACCATTGAAGAACAGCAGAAATCGAATGAGCTGAAGGCGAAGACCGAAGAAGCTCAGCGCATCGTCGTCGAAAATCTCGCCAAGGGTTTGGCTGCTCTGTCGCGCGGGGATTTGACCGCACATTTGAGCGAACCATTCCCTGAAGAGTTCGAAATACTCAGAACGGACTTCAACCATTCTGTCGAGCAGCTCGAGAGCACGCTGAACGCCATCTCTTCATCTTCAGCCACAATCGGCGCCGGTGCCGCACAAATCCGCAGCGGTGCGGACGATCTGGCGAAACGCAGCGAACAACAGGCAGCATCTGTAGAAGAAACCGCTGCTGCACTGGACGAAATTACCTCAACGGTCAGCGATACGTCGAAACGTGCCGAAGACGCTGCGAAACTGGTCGTCGAAACACGCGCCAATGCCGAACGCTCGGGCCAAATCGTGAATGAAGCGGTTGCCACCATGGACGGCATCAACGAGTCCTCCGGCCAGATCAGCAACATCATCGGGGTCATCGACGAAATTGCGTTCCAGACAAATCTGCTGGCACTCAATGCAGGTGTCGAAGCGGCTCGTGCTGGTGAAGCAGGCAAGGGATTTGCCGTTGTGGCGCAGGAAGTTCGCGAGCTGGCACAGCGGTCTGCAAGCGCCGCCAAGGAGATCAAGCAACTGATCACGACGTCCGGCGTTCAGGTCAAGAACGGTGTGGCGCTGGTCGGCCAGACCGGTACAGCCTTGGCAGAAATCGCCAGGCAGATCCAGGAAATCAACAGCAATGTCGAGGCGATCGTGGAGGCTTCAAAAGAGCAAGCCACGGGGCTTCGCGAAGTCAATATTGCCGTCAACTCGATCGACCAGACGACTCAGAGGAATGCGGCAATTGCGGAAGAGTCGAACGCACAAAGTCATTCCCTGGCAAGCGAAGTTCAGTCGCTGAACACGTTACTGGGCAAGTTCACGACCAAGCTGTCGGGTCATTCGGCCGCATTTGCAAGCGCCGCCTCTGACGAATCCAGAAAAATATACAGTATTGAGGATGCGCGTGCCGTGTCCCCGGTTCGGCAGATGGTGAAGAAGGTCGCCGGCGCTTTCTCTAGTCCGAACGCCGCCGTCGTGGAAGAATCGTGGGAAGATTTCTGACGGAAGAACATGCCGGTCGCCATATTGGCGGCCGGCATTTTTCAGTTACAAGGCGCGACGAAGATGCAAGCAGCGAGTACAGCGTCCGAGCATCAAACCGGACCGAAATCAGGACCACCGGCATGGGTTGCCTATAGCCTCATGGCCCTGCTTTGCATTTCGGCAAGCCTTGTGACGGGCCTTGCCCCCTACTTTTCACCACCTCTTGTCGACCGTCCAATGGGCGTAGTCTTTCTTCCACTTTCAAATGGAACGAACAATTTGGCGCGCCTTATTGAGGCTGATCCCGAACTCGCCATTGTCGATTCCTGGTATTCCGAACGCGTTATCTTCATTGTGACGTCCGACCCGGACTTTTCCCGCAAATTGACAGGCATTGGCGCAATTCACGCCTTCGATGCAATCGCTGCGGGCTGCCATATCACAGATCAGGCAGTGTGACGCGAAGACGCAGTCAGGTCGCGAGATCATCTCCGTTCGCCCAAGCGCACCAAAAAAATCCGGAATGCATTTTGCGAGACTTTCGACCGAAGGATCGGGCAGGCCTGTGCGCGGTTCACCGCCCGTCCGCCCGCAGGGTGTAACCCGGGGAAGGGCAAACTCAACCAATCAGATCATGAAGAAGCGCCGGTCAGACCCTGCGCTCGACCATCATCTTCTTGATTTCCGCAATCGCCTTGGCCGGGTTCAGCCCTTTCGGGCAGGCCTGCGCGCAGTTCATGATCGTGTGGCAGCGATAGAGGCGGAACGGGTCTTCCAGGTTGTCGAGGCGCTCGCCGGTCGACTCGTCGCGGCTGTCGATCAGCCAGCGATAGGCTTGCAGCAGCACGGCCGGGCCGAGATAGCGGTCGCCGTTCCACCAGTAGGACGGGCACGAGGTCGAGCAGCAGGCGCACAGGATGCACTCGTAAAGGCCGTCGAGTTTCTCGCGGTCCTCATGGCTCTGCAGCCATTCCTTCTCCGGCGTCGGCGAAGTGGTCTGCAGCCACGGTTCCACCGAGCGGTGCTGGGCATAGAAATGGTTCATGTCCGGGATCAGGTCTTTCACCACCGCCATGTGCGGCAGCGGGTAGATCTTCACCGTCGATGCGATTTCGTCCATGCCCTTGGTGCAGGCAAGCGTGTTGGTTCCGTCGATGTTCATCGCGCAGGAGCCGCAAATGCCTTCGCGGCAGGAGCGGCGGAAGGTCAGCGTCGCGTCGATGTGGTTCTTGATCCAGATGAGACCGTCGAGCACCATCGGCCCGCAATCGTCCATGTCGACGTAATAGGTGTCGATGCGCGGGTTTTCACCGTCGTCCGGCGACCAGCGATAGATGCGGTATTCGCGCAGGTTGGTGGCCGGCTTGCCGTCCGCCTTGACGGGCTTCGGCCAGGTCTTGCCTTCCTTGATCTGCGAATTCTTCGGGAGTGCGAGTTCAACCATTTCGATGCGGCTCCTTGGAAATCAATAGACGCGGGCTTTTGGCGCGATCTTTTTCGGATCGATGCCGCCCTCGGCAGGCGTGGTCAGCGGGTCGAGATGGACCGGGCGGTAGCTCAGCTTCACCTTGCCCTTGGCGTCGATGGTGGAAAGCGTGTGCTTGCGCCAGTTCTTGTCGTCGCGGTCCTTGTAGTCCTCGCGGGCATGCGCGCCGCGGCTTTCCTTGCGCGCTTCCGCTCCGGTAACCGTGGTCAGTGCGCAGGCCATCAGGTTTTCCAGTTCCAGCGTCTCGACAAGGTCCGAGTTCCAGATCAGCGAGCGGTCGGTCACCTTGAGGTCGTCCATCTGCTGATAGGCTTCGTTCATGCGCTTCACGCCGGATTTCAGCGTTTCTTCCGTGCGGAACACGGCAGCATCTTCCTGCATGATCTTCTGCATCTTGAGGCGCAGCTCGGCAGTTGGCGTGCCGCCATCGGCGTAACGCAGCTTGTCGAAGCGTTCCATGATCTTGTCGGTAGCCGAGGCAGGCGCCGTCGGGATTTCCGAGGCACGGTCGATAACCTCGCCTGCCTTGATCGCGGCGGCGCGGCCGAAGACCACAAGGTCGATCAGCGAGTTTGAGCCGAGACGGTTGGCCCCGTGCACGGAAGCACAGCCTGCTTCGCCCACGGCCATCAGGCCCGGAACCACGCGGTCCGGCTGCTTGGCGGTCGGGTTCAAGACTTCACCCCAGTAGTTCGTCGGTATGCCGCCCATGTTGTAATGGACGGTCGGAATGACCGGGATCGGTTCCTTGGTCAGGTCGACACCGGCAAAGATCTTCGCCGATTCCGAAATGCCGGGCAGGCGTTCCGCCAGCGTTGCCGGATCGATGTGGTTGAGGTTCAGGTAGATGTGGTCCTTGTTCGGGCCGACACCGCGTCCCTCGCGGATTTCCATCGTCATGCAGCGTGAAACCACGTCGCGCGAGGCCAGGTCCTTGTAGGTCGGTGCATAGCGCTCCATGAAGCGCTCGCCTTCCGAGTTCGTCAGGTAGCCGCCCTCGCCGCGCGCGCCCTCGGTGATCAGGCAGCCTGCGCCATAGATGCCGGTCGGGTGGAACTGCACGAACTCCATGTCCTGCAGCGGCAGGCCAGCGCGCGCCACCATGCCGTTGCCGTCGCCGGTGCAGGTATGGGCGGAAGTCGCCGAGAAGAAGGCACGGCCATAGCCGCCGGTCGCCAGAACCACCATCTTGGCGTTGAAGCGGTGCATGGTGCCATCGTCGAGATTCCAAGCGACCACGCCGACACAGGCGCCGTCATCCATCAGCAGGTCGATGGCGAAATACTCGATGTAGAATTCAGCGTTGTTGCGCAGCGACTGGCCATAGAGCGTGTGCAGGATGGCGTGGCCGGTACGGTCTGCCGCAGCGCAGGTGCGCTGCACCGGCGGGCCTTCGCCAAATTCGGTGGTGTGGCCGCCGAAGGGACGCTGGTAGATCCGGCCTTCCTCGGTGCGCGAGAACGGTACGCCGTAATGTTCGAGTTCGTAGACTGCCTTCGGCGCCTCGCGGGCCAGGTATTCCATGGCGTCGGTATCGCCCAGCCAGTCGGAGCCCTTTACCGTGTCGTACATGTGCCACTGCCAGTGGTCGGGTCCCATGTTGGACAGCGAGGCCGCGATGCCGCCCTGCGCGGCGACCGTGTGCGAGCGGGTGGGGAACACCTTGGTCACGCAGGCCGTTTTCAAGCCCTGCTCCGCCATGCCGAGCGTGGCGCGAAGGCCCGAGCCACCCGCGCCCACCACCACGACATCATGGTAGTGATCGACGATCTCGTAGGCGGGACCGGCTTTGCCGCTTTCGGATTTCTTTGCTTCTTTGGCCATTGTTCAGTCCGTATCTTGAAATCTTGTCAGCCGGCGAAGGCCAGCTTGAGAATTGAGAAGAGCGAAACCGCGCCCACGGCGATGACAAAGAAGGTGTTGGCCATCAGGAGCAGCATCTTGCCGATCTCGCCATGCACGTAGTCCTCGATGACAACCTGCATCCCGAGCTTCATGTGAACCAGCGCCGAGATGATGATGAGCGAAAGCAGGATGGCCACGAACGGGTTGGAAAGCGTCGCGACGACTTCCGCATAGGGCGCGCCTGCAAGCGAAATCACAAGCCAGACAAAGGCGATCGTCAGCGGCACGTTGGCGACGGCGGTAACACGCTGGCGCCAGAAATGCTCGGTGCCTTCCTTGGCAGAGCCCAGGCCGCGTACGCGGGAAAGCGGTGTGCGCATGTCTTTCATCTAACGAACCTCCTCAGCTTGCCGCAAGGGCGATGATCCACAGCAGGACCGTTATCGCGACCGAGGCCACGATATGCACTTTCGCCAATTTGGTTGTGAAATGCTTTTCGAGTGCCCTGCCAGTGTCCTGGACCAGGTGCTTGATACCGCCCAGCATGTGATGAACGAGCGCCCAGGTGAAGCCGAACAGGATGAGCAGGCCAAGCCACGAGCCGACAATGCCATTGACGAAGTCGAAATACTCCTGGCCCGATGCAGCTGCGATCAGCCACCAGGCCAGGATCAGCATGCCGCCATATAGCGCAACGCCGGTGATGCGATGCAGGATCGACATCACCATGGTCGGGATGGGCTTGTAGATCTGGAGATGCGGCGAAAGCGGCCGGTTTGCGGCCCCGCGCGTGGATGCCTCGCTCATGAGTGCTCCCTCTTCTGTGGTTGTGGCGGCGACGGCACCGCCCGCCCGAACCTGCCAACGGCGGAAACGCTTCCAACATTCACGTTTACGTAATGCGCCAAAGACTTCCCGCGCTGCAGCATATGGCGGTGTTTTAGTGCCTCGATCTCCGTACGTCAAAGAGACTAAAGGCAAATCCGAAATAAAAATCGATTAGAACCTGAAACGGCTCGCCGTTTGCCTGGCCAGACCGCCACCGGTTCAACCGTCGAAACGCACGATATAGCTGTACCAGTCGGCAGGCGCGCCCACCTTTTCGAACACCTTTCGGCCCATGTCCGGCTGGCGCGGCGCATTCAGGATGAGCTTCGACCAGCCGCGCTCTTCGGCCTGATCAGCAAGCACGTCGATCATCGCCCGCCCGATCCCTTTTCCCCGGTGATCGTGATGAACGTAGATGTGGTCGCATTGGCCGGCACGAAGACCTGAGACGGGTTCCGGCAGGTCGTAGAACAGAATGAAGCCGACCATTTCGCCATCCATGCGCGC
>JACKJU010000008.1 GCA_020637805.1 Nitratireductor sp. | reverse complement strand
TCGAGAAACAGCACGCCGTTATGTGCAAGCGAGGCTTCGCCCGGCCGTGCGCGCAGGCCGCCGCCGACCATCGCCGCCATGGATGCGGAATGATGCGGTGCGCGGAACGGTCTGCGTGCCGATAGCCTGCCTTCTGCAAGTTCGCCTGCAACCGACTGGATCATCGAGATTTCCAGCAGTTCGCGTGGCGACAGGGCAGGGAGAATTCCTGGCAGGCGCGCTGCTAGCATGGACTTGCCCGATCCAGGAGGTCCTGCCATCAGCATGTTGTGCCCGCCCGCTGCCGCGATTTCGAGCGCCCGCTTGGCGGTTTCCTGACCGCGGATTTCACAAAGGTCCGGTAGTATGGCTTCGCCCGAGCGAACACCCGCGACAGGCCGGGCGAGAACCTGGGTTCCGCGAAAGTGGTTGGCCAGTGCGACGAGGCTGCGCGGGGCGAGAATGTCCATCTCCGGGTCGGCCCATGCCGCCTCGGACCCGCAACCTGCAGGACAGATCAGTCCCTTGGCCATTGCGTTTGCGCCGATTGCGGCAGGCAGAACGCCGGAGACCGGTGTCAACGTGCCATCGAGCGAGAGCTCGCCCATCACCACATACCGGTCCAGGACATCACTGGGGATCGCACCGAGCGCCGCCATCAGCGCAAGCGCTATCGGAAGGTCATAGTGGCTGCCTTCCTTGGGAAGGTCGGCAGGGGCCAGGTTGACCGTCACCCGTTTTGGCGGGATCGACAGTCCGGAAGCATGGAGCGCGGCATGGACACGTTCGCGGCTTTCGGCAACGGCCTTGTCGGGCAGGCCAACTATCGCCATCGCGATCTTGCCGGGAGCGACCATCACCTGGACATCGACGGGCAGTGCCTCGATGCCCGAAAACGCAACCGTGGTGACGCGCGATACCATGTGCCTTTCTCCAGTTTGACAGCCCGTGTCCCGTGAGTCACGTCAGTGCCGGACCGCCGTGCCGCCTCAAAAAGGGGAACCCGATGGCTCTTAGACAAAGTGTTCGTATTTTGTTCCACTTCTCAACCCCCCAAATTTGGGGGGTATAACTGGAAGAGGCGGCCGATAGACTGCGTCAAGGACATGCCTCCCTGCTTGCGGGAATGGCTCTTGAAGCGGGATGGCAGGTGGGGAAGCCATATGCGTATCGTGCCCATCATCTTGAGCGGCGGTTCAGGCAGCCGTCTCTGGCCACTTGGAAACGGAGACTCAGCCAAGCCGTTTCTTGAACTTGCCGGCACCGCAGCCGAGCCGAAGAGCCTGTACCGGGCAACGCTGGAGCGCGCAGTCGCCTTGGCAGGAGGCGGTTTCGCATGGCCGGCCATGTCTGAGGATATCCAGGACATCGACCCTCCCCTTGTCATCACCGTTACCCGCCGGGATCTGCTTCACCAGACAGTGGCGGAATGCGAAAAGAGCTGCGCCGGCCTATATCATCACGAGATCATGCTCGAGCCGGAAGGACGCGATACGGCAGCAGCATTTGCCGCCGGCGTGACACGCGTGCTGGAGAGATGTGGCACCGGTGCAATCGCGGTACTCATGCCTGCAGACCATCTGATTGAAGCGCCGCACCGCTTCCATTCAGCCTTGCTGGCGGCGGCAGAGCTGGTTTCGTCGCACAAAGCCGTTCTTCTGGGCGGCAAGCCGGGCAGGGCATCCACTGCCTATGGCTATATCGAGCATGCCGGGAAAAATGTCCTGCGCTTCATCGAAAAGCCGGATGCAGACACGGCCCAAACCTTTGTCGACTCAGACCGCCACCTTTGGAATTGTGGTCTGGTCTGTGCAGGGGCTGATAGCCTTGCCCGGCTTTTCGAGGAAACCGCGCCGGAGTTTTTCCGGGAAGTTGCCTTCGCTGTTTCGAGCGCTGCTGTTCAGAGGCAGCCGTCGGCAAAAGGCAACAGGACAGTCCGGTGGCTCGATGCGCGCCGCTGGTCCACACTGCCGCGAGTCTCGTTTGACCGTCTGGTTCTCGAACATGCTTCAGGCCTTGCGGTTGTCGAAGCGGATTTCGGCTGGTCCGATGCAGGCTCATGGGATGAAATGCCAGCGCAAGGCGAACAGGCTGCAAGCGGCAACGAAACCGTATTTCTGCACGAATGCCACGACGTCTCCGTATTTGCGGAGCGGCCTGTTGCGGTTCTCGGTGTCAGCAATCTCATCGTGGCCGAGGGGCCAGGCGGGCTGCTGGTAGCAGATCGCCGGCACGCGCAGTCGGTACGTCTCGCTGCAACTCATTTTGCGCCGGGTGAAGCGAAGGGTTCAGCAAGGGGCGTGGCATCTTGCGGCGAGACCGGGCAATCCGAGACACGCCCGTGGGGAAGTTTCACCGTTCTTGACGAGGGTGACGGCTACAAGGTCAAGCGGCTGGAAGTGGAGCCAGGTGGTATCTTGAGCCTGCAGTCCCATCGCTACCGGAGTGAAAACTGGGTCGTCGTATCGGGGGAGGCAGAGGTCCGGTTGGAGGATTGCATCACGGTCCTCCATGCCGGAGGCAGCATTGCGATTCCGGCTGGTGCCAGGCACCGGCTCGTCAACAATTCGGCCTTCCCGCTCATCGTCATTGAAACCCAGCGTGGCAGCTATCTTGGAGAGGACGACGAGGTTCGCTACGAAGATGCCTACGGGCGGTCTTCTCCGGAGCCTCCGTCACCCCGTTCCGTTTCAAGGACTACGGTCCGTCTCGCGCCTAAGGAAGCGCCTCCTTTGCCCAATAGTCCGCAGTCGCGCACGGGTGAAGCGGGTTCGGGTTCAGGATCCAGCCGTTCGCTTCCCGTCGGAGAATAAGTCTGGTTTCGAGGAAACCGGCTATCAGGCTTCTTCGTCCTCCGGAAAGTCGCTGCCCGGTTCTGCCCAATCGTGGATTTCCGCTTCTTCACTGCGCGGGTCGAGCGCCATCGTTTCCGGCGTGGAAAGGCGTCCAGGAGCGATGTTGACGAAGTCGCCCTTGTCCTCGTCGCTCACCGCATCGCGTTGTGTCACGCGGTATGCGCCGTAGGCGAAGAGCAACCCGTGTGCAAGCAGCGTGGTCAGGAACATGCCGCGCTGCGGCATCAGCGCCATCAGCGAACCGGCAATCAGCGGGCCTATGATTGCGCCGGTGCCATAGAGCAAGAGCAGTCCGCCGCTGATGCGGATGAAATTACCCGGCACCGCGTGGTCGGATGCATGGGCAATGATCACGGGATAGACGGAGTAGATGGCCGCACCGAACATGGCGGTTGCCAGCAGAACTGTCGTCGTGCCGCTGGGCAGGAAGATGATGAAGAAGAGGTCGATCGCCATTGCCAGCCCGACCAGCGCCAGCAGAACGAAGCGCCGGTCCATCTTGTCCGAGAGGATACCCACCGGGATCTGGAACAGTGTGCCGGCAAGCAGCGACACGCTCATCATGGCGGCTATCGCGGTCACTTCGAGGTTGATCGCATTGCCGAAGACCACGCCCAGCGTCCCGAAGGCCGAGTTGGAGATGCCGATCAGCAGGGCACCACCCACGGCAAGCGGCGAGTTGCGCCACAGCGCCTTCATGTCCAGCCCGGCCTCGACCAGCGGCCTCGGTGCGGCGGCAGTCGAGACTGCGGTCGGCACCACGGCAAGTGCATAGAAGACGGCGGCCAGGACGAAAAACAGGTAGCCGGTGGTGTCGCCGGTCGCGATCAGCATCTGGCCGACCATGGTCGCACCGAGGTTCACCATCGTGTAGAGGCCGAAGACGCGGCCCCGGTATCTCTCCTCGGTCCGCTCGTTGAGCCAGCTTTCGACGATCATCGCGCCGCCTGCAAACGAGAAGCCGGCGAGCGCGCGCAGCACCACCCACGGGCCGGGATGCAGCAGCAGGAGCGAGAGCAGCACCGATATCACGGCAAGAGCAGCGGCGGTGGAGAAGGTGCGCACATGGCCCGCGCGACGCACCAGGCGCGGCATGTAGATGCAGCCTGTCACATACCCTATCGCCCACCCGGTGCCGAGCAGTCCAAGGCTCAGCGCCGAAAAACCTTCATGGCTGCCGCGCAGCGGCAGGATCAGCCCGTTGATCCCGCCAGCCACCATAAGGAAGGCGGAGCCCAGCATCAGCGCAAATATTGGAAATACGAATTGTCTCATCTTTGCGATGCTGTCCCGTTCAATCCCTGGAATTGGTTTTCCAGCCGGTCTGCGGCTGATCGACTTGATTGGCCACTAAAGCCGGTCTCGCAGGGCATACCAGCTCATGGCGAGAACCAGAAGCGGTTGGCGCAATCTGCTGCCACCGGGAAAGCCCGGCGTCGGAAGCGATGCCATCACGTCAAATTTTTCCGACTGCCCCGCAATCGCTTCTGCCGCCAGTTTACCGGCAAGTGTCGCCATGCCAACCCCCTGTCCGGAATAGCCGGAACAAGTGAGGATGTTTGCGCCGGTCCTCGAAAAGAACGGCATGCGCTTCATGGTGATGGCAAGCGTTCCGCCCCAGCCATACTCCACACGCGTATCCTTCAATTGCGGAAAGATCTCAAGCATCGGCTTCTGCACGAAGCGCTTGATGTCGGCGGGAAACCGGTAGCCGTAGTTCTCGCCCCCGCCAAAGACCATGCGACGGTCATGGCTCATGCGGAAATAGTTGATCACGAATTTGGAATCGGCAACCGCAGCCTCCGTGTTCATGACTTCGGCTGCCTGCCGCTCGCCAAGTTTTTCCGTGGCGATGATGAAATTGTTGATCGGCATTACCCTTGCCGCCACCTCGGGAACAAGATCGCCAAGATAGCCATTGCAGGCGACGATCACGTGATCGGCCGTGATCTCACCCTTGCGCGTCTTGAGCGTCACCCCGGTCCCACGAACCACCTCTCGAACCCTCGATTGTTCGTAGATGCGTACACCTGCCTTTTCTGCCGCCCGGGCGAGACCGAGCGCATAGGCAAGCGGCTGCAGGCTGAAGGCGTCCGTGTCGATCGACCCGCCGTGATAGGCGGGGCTGTTGACCATCGATCGCAGTTCGTCGCGATCAAGCTTGCGGACATGCTCGTAGCCATACACCTCGTGGAGCCTGTCCGCATATGCGTGGCTGTGCGCAACCTCCTTCGCGCGGTGGTCGGCGTGGATGATGCCTTGCGCCGGCTGGCACTCGATGCCGTGCCGCGCAATCAGTTCCCTGACCAGGTTTTTCGATTCCTCGCCGATTTCCCAGAGCCGTTTGGCAGTTTGTAGCCCGTGCCGTGCCTCCAGTTGTTCCTGGTCGACCCGCTGTCCCGAACCGACCTGTCCGCCATTTCGTCCGGAGGCACCCCATCCCGCGCGCTGGGCGTCGAGTACCGCGACGTCGTAGCCGCGCTCCGCCAGGTGCAGCGCAGCCGACAGGCCGGTGAAGCCGGCGCCGATGATGGCAACATCTGCCCTTGCGCTTCCCTCAAGCGCGGGCATTGCCGTCGGCAGGGCAGTTTCCGCAGCATACAGGGATGGCGGATATTCGCCGCGCCGGTCATTGGCGGTCAGAAGATCGAGTGCCTGCGCCATTTGCTACCTTCCCGTCTTTCGCCAATGCGGCGATGGTCACACGTTGAGCAGCAGGTGCTCCCGTTCCCAGGGGCTGATCACCCTCAGGTAGTCCTCGAATTCGCGCAGCTTGGTATTCTGGTACATCACGCAGAAATCCTCGCCAAGCAGTTCGCGGACCTCGGGATACAGGTCGAGCTGCTGAAGGCCCTGGTGCAGTTCGCGAGGCAGGGCATGCGGCAGGGAATAGGCGTCGCCGGGAACTTCGTCGCGCGGGCGAATCTTCTGCATCATGCCCAGATAACCGCAGGCAAGACATGCCGCCATCGCCAGGTATGGATTGGTGTCCATGCCGACGACCCGGTTCTCGACGCGCCTTGCATCGGGTCCCGAGATCGGAATTCGCAGGCCGGTCGAGCGGTTGTCCCGGCCCCATTCCAGGTTGATTGGTGCCGAAACGCCGGGAACCAGCCGGCGGTAGGAGTTCACGTAGGGCGCGAGGATCGAGATTACCGATCCCAGATATTTCTGCGTGCCGCCGATGAACCAGTAGAATTCGTCCGATGCCTCGCCATCCGCCTTCGAAAACAGGTTCATTCCGGTCTCACTGTCCAGGATCGACTGGTGGATGTGCATGGCGCTACCCGGCTCGTCTTCCATCGGTTTCGCCATGAAGGTGGCGTAGCAATCGTGACGTAGCGCCGCTTCACGGATGGTGCGCTTGAAGGTGAAGACCTGGTCGGCCAGAAGCAGCGGGTCGCCGTGATTGAGATTGATCTCGATCTGGCCTGCACCGCCTTCCTGGATGATCGTGTCGATCTCCAGTCCCTGGGCCTCGGCAAAATCGTAGATCGTGTCGATCACGGCAGTGTATTCATCAATGGCCGAGATCGAATAGGACTGGCGTCCGGCTCCCTGCCGTCCCGAACGGCCTACCGGCGGTTCGAGCGGAAAGTCAGGGTCGATATTGGGCTTGGTCAGGTAGAATTCGAGTTCCGGCGCCACGATCGGACGCCATCCTTGTTCCTTGTAGGCGGCCAGGATCTTTTTCAGCACGTAGCGCGGGGCAATCGTAACCGGGTCCCCGGACAGTGTTTCCATGTCGTGGATGATCTGCACGGTCACGTCTTCCGCCCATGGCGAGGCGACCGCGGTCGAAAGATCCGGCACGAGCCGCATGTCGGATTCCGTCCACGCTTCCTGCGTGTTGTAGTCCGAGTATTCCCCGGTGATCGTCTGGTAGAAAATGGAGATGGGAAGGAAAGAGGAGCCCGTTTCGATGAATTTGCGGGCAGGCATTACCTTGCCGCGTGCGATGCCGGCAAAGTCGGAAATGATGCATTCCACTTCTTCGACGCGTCTGCCATCGAGCCATTCGCGCGCGGCTTCCGGCAGTTCGGCTGCCCAGGCATCGATCGGATGTATTGCCATTTGATGTGTTCCGGTGTGAGGATTGACGGGATTGGAGTGCCGGCTGATTTGGCATGAACGAATAACCGATTTTCCAACTTTCCGCATGCCGTGGCAAGTCTGCTCAATTTATCAGCATGCACTTCCATGCATACAGTCTGTGCAGATGGCTTGCAGAATTGCCTTGTTGGAAAGCGGAAAATTCGCTTAATTGTCATGAGCAGCATCTGCGGCTTTGGTGGCAAAACCGGCGCAGGGGCACTGATCGCGCCTCGCGAATGGGGTGCGGAGGCACCGGACGATCAACGCCCGATGGAGGGGCATCGTACATCATGAAATTCTTCCTGAAATTCATCACCCTCACTTCCACCCTCGCCCTTGGAGCTGGCGCTGCATGGTCGGCGGAGGTGCGCATCTATAACTGGTCCGACTACATCGA
The DNA here is from genome assembly GCA_020637805.1 of Nitratireductor sp. Classification (GTDB taxonomy): domain Bacteria; phylum Pseudomonadota; class Alphaproteobacteria; order Rhizobiales; family Rhizobiaceae; genus Salaquimonas. The sequence continues at coordinate 204,546 of JACKJU010000008.1, read as the reverse complement.
TGAGTCGATTCTCGAGGACTTTACCAAGGAAACCGGTATCGAGGTCATTTACGATGTCTTCGATTCCAACGAGGTACTCGAGACGAAACTGCTTGCCGGTGGCTCTGGCTACGACATCGTTGTCCCGACAGGCTCCTTCCTGTCTCGCCAGATCCAGGCAGGCGTGTTCCAGAAGCTCGACAAGTCGAAACTTCCGAACATCGTCAACATGTGGGACAAGGTAGCCGCACAGACGGCGAAATACGATCCCGGCAACGAATACTCCATCAACTACATGTGGGGTACCACCGGCATCGGTTACAATGTCGAGAAGGTCAAGGAAATCCTCGGCACCGACAAGATCGATTCCTGGGACATTGTCTTCAAGCCGGAGAACCTGGCCAAGTTCAAGGATTGCGGCGTGCAGATGCTCAACGCACCCGACGAGATCATCCCTGCCGCGCTGAACTGGCTTGGCCTCGACCCCAATTCGTCCAACCCGGACGATCTGCAAAAGGCCGAGGATCTGCTCCTGTCAATCCGGCCCAACGTGCAGAAGTTCCACTCTTCGGAATACATCAACGCACTGGCCAACGGCGATATCTGCCTGGCGGTCGGCTGGTCGGGTGACGTCCTGCAGGCCCGCGACCGTGCTGCCGAAGCAGATGCTGGCGTGACCATTGCCTATTCCATTCCCAAGGAAGGCGCCCTGATGTGGTTCGACCAGATGGCGATCCCCGGAGATGCCAAGAACGTTGACGAGGCACATACCTTCCTCAACTACATCATGACACCTCAAGTGATCGCCAAGGCTACCAACTACGTGGCCTATGCGAACGGCAACAAGGCATCCCAGGAGTTCGTCGACGAGGAAATCCTCAACGATCCGGGTATCTATCCCACCGAGGCAGCGTCCGAGCGGCTTTACACCAAGCTTGCCTACGATCCGAAGACCCAGCGTCTGGCGACGCGTCTCTGGACCAAGGTCACAACAGGTCAGTAAACCGGACCGGAACAGGGCAGCTTCGGTTTCCGGAGCTGCCCTTTCCACTTTCAGGCCGGCATATTGGGCGGCCAGGCACGGAAAAGAAGCTCGTGAACGAACAATCTTCCACGCAAAAGCGCAATCAGCAGACTGTCAGCGGCAATTCCTCGACCCGGTTCGAGAAGGAAGGGCGAACGCCGATTGTCGAATTCCGGAACGTCGTCAAGCAGTTCGGCGAATTCACCGCTGTCGACGATGTCTCGCTGAAGATATGGCCGGGCGAGTTCTTTGCGCTGCTCGGTCCCTCGGGGTGTGGCAAGACCACGCTGTTGCGCATGCTGGCCGGCTTCGAGACACCGTCATCCGGAGAAATTCTGCTGGACGGGAAGAACATACTGCCGGTTCCGCCAAACAAGCGGCCCGTCAACATGATGTTCCAGTCCTATGCACTGTTTCCGCATCTGTCGGTGCGCGACAACATCGCATTTGGCCTGAAGCGCGATGGCATGACCAAGGAGAATATCGAGGCGCGCACCGAGGAAATGCTCAAGCTGGTGCGCATGGAAAACTTTGCCCATCGCAAGCCGCACCAGATGTCGGGCGGCCAGCGCCAGCGCGTGGCGCTTGCCAGGGCATTGGCCAAGAACCCGAAACTCCTGCTCCTCGACGAACCCTTGGGTGCGCTCGACGCGAAACTGCGCGAGGCCACCCAGTTCGAACTGGTCAACATCCAGGAAAAGCTCGGCACCACTTTCATTATTGTCACCCACGACCAGGAGGAGGCCATGACGGTCTCCACCCGTATCGGGGTGATGAACCTGGGTATCGTCGCCCAGGTGGATACGCCTGCCGGCATTTACGAAAATCCCAGCTCGCGTTTCGTCGCCGACTTCATCGGCGACGTGAACCTGCTGGAAGGCAGGATCGAGGGAGAAGCGAAGGGAAAGCACGCCGAGGGCAACATGCTATTTGCTGCAAACGGTATCGAAACAACCTTTTCGGCACGCTGCCCCGACCAGCTTGAGGCTGGTACCACCTGCTGGCTTGCGGTGCGTCCCGAAAAGATTGCCATTTCGAAGGAAAAGGACACGAAGGCCGTCAACCAGGTTTCCGGCGTGGTCGACGACATAGCCTATGTCGGCAATCTTTCCACCTACCATGTGCGGCTTGCCAATGGCCGGGTTATCAAGGCGCAGGAGGTGAACCGCCGCCGCGTCGAAAACCGCGAAATCACCTGGGAAGACGAGGTCTGGCTTTCCTTTACCGAAGGCGCAGGCCTTCTTCTGGCGGAGTAGGCGAATGGGTACCATGCCGGATAACGCCGTTGTCGCCGTGAAGTGCGCGCTGACCGCGGCGCGTGCGGAAAGCGGGGCCGCATGAACAAGGGCTGGCGCCGCGCCGTTCTGATTGCAGTTCCCTATCTGTGGCTGCTCTTCTTCTTTCTGGTCCCCTTCATCATCGTTCTGAAGATATCGCTTTCGGATACGGCGATTGCCATGCCGCCCTATGTTCCGACATTCTCGCTGTCGGAAGGCTGGAGCGGCATCCAAAATTTCTTTTCGGGTCTCGATTTCGAGAATTTTGCCTGGCTGCTCGACGACCGCCTCTACATCAATTCCTATCTTTCAAGCCTGTGGATAGCACTCGTCTCGACCTTCCTGACCCTGATCGTCGGATTCCCGCTTGCCTACGGCATGACCCGTGCACCTGAATCATGGCGCCCGCGCCTACTGATGCTCATCATCCTGCCCTTCTGGACTTCATTTCTCATTCGCGTCTACGCCTGGATCGGCATCCTGAAGACGGAGGGGCTGCTCAACCAGTTCCTGCTCTGGCTGGGTGTCATCAACGATCCGCTGATCATCATGAATACCAATACGGCGGTCTATATCGGCATTGTCTATTCCTACCTGCCCTTCATGGTGCTGCCGATCTATTCGACACTCGACAAGATGGACGATTCCCTGCTGGAGGCGGCAATCGATCTGGGTTGCTCGAAGATATCTGCGTTCTGGCGCATTACCGTGCCGCTGGCGCTTCCGGGCATTGCGGCTGGATGTTTCCTCGTCTTCATCCCTGCGGTGGGCGAATTCGTCATCCCGGACCTGCTTGGCGGATCGCAGACGCTGATGATCGGCAAGACCTTGTGGAACGAGTTCTTCTCAAACCGCGACTGGCCCGTCGCCTCTGCCGTCGCGATTGTCCTGCTTCTCCTGCTCGTCGTTCCGATCCTCATTTTCCAGCGAATGCTGGAGCGTGAACAGGAGGGTTCGAAATGATCCGCAGGCTCACCTGGTTCAACGCCACCGCACTGACGTTCGGCTTCACATTCCTGTACCTGCCGATCGTGCTGCTGATCATCTATTCCTTCAACGAGTCCAAGCTCGTCACGGTGTGGGGCGGTTTCTCCACCAAATGGTACGGCGAACTCATGCGCAACGAAGCCATGCTGGATGCGGCATGGGTAACGCTGCGCGTCGCGGTATTTTCGGCATCCATCGCCACTGCGCTGGGCACAATGGCGGCGATCGTTCTGGTGCGGGCAGGACGCTTTCCCTCCCGCACGCTGTTTTCCGGCATGGTTTACGCTCCGCTTGTCATGCCGGAGGTGATCACCGGACTTTCGCTGCTGCTGCTTTTCATCGCGATAGGCCTCGACCGGGGGATGCTGACGATCATCCTCGCCCACACCACTTTCGCCATGTGCTACGTGGCGGTGGTGGTTTCGTCCAGGCTGGTCACCTTCGACCAGTCGCTGGAAGAGGCGGCTGCAGATCTTGGTGCCTCACCGCTGGATACGTTTTTCTCGGTCACCCTTCCGATTATCGCACCTGCGGTCGTCGCCGGGTGGTTGCTGGCCTTCACGCTGTCGCTGGACGATCTGGTGATTGCTTCCTTCAACACGGGGCCGGGTGCGACGACGCTTCCGATCAAGATCTATTCGGCTGTGCGCCTTGGCGTCTCGCCAGAGATCAACGCCCTTTCGACGATCCTGATTTCAATCGTGACGGTAGGCGTGATCACGGCTTCGCTTCTGCAGAAGCGGCTTGTGCGCCGCGGTTATCAGGTCGAATGAGTTTCGTCCGCGTGTTCTGCTGAGGAGGATGCCTCATTCGTTTCGGATGGGCGCCGGCGGTTGGAGAGAAAGAATGCCAGGGCTACCGGCGCAAGCAGCGTATTGACGCCATCGCGAAGGCTTTCCGGCCATTCGCGCAATCCGATCCACTGATAATAGCGCATGAGGTCAAGCGTTTCATTGGCCATTTCAAGCAGTGCAATCGGAACGAGGGCGAGCCAGGCCGCCCCCTTGCGTTTGCGCAAGACGACGAACGTGGCGGCATAAACCCCCAGGCCAATGAGAATGTGGGCGATATCGAAGAACTCGCCATGGGCCAGGAACATGAGTTTGACCTGTTCCCACCACATGGCGAGCGTAAGCATGTTCATCCCGGTTGCACCTCCGGTGCAGTGTTGGATCGTTCCGGAGCCGGGAATGACCTCAGATCTTGGCCAGGGCCTGTTCCAGGTCGCCGATGATGTCTGCAACATCCTCGATACCTACCGAGACGCGCACGACATCCGGTCCCGCGCCTGCTGCCGTCTTCTGCTGGTCTGAAAGCTGCCTGTGCGTGGTCGAGGCCGGATGAATGATCAGCGAGCGCGTATCGCCGATATTGGCCAGATGCGAAAACAGCTCAACTTCCGAAACCAGTTTGACACCGGCTTCATATCCGCCCTTCAGCCCGAAGGTGAAGACCGCGCCCGCACCCTTCGGCATGTATTTCTGCTGCAGGGCATGGCAGGCATCGCCTTCCAGCCCGGCGTAACGGACCCAGGCGATCTTGTCATGGCCGGAAAGATACTTCGCAACCTCAAGCGCATTGTCGCAATGTTTCTGCATGCGCAGCGGCAGGGTCTCGATACCGGTCAGCAGCATGAATGAGTTGAACGGCGATATCGCGGCACCCAGGTCGCGCAATCCCAGTACCCGGCATGCGATGGCAAAGGCGAAATTCCCGAAGGTTTCGTGCAGCACCATGCCGTCATATTCCGGGCGCGGCTCGGAAAGCATCGGATACCGTTTTGATTCCGTCCAGTTGAACGATCCCGCGTCAACGATAGCGCCACCCATGGAATTGCCGTGGCCGCCCATGAATTTCGTCAGCGAATGCACGACGATGTCTGCGCCATGTTCAATAGGGCGGCAGAGATAGGGTGTCGCCATGGTGTTGTCGACGATCAGCGGTGCGCCGGCATCCTTCGCAATGCCTGCCATGGCCTCGATATCGGTGACCACGCCGCCCGGATTGGCAAGGCTCTCGATGAACACCGCCTTGGTCTTTTCGGTGACCGCCTTTTTCACGCTGTCGATATCGTCCGCGTCCACCCAGATCACGTTCCATCCGAACGACTTGAACGAATGGTTGAACTGGTTGATCGAGCCACCATAGAGTTTCTTGGAGGCAATGAATTCGTCCCCCGGCTGTAGAAGAGTGTGAAACACGCCAAGCTGCGCTGCATGGCCCGAGGCCGTGGCGAGGGCTGCGGTGCCGCCTTCCAGCGCCGCCACGCGCTCTTCCAGAACAGCGGTAGTCGGGTTGGTGATGCGGGTATAGATGTTGCCGAATGCCTGCAGTCCGAAAAGCGAAGCAGCCTGGTCCACGTCATCGAAGACAAAGGATGTGGTCTGGTAGATGGGTGTGGCGCGTGCGCCCGTCGCCGGGTCAGGCTGCGCACCTGCATGGATGGAAAGGGTTGAAAAGCCCGGTTTGTTCTCGCTCATGGTATGTCTCCTCCGGCGTTCTAGACTGTTTCACCTTTAGGTGCAAACAGATGGCTTAGGTAAATAACTGAATTCATTTATGCATTTCGATTTTTCCGATTCTGTCAAAATCGAAATTGCTCTAGCGGGATCGTTCTCGGCATTTATGAAGAACTCAGCGCTTTTCGCCAAGCAATTCCATTTCCTTGTTCAACTGAAAAAGGGCAAGCTTTGCCGATCATGCCAGCATTTCAGCGGGCTCCGGGTGGTTTGCCGCCGATGTCGAAGCGCTGGAACCCCTGCTGAAGCTTCGGCTTTTTTGCCGAAATGCGCCGCGAAGATACGCCGGCCCAGCCGATTTCGCCGCACAAACGCGCATACTCGATCTTCGGGCAGCGGTTCATGACGACCTTGATGCCTTTTGCTTCTGCCAGTCTGGCCGCCTCGTCGTTGCGAACCTCCAACTGCATCCAGATCGCCTTGGGCAACGGGTCCAGTTGCAGCGCTTCTTCCACCACGCCGTAGGCGGCCTGTGAATTGCGGAAGATGTCGACTATGTCGACAGGCCGGTCGATATCGGCGAGCGAGGCATAAGTCAAAACGCCGGCGATCTCGCGGCCGGCATGGCCGGGATTGACCGGTATCACGTCATAGCCCTTCGACAGCATGTACTTCGTGACGAAGAAGGAAGGCCGCACCGTGTTGGCGGACGCGCCGACGATGGCAATCGTCTTCACGTCGTTCAGGATGCCGCGAATGTATTCGTCGCTGTAACTGTCGTGGTTTGTGGAAGACATCGCCTACTTTGTTTCCAGTTCTTTCGCCTGCTCGCGCAGCACGAATTTCTGGATCTTGCCGGTAGAGGTCTTGGGCAGGGGAGCAAAGACGAATTTGCGCGGTACCTTGAAGTGCGCCATGTGCTGGCGGCACCAGTCGCTCAGGTCCGCTTCGCTGACTTCCTTGCCATCGGCAACCTCGATGAAGGCGCAGGGTGTTTCTCCCCATTTGTCATGCGGCATGGCAACCACGGCAGCCGAGGCGACCGCCGGGTGCTTGTAGAGAACATCCTCCACCTCGATCGACGAGATGTTCTCGCCACCGGAGATGATGATGTCCTTGGAGCGGTCCTTGAGCTGGATGTAGCCGTCTTCGTGCATGACCCCGAGGTCGCCGGAATGGAACCATCCACCATGGAAGGCCTCCTGCGTCGCCGACGGGTTTTTCAGATAGCCCTTCATCACCACATTGCCGCGAAACATGACCTCGCCGATGGTCTCGCCATCGCGCGGAACCGGCGTCATCGTGGCCGGGTCCATCACGTCGATGCCGTCAAGCGGCAGGTAGCGCACGCCCTGGCGTGCCTTGCGCGCCGCCTGTGCCGCGGGTTCAAGTTCGTTCCATTCCTGCTTCCAGTCGTTGACGACTGCCGGTCCGTAGGTCTCGGTCAGGCCGTAGAGGTGGGTGACGTTGAACCCGGCTGCTTTCATGTTGGCCAGCACCTGTTCGGGCGGAGGGGCTGCCGCCGTCATGAATTCCACGGTCTGGTCGAACTCGCGCTTGTCGGCCTGCGCGGTCGAAAGAATGGTCGACATGACGATGGGTGCGCCGCACAGATGGGTCACGCCATGATCTGCCAGCGCGTCCCAGATCGGCTTCTGGCGCACCTGGCGCAGGCAGACATGGGTGCCGGAAATGGCAGAGAGCGTCCACGGGAAGCACCAGCCATTGCAGTGAAACATCGGCAGCGTCCACAGATAGACTGCATGCTTTGGCATCGAGGCGGTCAGCGCATTGCCCTGCGCCAGGAGATATGCGCCGCGATGGTGATAGACGACCCCCTTGGGGTTCCCGGTCGTGCCGGAGGTGTAATTGAGCGAAATCGCATCCCACTCGTCCTCCGGTCCGAACCATTCGAATTCCGGGTCGCCGGCGGCGATGAATTCTTCATACTCGGTCTCGCCGAATGTTTCGCCCTCGCCCTCGAATTCGGGATCGTCATAATCGATCAGGATCGGCTTGACCTTGGCAATTTCGAGCGCCGCCTTGACGGTCGGGGCGAACTCGCTGTCGGTGATCATCACCTTCGTTTCGGCATGATCCATCTGGAAGGCGATGATTGCCGCATCCAGGCGGGTATTCATGGTGTTCAGCACCGCGCCGCACATCGGAACGCCATAGTGACACTCCAGCATTGCAGGCGTGTTTGCCAGCATCACCGAAACGGTGTCACCGCGGTCGATGCCCCTCTTGGCAAGTGAGGAGGCAAGCTGGCGTGAGCGGGTATAGAAGTCGCGGTAATTACGGCGAAGACCGCCATGAACGATCGCCACGTGATCGGGAAACACGCTGGCTGCACGCTCCAGGAACTGCAGGGGCGTGAGCGGCTGGTAGTTCGCGGGATTGCGGTCAAGATCTGTATTGTATGGATTGGCCATCAGCTGTTCATCGCCGGTAAAGGCGCGTCTCCTCTGTCGGGCAGATGCCCTCACTCCTCGTTTCAGGTCAATTTGTGCATGCGGCGGCGGGCAAATTCAAGCCGGATGATTTGCATGGCCGTTGTGCAGCGCAGGAGAGCCGGAAAAGAAACCCGATGCTGCCGGATTTAACCCTTCCAGCTTCCTTCCTTCCACATCCGCTTCAGCGACGTCCGGTAGTCCGGCCAGTCATATTCCATGCCCAGGATTTCCTTGGATTTCGCGTTCGAGACGCGCTTGTTTTCCCCGTAGAAGGATCGAGCCATCGGGGTCAGCTTGGCGGTCGCGAAATCCTGTTCAGGCGGTGGCGGCGTTCCGGCAAGTTCGTGAGCAAAGGCGACCACATCCTGTGGCGGAGCCGGTTCGTTGTCGGTGATGTTGAATATGCCGTCGGCCTTTTTCGACATCGCAAGACGAACCGCCTTGCCGATATCCTCGCGATGGATGCGGTTGAATACCTGATCCTTCTTGACGAGCCTGCGCGTTTCGCCCGCCATCGCCTTCTTGAAGGTGTTCCGTCCCGGGCCGTAGATGCCGGAAAGACGGAAGATGGCGAGGGGCACGCCCTTCTCCGCGGCAAATGCCCGCCATGCCTTTTCTGCGGCAACCCTTTCGACAGAGCGCCTGGAGACCGGCTTTGGCTCGGTGTCTTCATCGACCCAGGCACCGTCGTGGTCGCCGTAGACACCGACCGTCGAGAGATAGCCGATCCATTTGAGATCCTTCAGGGCCATCAGCTTGTCGCGGCACGAGCGCAGCACCGGATCTCCGTCGCCGTCTGGCGCAATCGACACGAGAACGTGCGAAGCCTCTTCGAGTTCTTCATCCAGCGTTTCGTCATCCGCCTCGCCACCGAACAGGACCGGGGTCACGCCCTTGCGCAGAATTCGCTCAGCCTTTTCTTTCGAGCGGGTCGTGCCTGTCACAAACCAGCCGTCTTCAAGAACCCGGCTCGCGATGGCCTCGGACGAAAATCCGAATCCGAATATGAAGAGATGCCTGTTCATCCTTCGCTTCCCGTTTTCATTGCAGCGCCGCCCAGGGCATGGCGCCATTCTTCCAGAACACTGTCATCCGTTTCGCCATTCATACGTTCCGCCGCAAGCTGGCGAAAGGTCTCTGGTTCAACAATCCGCGACAATGCCCAAACTGCCGCACCACGCACCACCGGATCGGGATCGCTCATGTGCGGTGCCGCCACCGCCGCCAGCTCCCGCTTGTTCGAATTGCCGATGGCGATCAGCACGTTGCGGATGAAGCGATTGCGGCCGATCCGCTTGATGGGCGAGCCCGAGAAGTGCTTGCGAAATCCGGCGTCGTCAAGCGCGGCGAGTTCCGCCAGCGCCGGGGCCGAAAGGTCGTTGCGCGCCTTCAGTTTCGCTTCGCCCGCAACGGTGGCAAACTTGTTCCAGGGGCAGACGGCCAGGCAATCGTCACAGCCATAGATGCGATTGCCCATCGATGTCCTGAATTCGCGCGCGATGGGACCTGCATGTTCGATCGTCAGATAGGAAATGCAGCGTCTCGCATCCAGCCGGTAAGGTGCCGGAAATGCATCGGTGGGGCAAATGTCCAGGCAGGCGCGGCAGGTTCCGCAATGGTCGGTTTCGGCCTCGTCGGCCTCCAGTTCGGCCGACGTCAGTATGATGCCCAGGAACAGCCAGGAGCCGTACTCGCGCGAAACCAGGTTGGTATGCTTTCCCTGCCACCCTGCACCGGCCTGCTCGGCGAGCGGCTTCTCCATGAGCGGCGCAGTATCGACGAATACCTTGACCTCGCAGCCGTTGGCAGCGGCGATCTTTCCGGCCAGCGTCTTCAGTTTTCCCTTGATGACATCATGGTAATCGCGGTTTTGCGCATAAACCGAGATTGCCGCCCTGTCTCGCCGCTCCAGCATGTCGAGCGGATTGGATTGAGGTCCGTAGTTCATTGCAAGGATGATTGCACTTCTGGCATCTGGCCACATGCATTCCGGCGAGCGCCGCCGAGAGAGGGTCTCTTTCAGCCAGTTCATCGTGCCGTGGTGCCCGGCTTCGACAAAGGCGGCAAGGCGTGCGCCGGTCAATCCGGGCAGGTGTGCGTGTGTGAAGCGGCAAAGGTCGAATCCAAGTGCCGCGGCCTGCTCGCGGATCGTATCGCGAGGGTCTTTCCTGCGGGTTCTGCCGGGTTTGCCAGTCACATTGTCCTGCCCGTGGCGGCTTCCTGGATCGTTTCACCTTCAGGTGAAGACAACTCCTCTCGGCACACAACTGAATTCAGTCAAGCATTTCGATTTCGCCCGATTCTTAAAAATCGAAAATGCTCTAGAAATCGAGATCGATGTACTGGGATGCCGGCGGGAGGCCTTGCACCTTGTCGGAAAGCAGCGGGCGAAACGACGGCCGCGACTTGATGCGGGCATACCAGTCCTTGGCGGCGGGCTCTGCTTCCCAGCTCACTTCTCCCAGATAGTCCAGCACGGATAGTGCTGCTGCTGCCGCCATGTCGGCATGGGAAAGCCGGGTGCCGGCAAGCCAGTTGCGGTTGCGCGCCAGCCAGTCGATGTAGTGAAGATGGCTCTTGAGATTGGCGCGTGCCGCCCGGATGATGGAGGAATCGGGCGCGCCGCCGCCTTCTTCCACAGTCATCTGCAGTTTGTACACGCGCTCGGTGATCAGGTAGTCGGTCACCTCGTTTTCGAACTTGATCAGGAACCATTCCACAAGACGGCGCACCTCCGCCCTCAGGACCGGATTTTCCGGCATCAGGCGCTTGTCCCGCATCATCGAGCCGCAGGTCTCGTCGAGATATTCCCCGGCGACGATGCCGCCGCAGATTGCCTCGCCCTCATTGTCGAACATGACAGGCAGTGTATTGGCTGGATTGACGGTCAGGAACTCGGTGCGCCGGGCCCAGGGTTTCTCCTCGGTCATTTCCACAGACTGTCCGTATTCGGCCAGAAGAAGGCGAATATAGCGCGATGACGCGGACATTGGGTGATGGAAGATTTTCAGCATGCGATCCGACTTGCCCCTCGGGAAATGGCTGGAGTGGTGTTTTCACCCGGCGTTCGCGGTATAGAGGGCTGCCCGATTCGCTGCAAGGCCGGTTCCGGCAAGGCACCTCCAGGCACTGCAACATTCCGCTCCGGAGAAACCACCCATGTCCATAGAACAGATCATCGTGCTTGCACTCGTGCAGGGCATCACCGAGTTTCTGCCCATCTCATCTTCAGGTCACCTGATCCTCATTCCTGCCTTCACCGGTTGGCCGGATCAGGGCCAGGTGGCAGACGTGATGGTGCATGTAGGTTCATTGTTTGCCGTCATTGTCTATTTCTGGCGCGATGTGATCAAGCTTGTCAAAGGCGGTATCGACCTGTTGCGCCTGCGCATGAACGACAATTCGAGAATGGCTCTCTACATCCTGCTGGCAACGATCCCGGCTGTGGCCTTCGGCCTTTTCCTGAAGAAATCGGGCATTGCAGACAATCTGCGCAGCGTCGAGCTGATCGCCTGGAACGCAATCATCTTCGGTATCCTGATGTATCTGGCCGACAGGTTCGGCCCGAGCCTGAAGCGCATGGAAGACATGAAGCTCCCACCGGCGCTAATCATCGGCATCGCCCAGGCGATGGCGCTGATCCCCGGCACCAGCCGGTCGGGCATCACCATGACCGCAGCCCGTTTCCTGGGGTTCGAGCGTCCGGAGGCGGCCCGCTTTTCCTTTCTGCTCGGAATTCCCGCCATCGCGGGTGCAGGTGCCCTGGTAACGCTGGAAGTGCTCGATGCCGGTCATTCCATCTCGTCGGATGCGATTTGGGCGGCGGTTCTCACCTTCTTCTCCGCGCTTGCAGCAATCGCCTTCCTGATGGCGGTAGTGAAGCGGACAACATTCACCGTCTTCGTTATCTACAGGCTGGTTCTCGCATTCGTCCTGTTTGCGATGCTGTACCAGTGGATTCCCGGCCTGCCCGCCCTTGCCAATGCGGGTTAGGGCTTAACGGAGCGAAACAAAAAAGCGCGGGACAGTGTCCCGCGCTTCGTTTTGTCTGCTGATCGAATGGGTCGATGCTACTCGGCAGCCTCCAGTTCGATGGATGCTGCTGCAAGAACTTCCTGATCCACGTGGTCGCGGAACTTGTCGAAGTTGTCGCGGAACATGCCGACCAGCCTGTTTGCCTGCGCGTCGTAGGCGGCCTTGTCTGCCCATGTTTCGCGCGGATTGAGAATGTTCTGGTCGACATCCTCCACGGCAACAGGGACTTCGAAGCCGAAATTCTCGTCGATGCGGAACTCGGCATTGTTCAGGTCGCCGTTCAGCGCTTCCGTCAGAAGCTTGCGCGTTACCTTGATCGGCATGCGGTTTCCGGTGCCGTAGGCGCCGCCTGTCCAGCCCGTGTTGACCAGCCAGCAGGTCACATTGTGCTTGGCGATCAGCGAGCGCAGGAGATTGCCGTATTCCGAAGGATGGCGCGGCATGAACGGTGCGCCAAAGCAGGTCGAGAAGGTAGCTTCCGGCTCGGTTACGCCTTTCTCGGTTCCGGCAACCTTGGCCGTGTAGCCCGACAGGAAGTGGAACATGGCCTGAGCGGGCGTGAGGCGGGCAATCGGCGGCAGAACGCCGAACGCGTCGGCAGTCAGCATGATGATGTTCTTCGGATGCGGCGCACGTCCGGTATCCGAAGCGTTGGGAATGTAGTGCAGCGGATAGGCGCAGCGGGTGTTTTCGGTCAGCGACGCGTCGTTGAAATCCGGAGTGCGGGTTTCATCGAGAATGACGTTTTCCAGAACGGTTCCGAAACGCTGTGTCGTTGCGTAGATTTCGGGTTCAGCTTCCGCCGAGAGGCGGATCGTCTTGGCGTAGCAGCCGCCTTCGAAGTTGAAGATGCCATCCGGGCCCCAGCCATGCTCGTCGTCACCGATGAGCGTGCGCGAAGCATCTGCGGAAAGGGTTGTCTTGCCGGTTCCCGACAGGCCGAAGAAGACAGCGGAATCCTCTTCGCTGCCGACATTGGCCGAACAGTGCATCGGCATGACCTGCGCTTCCGGCAGGGCGTAGTTGAGGGCGGTGAAGACGGATTTCTTGATCTCGCCTGCATAGGAAGTGCCGCCGATCAGGACGATCTTGTTGATCAGGTCGCAGGCGATAACCGTACCGGTACGGCAACCATGGCGCTCGGGATCTGCCGTGAAGCTGGGCAAGTCGAGTATCATCATGTCGGGAACGTAGGAGGCGATTTCTGCCAGTTCCGGACGGATCAGCAGGTTGCGGATGAACAGAGAGTGCCACGCATATTCTGTCACCACCCGGGCCTTGATGCGGTTCTGCGGGTCTGCGCCGCCATAGAGATCCTGGACGAATACTTCCTTGTCCCTGGCGTGTTCCAGCATGTCGGCTTTCAGGATGTCGAAATGCTCCTGGGACATCGGCTTGTTGTTGTCCCACCAGATGGTGTTTTCCGTCTCGGCGGTGCGGACCACGAACTTGTCGGCAGCAGAACGCCCGGTATGCTGGCCGGTGTTCACGGTGAAGGCGCCACCCGAGGTGATCTGGCCTTCGTTGCGGGCAACCGCTTCCTCGTAAAGTTCCGGAGCCTGGAAGTTCCAGTGGACCTTTTTCAGCCCGGCAAGGCCGAATTTTTCCAGCCCGTGTGTTTCGTTGCGCTTGCCGACATTGATTCCGTCGGAATTCCCGGTGGTGTTCATTGTCTTCTCTCCCTGTGGCCTGGCTATAGCCGACCTTGAAACGATCCGTGTTTTCATGGTTTTAGAGGTTCAGGCCGCCAGGGACCTACCATCCACCATCCGCCATGGGGCGGATATAGGCTCGTTTCATTATACGAAAACAAAACATGCAACAATTCCGTGAAGCGAAAAAGCCAAATATTTCATGCGATTAATCGGTTTAAAATTTTTAAACGATTTAATATGGGTGAAATCCACCGACGCTTGGGGAAATGTGTACGGCATGATGCGAGGCTTGCATATTTGGCGAGCACCGCCCACATTCTGGACACGGTCGGCGGGTGGTCACAATTTCCGCGCAATTGGCAGGAACTTCGCCACCTGATCTAATGTGTCCGTCTCCGCCAAACTATTGCGTGCGGGGGGAAAGCTGGAGATTGCGTGATGCCAACCATTGCCCTGGTCGATGACGACAGGAACATTCTTACTTCCGTTTCCATTGCCCTTGAGTCCGAAGGCTACAAGGTTGAAACCTACACCGATGGCGCCTCCGCCCTTGACGGATTGACCGCGCGGCGCCCCGATCTGGCGATTTTCGATATCAAGATGCCACGCATGGACGGCATGGAACTGTTGCGCAGGCTGCGCCAGAAATCCGACCTGCCGGTCATCTTCCTCACCTCCAAGGACGACGAGATCGACGAGTTGTTCGGCCTCAAGATGGGTGCGGACGATTTCATCAAGAAGCCCTTTTCCCAGCGCCTGCTGGTCGAGCGTGTAAAGGCTGTTCTGCGTCGCGCAAACGCGATTGCCGAGGGCGGCGGCAAGGCCGCTGCCGGTGGCGAGGCTAGGGTACTGGAACGCGGCCACCTGGTCATGGACCAGGAGCGCCACACCTGCACGTGGAAGGGAAAGCCGGTTACCCTGACGGTGACCGAGTTCCTCATTCTGTTTGCGCTTGCCCAGAGACCCGGCGTGGTCAAGAGCCGTGACTCGCTGATGGATGCGGCCTATGATGACCAAGTATATGTTGACGACCGGACCATCGACAGCCACATCAAGCGCCTTCGCAAGAAATTCAAGGCGGAAGACGATTCCTTCGAGATGATCGAGACGCTTTACGGCGTCGGGTACCGTTTCAGGGAAGCGTGAGTTCGCAAAGGGCCGGGTGACCGGAGCGGATTGCGTCTTATCTTGCTCGCCGGCTTTTCAAAATTCGCATTCGAGCAAGGCGAGAGGCGGATAATTTTGGTCCGGGAGAAACGCGCACCGCTATAGCGGCCGCAAACGAGCCTTTTGACGCCGAACATGGATGCCACCGCCACTGAAAAGAAACCCCGCAAGGGCAGCGCCGGAAAGACGGCAGCCGAAATCGATGCGCAGGCATTCGATGCGGGCGAAGGCATGCTGGGCGATGAGGATCGCGAGGATGATATCCACGCGGCAGGAAGCGAGCCCTCCCGACAAGAGCCGCAAAGGCCTGCCGGTGCGGGCAAATCCGGCAGGGGATTTCTGCGCGGCGGTCCGCTTCGCGCCTTTCGCCAATTGCTTTTTTCGTCCCTCGCCAAGCGAATACTGTTTCTGAACCTGTCTGCGCTTGCCGTACTCCTGAGCGGCATCCTCTATCTGAACCAGTTCCGCGAGGGATTGGTGGAAGCCTACACGCGCAGCCTCGTGACGCAGGGCAGGATCATCGCACGAGCAATTGCCGCATCGGCCACCTACGATGTCGACACATTCACGATCGATCCGGACAAGCTGATGGAATTGCAGGCAGGCGAGAGCGTGCGCCCGTCGCGTGATATCCTCGATGACATCGCGAGCGGGATCGATCCGGAGGTCGTCGCACCGCTTCTGCGCGACCTCGTCCAGCCAACCCGAACACGCGCCAGGATCTACGACGAGAATGGTGGCCTGATCCTCGATTCCCGCTTCCTCTATTCGGGCGGGCAGGTGCTCCGCTATGACCTGCCGGGTGCCGAAAGCAGCAGCAGCCAGCCGGACAACTGGGTTTCCTATTACCTTTTGTCCCACAAGGGCCTGTCGGACCTGCTGAACTGGCTGCTTCGCGACCGCAGCCTTCCGGTCTACGAGGATTATCCCGACAGTGGCCGCCAGTATCCCGAGGTCCGTTCGGCGCTGACCGGTTCGGTTTCCACCTTCGTTCGGGTCGACAAGGATGGAAAGCAGATCGTTTCTGTGGCCGTGCCCGTGCAGCGTTACCGGGTGGTCTCAGGCGTACTCATGCTTTCGACGGAAGCAGGTGAGATCGACCGCTTCGTTACCGACGAGCGGCTGGTTATCCTGCGAATATTCCTCGTTGCCACGGTCGTCATCTTCATCCTGTCGCTCATTCTGGCTGGCACGATTGCCTCTCCCTTGCGCAAGCTTTCCGAGGCGGCAAACCGCGTGCGGCGGGGCGTGAATTCACGCGAGGAAATTCCCGATTTCTCCGGCCGTCATGACGAGATTGGTGTGCTGTCGACCTCGATCCGCGACATGACCAACGCGCTCTATTCTCGGATCGAGGCCATCGAACGCTTCGCGGCAGATGTGAGCCACGAACTGAAAAACCCGCTGACATCCCTCAGGAGTGCCGTCGAAACACTGCCGCTTGCCAAGACTTCCAACTCGCAGGAACGCCTTCACGAAGTCATCCAGCACGACGTGCGCAGGCTGGACCGGTTGATCACGGACATCTCCGATGCCTCTAGGCTGGATGCGGAACTGGCGCGTGAACAGGCCGAGGATGTCGATATCCGCCAGCTTCTGGAAAACGTTACCAGCATGTTGCGTCCCGACCGTGGCCTGAAGCGCGGTGACAAGACCGGCCAGGCCGATATCCGGCTGGCTGTTTCCGACCGCAAGGCGTCTCCGGATGCCTTCAAGACAAGAGGCCATGAGGACCGGCTGGCACAGGTAATCATCAACCTGATCGAAAATGCCAAGGGCTTCGTGCCGGCTGAAAACGGTGTCGTCCGGCTCAATCTCGCCCGTACCAGCAAGGATATCGTCATCACGGTCGAGGACAACGGACCGGGAATTCCCGAAGATAACCTGGAGCGCATATTCGAACGCTTCTACACCGACCGGCCAGAAGAACAGGGCTTCGGCCAGAACTCGGGCCTGGGACTTTCGATTTCGCGCCAGATCGTGGAGGCGCATGGCGGTACCATCCGCGCCGAGAATATCTCTGCGAAAGGTGGTGCAAGGTTCATCGTTACCCTTCCCCAGGAAGGACGGCGCAAGTGAGTGCCACCGGTTCCGGAAATGGCCATCTGCAGAAACCTTCACCCGCTGGCCTGCCTGCGGAAAACCTTCATGCAAGCCTTGTCACCCTGGAACATGATGGGGTCTGGCACGGCATTCTGATCGAGGGAAAGTCCGGCGCTGGCAAATCCTCGGTTGCCATGGGGGTGATCGAGACGTTCAGGCGGGCGGGCGGCGAAGCCTTCCTCGTCAGCGATGACCAGGTGCTTGTCGACGTGTCCAACGGTGTCGTCACGGGGTATGCCCCGCCCACAATTGCCGGCAAGATCGAAATCCATGGTCACGGAATCGCAAAGGCCGAGTTTCGCGAAAGAGCAGCGATAACGCTCGTTCTACGCCTGCGCCCTGCAAGCGAAATCGAACGGATGCCGCCAGACAGGACGGTGACCGTAGCGGGTCAGCCAATCCCGTTTGTGGAAGCGCCCGAGAGACACGAAGCGCAGGCCGTGAGGATCGTGCAGGCAGCCCTTACCGGTCGCCATTTCTGACGGCCAGCCGGTTGCCATTCACAGCCAGATGGGCTTCAAAGCGCTACAGGATGTAGCGGCTCAGATCGATGTTGCCTGCGATCTCGCCCAGGTTCTTCTGCACATGTTCAGCGTCGATCCTGTAGGTTTCGCCACCCTTTTCAGGCGCGTTGAAGGATATCTCGTCGAGAATGCGCTCCATCACGGTCTGCAGGCGCCGTGCGCCGATATTCTCCACTGACGAATTCAGTTCCACGGCGATATCGGCGATCTTCTCGATGGCGTCGTCGGTGAATTCGAGCTTCACCTCCTCGGTATCCAGAAGGGCTACATACTGCTTGATCAGGCTGGCTTCAGGCTCGGTCAGAATGCGCTGGAAATCATCCTTGGTAAGGGCGCGCAGTTCCACACGGATCGGCAGGCGTCCCTGAAGTTCCGGCAGCAGGTCGGACGGCTTGGCGACATGGAATGCGCCTGAGGCGATGAACAGGATATGATCGGTTTTCACCGAGCCATGCTTGGTCGAGACGGTCGTGCCTTCGACCAGCGGCAGCAGGTCGCGCTGCACGCCCTCGCGCGAAACGCCACCCGAGGTGCGGCTGTCGCCCACCGCGATCTTGTCGATCTCGTCGAGAAACACGATGCCGTTGTTTTCCACGGATTCGATTGCCTCGGCGACAATCTGCTCCTGGTCGAGCATCTTGTCGGATTCGTCCTCGATGAGAATTTCGTAGGAATCCTTGACGGTTGTCTTGCACTTGCGGGTGCGCCCGCCAAAGGCCTTGCCCATCAGGTCGTTCAGGTTGAGTACGCCGACGGAACCGCCGGGCATGCCCGGTATGTCCATCCCACCCAGCGGATTGCCGCTGTCGGCGACCTCGATCTCGATTTCCTTGTCGTCCAGTTCGCCGCTTCTAAGCTTCTTGCGGAATGAATCGCGCGTCGCAGGGCTGGCCGTCGTTCCGACCAGCGCATCGAGCACACGCTCTTCGGCTGAAAGATGTGCCTTTGCCTTTACATGCTCGCGTTTCTGCTCCTTGACCTGCTGGATGCCGACCTCGACCAGATCGCGGATGATCTGCTCGACGTCGCGGCCGACATAACCGACCTCGGTGAACTTGGTCGCCTCGACCTTGATGAAAGGTGCGTTGGCAAGCTTGGCAAGCCTGCGCGATATCTCGGTCTTGCCGACACCGGTGGGGCCGATCATCAGGATATTCTTTGGCAGAACCTCGTCGCGCATCGGGCTTTCGAGCTGCTGGCGGCGCCAGCGGTTTCTAAGTGCGATGGCAACCGCGCGCTTGGCATCCTTCTGGCCGATGATGTAGCGGTCGAGTTCGGTCACGATTTCGCGGGGAGAGAAATTGGTCATTTTGTACTCTTTGTTCAGGTTGCGGCCGCCGTCATCGCCGGAAATCATTCCGTGTCCATCGTCTCGATGACCACGTTGTTGTTTGTATAGACGCAGATTTCACCGGCGATCTGCATTGCGCGGCGGGCAATCTCTTCCGCCGACTTGTCCGTGTCGGCCAGCGCGCGGGCTGCCGCCAGCGCGAAATTGCCGCCCGAACCGATGGCCATGATGCCGCCTTCCGGCTCCAGCACGTCGCCATTGCCGGTAACGCAAAGAGTGACGGACTTGTCGGCCACCAGCATCATCGCTTCGAGATTGCGCAGGTACTTGTCGGTACGCCAGTCCTTGGCCAGTTCCACGCATGCGCGCATCAACTGGTCAGGATATTGTTCCAGTTTCTTTTCCAGCCGGTCCAGAAGCGTGAAGGCATCCGCGGTTGCGCCGGCGAAGCCGGTAATCACCTGGCCATCCTTGCCGATGCGACGCACCTTGCGCGCATTGCCTTTCATCACGGTCTGGCCAAGGCTCACCTGGCCGTCGCCTGCGATGACTACCTTGCCGTCCTTGCGCACGGTCACGATCGTGGTTGCGTGCATTTTCGGGGCGCCGCCTGCCTGCGGATGGGTCATGAAACTGCTTTCCGTATTGTCGTCGAACATGTTCCCTATGTATGCCTTCGTGGCGGTCATGCAAGCGCCACCCGCCACCCGTTCTGCGAACGCTCCGTGCAAGCGGTAATCCGTGCCGTTATGGCTTTCTAAAGATTGCGGTGATATACCGCCGCCAACCGCAAATGCATGGAATTGGGGAAATGGCTGGACAGGCTGCCAGAACGGCGACGGTTTCGCGCAAAACCAAGGAAACCGATATCTCCGTCGAGATCAATCTCGACGGAACCGGCAAGTATGACGTTTCGACGGGAGCCGGTTTTTTCGACCACATGCTCGAACAGCTTTCGCGTCATTCGCTGATCGACATGACGATCCGCTGCAAGGGCGATCTGCACATCGATGCCCACCACACCTCGGAAGATGTGGGAATTGCGCTGGGCCAGGCGGTATCAAACGCACTTGGCGATCGTGCAGGGATCTGCCGTTATGCCTCGCTCGATCTGGCCATGGACGAAACCCTGACGCGCGCCGCTATGGATGTTTCCGGCAGGCCCTATCTGATCTGGCAGGTGGTGTTCTCCCGCGACAAGGTCGGTGAATACGATACCGAATTGTTCAAGGAGTTCTTCCAGGCGTTCGCCCAGAACGCCGGAATCACGCTTCACGTGACCAATCATTACGGTGAGAACAATCATCATATCGCCGAAACCTGCTTCAAGGCAGTGGCCCGCACCCTGCGCGCGGCAATTGCCATCGACCCTCGCCAGGTAGGTGTCATTCCCTCCACCAAGGGCTCATTGAACGGCTGACCTTTTTGCAATTGCGAAGAGGCTTGTTCATGCCGGTCCATGGCGCTAAACAGGCGCCTTGGAAAACCAGCAGGCTGTGACCTCTTCGCCATGGCAATCTACGAAGCCTATATGCCACCCGCCGGCCGGATTGGCGGAAACTCCGAAAACGCGCTCCTCAACGCGCGTTTCGTCAAGGATACGCTCGCGCCGCTGGCGCTGTTCATCCCGTTTCTGTGGCTTCTGTTCCATGGTTTGTGGCTGGAAACGATTGCCTATGTCCTCATCGCAATCGGGACCGGCGCGATCATGGAACTTGGCTGGCCTGCATTCGGCTTTGCACTTTCCCTCCTGCCCGGCCTCTATCTTTTCATCGAGGGCCGCGAACTGTTGGCTGCCAAGCTGCGACGGAAGGGCTGGCGGTTTGCCGGGGTCGTGGAGGCAGACAGCGAAGAGGCGGCAGAACGGCGTTTCTTCGAGAACACGGACATTTCCACGCTGCCGGTGGCAGCCGGACCTGAAAGCCACTCTGCGTTTGCCTTCCACGGCGGCCGCGACCCCTGGGCGAAAGCGGCAGGGGCCACGGGAGCAACTGACCGGCGCGACCGCCCCGAGTTCGGCATTTTTGCAGACGACTGATACGGGGCGGGAACAATGTTGGTAGCAATCATAGATTACGGTTCGGGCAACTTGCATTCGGCAGGAAAGGCCTTCGAGCGCGCCGCGCGCGAGGCCGGGCTTGACGCGCGCATAGAGGTAACGGCCTCGGCCGATCTGGTGGCAAAGGCGGATCGCATCGTCCTGCCAGGTGTGGGCGCCTATGCCGATTGCCGCGCCGGGCTGGATGCTGTTCCGGGCATGGTTGAAGCGATAACCATGCAGGTGATCGAAAAGGCGCATCCGTTTCTGGGCATTTGCGTTGGAACGCAGCTCATGGCCGAGCGCGGCCTTGAAAAACGCATTTCCAACGGACTTGGATGGATTGCGGGCGACGTGGTCGAGATCGAGCCTTCGGATCCTGAACTGAAAATTCCGCAGATCGGCTGGAACACGCTCGACGTGACACGCGACCACCCGATCCTGGCAGGCATCCCGACCGGAACGGACGGATGGCATGCCTATTTTGTCCATTCCTTCCACATTGCTGCAGGAAAACCGGAAGAGGTCGTTGCGACCACTGACTACGGTGGGCCGGTTACCGCGATAGTCGGCCGCGACAACATGGTCGGAACACAGTTCCATCCGGAAAAGAGCCAGAAACTCGGTCTCGCCCTCATTGGCAACTTCCTCAAGTGGAAGCCCTGATGGGCAAGAGGACAAGCCAGACCAGGAAGGGCGTTCGCATTGCATAAGATTCTGTTTCCGGCAATCGATTTGAAGGATGGCTCCCCGCGTTGGCCGCAGGCGCGCAGCGCCGGGGACACGCAAGTATCAAGGGGCATTGGCCGTGCATAAGATTCTGTTTCCGGCAATTGACTTAAAAGATGGCCAATGCGTGCGCCTGAAGCTTGGCGACATGGAACAGGCCACAGTCTACAATCCCGATCCGGGGTCGCAGGCGAAGGCCTTCGAGGACCAGGGTTTCGAATGGCTGCATGTGGTTGATCTGAACGGTGCCTTTGCCGGTGAAAGCGTCAATGGCGCTGCTGTCGAGGCAATCCTGAAGGCAACGAAGAACCCGGTCCAGCTTGGCGGTGGTATCCGCAATCTCGAGCACATCGAAACCTGGCTATCGAAAGGGCTTGCCCGCGTCATTCTGGGAACCGTTGCCGTGCGCGATCCGGCGCTGGTCTTCGAGGCCTGCAAGCGCTTTCCCGGCCATATTGCCGTTGGCATTGATGCAAAGGGCGGCAAGGTAGCCGTAGATGGTTGGGCGGAAGCTTCCGAACTCGGCGTGATCGAACTTGCCAGGAAATTCGAGGATGCCGGTGTTGCCGCAATTATCTACACGGATATCGACCGCGATGGCGTGCTGACCGGCATCAACTGGGAATCGACCATCGCGCTGGCCGAAGCAGTTTCGATCCCGGTGATTGCCTCGGGCGGACTGGCTTCGATCGACGACGTCAGGCGCATGCTGGAGCCGGACTGCGCGAAGCTGGAAGGCGCGATTTCGGGCCGCGCCCTGTATGACGGCAGGCTCGACCCGGCAGAGGCGCTTGCCGTTCTGAAGGGAGAAGGCTCATGCTGAAATCACGCGTCATACCTTGCCTGGATGTGAAGGACTGCCCGCCTTGCCCGCAGACGCGCAGCGTCGAGGACGGGCAAGTTGCAAATGGAGGCCGTCCCGGATGCTGAAATCGCGCGTCATACCCTGCCTTGACGTAAAAGACGGCCGCGTGGTCAAGGGCGTGTCCTTTGTGGATCTGATCGATGCCGGCGATCCTGTCGAGGCGGCCAAGGCGTATGATGCTGCGGGTGCCGACGAGTTGACGTTTCTCGACATCACGGCGTCTTCCGACAACCGCTCCATCATCTTCGATGTCGTGAGCGAAACCGCAGAACACTGCTTCATGCCACTGACGGTTGGCGGTGGCGTGCGCGAGGTCGCGGACATCCGCAAGCTTCTGCGCGCAGGAGCAGACAAGGTTTCTATCAACACGGCTGCGGTCAAGCGCCCTGAATTCGTCGCCGAGGCGGCGGACAAGTTCGGCGACCAGTGCATTGTCGTTGCCATCGACGCCAAGCGTGTTTCGGAGGATGGCGAAGCCGCACGCTGGGAAATCTTTACCCATGGCGGCCGCACGCCGACCGGCATCGATGCGGTGGAATTTGCCCAAAAGGTTGTTTCCCTCGGGGCCGGTGAAATTCTTCTGACCTCGATGGATCAGGACGGACGCAAGACCGGCTATGACATCGCGCTGACGCGTACAATCGCCGACGCGGTGCGGGTGCCCGTCATTGCTTCCGGCGGTGTCGGCACGCTCGATCACCTGGTCGAGGGCATTCGCGACGGCCACGCAACGGCGGTCTTGGCGGCGTCCATATTCCATTTCGGAACCTACACCATTGGCGAAGCCAAGCAGCATATGCATGATGCGGGGATTCCGGTAAGGTTGGATTGAGCCGGCCACCGGGCAGGCCAGGAAATATGACGGGGGACAGGACCTGAATGCCGCGTTTCACACTGAATTCGCTGGAAAAGATTATCGCCGAACGCGCCGCGGTTGGTGACGGCTCATCCTACACGGCCACGCTTATTTCATGCGGCGTTGAAAAGTGCGCCCAGAAGCTTGGCGAGGAAGCCGTCGAGGCCGTGATCGCGGCTACGGTTCGCGATCGCACCGAGTTGGTGAAGGAATCGGCCGACGTTTTCTACCACCTTCTGGTTCTTCTCAAGGCTTCCGGCGTTCCGCTCAAGGACGTGCTTGCCGAGCTTGAGCGCAGAACCGGTCAGAGCGGTCTGGAGGAAAAGGCTTCCCGCCCCACCACGGTAGCTGCCAAGGGGGCCAAGGCCGGCGCGAAGGGCGTCGTTCTGACCAAGCCGGTATCTAAGCCGTCGGGCAAATCGGGCAGATAACCGGCGGACGGTTGCGCAGTCTGCGCAGGAGGGACACTTGGCAAGCAGAAAGACCGACGCGCCAAACGGCTGGAAATGGAAGCATCCGCTTCTCGAGGCCCAGCCGCCCAGCAACAAGAAGGACGAATTCTGGTCTGTCCGCGGCGGAAGCCAGCTGGCTCGCGATGTTTCGCCCTATCTCTATTTCAGCGCCGCCGAATGGGCGAAGTTCCGCGCCGGAACACCACTCACGCTGACCGAAGAGGAAATCAAGCGGCTTCGCTCGATGAACGACCCGGTATCGATAGAAGAGGTCGCGCGCATCTATCTGTCACTTTCGCGGCTGCTGTCCTCTCACGTCGATGCATCGATATCCCTGTTCAAGCAGCGGGCGCAGTTCCTCGACCTGCACGGGCAAAAGACGCCTTTCATCATCGGAATTGCCGGATCTGTTGCCGTCGGCAAGTCCACAACGGCGCGCATCCTCAAGGAACTCATGGGACGCTGGCCGTCCAGTCCGAAGGTCGATTTGATCACCACCGACGGCTTCCTGCTTACCAATGCCACGCTCAGGCGGCGCGGGCTGATGAACCGCAAGGGCTTTCCGGAAAGCTACGATCAGGCAGCAATCCTTCAGTTTCTCTCCGCCATCAAGGCCGGTGAGCGCAACGTCAAGGCACCACTCTATTCTCACCTGACTTATGACGTGGTGAAGGGAAAGAGCCAGGTCATTGACCGGCCGGACATCCTGATCTTCGAAGGCATCAATGTGCTTCAGTCGCGCGATCTGCCGAAGGATGGCAAGGGCATCCCCTTCGTGTCTGACTTCTTCGATTTTTCGATCTATATCGATGCCGCCATTCGCGATCTCGAACGGTGGTACATCGACCGGTTCATGCGTCTGCGCGAGACTGCCTTTCCGGACCCGAAATCCTTCTTCCACCGCTATTCCACGGTAGCCGAGGAAACGGCGCTGGTCATCGCAAAGGGGCTTTGGGACAACATCAACCTGATGAACCTGCGCCAGAACATCCTGCCCACGCGCCCGCGCGCCGATCTCGTGCTGCGCAAGGGGCCGGACCACCTGATCGAGGCAGTGGCGCTCAGGAAGCTCTAGGTCGCATTGCCATTCGGGTTCCGGGTAAGCGCGGGTTAACTTGCATTCGTTAGGATTGCATGCCGTAGCAACGTATCACGGATATTTTTGGCAATGACCATGCACAATTCGGCAAGAGCCAGAAAGCAACTGGTGCTTTTTCTGCTTTTTTCCTTTGCAGTGGTCACAGGGTTGCTGGCCTTGAGCCGGGTCGACATAGATATTGCCTCCTTTGCAAAGCCTGCCGCCTTCTTTGTGATGATCTATCTGATCGGGGTATTTGCACGGTACCGCAAGGCGGTTCTGATCGACGAGATCTGCAAAACCCTCTCGCTGGGTTTCCTTCTCACCCTGCTGGTTCTGCCCGTGACTTACATCGCACTTTCGTTTGAAATGCCATTAGCGGACCGCGAACTGGCCGCAATGGATCGCGCTCTTGGATTCGACTGGCATGCACTGATTGGCTGGGTCGACGGCTCGCCTGTGATCGCCAATGCACTGGCTCTTGCCTACAGTTCATTTGCCTTCCAGATAATTCTGGTGCCGATCCTGCTTATCGCAACAAACCAGCCCGCCAGGGCCACTGCATTTGTCGCCGGCTATGGTCTTGTCTGTTTCATTGCCAGCGCTGTCTCGATCTGGTGGCCCGCACTTGGCACCTTCACGGTCTACGGCGTTCAGCAGTCGGACCTTTCCAACATCAATGCCTTTTTTGGCTTCGCATTTCTGAACGATTTTGTGGCCTTGCGTGCCGGTGGGCAGTTCATTCTGGTCATGGGCAAGGCTGCTGGCATTTTGACCTTCCCTTCCGTGCATGCTGCCATGGCATTCCTGCTGATATGGGCGGCCTGGTCCATACCCTACCTGCGTTATCCGTTCGTGATGGTGAACCTTGCCATGGCACTGTCGGCAGTCACTCATGCCAATCACTATCTTGTCGATGTGGTTGCAGGTGCGGGCATTGCGGGGCTTGTATCTGCCATTGTTTCGATCTGGTTACTGGACACGCGTCCCGTTCTGGTCCCGCTCAGGCGCCTCCGTCCGGTACCGTCACCCGCCGGATCGTCAGGTTGATGCGTCCGCCGCTCTTCAACAGGGTAGAGGTGCCCGGATAGATGCGTTCAACTCCGTGAAAGGCAAGGCGTGCATCGCCGCCCAGCACTAGTGCATCGCCGCTGTTCAGTCTGAACGAGGTTGTCTTGTCCGAACGGCTGGTTCCACCGATCCTGAAACGACAGCTGTCGCCGAGTGAAATCGAGATCACCGGCGCGTCGAATGTTTCCTCGTCACGATCCTGGTGCAGGCTCATTCGCGCGCCTTCGGAGTAGAAATTGACGAGGCAGGCTTCCGGTTCGAAATCGACGCCGGAAAGCCGGTGCCACAGTTCAGAAATAAGCTCTGGCATTGCGGGCCAAATGTCGCCGGTAACGGGATGTGTTGCTTGGTAACGGTAGCCACCAGCCTTGTCGGTCACCCATCCCAGAATTCCGCAATTGGTCATTCGCACACTCATTTCCTTGCCTGTCTTGGGCATGGCTGGTGTGTACAGTGGAGCTTGGGCCACTACTGCGCGAACAACCCGGACAAGTTCTTCCTGATCGGCGCGTGTGAGAAAGCCGGGTATCCATCTTGCACCGTTGGTTAGCAGGCTCATGTCGTCTATTGCACCGTCCCGACCGCTGAGCGTTGTAGGTTGAAGGGTTAATACACCCCGGTTCTGCATTCCACAGTATCTGTATTCAAGGTCCGCGGCAGTTGCCATTGGCAAGCCGAAGATTCCTCCGCGAACTGCCTTGCAGGTACGGAAATGGCTCCTTATATACGCCGCAACGGCCTGCTTCGCCTTGCGCAGGGCAGGCCAAAGCCAAACAATCCAGGAAGGTTCTGTCCATGGATGCCGGCGTTTCAGGCGGGAAATCAAACCTATCCGCCTTTGCGCGATACGGGTCCCGGCAGTTCGCTACAAGGAGAATAAAATGGGTAAAGTGATTGGTATTGACCTTGGTACCACCAACTCCTGCGTCGCAGTTATGGACGGCAAGGACCCCAAGGTAATTGAAAACGCCGAAGGCGCGCGGACAACCCCGTCGATGGTTGCATTCACCGAAGACGGTGAGCGCCTTGTTGGTGAGCCTGCAAAACGCCAGGCAGTGACCAACCCGGAGAACACGCTGTTCGCCGTCAAGCGCCTGATCGGCCGCCGGTACGAAGACAAGGCGGTCACCAAGGACAAGGATCTTGTTTCCTACAAGATCGTCAAGGCGGACAACGGCGATGCATGGGTGGAAGCCCATGGCGAAAAGTATTCCCCCTCGCAGATCTCGGCCATGATCCTTCAGAAGATGAAGGAAACGGCAGAAGCCTATCTTGGCGAAACGGTCAGCCAGGCAGTCATCACCGTTCCGGCCTACTTCAACGATGCACAGCGTCAGGCAACCAAGGATGCAGGCAAGATCGCCGGCCTTGAAGTCCTGCGCATCATCAACGAACCTACGGCTGCTGCGCTCGCTTATGGTCTCGACAAGAACGATGGCAAGACCATCGCGGTCTATGACCTTGGCGGCGGCACCTTCGACGTCTCGATCCTCGAGATCGGCGATGGTGTGTTCGAGGTGAAATCCACCAACGGCGACACCTTCCTCGGTGGTGAAGACTTCGACATGCGCCTCGTCGACTATCTGGCCGACGAGTTCAAGAAGGAACAGGGCGTTGACCTGAAGAAGGACAAGATGGCCCTGCAGCGCCTCAAGGAAGCAGCAGAGAAGGCCAAGAAGGAACTGTCCTCCTCGACCCAGACCGAGATCAACCTGCCTTACATCACGGCAGACGCCTCTGGCCCGAAACACCTGGCCATGAAGCTGTCGCGCTCGAAACTCGAGGCTCTGGTTGCCGATCTGATCAAGCGCACGGTCGACCCGATGAAGGCCGCGCTCAAGGATGCAGGCCTGAAGGCTGCTGAAATCGATGAGGTTGTTCTGGTCGGCGGCATGACCCGCATGCCCAAGGTGCAGGAAACCGTCAAGGAGTTCTTCGGCAAGGAACCGCACAAGGGCGTCAACCCCGATGAGGTTGTTGCCATGGGCGCTGCCATCCAGGCCGGGGTGCTTCAGGGCGACGTCAAGGACGTTCTGCTGCTCGACGTGACCCCGCTGTCGCTCGGCATCGAAACGCTCGGTGGCGTGTTCACCCGCCTGATCGACCGCAACACGACGATCCCGACCAAGAAGTCCCAGGTCTTCTCGACCGCCGAGGACAACCAGTCGGCAGTCACCATCCGCGTCTTCCAGGGCGAACGTGAAATGGCCGCAGACAACAAGCTGCTCGGCCAGTTCGATCTCGTCGGCATTCCGCCGGCACCGCGTGGTGTGCCGCAGGTCGAGGTTACCTTCGACATCGACGCCAACGGCATCGTCAACGTTTCGGCCAAGGACAAGGGTACCGGCAAGGAGCAGCAGATCTCCATCAAGGCCTCCGGCGGTCTCTCCGACGACGAAGTCGAGCAGATGGTCAAGGATGCCGAGGCCAACGCCGACGCCGACAAGAAGCGCCGCGAACTGGTGGAAGCCAAGAACCAGGCCGAAGCCATGATCCACGGTGCCGAGCAGTCGCTGTCCGAGCATGGCGACAAGGTGGGCGACGCCGAGAAGTCCGCGATCGAAAGCGCCATCGCCGAACTGAAGTCTGCGGTCGAGGCAGAAGATGCCGACGACATCAAGGCCAAGTCCGAGGCGCTCGCCACCGCTTCCATGAAAATGGGGCAGGCGATCTACGAATCGCAGCAGGCAGAAGCGGCCAATGCAGATGCTGAGGCGGATGCCTCCGCAGAGGACGACGACGTTGTCGATGCCGATTTCGAGGAAATCGACGACGAGGACGACAAGAAGTCCGCCTGACGATACGAACCGGAACCCCGGCAGTGCCAATAGGTGCGGCCGGGGTTTCTCCTTCCCTGGGACAAACTCCTGACAGGCCTGCCGGATGTCGAAAATCGACTATTACGAGCTTCTGGGTGTCGTGCGCGGTGCCGACGACAAGGAACTGAAAAGCGCGTTCCGGAAGATGGCCATGAAATATCACCCGGACCGCAATCCGGGCGATGCAAGCGCCGAAGCCCGTTTCAAGGAAATCAACGAAGCCTACGAAATTCTGCGCGACCCGCAGAAGCGGGCGGCCTATGACCAGTTCGGCCATGCTGCCTTCGAGAACGGCGGCGGCGGTTTCGGCGGGGCAGCCGGCGGATTTGGCGGCGGCGGTTTCCACGATATCTTCGAGGACCTGTTTGGCGAGATGATGGGTGGCCGCGGCCGTGGCCGCCGCGACGGGCGCGAACGCGGTGCCGACCTGCGCTACAACATGGAAATCTCGCTCGAAGAGGCTTTCGAGGGCAAGACCGCAGACATTTCGGTGCCGACGGCCATAAGCTGCGAAACCTGTTCCGGCACGGGCGCCAAGCCCGGATCGGAACCCAAGACATGCGCCACCTGTGCCGGAGCCGGGCGCGTCCGCGCATCCTCCGGGTTTTTCTCCATTGAGCGTACCTGTCCGCAGTGTCACGGCAGGGGACAGGTGATCTCCGATCCGTGTGACGACTGCCATGGCGAGGGAAGGGTTACCCGCGAACGCAACCTTTCGGTCAACATCCCGGCAGGTATCGAGGATGGCGTGCGAATTCGCCTTGCCAATGAAGGCGAGGCCGGCGCGCGCGGCGGCCCGAATGGCGATCTCTACATTTTCGTCACCGTGAAACCGCACCAGTTTTTCCAGCGTGACGGTGCCGATCTCTATTGCCGCATACCGATCTCGATGACGACTGCGGCACTTGGCGGTCAGCTGGAAGTTGGCACGCTCGATGGTTCGAAGTCCCGGGTCAAGGTTCCCGAGGGAACTCAGACTGGCAAGCAGTTCCGCCTTCGCGCCAAGGGCATGCCGGTCATGCGCACCAGCGATTTTGGCGATCTCTATATTCAGGTTGTCACCGAGACGCCGCAGAACCTTACCAAGCGCCAGCGGGAGCTGCTGCAGGAGTTCGACGAGATTTCCTCGCACGAGAACAATCCGGAATCCCACGGGTTCTTCTCGCGGATGAAGAAATTTCTCGACGGTCTGGCCGAATAGATGAGCGTTCCTGGCCAATCCGCGGTTGAAGGTGGGTTCTGCCTGCCGGACAACTTGATGCGGCAAACGGCCTGCAGACACCTGCTCTCGGGGGAGTTGCCCTGCACTTCACCAGTTCGTATATACACTCTGAATTTCTTTCACAGCATCGACGGGAAGGAGCGGCACTGAAGTGTTCAATCAGCGTATCGCTGCAAGGCTGAAGCCGCTCAAGAAGCATACGACGAAGTTGCGCGAGGACGTCGAGTTCATTCGCGGCTGGCTTCGCGAGCCGGGTGAGGTCGGCTCGATAAAGCCGACTGGCCCGAGAGCGGCCAGGCAGATGGCCTCTGTGGCCGATCCGTCAAATCCCCTTCCCGTTCTGGAACTTGGGCCCGGTACAGGCCCGGTGACAAGTGCGATCCTGGAACGTGGCGTGGCGCCGGAAAAACTGGTCTCCGTTGAGTACAGCCCCGAATTCTGCAAATACCTCTCCAACCATTTCCCGCACGTGAATTTCGTTCAGGGAGATGCTTTCGACCTCGACCGGACCCTTGAGGGCGCCGGCTTTGGGGAGGCCCGTTTCCAGGCGACGATCTCTGCGATTCCGCTGTTGCTGGTCAACCGCAGAAAGGGCGCGGAACTGATCGACACGTGTCTGGCACGAATGCCCGAGGGCGCTCAATTCTGCCAGATCTCCTACAGCCCCAAGCCTCCAATCGGCGCGATTCCCGGCCGGTTCCGGGTCAGGCTTCTCGACACGGTATTCCGCAATGTGCCACCTGGGCGGTTGTGGGTATACACCAGCGACCGGCGGAGCTAGCGCCTCGCCCACCATCCAGAAGAGAGACCAAGGGGGAAACGTGCCGAAGCAACCACCAGGAATTCTCGTTCTTGCCGGTTCCAATCGCAAGGGCTCCTTCAACCAGCAATTGGCCGACGCCTATGCCGCCGAACTCGCAAAGCTTGATTGCACGGTGACACGCATCCTGCTTTCCGACTATCCCCTGCCGCTCATGGACGAGGACCTGGAGGCCGAGAAGGGGTTGCCCGAAAATGCCGTAAGGCTGGCGCGGCAGTTCCATTCACACCAGGGCATCGTGGTCGTCGGGCCGGAATACAACGGCACGCTTACCCCGCTCACCAAGAACATGATCGACTGGATTTCGCGGGTATCGACTCACAATGGCCAGCCCGTGGTTCCCTACAAGTCGAAGCCCTGCGCCATCGCGTCTGCCTCCGATGGCGCCATGGGAGGATATTCATCTCTTTCTCACCTGCGCCACGTGCTTTCGAGGCTGGGAATGCTGGTCATTCCCGAGCAGCTGTCGCTCGCCCATGCGTCAACGGCGTTTGATGAGGATGGAAGTCTCAAGGAAGGCCGTCCGCGCACGATCCTGGAAGCCGCTTGCCGTTCGCTGGTTGAAAAGGCGAGGCTTCTCGGCTAACCAATCGCCCGCCGGGTTTTGAGCAATGCAGCTTGGTGCTGCGCATGCATGGCGCCATCAAGCAACGGAATTGACCAGGAAATTCGCTTTCCCGCTTCCACCGCATTTGAAACCGCGATGGCCGCCCTGCCGCTCCTCTGTGCGGTGCCACGATCCAGGAAGGAAATACCATGACTGCAACGGGTAAATACGCAGACCTGAACGCGCGCGACCGGATGATCGTGGCGCTGGATTTGCCCGGCGTGGATGAGGCGCGCCAGTTGGTAGACAGGCTTGGCGACAGCGTTTCCTTCTACAAGATCGGCTTTCAGCTCGTGCTGTCCGGCGGATTGGAGCTTGCCCGCCAGCTCAAACAGGAGGACAAGCAGGTTTTTCTGGACATGAAGCTTCTGGATATCGATGCCACCGTGGAAAAGGCAGTTGCCAATGCGGCAAGGCTCGGCATCGACATGCTGACCATCCATGCATATCCGAAAGCCATGCGCGCCGCCGTGGCAGGCGCGAACGGTTCCGGGGTCTGTCTCCTGGGTGTCACCGTTCTTACCTCCATGGACGATGGCGATCTGGCCGATGCCGGCTACGCCTCAAGAGCGGAAGAGATGGTCGCTGCCCGCGCGGCAGATGCCCGCGCCGCCGGCATGTGCGGGGTGGTTGCCTCGGCGCATGAAGCGGCGATGCTGCGCAGCGTCCTTGGGCCGGACATGGCAATCGTAACGCCGGGGATTCGCCCCGCAGGTTCGGAGAAGGGTGACCAGAAACGGGTAATGACGCCCGCTGAAGCGCTTGCCGCAGGCGCTACCCACCTTGTCATCGGGCGCCCGGTCAACGCCGCTCACGACCCCGTTTCAGCCGCAAACACGATTGTGGCGGAGATGGAAACAGCTCAAAACGCTTGAAAAACCGGCAAATCGTGCAGGATTTGCTTTCTTCTTTGCTTTTTGTAAAGCTATCCTATATGTTTGTTGCACTGCAACATAAGGATGCCCGTCAATTTGAAGGCGGGCAAACAGGATAGTTCGACCATGTTCTATCAACTTTACGAGATTTCCCACGCAGCTATTGCGCCCTGGCGCGCGATGGCTGAGGCGACGCATCTCTTCTACACGAACCCGCTCAACCCGGTTTCGAACACGATACCGGGCCGCCAGCTTGCGGCGACGGCGGAAGTGTTCGAGCGTGCCACCCGACGCTATGGCAAGCCGGAATTCGGGATCACCCAGACGAATGTGAACGGCATACCCGTCGAGGTTACGCAGAAGAAGGTCTGGTCGCGTCCATTCTGTGATTTGCTGCATTTCGAACGCGCGCTGCCTCCCGGCAAGGCCCAGGGGCCGCGCCTGCTGATCGTGGCGCCGATGTCCGGCCACTATGCCACGCTCCTGCGCGGCACGGTGCAGACCATGTCGGAATACGCCGATGTCTATATCACGGACTGGACCGATGCCCGGCTTGTGCCTGCTTCCGAAGGTAAATTCGGTCTTTCGGACTACATCGACTATGTCATCAACATGCTGCATTTCCTGGGCGAGGGTACCCATGTGATGGCGGTTTGCCAGCCATCCGTGCCTGTGCTTGCCGCCGTAGCGCTGATGGAGGCTCAGGGCGACCAGTTTGCGCCGGCATCCATGACGCTGATGGGCGGCCCAATCGACACGCGCGAAAACCCGACTGCCGTGAACAAGCTGGCGTCGGAGAAGCCAATCGAATGGTTCCGCGACAATGTGATCATGAAGGTGCCGTTCCCGCATGCGGGCTTCGGCCGCGATGTCTATCCAGGCTTCCTGCAATTGTCGGGTTTCATGTCCATGAACCTCGACCGCCACATCACGGCCCAACATGATTTCTTCAATCATTTGATCAAGGATGATGGCGATTCGGCAGAAAAGCACCGCGAATTCTACGATGAATATCTCGCCGTCATGGATCTCGATTCCAAGTTCTATCTCGAAACCGTCGACGAGGTCTTCATCAAGCATTCCCTGCCAAAGGGAGAGTTGATGCATCACGGCCAGACGAGGGTGGATTGCTCGAAGATCGTGAACACTGCCCTGTTCACCGTCGAGGGCGAGAATGACGATATCACCGGCCTTGGGCACACCAAGGCTGCGCACGACCTTTGCACCGGTCTCGATGAATCCAAACGCCAGCATTACATGCAGCCCAAGGTGGGCCACTACGGCGTGTTCAACGGTTCGAGATTCCGCGCCGAGATCGCTCCGCGGATCTCCGATTTCATGAACAGCCACAAGAAATAGTCGCTGTAAAATGGTCATGTGCTTGAGAAATCGGAGGAATTTCGATTTTTCTTGAACTGACCCTAGGTAATCCCCATCTTGGTGAAGAGGCGGTAATGACTGCTGCCTGGCCGGGTCCGCCCAAGGGCTCATTCACAAAGGGGTGAAACTAGAAATGAACACGACCTATCAGGAAGGCCGTCGTTACAAGAGCGCTACTCAGGCGATGATCCGCCCGGCTTGGACGCCAGCGACAATCGGCCTGATGATCATCGGCTTCATGGTGTTCTGGCCACTTGGCCTTGCCATGCTCGCCTATGTTCTGTGGGGTGACCGTCTTGACACTTTCAAGGACGACGTCAACCGCAAGACCGACCGTGCCTTCGGCTTCTGCCGTGGCGAACGCGGTTTCAGCCGCACCGGCAATGTGGCCTTCGACGACTGGCGCGAAGCCGAGATTTCCCGCCTCGAGGAAGAACGCCGCAAGCTCGACGCCATGCGTCAGGAGTTTGACGAGCATCTTCGCGAACTGCACCGTGCACGTGACCAGAAGGAATTCGACGAATTCATGAAGGCCTACAATGCGCGCAGCAAGTCGGGCAAGGATGACGGCAAGACCTCGGGTGTTCCCAAGGTCTGAATGTCCGCCGGCGCGTAATGCGACAGCAAACGGAAGCCCGCCGTCTGACGGCGGGCTTCGTTTTTTTAGGGCCTGTGTCAACAAGGCTCCACACTTCCGGCCATATCGTGAATCAGTTATGCTGTTCCCGTCTGAAGGCGGGTGCCAACCATGGCCCGGCAGCCTTTGGCGGCCCTCCACCAGGAAACGACATGGCGCTTGGACTGTTCAGGAACAACAGCGGTAAGAAACCTGCACCTGCGGTTGGCGACCGTCTTCTGGAGCTTGATGGCCGCGAGGTTGCCGTCAGGGTTTCCGTTCACCCGCGCGCCACGCGTATCACGCTTCGCGTGCAGCCCGGTGGCGGATTGAAGGTCACCATGCCGCCCCATGTTTCGGAGGCTTCTCTCGACCGCTTCCTGGAACGCAACAAGGCCTGGGCGGCAGCAAGGATTTCGCGTCTGCCTGAAACGGTCAAATTGGCCGAAGGTGCGCTCATCCCCTATCTCGGTGTCGATCACCGGGTCGTTCATCTCGATCGCATGCGCGGCGTTGTCGAGGCCAGGCTCGTTGCCGGCGATCCGAGCCTTCTGGTGCCCGGCGAACCCTCCCATGTCGGGCGCAAGCTCACCGATTTCCTGAAAAAACGTGCGCGCGCCGAACTCAACGAGGCGGTGATGCGCCATTCGCGCGCGCTGGACGTTCGGGCAAGGCAGATCCGTATCACCGATACGACCAGCCGTTGGGGCTCGTGCTCGACCACGCGGACCCTGTCGTTTTCATGGCGCATCATCATGGCGCCGCCTGAGGTTCTGGACTATCTGGCAGCGCACGAAGTTGCACACCTGCGGGAGATGAATCATTCGGACCGGTTCTGGAGCCTGGTCCGCGAAATCTGTCCGGACATGGATGCCCACAAGGCATGGCTCAAGGCAAACGGACACCGCCTGCACGCGGTCGAACTCTGACGCCTGTGCACAACCCTGGGTGCCCGCGGGAACTGGACAGCGGGCCGGAATCGTGCAAGTTCACCGGCAACGCGTCACAAACCCGTCAAGCTTGATTATAGAATGCCCGACAGAACCGAGATAAAGATTTGCGGTCTTTCCGAACGCCTCAGTCTCGCTGCAGCGCTTGAGGCAGGGGCGGATAAAGTCGGCTTCATTTTCTTTGAGAAAAGCCCGCGAAACGTGACCGTGCAGCAGGCTGCCGATCTCGCCCGTTTCGCTGAGAACAAGGCAAGAACCGTTGCCGTCACCGTCAATGCCAGCGACGGTTTGCTGGAGCGGATTGTCGGTGAGATGAATCCCTCCATGCTGCAGTTGCATGGCCGCGAGACGCCCGAGCGAGTAGCAGCGGTAAAGGCCCGTTTCGGCCTGCCGGTAATGAAGGCTTTTGCCATTTCATCCGCCGCCGATCTGCAGGCTACCGCGCCCTGGCATGGCATTGCAGACCGGTTTCTCTTCGATGCCCGTCCGCCTGCCGGTTCAATGCTTCCCGGCGGCAACGGGGTGACTTTCGACTGGAAACTCCTGCGGAATTTCCAGGTCCCGGGCGGCTACATGCTTTCTGGCGGGCTCGATGCTTCCAACGTAGACGAAGCGCTGAGCATATCAGGGGCTTGCGCTGTGGACATTTCTTCAGGTGTCGAATCCGCCCCCGGCGTGAAATCCATTGAAAAGATTCGCGCTTTCGTTAAGACCGTGCGAGATTACGATCACGGACGACTTGAAACGGTAAACTGAACCCGGCGGCAAGCCATTTGCTACCGGGATGCATGCTGCACCGGCTAAGTGCGGCCAGACCATGGGAAGAGAAACTTGAACAGCCCGGCCAACCCGAATTCCTTCCGTACCGGACCCGACGAGAACGGCCATTTCGGCATTTTCGGCGGCCGCTACGTCGCCGAAACCCTCATGCCGCTCATCCTTGATCTCGAGGATCACTGGAACAAGGCTCGCAAGGACAAGGCGTTTATCGACGAGCTTGAATACCTCAACAAGCATTATACCGGGCGTCCCTCGCCGCTCTACTTCGCCGAGCGGCTGACCGAGCATCTCGGTGGCGCGAAGATCTATTTCAAGCGCGACGAGCTCAACCACACGGGTTCGCACAAGATCAACAACTGCCTCGGCCAGATCCTGCTCGCAAAACGCATGGGCAAGACCCGTATCATCGCCGAAACCGGTGCCGGTCAGCACGGAGTTGCTACTGCCACCGTCTGCGCACGCTTCGGCTTTCCCTGCGTGGTCTACATGGGCAAGACGGATGTCGAGCGCCAGTCGCCCAACGTTTTCCGCATGAAGTTGCTTGGCGCGGAGATCGTGCCTGTGACGGCGGGTGCCGGCACGCTGAAGGACGCCATGAACGAGGCACTTCGCGATTGGGTTACCAACGTGGACTCGACCTATTACCTGATCGGCACCGCCGCAGGCCCGCATCCCTATCCGGAACTGGTCCGCGAATTCCAGTCTGTCATAGGCCGCGAGGTTCGCGAGCAGCTCATGGAGGCCGAAGGCAGGCTGCCCGATATGCTGATCGCCGCTGTTGGCGGCGGTTCCAATGCCATCGGGCTGTTCCATCCCTTCCTGGACGACAAGAGCGTGCAGATCGTGGGCGTGGAAGCAGGTGGCGAAGGCTTGAAAGGCGAGAAGCACTGCGCATCGCTGACCGCGGGCAAACCCGGCGTTCTGCACGGCAACCGCACTTACCTGCTTCAGGACAAGGACGGCCAGATTAAGGAAGGCCATTCGATCTCGGCGGGTCTCGACTATCCGGGTATCGGGCCGGAGCATTCGTGGCTCAAGGAAACCGGCCGCGTGGAATACGTGCCAATCATGGATGACGAGGCGCTGGAAGCCTTCCAGCTTCTCTGCCGGACGGAAGGTATCATTCCTGCACTGGAGCCGTCGCACGCGCTGGCCGAAGTCGTCAAGCGTGCGCCGAAGATGGACAAGGACCAGATCATCGTCATGAACCTTTGCGGCCGTGGCGACAAGGACGTCTTCTCTGTCGGCAAGTACCTGGGCTTCGATCTCTGACAGGCCCGGCATGATCGAATTCCACGTGACCTATTCCGGGATGGACCAGGCGTCAGCCGCCGCACGCAGCGCCGTGGACGCGCGTCTTGCAGCCTGTGCCAACATCGTGGAAAAGGTCCGTTCGATCTATCGCTGGCAAGGCAGGATCGAGGACGAAAACGAGATACTGGCAATTTTCAAGACATCGGACGCGCGGGCCGACGAACTCGGTGAATTCCTGCGCGCCAACCACCCTTACGACACTCCTGCGATTCTCCGCCATTCCGGCATTTCGGCCAATGCGGATTACGAACGCTGGATAGAACAGGAAACCGGAATCTCATCATGACCACCCGTATCGACCGGCGTTTCGCGGAACTGAAGGAAAACGGGCGCCCGGCCCTTGTGACGTTTGTCATGGCGGGCGACCCCGATCCCGACACCTCGCTTGAGATCATCAAGGCTCTGCCGGAAGCCGGCGCAGACCTGATCGAAATCGGCATGCCGTTTTCCGACCCGATGGCCGACGGACCCGCAATCCAGCTTGCCGGGCAGCGCGCGCTTCACGGCGGCATGACGCTGAAGAAAACCCTCAAGCTGGTGAAGGATTTCCGCAAGCACGACAAGCACACGCCGGTCGTTCTGATGGGCTACTACAACCCGATCTACATCATGGGCGTCGACGAGTTTCTGAAAAAAGCCACCTCTGCCGGTGTTGACGGCCTGATCGTCGTCGACGTCCCGCCGGAGGCAGATGACGAGTTGTGCCTGCCAGCCATGGAAGCGGGCCTCAATTTCGTGCGCCTGACGACGCCAACAACCGATGCGAAGCGGCTGCCGGTGGTCCTGAAGAACACTTCCGGTTTCGTCTACTATGTGTCGATTACCGGCATTACCGGTTCGGCGGCGCCAGACCCGGAAAAAGTTGCCGCATCGGTCTCGCATATCAAGGCGGGCACCGACTTGCCCGTCTGCGTCGGCTTTGGGGTCAGAACTGCTGAACAGGCGACCGCCATCGGCCGCGCTGCCGACGGCGTTGTCGTCGGTTCTGCCATCGTGTCTGCGATAGCCGGCAGCCTCAGCAAGAAGGGTCATGCAACGGCGAAAACCGTTCCTGCCGTCGCAAAACTCGTGAAGGAACTGGCCAAGGGCGTCAGGAAGGCCGGGAAAAAGGCGTAATTGCAGACCATTCTCCTGTCTGGTGCGGAGCCGCCAGAGGGATACTGCGCAACGATCAGGACGGCCGGTAGAGACGAATTCTTGACTGCCGTGACGTAGGGGCATACGAAAAGACCATGAACTGGATTACGAACTATGTGAGACCCAAGCTTTCCGGCCTCCTTACACGCAAGGAGATGCCGGAAAACCTCTGGATCAAGTGCCCCGAAACCGGCGAGATGGTCTTCCACAAGGACCTCGAAGCCAATATGGGCGTGATACCGGGTTCCGGCTATCACATGAAGATCTCGGCCGCGAAGCGGCTCGGATATCTTTTCGACAACGGCGAATATGAGAAGCTTGCCCAGCCCAAGGTTGCCCAGGATCCTCTGAAATTCCGGGATTCGCGACGCTACACCGATCGCCTGAAGGACTACCGGGCACGCACCGGCATGGAGGACGCGATCCTCAATGGTGCGGGCAAGATCGACGGCGTGGACGTCGTTGCCTCCGTTCACGAATTTACTTTCATGGGCGGCTCGCTCGGCCTTGCAGCAGGCGAGGCGATCATCGCCGCCTTCGAGAAGGCACTGGAACTCAACGCACCGCTTATCATGTTCCCGGCCTCCGGCGGTGCCCGCATGCAGGAAGGCATACTCTCCCTCATGCAGCTGCCGCGAACCACCGTCATGGTGGAAATGCTCAAGGAGGCAGGCCTTCCCTATATCGTCGTGCTGACCAACCCGACCACCGGTGGGGTTTCGGCTTCCTATGCCATGCTGGGCGACATTCACATCGCCGAACCGGGCGCCGAGATCGGATTTGCCGGAAAGCGCGTGATCGAGCAGACGATCCGGGAAAAACTGCCGGAAGGCTTCCAGACCGCCGAATACCTGCTTGAACACGGCATGATCGACATGGTTGTCCCGCGCAAGGAACTGCGCGGCCGCCTCTCCCAGATCATCCGCTTGCTGATGAAGCTTCATCCGGTGGAGGGCGTGGCCCTGCAGGGTGAGGAAAACGGCACACCAGCGGCGGCCGAGACCACGATGAATGAAAGCGGCAGCGAATCGGACGAATCCGGATCCGATGAAACCGCAAATGGCGAGGTCCCGCTGGACAAGGCCGCTGAATGAGTAGCCGTTCCAGCGGCACAGTCTTTTGCCGGTAACACTATTGGTGTTGCGTTTGACCGGCCAACAACCAGAGAGAGGCGTTCAATGGGTATTTTTGATTTTGTGAAATCGGTGGGCAAGAAGCTCGGCATCGGCGATGACGAGGAAACGCCGGATGCCGACAGCCTGAAGAAGGAACTCGACAGCTACGATCTCGGTACCGACAAGGTGCAGGTTGAAGTGGATGGCGACAAGGCCATCGTCAAGGGTGAGGTTGCCGACCAGAGCGTGTTCGAGAAGGCTGTTATCGCACTCGGCAACACACTGGGTGTTTCCAAGGTCGAGGCGAGCGAGCTGAAGGTTGCTACAGGCGATACGCCGGACGCTAAGGAGCCGCGCTTCTACACCGTCAAGAAGGGCGACAGCCTGTGGAAGATCGCGACCGAGGTATATGGCAAGGGCAAGGGACCGAAATACACGGTCATCTTCGAGGCCAACAAGCCGATGCTCAAGGACCCCGACCTCATCTATCCGGGTCAGGTGCTGCGCATCCCGGATCTGGCCGACGCCTGATCGCGGCCCAGGCCTAAATTGGGATCACTAGGTGATCCTCAGGCCTAGCCTGGTTGTTACCCGCCGGCCGCAATGAAGACAAACAAGGCTGTGGCATTTCCCGTACCGGGTCTGCCGCAGCCTCACCCGCCAAGCAGGATGTCGAGAATATTTCGCGGCTTGCCGCTGTTGGCCTGCTGGTTCCCTCCGACAATTCCCGATGGCCGTGGTGCGCCGCTAACTTCATCCAGTGGCCTGCGCGCCGGTTGTGACGCGGCATTGCCCGCAGTTTGCGGCAGAACGGCTTTGTCCACCGGTGCCATCGCCGGATTGCCTGCCGGAAGCACCGGGCGTCTTTCCGGAACGATCGAGACCTGTGGCGGCAGATAGATGCCCGGCAGGTCGGCCGAGGGAACGCCCTTGTGTGCAACGGTCATGAATGCGCCGAACGTTTCGGCTGGCAGCGAGCCGCCGGTAACTTTCTTCATCGGGGTTCCATCGTCATTGCCGAACCATACGCCGGTGACGAGGTTGGCGCTGTAGCCGACGAACAACGCGTCGCGCGAGTTCTGTGTGGTGCCGGTCTTGCCTGCAATCTGCCAGCCGTCAACCTGCGCCCTCTTGCCTGTGCCGTCCTCGACGACCCGCTGCAGCATCGAATTCATCATGCCGAGTTCCGCACTCGCCAGCACTTTCGGCTGTTCCGTCTGCTTGCGGTCGTAGAGAACCTTGCCATCCAGCGTGGTCACGCGGCGGATAAGCCAGGGTTTGGCGAGATAGCCGCCATTGGCGAAAGGCGCATATGCCGAGGTCAGCTCCTCAAGCGTCACCTCGGAAGTGCCAAGCGCGATCGAGGCATTGCGGGCGATCGGCGAATGGATTCCCAGCCTCGCAGCCGTTTCCTGCACCCGCTTGGGACCGATCTCTGAGATCAGCTGGGCTGAGATCGTGTTCAGGGACCAGGCAAGCCCTTCGGCGAGCGTCACGGGCCCGCGATACTTGTGGTCGTAGTTCTCCGGCGCCCATTTGCCGATCTTCACCTTGCGGTCTACGCGTACGGTGTCGGGTGTCCGTCCGCTTTCAATGGCGGCCAGATAGACGAACGGCTTGAAGGCCGATCCCGGCTGGCGGTTGGCATCCACCGCACGGTTGAACTGGCTGTCGGCATATTCTGCCCCGCCGACCAGCGCCCGTATTGCCCCAGTGCCGTCCATGGCGACAAGCGCACCCTGCGTTACCTTGTGGCTGTCGCGGTTTTCGGCAACGGCGTCGTGAATCAGAACGCCGGCCTTCTTCTGCAGGAACAGGTCGACCGTGGTATCCACCACCACGTCCTTGCGCATCTCGCCGATCAGTGCAGGCAATTCCTTCATCACCATGTCGGCGACGTAGTGCTCCGATCCGCTCCAGTAGC
This sequence comes from Nitratireductor sp., assembly GCA_020637805.1. Taxonomy (GTDB): domain Bacteria; phylum Pseudomonadota; class Alphaproteobacteria; order Rhizobiales; family Rhizobiaceae; genus Salaquimonas. The sequence goes on along the minus strand of JACKJU010000008.1, from coordinate 162,941 downwards.
GTTTCGCCTTCTTGGCCTCCATTGAAAGGGCCGTGGTCACTTCCCGGTCCGTGACGAAACCTGCATCTTCCATCGCGTGCAGCACGACCTGGGCGCGCGCCTCTGCTGCCTTCGGATCGCGAGCAGGGGAAAGCCGCGAGGGTGCCTTGAGAAGCCCGGCGATCATGGCGGCTTCCGCCAGGTTCACATCCCTGGCCGATTTGCCGAAATAGCGCCTTGCCGCAGCATCCACGCCATAGGCACCGGAGCCGAAATAGACCCGGTTCAGATAGAGTTCGAGGATCTCGTCCTTGGTGAACTTCGTTTCCAGCCAGAATGAAAGGATGAGTTCCTGAATCTTCCGGTCGATCGTGCGCTCGGGTTCGAGAAACAGGTTCTTGGCGAGCTGCTGGGTGATTGTGGAGCCGCCCTGAACCGCACGCCCGGCTACCAGGTTCGTGACCATGGCCCGGGTAAAGCCGATCGGATCGAACCCGAAATGCGACTTGAATCGCCGGTCTTCGATGGCAATCACCGCCATGGGCAGGTAGGGCGACATCTCGTCGAGGCGCACCGCCTCGCCGCCGGTGATTCCCCGGTTCGCGATCAGTTCGCCATTGACGGCAAGTATCTTGGCGTTTGGCGGCCGGTCCGGCACGGACCACTGGGTCGATTGCGGCAGTTTGACAGCATAGTAGCCGACAATGCCTGCGACGCCGATAAAACCCCACACACCAAGCACCAGCACCCAGTAGATGCTGCGGCGGAAGAAGCCCAACAGGCCACGCCTTCCACCTCCGCCTGACTTGCGCGTCTTGCGTCCGGATTTTCCGGACGGCGGGCCGCCGTTTCTGCCACCCTGGCCCGAGCGGGCGTTCCGGCGCCGCGTATCGCGTTGCTCATCTCTCGATTCGCCGCGTATCTCGCCGTGCACCGGTTTTCGTTTCCCGCTCTCGAACACGGGTTCGATTCGCTGGCCCGGTTTGCGTCTGCCTGCCATGTGATTGCCATTGGTCCTTTGGAGGAATCTCGGGAAGTCACTTCATTGTAAATGAGGCCATTTAATGAGCCGTAAACCATGGCCGCGGTTTCCGGTTGCCCGGTTCGCCGGGTGGCAATCTGTCCCGGAATTCATTTGGGTTAACGCAAATTTGACCCCTCGATGGCAAGTTCGGGATGGACGGAAATTTCACGAGGCAGCCACCTGGACTGCCGGGGACGCAAACCTATGGACAAGGCCTATCGCAGGGAGTCGCTCAGCCATCGCATATCGATTGCTGTCGGTGCGGTAATTTTCCTTGCCGTTTTCGCGACCTCGGTCCTGGTTTCCTGGGCGAGCTTTACCCGTGAATCGGGAGAACACGTCAAACTGCTGCGCGGCACGGCACAGGTCTTCTCTGCTTCGATCGCTCCGTATCTGCGCACTGGCGATGTTGCCCGTGTCCGGCAATCCCTGACGGGTATCAGCAAATTTCCCGATTTTCATTTTGCCACCGTGCGCAATGCAGATGGATCGGTCTTCACGGAGATCGGCTTCGACAGCCTGCTGGTGCGCGAGAGCATCGAGATTGGTTCCACCGATCCGTGGTCACTGCTGTTTCTCGACCGGGTTTGGGTTGGCGACCGCATCGTCAACGCGGGCGAGGAGCTGGGTCAGCTATATCTTCTTTCCGATGTGTCCGATCTGCGCCGAAACTTCCTCGACGCGCTCCTGATCAACCTCATCATGGCGCTGGCCTCCTCCGTCGCCGCGATTATTGCATCCAGGCTGCTTGTCGTCTCTATGACCAAGCCGGTATTCGCCCTTTCCGCACAGATGCTCGAAATGGGCGAGAGCGGCCGCTTCGATCACCGTGTCCGCATCAAGGGCAAGGGCGAGATCGCCATGCTCACCCGTTCCTTCAACGCGATGGTGGAAGCCATCGCCAAGCGCGACCGGGCATTGCTCGAGTACCAGGCGACCCTGGAAGACAAGGTCAAGGAGCGGACCCGCGAACTTGTCTCCGCGAAGGAAGAGGCCGAGCGCGCCAACGCGGCAAAATCGGACTTCCTTGCCACGATGAGCCATGAAATTCGCACGCCGATGAACGGCATGCTGGTGATGACCGAACTCCTGACCACGGCTGGCCTTGCTCCCAAGTACCAGAGATACGCCGATATCGTCCTCAAGTCCGGCAGTTCGCTACTGACCATCCTCAACGATATCCTGGACTATTCGAAGATCCAGGCAGGCAAGATGGATCTCGAGGAGATCGATGTCGATGTTCACACCCTCGTCGCCGACGTGATGGGCCTGTTCTGGGTCAGGGCGGACGAGAAGAACCTGGATCTTGGTGCGCGCATTTCCCGCGACGCGCCGCAGTTCATCAAGGGCGACCCGACACGGCTCGGGCAGATACTGTCGAACCTCGTCAACAATGCCCTGAAATTTACCGAGCGCGGCGAAATCGGGATATTCGCGAGTTGCGTGGAACGCAATGGCGCACGTTTCGTGCGCTTTGCGGTGACGGATACCGGCATTGGCATCTCCCGGGAGAAGCAGGCGACCATTTTCCAGAACTTCACGCAGGCGGACCAGTCCACCACGCGCCGTTTTGGCGGAACCGGACTTGGCCTGTCGATCTCCAAGGCGCTGGTTTCCGCCATGGGCGGCACGATTGGCCTGAGCAGCGAGCCCGGCCGCGGCTCGACCTTCTTTTTCGAAATCCCAGAGGGCGAGACCATTCAGGCAATTGAGGATCACGAGGCAGCCCAGGATGCACTTCCGGCACCGGCGGATCCGCGCGTGTTGATCTACATGCGGGACACGATATCTCGAAAACTGGTTCTCGACAGCCTGCAGCGTGGCGGCTTCGCACCGTTCATCAGCGACACCGAGCCGGATTCCAACACGGTGGCGCGCTTCCCGGTCATCATTGCGCCTGCCGATTTCTTCAAGACCAGTTTCTTCTCGAACCCGGGTCAGATCCGTGTGGCGGTGTCCAAGATCGGCGATTCCGATATCGATGACCTTGTTCAGGCAAGGGTTGTTCATGATCTGGTCGCCCAGCCGCTCGCCAGCCCGGTTGTCGACAAGCTGATCGAAAGGCTGGCAGCGGGCAAGCCTTCCGGCCTGAAGCTTCTAGAAAGTTCGAGCTCGGCACGTGCGGAAAACCCGGATTATGGCGGCAGGCGCGTTCTGATTGTTGATGATGGCGCGGTCAACCGCGAGGTGATCCACCAGGCGCTGTCACAGTTCAATATCCAGAGCGTCTCCGCCTCCAATGGCCGCGATGCCGTCGAACTGTACAAGCGAAGCAAGTTCGACCTCGTCTTCATGGACTGCAGCATGCCGGAAATGGACGGCTATGCGGCGACGGCCATGATTCGCGGCTGGGAACGCGAAAACCGCAAGGATCATACGCCGATTGTTGCGCTGACCGCGCACGCTGCCAATCAGGTTGAGGATCGTTGCATCGATTCCGGCATGGACGAAGTCGCGGTCAAGCCGTTCACCATGCGCTCCCTCGGAGACTGCCTGAGACGCTGGTTTGGCCCCGGAAAGATGTCGGCTGCACAGCGGGCGGCCTCCTTCCAGAAAAGCTCCGATATCCCGTTGGATGCCTTCGATTCCGCCCAGCTCGAGAATCTGCGCGAAATCACAGGAGAGAACTTCGACAAGACCATGTTGCAGCTCAGAAAGCTGTTCCTTCAGAACGCCGTCCCGATCTACGAGCAAATGGACGATTCCCGCGCGGCATCGGAGCCCGGCAAGATCGCCGAATACGCACATGCGTTGAAATCGATGGCATTCAATATCGCAGCGGGCAAACTCGGAAACAGCCTGGAAACGCTTGAAAAGGCAGCCAATGAGGGCCGCTGGCAGAATGCCTGGGCCGCAATGGAAGCGCAGTGGACCGAGGTTGTCGAGGTCGTTTCCGCACTTGTTGAGGAAGGTGAAGCTGCGACGCAGCCCGACGCCGGTTCAGCGGCCAAGCCTTCGCCGGCGGAAATTCGAACAGGATAGATAAAACTTTAGTTATTGCCTTTCGCGGTATTTTACCGGGTTGCGATAGGGTGAGACGGAATATCGAGCGAGGTGGGGAATACCGATGGATCCTGTAGATTCTATACTTGTGGTCGACGACGATCCGACACAGATCGCCATCCTGACGGCCTATTTCAGCAGCATGCAGGTTGCCGAAATTCTGCACGCTCGCGATGGAGCCCATGCGCTCGAAATCCTGGACAGGCACCCCAAGCCGGTAGGTCTGATCGTCAGCGACCTCAAGATGCCGAACATGGACGGATATGAACTGATCCGGCTTCTGAAATCGCGCGGGTTCAAGGGCCGCATCGCACTGTTTTCCGGCCACCAGAAGGAACTCATCGAGAATGCGGCAAACCTCGCCCGCATGTACGGCCTCGACGTGATCGGCCATATCTCGAAGCCACTGACCAAGTCCTCGCTCGACAAGGTCTTCGGAAGCCGGAAGTCAAGCGAAGCAGGCCGCGCCAATGCTGACGGCACGTGGCCCCTGAAGGAGGACGTGTCCGCTGCGCTCGACAAGGGCCTGTTCGTTCCCTTCTACCAGCCCAAGGTGGATCTTCTGACCGGATCGATAAGCGGCGCAGAAGCGCTGGTGCGCTGGATCGATCCGGAACGCGGTGTCGTATCGCCCGGCCTCTTCCTTCCGATTGCCACCAATAGCGGGCTGATGGGGCGTCTCACCATAGCTATAGTCGAATGCGTCATCGAGGACATGCAGCGTCCGGAATGGGCCGGCATGAAGATTGCCATCAACATTCCGCCGGGCATGCTGTCCGACATCACGCTGCCTGACATCTTCATGAACCGGATCGGCAAGGCCGGTCTCAAGACCTCGCAGTTCTGCCTTGAGATCACCGAGAGCACGGTGCTCGATCTCGATCCTGCGACGCTGGAAGTGCTTTCGCGCCTGCGCATCCACGGTTTCGAGATATCCATCGACGACTTCGGCACAGGTGCCTCGAATATCTCGAACCTGAGAATGTTTCCCTTCAACGAGTTGAAGATCGATCAGTCGTTCATCAACAACGTCCTCACCGACGCGTTCTCGGCGGAAACCGTCAACGCCAGCGTCTCGCTTGCCCGCATGATGAACATGCGCGTGGTTGCCGAGGGCATCGAGCGCAAGGAAGTGTTCGACTACGTCAAGGCAAAGGGCGTGCATCAGGCGCAGGGCTACCTGATCGCAAAGCCGATGCCGGCGGACCAGATCACCGAGTATTTCAGCCATCCGCATTCATGGATGCGTTCGATTGCCGCTGCCTGAATGGTATAAGACCGGTGCGTCAGAGCCCCTCGAACAGCAGTGTCGAGACATAGCGCTCGGCCATTGAGGGGATGATGACCACGAGGTTCTTCTTCTCGAACTCTTTCCGGCGGCCGACCCGAATGGCGGCAGTCAGTGCTGCGCCCGAGGAAATTCCGACGGGAACGCCTTCCAGGCGCGCGACCTCGCGGGCCATTTCGAAGGCCTCATCATTGGTGACCTTGACGATCTCGTCGTAAATCTTCGTGTTGAGTATCGGCGGGGCAAAGCCCGCTCCGATACCCTGTATCTTGTGCGGACCCGGCTCTCCACCGGAAAGAACCGGTGAGTCCGCCGGCTCCACGGCCACGATGTGAAGCTTGGGGTTCATTTTCTTCAGATAGCCCCCTGCGCCCGTGATCGTACCGCCGGTGCCGATGCCGGAAACGAAGACATGCACGCGTCCCTTGGTATCGTTCCAGATTTCCGGTCCGGTGGTCTTGCGGTGAATGGCCGGATTGGCCGGGTTCTCGAACTGTTGGGGAATAACCGCTCCGGGGATAGTTTGCGCCAGCTCTTCTGCCCTTGCGATGGCGCCCTTCATGCCCTTGGCGCCTTCCGTCAGTTCCACCTCCGCGCCGAGTATCGCGAACATGCGCCTGCGCTCGACCGACATGGTTTCCGGCATCGTCAGGATCAGCCGGTAGCCCTTCTGTGCGGCTGCAAAGGCCAGTCCGATCCCGGTATTGCCGGAGGTCGGTTCCACCAACGTGGATTTGCCCGGTTTGATCAACCCCTTCTTTTCCATCGCCTCGATCATGGCAACGCCGATGCGGTCCTTGACCGATGAGACGGGGTTGAAGAATTCGAGCTTGGCTAGAAGGTTGGCCCTTACCCGGTGCTTTTTCGCAAGCTTGTCGAGACGTACGATCGGCGTGTCGCCCACCGTGTCCATGATGTTCTTGTAGATTCTGCCACGTCCGTGTTTCGGCATGGAACATCCCTCCATTGTGCAGGGTTGCATGAAACCACGAACCGGCAGCCAGTTCCAGAACCTTGATTAGCGCATTCAGCCGGGGTCAGACCCCAGTCGACCCGAACCCGCCGGTGCCCCGCCCGCTCTCGTTTGCAAGCGAAGCCTCGGTCAGTTCTGCGCGCGTTACGGGCGCAAATACCATCTGGGCAATTCGCATTCCGCGCTCGACTACGAATTTCTCTGTTCCCAGATTGACGAGCAATACCATGACCTCGCCGCGATAATCGCTGTCGATCGTGCCGGGCGTATTCAGGCAGGTGATGCCATGCTTGAGGGCGAGGCCCGATCGGGGACGTATCTGCGCCTCGTATCCATCGGGGATTTCGAAGACCAGACCCGTTGGAACCAGAAGGCGCTGCCCTGGAGCCAGTTCCAGCGGCTTGCTCTGGGAGCAGGCGGCGCGCAGATCCATTCCGGCAGAACCGCTTGTCTCGTAGGCAGGCAGGTCAAGCCCCTGGCCATGTGGCAGCCGTACTATGTTTACCCTGATGTTCTTGCCGCTCATGCGATTTCCCGAAATCCTGCGCCGCAAGACTGCGGCATCCCGAACGGCAGGCTGGCCGGATAAGGCTGCAAAGGCAAGTGTGAGGACAGGATTTCCCCTGCCAGATCAATGCCGGGCTCGTGCTGACGGCGATATGTTGCTGACCGGTGGGGGGCGGTCAGTTGATCCGGTGGCTGACTTCCTGGCCTTCAAGCCAGTTGCGAACCTTCTCTTCCAACGCATCCGGGGATACCGGCTTCGACAGGTAGTCATCCATGCCGGCAGAGAGGCACTTTTCGCGATCACCCTTGATGGCATGTGCCGTAACTCCGATAATCGGAGTGCTGGCTCCCGTATTTACCTCGATGGTCCGGATGGACTCGGTGGCCTCCAGGCCGTTCATTTCCGGCATCGAGACATCCATCAGTATCAGCCGCGGCTTCAGCCGCTTGTATTTTTCCACGCCGATCCGGCCGTTTTCGGCCATCTCGAAACTGTAGGGAAGGTTTTTCAGCACCTGGCTGAAAACAATGCGGTTTACCTCGTTGTCCTCGCACACAAGGATGTCAACCTGATCATCATGGTTCTTTCCTGCGGGTTCTTCTGCAGCGGCGGCGGCCTTTGCTGAATCCACCGTCGTTTCTTCAACTGCAAGTCCCTCACCCGGTTCCGTCGTGGCACGCACGGTCGTGGTTTCAGGGCTCTTGACTGACTCTGTGCCATCGGCCTGAGCATCCGGCGCGCGCTCCGAAAGAACGCTGATCAACGTTTCCAGCAACAGCGATGAGCGCGCGGGCTTGACGAGATGCGCCTGAACACCGAGCGAGGAGAAATGCCGGCCCTCTTCGGTCTGGTCGACCGACGTGAGCATGATAACCGGTATGCCGGCGAGTAGGGGATCCATCCGCATCTCGCGTACCACATCGGCGCCGTTCATCGTCGGCATCTGGTAGTCGAGCACCACGCAGTCGATGTCGATACCCTGGCCCATGGCGGCGCGCATGAGCAGCAGCGCCTCTTCGCCACCCTCCGCGGCAGCGCAATCGAAGCGCCAGGCCTGCATCTGTTCGATGAGTATCTCGCGGTTTACAGGATTGTCGTCGACGATGACGATGCGCGATCCCGATACGTCCATGGGAGCTTTCCTCCGAGTCTTTGTAATGCTGGGCGCAGGCAGCGGGACCTCGAACCAGAATGTCGAACCCTTGCCGACTTCCGACTCCAGCCCCATTTCTCCGTCCATCAGGCTGACAAGCGAATGGGCAATGGCAAGACCGAGGCCTGTACCTTCATGATTGCGCGAGGACGAGGTGTCGACCTGGCTGAATTTCTCGAACACCCTGGCCTGCTTGTCGGCCGGAATACCGATACCGGTGTCGCGCACCTCGACGCGAACGTTGGCATTGCCGTCTCCTGAAGGCGTACAGGAGACGTTGAGGTAGACCTGGCCGCGCTCCGTAAACTTCACCGCATTGCCAACGAGATTGGTGATGATCTGGCGCAACCGGCCTGCGTCTCCAACGAGCGTCTCGGGTAGCTTGGGGTCAATCCGGACGCTCATTTCCAGATCCTTTTCCGCCACCCGCGAGGATACCAGCGTCGCGACATCCTCCACCGCTTCGGCAAGATTGAAGGGGGCGGGGTCCAGTTCCATCTGTCCGGCATCGATCTTCGAGAAATCGAGGATGTCGTTGATGATCGTCAGAAGCGAGGAGCCGGATTTGACGATGATGTCGGTAAATGTCTTCTGCTTGGCGTCCAAGTTCGTCTTGGCGAGCAGTTCCGCCATGCCCATCACGCCGTTCATCGGCGTCCGGATCTCGTGGCTCATGTTTGCCAGGAATTCCGACTTGGCGCGGTCGGCCAGTTGCGCTTCGTGACGCGCTTGCTCCAACTCACGGCGGTGGTTGACATGCTCCGTCACGTCGCGGCCGCTCCCAACATATCCAAGGAACAGACCGTGGCTGTCGACGTTCGGCGTACCACTGACGGAAATCCACATCTCCGCGCCGCTTGGCTTGTTGATGCGGTAGACAAAGTCCCTGAACGGCCTGCGCTGGGTAACCGCTTCCCGGTAATTTTCAATATCGGCAGGATCAGAGACCTCGAAGCTTACTATGTTGCGCGGCATTCCGACGATGGCCGAGCATGGAATACCGGTCAGTTCCTCAAATGCGGGTGACAGGTACGAGATCCGCAGATTCCGGTCCATCTCCCAGAAGTAGTCGGCGTTGGCTTCTGCGAAGGCCTTGAAGCGCTTGCGTGCGGCCTCCAGTTCCAGCGCCAGTTCGGAAACACGCGTGATGTCGGTGATCGTTACGATGATCCCGCCTGACTGCTTTCCTGCGGTCAGCCGCGGTTGTGTATTCAACTGGATAATGCGTCCGCTGGGCGTGCTGCGTTCGAGCGTCTTCTGACCGCCATTGCGCAAACGCCTCAGCGCATTGGCGAGGCTCTTCTCGCCCTGCAGACCGAAACCGAGATCGCCACGCTGATGCAGGAAACGGAAATAGTCTTCAGAGGACTTTCCTGCGGCGAGATGTTCCCGGCTGACTTCAAGCAAATCGTTCGCCTGGCTGGAAACAAACTCGATTGTTTCCGGATTGAAGACAATCAATCCTTGGGCCATCGAATCGATGGACTCGTTGAGCAACTCCACCCTTCGGGTTTGCTCTCGCAGCCGGGCGTTGGTCTCCGTGATATCGGTTACGATCACGCGCACATAGTGGTCGTCCCCCATGCCGATACGGTCGAACCGCAATTCAACGATACCGTCCCTGCCGGTGCCGTTTCCATGCAGTTCCTCGGTAACGCGGATGCGTTCGCCGGTTTCGGATACCCTTTGACTTATGGATTCGAACCTTCCGGCGATCTCCGGGGGAAAGATGTCCCGTGGAGCCTTTCCGACAATGTCTGCGGGTCTGCAGCCGAGATACTTTGCTATCGAATTGTTGGCGTAGACATAGCGGCCCTCCGGGCCGATGATGCAGAACGGGTTGGGAAGCGTGTTGACGATTTCACGGAACAGCGCGCCATCGCCGCCGAAGATGCTTTCTCCGCTTGCGCTCCCGCCCATGTTCTTTCCCCGTTTGTGCACAGTTCCTGACTTTCCGGCATCTGCTGCACCTTCAGGCCCGTCAGTCTCCGGCGCTTTGCCAACTGGCCGAAGTGCCGGTGTTTCCGGCAAGACAAGGGCCTGGCCGAACTCACGCCATTGTGAGAAGACAAGGTTAAGAATCGCTGAAGAGAAGCCGGTTCTCTGACAAGGTTTCACATTCACTCAACCGGCAGCGGAGCTATCAGGCAGTGGACTGCCGTTTTGCCAGTTCGGCTGCAATCCTGGCTGCCAGCCTGACTGCGACATCATGCTTGGACAGTTCCGGCCATTCCTCGACCGCTTCCGCCGAGATGATTTTCACCCGGTTGGCATCACCACCCATTACGCCACCTGCGCTGCCGCCTATGCCGCTGTCGGGGGAAACATCGTTTGCGACGATCCAGTCGGCACCCTTGCGCTTCAGCTTGGCGCGGGCATGGGTCTCGACATTGTGCGTTTCGGCTGCAAACCCGACCACGATCTGAGGCCGGTTTTCATGATGGCCGATGGTCTTGAGGATGTCCGGGTTCTCGGTCAACTCCAGGTGTGAGGGTCCCTTGCCGTCTTCCTTCTTCATCTTCTCGGATGCCTCGCCCTTGCTGCGCCAGTCGGCCACGGCGGCGACCATCACGGCGATATCGGCGGGCAGGGCCGTCTCGACCGCCTTGAGCATGTCACGGGCGGTTTGCACGTGAACGGTTTCAACACCGGCGGGATCGGGAATGCCGACCGGCCCCGAAACGAGAATGACCTCCGCGCCAAGGTCGGCAAGAGCCTTCGCGATGGCATGTCCCTGTTTGCCGGAGGAACGGTTTGCTATGTAGCGCACAGGGTCGATGGGTTCATGTGTCGGTCCGGAAGTGACGACCACGCGCCTGCCTTTCAGGGTCTTCGGGCGGGTGTCGAGCATTTCGCCGATCCTCTCGACGATCTGCATCGGCTCTGCCATCCGGCCCTTGCCGGCTTCGTTGCGCTCTGCCATCTCGCCTGAAAACGGGCCAATGAAAGCGACGCCGTCATTCCTGAGCGTCTCGACATTGCGGCGTGTCGCGGGATGGTTCCACATGGCCGGGTTCATTGCCGGTGCCACGAGGACCGGCTTGTTCGTTGCCAGCAGCACCGTGGAAGCGAGATCGTTGGCTATGCCACAGGCCATCTTTGCCATGAGGTCGGCAGTGGCCGGTGCAACGACGATCATGTCGCAATCCCGGGCAAGCCTGATATGCCCGACATCCTGCTCGTCCTCGCGGTCAAACAGGTCGGTGAAGACCTTGCTGGCAGCAAGCGCGCCAGCGGTAAGCGGTGTTATGAATTCCTGCGCCGCAGCCGTCATCAGCGGCCGCACCTCGACGCCACGTTCCACGAGGCGGCGGATGAGGTCGAGGCTCTTGTAGGCGGCAATGCCGCCTGAAATGATCAGCAGAACCCGCTTGCCTGCGGCCGGGAAACCTTCGATTGTTGCCGATCCCCCGCCGGTGGAGGCTGAGACAAGTGTGGGCATTGCACGATCTGGCGCAGCACTGTCAGCTGGTGCGGGCGAAGTAGCGGAGGTCTCCAGGCCATCCAGAAGCAGCCTCACTTCCTCTTCCATCGACCTGCCGTTTCGCGCAGCACGCTCGCGCAGGCGCTGCTTGGTCGTTTCGTCGAGATTGCGTATCGTGATGCTTGCCATGACGATAAAATGGCGGATGATTGCAATGATTTCAAGATGCCGATTGCAATGAAATCAAAATTGGTGGCCAGCAGGCAGCCGGCCACCAACTGGAATAATTCCTCAGGAAGGATCAAACGTCGTTGCTGCTGTATTCGGTCAGCAGTTTCTCGGTGCGCGCATCCTCCAGGCGATTGATCATGCGGTTCGCTTCCTGCTCGTCGCGTAGCGTCTTTGTGATCGTGATCGAGGTGTGCACCAGCATGATCGCGGACATCGCATAGAAGCCCTTGGCCGCGAAACTGGCTTCGAGGAAGTAGATGCCGCCAGCCTGCATGGCCGCCGCCACGGCAAAGGCCGCGATGGTGAACATGCGCCATGCGCCGGAATCCTTGATGGTGTAGTTGAGGTCGCTCATGTGATTTCTCCTTGGTTGTGTGGTTTCAGATTGCCAATTTCACGATTGGATGGATTGTCGATTGGTCAGGAGGCCTTGCCGGGCTTCCTGGCCATTTTCGAAAGGCGTTCGAGTACACTGTCCGCACCGCAATGCAGCGGCGTGCCGCATCCTGCCTCTGCGAGACGCTCGGTCATGCGTCCGGGGTCCGAGGCAATGTCGAGTTCTGCCATGGCGGAATCGGTTGCCTCGATCTGTGTTTGCCTGTCCCGCATGCGGGCTAGCGTGGCCTCTGCGTCCTTGAGAGCGGCAAGGCCTGAATTCGGAATGCCGGTCTTGAGTGTCCGGGTGCTTTCGGACGCAATGGCGATCCGCTGCCCGCGCTGAAGCTCGCGAAGTTTCGCCTGAGCCTCCCGAACGATACGCTTCAGCCGTTCGATTTCGCCGCCAGCCCGCCTCTGCGCATCGAGGGATGCCTCCCGTTCGGCCTCCAGTAGGGCAATGGTCTCGGCAGCCTCCCTGGCAAGATCATCCTTGCCCTGTTCGATTGCCGCTATTGTCCGCTTCTCGATGTCTGCGATGCGCTCGGCGAGCTTTGAGGAATGTCTGGCCTCAGCCTCGTTCTGGGCAATGGCGACGGCCACTGCCTTTCTGGCACGTTCTACGGCCAGAGTACTGTCGCGCATATGCTGGCGAAGAATTACCGGCGCATTGGCATCGGCAACGGCTTCAGCCGTATCGTTTGCATGGCCGCGAGCCAGGGCAAAGAGTGATTTGAACATTGTTGTTTCTCCGTGTATGAACGTTGTTCATGAATTGGAATATAGACAAAAATGAACAATGTTCAAGAATAAAATGAACGACGTTCAAAATTATGGTGAATCGGATGTCAGGCGTACGGGAAGCAAAGCGCGAGGAACTGAGGAACCGGCTGATCGCAGCTGCCGAGAAGCTGGTTGCGAAATCGGGAATACGGGCCCTGAATGCCCGTGAGGTCACGAAGGAGGCCGGCTGCGCGCTGGGGTCCCTCTACACGGTGTTCGACGATCTTGACGACCTGGTCATTCACGTCAATTCCAACACCCTCAACCGTCTGGCCGAAGAGCTGAGGAACGAGCCTGTCTCCCACGAAGATCCCGTTGAAGCGCTCAAGTCTCTTGCGAAAACCTATGTCAGGTTCGCGCGCGAAAACCTCCCGCTATGGGTGGCGTTGTTCGACTATGCCGCAATCGCGGACATCGCGGTTCCGGAATGGCATACCGCCGAGCAGCGCAGGCTCATCGAGTTCATCGTTGAGCCGGTAGCAAGTCTGAGCGTCAACCTCGAAGGCGCGGAATTGAGCGAACGGGCCAAGATGCTGTTTGCCGCCGTCCACGGAATTGTCTCCCTGAGCGTCGAGGACAGGTTTGTCGGTGTATCGCCCGACCGGCTCGAGGATGAACTGATGGTCTTCATCGACCAGATGGTCGCCGGTCTCGTGCGGCAATCCTCAGCGGATAAATAGAGCAATCGCGCCCAGCGCGGCGATCACCCACAGCGCAATGTGGCCCCATCGTGAATGGCGCGCCTCTGCCTTGCCGATGCGCTCGACGGTATGATCGTCCAGCCGGAGGCCGTTTTCGCTCATTGCGGCCATTTCCTCGGACAGTTTCTGGGTACGGGCGGAAAGTTCCGGCAACTGCCGCATCAGGCTTAGACCCGCATGCAGCCCCTCCCTGGCATCGGAAATGAATCCGGCAGGACCGAGATTTTCGCGGATCCAGGTTCCCACCACCGGCTCGGAGGTCTTCCACATGTTGAAGTGCGGATCAAGCGTGCGCGCCACGCCTTCTACCACCACCATCGTTTTCTGGAGGAGCAGCAATTCCGGGCGCGTTTCCATGTCGAACAGTTCGGTGACTTCGAAAAGCAGGGTCAGCAGTTTTGCCATCGAAATCGTTTCAGCCGACTGGCCGTGGATCGGCTCGCCTATGGCCCGGATGGCCTGCGCAAAGCTCGCCACGTCGTGGTGCCGCGGCACGTAACCGGCCTCGAAATGGACTTCCGCCACGCGCAGGTAGTCGCGCGTGATGAAGCCGTAGAGAATTTCGGCCAGGAAGCGGCGCTCCTTCTTGCCCAGCCTTCCCGCAATGCCGAGATCGACGGCCACGATGTCGCCGTTCGGTGCGACGAACAGGTTGCCCGGATGCATGTCTGCATGGAAGAAGCCGTCGCGCAGCGTGTGGCGCAGGAAGGACTGGATCAGGTTCTGCGACAGGCGCACCATGTCGTGTCCGGCAGCCCGTATGCCGTCGATGTTGTTCATCTTGACACCATCGACCCAGTCCATGGTCAGGCAGTCCCGGCCGGAGAGTTCCCAGTCGACGTGCGGAACCCGGAAACCCGGATCATCCGCCGTGTTCTCGCCCATCTCGGAAAACGCCGCCGCCTCGAGCCGCAAATCCATCTCGATCTTGGCCGATTGGGCGAGCGTGTCTGCTACGGCTACGGGCCGCAGGCGCCTGGAAGCGGGAATATACTTCTCCTGCAGCCTGGCCGCCGTATAGAAGGTGTCGAGGTCGTGGTGGAAGCGTGAGCGGACGCCGGGCCGGATCACCTTTACCGCAACGTCTACCCCATCCGACCGCCGCCTTGCACGGTGGACCTGCGCAACCGACGCTGCAGCCACGGGTTCGGAAAACTCGGTGAAGATGTCGTCGATCTTGCGTCCAAGCGATTCCTCGATCTGCGAAATCGCGGCATCGCGCGGAAAGGGTTCCATGCGGTCCTGCAGCAATTCCAGGTCACGGGCGATCTCGCTGCCCACGACATCTGGCCTTGTGGCAAGAAACTGGCCGAGCTTGACCCAGCTCGGACCCAGGCGGTTGAGCGCGATGGAAAGCCGTTCCGACTGTTTGCGCTCGGTGGCCTGGCGCCGTCTTATCGTTCCGGCCATCTTCTTCATGAAGCGAGCCGGTGGAGGCAGCGGATCGGACGGCAGTGCCGAAATCACGCCCTCGCGCGCGAGCACATAGCCCGCATGCATAAGAGAGAAGAGGGAGGAAACGGTGCTCATCTGTTCCAGCCGGCCCTACAGCTTCCAGCCGGAATGCAGGGCGGCAATGCCCCCGGAATAGTTTGTCCAGTCGACGCGGCTGAAACCGGCATCGGAAATCATGGCGGCGAAATCCGCCTGCTTGGGAAACTTCCGGATGGATTCCACCAGATACTGGTAGGGTTCTGCGTCGCCGGTAACGGCCTTTCCGATGGGCGGGATCGCCCGCATCGACCATTCATCATAGAAACGGTCGAGCATCGGCATTTCGACCTCGGAAAATTCGAGGCACAGAAGCCGTCCGCCGCGCTTGAGAACCCGGTATGCCTCTTTCAGCGCGCGGTCGATATGCGGGACATTCCGTATCCCGAAGGCAATCGTGTAGGCATCGAAACTCCTGTCCTCGAACGGCAGTTCCTCGGCATTCGCCTCGACGAAATCGACGTTTTCGGAAAGGCCCCGTTGGGCGGCGCGTTTTTCACCAACAGAGAGCATCGAGCCGTTGATGTCGAGCACGGTGGTGTGCGCATTGCGGTCGGAGGCCTCAACGATGCGAAAGGCGATATCGCCCGTGCCGCCTGCCACATCGAGCGAACGCCAGTTTCCGTTTCTGGGTGGCGCAAGCTTGGCGACCATCGCGTTTTTCCAGACCCGGTGCATGCCCGCAGACATGAGATCGTTCATCAGGTCGTATCGCTCGGCTACCTTGTGGAAGACGTCATTGACCAGCGGTTGCTTCTCAATATCGGAGACCCTGCGGAAACCGTAGGACGATGCCATGCCGTCGGCGCCGTGGGCGCGGCTGTCATCGCGCTGCTCCGGCGCTGCACCTGAATTTTCTCTTTCGGTCATCGGCGTTTCCTGCACGATTTGAGCCGGCATTTCCGGCCATTGGCATGAGCCTGCTTGCGAACGGTCCTGCCAGATACGATATTCCGGCGTCCGGTTTCATGTTAGCAGACAGACAAAATGCCTGCCGCGCGAATGCCTATTGGAGTTAATGGTGAAAGACAAGAAGACAAGTGGACACGCCGCGGCTTCGAGCACACGCACCAGGATGAAAGCGAGATAGGGGATGCCCGAACTTCCGGAAGTGGAGACGGTAAGGCGCGGACTTGAGCCTGTGATGACAGGCGCAACCGTGACGCAGCTTGAAGTGCGCCGCCCCGGTCTGCGCTATCCGTTCCCTGGCGAGTTTGCAGCCCGCCTGGAGGGCGCGAAGATCACCGGCCTTGGCCGCAGGGCCAAGTACCTGCTTGCCGATCTTTCGACTGGCGAAACGCTGCTCATGCATCTGGGCATGTCGGGCTCCTTTCGTATAGAGGCGGAGGCGGGCAGCAAAATGCCCGGCATCTTCCATCACGACCGCTCGAAACTGGCCGTTCACGATCATGTCGTCTTTCACCTCGGCACATCCGGGGGGGCGGCGCGTGTGGTCTACAACGACCCGCGGCGTTTCGGCTTCATGCAACTGATAGAGGCCGGCAAGCGCGACGAGTGCGCCTTTCTCTCGGGACTTGGCGTCGAGCCCACCGGCAACGCCCTTTCGACCGAAGTGATTGCCCGCTTGTTCGAGGGGCGAAAGTCGCCGGTGAAGGCGGCGCTCCTCGATCAGCGGCTCATTGCCGGGCTTGGCAATATATATGTGTGCGAAGCGCTGCATGCCGCAGGCATTTCGCCGATGCGCGGTGCCGGAACACTCGTCAACCGCAACGGCGCGCCTTCCAAGAGGCTGGCGCCGCTTGCCGAATGCATACGCGAGGTGATATCGCGCGCCATAGAGGCAGGCGGCTCGTCGCTGCGCGACCATCGCCAAGCAGACGGTTCACTCGGCTATTTCCAGCATTCCTTCTCCGTCTATGACCGTGAAGGTGAGGCGTGCCCGAAGCCCGGTTGCAATGGCATTGTCGCGCGCGTAGTGCAGTCGGGGCGGTCCACCTTCTACTGCCCGGTGTGCCAGCGTTAGGCTGCCCTGCATCCGGGAGAATGGCCGCAGGTTCAAAAGCGGCCTTCAAGCATTGACTCGCAACGGGTTTGGTGCGTATAAGCGCCCAAATTCGGCGGCCGGTTGGCCGCCTTGTTTTGTTGCGCACGCATGGCCACCCTACATGGTTGCCCGTGTCGTCGCGGTCCTCGCACCGTGACAAGTGGCGGCAGAGCAGGATAAGCACATCAAAAGACGAGAAAGACAGAAGAACCATGGCAAACACGGTTTCTGCAAAGAAGGCAGTCCGCAAGATCGCGAAACGCACCGAAGTCAACAAGGCTAACCGCTCTCGCATGCGCACCTATGTGCGCAAGGCCGAGGAAGCGCTTGCTGGCGGTGACAAGGACCAGGCTGCTGCTGCAGTCAAGGAAGTCCAGCCTGTTCTGATGAAGGCCGTTTCAAAGGGCATCATCAACAAGAACACTGCGTCGCGCAAGGTTTCACGCCTTAACAAGCGCCTCAAGGCACTGTCTGCCTGATATCGAGCTTGGGCCCGGTTTGCGGGCCAGCTGATATCCTGGGCGCGCATGCCCATTGCCCGTTATGGGCGCATTGCTTGATTGGCTTCAATTATTCGCCCCGTGTGTCCGCACCCGGGGCTTTTTGCGTCCGGTCTCCGGGTGCGTGGACGCCGTCCCCACGCTTTTGAAGCTCATTTGGACGGCTATGGTGCTTGGCGATCGGCGTTGCGCAGTATATTGTCGCGGCTGAAACAAAACCGGAGCCAACGATAGCCTCCGGCGGATGCGACATGACCTTGCGGCATCTTTGCAGTCAAAGATCATGTTGATATCATTTCGGGGCTCCGAGCACTCGGTGTATGCAGCTGAACGAACTTTCCAGTGCGAAACGGAAAATTGACGGAATATTTTCCTCCAAAGTTTTTTCCATTTATTTCAATGCATTGCAGAACGTTCGATAGCAAAAAAATCCTATCACGAGAAATAAACAGCTTTTTTAGAGTCAAGCCCATCACGATCAAAAAAATAAATCTGCAGCATCAAGCTGCCGCAATAGTCACGCCGATGCACCCTAAAACCATTGATTCACAAGTCGTTTTCACGACCGGATTTTGGCTGTCACGGTGGCATAAAAAGCGCATTTTTTTCCCGTTTACCGAATCTTAACCCAACCCGCTTGTGCAGCAAAAACCGCCTGTGTAGTTTCCAAGGGGTAGCGCGGGGGGCCAAACCTTTCCCACTCCGGGACGCGCTTTCAGCACCGCATCCGGCCTCGTACTGGCCGACTGGTTGATGGCCCTGTGCCCTTGGGCGGCACAGCGGCTAAGTGCAACCAGAGATTGGCTGAAGGCGACGTGGTTCGATGCGCTATCAGCGGGCTTGCCCGCACGGTTGGTCATACACCTCAAGGGGCGCAAATCGCGCCTGGGGTGCTTTGGCCGGGCTACTGGGGGCCAGTAGTTAAAACAAAAGGCCGCAAGGCGAAACTGCACCTTGCCCCTTCGGGCGGGTGAACGGGAGATCTTTATTGGTTTCCCGGGCGGTATCGCTTTGCCGGTTGCAGGTATCGGGCCGCTCTTGCGGCAGGGTATCCGTTGGCTGCTTGGGTGATGGGTGACAGGGTATTGGGAAGGAGAACGAGCAAGGCGGAAACGAACAGCAGACCACAAAGCGGTGGACGCGGTAAGCGGCTTCAACAACAATAACAGGCAGGCAGGGCAATGGGCGCTATAATGGCAAGAAAAACAACGGACGAAACTGCAATCGAGGAAACCTGGCTGAGAGTGCGCAGCCAATTGCAGTCGCAACTGGGCGCTGAAGTATTCAACAGCTGGTTTGGAAGGCTCAAGATCGAGCAGGTTTCGGGCGGAGTGGCGCTTCACTCGGTGCCGACGGCCTTCCTCAAAACCTGGATCAATTCCCACTACCGCGATATTCTCTGTGCTCTCTGGCAGAAAGAGGACAAATCCATCCTGCGGGCCGACATCGTGGTGCGCAGCGCTGTTCGCCGTTCCGCCATGCGCCCCGAGGATGCGCGTCCCGCCAATGACGAGATCTCGGCGGACAGCCATTCGCCGGCACGGCCTGTCGCCGATGCCAGCCGCCGCGCGGCGCCCGCAGCCCGTCCAAACACGCAGGCAGACCTCCTTCCCGCCTCGGGCAGAACCGCTGCAGGTGCCGATTCCGGCTTCGCAGGCAGCTTTACCGGCGGCTTTTCCGGTTCGCCTCTCGATCCGCGCCACACGTTTGCGAACTTCCTCGAGTCGAAGTCGAACCGCATGGCCTATGCTGCGGCACGTTCGGTTGCGGAAGAAGACAGTGCCTCGCTGCGTTTCAACCCGCTCTTCATCCATTCCAGCGTTGGCCTTGGCAAAACCCATCTCATGCAGGCAATCGCGTGGGATGCGCGCAGCCGCGATCCAAAGAAGAAGGTTCGCTATCTCACAGCGGACTATTTCATGTGGCGTTTCGCATCCGCCATTCGCGACAATACGGCGCTCTCGCTCAAGGAATCCCTGCGCAACATCGACCTGTTGTTGATTGACGACATGCAGTTCCTGCAGGGCAAGGCGATACAGGCTGAATTCTGCCACCTGCTCAACGAGCTGATCGACAGCGCCCGCCAGGTCGTTGTCGCCGCAGACCGCCCGCCTGCCGAACTGGAGAGCCTGGACGACCGCGTCCGCTCGCGTCTCAAGGGTGGCGTGGCTCTCGAGATCGACACGCCGGACTATGAACTGCGCAAGGGCATTTTGAACCTTCGCTACGAGGAAGCACGCCGCGAACAGCCCGATCTCGATATCCCGGAAGATATCCGCCACTACGTTGCGCGCCAGATAAACACCTCGTGCCGCGACATCGACGGAGCATTCAACCAGCTGCTGCTTCAGCACAAATACGCTTCCGACGGTTCGGCCTACAGCCTCGATGAACTGGACAAGATGCTGCGGCATCTGATCCGCTCCAACGATACCAAGCGCGTTCGGATCGAGGATATCCAGAAGGTTGTCGCCCGCCAGTTCAACGTGGCACGCAACGATCTCCTGTCCAACCGCAGGACGCGCCAGATCGTACGTCCGCGCCAGATCGCGATGTACCTTTCGAAGACGATGACGCCGCGCTCGCTTCCGGAGATCGGAAGGCGTTTCGGGGGCAGGGACCACACGACTGTATTGCACGCGGTCCGAAAGGTGGAAGAATTGCTATCCCAGGACAGCAAGCTGGCTCAGGAAGTTGAACTGCTCAAGCGCCTGATTCTCGACTGAGAATAGCCTGCGCGCGGATTATTGGGAAGCGCCGTTGGTGCCGGTTCCATGAACCGGCACCAAAGTTTTTGCAAGCAGGTCTTGCAGTTGAGGTCCTTCCGGCCTGGGGATCATCTGCCGCTTTCATTGCCGTTGTCACAAAACTGTAATGTTGGCGTGCCAGCGCAATCATTCTGCGCGCACTTCAGCCTGCCGCGCATTGTCCTGAGAACGCGCTGCCGGAGAGACAGGTGGACAGGTCCGACCAGTTGGAAGACATTGATCTGACGCTCCCCTTGAGCGGCAGCGAAGGCGTCGACATCAACTATATCAGCCGTGTGCGGACCCAGTACCTGTTTGCCCAGCATCATGCGCTCGTGGCACAGACCCAGTTTGCCGACGCAAAGGCAGCCGCCTTGCTCACGCTCATCGGCCTGATCGCCCTGCGCGGCCCTCTTGCGCCCTATGAAAGTTCAGGGTCGATCTTCACCTGGATCTACCTGGCATGTGTCGCCTTGTGCATTCTCTTTGCCCTTCTCTCGGTGGTCCCGAGGTTTCCCTCCGCCAGCCTGCGTTCTGCAATGTACAAGGCCGATCGCTGGTCCTGGCCGGGCCTGGCTGCCGATGAGGTAACCCCGGAGGCTTTTGCAGGTTTCATGCAGACCAGCGAGGTTTCCCAACTCGTCCACTCCGTTGCCAGGAGCAATGTTCACATCTCGCGCATATTGCTTCGCAAGTTCTTCATGTTGCGTCTCGCCTTCGGGTTTGCGGTAATACTGCTCGCGATGACCGGCGCAAGGCTCGCCGGCCTGATGTAAGAGCAGGCTGGTCGCTCTTGCCTGGGTGATTGCCAGCCGCCCTGCAGGCCAAATGCATGACCTGAATCAAACCTCCCGCTCCGAAAAGATGCAATTTATGCACATGAATTCGGGAGAGGATGAGGCCGGATGCGACTGACGACCAGAACCAACCTTGCGATGCGCACGCTCATGGTGTGTGCAGTCAATCCGGGCGAAACGGTCCGCAAGAGCGATGTTGCGCGTTTGTGCAACGCGTCGGAAAATCATCTGGGTCAGGTGGTGCGTTTTCTGGCCCATTTCGGCTACATCACCGCCCTGCGCGGCAGGCATGGCGGCATACAGCTTGCCTGTCCGCCGGAGGAAATCAACGTAGGTGCCGTCTTCCGGATGTTCGAGTTCGATCATCCGTTCGCCGAATGTTTCGAGGGCGCTGAAAATACCTGCCCGCTGGTCGAATGCTGTTGGCTCAGAAAGGCTCTGGAACGCGCGGTGGAAGCATTCTACCAGTCGCTTGACCGGCTATCCCTGAGGGATCTGGTCGAGAGCAACGATGAATTGCAGCAGGTGCTTTGCATGCCCGAAATGGGGTTCGAGTGCGGCCGCAACGGCAAGCATGCCGTTCTGCAGGTTGCGGGCTGATCCTTGGATCGTTTCACCTTCGGGTGAAAATGAAGGAGTTCGGCAAGCAACTGAATGCATTAACGTATTTCGATCTTGCCGATTCCGTCAAAATCGAAGTTGCTCTAGCTCTCGAAAATCCTGAGCCTGCAGGTTCCGCGCGAAACGGGCAGGTCTTCGCTGTCCTGCCAGCACCACGTATCAATGAAACCGATGCGTCTCCCGATCCGCACCACCTCTGCACGCCCGTAGAGGGGCGCATCCTTGGTTACCCGCAGATAGTCCACGGATGAACTGGTCAGCTCAACGCGGGCTTCTACGCCCTTTTGGGCGAGATGGTGTTTGAGTTCCTGTTCCGCGCAATATTCGATCAGCATCCCGACAGTGCCGCCATGAATCGATCGGATCAGTGGATTACCAAGATGCCGCTCCTGAAAATCGCAGACATAGACGCCTTGCCGGCTGGTTTGAGACACGTTGAGCCAGCTTTCCGCCGGTGTTGATCCCTTGATTGGCAATTGCTGCATTGTCCTGGAGCGCTTTCGTTTTTGACGGAATCGGAAAAATCGAAACGCGTCAATGAATTCAGTTACTTGCTGATCCTATCTGTTTACCCCTTGAGGTTAAACAGTCTAGATCCTGCTCTCGCCGGAGCGGTCGCGAATTGAGGTTGCCCGTGTCCCGATCATGAAGGTGCCGCTGGCAATGGCCAGCGGTTCACCGTCGCCGTCACGCAATTCGCCCTTTACATAGGCAAGACCTTCGTAAACCCCGTCGCAGCTGGCTTCACCGGTGATTTTCTCGCCTGCTATCGGGCGGCGCAGATGACTGACGGACAGGCCAACCGTCGCGATCGGTTTGAACTCGGTCATCACCCCCATGACCGACCCGCCCATGACCGAGTCGAGTACGATGGTTGCGAAGCCGGTATGCAATTCTCCGGTCTTGCTGTCCTGAATGAAATGTTCGGGTGCATTGAGGGTAAAGACGACATGGCTTCCGCTCGAACCCGAAAAATCCGGGCTGACATAGGCTGTCAGCGGGTGGGCCTCCGAGAAAAAGAGTTCGATCGGGTGTTGCGCCATGAATGCCTCCGTTCCGGCCTCTGCAAACCGTCTTCAATGGATATGCACCGGCATTTGCATTGACGCAAGCGTCAATCATCGCACGAGTGGGCAGGTTCGCGGTTTGTGCAGCCGGGGCAAATCGCTTGCCACATATTCGAAATACGATATATTTTTCGTGTTGGAGGAGGAGAAACCAATGAAAATCTTGAAATCCGTCGCGGCAGCCCTTGTGCTGTCCGCCAGCCTTGCCGGCTCTGCCCTTGCAGAAGGCAAGGTCCATCACGTCGCGTTCCACGTGAACGAAAATGATCCCCAGGTGATGAACATCGCGCTCAACAATGTTGCCAATCTGCGCCAGTACTACATTGAGCAGGGCGACGAACTGATTGCCGAGGTGGTTACTTACGGACCCGGACTGCAGATGCTGACCGCAAGCAGCCCGGTAAAGGATCGCATTGCCACCATGGCGCTGGAGGATGAACACCTCCGGTTCTCGGCCTGCAACAATACGATTCAGGGCATCAAGAAGAAGACCGGCAAGGACGTCGTGCTTCTTTCCGAGGCCAAGGTCGTTCCATCCGGTGTGGTCCGGCTGACCGAATTGCAGGAAGAAGGCTATGCCTACGTAAAGCCGTGACATCCTGGGTCGTTTCGCCTTAAGGCGAAAACGACTTGTTTCGGCGATAACCGAATTCCTTTTTGCATCTCGATCTTGCCGGTTCCGTCAAAATCGAAATTGCTCCAGGCTGACCGGCGCACCTTCCGGGGCGGCGTTGCATCAGGGGCGGGTCATTGACCCGCCCTTGTCGATTCCTGAGCAGGGATATTATTCGGCCGCTTCGTTCACGATCTCGCGCAGCAAAGAGTCGACTTCTCCAAGTGCGCTTTCGGAGCCGGGAGCACCGATTGGCTTCCGGTAGCCCACATGGATCGAGCCTGGCTCGGCCTTCAGTTCATAGGCAAACACGATGTAGGGACAAACCGCGATGTTTTCCGGGTTTGCAGCCACAACGCCATGCGTGTATTTGGCCGAACAGAAATGCAGATAGTTGGCGTTCAGATACGGAGTTTCCATGTCCACCGCATCGGCCGTCCGCGCCAGCATTTCGCCAACCTGTCCCGTATAGTCGATCACCAGGCCGCGATTGATGACCGCATCGTTGAGCGCGGCCATGGTGTCCTCGAACGAAGCATCCGTGGTGGTGATGTAGTATCCCTCGTTGTCCGATTGTGCCGCGGCGGCAATGGCCGATCCCGCGATGACCGCCGAAGCGGCCAGTACTGTGAGCAAACGTTTCATCTCTTCCTCCTGTAAAGTTGAACTCGGTATTCTCTTTCGGTTCAGGCAGGGCTCCCCGAGGCCGCCTTATTGCCGGTCCTGTTGAATAGAAGATCACCCAGCCCGGCAGAAATCCACATGCTTAGCAGCGCTACCCAGGCAGTGGTGGCGAGCACGGCGCCTCCCGTCACGCCTGCGCCAACTGCGCATCCGCCCGCAAGCATGCCGCCAAATCCCATCATCACGGCACCCGCCATGTAGCGGAAGGTTCCGGTGTCTGCAGTAAACGACTGGATCCTGAACTGGCCGGTAACAAACGCAGCGAGGAAAGAGCCGGCGAACACGCCAGGCACGAGACCCGTGCCAAAGGTCTTCTCGATGTTCGGAGAGTTGATCAGGCCCATCAGCGTGTCGGCGGACGGGCCTGTAAACGACACACTTTGCACCGGTATGACCTCGAAGGACCATGAGTGATGCCAGTTGGTCAGATACCAGCCGAGCGCCACTGCCAGCCCCGTCATGACGGAAGCCAGAAATATCCACGGCCTTATTCCGGTCTTGAACGCATCTGCGACCGCCACCAGCACGAAGGTTCCTGACAATGCCAGTCCGCCCCACAGCGGAAGCCATGTGCCAAGATTGCGTTCGTTACCGGATATCAGCCACAGGGATGAAAGCCATTCGCGCAATGGCGAAAGCGCGCCGGTGAGCGATGCCTGCGCAGCGACCGTCAACACCAGTCCGGCGGTCAGTGCGCGCAGATTGCCCGTACCCGACAGGACGAGCAGGCGCGATGCGCATCCGCGCGAGAGAATCATCCCGATGCCGAAGACCGTTCCGCCGATGACGGCACCTGAAAGCGATCCGCTGCCGTTGAGCTGGCGGATCACGCTCGTGTCGAGTGACCCGGAAAATACCTGCAGCTGGGTGAGAAAAAACGCGGTGCCAAAGACCAGAAGCCAGATCGCCAGCTTTTCCCCGGCCTTGCCGTTCCAGAACTCGATGGTAGCAGATCTCAGGCAGAAGCTGGATTGCTGTGCGAAGATGCCGAATATCAGGCCGGTCACGAGACCGGTCAGTAGTAGGACGTTGCCATCGCCCAGCTGTTCAAAATACTCGATCATCGTTCCGGCCTCCCCGCCGGTGTACCAAAGGCCGGCGCATACTCATCCCGTATGCCCGCACACACGGAACTGCGCTTGCCTGTCCGCCATATGCGGTCAGGCAATAATGATTGCTCCGGCAATCGGCTTGCAGCTTAGCTGCGCTCTCTTGCCATGTTGAACATGGTTGAGTTGGCGCAGAAATCCGGGGCCGCAGCGTTTTCCTCGTGGTCAGAAAGCCATTGCTTGCACAGGTCGACATTCCTGCAGCCGACGCAACGCCACATGGCGTTGTGCAGACCGCTTTCGAATGCGTAGGTCGACTCGCAACCCCTGGAAACACAGGTTGCCGCACTCATCTTGCTCATCAAGTCGAGGCGGTCACCGATTCTGGACAAAAGGCCCATCTCATTCTTCCCTTCAAAAACATATAGCGCAAGCAATATACTTGGGAAGAGAAGGCGCATTTTGATGCAGGTCAACAATTATGCATATAGATGCAGACGCCCTGCGAGCCGGGCCATACGATTGACCGGTGATGGCAGCGCGCCATTCGAACTGGTCTCGACCGTTCCGCTTTGCCCCATTCAGGGCCAATGGCGCGCCAAGACGCAATGCGCGCGAATAGTCGGAGCCGCTCAGCCCTCGCGCTCGCCTTCCATGCGTTTCAGCTCGTCGATCTGCGGCATAGAGATCGTCGAATAACCGCTGTCCACGTAGTGGATTTCTCCGGTCACGCCCGATGACAGGCCTGACAGGAGATAGAGGGCAGAACCGCCAAGATCTTCTATGTTCACGGTGCGGCGCAGCGGTGCATTGCGATACTGGTAATTGTACATCAGGCGCGCATCGGCAATGCCTGCTCCCGCTAGCGTGCGAACCGTGCCGGCCGAAATGGCGTTAACGCGTATGTTCTGCGGGCCGTAATCGGAGGCCAGGTAGCGCACCGATGCCTCGAGTGCCGCCTTCGCCACGCCCATCACGTTGTAGTTGGGCATGACGCGCATGGACCCGCCATAGGTAAGCGTCAGGATCGAGCCGCCATTCGCCATCAAAGCTGCCGCCCGCTTGGTGATCTCGGTGAAGGAGAAGCAGGAAATCACCATGGTGCGCGAGAAGTTGTCGCGCGTGGTGTCGGCATACATGCCTTTCAGCTCGTTCTTGTCGGAAAATCCGATGGCGTGGACGACGAAATCGAGGGTTCCCCATTCCTTCTCGATTGCAGAGAAGACTTCATCGACGCTTGAGATGTCTTCCACGTCGCAGGGCAGCAGCAAGTTTGCGCCGACACTCTCTGCCAAGGGCTTCACACGCTTGCCGAACGCTTCGCCCTGATAGGTAAAGGCCAGTTCCGCGCCCTGCGCCGCCACAGCCTGCGCAATGCCCCAAGCAATGGAGTGATTGTTGGCGACGCCCATGATCAGGCCGCGCTTGCCTTTCATCAGACCTTCCATCACGGCCTCCCTAGCCGTTGTACCGCTGGAATGCCAGCGTCGCATTCGTGCCGCCAAAGCCGAACGAATTGGAAAGAACCGTATCGATCTTGGCGTTATCGATCCGCTTGCGGACGATGTTCATGTCGGCGAATTCGGGATCAAGCTCGGTAATGTGCGCGCTCTTGCAGATGAATCCGTGGTTCATCATCAGCAGGGAATAGATTGCCTCCTGCACACCGGTTGCCCCAAGCGAATGACCGGTAAGCGACTTGGTCCCCGAAATCGGAGGGCATTTGTCGCCGAATACCTGGCGTACCGCTTCGATTTCCTTCTGGTCGCCAACCGGCGTCGAAGTCGCATGCGGGTTGATGTAGTCGATCGGATCGTTGACGGTCTTGAGTGCCATCTCCATGCAGCGGATAGCGCCCTCGCCGGACGGTGCCACCATGTCGTAGCCGTCTGAAGTGGCGCCATAGCCGATGATTTCGCCATAGATCTTCGCGCCGCGCGCCTTGGCGTGTTCCAGTTCCTCGAGAACCAGAACGCCTGCACCGCCTGCGATCACGAAACCGTCGCGCGACACATCATAGGCCCGCGATGCGGTAGAGGGCGTGTCGTTGTGCTTGGAAGACATGGCACCCATCGCGTCGAACAGGTTCGACATGGTCCAGTCGAGGTCCTCGGAGCCACCTGCGAAAATCATGTCCTGCTTGCCCATCTGGATCAGCTCATAGGCATTGCCGATGCAGTGGTTGGACGTGGCGCAGGCCGACGAGATCGAGTAGTTGATGCCCTTGATCTGAAACTGCGTGGCAAGAACGGCAGAAGCCGTCGAGCTCATCGCCTTGGGAACCGCTGTCGGGCCGATGCGCTTGGGGCCGCGTTCCTGGGTGGTGACTGCAGCCTCGAAGATCGTTTTCGTCGAGGGGCCGCCCGATCCCATGACGATACCGGTCATCGGATTGACGACATCGCCGTCTTCGAGGCCTGCATCTGCGATGGCCTGCTGCATGGCGATGTAGTTCCATGCGGTACCCTTGGCCATGAAGCGGGTGGTGCGCCGGTCAAGTGCCTCGAACGGGTCAAGCTGCGGTTCGCCATGCACATGGCAGCGGAAACCGTACTTCACGTAATCCTCGGCAATCCGGACGCCCGATTTTGCCTCGCGCAGCGAGGTGGTGACTTCCTGAATGTCATTTCCGATCGAGGAAACGATACCCATTCCGGTGACAACAACACGTCTCATAGAAATATCCCCTGGCTGTTTCGCCTGGTGTCCTGCTTCTCAGGCCTCGTTCTCCGTTACCGGAGCTTCTCAGGAAGCCTTGTCCTTGGCCAGTCCGACTTTCAGGTCGCTGGCCGTGTAGATCTGCTCGCCATCGGCCTTCAGCCATCCGTCGGCAATGCCGAGGTTCAGGCGGCCGGACATGACGCGTTTGAAGTCGATGCCGTATTCGACAAGCTTCGTCTTCGGCGTGACCATGCCCTTGAACTTCACTTCGCCGGTGGAAAGCGCCATGCCGTATCCAGGCAGGCCAAGCCAACCGAGATAGAAGCCGGTCAGCTGCCACATCGCATCGAGACCCAGGCAGCCCGGCATGATCTCGTTGCCGATGAAGTGGCACGGGAAGAACCAGAGATCGGGCTTCACGTCCAGCTCCGCGCGGATGAAGCCCTTGTCATATGCGCCACCCGTTTCCGAAACCTCGGTGATGCGGTCGAACATCAGCATCGGCGGGGCCGGCAGCTGTGCATTGCCGGGTCCGAACAGTTCGCCGCGTCCGCAGGCCAGGAGTTCCTCGTAGGTGTAGCTTGATTTCTTGTCTGCCATGAAGCCCCGTGATTGGATGTAAGATGCAACAATGATGATGTCAGATGGTCTTTCGGCGTCATAGCACACACAATCTGTGACACCAAAACAAGAAATCCGGCCAGCTGAAACGAATTTCCGGTCCTGTGGACGGCTTGTGCCCTATCGCCTCCTGAGCGGTGCCAATGCGGATTATCCCGCTCTATTGCATGGGTAGCCCACCATCCGTATATTGGAACCGGAACCGGGCGAGTTGTCCGCGATCAAGAAAATTACCGATAGTCCGGAATGCCGATGAGCAGCACAGCTGAAAGAAATGACGATTGGTCCGGGGATTTTCGCCTGACGAATTTCTGCGGCGGTGAGCAGGGCTGCTCCAAATGCCGCGACAACTGCAAGCTGCTTCGCGATGCAGGCCTTCGTCCCACTCGCCAGCGCATTGCGCTTGCCGATCTCCTGTTCGCCAAGGGTGACCGGCATGTTTCGGCCGAGTCGCTTTTCGAGGAGGCGAAAGCCTCCGGCGTTTCGCTGTCGCTGGCCACGGTCTACAACACGTTGCACCAGTTTTCTGCAGCCGGTCTCCTGCGCAGCATCTCCGTCGACTCCTCCAAGACCTATTTCGACACCAATACCGGCAATCACAATCACTTTTTCGTCGAGGAAACGAATGAAGTGATCGACATGCCGATGGACAACATGCTGTCGCTTTCGGATTTGCCGGAGCCGCCGCAGGGAATGGAAATAGCGTCAGTGGACATCGTCGTACGCGTGCGGCGCAAGCGCTAGGCCGTGCAAGCTCCTTACTCTTGCTGGGTCCCCGCTACTTTTGGGCTTTAAGTTCGGTAACCGAAGCAACGCCATCGCCATTGGCGTCGATGGTCCGCATGGCGACGCTGTAGATCCCGAGCATTCGCACTTTCTTCGCCTGGCTGTTTCCAAGGTCTGCCATGTGGTCGAGAAAGGTCTTCAGTTCCGCCGCATCGAGAACCTGGTCACCATTTCGGTCTGCAACGATGAACGCTTCGCGCTGGTTCTTTGGCGCAGCGTGCGCAGTCAGGCTGGCGAAAAGCAGTGCGGTTCCGGCCGCGATCAGGGCATGAGAAACTGAGCGTGACTTTTTCATGACTTGGGTCTCTTCGTTTGCGCGTCATTGGCAAAGTCTATATCCGCCGCGCCGAATGGCAAGATCCACATGGAAATGCGTTGCATGCGAACTGTTGGCGCCCGGACCAAGCACGGTCGTGAAGTAGGCGCATGCGCCACCGCGCGCCGCTGCCTGGAACCGCATCTCCCCGGCCTCTCGACCCCCATCTCTTTCGCGCACATCGATACGCCTTCCGTCCTCCAGCACATAGGCCATGATGTCGAGGCCGTTTCCGAAGGCATGTTCGGAAAGTTTGCCATCGGGCCGGTTGTTGCGGCGGCGGCATTGGTAGGATGTGGAAATCTCCACAGACTTCAGCTTGCTGCCAAGGTGCAGGCTGGCGGACGGTTCGACAGTTTCCCTGAGCCATTTGTCGGCTGCCAGCGCCGTAACGCAATTGACTATGGGTTTGCCGGCCACCTCTATCCCCCTTGAAAAAGCCTGCACCATGACAGGGCGCTGGATGCCGCAGGGCGGCTCATCGGCAATATCGTCGCCGATGGTAAACTTCACGCCACGCTTCCGGAGTTCGCCCTCGCATGCCTGCATCTCCGAAAGCGTGAATTCTGGCACGGTCTGGGCCGGTGCCGCGGGTTTCGCTACTGCGATATCCGGTGAAGGTTTGGCGTTCTGCACCTTGGTAGACGGTTTTGCAGGCGTCGCGTCCGCTGCTGGTGCTGCATCGGCAGGTAGTCTCGGCCTTGGCTCGGGAAACGGAACCTTCTCAGCTGGCAATGCCGGTACCGGGACTGCGAGGAGAGCAATGCAGGTAAGGAGGAGCCGCATGTATGCTGTCTTCCGGGTTCGTGGTTGGACAACCGAATATGGGCACAAAACCGAACCGAATTATGTTGAGCCTGCACCAAATGTGAACTGGCTGGCGTTCCTGCTCAACAAACAAAAAAGGCCGGGTTTCCCCGGCCTTTTCTCAATTCTTGCAAGACTGGCGTTATTCGTCGCCGGAAGCATCTTCCCTGACGATTTCCTTGCCGGTCTCCTGATCGACGACTTTCATCGACAGGCGAACCTTGCCGCGATCGTCGAAGCCCATGAGCTTGACCCAGACCTTGTCGCCTTCCTTGATCACGTCAGTGGTCTTGGCAACGCGGCCATCGGTAAGCTGCGAGATGTGCACGAGGCCGTCGCGGGAACCGAAGAAGTTGACGAATGCACCGAAGTCGACCGTCTTGACGACAGTGCCTTCGTAGATTTCGCCCACTTCGGGTTCGGCAACGATGGAATGGATCCATTTCTTCGCTGCTTCGATTTCCTTGCCGGAAGACGAAGCGATGCGAACGGTGCCGTCGTCCTCGATGTTGATCTTGGCGCCTGTCTTCTCGACGATCTCGCGGATGACCTTGCCGCCGGAGCCGATGACGTCACGGATCTTGTCGACCGGGATGTTCATCTGCTCGATGCGCGGTGCGAACTCGCCGAGTTCGGCACGGCTGGAAGAGAGCG
This sequence comes from Nitratireductor sp., assembly GCA_020637805.1. GTDB lineage: Bacteria > Pseudomonadota > Alphaproteobacteria > Rhizobiales > Rhizobiaceae > Salaquimonas. The sequence goes on along the minus strand of JACKJU010000008.1, from coordinate 132,080 downwards.
CTTTCGACATTTCGCCGAGGATGTGCAGGCGGCCGTCCTTTGCCTGTGCGAGTGCGACTTCCATGATCTCCTTGGTGATACCGGTGATCTTGATGTCCATCTGCAGCGAGGTGATGCCGTTTTCGGTACCTGCTACCTTGAAGTCCATGTCGCCGAGGTGATCCTCGTCACCGAGAATGTCGGACAGGACAGCGAATTCCTCGCCTTCCTTGATGAGGCCCATCGCGATGCCGGCAACCGGCGATTTCAGCGGTACGCCAGCATCCATCAGCGACAGCGAGGTGCCGCAAACGGTGGCCATGGAGGAAGAACCGTTCGACTCGGTGATCTCGGAGACAACGCGGATCGTGTAGGGGAATTCCTCCTGGCTCGGCAGCATCGGGTGGATGGCGCGCCATGCCAGTTTGCCGTGGCCGATTTCGCGGCGTCCCGGCGAGCCGATGCGGCCCGTTTCACCGACCGAGAAGGGCGGGAAGTTGTAGTGCAGCAGGAAGTTTTCCTTGTAGGTGCCGGTCAGCGCATCGATGAACTGCTCGTCGTCCGAGGTGCCGAGCGTGGCAACCACGATTGCCTGCGTTTCACCGCGGGTGAACAGGGACGAACCATGGGTACGCGGCAGAATGCCTACTTCCGATACGATCGGGCGGACCGTTTTCAGGTCGCGGCCGTCGATGCGGTTGCCGGTTTTCAGGATGGAACCGCGCACCACGTTTGCCTGCAGGTGCTTGAAGGTGTCCATGATGACCTGGATTTCGTCAGCGGAGGTTTCTTCCGTGACGAACTCTTCCTTCACCTTGGCCTTGGCAGCGTCGAGCGCGTTGTAACGCTCCTGCTTGTCGGAAATGGTGTAGGCGGCAGCGATGTCGTCGCCCACCAGACCGTGCATTTTCTTTTCCAGATCGGAATGATCGGGCGTTTCATGCGCGCGGGCCGGTTTTGCGGCTTTCGAAGCCAGTTCGTTGATCGCGTCGATGACCGGCTGGAAACCCTCATGGCCAAACATCACGGCTCCGAGCATGGTTTCCTCGTCCAGCTGGTTGGCTTCCGATTCCACCATCAGGACAGCGTCCTTGGTGCCGGCAACGATCAGATCGAGTTCCGATTCCGGCATTTCGTCGATATTGGGGTTCAGCACGAACTCGCCGTCGATAAAGCCGACACGGGCACCGCCGATGGGGCCCTGGAACGGAACGCCGGAAAGCGCGAGTGCGGCCGAGGTTGCTACCATTGCAACGATGTCGGGATCGTTTTCCAGGTCATGCTGCATGACCGTGGCAATCACCTGGGTGTCGCACTTGAAGCCTTCGGCAAACAGCGGACGGATCGGGCGGTCGATCAGGCGTGAGGTCAGGGTTTCCTTCTCGGAAGGACGGCCTTCACGCTTGAAAAAGCCACCGGGGATCTTGCCCGCGGCATAGGTTTTTTCCTGGTAGTTCACGGTCAGCGGGAAGAAGTCCTGGCCCGGTTTCGGGCTCTTGGCCGAAACCACGGTCGCGTGAACGACGGTTTCGCCATAAGTGGCGATTACCGAGCCGTCTGCCTGACGGGCAACCTTGCCGGTTTCAAGCGTGAGGGGGCGGCCGCCCCATTCGATTTCGATGGAATGATGATCGAACATGTCGTGTCCTTGTTGAGGGTCCGGTATGCAGACGGATTCCGGGCTTGATCGAGCCGGTGGTTCTGCGTCTGGACGGAATCCGGACCGTCCCTTGCCATGCTTTGAAGCTGGCCCGCGGGCAAGACAACGAGAAACCTGAACATGGTGGCGTTGTGCCGTCAGGTGTCTGGTAATCCTGCCCCGATCGGAGCATTTGCTCCCGGGCAGCCGGTTCAAACCGTTTCCGCAGGGTAGATGGCAATCGACCCTTGGCGGATACGAAAACGGCGGGCTCCGGTTCGAAGCCCGCCGGAAGTCTTAGCGGCGCAGGCCGAGACGCTTGATGAGCGTCTGGTAGCGCTCTTCGTCGGTCTTCTTGACATAGTCGAGAAGGCGGCGGCGCTGCGAAACCATTTTCAGGAGGCCACGGCGGGAATGGTTGTCCTTCTTGTGGCCCTTGAAGTGTTCGGTAAGGTTGGCAATGCGCTCGGAAAGGATTGCAACCTGGACCTCGGCAGAGCCGGTGTCGCCTTCCTTGATTGCGTATTCCTTGATGAGTTCTGCCTTGCGTTCAGCGGTAATCGACATCGGTCATACCTTTCTGGTTCTGGCCAAAGTCCGGTTTTTGGACATGGGGCCTTATTGATCTTGCCGCCCGGCTGCCGGGATGTCGTCCAGCAGGGGCCGTTCATTACCTTGACTTTTCGGGTGCCTGGTAACCGCAACCGCCCGGCGCTTTCGCGGTCCGAGCGGCTGTTGCGCTGCATATAGTGGAAAAATGGCGAAAATGCCAGTGCTATTTGCTATCCGGTTGCCTTGTCCGCTCAGCAGCCGCTCTTCACATAGGCGTCGGGTATAGCTTCCTTCCACGCGATGCTCTCGGCCTCGGAACGCGTGGCGTAAGGGCCGTCCGCGACGCAGTACCAGCCATCGCGGAAATTCGGATAGTCGTCGGTATTGACGACATAGGTGCCCGCACCGCCGCCAACCATCGACCCGCCAAGCGAGCGTAGCCGTGCGCGTGCCGCAGACCGGCTCTTGAAGCAGCCAAGTATGATGTAGTGCCCGCAGGCCTGAGCGACCTCGAAATTGTGGGAGCGAATGCTGCCAAGCTGTTCTTCAAGCGGCGGCTGTGGCCGCTCGAACACGGTTCCCGCCTCAAGGGCAAACACATGCGTCGCACCCAGGATCAGGGCGCCGGCCGCGATCAGGCCGAGCGTCACCTTGTTGGTCATGCATTCAAAGGGCTTGGGTTTCCAGATGCGCGGCATGTTCGATTCTCCTGCGGGCGTTAGTTGAGTTGAACATAGCCGCGCAGGGGAAGCAAAGATGTGAGGAAATACACAAGGCGTTCCGGGAAAGCGTCCGGGTTCTCACGCCTCGGAAACCTTGAAGACCCGTTTCGGCATGAACGAACCCTTGTCGACCGCGCCGATGGCAACGAGATCCGAGCCGAAGATGGCAAATGCCTCGTCGGCGAATGTCATGGCATCGCGGCCGCGCAACAGTACCGGATTGCCGGAGCGGATGCGTTGTGCCTGATCCTTCGTCACGCTGATTTCCGGCAGGTCTTCCAGCGCAATGCCGGTCGGCAGGATTTCCTCGTCCAGTGCCTCCAGATCGCCTTCGAGTTCGACCAGTTCGGAAAGCGGAACCAGGTCGTCCTCGTTGAACGGTCCGACGGCGACGCGTCGCAACTCGCTCACATGGCCATAGCACCCAAGGTCGCGTCCCATGTCGCGGGCGAAAGCTCGCACATATGTGCCCTTGCCACACTCGGCCTCGAAAACGGTCTCGCCTTCGTTGACCCGCATTTCAACCAGGTCGAAGCGGTGCACGGTCACGGGCCTTGCCGCAATCTCCACTTCCTCGCCCTCGCGCGCCAGGGCGTAGGCGCGTTCGCCGTTGATCTTCACGGCAGAGAATTTCGGAGGAACCTGCTCGATCTCTCCCATGTAATTGCCGAGGATCGCCCGGATGTCCTCTTCCGATGGACGTTTGTCCGAGGTGTTGGTCACCTCACCCTCAAGGTCATCGGTGGAGGTTTCCGCGCCCCAGCGCACCGTGAAGCGGTAGGTCTTGTGACCATCCATCACGTAGGGCACGGTCTTGGTAGCCTCTCCAAGCGCGATCGGCAGCATGCCGGAGGCAAGCGGATCCAGCGTTCCGGCATGTCCCGCCTTCGCCGCCTTGTAGAGCCACTTGATCTTCGAGACGCATTCCGTCGAGCCCATTTCGTAGGGCTTGTCGAGGATGATCCAGCCCGATACCGGACGGCCCTTTTTCTTGCGCTGCCTGCTCATTCGTCCTCTCCCTCGCCATCATCCAGATCACGCGCCACCTCGGGGCTGTGGAGAAGCTTGTCGATCTTTGCGTAGTTCTCGAAACTGGTATCCGCGCGGAACCGGAATTCCGGCATGTACTTCATTTGCCGCAACGCAGGAGAAACCTTGCCGCGAATGAGCTTCTGGTTTCGTGCCAGCGCCTTGATGATGGGTTGCGGATCGGAAACGCCGAGCGGTGAGATATACACGGTCGCGATCTTGAGGTCCGGCGACATGCCAACCTCGGTCACCGAAATCACCGTGCGCTCGATCTCCGGGTCCGGGATCTCGCCGCGCTGGAGAATTTCGGTCAGCGCGTGGCGCACCATTTCGCCGACGCGCAATTGCCGTTGCGACGGCCCCTTGCCGCCGGAATTTCTGTTCATTCTGGTTTCCTCTTTGCACCCTGCCGGGATGGGACCGGCAACGGGTCAATGATTGCCCGTCATGCGGGCACGGGGAGGCGGCGTCTGGCGCCGCGCTCCGGTTTTCCTACAGGCTGCGCTCGATATGCTCCACGCGGAAGCACTCGATCTGGTCGCCCTTGCGGATGTCCTGGTAGTTCTCGAAAGCCATGCCGCATTCCTGGCCGGCCGGAACTTCCGAAACCTCGTCCTTGAAGCGCTTGAGTGTCGAGAGCTTGCCTTCGTGGATGACCACGTTGTCGCGCAGCAGGCGAACACCCGATCCACGCTCCACCTTGCCGTCCGTTACGCGGCAACCGGCAACCTTGCCGACCTTCGACACGTTGAACACTTCGAGGATTTCCGCATAGCCCAGGAAGGTCTCGCGGCGCTCCGGCGCCAGCATGCCCGAAAGCACGGCCTTCATGTCATCCACCAGATCATAGATGATCGAGTAGTAGCGGATCTCGATGCCTTCGCGCTCTGCCGCATCCTTGGCCTGCTTGTTGGCACGAACGTTGAAGGCGAGGATCGGAGCATTGGAAGCAGCCGCCAGCGACACGTCGGATTCGGTAATCCCGCCGACGGCACCATGGATGACCTTCGCCTGCACTTCTTCGGTGCCCAGCTTGGCCAGCGACTGGCTGATCGCCTCGACGGAACCCTGAACATCTGCCTTGACGACGACGGCGGCTTCCTTGAGCTCGCTCGTCTGCATCTGGCTCATCATCTGTTCGAGAGACCCGCGCGAACCGGCCATCTGCGCTGCCGCCTTGTCGCGTGCCAGGCGCTGGCGGTAGTCGGAAATCTCGCGGGCGCGAGCCTCGTTCTCCACCACGGCAAACTGTTCGCCAGCAGTCGGCGCACCGGAAAGACCCAGCACCTCGACCGGCATGGACGGACCGGCTTCCTTGAGCTGTTCGCCACGGTCGTTGACCAGTGCACGCACCTTGCCCCACTCATTGCCGGCAATCACGATATCACCGGTGTTGAGTGTGCCGCGCTTGACGAGAACCGTTGCCACCGGCCCGCGGCCCTTGTCGAGCTGGGATTCGATGATCACACCCTCTGCAGCACGGTCCGGATCGGCTTTCAGATCGAGAACCTCCGACTGCAGCAGGATGGCTTCGAGAAGCTTGTCGAGATTGGTACCGGCCTTGGCCGAAACTTCCACTTCAAGCACTTCACCGCCAAGCGACTCGACGAAAACCTCATGCTGAAGAAGTTCGTTGCGAACGCGGCTCGGCTCTGCAGCCGGCTTGTCGATCTTGTTGATCGCCACGATGATCGGAACCCCTGCCGCCTTGGCATGGTTGATCGATTCGATCGTCTGCGGCATCACGCCGTCATCTGCCGCGACCACGAGAATGGCGATATCGGTCGCCATCGCGCCGCGCGCACGCATCGCCGTAAAGGCCTCGTGGCCCGGCGTATCGATGAAGGTGATCTTCTGACCATCCTTCTCGACCTGGTAGGCACCGATGTGCTGGGTAATGCCACCGGCCTCGCCCTCTACAACGTTGGCGTTGCGGATTGCATCCAGCAAGGAGGTCTTGCCGTGATCGACGTGTCCCATGATGGTGACGACCGGCGGACGTGCAACCACGTTCTCGGGATTGTCCTTGGTGTCGAAAAGACCTTCCTCGACATCGGACTCTGCAACGCGCCTTACCGTATGGCCGAATTCCTCGGCAATCAGTTCGGCGGTATCCGCATCGATGATGTCTCCGGGTTTCATCATCTGACCCTGTTTCATCAGGAACTTGATGACGTCCACGGAACGTTCGGACATGCGCGAGGCAAGATCCTGAATGGAGATCGTCTCGGGCAACTGTACCTCACGTGAAATCTTTTCTCTCGGACCGGACTGGCCCAGTGCTGCGCGTTTTGCCTTTTCCTGGCGGCGGCGCAATGCGGCCAGCGACGGGCCTCGCCCGGCACCATCTTCCAGGGCGTTGGTAAGCGTCAGCTTGGTACGGCGGCGGTCGTCGCCTCCGCGCGGCTTGGCTGCGCGATCCGCTTCCTCGGTGGTGCGCTTGCGCTCGTAGGGTTTGAGTTCCTTCGGCTTGACCTCTTCGCGAGGTGCGGCGCGCTTCTTGCCGGCTTCCAGCTCTTCGGGAGTGGCAGAGGCGGCTGCCGCTGCAGCAGCTGCAGCTTCGGCGACTTCGCGTTCCTGACGCTCGCGCTCTTCCTGCTCTTTGCGTGCCTGTTCTTCCTCGCGCCGCTTGGCTTCCTCGCGGTCGGCCCTGCGGCGTGCATCGAGTTCGGCGCGTGCCTTGGCTTCTTCCTCGGCCTTGCGGCGTTCTTCGGCCTGCATCGCCTGCGCTTCTTCGAGCGCGCGGCGGCGAGCCTCCATTTCCTCGCGGGAAAGGTTGCTTCCGGCATCGCTTCGCTCGACCGGTGGCGGTGTGGCTGGCGCAGCCGGTTTTGCAGGGGTAACGGGAGCCCGTGTTTCTACGGGTTTCGGCGTCTCGCCCGGCTTGTGGATGCGCCGTTTCTTTGTCTCCACGACAACAGCCTTCGAGCGGCCATGCGAGAAATTCTGCCGCACGGTTCCCTGGCTCCGGCCTCCGCCTTTCAGGCTCAGCGTCGATCGTTTGTTCACGCTGATCTTGTCGTCGTCGTTGTTGTCTTCGCTCATTACAAACCTTGGTTCGTTTCGATTTCGCGCGCCCGCGAAATGCCTGCCCGCGCTGTTGCGGGCGGATTGGGCGCTTTTTGGACCCTAAGGCCGGAAAAATCCAGCCCCAATTGATGTTCTGCCATCCGCGAGCAGATTATTTTGTATCAGCCTGCACTGGATCAGGCCCTCCTGATTGCGTTGCCGCACCGCTCCACGCACGGAAGCGCTCCAGCTCATGCTTGAGGTTGGCAGTTGCGCCTCCATGGAGTGCAACGGCATGCACTGCGTTTTCGAGGCCAAGCGCCCGGCTCATCGCGTCGATGGACCACAGGCGGAAGACCTCGATCTCCTCTGCACCGAGATGACCGGCAAAGGCACATGCATTCGCAAGTTTGCGGATGCCATCGTCAGCGGCATCTGTTGCATGAATGAGCAAAACCGCTTCGCCCGAACGGATCGCCGTATCGCATTTGGAAAAGCCGGTAACAAGTTGCCCGGCCTTGCGGCATAGCGCCATTGCAGCAAGTGCCCGTTCTTCGAGCAGGCGTCCCGCAAGCCCGGCAAGATCGCCGGAAATCTTCACATCCGCCTTGAAGCCCCTCTTGAAATGGCCCTTCGATGCGGCGTCTTCAACCACCGCCCGGTCGCAGAGTGTCCACACTCCGCGTCCGGGCAGGGTTTCCTTCAGGTCCGGAACGACCTCGCCATCGGGAGACATGACGAAACGCAGGAGCCGGCCTTTCGGCAGACTCCGGCGGGTAACGGCACATTGCCGCTCGCCACTCTCGCGATGTTTGACCCCGGACATGTCATCTCCTTGAACACGGCATGCGCCGCGTCAAATTCCGCCGGAAGCGGCATCGCCGCCTTCGGCATCGTCTTCAACCGCTTCCTCTTCCTGGGAAGCCAGTTCCTCTTCGGTAATCCAGCCGGCCAGCAGACGGGCCTGCAGAATCATGTTCTCGGCTTCGGCGCGGGAGGTCTTGAATTCCTTGAGCACCCCGTCGAAGCGTTTGACTTCGCCGTCCTTGCGTTCGGTCCAGCCGCACAGGTCGTCAACGGCGCATCCGGCGAAATCCTCAAGCGACTTGATGTCTTCCTGGCCGAGCGTGACCATCATCTGGGTGGTCATGCCGTCGATCTGGCGAAGGTCGTCCGAAACGCCGAGCTTCTTGCGCTCTTCGTCCAGTTCCTGTTCCTGGCGTTCCAGGAACTCGCGGGCGCGTGCCTGCAGTTCCTCTGCGGTTCCCTCGTCGAAACCCTCGATCGTCGAGATCTCGTCGGAGTCCACATACGCAACCTCCTCGATGGAGGAGAAGCCCTCGGAAGCCAGGAGCTGGGCGACCATCTCGTCGACGTTCAGCGCATCCATGAAGGCGTTGGTGTTCTCGGTGAATTCCTGCTGGCGGCGCTCGCTTTCCTCCTGCTCGGTCATGATGTCGATGTCCCAGCCGGTAAGCTGGGAAGCCAGGCGCACGTTCTGGCCCCTGCGGCCAATCGCCAGCGAAAGCTGGTCATCGGGCACCACCACGTCGATGCGCTGTGCTTCCTCGTCGAGAACAACCTTGGCAACTTCAGCCGGCTGCAGCGCGTTGACGATGAAGGAAGCGGCGTCGGGCGACCACGGAATGATGTCGATCTTCTCGCCCTGCAGTTCGCCGACAACTGCCTGGACGCGCGAGCCGCGCATGCCGACGCAGGCGCCGACCGGATCGACGGACGAATCGTTCGACATGACTGCGATTTTTGCGCGGGAGCCCGGATCGCGTGCCACCGACTTGATCTCGATGACGCCGTCATAGATCTCCGGCACTTCCATGTTGAACAGCTTTGCCATGAACTGCGGATGGGTGCGCGACAGGAAAATCTGCGGTCCGCGCTGTTCGCGGCGCACGTCGTAGATGTAGGCGCGCACGCGGTCGCCATAGCGGAAATTTTCCCGCGGGATCGTCTCGTCGCGGCGGATGATCGCCTCGCCCTTGCCGAGGTCGACAATCACATTGCCGTATTCAACACGCTTGACCGTGCCGTTGACGATCTCGCCAATGCGGTCCTTGAATTCCTCGAACTGCTGGTCACGCTCGGCCTCGCGAACCTTCTGAACGATGACCTGCTTGGCCGACTGGGCAGCGATGCGGCCGAAATCCATCGGCGGAAGCTGCTCGGCGATGTGATCGCCGATCTCGGCATTCGGGTTCTTGTCGCGGGCAAGATCGAGCGGGATCTGCGTGGTGTAGTCTTCCACATTCTCGACAACTTCCAGCAGGCGCTGGAGCTTGATGTCGCCGGTCTTCGGGTCGATCTCGACCTTGACGTTGGTTTCCTGGCCGTAGCGCGAACGCGCAGCCTTGCCGATTGCATCGGCCATTGCCTCGATGACAATGCTGCGGTCGATCGATTTCTCCCGCGCGACTGCATCGGCGATCTGCAAGAGTTCGAGCCTGTTTGCACTGACAGCCATTGTGATATCTCCTGTATTCCCGCGGCTGCCCGGATCATGGTCCGCAACGGCCGCTATCGGCTGGTTCAAAACTAGTTGTCTGCGGTGTTGTCGCCGCTGAATTCATCGTCCTCGTCGAGGTCCTCATCAGGTTCCTCGATGTTGTTCGCCTTGCGCAGCGCCTTGTCCCGGCGCAATGCCTCGCGGATCAGGTCATCCGACAGCACCAGCTTCGCATCGGCTATATCACCGAGTTCGAGCGTGAATGTGTCGGTCTCGTCCTTGGCTGCGTCATCGCGGCGGAATTCGACGCGATTGCCGTCCAGCCGGATGATGCGGCCCTTGAACCGCTTGCGGCCGTCAATCAGGCGCGAAGTCTCGAGCTTCGCCACATGGCCCGACCATGTTTCGAAGTCGGAACGGCGGACGAGCGGGCGGTCGATACCGGGCGAGGAGACTTCCAGATTGTATTCGCCTGCAATCGGGTCCTCGATATCAAGGACGGGCGAAACCGCGTTCGAAACCTTCTCGCAGTCGACGACACTCATCGTGCCATCCGGGCGCTCGGCCATGATCTGCAAAGTCTGGCCGTTCATCTGCGAGAGCCGTACGCGAACGAGCCGGTAGCCGATGTTGCGAATGACCGGCTCAACGATGGCGGTGATGCGGGCTTCAAGCCCTGCTTCCTGTACCAGTCTCGGTTCGTCTATGTCCACGCGCGCTGTTCCGTCAGTTTCAAGTGTCCGGGTTCGGGCGCCTCGACCATATCCGCCTTCGGGCAATGGTCCGGTTCGATCAACAAACCGGTTCAGGCAATAAAAAAGAGCGGGTGCCGCAGGCTCCCACTCCCTCGAACGCTCGGAGAATTTGAACGTCATATAGGCTGATTGCCCCTCAAATGCAAGCGAATTGAATTTGGGCAGGTCAAGGCACTCGCATTGCGTGAGTCACGCTGGGCTCGACGGATTCAAATCGCTTGCGCCGGAGCTTGCCAATATGTATGAGCTCTTATATTATACATATTAAATACAAGTTTCCCCGTTCCGGAGTGATCACATGACATCTACCGTGGATTCCAGCCCCGCAACCTGGGTCGATTATACGCCTCCCGGTCTCTTCGCCAGCGTGATGGGTATTGCGGGACTGGGTCTCGCCTGGCGCAAGGCGCACGAGGTGATTGGCGTTCAGCAATTCATCGGCGAGGTCATTCTGCTGCTTGCCGCGGTAGTGTTCGCCGTGGTTGCCACCCTGTATGGCATCAAGGCCCTTCGCGGTTCGGCACAGTTCAAATCCGACATGGTGCATCCGGTAAGGGCCAATTTCGTTCCGGCTGCGACGATCGGCATGCTGCTTTTGTCCACGGCGGTCCTTCCCTACAGCCGGATCGCAGGTGAACTGCTCTGGATCCTGGGTACCGCAGGGCATCTTTTCCTGGCGATCCGCATCATACGCCGCTGGCTGGGCGAACCCTACGAGATCAACACCGTCAACGCATCGTGGTTCATTCCGGTGGTGGGCAACATCATCGTTCCCATTTCGGGCATGCGCCTTGGATATGTGGAAACAAGCTGGATGCTGTTTTCCTTCGGTCTGGTCTTCTGGATACTGCTCTTCACAATCGTCCTGTACCGCAAGCTGTTTCACGATCCGATCCCGGCAAAGCTGATGCCGACCGTCGCAATCCTCGTGGCGCCGCCTGCAATCGGCTTCGTTTCCTACATGGCGCTGAACGGCGGACAGATCGACGCCCTGGCACGCATCCTCTACTATGTGGCCCTGTTGCTGGCGGTAATTGTCGTGAGCCTGTTTCCCAAGCTGGTGAAGATTCCGTTCGGCCTGCCCTGGTGGGCCTACACCTTCCCGATGGATGCCTTGGCCATTGCCAGCCTGATCTATGCCAGCGCCACCGGAGCACCAGGCGTTGAAATGGTGGCAAGCATTGCGCTTGCGCTGGCAACGCTGATCAACATCTGGGTTGGATACAAGACGCTTCGTGCCATCCAGGGCGGGCATGTCTTCGTTTCCGAGTGAGGCCAGACGGCGTCCTCGCTCAACCTGTGCGACGCCAACCATGAAACAGTTCGTCAACCAAACCGGTGGTTGGAGATCATGCTGCAATGCACCAAGTAGGGAGGATATTCAAATCCAACCGAAAGGAGCACTTCATGACTACGAGAAAACCACGCATAGCCGTCATTATCGGCTCAACACGTGACAGCCGTTTTGCCGACAAGCCCGCAGCCTGGATGCTGGAGCAGGTAGAGGCGCATGGTGCGTTCGACGCCGAACTCGTCGATCTTCGCGACTTTGACCTGCCTCTCTTCAACGAGGCGGCATCCAACCTTTGGGCTCCCAGCCAGGATCCCGCTGCCGTTGCCTGGCAGGACAAGCTTCGCGAATTCGACGGCTTCATCTTCGTCGTCGCCGAGTACAACCACTCGATAACCGGTGCCCTGAAAAATGCGCTCGATCAGTCCTACAAGGAATGGAACCGCAAACCGATGGCTGCCATCGGCTATGGTGGCGTAGGTGCTGCTCGCGCGGTTGAGCATCTTCGCGGCATTGCCGTCGAACTCCAGATGGTTCCGCTGCGCAACGCCGTGCACATCGCAGCCGGTGCCTACATGCAGGTTCATCCGATGGGTCAGAACGGTCCGATGTCGGAGATCGATCAGTTCATCAAGCCGTCATCCGATGCCATGCTCGAGGAGCTTGAATGGTGGGCAAACGCCACAATGGCTGCCCGCGCAAAGGATGATGACGCAGCGAAGGCGGCCTGAGGCTCAGTCTGACTTCCTGAATATCAGATAGGCGGGCGTCCGCCCTTCACGAATGGCTTTCTGCTCGTAGCGGGTGGAAAGCCATCCTTCCCACGGTTCCTTCCAGTCACTCGATGCCGTCGCCAACCACTCAAAGCCGCCATGCGCTAGAATATGGCGCAGGGTCCAGTTGACATAATGGTCGATGTCGGAAGCGAAACGGAACTCTCCGCCGGGCTGCAATACCCGGTGTATCCGCGCAAGATTGGCCTCGCTTACGAAACGCCGCTTCCAGTGCCGCTTCTTCGGCCATGGATCGGGGTACAGCAGGTAAACGCGTTCCAGACAGGAATCGGGCAGCCAGTCCAGGAGCCGCGCTGCGTCCTCATCGTACAGGCGTATGTTGGAAAGACCGTTCTCATCAATGGCTGACAGGGCCTTGGCCATGCCGTTGACGAAGGGTTCGCAGCCAATGAAGCCGGTCTGCGGATTGTGCTTCGCACGGTCGGCCATATGCTCGCCGCCGCCAAACCCGATCTCGAGAATGCAGTTCTCCGCGCGGCCGGAAAACAGTTCCGTGGGCGAAGCCGGTGCCGGAACAGAGATATCGATCAGCAGTTCGGGAAGCAGCGACTCGGTGAGTTCCTTCTGGGACTGCTTGAGCGGCTTCGCTTTCCGGCGGCCGAAAAAGGCTCCGGCCATCCTTGTGGGATGGCCGGTATCGCTGTCGTCGTCGTTCTGGTTCATGACCGAACCTGCTTCGTTAGGCTCTTGAGTGACCGGCGCTGCTCAGGCAGCATCCCGCGTCGCATCCTTGAGAGCCTTGACCAGGTTGGTCTTCTCCCAGGAGAACGATCCGCCGCGGCCGGGCTTGCGGCCAAAATGGCCATAGGCTGCGGTCTGGGCATAGATCGGCTTGTTCAGGTCGAGATGCTTGCGGATGCCGGACGGGGAGAGGTCCATGACCTCACGAATTGCCTTCTCCAGAACGCTTTCGTCCATTTTCCCGGTGCCGTGCGTATCGACATAGACCGAGAGGGGCTGTGCGACGCCAATGGCGTAGGAGAGCTGGATCGTGCAGCGATCAGCCAGCTTGGCAGCCACGATATTCTTGGCAAGGTAGCGCGCTGCATAGGCAGCCGAGCGGTCCACCTTGGTGGTGTCCTTGCCGGAAAATGCGCCGCCGCCATGGGGAGCCGCGCCGCCATAGGTGTCGACGATGATCTTGCGGCCGGTCAGTCCTGCGTCTCCATCAGGGCCGCCAATGACGAATTTGCCCGTCGGGTTGATGTGCCATGCGCAATCACCCGCGATCTTGAGACCGCCCTCGTCCAGAGCCTGACGGATATAAGGTTCGACAACCGAGCGAACCTTCTTGGAATCCCAGCTCGCATCGAGATGCTGGGTTGAAAGCACGATTGCGGTCACTTCCGCCGGCTTGCCGTTCTCGTAGCGTACGGTGACCTGGGACTTGGCGTCGGGTCCGAGCTTGGCCACTTCGCCTTCGCCCGCCTTGCGGGCTGTCGCCAGAAGTTCGAGTATCTTGTGGGAATAGTAGATCGGCGCAGGCATCAGGTCCGGTGTTTCATTGCATGCATAGCCGAACATGATGCCCTGGTCACCGGCACCTTCCTCGCCCTGACGGTCGGCTGCATTGTCAACGCCCTGGGCGATGTCCGCCGACTGTCCATGCAGCAGCACGTCGATCTTCGCGGTCTTCCAGTGGAATCCGTCCTGCTCGTAGCCGATGTCGCGAATGGCGCGCCGGGCGACAGAACGGAAGCGGGAAGGATTGATCACCTCATTGCCGTTGCGGTCGGTTTTCATCAGGCTTGGTGGAACACGCACCTCTCCGGCAATGACGACGCGGTTGGTCGTCGTTAGCGTTTCGGCGGCAACCCGCACGTCCCAGGAGTCCATGCCCTGTTTGCGTGCTTCCTTGTAGATCAGGTCGACGATCTCGTCGGAGATACGGTCGCATACCTTGTCCGGGTGCCCTTCGGAAACGGATTCGCTCGTGAAGGTGTAGTTCTGCCTGCTCATGATCCAGTCCTGTGCTAGAGCGTGCCCGATTTCGACGGAATCGGAAAATCGAACCGCGTCTGTGAATTCCGTAACCTCCGGACATCAGCCATGCACACTTGGGAGCGACATGGTCCGCCGAACCTGCCGGCATCAAATGTCCGCCGGGCGGGACGCATGATTACATCCCGCCCGGAATCGGCGTTGGTTGTACCGGTTCGCACGGTCAGGTCAATACGTTCGGTCGGGTTTTTGCCGCCGTTCGAGTGGCTACTCGCCGTCGTCCTCGTCGGCCAGTGCCTTGGCAAGCTCAATGAGCTTTCGCCTGACTTTCGGATCGCCGATTTTCACGAAGGCGCGATTGAGCTGCAATCCTTCGGAACTGGACAGGAAATCGACCACGTAATTCGTCGAATTTCCCTCGGCCATGCCGCTGCTCTCCGTCCCGCCGGGAGCATCTTCAAAGAAAAAGGAAATCGGGGTTCCAAGTACCTTGGAAATCTGCTGCAAACGGCTTGCGCCGATACGGTTTGCCCCTTTTTCGTATTTCTGAATCTGCTGGAAGGTGATTCCCAGCGCATCGCCAAGTTTTTCCTGGCTCATTCCGATCATTGTCCGCCGAAGGCGGACCCGACTGCCCACATGGACATCGATCGGGTTCGGTTTCCTTTTTTCTGCAGCCATTACAGCCTCATTTTCTCAATGCTCCTCCGGGAAAATTGCGGGAAGCATCGTGTGGGTTGAGGGCGGCGTTGGTGGATTTTCCGCCCGATTTTCCGGGTATGGGTCCGGCTTGCCATCCTTGGTTGGGTAAGATGGCTTCATGTCCGCTTGCTGCACCCCCACTGTACTCCACATACGACCCAATTTGGCAGCAAACCGGCAAGAAGCTGATTTAGAAAGGAATGACAAGCAAAGTCAATCTGCCGCTAAGGGAGGGTAGGTTCCGCTTGAGTTATCGCGTCGCGGGAAGGGTCAGGGACGGTCCCGGCGATAATTCAACCACTTGAACACAAGCGAAAGAAGAACAAGCAATCCGGCAAGGAGAAGGAATGGCAGGTTTCCGTAGCGCGCAATGGTTGTGATAACTGTCTGCTGTGGAACCTCGGCATCTACGCTGCCGCGCTGGGATAGCCCGATCCGGACCACCTCGCGCCCATAGGCGTCGGTGACGACGGAGATGCCGGTATTTGCTGCCCGCACAAGAGGCAGGCCCTCCTCGACAGCGCGCAATTCGGCGAGCCGAAGGTGCTGGTATGGTCCGGGCGTGTTGCCGAACCAGGCGTCATTGGTCAGATTGAGGAGCCATTTCGCTCTGTATCGATCGTCCGGCCTGAGTGGCCGTATCTCGCCTGGAAAGATGATCTCGTAACATACCAGCGCAATGAACGGACCGCCCCGGGCGCCCTGCATAAGGCGCCGCTCCGAGGCCGCTTCAAAGCCGCCGCGCACGTTAGTCAACTGCCTCAGGCCAAGCGCTTCAAGCCATGACTGCAGCGGCAGGTATTCGCCGAACGGTACGAGGTGCATCTTGTCGGCAGCGTCGTAGATCTCGCCCGCATCGTTGATGAGATAGACCGAATTATAGACATTCCCATACGGATCGCCGCCAATACCGGGTTCGGCCCTCAGGCCGCCCGTGATCAGTTCGGTCCCGTCAGGCAGCATTCGTGCGATTGCGGCCAGCATGTCGCGGCGGTCGGTAAGCAGGAACGGAAATGCCGATTCCGGCCAGATGACATAGTCCACCTTCTCGGGCTTCGATGACAGGCGAAGATATTCGGCCATGAACTCGGCCTCTTTCTCGGGCCGGAACTTCTCGCGCTGCGGGATGTCCGGCTGAACGACACGAACCCTAAGCGGCGGCTCACCGCCTCTCAGTTCGATCGACTGGCCTGCATTGCCGAGACGCCAGAAGCCGTAACCGATCTGCCCGCCGATGACGGCCACGCAGAGAACCAGCAATATCCTGCCCGAAAGCCTGCCTGAATTGCCCTTGGGAAGCACCGTCAGTGGAATTGAGAAGACGAGTATTGCCAGCGCATTTACCCCGTACAGGCCCAGCACGGATATCACCTGCATGGCAACCGGAAACGGCATTGCTGCCTGGCCCAGCAGGTTCCAGGGGAAACCCGTCAGAATCTCGCCGCGCAGATATTCGGAAATCGCAAATCCCGATGCCAGCGCCAGAACGCGAAATGGCCCTTCGAACCACAACGCCCTGGCTATCGCGGTGCCGAAACCGAAGAAGACGGCCAGCCCTGCAGGAACGCCCAGGATGGCAAGCGGAAGTGCCCAGGCGAAACTCTCCGCCTCGACCAGCAGCGAGTTTCCGATCCACCACAGGCTGGCGAGGCAGTATCCGAAACCGAACCACCAGCCGGGTGCAAACGCACCCAGGAAATTCGCGACAATTCCGCTCCGTCCGTCGCTTTGTACGCCGTCCATTATCCAGACGAGCACTGGAAGTGTGAGGAAAAGAACGGGAAAAAGATCAAGCGGCGGTGTCGCCAGCGCAGACACGATGCCCGCTGCGAAGGCCGCGAACCAGCGCTGCCTGCCGCTTGCAAGCACCAGCCAGTCGGCAAATCTGTCCAATCGCTGCCCTTGCCACATTGACTGCCGCTACCCCGCGCGTTGCGCCGCGACCGATGCTCAACAGCGAATCAGTCGGGCCACCGTTCAAGGGGATAATGCCTCGAAGGAGACAATAAAAGAGTCTGTTCCCGTCAGCCGTGGGCAGAATGTGTCCGGCATTGGCGCTGCAGGCAATGCAGTCACTGTGAGGCTCTAGGTATATTCGACCTTGCCCAGCACATCGCGCAGGAGCCCGTCCATTGCGGCGAACATCTCGTCGCGACGGGTTGCCGACACAGGGCTTTCGATTGCAACGACGAGCTTTGGTTCATTCGAAGATGGCCGCACCAGCCCCCAGCTTCCGTCTTCGGTAACGACGCGAATGCCGTTGACGGTGATGCAATCCGAGATTTCCTGTCCCGCGAAATGTTCGCCCGCCTCCTGCATCGCCAGGAAACGGTCTACGACCCTTCCTGCCGCCTCGTATTTTTTCTCGTCTGAACAATGAACGCCCATTGTAGGCAGCGCATGGGTCGCAGCAACCGTTGCCCGGATTTCCGCCATGCTCTTTTGAGGGTTGCGTTCCAGCAGGCCGCAAATCGCAATCGCTGCGCCAATCCCGTCGTCATAGCCGTGACCAACCGGATGGTTCAGATAGAAATGGCCGGATTTCTCGAACCCAGCGATGGCGCCGGTCTCGCGGATACGGCGTTTCATGTGGGAATGGCCGGTGCGGTAGTATTCGACCGTCGCGCCGAGCTGCGCAAGCACGGGATCGGTGGCAAAAAGGCCAGTGGACTTGATGTCGGCGACGAAGTGGCTGGCCGGGTGAGTTGCGGCAATGTCGCGCGCCAGCAACAGGCCCGCTATGTCTGCGAATATCTCGTTGCCCTCATTGTCCACCACCCCGCAGCGGTCGCCGTCGCCATCGAACCCGAAGGCGATATCGGCTCCGGTTTCGCGTACCCGTTCGGCCATCGCCGTGAGCATGCGCATGTCTTCCGGGTCGGGGTTGTGGTTCGGGAAGCTGTGGTCGAGGCGTGTATCCATCTCGATCACGTCGACCCCGAGGCGGCTCAGTACCTCCGGCGCAAAGGCACCAGCCGTGCCGTTGCCACAGGCGACCACCGCGCGGATTTTTCGGCTGAACGGCGCTCTTTGCGCGAGGCTTGAAATGTATTCGGACCTGAACCCCTCCACAAATTCGTAGGAACCGCCGCCGCAAAGCTGCCAGTGCCCACCCAGCACGATCTCCCTTAGCCTTGCAATCTCGCCAGGACCAAACGTTACGGGCCGGTCGCAACCCATCTTCACGCCTGTCCAGCCATTGGGATTGTGCGAGGCGGTCACCATCGCAACGGAGGGCGCATCGAGGGCAAATTGCGCGTGGTATGCCATTGGCGAGAGCGAAAGGCCGATATCGACAACTTCCGCGCCAGCCGCCATCAGCCCGCAGGTCAGGGCATTCTTCACGCTTGCGGAATAGGCGCGGTAGTCGTGGCCGGTCACGATTCGCGGTCCCGCGCCGAGTTCGCGGATCAGCGTGCCGAGACCCATGCCAAGGGCCTGAATACCCATGAGGTTGATTTCCGGCTTGCGGTCCAGACCCGGCCGGCCGAACCACCACCTGCCATCATACTCGCGAAACCCGGTAGGCTTGATCAGCGGAACCGTTTCGAATTCAGGCGTGCTGGGTTCGAGTTCTGGAACGGGAAGGGGAAATGGCATCTTTGTGTCCGGCGGTCTCTCAACACTACGGAGACCACAGTTCCAGCGCCATGTACAGCCTTGCGGCAAAGCCAGCCGCGCAACCGGGATTACTGGTTGAGCACAAGCTGGTTATTCTGGATCTCGAAGCGGGAAAGCTTGTTGAGGAAGCTCATGCCAAGCAGCGTCGTCGAAAGCGCCTCGTCTCGCGAGACGCTGGCCTTGACGTCCTGCACGCGAACGCGCCCGATCTCGATCTCGTCGATCATCACGGCGGCGGCATAGGTGATGCCGTTTGCGGTGCTCACCTTGTACTTGAAATCGGAATCCTTGAGGCGGATGCCCATGCGCCGCGCTGTCGTTTCGTTGATGGCGACATAGGTGGCACCTGTGTCAACCAGCACCTCCGAGCGGAAACCGTTCATCCTGGCGGAGGCGATGAAGTGGCCACGTCCGTCGGCCTCAATGATTTCGCGGCGCCCGTCGAGAGGATTGAAACCCTGCTTCCGCTGGATCTGCGGCTGCTGGCTGTTGTAGGCAACCTGTTCGGCAGACTGGCTGTCCTGTTGCGCATCGCGCATCTCGATCACCCGTTCCATCAGGGTGGGCGTGGACATCGCACTGCCGATCATCAGCGCTGCAATCAGGATGTACTTGTTCATCGGCGGCCTTCGGTGTTTCCAGGTTCGGTGACATCTGGCGGGTTACCGTCGGTTTGACCTGGTTTGACCGCCAATTACCTCCGGACAGTGCCGCAACTGTTTGAAAATCGCGCTAACACCGCTGTACCCCGCAGTTCGCAAGGTGCAAAAATCTCACAATGGTAAAGAAAGGCTGAACGCGAAGGCTGGACGAGGTTCTCCGGCGGTCTACTTGGTGCCGTACATCCTGTCGCCTGCATCCCCGAGGCCCGGGACGATGTATCCCTTTTCGTTGAGATGGTCGTCCACCGCTGCCGTGAAGATCGGCACGTCCGGCTGGCGCTCCTGGAACGACTTGATGCCTTCAGGCGCCGCCAGCAGGCAAAGGAACCGGATATTGGTGGCACCGCGTTCTTTCAGCTTGTCGATTGCCGCTGTCGCCGAGTTTGCCGTTGCCAGCATGGGATCGACAACGATCACGAGGCGGTCGCCAAGGTCCTCTGGAGCCTTGAAGTAATATTCGATCGGTTGCAGCGTGTCGTGGTCGCGATAGAGACCCACATGCGCCACGCGTGCGGATGGCACCAGGTCGAGCATGCCTTCAAGAAGGCCGTTTCCTGCGCGCAGGATCGAGGCGAAGACGAGCTTCTTGCCCGCCAGCACGGGTGCTTCCATTTCCTCGAGTGGCGTCTCGATCGTTTCCTTGGTCAGTTCGAGGTCGCGTGTCACCTCGTAGCAGAGCAGGAGCGAAATCTCCTTGAGCAACCGGCGGAAACTGCCGGTCGATGTGCCCTTCTTTCGCATGATGGTCAGTTTGTGCTGAACCAGCGGATGATCGACGACGTGAAGTTCGGCCATGAACTCGAAACCCTTGCTTGACAGAGACAGGCCAGTCTAGACCCTAGCTGCCAAGTTTCTCAAGCAAGCGTGTCCTTGTATCCCCATCTACGAACGCCGCATCAATCGCGATTTTGGTAAACCGCATCAAATCCTGCGGCTGATAGCCGAATTCTTCGACGGCAATTCGGTATTCATTCGCAAGCGACGAATGGAAATGCGGCGGATCGTCGGAGTTGAGCGTTACCCGGCAGCCCGCCTCCTCCAGCTTGCGGAAGGGATGGTTTGCATAGCTGGAAAAGACATCGAGGACGATGTTGGATGCCGGGCAGATTTCGAGAACGGTGCCTTCCTCCGCCAAACGCCGCACCAGTTCCGCGTCCTCGATTGCACGCACCCCGTGGCCCACTCGTGAAACACCCAGATGGTCCAGCGCATCCCGCACGCTTTCGGCGCCGCAAAGTTCCCCGGCATGGACGGTCAGGCCAAGTCCGGCTTCGCCTGCAATCCGGAAAGCGCGGGCAAAATCTGACTGGCGATACATGCGTTCGTCGCCTGCCATGCCGAAGCCCGTGACCATTGGATGGGGATGGTCCGCAACAAGCCGTGCTGTGGCCTCGACGCGTTCCGGCCCTTCGTGGCGGAGGCCTACCGCAATGACCCGCCCCTCGATGCCCGTGCTTGCACGGGCGTTGCGGATTCCGGTCGCAATTGCCTCGATCAGCTCCGTGTAGGAACAGCCGATTCTCGCGGCGTGGTCGGGCGAGGCAAAGACTTCTGCATAGATGCAGTTCTGGGCGGCAAGTCCAAGATAGTGGTCTTCGGTCAGCAGGATGTAGTCATCGGCCGAGCGAAACAGTGCCGCCGCGCTGTCATACGCTTCGAGAAACGACGTGAAGTCCGTCCAGATGTATCCCTTGCCGGGATCGATGAAGGCGGAGGTGTCAACACCGTATCGCTCACCCTGCTGCATGACGAGTTCGGGCGATGCGGCGCCTTCTATGTGGCAGTGAAGTTCCGCCTTTGGAACCGACGCGACCATCTACTTTCCGCCGAGCCGGGAAAGGAAACTGCTGCCGCTGGCCAGCGGGCCGACGCCGAGATGATCGGCGATCGTGGCTCCAATGTCGGCAAACGTATCGAGCGTTCCGGCTGTTCCAGGCTCTACACCCGGCCCGCATACGAGTACCGGAACCTGCTCCCGAGTATGGTCCGTTCCCTTCCAGGTCGGGTCATTGCCGTGATCGGCGGTCAGGATCATCAGGTCGCCGGGCCGCAGCTTTTCCGCAAACTGCGGAACGAGAGCGTCGAATTTCTCCAGGCAATCCGCATAGCCTGCCACGTCGCGGCGATGGCCGAACAGCTGGTCGAAATCGACGAAGTTGGTCATCGTCATCGAGCCCTCCGGGGCCGTTTCCATGACCATGAGTGTCGCCTCGGCAAGGGCGGCGTTGCCGTTCGCCTTGATCACCTGCGTCGGGCCGCAATGGGCATAGATGTCGGCGATCTTGCCGATGGCGATCATCTCGCGCCCGGCCTCTTTTACCCGGTCGAGCAGCGTTGGTTGCGGCGGGGTGATCGAAAAATCCCTGCGGTTGCCTGTACGTGCAAAGGTTTTCGCGCTCTCTCCAACGAAAGGCCGCGCAATAACTCTCCCGATGTTCATCTTCGCGGTTAGTTCGAACACCGTCCGGCACAGTTCGTAGAGGCGTTCGAGACCGAAATGCTCCTCGTGGGCGGCAATCTGGAACACCGAATCGGCAGAGGTGTAGCAAATCGGTTTGCCGGTCCTGACATGCTCCTCGCCGAGTTCGGCGATGATCACCGTTCCGGACGCGTGCTTGTTGCCGAGAATGCCCGGGATCCCGCTTCTCTTGATGATTTCGTCGGTCAATTCCGCAGGAAACGCCGGGATTGTGTCGGGAAAATACCCCCACTCGGTCAGGACGGGCACGCCGGCGATCTCCCAGTGGCCGGATGGCGTGTCCTTGCCCCTGGAAACCTCGCTGGCATTGGCATGAAAACCGCCAGGTTCGGGATCGGGATCAAAACCGGCTGGCAGTTGACCGCAGGCGTTCTTGGCCGCCAGTCCAAGGCCCAGACGTTCGAGATTGGGTAGGCAAAGCCGGCCCGCGCGCACCCCCTCCCTGTCTGCCCGCCCGGCCGCACATTCGGCGGCTATGTGGCCCAGCGTGTTCGATCCGGTATCGCCAAAGGCCTCAGCGTCGGGACCGCCGCCAATGCCCACCGAATCCAGAACAAAAAGAAAGGCTCGCGCCATGCAACACCCTTATCGCCGTCGTCCGGCTGCGCCGAAGCGGCAGCGGTTGCGGGGATTCCCATTTTCCTCGAATTGCCATAGTAAGGGAGGATGCTTCATCTGAACAACCTGAAACTCGCCTGACATTGGCATGACCGGGACGGCACCCCAGTGAATCCTGTTTTCCCAACAACCATCGGTTTCCGGCGGCATCTCGCGTCTGCAGCATGCCTGTTCATTTTGCTCCCGTTCCTTGCGGTTGCCTTGCCGGGAGCCGGGTCCGCCCGGGCTGACTGGCGCGAGGATCTCGGCACGCTCAGGATTGGCATCGTTTCGGGGGGCGGCGCCGGCGACATGACAAATGGCGCCGAGCCGTTCAGGCTGGCGGTTCAGGAAGCGCTTGGGATTCCGGTTGAATTCTATACGGCGCCGGACATCACCGCGCTATCGACTGCCCAGTCCGAGGGGCGCGTCGAATACGCGATCATGCCTGCAAGCGGATACGCCGCGACATGGGCAAATTGCGAATGCGTGGAACCGCTTGTGGTGGCGCGTTCGGGCGATGGCTCTACAGGTTTCCGCTCGCTCGTCGTTGCTTCGCGCCTGTCGGGCATCGATGCGCCGAAGGACTTGCAGGGCAAGCGGATCATGACCCTTGGGGAAGATTCCATAGGTGGCAAGGCATGGCCGCTGTATGCAATCGCCAAGGAAGGTATCGCCCTTGAAAAGCCTGGCATGGCAACGATCATCGACGCTGCAGGTTCGGAGGATGCTGTTTCCCGTTTCCTCGGCGGTGAAGCAGATGTGCTGCTCGGATGGAGTTCGTTTACCGGCGAGCCGTCTTCCGGCTACACGCGCGGAACCCTTCGGCAATTGAACGATCTGTCGGGCGGCAACCTGGGTGCCTACAAGGTCATCTGGAGATCGCAGGAATTTCCCAATCGCACCCATTCCGTCCGCAAGAACCTTGCCGTGGAGGCAAAGACTAGTCTTCGCGAGCTTCTGCTGGGTCTCTTCGAAAACGACCCGGTTGCCTATGACGCGATAGAACCCCTGTTCGGTGGCGGCTTCGCACCTGCCAGCCAGGCGATCTATGTGCCGGTTGTCGAATTCGTGCGCGACCCGCTTCGAGTGGGCGTGCTTGCCGCCGATACACCTCGCGATGACGAGGACGGCGAAACCGCCCCGGCTACCGGTAAGGAAACCGTCCTTCCCGATACGCAATTGCGAACCGGGACACCGGTCCAAGCCAACTGAAGCCTGACCCGGGCAAGCCTGCAAATTGCAAGACGCCCCGGCAGAACTGCCAGGGCGTCGGAATTGTCTGGGAATTCGCAATCAGCTTGCGGTTCAGGGACAGCTGGTCTTGTTCTCGATCGATGCACCAATTCGCGGCCTCAGGAACAGTTCCTCGTTCATGTCGAGACCGGAATTCTTGTCCACCGAAACGCTTGCCGGACCTTCGTAGTGCATCCAGCCATAGATCGGCATGTAGGTCATCTGAACGTTCGCGGCGACCAGAAAATTGTCGGCAATCCTGATCTGCGAGGGAACGGTGTAGATGCTGTCCTTGGCTTTGGCTGTACCGTACTGGTTGGCCTTGCTCCAGGCGACTTTTGCTATCCCGTTGGAATCGATCTGGATTCCGGTGATCACGACAGCGACGTTCTGCGTGTAGGGGTACATGATGTCGTCGGCAAACTTCATGATCTGAGTCATGTCGGAATCGCTGATGCAACTATCCACCTGCGTTACCAGGTCCCCCAATGTACTTGCGACCCGCGAGAGCTTGCGGTTTGCCGAAATGGCTCCGGAG
Source organism: Nitratireductor sp. (assembly GCA_020637805.1). Classification (GTDB taxonomy): domain Bacteria; phylum Pseudomonadota; class Alphaproteobacteria; order Rhizobiales; family Rhizobiaceae; genus Salaquimonas. The sequence continues at coordinate 108,073 of JACKJU010000008.1, read as the reverse complement.
ATCTCGATCGTGCCCACATACATCAGGAGCATGAGCGGAGCGATGAACGCGAATTCGACGGCTGCAACACCGCGCACTTCCTTGCCAAACCTGTCTGCGAGATCGCAGGCAAGTACGTAGCGATAGCGCAGGCGGTCCAGAAGTCCGGTTTTTTTCTTTGGCGCTGTCATGTCCATACCAGTCGGCTTTGGTTTCGGGTTGGGTGCTTGATCAGAAGGGTTCGGTCACGAACACGGCAATCGCGTTCAGCGGCCAGTTACCGCTGGCGAGCTTTGTCATGTAGCGTGCCATGTAGTTGGAAAAGGTCGGCCATTCGTAGCTTGCCGTCAGCTTGACGACCTGCTGGGCGCCCGGCTCGGCATATCCGTAGGCATCCGAGTTGAGTTCGCCATCCGAATTGATGACCGGCTTGTCCTGCAGGGAATCGATGTCGTTGACGGCCTGCAGATCGACGGCAAGTTTCGTGCAATCGAAAAGGAAGGCGATTTCACCGCAGACCTCGGATTTGAAGTCGGCCTCGGACATGCCGCTCGGGTATTTCTCGGCATACTGGCCGGTGCGCACCTTGCGGGCAATCTCGTCCACCGAGCTCTCCAGCAACTCGCTTGCAAAGAACATCAGCGATGTTTCGATGATCGCCATGAACAGCATGAAGAAGGGCGTTGCGAGGAACCCGAATTCGATCGCCGTTACCCCCCGTTCGTTTCGCACGAAACGGCGGAATATCGGCAGGCGGCGCACGAGGCGCTTCGCCTTCTCGCAATTGCCCGGAATTGAGGCGGTTTGGTCACACATCTTAGGAACACCCTCGCGCGATCGTTCTTGAGGGATGAATACCAGAGGGAGGTTTAGATTCCGTTTCACACGGACGGTAGGATGCAGTGAATCCTCTTGGGACTTTCTTAACCACACCGTGTGCCGGCCGGCCCTATTGCTTGGACTCGGACAGCGAGTTGCGCGACATGATCTGGTCCTTGGCGAAGTTGAACGCCTCCGGGTTGTCGCCGATGGTCAGTGTCGGTTCGCACACTGGTGCGCATGCAACGGTTTCGCGCTCGGAGCGGCGGTAGATACGTACAGTGTTGGTCTCGTGTCCACGTACAACGATCGTTTCGTCGACCACCGGATCGCCGTTCTGGTCCAGGACGATCATGTTGGTCACACCAAACGCGCGGCCGGTCAGAACAAGGGTAACTTCATCCTCGATCGTTGCATCGGCAATTGCCGGGTTGCCAATGATGACGGTCGCTGCAGGCCGCGAGATGCGGAACACCTTGGCGCGATCCACGGTGACAATCACGGGCTCGCTGGTGTCGAATTCGTCATTGCTGGCCATGGCGGGAAAGGCGGCACTTCCGGCGGAAAGCAGGAACGCAAATACGGCGAGTTTTCTCAGCATTGGAGATGGCCTTCAGCTCAGGGAGATTTTGGCCATCTTCTCCGGTTTTGGTAAAGGAATGCCTAATGACGGATTTTATCTGCCAGCTGGCGTTGAAAACGGCCCTTTTTGTGTAGGTACATTATAATGCTGCACCAATCCGGATGCTTTCTGCTGTCTCCTGCATGACGGAAAGAGGGTCTTGGGTGGCCTGTGGAAATACTGTGTTTACCAAGATGAGGCTCGAAGGGGCTTCATGTTTTGTTAGCTATCGAGATTAACCTGTTCTCAACACGTCCTTTGTAAATTGCGATTGTCAGATCGGGAACAACCTGATCGCCAAGAGTGTAGAAACACGTGGATCTAAGGAGCATAACCATGAAACTCGTAGCACGTTTCGTTAAAAACGAATCCGGCGCAACCGCAATCGAATACGGCCTGATCGCCGCCCTCATCTCTGTTGCCATCATCGCTGGTGCTTCCACCATCGGCAACAACCTCAGCACCACGCTGAACACCATCGGTGGCAACCTTACGTAATCGTAGGTTTCGACCTTCCAATCGAGAGGCCGCCGGCGAAAGCCGGCGGCCTTTTTCGTTTGGTTCCGCGCATGCCCTTGCATTCAAACGTCGTACATCTTTCCCTGGTTTCGCCCTTGCTGCCCGGACAAACGGTTTATTGTTAACCAGTCCTTGACGCCTCATTTGGTAGCATTGTTCCCGATCGAACCGGATAACGGGTGAAACGGCATGTTCGAAACGGCGCTGATACTGTTCTTTCCTTTCCTGATGGCCTATGCGGCGGCATCCGATCTCGTCTCGATGACGATCTCCAACCGCATATCCCTGGTTCTGATGGCTGTCTTTGTGCTGTTTGCCTGGCTGATCGGCATGAACCTTACCGACTTCGCCTGGCACTGGGCGATGTTCGCACTGGTGCTGTTTGGCGGCTTCGCGCTGTTTGCCGCAGGTGTGATAGGTGGCGGCGACGCCAAGCTTGCGGCATGTGCGGGCCTTTGGCTCGGCTGGGAAAACGCCTTGTCCTATTTCACCTTGTCAGCGGTCATCGGCGGTGTGCTGACGATCCTCATAATCAAGATACGAGCCACTCCGCTTCCGGATCGCGTTCAGCGCATCGGCTGGGTTGCGCGCCTCTATCGTGCCGACGAGGGCATTCCATACGGGATCGCACTGGGGTTTGCAGCGATACTGGTCTACCCGAACACCGTATGGATGGAACATGTCTTTGAACTGGCACACCGGTTGTAGGACAGGCAAGGCCTGTTCGCCACACTATGCAATGCAAGGGCCGGGCTGAAAGCCGGCCCTTTTTGATTCACGGTCTCGCGGGACACGCATTCAGCATCGGTTAACCCTCATTGTCAGCGCTTCGTTAACCATAATTACACCATTCCCCGCGATGATCGCCGTAGTGAGAAATTGCGAAGCCATTTCCGGCTTGAGGAATGAGTTATGAAAGCAGCACGTCTGGCAGTACTTGGAGCAGCCCTTCTGGCGGCAGGTGGTGCGGGCCTTCTGGCGATGAAGATGTTCAATCAGAAGCCGCAGGAGGTTGTTGTCCAGCAGGAAGCGCCGAAGATCCAGTACGAGCAGGTTCTGGTTGCCGTCGATGACATCGGCATGGGCACGACCATCAAGGACAACATGCTGACCTGGCAGAACTGGCCAAAGGATGCGCTTGGCCGCAACTTCATAACCAAGTCGAACAAACCTGACGCCATGGCCGATCTGACCGGGTCGCTTGCACGCTCGCCCATCTACCAGGGCGAACCGGTCAGCGGGGCCAAGCTGATCAAGTCTGACCAGGGCTACATGTCGGCAATCCTTCCCAAGGGACAGAGGGCCGTTGCAACCTCGATCTCGACGGCCACCAGTGCCGGCGGCTTCGTTCTGCCAAACGACCGCGTCGATGTGATCATGACCCGCCGCCGCGCCGGTGAGGGTGAAACAGGCTATGAGGCAGATGTCGTTCTGGAAAACGTCCGCGTGCTCGCAATCGACCAGTCGGTCGAGGAGAAGGATGGCACACCGGTCGTCGTCGGTGAGACCGCCACGCTGCAGCTCACACCGGATCAGGTGGAGATACTGGCAATCGCCCAGCAGACCGCCGACCGGCTTTCCCTGTCACTCAGGTCAATTGCAGACAGCGGTGAGGATGCCATCTCGCATCCTGACGGCCTTGTCGGCGGCAGCCGCGGCACGGTCAGGGTAATTCGGTACGGGGCCGTCAAGGAAACCTCCGCACCGGCCAACGCAGCTTTCAGGGCGACTGAAACGCCCGAGCAGCAGTAAGCGCAGGGGATTTTGAAAATGTTCAAGGGTAATTCGATGCGCACAAAACTGGTATCCGCCGCCGCGTCGCTGGCGCTTGCAGGCGTTCTGGCAGTGCCTCCCATGCCGCTTTCCGGATTTGGCGTGGCACCGGCGAAAGCCGCCTCGAGCGGGAACTACATCAAGATCGGCGCAAACTCGATCGGGACGACAAAACGCATCCAGGTCGGTCTGAACAAGTCTATGGTCATCGATCTTCCAGGCGATGCCCACGACATTCTGGTGGCAAACCCGGAAGTTGCCGATGCGATTACGCGTACTTCGCGCCGCATCTACATCTTCGCCAAGGAAGTCGGCGAAACCAACCTCTTCATCTTCGACAGGAACGGCAATCAGCTTCTCTCGCTCGAATTGCACATCGAACGCGATGTCGCGGGGCTGGAACGTCATATCGAGAAATATATTCGCGGCTCCGACGTTACCGTCGAAATCGTCAACGACAACATCGTCCTTACCGGTACGGTCCCGACGCCCCAGGATTCAGCGCGTGCGGTCCAGCTCGCACAGATTTTCGTCAAGGGCGGCGAAGCTACCACCAAGCCTTCCACCTCCTCGTCAGGTAGCGGTTCCGGCAGCACGGTCATCAGCTTCTTCGGTACCGACGACCGCCAGAGCCAGATCGTCAACCTCCTGCAGATCGACGGCGAGGATCAGGTTACGCTCAAGGTGACCGTTGCCGAAATCCAGCGCACGATTGTCAAGCAGCTCGGCATCGACATGACGGGCAGCTTCGACAGCATCGGTGGGCTGGCAACACGGATCATAACCGACAACCCGTTGGGTCTGGGCAAGGCAATCTCGAACTCCGGCGCCAGGGTAAGCGGCAGCACGACCAATGCCTCGGTCGACGGCATGCTCAGGGCATTGAACCAGGCAGGCGTAATGCGCACCCTGGCCGAGCCTTCCCTGACCGCAATCTCTGGCGAATCAGCCTCCTTCAAGGTGGGCGGCACCTACAACATTCCCGATGGCAAGAGTGATGACGGCGAAGCTGCCACCTACTCCTTCCGCCAGGAAGAATACGGGATCATGCTGAACTTCCGCCCCGTGGTTCTCTCGCCTGGCCGCATCAGCATGCGGATCGAAACCGAGGTTTCGGAACCGACTTTCGAGGGTAGCCACACCATCGGCCGCGGCCTCGTTCCGGCCGGATCGAGCCTCGGCCTTCGCAAGCGCGAGGCGGCGACAACGGTCGAGCTGCCTTCGGGAGGATCGATGGTCATCGCAGGCCTGCTCAAGGATGATGTCCGCCAGGTTGTTTCCGGCTTCCCCGGCCTTTCCAAGCTTCCGGTTTTGGGCACGCTGTTCAGGTCGAAGGATTATCAGCGGCTGGAAAGCGAGCTGGTCGTGATCGTCACGCCCTATCTGGTGCGTCCCGTTGCCCGCCAGGCGCTGGCCCGGCCGGACGACAATTTCAATCCCGCCGGTGATGGCGCAGGTTTCTTTCTCGGCCGCGTGAACCGCATCTACGGCACCGCCGAAGGAAAGCTTCCCAATGGCCGTTATCACGGCAATCCCGGCTTCATATTCGAGTAACCCAAGGTTTGTACGGAGCAATCAGATGTTCGACAGGAAATTGAGAACCGGCCAATCCGGCAGACCGTCAAGCCGCCGCACGGGTTCCGGCCTGATACTGGCAGTCATGGCTTCAGCGCTACTTTCAGGCTGTGCAAGCTACAGCCGTGATCACGTCGTTGTCGGCTCGGTGCCGGACGACTACCGCACCCGCCACCCGATCGTCGTTTCGGAAAACCAGATATCGCAGGACATCGTTATCCCCGCTCAGGCAAAATCGCTATCGTTGCGAGACCGCGACGTCATCCGTCATGCCGGCCTGGGTTTCAAGAGGTCCGGCTCCGGAAGCATCGCGATCATGGTGCCTGCCGGTTCCCGCAATGCAGCCTCGGCCCGCTCGCTCGCCAAACAGGCAGCAGCCGAACTGCGCGAAATCAACATCCCGGCCTCCGCGATCAGGATAGTTACCTATGATGCCGCAGGCTATGGCGAAGCCGCCACGCTGCGCGTCGTCTACACCGACCTTACCGCCAGCGTAGACAGCAAGTGCGGCGACTGGGGCGAGGACCTGACCGATACCCGCGACAACCGCAGCTACCGGAACTTCGGCTGCGCCACGCAGAACAATCTTGCCCAGCAGATCGCCAACCCCGCCGACCTCCTTGGACCTCGCGGCGAAACGGGAATCGATCCGACCCGCCGTACCACGGTGATCCAGGATTACCACGACAACGGCAACGGCGCGATTTAGCCGCGACAGTAATTCAAGCAGAGTAGTTTCGAGATCGGAAAAGAGAAAATGTCTAATCAGGTGCAAGCAGACTACGTCTCGGCGCAAGAATTCGAATCGAATTCGGAAGCGCCGGTCGAGAGAGGCGATCTGACGGATATAAGGCCGATCCCCCGCATCTCCATGCAGTGTTTCTGCGAGACGGATATCATCGCGCAGACCCTGGAGATGACCGGGCGTGACCGCCGGATGGCGAGGACCCATGTCAAGGTCAACATGGGAGGAATTCCTGCTGCCGTGGAATTCTATCAGACCGCGCCGACGCCGAACCTCATCATGGTCGAAAGCCACAAGACGAACCCGGCTTTGATGGAGGAACTCGGCCGTCTTGCCGAAGTCTGCGATCCCGACACCAAGGTCGTCGTCATCGGCCATCACAACGATATCCTGATCTATCGCGAACTCATTTCCAACGGTGTGTCCGACTACCTGGTGGCCCCGATTGCCATGGCCGACATCATGAACACGGTGTCAGACATCTTCGTCAATCCGGAGAACGGACCGATTGGCAGGGTCGTCGCATTCGTAGGTGCCAAGGGTGGCTGCGGATCTTCGACAATCTGCCACAATGTCGCCTGGGCAATCTCGACGCGCTACAAGGTCGATACGCTGATTGCCGACATGGACCTGGCTTTCGGAACCGCCAACATCAACCTCGACCAGGATCCCCCTCAGGGCATCGCAGAGGCGGTCTTCTCGAGCGAACGCGTCGACGACATCCTGCTCGACCGCCTGCTCGCCAAATGCGCAGAGCATCTAAATCTTCTCGCAGCGCCCTCGACGCTGGAACGGACCTACGACTTCCAGCAGGAGGCGTTCTATCCGATCATCGAAACCGCCCAGCGCTCTTCTCCGCATGTGGTGCTCGATATTCCCCACATGTGGACATCGTGGACGCGACAGACCCTGGCAGCGGCCGATGATGTGGTCATCACCGCAGAACCGGAACTGGCCAGTCTGCGCAATACCAAGAACATGATCGATGCGCTGGCGGAACTGCGTCCAAACGATTCCCCTCCGAAACTCATCATCAACAAGGCGGGTATCAGCAAGCGTCCCGAGATTTCGATCGCCGACTTTTGCAGGCCGCTCGAACTTGAAGCAGCCGCGGTCATTCCCTTCGATCCGGAACTGTTCGGCTCCGCGGCAAACAACGGCCAGATGATTGCCGAGACGGACTCCAGGAGCGCAATCGCAGGCCACTTCGATTTCCTTGCCCAGGTTCTCACTGGCAAGGCCGAACTGAAGGTCGAGAAAAAGGGTGCGCGGGGCCTGATGTCTCTCTTGAGGCGCGGCAAGTAGACGCCACCCGCCAGGATTCGGCGTCCGGGATCAACGGACGCGAAATGCATAGGTATTGAGGTTTGACATGTTCGGAAAACGAGGCGGAAATTCAGGTCACGGAAGTTTCTCGCCGGAACCCGTTGCGCCCAAACCCGCTGCACCCGTACCGGCGGCGCCGGCATCTCCTGAAATGGCCAGGCCGGCACCCGAGCCGGTAAAGCGAGTCAAGGTCGAGCAGGCTCCGCCGCTCGCTCCGCCTCCTGCTGCGTCGGTCAAGGAGAAAACCGAGGAATACTACGACACGAAGTCGAGTGTTTTCACGGCACTTATCGACACCATTGACCTTGGCCAGCTTGCCCGCATGGACCCGGAAGCGGCGCGCGAGGAAATCCGCGATATCGTCAACGATATCATCTCGATCAAGAACCTTGCCATGTCGATATCCGAGCAGGAAGACCTGCTCGAAGACATCTGCAACGATGTTCTGGGCTATGGCCCGCTTGAGCCTTTGCTGGCGCGCGACGACATTGCCGACATCATGATCAACGGTGCGCGGCACACCTATATCGAGGTTGCCGGCAAGACTGTCCCGGCCGGTATCCGTTTCCGAGACAACTCGCAGCTCATGAACATATGCCAGCGCATCGTCAGCCAGGTTGGCCGCCGCGTCGATGAATCAAGCCCGATATGCGATGCGCGTCTTCCCGACGGATCGCGCGTCAACGTTATCGCACCGCCGCTGTCGATCGACGGCCCTGCACTGACTATTCGTAAATTCAAGAAGGACAAGCTGACCCTCGATCAGCTCGTGAAGTTCGGCTCGATCACGCCGGAAGGCGCGGAGATCCTGAAGATCATTGGCAGGGTGCGCTGCAACGTCATCATTTCCGGCGGTACCGGTTCGGGCAAGACCACGCTCCTCAACTGCCTGACCAACTATATCGACAAGGACGAACGCATCATCACCTGCGAAGACTCCGCCGAACTGCAGCTGCAGCAGCCCCATGTCGTGCGCCTTGAAACCCGTCCGCCCAACCTCGAGGGCGAAGGCCAGATCACGATGACCGACCTGGTCAAGAACTGCCTGCGCATGCGTCCCGAGCGCATCATCGTCGGCGAGGTGCGCGGCCCCGAAGTCTTCGACTTGCTGCAGGCAATGAACACCGGCCATGACGGCTCGATGGGCACAATCCACGCCAACACGCCGCGCGAATGCCTGAACCGTATGGAATCCATGATCGCAATGGGCGGCTGGACACTCCCGGCGAAGACCGTGCGCGAGATCATCGTGGGCTCGGTCGACGTCATTGTGCAGGCGGCCCGCCTGCGCGACGGTTCGCGCCGCATCACCCACATCACCGAAGTGATCGGCCTGGAGGGAGATGTCATCACCACCCAGGACCTCTTCGTCTACAAGATGGATGGCGAAGACGCCAACGGCAAGATCGTCGGCAAGCACATTGCCACCGGTATCGGGCGTCCGCATTTCTGGGATCGTGCCAGGTACTACAACGAAGAGAATCGGCTTGCCGCTGCGCTCGACGCAGCAGCGGAAACCCGGGAAGGGCAAATCTGATCCATGTTCGGAATTGACATCACCGTCATCGCGTTCGTCGCTCTGGTCACCCTAGGGGTGGCCGGACTTGCCTACGTGCTCATGTTCGACCGAGTGGCGATGGAGGCGAAGCAGGAAAAGCGCCTCAAGTCGATCAACAACAGGGAACAGAACAAGGTTGCCAGGGCCGAATCGCGCGTTGCCGATGCTGCCAAGCGCCGCAAGAGCGTCCAGGACTCACTGAAGGAGCTGGAAGAAAAGCAAAAGGAAAAGCACGGCAAGGAAAAGCCGAATCTCAAGCAGCTGATCAGGCAGGCCGGACTGAAGATCACCGTCAAGCAATTCTGGATCCTGAGCGGCCTGTGCGGCCTCGCGACGGCATTCATCGCAATGCTTTCCGGTGCCAACCTCTACGTTGCCGGTGCAGCCCTCATTGTGGGATTCCTGGGGCTTCCACGCTGGATACTGGGCTACATCCGCAAGAAGCGATTCAAGCAGTTTCTCGAGGAATTCCCGAACGCCGTCGACGTGATCGTGCGCGGCGTCAAGGCGGGCCTTCCGCTCAACGACTGCCTTGCCATCATTGCCCGTGAATCGAAGGAACCCGTGCGCACCGAATTCGCTCGCGTTATCGAGACCCAGCACATGGGCGTTCCACTTACCGAGGCAGTAGGCCGCCTCTACAAGAACATTCCTGTTCCCGAGGCAAACTTCTTCGGCATCGTGATCTCGATCCAGCAGCAGGCGGGCGGCAACCTTTCAGAGGCGCTCAGCAACCTGTCGGGCGTGCTGCGCGACCGCAAGAAGATGCAGGCAAAGATCCGCGCAATGTCGGCGGAGGCCAAGGCATCAGCCGGCATCATCGGCAGCCTTCCATTTGCCGTCGCGACACTCGTCTACCTGACCACGCCGGACTACATCATGATCCTGTTCAACACCATGAAGGGCAACATCGTGTTGGTTTGCGCCGGAACATGGATGTGCATGGGCATTCTGGTCATGAAAAAGATGATCAACTTCGATTTCTAGGAGGTACTTCCCATGGGTGACTTCCTGGAGATGATCGCTCAGCCACAGTTCCTGATAGCTCTGCTTTCGGCTGTTGCCGTCTTCGCGACAATCCTGACCGTTGCGATGCCGATGTTTGCCCAGAACGAACTCCAGTCACGCATGAAGAGCGTGGTAACGGAGCGAGAGAAAATCAGGCAGCGCGAACGCGAACGCCTGGCTGCGGAGCAGAAGAGGAATTCGTTGCGCAACCAGGATACGGGCCTTTTGCGCGACATTGTCGAGCGCATGAATCTGCGCAAGGCACTGGCTGACGAGAAGACCTTCATCAACCTGAAGATGGCGGGCTATCGCCAGCAGAAGCATATCTACATCTTCCTGTTCTTCCGCGTAGCCGTTCCGATCTTCCTGTTTCTGGCTGCCCTGGTCTACGTATTCGTTATCGCACAGGCTGACAGGCCGTTTGCCATGAACCTGCTGATCTGCATGGGCACGGCCTATGCCGGCTTCTATGCGCCCAACGTCATCGTCAAGAACCAGATATCCAAGCGCCAGCTGTCGATCCGCCGCGCCTGGCCGGATGCGCTCGACCTGATGCTGATCTGCGTCGAATCGGGCATGTCACTGGAAGCCGCACTCAAGCGCGTTGCAATCGAGGTCGGTGTCCAGTCGCCCCAACTGGCCGAAGAGTTCGTGCTGACGAACGCCGAACTTTCCTACCTGCAGGAGCGCCGTCAGGCCTACGAAAACCTGGCACTGCGAACAGGCCTCGAACAGGTCAAGGCGGTCACCATGGCCCTGATCCAGGCTGAACGTTACGGTACGCCGCTCGGGTCGGCACTGCGTGTTCTTGCCCAGGAAAGCCGGGACATGCGCATGGCGGAAGCAGAGAAAAAGGCTGCCGCACTGCCGCCGAAACTGACCGTGCCGATGATTGTCTTCTTCCTTCCGGTCCTGTTTGCCGTCATCATCGGCCCGGCAATCATCAAGATCTCGTCGCGCTGACAGCCTTCGCGAGATCAGGTTTCTTCTTGAGTGCCGCCCCCGGCAAGAATCGGGTGGCGGCATTTTCACGTCAGTGTCAAATCTCCCGTCATGAAGACAGACGGGGAAAAATCAATGTTGCGCTATGTTTCCATGCCCGGCGAAATTGCCGCTGGCTACCGTGCCGGAAATGCCGACGCCTACGGCATGACACCGGAGAGGCACACTTCAGACGGGGACGGCAATCCGTGCAGGCATTGCCTCAGGGACATTCCGGCCGGAGTGCCGATGCTGATACTCGCATACCGCCCTTTCGACGCACTCGGCCCCTACAGCGAAACGGGGCCAATATTCCTTTGTGCCGAGGCGTGCAGCCGGGAGGGTGAACCGCACGTCATGCCGCCAATCGTGGCATCGAGACAGCGCTTTCTCATGCGCGCCTACACTGCGGAAGAGCGGATCGTCTACGGTACCGGGGCCATCGTGGAACGGCTGATATTGAGAAAACAGCCGCAGGCTTGCTGGCCCGCGAGGAAACACGGTTCCTCCACCTGCGGTCGGCAGGTTACAATTGCTACCAGTTGAGGATCGAACTGGAACAGCCATTGGAAGGCACGAATCCGCAAGCGTGAACGCCGTGGCAGTCAAAATGGGGGTGTAGAACGCAGGGCTTGACCCTAGTTGGCTGCCTTGTCTTCCTTCTTGAGAAGGTTCCAGGCATTCTGCTGGGAAAGCATCTGGCGCAGATACTCCACATTGGCCTGGGCGTCCTGTGCGTTCAGTTCGCCTGCGGCTATCTTTTCCGCCTCCTGGAAACGCCCCTGCAGGCCCACGACCAGAGCCAGGTTCTGGCGAACGCGGCTGTCCGCACCCGGCCGGCTGATCGCCTGGCGCAGGTAGTTCTCGGAGTTTTTCAGGTCACCGGCCAGAAGGTAGGACATGCCAAGGTTGGAAAGCACGGAGGCTTCGCCCGGCGCGATTTCGAGCGCCTTGCGATAAAATTCGCGTGCCTCGCCCGACCTGTCGAGCTGGTCGAGGATCGCCCCCTGGGCAGAAAGAAGTTTCCAGTCCGGATTGTCCGGACGCTGTGCCCGGTTGATCACGTCCAGCGCCTTCTTCAGGTCGCCGGTTGCTGCCAGCGCCTTGCCATAGGCAGCCAGAATCTCGTTGTCCTGGGGGTGCTGGATGACCATCTGCTGCATGACGGCAAGTGCCTGGTCGTCACGTCCGAGCTTGCGCAGGATGGAAGCATATTGCAGCCCGACATTCTTGTCCTTGGGATGCTTGTCATAAAGCGTGGAATAGTTGCGCACGGCATTGTTGAGTTCGCCGACGGTCATCTGGGCGACCGGCTTGCGCGAAATGGAACCGGTGCGAGTGGGGTCGGTGGCACATGCGGAAAGTGCAATGGCGGACGCCACGAGCGTGATTATTGCCGCCTTTTTTCCAGAACCGTATCCTGAAGTTTTTTTCTGCATCACAGGAATCCCCGAATCACGAATGCCTTGGGCTTTCCTGCGAGCAATAATCTGTTAACCCTAATGGAAAGTTAATTGCCGCTTCCGCATGGCGGCCTCTGCCCGATGGAAAGACTCATGACCAGCCAATCCCGCCTCGCAATTTCCTCCGCCAAGAAGACGGTTCCCATTCATTTCGTGGAACCGGGCGGACTTCGCAGGCTCACGGATGACCTTCCGGCCAACGCCGTCCAATGGGCAAAGACCAACGGTTTCGGTTCCGGCAATGGCGGCGCGCTGTGTGTGCCAGACGAGAAGGGAAAGGTGGCATGCGTTCTCTTCAGCATGGCGGAAAATGCCAATCCGCTCGATGCGGGAAAGCTTGCCGGTCAGTTGCCCGAGGGCGATTATCACTATGCCGAGCCCGGAGCCAATGCACACCTCAAGACCTTGGGCTTCCTACTCGGAGCCTATGCCTTCACGCGCTACCGCAAGAACATAGGCCGTCACGTACGATTGGCAGTTCCCGATGGCATCGACCGTGAAGCCCTGGAGCGCGAGGCGGAATCTGTCTTCCTTACGCGCGACCTGATCAATACGCCGACCAACGACATGCTCCCCGGCGATCTGGAAGACGCAGTCCGCGCGCTTGGCCGGCAATACAAGGCCACGGTATCTGCCATTCGCGGCGACGATCTCCTTAAGAAGAACTTTCCAATGATCCACGCCGTGGGCCGTGCTTCCACGGAAGCCCCGCGCCTGGTGGACCTCAAATGGGGCAAGGCATCGGACCCGAAGGTGACTCTTGTCGGCAAGGGCGTCTGCTTCGACACCGGCGGACTGAACATCAAGCCCGGCTCCTCGATGGCCCTGATGAAGAAAGACATGGGGGGCGCTGCAAACGTGCTGGGACTGGCCAGGATGATCATGGCGGCGAACCTTCCTGTTCGCCTGCGAGTCCTCGTCCCGGCGGTGGAAAACGCCATTGCCGGCAACGCCTTCCGCCCGGGTGACATTCTGCCGAGCCGCAAGGGCATCACGGTGGAAATCGGCAATACCGACGCCGAGGGCAGGCTCATCCTGGGCGATGCGCTGGCGCTGGCCTGCGAGGAAAAGCCGGAAATCGTGATCGACATGGCAACGCTCACCGGTGCGGCCCGCGTGGCGCTTGGCCAGGACCTTCCGCCATTCTTCACCGATGACGAGAAACTGGCCGCACAGATAGCGTCCGCCTCCGGCGGCGAATACGATCCGCTGTGGCGTATGCCGCTTTGGAAGCCCTATGAAGGCCAGCTTGCCTCCAAGGTTGCCGATACCAACCACATTACCAGTGGTGGACTGGCTGGCGCGATCACGGCGGCGCTCTTCCTGAAGAAGTTTGTTGACCCGGGTATTTCGTGGGTGCACCTCGATGTCTATGGCTGGGTCCAGAATGCCCGGCCATGGGCTGCAGTGGGAGGCGAGGCGCAGGGGATTCGCGCGCTCTACTCGGTCCTGAAGTCACGCTACGCAGGCAAGCAGGGATGAGGCTCGATGGGGCAGCAGATGAGGACGGAAGTTGCGCTGCGCCTGCTGCATGATGTCAGCCTGGGGCAGGTGCGCGCCGGCATGCCGGACCTCACTCCGAGGCAACTCGCCATCCTGACGATCATCTATCTCGATGCGCCACCGCACACCGTACGCGGACTGGCGTCGCGTCTCGATGTCACCAAGCCCGTGATTACCCGCGCGCTGGACTCGATGGGCAAGCTCGGTCTCGTGACCCGGAGGCGCGACGATCGCGACCGTCGCAACGTCATCATTTCCAGAACGGTCGAGGGCACGCTCTATCTTGAGAAACTGGCGGATATGCTGGCCGAAGCGGCGGAGAAGGCACAATGAAGGAAGAATCGGCGGGAAAGCAGCAATGGCCCGTGCTGAAACCGGACGACCGGCGGCTGACCGCGGGAGACGGCGGCCGCTCGGTGATTGCCGCTGCGGATGGCGTGGCGGATGAAACCCTGCCGGAAGGCGGAAGACCGGCGCGCGCCGCATCCGCCTTTGCTGACCTCTACCGGATGCCTGGCGACGGCATCCAGTATGCAAGTGGCAACGGGCAACAACTGGAGGCGCAGATTTTGCATGGCGAGGAGGTGCGCAGCTTCGAACGCCATCGCGGCTATGTCTTCGTCCAGACGGTGCGTGACGGCTATACCGGATGGACGGCGGAAACCAATCTCGCGGAGTTGGGCGTGGCTCCCACTCATTGGGTTGCCGCGCCGCGCACCTTTCTCTATTCCGGCCCGGACCTGAAGCTTCCGCGCAGTGGCTATCGCTCCATGGGATCATTGGTGACGGTCACGGGCGAGGCCGAGACACGCGGCACGCGCTATCTCCAGCTTTCGGACGGCACATGGATGTTTGCCGGTCACGCGGCCCGGCTTGGCGAACTCGCTGCCGACTTCGTTTCGGTGGCGCGCCGGTTTCTCAACACGCCCTATCTGTGGGGTGGCAATACCGGATTCGGTATCGATTGCTCGGGTCTTGTCCAGCTTTCAATGCGCATGGCCGGTTTCGATGTCCTGCGCGATTCCGACATGCAGGCAGCCACCATCGGTAGTCCCATCGATCCGGGCGCGGATCATGAAAACCTGAAGCGCGGTGACCTTGTGTTCTGGCGCGGCCATGTGGGCATTTGCGAGGGACCGAATGCCTCAGGCGAACTGATGCTGCTCCATGCCAATGGCGCCACGATGGACGTGACCAGTGAGCCTCTGGTGCAGGCCATCGAACGTATCGCCCATCTCTTTGAGGCGCCGATTGGCGTGCGTCGGCCTCGGGCTCTTTCGCGCAGTGCGGCCTGATCAGCCCATCGCTTCGTAGATGAAGGCTTCGAGCAGACCCTCCGGGGTCGCGACGATGGTTTCGATCCTCCGGTAGTCGTTTCCCTCAAAGTCGTCGAGACGCGGCCAGTGAAGTGGCAGTTCGAGGGACTCGAAAACCAGAACCGCGATCTCGCCGGCCAAGTCATCGAGCACCAGGCCGGGGCAATCATGCAGCGCTGCCCAACCGGTCTCGCACATCCTGCCGCGGATTGTGCCTGGCAGCCATCTGCCGCCGAGTTCGGAAATCTGGTGGTGGTTTTCCCGCCCGGGCGCGAGCGTTCCATAGACCACGAGGCGCATGTGTGAGGATGGGATTGCATCAGCCATGTTCAGCCACCCGTGCGCCCGTGATCCTCATCAGTATCCCCGATTGCGGTCCACCAGGAATTGCAGCGGTTCGCCAGCCTCGTAGCGCGAAATCTGCGCCGATACGTGCCTTGCCATGTTCGCCATGTCCGAGACCGCCGCCGCATGCGGCGTCAGGATCGCATTGTCGAAATCCCACAGCAGGCTGTCGGCGTCCAGAGGCTCCTCCTCGAACACGTCGAGTGAAACGCCACCAAGTGTGCCGTCCCTGAGGCAAGAAACGATGTCCGCCTCGCTTTGGCTGCCGCCGCGGCCGGCATTGATAAAGACCGGAGAGGCGATTTCCTCGTGCCGTTCAAGCATGGAAAATACCTTGCGGTTGAAGATGCCTATCGTGTCTTCCGTCAGCGGCAGAAGGCCGATCAGCATGTTCGTCTGCCGGAGAAAGGCCTCGAGCCTGTGCGTGTTGAACATTTCAACCCCGGCGACTTCCCGGCTGGACTTCCCGGAACGGCTCCAGCCGATCACCCTGAAACCGAGTGTTGACAGCTTGGCCGCGGCATCGCTTCCAAGCTCGCCCATTCCCATGATGCCTATGGTGATCTCACTGGCCTGCGGCTGGGACAGTTCATGCCAGCGGTGCTCGCGCTGAAAACGGGAATAGGCCGGTGCCTGCCGCAGATGCGAGAGCGCCTGCAGGCAGATCCACTCGCTCATTCGCGTCGTCAGATCCGGGTCGACGAAACGGACAATCGGCACGTCAGGCACGTCGTCGCAGGCAAAGATATGATCGACACCGGCTCCGACAGAAAAGATCACTTCGAGGTCCGGCAGCCTTGAAAAGAGTTTCGCGTCCGGCTTCCAGACCAGCGCGTATTTCACATCGTGAAATATCTCCTCGTCTGGCCGGTCCTTGACGAACACGACGTCTCGTCCGCCCATGCCTGAGGTGAGCCTGTCGATGCTGCGAATGGAACTCATCTCCATCGCCACGAGAAGAGGAGACTTGCCACTCACTGTTCAACCACTCCTTCGGGGGCGGCTTCGATCCGGAACGCAGCCGCCATCAGGGCCTTGGTGTAATCGGTCCGTGGTTCATCGAATATCTGCCTTGCCGGCCCCTGTTCGACCACCTTCCCGGCACGCATGACGATCACCTCGTTGGCAAGTGCGCGCACGACCTTGAGGTCGTGGCTGATGAACATGTAGGCAAGTTTGTGCCGAATCTGCAGATCGCGCAACAGGTCGACCACCTGGGCCTGGACGCTCATGTCGAGTGCCGAGGTGGGTTCATCGAGCATGACGAATTTCGGTTCCAGAACGATGGCGCGTGCGATTGCGATGCGCTGGCGCTGCCCACCTGAAAACTCGTGCGGATAGCGGTGGCGGGTCTCGGGGTCGAGCCCGGTTTCCTTCAGTGCCTGGCAAACCTTCGCATCGCGCTCGGCAGGGGTGAGGTGCGGCAGGTGGACTTTCAGGCCCTCAGCCACGATCTCGGCAATCGACATGCGCGGCGAAAGCGAACCGAACGGGTCCTGGAAGACAACCTGCAACCGGTCGCGCATCGGGCGCATTTCCTTGAAGCTCTTCTCGTCGATCCGGTCGCCAAGAAAGACAATGCGGCCTTCCGAGGATATCAGACGGGTCAATGCCAATCCCAGCGTTGTCTTGCCAGAACCGGATTCGCCGACGATGCCAAGCGTCTGGCCTTCGCGAAGGGTAACGCCGATTCCGTCGACCGCCTTTACGTGGTCGACAGTCTTGCGCATGAAGCCGCGCTTGATCGGAAACCACACCTTGATGTCGTCGCCCTGCATGATCACCGGCGCATCCTCATCGGTTTCCGGGGGCTCACCCTTGGGTTCGGCTGCCAGCAGATGCTGCGTGTAGGGATGTTGCGGATTGGCAAACAGTTCGGCGGTCTTTCCTTCCTCGACCAGCTTTCCGTTCTGCATCACGATCGTCCGGTCGGCTATGCGCCGGACGATCCCCAGGTCATGGGTGATGAACAGCATGGAGAGCTTGCGCTCGCGCTGCAACTCCTTGAGCAGCTTCAGGATTTGTGCCTGCACCGTCACATCGAGCGCGGTCGTAGGCTCGTCGGCAATCAGCAGTTTCGGCTCGTTGGCAAGCGCCATGGCGATCATTACTCGCTGGCGCTGCCCTCCGGACAACTGGTGCGGATAGGCATTGAGCCGCTTTTCCGGTTCGCGAATGCCAACCTGGTTCAGGAGTTCCAGCGTGCGCGCCTTCGCCTGCTCGGTATTCATGCCCTTGTGCAGGCGCAGCACCTCGGAAACCTGCTGCAGGATCGTGTGCAGCGGATTGAGCGAGGTCATCGGTTCCTGGAAGATCATCGTGATGTCGTTGCCGCGCACACGTCTCAGGTCGCGCTCATCGCTGTCGAGCAGGTTTTCTCCGTTGAACCAGATCTCGCCCGAGGGATGGGAGGCCGCCGGATAGGGCAGGAGTTTGAGGATCGACAACGCCGTGACCGACTTGCCGGAGCCGGACTCGCCCACCAGCGCCACCGTCTCGCCCGGCTCGATGTTGAACGACACCCGGTCGACGGCTGTGTTGATGGTGCCACCCTGCCGGAAAGCCACCGACAGTTCTTTCACATTGAGCATGTGGCCGGTTGTGTTGCGGTTTGCCATGCGCCTCATCCGCTCCTCAACCAAATGTCTTTCTGGGATCGAAGGCATCGCGCACTGCTTCGCCGACGAAAATGAGCAGTGACAGCATGAGCGATATCACCACGAAGCCACTTATCCCGAGCCACGGTGCCTGCAGATTGTTCTTGCCCTGTGCCAGCAATTCCCCGAGAGAGGCGGAACCCGGCGGCAGCCCAAGTCCGAGGAAGTCGAGCGACGTCAGCGTCGTGATCGAACCGTTCAGGATGAACGGCAGGAAGGTCAGTGTTGCCACCATTGCATTGGGCAACAAGTGCTTGAAGATGATCGAGCCATTGCCGACGCCGAGAGCACGCGCTGCGTTCACGTATTCGAAGTTGCGCGCGCGCAGGAATTCCGCCCGTACCACGCCCACGAAGCCGACCCACGAAAACAGCAGCATGATGCCCAGCAGAACCCAGAAGCCGGGCGGCAGCACTGCTGCGATGATGAGCAGGATGTAGAGAACCGGCAGTGACGACCAGATCTCGATGAAGCGTTGGAACAGGAGATCTGTCCATCCGCCAAAGTAACCCTGCACTGCACCGGCGGTCACGCCGATGATTGCAGACAGGACCGTCAGGATCAGGCCGAACAGCACGGAGATGCGGAAGCCATAGATCACGCGTGCCATCACATCGCGCGCCTGGTCATCGGTCCCGAGCCAGTTCCAGTTGCCGATGATGCACTGGCTGTCCTCGGCTCCCATTGGATAGGCCTGGCAGCGTTCCGCCTTGGAGTAGAGCCAGGAGGGCCGCGAAGGCGCGGGTTCCGGCACCTGGTTGTTCACGGTGCGATAGGAGTACCGGATCGGTGGCCACAGGGCCCAGCCATTGGCATCCAGCGCCTCTTCGATCTCCGCAATCTTGTAGTCGGTAACCGGCAGGAAGCCATCCTCGCCGAGGAAAGTCTCTTCCGGATAGGTCTGGAAAACCGGGAAATAGGGTTCACCCTTGAACCAGATGAACATCGGCCTGTCATTGGCGATGAATTCGGCAAACAGCGACAGGATGAACAGGAACAGGAACAGCCAAAGCGCCCAGTATCCTCGGCGGTTGGCCTTGAAATTGCTCCAGCGCCGCTGGTTGAGGGGCGTAAGGGTAAGCCAGGTGCGCTTCGGTGTTTCGCCCGAGTTGATCAAGTCGGCTGCAGGTTCAGTGATCTGGCTCATGGCGTCACACCTGCCTCGACTCGAAGTCGATGCGCGGATCGATCCAGGTGTAGACGAGGTCGGAAACCAGCGAGACGACGAGACCCAGAAGCGAGAAGATGAAGAGCGTGGCAAACACCACTGGATAGTCGCGTTCAATGATCGAGCGGTAGCCGAGCTGGCCAAGTCCATCGAGCGAGAAAATGGTCTCTATGAGCAGCGAGCCGGTGAAGAAGGACGAGATGAACGCGGCAGGAAACCCGGCAATGACGATCAGCATGGCATTGCGGAACACGTGGCCGTAGAGCACCTGGCGCTCGGTCAGCCCCTTGGCGCGCGCCGTCTGCACATATTGTTTGCGGATTTCATCGAGAAAGGAATTCTTGGTGAGAAGCGTTGTTGTGGCGAAGGCCGCAAGCGCCAGCGAAATAAGCGGCAGGGTGATGTGCCAGAAATAGTCGGCGATCTTTCCGGCCAGTGACAGTTCCGAGAAGTTTTCCGACGTGAGGCCGCGAAGCGGGAACCAGTCGAAATAGGAGCCGCCGGCAAACACGATCAGGAGCATAATGCCGACCAGGAACCCCGGAATGGCATACGCCACGACGATCACCCCCGAGGTCCAAACGTCGAAACGGCTGCCGTCGGTGACCGCCTTGCGAATGCCGAGCGGGATCGAGATCGCATAGGAGATAAGCGTGATCCACAGGCCGAGCGATATCGAGACCGGCATTTTCTCCTTGATGAGATCGATCACGGAAATCTTGCGGAAATAACTCTCCCCGAAGTCGAAACGGGCATAGTTCCACAGCATCAGCACGTAGCGTTCCCAGGCGGGCTTGTCGAAACCGAACTGCTTTTCAAGTTTCGCAATGAATTCCGGGTCGAGACCCGCCGCACCGCGGTATTTCGAGGAACCTTCACCGCCTGCATTGTCGAACTGGCTCTCTCGAGAGAAATCGCTGCCGCCGCCCGAAATGCGGTCGGTCGCAGAGCCGCCCTGGCCGCTCAACTGGGCAACGACCTGCTCAACCGGGCCGCCAGGCGCAAACTGCACGATCACGAACGTGATCGTCATGATGCCGATGATCGTCGGTATCATCAGCAGCAGTCTGCGTAGAATATAGGCTCCCATGAACGAAGCGTTCCCCTGATTCTTGCCGCACGCCCTGTGTGATGCAGGGCGGGGGAAGGCCGCGTAGCCGGCAGGATGTTTCTATCCCGCGCCAATCGCAGCCGCTTTTTCCTTGTCGTACCACCACAAACGCTCGACGGGGAAGAAATAGTCCGGTTTTTCCTCTGCCCGACCGAACATGTCCCACATCGCGATGCGGTGATTCGCTGAATACCAATTTGGAATCCAGAAATGGTAAGCACGCAAGACCCTGTCGAGTGCTTTCATGGCGGTTACCAGTTCGTCGCGTGTTTCAATGTCCCGGATATTGTCGATGATCGCATCGATGGCGGGAACGGCGATGCCGGGATAGTTGTGCGCGCCTTCGATGTTGGCACTCATCGAGTGAAAGAACTGTTGGAGTGTCTCTGAACTAGGTGTTGCATCCATTGAGAAGGCGACTCCCGCAACGTCGAAATCGAAAGCTTCGAGTTTCGACTGGAATTGTGAAGGATCGACTTGGCGGATGGTCGCCGCCACACCCAGCGCTTTCAGATTCTCCACAAAGGGCCCCAGAATGCGCGTGAAAATCTGAGCACGGATAAGGAACTCGATCTCCAGTTTCTCGCCGCTTTCGCTGAAATATCCGCCATTGGCGTATTTCCAGCCAGCCTGCCGAAGCAACGACCGTGCCTCGCGCAGGGCTTTCCGGTCGCGGCCGCTGCCGTCACTTACGAACTGCATTACCGCTTCGCCGAACACCGCTTCGGGAAGTTCAGCCCGGTACGGCTCCAGCAGTTTGAGTTCGCCATCGGAAGGCAGGCCCTCGGCGACGAAATCCGATTTCTCGAAGGTCGAATTGGCTCGCGTATAGGCGTCATAGAACAGGTTCTTGTTGGCCCATTCGAAGTCGAAGACCATGCCAATTGCCTGCCGGGTGCGTGGATCGGCAAATTTCGGTTTTCGGGAATTCACCGCCCAACCCTGCAGGGAAGGGCGCTTTTCATCGGGAATTTCGACCTTCACCACCTTGCCTTCATTGGCGGCCGGAAAATCGTAGGCCGTTGCCCAGGATTTGGAGGTGAATTCCTCGCGGTAGCGGATATCGCCCTTCTTGAAGGCTTCTAGTGCTGCCTGCCGCTCCTGGAAGAAGTCGATCCGGATTTCGGCGAAATGGTCGAGCCCGCGCGCAAACGGAAGGTCATTCGCCCAGTAGTCGTCGCGGCGTTCATAGATGATGTAGAGACCGGGCTCGAACTTGCCGACTTTCCAGGCGCCGGACCCAACTGGAAGCTCCATTACATGGTCGGCAAAAGGGAGTCTTGCATAGAAGTCCTTGGAAAACACCGGCACTGAATTGGCGATAGAAAGTATCGCCCGGCCTGTTTGCCTGCCGGTGAATCTCAGTTCCACCGTCCGTTCGTCGGTTGCCACCGCCTCTGCAAGTTCGGTGAGATCAATTGCGATTTGCGGATGGCCTTCCGCCTTCATC
This sequence comes from Nitratireductor sp., assembly GCA_020637805.1. Lineage (GTDB taxonomy): Bacteria > Pseudomonadota > Alphaproteobacteria > Rhizobiales > Rhizobiaceae > Salaquimonas. The sequence goes on along the minus strand of JACKJU010000008.1, from coordinate 86,155 downwards.
AACATGTGGGAGAAGGCGACATCTTCTGCCGTGACCGGGCTGCCGTCGGAGAAGGTTGCACCGGGCCGCAGGACAAACCGGTAGGTGTTGCGGTCTGATGAAATCTCGACGCTTTCGGCCAGCGCGCAGTAGAGCGCATCTGGTTCATCCCATGCCCATGTCATCAGCGAATCGAAGCAGTATTCCATCCTTGGCGGCGCTTCGCCCTTCAAGGTGAAGCTGTTCAACGTGTTGAATGTCTGGGTATTCTGGTTGAAGTACCAGTAGGAAGGCTGAAACGCGAACCTGCCCCCCTGTGGCGCCTCGGGCCGTGCAAAGCTGAAATGCCCGTAATCGGGGCCGTATTTCAGCTCTCCGAAGGACGAGAGCCCGTGCAGCTTGGTCCCGGTCGGGTTTCCGGCCAGGGAAAGGCGAGGTAATCCGCCAAGCGCCGCTACTGCCCCCGCGCCGGCAGCAGTACGGATGAATGCGCGGCGGGTGAGAAACGGATTGATGGTGCTCAACGCTCCATTTCCTTTTCAGCCGCGGTGTCAATCCATATCGACCACGTATCGAGACCGGCTTCGGGAGGCTGGTTTTCGGGAATCTGCAACTTGCGCCACCATGCGAACCACATGCTCGGATTGTGCCATTGGGGAATGGAATAGAAGCCCCATTTCAGAACCCGGTCGAGGGCGTGGGTCAGGGCAACAAGCTCCTCACGGTCCTTTGCCACGATGATGCGTTCCACCAGGTCATCGACAACCGGATCGGAAATGCCGGCCCAGTTGCGAGCGCCCGGAGAGTTGGCCGATTTCGACGACCAGTATTCGCGCTGTTCGTTGCCGGGAGAGAGCGACTGGCGCTGAAGCCCAGTAATGATGTCGAAATCGAATTTGTCGAGCCGGTTCTTGTACTGGGCGGTATCGACGATGCGCAGCGTCGCCTTGATCCCGAGCCTTCTCAGGTTGGCAATGAACGGGTTCGTGATTCGCTCATCTGTCGGATTGTCGCCAAGGAACTCGATCTCGAACTGGTTGCCATTCGCATCCAGCATCTTGCCGCCCTTGAACTCGTACCCGGCCTGCTTGAGAAGCCTGAGCGCCTCGCGCTGGACATTTCGCGTATCCGACGCCGAATTGATGACCGGTAGCTTCCAATCCTCGGTCAGAACGCGAGGGTCGATCCTGTCCTTGTAGCTTTCGAGGATTTCCTTTTCCCGGCCCTGCGGAAGTCCGCTCGACTGCAGTTCGCCGCCCTCGAAATAGCTGTCGGTCCGGGTGTAGAGACCGTAGAACAGGTTCTTGTTCATGGTCTCGAAGTCGAACAGAAGCGAAAGCGCCTCTCGCAGCCTGGGATCTGCGAATTTGGCCTTCCGGGTATTGAAGAAGAAACCCTGATAGGTTTCCGACCCGGAGGTCGGGAATTCCGCGCGTTTCACATCGCCTGCTTCAAAGGCTGGGAAGGTGTATTCGGTTGCCCAGCGCTGTGAGCGGTTCTCCCTGCGCAAATCCTCGATCCCGCCTTTCTTGAATGCCTCCCAGACAGCGTTGTCGTCGGTGAAATAGGTGTATTTGATGCGGTCGAAATTGTACCGGCCCTTGCGCACCCCGATGTCGGCAGCCCAGTAGTCGGGCACGCGTTCCCAGACGATCGACTGGCCCATGTCGAAGGAAGCGATCCGGTAGGGGCCGGACCCCAGCGGAGGCTCGGCCAGCGGCTCTGCGATGTTGCGCTGCTTGCCATTGGCATCCGTTCCTTCCCACCAGTGCTTCGGCAGAACTGGCAGGTCTCCCAGAATGTGCGGCAGTTCGCGATTGCCCTTGATGTCGAAGGTGAACGTAACCTCGTGCTCGCCGGTCTTTTCGGCCTTCACCACGTTGTGGAAGTATTGCGTATAGAGCGGCTGGTTCTTCTTGAGTACCTCGAGCGACCAGATGACGTCTTCTGGCGTTATCGGTTTGCCGTCGTGCCAGCGTGCGCGCTCGTCGATGTGATAGGTCGCCGAGCCGTAGTCGGCCGAATATTTGTAGGCGTCGGCAATCAGGCCGTACGAAGCCGAGGGTTGGTCCACCGCCTGTTCGAACAGCGTGTCGTAGAGTAGACCGCCACTGTAGGTCAGCCCGGCGGCCGGCCGGCCCTGAACGACGAACGGATTGAACGAATCGAACCCGCCATAGGTCGCGGCGTTGAACGTTCCGCCCTTTGGAGCGTCTGGATTGACGTGCGGATAGTGATCAAATCCCTTGGCATGCTTCAATTCGCCGAACAGTGCACCGCCATGGAGCCAGGTATCGGGTTCTGCGCGCGCGATATTTGCCAATGAATGCAGGAATGTGAGGAAAAGCAGAAGGCCTAGGGATGCCAGGTGCAGATGCGGGAAAAACCTGGCGCTGGAATAATTGCTGTCTGCTCGTGGCTGCACGGGCATTCTCCTGTTGCTTGATCACTCGTGACACTTCACGAGACAACATAGGCAACATCATGCCAAGAGCAAATTTTCGCGTCCCGCGAAGGTAGGGAAGTAGGCACCAAAGAAAAGGCCGGGCACATGGCCCGGCCTTGAATTAAACCGAAGTGGCTCTTGTCTTACGAACCCGAACCCGGCAGCGGTACAGGTGAATCTGCCTGTTCACGCAGCCATCCAATGAGATTGGCGCGGTCTTCGGTCTTCTTCAGGCCTGCAAAGCCCATTGCGGTGCCGGGAATGTGATCCTTCGGTTTGTAGATGAACTCGTTGAGTTCTTCGAAGGTCCAGGTCTTGCCCTGGCCGTATTCGGTCATGGCAGCGGAGTATTTGAAGTCGCTGATCGAGGCGATCGGGCGTCCGACAACACCCCACAGATGCGGGCCAACCTTGTTTGCGCCGCCCTGTTCGGCCGTGTGGCATGCAGCGCATTTCTTGAAGACTTTCTCGCCGTCGGCAGTGTTTGCGCTCGCCAGCAGTCCTTCGATGGGCTCGATTGTCGGCCCGGAAGCCTCTGCTGCGGCTCCGCCGGTGTCGCCACCGCTATCCTCGACCGCGATGGTGAAGCCTTTTTCCTCGGATGCATGCGGGAAATAGATGGCTCCGCTCAGGAAATTCAGCGACATGACTATGAAAATCGTGCCCAGAATGGCCATCAGGTATTTGTTCAACTGGAACGAATCCATCTCAAACCTCGGTGTTTGTCTGGTTGGAGACCTCCGCGACACTGCGCGGCGCTCCGTTCTCCCCGATAACCGGCAGGATGGTTCCAGCCGGAATTCGCGCGTATCACTAATGTGTTTGCCTGTCCGTTGCAACGTCTGTATTGAGGGTTTTCCTGATACTTTTTGCCACAAATGCCCGGTCACACGGTAATTTCCACGATGAACAGCGTTTCCGACACTCTGGTGCTAATTCCCGCCCGCATGGCCTCCGTAAGGCTGCCAGGCAAGCCGCTGGCCGACATAGCCGGCAAGCCGATGATCGTGCATGTTGCCGACCGCGCGCGCGAGGCGGAAATCGGGCGTCCGGTCGTGTGCACGGATACGCCGGAAATCGTCGAGGCGGTGAGGGCGCATGGCCACGAGGCAGTGATCACGCGCGCAGATCATCCCTCCGGGTCCGACCGCATCTGGGAAGCTGTCACGCGGATCGATCCTGAAGGCAGGGCGCGGTTCATCGTCAATGTGCAGGGCGACCTGCCGACCATCGAACCGCAGCCGATCCGTGATTCACTGGCGCCACTGCTGGAAGGGGATTTCGACATCGCCACCATCGGCACCGAGATCACTGTCGAGGAGGAACGCACCAATCCCAACGTCGTCAAGATCGTTGGAACGCCGACAGGCGAGAGGCGTCTTCGCGCGCTCTATTTCACCCGCGCAACCGCGCCTTATGGCGACGGCCCGCTCTTCCATCATATCGGACTTTACGCCTATCGCCGCGCTGCACTGGAGAAGTTCGTGTCATTGCCGCCCTCGACGCTCGAACAGCGCGAGAAACTGGAGCAGTTGCGCGCACTGGAAGCCGGCATGACAATCGGCGTCGCACTGGTTGACTCCGTTCCGCTTGGGGTGGATACCCCTCACGATCTTGAAAAGGCCCGCCAGATACTGGGCTGACCCCGCACATTCCGCATACGGACTTCACGAAATGACAACAGGCAGAATAGGCTTTCAGGGTGCCAAGGGCGCCAACTCAGAGATCGCGATCCGCGACATGTTCCCCAAGATGGAAGCCGTGCCGCACGACACGTTCGAGGACGTGTTTGTCTCGCTGGAAAAGGGCGAAATCGATCTCGCCATGATTCCAATCGAGAATACGCTGGCAGGCCGTGTTGCCGATATTCACCACCTGTTGCCCGATTCGGGCACGCATATCGTGGCCGAGTACTTTCTGCCCATTCACTTTGACCTGATGGTTTTGCCGGGCGTGAAGAAGGAAGAGATCAAGACGGTCTACTCCCATGTTCACGCGCTGGGCCAGTGCCGCAAGATCATTCGCGAGAACGGCTGGCGCGCCGTCGTTGGCGGCGACACCGCAGGTTCGGCCAAACTGATTGCCGAGCGCGGCGATCGCTCGCTGGCAGCTCTTGCGCCGAAACTGGCTGCAGAGATCTATGGTCTCGATATCCTGGCGGAGAATGTCGAGGACGCAGACCACAACACCACCCGTTTCGTGATCCTGTCACGCCAGCCGCAATGGGCCGAGCACGGCAAGGGGCCGGTGATGACGTCCTTCCTGTTCCAGGTGCGCAACATCCCGGCGGCGCTCTACAAGGCGATGGGCGGTTTTGCCACCAATGGCGTCAACATGACCAAGCTCGAAAGCTATCAGCTGGGCGGCGCCTTCACGGCCACCCAGTTCTATGCGGATATCGAGGGGCACCCGGACGATGTGCCGGTCAGGAACGCGCTGGAGGAACTGCAGTTCTTCTGCAAGGAATTCCGCATACTTGGCGTTTATCCCAAGGCGCAGGAAAGGTGACCGGAGCGGTCAGTCCGCGAACCAGTCTTCCATGAATTTCAGGTAGATGGCGGCCAGCTGGTCAAGGTCTGCAAGCGCAACGCATTCATCCACCTTGTGCATGGTCTGGCCGACGAGTCCGAACTCGACGACCGGACAGTAGTCCTTGATGAAGCGCGCATCCGAAGTCCCGCCGCCGGTGGAAAGTTCGGGTGTCTTGCCGGTCACCGCTTCGACGGACTTTGACAGTGTTCCCACCAGCTTCTCGTCCGAGGTCAGGAAAACCGGCGACACGCGTCCGACCCATTCGACCGTAAAATCCACCGGTCCGTCCTTGCCTTTGCGAAGGTTGGCCAAACTGGCACCTGCCTCCAGCCGGTTCAGGATCTCTTCCTTGATCCGGCTGCCCGGCTCGCTGTTTTCGCCACTGGCGTCCCAACTGTCGTTGAAACGGATGTTGAAGGCAGCGCTCGCCTTGGCCGGAATGACATTGGTTGCAGTGTTGCCGACATCTACGGAGGTGATTTCGAGGTTTGTCGGCTGGAAGTATTCCGTGCCCGCGTCGAACGGCTCGCCGATCAGTGCCTGCAGCAGGTCCATCAGGCCGTTGACCGGGTTGTCGGCCAGATGCGGATAGGCCGAATGGCCCTGCACGCCGTTGACGATGATGCGGCCTGACAGCGAACCGCGCCGGCCGTTCTTGATTGCGTCGCCGATACTGTCCGGGTTCGAGGGTTCGCCGACGATCGCCGCATCCCAGGTCTCGCCCTTGTCCGATGCCCATTTGAGGAGCTTGTCGGTGCCGTTCACCGACGGGCCTTCCTCGTCGCCCGTAATCAGCAGCGATATCGAGCCATCCGGTTTCCCGTGGCACACAAGGAAGGTCTCGACCGCAGCGATGAAGCAGGCGATGCCGCCCTTCATGTCCACTGTGCCTCGGCCGGTCATCACGCCGTCCGCCACTGCCCCTTCGAAAGGTGGCAACTTCCAACTGGCCTCGTCTCCGGCCGGCACGACGTCGGTGTGGCCCGCAAACATCAGGTGCGGGCCGTGATCGCCAAGACGGCAATAGAGGTTTTCGACATCAGGTGTGCCGTCGTCCGAAAAGGTCACCCGGTTACAGGTGAACCCGAGTGGCTCCAGCACCTGCTGCAGGAATGTCAGTGCGCCGCCTTCCTGAGGTGTAACGGAGGGGCAGCGCACGAGATCGCGCAGAATGAGGGCGGGGCGGGAAAGTTGGTCGCTTGCATGATCGTTCATGATGCGACTGGATAAACCGGCAGGCGCGCCCTGTCACCTGCCATTTTTCGCGAGCGGCCCGTTCAGGTGGCGCAGACGAAATCGCCCTCGCGCATGGATTCGGGAGTGCGCCCGTACCTGTTCTCGCCGTCCGAACCCTTCATGAAACCCAGTTCGATGAAGGCGGCAACAAGGGCCGCTACCGACAATGCTGCCAGCACCCAGGTCAGTGTGTTGGTGGGCTGCATGATCATCACACCTTGCGGACCGAGCGGAAACTGGGTCCAGGGTTCCCAGCCCCAGTTGAAGAACTGCGTGACATGGGTGAGGACCTGCGGGCCGAAATAGATGAATGCCCATGGAAAGGCGCTCTTGTTGCGGTCGTGAAGACGTTTCACGCCAACAGCCAGCGAAGGGTAGAGAAGTACCAGCATGGCAACGCCGGAAATCACGTGCGGCTCCCAGTAGGGCAGCGCAAAGGTTCCGACAATCCAGATGGTCGCAAGCGCAAAGATCGATAGAAGGCCGATGCCGAGCCAGAATCCGCGCCGCGAAATCCGGGTCTCGAAACTCAACAACAGGCACATGGTACGTGTGAGCATTATTTCCTCCGCCGCTGGCCGGACCGTTGCACTGAGGGGCAAACCGGTCGTGTCAGCAAACAACTCCAACAAATGTGGCGCGCCGGTTTCCTGTTCAGTCAAACCGGGAACGCCAGTTCCTCCAAGTCGAAACTGTAGCGGCAATTTCAGGCAGGGCAAGCGCAACGGTGCTCTCGGACGCGTTTCAGCGATCGAAACATTGCAAATCTTGATTGTAATCAATGGTATTCGGTCAACCGCGTGGCGCTGAACCGCCTTGAGGTATCAGCAAGGTCATCTTCTGCCAGATTTTGCGCGAAAGATTCGCGCCAAGATTTTCCACGTCATTGACCGCATTGACCACTTCCATGTCGGGAACCGACTGGGCGTAAAGGGCGGCCAGCTTGCCGGTGAGCGACAGCATTTCCGAGCAATAGTCCAGGTAGCGCAGCAGATCGGGTCTGCCCATCTTGCGTTCGGGCGATGAGCTTGTCCGCTTTACGCCCTCCACCATGGCTGCGGGGTCCTTGGTCAGCTGGTGCATGTCGATGATGTGGATGAGCGAGCGCAGCCGGTGCAGGCCCTTGAGCACCCGTTCGCGTTTGACGCGCTCTTCCAGCCTGATCAGGGTGATCAGGCCGATGCCGCCAAGTACGCCGGTATTGATGACGGCTTCTATTCCCTGCACGAAATCGAATGCGCCCGAGGATATGCGGTCGAAGGTGAGAAACCGGCCGATGAAAAAGAACACGCCGGCTCCGCCGACGATTATGGCGCCAACGAAAATGCGCAGCCACCATACGGGACGGTTCAGCATGCCAGCCTCGTCGCCTGCCGAGCGCGATATGCTGGCGAGCTCCGCAGCGACACCTGACAATCCCGAACCTGGAAAGCGTTCTTCCACGCGCCTTTGCAGCCGTTCGGCGGTGGCTACGATATGCTCGGGAGCAAGCGCGCTGTAGGGCAAGAGATCATCCTCGCCCGTTTGTGCGCTGGTACGGAGGTGGCCCGTGCTCGTTCGTTTGGGCGAGTGACGGAATCGCGCACAGGGCTGCAAGGAAGAACCACTGCGCACCTGGGACAAAGATCAGGACTGCGAGCATGACCGGCCAGCCGAGGTCGTGGACGCGCTTTATGGTAAGCGCCGCAACGGGCCAGATCAGGGCGCCCGTGACCAACAGGAAAATGCCACCCCAGAGTGTCAGCAGGCCCTCGTTTTCCTCAACCTTCAGGATCTGGATGATGACGAAAATGATCGGGAAGAACAGGAACAGGAACCCCAGCCCGAAACTCTGGCGGCCAATGCGGCCGTCGAAACCGAGGAACAGCCAGATGAGGTCTGGCCGTTTCCGCTGGGTATCTTCGGGCGCGCCGTCCATGACCTAGTCGCGCAGCAGTTCGTTGATGCCGGTTTTCGAGCGGGTCTTCTCGTCCACCGTCTTGACGATCACGGCGCAGTAGAGGGACGGGCCAGGTTCGCCATTCGGCATCGGTTTGCCAGGCATTGCACCGGCCACGACCACGGAATAGGGCGGCACTTCGCCGTAGAAGACGTCCCCGGTTGCGCGGTTCACGATCTTCGTCGACTTGCCGATATAGACACCCATGCCCAGGACCGAGCCTTCGCGCACGATGCAGCCTTCAACGACCTCGGAGCGTGCGCCGATGAAGCAGTTGTCCTCAATGATGGTCGGTCCGGCCTGCAACGGCTCCAATACGCCGCCAATGCCGACACCGCCGGAGAGATGCACGTTCTTGCCGATTTGCGCGCAGGAACCGACGGTTGCCCATCCATCCACCATTGTACCTTCATCGACATAGGCGCCCAGATTGACGAAAGATGGCATCAGGACAACGTTTTGGGCAATGTAGGCACCCTGGCGAACGATCGAGCCGGGCACGGCACGGAAGCCCGCCGAACGGAACTCTTCTGCGCCCCAGCCGGCGAACTTCGAAGGAACCTTGTCCCACCACGTCGCGCCGCCCGCTCCTCCGCCGATCACTTCCATGTCGTTGAGGCGGAAGGAAAGCAGGACGGCCTTCTTCAGCCATTGATGCACGGTCCAAGCGCCGTCTTCCCCGCGCGATGCGACACGCGCTTCGCCGCTGTCGAGCAGCGCCAGAGCTTCGTTCACGGCATCACGGACTTCGCCCGTTGTGGCGGTGTTTATCTGGTCGCGGTTGTCGAAAGCGGTTTCGATGGTTTTTTCCAGCGCAGACATGTCGGCCTTGGCCATTTCTTAACTCCTCGGGCGTACTCAATTGGGGAGGTATCGGTAAACGGGAAGACAACGGATGTTTCTTTCCCGGAAAGGTTCGCGCGGGACCGTATTGGAAGCCGCCCGTGAAATCAATCTGCCAGTGAACGGCAGGGTCCGGGCAGGTGACCTGCTGGTGTGCGGCAATGGACGGAGGGATGAATGAAAAAGAACAATGAACGCTGGGATCCGCTTCGCCCTTCACCCGTGGATGTCAAGAAGGCGCGGCAAATTCCCGACACGCCGCAGACGCGTGCACCGGCCTATCGCCTGGCCTTCGATGACAAGGATTTCCTGACGCGCGAGGAGCTGCGTCCTGTCCGCCTCCAGCTCGAACTGCTGAAACCCGAAATGCTCCTGCAGGAGCGCGGCATCGAATCGACGGTCGTTCTGTTCGGCGGAGCGCGCATTCCCGCGCCTGGCGGAGCAGCTTGGGCGGCCAAGAACGATACACAGAAAAAGAACCTCGAAGCGAACTCGATCTACTACGACGAGGCGCGCAAGTTCGCCTACATGGCCTCGCTCTATTCTGCCTCGACCTATCACAAGGAAATGGTGGTCGTTACCGGCGGAGGACCGGGCGTAATGGAGGCCGGCTCGCTTGGAGCCACGGAAGCCGGCGCGCCAAATATTGGCCTCAACATCGTCCTGCCGCACGAGCAGGCACCGAACGAGTACGTCACCCCTGGGCTGTGCTTCAACTTCCACTACTTTGCGATCCGCAAGATGCATTTCCTCATGCGGGCAAAGGTCATTGCGGTGTTTCCGGGCGGATTTGGCACTATGGATGAGATGTTCGAAAGCCTGACGCTGATCCAGACGCAGCGCATGGAGCGCCTGCCCTTCCTGCTGTTCGGCAAGAATTTCTGGACCAAGGTCATCGACTTCCAGGAATTGGCCGATCAGGGCACGATCTCGCCCGAGGATATCGAGCTGTTCAACTTCGTCGATACCGCCGAGGAAGGCTGGAAGCTGGTGGCTGAGCACTATGACCTGCCGCCGGAATTCCACGGGCAATCGAATCCCGCCTGATCGCCTTTTCCGGCACCAGACTGCCCGATTTTGGCCGGATTCTCACATCCTTAAGGATGCCACAGCTTTGAGAGACTTATTCGGGGCCTGTTAACGCATTGTAAATGTTTGGCTTCCCAACATTCTTCACGGAGTGTGTCAAACTACACATTTGAACCACGTTTTGGCGCTTATATTGGAACCATAGACGGCACAGAACCGTTGTTAAGAGACAAATCAGACGAAAAGATCTGAGCACAGGGAAGCAGGACAATGAAAACGCAGGATAACAACAATATCCATAGTGCCCGCGTTGAGCGCCCGAAATTCACTGGCGGCATCCAGCCTTGCCATCGTGACGATCCGTGGCTCGCCTTCGGCAATGCAGTTGCCGCAATGAAGACCGGCCAGGAACTCGCCGGCACCGGCGCGCTGGTGTTCGAAGGTGAACTTCTCGAACGCACTCGTCCTTTCAACCGGGCGGTAAACTGATTTCCTGTTTCCCGGCAACCTGCCGGGAAATCCTCATTTCTGGAGTTCTTCCAGCAAGTTTTCCAAGAACAGATCTATGTGATCGGTCACGTGATCGATGTGCGGATCGTCCTTGCCGGCGATTTCCCAGTATTCGGTCGAGGGTGCAGCGCCGTTGCGCGGAATGACGAGCACCGTCACCATCCCCATTTCCTTCGGAACCATCAGGTTGCGCGGCATGTCCTCGAACATGGATGCGCTGTGCGGATGCACGCCGTGTTCACGCAGGAACTTCTCGTAGGGCTTGCGGTCGGGTTTTGGCACGAAGTCCGAGGCGATGATGTCGAACATCGAATCGAAGAACGGCTCGAAGCCCAGCGCAGCTAGCGTTTTCTCCGCATGCCGCACGTCGCCATTGGTGAAAATGTGCTTGCGCCCCGGCAGGTCGGAAATCAGCCGGCCAAGTGCGGGATTGTGCTCGACCGCCCCGTAATCGATGTCGTGAACATCCGCCAAGTAGTCATGGGGATCGATACCGAAATCGATCATCAGTCCGTTCAGCGTTGTGCCATGATCGCGGTACAATTGCTTCTGCAGCGCTCGTGCCTCTTCGTGGGCAAGTCCCGTGATCCGCATCACATAGGCGGTCATGCGCAGGTCTATCTGTCCGAATAGATCCGTGTGCCGCGGGTAAAGCGTGTTGTCGAGATCGAATATCCACTCGTTTACATGGGAGAAGCTGTCTTTCATGGCACCAGCTATAGGGCAGGGTTGCTCCTTCCGCCAGCCTCCACATCGCGGCTTGTTGACATTTCCAGGAAATCAATCAATTGGTTGATTGATCAATGGAAGGTCAGATGAAACAGGTAATCAAGCAGCATTATGAAGCGGGCGATGACCGTCGCAGGCAGATAGCGTCTGCGGCGCGAAAACTCATCGCCGAAAAGGGCTTCGAGGGTTTGCGGACGCGCGAGATCGCCGACGCGGTCGGGATCAATGTGGCAACCATGCACTATCACGTCCCCAACAAGGAGGCCTTGATTGTGCTGATTGCTGAATCCCTGGGCGAGGAACTGGAAGCCGATCGTGCTGCCATGCGCCGTGACGGCCCGCCGCTCGAGCTGTTCGAGGCAGAACTCGAAAACTACGGGCAAAGACTTCAAAAGCGTCCCGAGACGATGAAGGTGTTCAGCGAACTCATGCAGCGTGCGGGCCGCGACGAAACGATCCGCCGAATCATGACGCCATTCGCCGACCAATGGCACAACCGTTTCACCGAAATTTTCGAACAGGGCATCAAGACCGGCGATTTCAGGCCGGGTCTCAACCCTGTCGCCGCCGCCTCGATTACAATGGGGGCGGCAATTCATCACCGGCACAAACCCAAGCAGGAATTCGCAGCGTTGAAGAGCGAACTTGTCAACGCATTCCGCAAGCATTGAAACCAGTTGGACTATCGCAGGCAGTGGCACGCCAGAACGCCCGCCTGCCGAATGAAAGAGACACGCCAATGACCAGACCGCCGGCAGATGCTGCCATGGGCAGCGGGCAGACACCGTCGCCCGAAAACGGAGAGCGAGAAGCTCCTGCGGCACCCGCCTCGCAGGCGGTCATAGAGACAACGCCGCGGCAACGCTGGATCGCGCTTGCCATTCTTCTGGCTGCAACCTTCATGAACCTGATTGACGTGACCATCGTCAACGTCGCCCTGCCTACCATGCAGGAAGCTTTCTCCGCCTCCACCAGCGAGATCGAGTGGGTTGTCGCGGTCTATGTACTGGCGCTTGCCATGGGACTCATGCCGTTCGGGCGCATGGGTGACATCGTCGGCAGACGCAACATGTTCGTTCTCGGCGTGGCGGTTTTCACGATCGCCTCGGCGATGTGCGGTTTCTCCGGATCCATGACCATGCTCATCGTCTCGCGTATCGTCCAGGGACTTGGCGCGGCGATGATGACGCCGCAGACCATAGCCATCACCCAGGTGATATTTCCACCCCGCGAACGCGCCGCCGCTTTCTCCCTGTTCGGGCTTGCAACGGGGCTTGCTGCGGTAACCGGCCCGGTGCTTGGCGGAACGCTGATCGGCCTCGACATCTGGGGCCTCGACTGGCGGCCGATCTTCCTCGTCAACCTGCCGGTTGGCGCCATAGCGATAGCTGCGGCACTTTGGTTCATTCCCTCGCGAAAGTCGGGTGGCGAGCTGCGCAATGATTTCGTTGGCATCCTGCTCGGCGTTTCCACCGTGCTGGCAATAATCTTCCCCCTCGTCGAGGGACGGGAACTTGGCTGGCCCGCATGGACCTTTGCAATGATGGCGGGCGCAGTGCCGCTGCTTGCAGCCTTTCTCTACTGGGAACGCCGCCGGGAGCGTCTGGGCCTGTCGCAGATGCTGCCCTGGTCATTGATCACCGACCGCAATTTCCTCGTCGGAGTTTCGTGCGCGGTGCTGCTTTCCTCCGGCATCCCCGGCTTTTTCATGAGCTTCGCCCTCTATCTCCAGGCGGGCCACGGACTTACGCCATTGGAATCGGGCATCACGACCCTTCCGTTTTCGTTCGGCGTCATGTTCTCCTCGCAGGTGGCACGAAAGCTCGGCATGCGCTGGATGCGCAAACGCATAGCTCTCGGTGGGCTTTCGATCGCAATCGCGATGTTCTGGCTGCAGCTGATGGTGTCGGGAACCATGGATCATCCCGACCGGATCGGATTCATCGCTCCGCTGTTTCTCGGCGGGGTGGGGCTGGGCGTGACGTTCGCGTCGCTGTTTCCGACAGTTCTTTCATCAGTCCAGAGCCGGGATGCGGGTTCGGGTTCCGGTGCGCTGCAGTCATTCCAGCAACTGGGCGGGGCATTCGGCGTGGCGGTCATTGGCCAGCTCTTCTTCGCCAGACTGGCCACGGAGCTTTCTGCTGGTACCGCGCTTCCGCAGGCCTACAGCCATGCCGTGCTTCAGGCATTCAAGTACAATATAGCGGCATTCGCGGCTGTTGCGGTGCTGGTGTTCTTCCTGCCCAGGCCTTCGCCCGTCCCTTCCCACGGTCATGCCGGCACGGCGCATTAAATCGCTTTCACCTTCGGGTGGAAGCGACTGATCCCGGCAAACAACTGAGTTTCGCAATGCATTTCTATTTCGCCGAATTCGTCAAAATCGAAAATGCTCCTAGCAAGATTCCAGGACTTCAACGATGACGACGATACTTCCGCTCTGGGCGTTGATAACCTTCGCCGCTGCCTTTCTGCAGAATATACGGTCCTCGCTGCAGAAACACCTGAAGGGAGCCATGGGTACTTCGGGCGCGACCTTTGTCCGCTTTGCCTTCGGCATGCCCTTTGCGTTTCTGTACCTCGTGCTGATCAACCGCCTTGGCGGGGCGGAAGTACCACAACCAAACGCTGCTTTTGCGGCGTGGGTGGTCGTTGCGGCTCTTGGTCAGATATTTGCCCAGGCACTGCTGATTCATCTCTTCTCTTTCCGCAATTTCGTGGTTGGCAGCGCCTATTCACGTACCGAACCCGTGCAGGCTGCGATATTCGGGCTTCTGTTCGTCGGCGAAACTGTCAGCGCTCCGACCATTGGTGCGATCATCGTGGCGGTTTTGGGCGTGATGCTGATCTCGATCGGGCGGACAACGCTCTCTCCCTCGTCGCTGGTGTCTGCCCTGTTCACGAGAGTGGTCGGGCTGGGCCTCTTGTCAGGCGCCTTCTTCGGCATCAGTGCAGTGGCCTACCGCGCGGCTTCGCTATCGCTGGAAATTCCGGGATACGAGCGCAATTTTCTGATGCAGGCCGCCTTCACGCTGTGCGTGTCGATCACCCTGCAAACACTTATCCTTGCTGCATGGATATTTTTCCGGGAAAGGGAACAGTTCGCCCGGATCGCCGCTGCCTGGAAGATTTCGGCGATCATCGGCCTTGTTGGAGCGACCGCCTCCTTCGGCTGGTTCGCCGCCTTCACGCTTCAGAATGCCGCCATGGTCAAGACGGTCGCGCAGGTGGAAATGCTGCTGGTCATCGCCACCTCCATACTGTTCTTCAAGGAAACCATCACCAAGGTCGAGATCGCGGGCGTCGCGCTCATCACCACCGGCATCGTGGGCCTGCTCTGGGCAGCCTGAACTGCGCAGCAGGCAGCAGGCTTAGGTGCGGCCGGGAAGCACCCGGTCGGGCGGGCGGTGCCCGTCATCCCAGACGCGGATATTGATGATCACCCGGTCGCCCATTTCCTGGCGGCCCTCAAGCGTTGCCGAACCCATGTGCGGAATGATCACCGCCTTGCCCTCATCCGACAGCTTGATCAGGTCGGGACTGACCGCAGGCTCGGATTCGAACACATCCAGTCCCGCACCTGCAATCCTGTCTTCCTGGAGTGCCTTGATGAGCGCATCCTGATCGATGATCTCTCCGCGCGCGGTGTTGACGACGATTGCGCCGGGTTGCAGCAGTGCAAGCCTGCGCGCCGAAAGCAGGTGGTAGGTCGCCGGTGTGTGCGGACAGTTGACGGAAACGATGTCCATGCGGGCCAGCATCTGGTCGAGGCTTTCCCAGTAGGTCGCCCCGAGTTCCTCCTCCACCGCTGCCGAGACCCGGTGGCGGTTGTGATAGTGGATGGACAGGCCAAATGCCTTGGCACGCCGGGCAACTGCGGTGCCGATGCGGCCCATGCCGACAATGCCCAGCTGCTTGCCCCAGATGCGGCGGCCAAGCATCCAGGTAGGCGACCAGCCCTTCCACTCATTGCTGCGAATGCGCTCTGCGCCCTGCACCAGACGGCGCGATACGGCAATCATCAGCCCAACCGTCATGTCGGCAGTGTCTTCGGTCAGCACGTTCGGCGTATTCGTGACCGTGATACCCTTCCGGGCTGCAGCCTCGATATCGATGTTGTCGACGCCATTGCCGAAATTCGCAATCAGCTTGAACTGGCTGCCTGCCTGACTGATCACCGACTGGTCGATCCGGTCGGTCACCGTGGGCACCAGCACTTGCGCGGTCCTGACGGCTTCCACGAGTTCGGCCTGGCTCATCGGCCGGTCGTCGGAGTTCAGCCTGACATCGAAAAGTTCCCGCATTCGCGCTTCCACGGCATCGGGAAGCTTTCGGGTCACGACGATGGAAGGTTTCCTGCGGGTCATGCTACTCACACTTGCCATCGGAGAGGATTAGATACCCCGTTCCGGCGGGTTGTTGACGGCTCCTTAACCCAATCCGGTCATAGTCTGTTCACCGGTATTGGAACCCGCTTTGGCGGGCATCAATCTGTTTACCAGACTGGCCGGGGAGAGCAAACGGAAACAAGATCCGAAGGCCTCCTCAGCGACCGGTTCCGGTGCTGCCGGCATCCAAATGCCGGCAAGAGTGAAAGAACAAGTGTCAGAATACGGGGTTGTAATGCGTCCGCATTTTCAAAGCTGCTTTTTCCCCTCCTTCAAAATTCGCAACATCCCGAACATCGCCGCTGCGGCCGTTTTTGTTTCGGTTACGGCGCTGTCGGGTATGGTTGCAGGCTATGCGACACCTGCCGGTGCGACCGGCGTAGGTCCGTCCGGCCTGCCGTTGCCGCGCTATGTCAGCCTCAAGTCTAGCCGTGTGAACATGCGCGTTGGGCCGGGCCGTGAATACAAGGTGCAGTGGATGTATACCAAGCGCGGCCTCCCGCTCGAGATCCTCCAGGAATACGACAACTGGCGCAAGGTTCGCGATCCAGAGGGCGACGAGGGCTGGATCCTTCAATCGCTGCTCTCCGGCAATCGCACCGTCATCGTCTCGCCATGGGCCAAAGGCGAGGCAAATGCGGATGTCTTCATGCGGTCGGATCCCAGCGAGAATGCAGCCGTTCGCGCCAAAATGGAGCCGGGAGCGATGGCCGAGGTGAGCGAATGCATCAATGGCTGGTGCCGCCTCAAGACCCAGGGCGTGTCGGGCTATGTTCGCCAGCAAACCCTTTGGGGCGTCTATCCCGACGAGAGCTTCGACTGACAGTCTTGCCGGTCAGTTCGGCAAATCAAATGAACCCGCGGCGATCTGCTGCGGGTTTTTAATTGGATCGGAAACACAGCCTCATGGAGGCTGACTGAGTTATCTTTATCGCAGCGGTCTGGGTTCGGGCACCGGAAGCCGGTCTGCCGACATGGCGCTCAGAACGGAACCCGCTACCGACAGGGCAGAACTGCTCGAGGCCGCTTCTATCGGTTTGGAGGAAAGCACCGCCAGCGGATCGACCCTGGCCGGCATGTCCATTGCGGGTGCGGCGAAACCCTGCAAGAGACTGGACTTGAATTCCGCTGCATCGGCGCTCTTTGCTGGCGCCTTCAACACGGCGGCGCAAGCGTCCGGCATTCCCGACAGGGTCAGTTGCGGCTTCGGCTTCGCCGGTTTGGAAGGCTTCTTCGAGGGCTTGGGAGGCTTCAGGCCGACATTGAACCACCAGTTCAGTGCGTCTCCGCAGCCGATGTCCGAACCCGTACCCTTTTGCGATCTGCATCCCGGAGAGCCTGGCTGGCAGCCGATCCGGATGTGGAAATGATAGTGGTGTCCCCAGTACGGCCGTATCTTGTTCAGCCAAGCACGGTCGCCCTTCACGGTGTCGCAGAGCTTCTTCTTGATGCCGGGATGCACGAGGATTCGCTCGACCTCGCCAAAACTTGCAGCATCGCGAAGCAGCGCCTCATGCGCCTTGGTCCAGCGGCGGTCGTCCACATAGGGGCCTTTGCCGTTTCCTGAAAGGACCGAAATCGCACTCGTGTTTTCGCGTTCCTGATAGGTCATTCGCTTGTTGGGCATTGGCGTCAGCCAGATATCGGCGTCCAGCCCGATCTGGTGCGAGGCATGGCCGGTCAGCATCGGGCCGCCGCGCGGCTGTGACATGTCGCCGACCAGGAGACCGTTCCAGCCGTCCCGCTTGGCCTTGACGGAGAGCTGTTCAAGGATCGAAACGAGTTCCGGATGGCCCCAGCGCCGGTTGCGCGAAAGGCGCATGACCTGCCAGTCCGGCCCGTCCACGGGAATGGCAACCGCACCGGCAAGGCAGCCCTTGGAATAGAAGCCGTGCGAAGCGGCATTGGAATTGCTCGGCAGGGTCATGCGCCCGAACAGCTGCTTGGCAGGTGTCTCGGCATTGGCGGGCAGTTCTGCCGACGCGAGCGAGCCTGCAAGGGCGATTGCTGTGAGGCGGCTTAGTGCCTTCATGGAGAGGGTCTTCATTTCTGCGTTCCGTAGGCCGGCGGGAGCTTGCGGCAAAGCCGATTCGCTTTGTGCTTCAGACAATACCGGCCATTCCGGTACAAGGCTAACTGCTTCGGGTTCACGAATGGTTACCAAAGGGTAACCGTTTGCGATCCGCGCTGCTCCACCCCATATTTGCCGGGACACCGCTTGTTGCTCCTGTGCCAGATGGGAGCAGCGCCACGTTGGATGTGCCGTATTTTCTGGAGGCTGCAGTGAGCCGCAACACGATAGACTTCTTCGAGAGCAAAAAACACGCTGCGCTCAACGCGCTGCAGACGTGGCTGCTGGTAGGCGGCTCGATTTTGCTGCTGGCCGTATGCGCCTACGTCTTCTTCGGGCCTGACGGCATCATCTACGCTGCGATCTTCGGCGGTATCTCGTTGTTCATGGCGAGCCGTGTCAGCCCGGCAATGGTTTTGCGAATGTACAAGGCGCGCGAAACTGCGCGCAATCATTTTCCCGTCGGTCACGAAATCCTCGATGTGCTTGTCGAACGTTCCGGCTTGCAGAACAGGCCGAAACTCTACGTCATTCCCTCCAAGATGATGAATGCGTTCGCGGTTGGCCGGGGCGACGATTCGGCGATCGCCATGACCGATCAACTGGCGAGAACCATGACGCGGCGCGAACTCGCGGGCATCATGGCGCATGAAATCTCTCACATCCGCAACAACGATCTTCGGGTCATGGCGATAGCCGACACGGTAAGCCGGTTCACATCGGCCATGTCGACATTCGGCATGCTCTCCTTGTTTCTCAATCTCCCCTCCATCATTTTTGGCCACGCAGCTACCGTTCCCTGGCTTGCCGTGGTCCTGCTCATCTTCGCGCCCACCATGGGCAGCCTTCTGCAGCTGGCGCTGTCGCGG
The DNA here is from genome assembly GCA_020637805.1 of Nitratireductor sp. Taxonomy (GTDB): domain Bacteria; phylum Pseudomonadota; class Alphaproteobacteria; order Rhizobiales; family Rhizobiaceae; genus Salaquimonas. Next base: position 67,587 of record JACKJU010000008.1, on the reverse strand, counting down.
GCACGGGAATACGACGCGGATCTGGGCGCCGCTCTTCTGACCGGCGACCCCGACGGTCTTGCAAGCGCACTGGTGAAGCTGGAACAGGCCCAGAATGCCCACTGGGAAGGCATGGTACTGCCAGGCGGCAGGGTGCCGGCGCCATCGGTCCTGCGCACCCATCCGCAGACAGAAGACAGAATCGAAAGGCTGATGGCGCTCAAGGAGAAGCCGGAGATAATCGAGGAGATCGCTGGTGGCAAGCGTGGTCGCGGCGAATTCATCCCGGACAGGATGCGCGAAGAGCTTCCCAAACGCAGTTCGGGCGTGCCGAAGATCAGCCGCAAGTGGGGCCGTGGCGAGGCTGCGCGGTATTCCGGCTACGCCGGTCTCCTCAACGATGGCAAGGCGGGTGATCCAGGCCCCTGGCGCGATCACCCGCATTCGGATGTTCCCGCCAGCAGCGGCGAGATCAATCCCCCACAGGGAAAGCCGAAGATTCGCGTTACGCGCGGCGGCGTCTGGTGGTAGCGAGCGGCATGTGGCGGCTGTCATGCTCCCGGTTGTTGGAGAGGTTCACTCCTTGTCAGTCGACCAGCCGCGCATCTTCTTGGTTTCGCCGCGTTCCGACTTGGCCTTGAGCCTGCGCTCGACGGAGCCGCGGGTTGGCCGTGTCGGTTTGCGTTTCGGCGGCGGCGGTTTGGAAGCCTCCGCGATCAGGGCGGCGAGCCGCGCTCTGGCGTCCTCCCGGTTCTGCCCCTGCGTGCGATAGCTCGACGCCTCGATGATCAATTCGCCCTCCTTGGTCATCAGGTGCTTGGCTATCTTCTTCAGGCGCGTCTTAACGCGTGGTTCGAGAGAGGGGGAGCGATCAACCGAAAAACGCAGTTGTACGGCTGTTGCCACCTTGTTGACATTCTGTCCGCCGGGTCCCGAAGACCTGATGAAGGTCTCGGTCAGTTCCCATTCTTGGACCTGCAATGCTGGAGGCGGCAACAGATTCTCCCGGTGGTCGAGTGGCTGTATCGGTGAAGGATTCGTTAAATTCTGCATAAAATCCGCATTTCGCGGATAACACCATTTTGGCATTTGTCAGCTAGATTGCAAACTTGGCGAAATCGCCTGCACTGGAGAAATTCAGGTTTTGACGGTACCGGAAGAACCTGGATGCGCAACGAGTTCAGTCGTTTGCCGGAACCATCCGTGTACGGCCAAGGTTGATACGGCCTGGCCGAAAAGAAGCGGGAAAGTGCAGGCATTTCAATCGAACGAACGGGAGACCCGTATGTTTGGTCTTGGAAGCAGGAAGAAAAAGACAGGCTGGGTCGTGACCAGCGAACTGGACCTGAATTCGCTTGCACCGGTCACGGCGCGCGGGCGCAGGGACGGCCAGTTTCAGAAGACGCTTGCCTGGTGCAGCTACTTCACGCTGGTGTTCGTTTCCCTGTGCATGTTCCAACCCGCCACGATTGCCAGTGCGGCTAGCCTGATAAGCCTCTCGAAGCCCGTTGAAACGCATGCCGTTCTCGAAGCATCGCTGCGGCCGGGAGATGAAACAGGCAGGCTGCTATACGGTCTCCACGTATGGCAGCTTCGGCCCGGCTCCTGATCCGGAGAATTTCCGGATAAACACAAACCGGTTCTTGCCGGGCACCGGCTCCCCGATGCCCGGACATGCCAACGGCCGAACAAAACGCCGGTCTCTTTGCGTCAGCCTCTCAGAACGCCGCCGGTGGACTTTTCCACATTGGCAATGATCTGTTTCGACACCGCTTCGATTTCCTCGTCGGTCAGCGTTTTTTCGACTGGTTGGAGGGTAACCTCGATGGCTACCGATTTCTTGCCCTCGCCAAGCGAAGCCCCTTCGAAGACATCGAAAACGGAGACACCCGAGATGAGTTTCTTGTCGGCTCCCGCAGCGGCACGCAACAGCGTGGCAGCATCGCTTTGCTTGTCCAGAACGAAAGCGAAGTCGCGCTTGACCGCCTGAAGGCCGGAAATCGCCAGCGGCGGCTTGGTATTCGTTGCCTTTTCCTTCGGCTCGGGAATGTTGTCGAGATAGACTTCGAAGCCGCACAGAGGGCCTGAAACATCCAGCGTCTCGAGCGTCATCGGATGCAGCTCACCGAACACGCCCAGCACGATCTTCGGACCGAGCTGGATACGCCCGGAACGGCCCGGGTGGAACCACTCCGGCGCTTCCGCCACGATCTGAACCTTCGACACGTCGACTCCGCAGGCCTGCAGCACGCCAAGTGCGTCCTCCTTGGCATCGAACACGCCGACTGGCTTTGAATTGCCCTGCCAATGGCGGCCGGAACCCGCGAGATGGGCCGTGCCCCGGCGAACGCCGCAGGCAATGCGGTGCTGGCCTTCCGGCTTGTCGGAGGTGAAGGTCTGGCTGACCTCGAACAGTGCCACATCGCCAACACCCCGGTCGGCATTGCGCTGGGCGGCCAGGATCAGGCCGGGAAGGAGTGAAGGCCGCATGTCGGACATGTCGGCGGAAATCGGATTGGCCAGTTTCAGTTCGTCCTGCCCGCCGCCGAATGCCTTGGCGTGATCGGCAGAGATGAACGACCACGTCACGGCCTCCAGCATTCCACGCGCCGCAAGCGAGCGCTTGGCGTTGCGGACACGGATCTGGCCCGTCGTCAGGATCTTGCCGTTGACGGTATTGAGAGCCGGCAGGGGCTGCGGCGAAATCTCGTTGATGCCGTTGATGCGCATCACCTCTTCGACCAGGTCGGCCTTACCTTCGACGTCCGGACGCCATGACGGCACCTTTACCCTTCCGGTTCCAGTTGTCTCGTCCACCTCGAAGCCGAGCGAGCGCAATATTTCGCGCGAGCGATCCTCGGAGACGTCGATCCCCGTCAGGCGGCGTACTTCCGAATAGGGGAATTCGATGATTTTCTGCGGTTCGGGAACCTCGCCGGCGACGATGGCCTGAGATGCCTCGCCACCGCACAGTTCCATTACCAGATTGGTCGCATGGTCGAGACCCGGAACCATGAAGGCCGGATCGACCCCGCGTTCAAACCGGTAGCGGGCATCGGTATTGATTCCAAGGTCGCGGCCGGTGCGGGCGATGTTGTAGGGCTCCCACAATGCAGATTCGACCAGCACGTTGACGGTTTCATCGGAGCAGCCGGATTCCTCGCCGCCCATGATGCCGGCCAGCGACTCGATCCCCTTTTCATCGGCAATTACGCATTGACCGGCTGCAAGCTTGTACTCCCTGCCATCCAGTGCAAGAACCGTTTCACCATCCCTGGCTTCGCGGATCGTCAGGTCGCCATGCACCTTGTCGGCATCGAACACGTGCAGCGGTCGGCCGAGATCGAAGGTCACGTAGTTGGTGATATCGACAAGGGCAGAGATCGGGCGAAGACCGATCGCCTTCAGGCGCTGTTGCATCCATTTCGGCGACGGGCCGTTCTTCACGCCCTTCACGTAGCGAAGGCCGAATGCGGGGCACAGATCCTGCGCCTCGATGTTCACCTTCACCGGGCATGGATAATTGCCTTCCGGTTCACCGATCGCGAGCGGTTTCACCTTGCCGATCCCGAAAGCGGCCAGGTCGCGCGCGATACCGGCAACACCCAGAGCGTCTGGCCGGTTCGGCGTGATGCCGATTTCGATCACCGGATCGCTGAGGTTTGCATAGTCGGCGAACGGCGTTCCAACTGGCGCGTCTTCCGGCAGGTCGATGATGCCATTGTGATCGTCGGAAAGCTCGAGTTCGCGTTCGGAGCACATCATGCCGAAGCTCTCGATCCCGCGAATGTTGCCCACCGATAGCGTCACGTCGATGCCGGGAACATAGGTGCCCGGCCCGGCGAATGCGCCGACCAGCCCGGCACGCGCATTTGGCGCGCCGCAAACGACCTGCACCGGCTTGCCGTCGCCCTTGTCCACGGTCAGGACCTGCAGCTTGTCGGCATCAGGATGCGGTGCCGCGGTCAGCACCTTGGCAATGACGAAGGGTTTGAACTGCGACCGGTCATCGACGGCCTCGACTTCGAGGCCGATCATGGTCAGCGCTTCGGTAATCTCCTCTAGCGACGCATCGGTCTCCAGATGGTCTTTCAGCCATGACAGGGTGAACTTCATTTTTCTGCCTTCGGTTTGGATTTGGCCGCCTTGGCCTTTGTCTTGTTGGACGGTTTCGCGGCCGTCCTCGAATTGGATTTCTTCGTCGCGTAACGCGCCTTCTGGCGTTCCTTCAACTCGTCGAAGATGACATAGCCGATGGTCAGCGCATCTTCGTCTTCGCCTACTTCGTCAAGCGGCTTGCGCAGGAAAGTCAGCGAAAGCTGGCTTGTGTGGATGACCGAGGAAACCTGGGGGCCGTCGGGCATCAGCATCCCGTCGAGGCGGATCAGGTCGCCATCGCCCGGCACCACTGCCATGACCCGCATCTGCCCGGCTGCCGAGAAGGCGATGATCTCCATCTGCTCGGATTCGGGGTCAAGTTCCTGCTGGAAGGAGAAGATGTGCTTCGCCACTTCCTGCGCTGCCTCCTCGGCAGCGTTGTCGCAGGATGCATCGCCCCAGTCTATCGATGACGGCGCATGCCGCTCGCCTGCCTTCAACTGGGCGGCAAGATGGGCGTATTCGCCCTTCAGCAAAGCGGCATCGGTGTAGCGTGTCACGACGAAACTCCGCCGAACAGCGTCGGTATGTCGAGCGGACGGAAGCCGTAGTGCGAGATCCAGCGTGCGTCGGCATCGAAGAAATCGCGCAGGTCAGGCATTCCGTATTTCAGCATGGCCAGCCGGTCGATGCCGATGCCCCATGCAAAACCCTGGAATTCGTCAGGATCAATGCCGCCATAGCGCAGCACGTTCGGATGAACCATGCCGCAGCCCAGGATCTCCATCCAGTCCGTTCCTTCGCCGAACTTGACGGTCGGGCCCGACCGGTCACACTGGATGTCGACTTCGAAGGACGGTTCGGTGAAGGGGAAGAAGGACGGGCGGAAACGCATCGTCACGTTGTCGACCTCGAAGAATGCCTTGCAGAATTCCTCCAGCGACCAGCGCAGGTGCCCGGCATGGATGTCCTTGCCAATCACCAGGCCTTCAAGCTGATGGAACATCGGAGAATGCGTGGCGTCGGAGTCGCAACGGTAGGTCTTGCCCGGAATGACGATGCGGATCGGCGGCTTCTGGCTTTCCATCGTGTGGACCTGCACCGGCGAGGTGTGGGTGCGCAGCAGCCTGCGCTGCCCCTCCGAATCCGGGTTGAAGAAGAACGTGTCGTGCATCTCGCGCGCCGGATGGCCTTCGGGAAAGTTCAGTGCCGTGAAATTGTAGTAGTCTGTCTCGATTTCCGGTCCTTCGGCAATCGAGAAACCCATGTCGGCAAAGATCGCGGTGATTTCATCCACCACCTGGGTCAGCGGATGAATGCGACCAGCTTCTGCCGGTGACTGCCGGACGGGCAGGGTGATGTCCACCGTCTCGTTCTTCAGCCGTTCCTCGATCGCGGCGCGCCGCAGGATATCCTTGCGCGCAGCGATGGCTTCGGTAACGGCGTTCTTCAGCCCGTTCAGCGCAGGGCCGGCGGTCTGGCGCTCCTCCGGCGTCATCTTTCCGAGCGTTTTCATCTTTTCCGAGATCGAGCCCTTCTTGCCGATGGTGGCAATGCGCACTTCCTCGAGCGCCGCCTCGTCGGCAGCCCCTTCGATGCGGGCGAAAATCTCGGTCTCAAGCTGTTTCAGATCGTCCATTTCGGTTCGTCCAATCGGGTTTTCAAATCTGTTCCGTCGGAAATTCTTGCTGCCGGACAGGGCTTCGATGCTCAAAACAAAACCCGCCCCAGCCGAAAGGCCAGCGCGGGTTTCCGAATACGATAGTTAAGAAGCTTTCGGAAGCGCGGGCCTTAGCGGACTGCGCTTTCAAAAGCGTTCGGCGTGGTGTCTTTCAGATAGGCAAGTGCCTTCTTGGCTGCATCGCAGACTGCGGTGAAGCTTTCGGCCTCATGGATTGCCATGTCGGAAAGAACCTTGCGGTCGATTTCGATTCCGGCCTTGTTCATGCCGTCGATGAGACGGGCATAGGTCAGGCCATTCTCGCGGGCGGCAGCGTTGATGCGCTGAACCCAAAGCGAGCGGAAGTTGCGTTTCTTGGCGCGGCGGTCGCGCGTGGCGTACTGTTGCGCCTTCTCGACAGCCTGCTTGGCGGTGCGGATGGTGCTCTTGCGGCGGCCGTAATAGCCTTTTGCCTTCTTAAGTACCTTCTTGTGTTTTGCGTGGGCGGTTACGCCGCGTTTTACACGTGCCATTTGTCAGATCTCCTTCGGTGTAGCGGCATTAGCCCTTGCGGGAATAAGGCATGAACTGTTTGATGATTTTCGCATCCGGATCGGCGAGCACCGTGGTGCCGCGAGCCTTGCGGATGAAATCGTTCGAACGTTTGATCATGCCGTGGCGTTTGCCAGCCTGCTGGGCCTTCACCTTGCCGGTAGCGGTTACCTTGAACCGCTTCTTGACCGAGGACTTTGTCTTCATCTTGGGCATTTGCGAACTCCTTTTTGGACAAATCAAAAAGCCCCGCCGGCTTGAAGCGCCCGATGAAGGAGGCTTCGGCGGAGCTTTCGCTCTCTGAACGCCATGGCATGCCCTGCCAGGCGATCACACGGGCGCGTATATACTGCCGTAATGGTAAAATGGCAAGCGGGAATCGGGTTTGCGGGTGATTGTCTTACAGCACGGTGAATACGGAACGGTCAGGCGATGGCGAAAATTCGAGGATCAGCAACAACCCGCCAAGTTCGGACCGTTCAACCCGGAACTTGCCCCCATAGGCCTCAACGATTTCGAGCGTTATAGCCAGACCCAACCCCGTTTCACCGTTCTTCTCGTCCAGCCTCACACCTCTGCCGAGAATTTCCTCCAAGTGGCCGGTGTCGACACCTTGTCCGTCATCCTCAATCCTGATCTCGAGTTGGCCGGTGTTTTGGGTTGCGCTGATCCGGACCTCTGAGTTGGCCCATTTCCGGGCATTATCCAGCAGGTTCCCGAGCGCCTCGGCCAGATCGCCATGCTCGACCGGAACAGTCAGATCGCTCTTGATCGAGATGCTCCATGTAAGTTCCTTCTCACTGGGCAATCGCTTTACAATGTCGACGAGCGTCGAAACCAGTGGTTTGAGTTCCGTTTGCGAATTCGCATTTGCCGCCATCCTTGTAAGTGCCAGTTGCCGGTCAACGCGCGACTGGATTGCCTGAATCTGTCCCGAAAGCAGTTCCGCATCCGCACCGTCCCCTGCCAGGGCCAGGTTTTCGGCGTATTGCGAAAGAATGGTCAGAGGTGTCTTGATCCCATGCGCCAGATCGGCAGCGCGATTTCGCGATTTCGCGACGTCTGCCTCGCGGATATCCAGAAGGTGGTTGAGGCCGCTCACCAATGGCTGCACTTCAATCGGGCCGTCTTCGGAAACGCGTCTTTCATCTCCGGAGCGAACCGCCTCAATGGAGTTTTCAAGTGTTCTCAATGGAGACAATCCGATTATCACCTGCAGCAGTGAGCCAAGCGAAAGCGCTATGCCCGTGATGGTGAGCATCAGGGCGAGCTGGGAATTGAAATCCCTGACCGCGGTGTCGTACTCGCTCTTGTCCATGGCTGCCAGGAGGTGAATGTCCTGTACTCCGTCGCTGACCTCGAGCGACACCTTGTCGTCGAGAAGCAGGAGCGGGTTTCCATTTGGCCCCTCAACGGAAAACAGGTTTCCGGTTCCGACGGGCTTGGTTTGCTCGCGATTGATTTTCACATCCCACAGTGAACGCGAGCGAAATGTGGTTCCGTCCGAAAATTCGACCTGCCAGTAACGTCCGCCGCCTGGAAGCTCGTATCTGGGATCGCCGGGCTCCGATTCGAGAGATGGCCCATTCTGGTCATAGACAAGCCTGGCCGACAAATGATCGACGGTTCCCTGCAACTGAAGGATCAACTGGTCCGCCATCTTTTTCTCGAAAATTGTCGAGAGCGAGTACCAGACGAGACCAAGAGCCGCGGCGATAAGGATTATCGATACTGATACGAGGCGCAGCCGGATTGAGCGCATTGCTGTTCCTAGTCGCCGCTCAGCAGGTAGCCGTAGCCCCGCCGGTTGACGAGAATGCCATCTCCAAGTTTTCGCCGCAGGCGGTTGATCAGAACTTCGGCCGCATTCTTTGCCTTGTCGTCATTCCGGTCCAGGGCGCGTTCGGCGATCTCCCATGAATTGACCGGGCGCGAACCTGCTTCCGCGAGGCACAAAATGGCGCGATACTCTGACGGGGTCAGGGAAAGTGTCTCGCCGTCCAGCACCACTTCGCGAACATCCGGTCTAATGAGTAGCCTGTTGCCGGCAACCCTGAATGTTTCCACGCTCGCAGGGCGAGTTCTGCGCAGGAGGGCACGAAGCCTGGCCTTCAGTTCCTCTATTCGAAACGGCTTCGGCAGGTAGTCATCGGCCCCGCTGTCGAAGCCGTCAACACGCTCCATCCAGCTTCCCCGCGCTGTCAGAACGAGGACCGGCGTGTGCACGCCCTCCGAGCGCCATAGGCGCAGCAGGGTCAGACCGTCGAGGGAGGGCAGGCCGAGATCAAGAACGATCGCGTCAAAATCTTCCGTGCCGCCTGTTTCCCATGCCTCGCGGCCATCCTGGCATACGGTGACCCGGTAACCATCATGCTCAAGATGGTTTCTCACATGGTCTGATATCGTTTGTTCGTCCTCTGCGAGTAGAATTCTCATCCGCCAAATCCGAACAATCCGATCAGCTTGCCCGACACCGCGTTCACGCGGACCATCTTCAGCTTGCCGTTATCCAACCGGATCTTGAATGAATAGATGCGTGCCGGGCCAATGCGCACCAGTTTTACGTCGAGAACCCGGCCTGGATAGCGTTTCGAGACGACACTACGCGCCTGTTCAAGGCTGATTATCCGGCCGGCATTGCGGTCTGAAAGCGCTTCGTTCTGGTCAGACTGGCTTCTGCGCAACTTGTTTCGGTAGTTGTCATCTCCAGAGTGGTTTCCACTTTCACCACTGTCGCCGTCACTGTCTCGTGACCCGGAGGTCGATGAAGATCCGCTGTTGGAGCTGCTATCCCCTCCGCCTTCGGATTCAGTTTCCGATTCGCTTTCGCTGCTCTCTGCGCCATCTTCGGCAGAGGCCTTGAGCGGCTCGAACAGCACGAGGCCTGCCGCAAGCAGAAACAGTAATTCACGTCTAGTCATTCCGGTTCGTACTCAACGCATGAGGCAATCTGTCCGGTCTGGGACAGTAGTTGCCAACACCAATGGTGTAAACATCGCGGCCGCGGCCGGTGGGTCCGGCCGCGGCTGACTGGATGCCGATACTGGGGGCAGTTACCGGGAACCAGTCGATCCTTTCAGGATTCTGTTCAGCAAGCTGTCGTCATTGTCGCCCGAGTCGTGATCGGAGCCGCCACCGCCGCTACCGCTGTCGTGGCTTGAACTGCTGTCGGAGCTTCCGCCATGGTCGTCGCCGCTGTCATGACCGGCGCCATCATCGGAACCGCCGGATTCGCTTTCTCCGCCGGAATCGTCGCCGTTGTCTGCCCAGGCCTTGGACAGGTGCATTCCACCGTCCGCCGTCACCGATACGGGGACCGCCGCCATAAGACCCGCGAAGCCCAATAGTGCAATTGCTGACATTGCGAGTTGAATGTTGCGAAGTTTCTTTGTCATTTCTTCTCCTGATCCTCGGTTGGAAGTTTTTTTGGTTGCGAGGAAAAGGATAGCGATTGCTCGATGACAGGAAGCCTATTCGGAATGTCAGCAAGTTGTAAGTTTGAAGGCCGCAACAAAAAAGCCGGGTTTGCTACCCGGCTTTCTGATCACAACACGTACTGTGAGGCGGCTATCTTGCAGGCGCCACGACCATCATCATCTGGCGGCCTTCCAGCTTGGGTTCGGCCTCGATCTTGGAGATTTCTTCCACATCCGCCTTCACGCGGTTGAGAAGCTCCATGCCCAGTTCCAGGTGAGCCATCTCGCGGCCACGGAAGCGAAGTGTGACCTTCACCTTGTCGCCTTCGCCGAGGAATTTCTTCACTGCGCGCATCTTCACGTCATAGTCGTGCGTGTCGATGTTGGGACGCATCTTTATTTCCTTGACGTCCTGCGTCTTCTGCTTCTTGCGCGCCTCAGCGGCCTTCTTCTGCTGCTGGTACTTGAACTTGCCGTAGTCCAGGATCTTGCAGATCGGCGGCTGGTTCGTGGGCGCGATTTCCACAAGGTCGAGACCGGCTTCGAAAGCCATCTGAAGGGCCTCGGCGGTCGGAACGACACCGCGGTTCTCACCTTCAGCGTCGATTAGCTGTACCTCTGGAATGCGAATTTCTTCATTGGTGCGCGGTCCTTCTTTGACCGGCGGTTTTGCTCTGTGTGGACGGCGAATGGTGGTAAACTCCCTGCTGTTGCCGTTGTCGTGCGAAATCGAAACATGGGGATCATGTTCCCGGCGCGCAACCGTGTCCGGCTTTGCGGATAGAGGCTGTAACGCACCGTGGTGCCGTGTAGTTGCCGAAATTGTCCGAAACCGGAGATTTCTCCACACGCCAGCCGCTCCCTTACCACGTTTCATTTGCAAAATCATGCGAAAATGCGCGCTGCTCACCTGTTGCATGCCGGCTGTCGCGCGACTAAAGCGTTCGCATTCCATCCGGGCTGGCGGACGGAATGCGCATACCTTTCTGCCGCGTCGAAATCAGGCGCCGTCCGGGTTTCCACACTCGGAGATTTGGCAAATCGCTCATTTGCGCAGAAGGTGCAGGCGCAGGAAAGCGAAGGAGTGCGATCATGGACAAGCGATTCATCACGGTAGGTGAGGGCGCAACGGCGCGCGAGATCGCCGTGCGCTCGCGTTCGGGCAAGGCACCTGGCCTGGTCTGGCTGGGTGGCTACTGCTCGGACATGCTGGGAACCAAGGCCGAGAAGCTGGACCAATGGGCAGCGGTGAACGGACATGCCAGTTGCCGGCACGACTATTCCGGCCATGGAGAGTCTGGCGGCGAATTCAGGGACGGCACGATCTCGCGTTGGATCGAGGAAAGCCTCGCTGTCTTCGATCAGTGTACCCAAGGTCCCCAGATCCTGGTTGGGTCTTCTATGGGCGCCTGGATTGCACTGCGCATGGCACAGGAGCTGAAAGCGCGCGGCAATACCGGCAGGCTGCATGCCATCCTGCTTCTTGCCCCGGCACCTGATTTCACTCACGAACTCATGCTTCCCGAACTGACCGGCGAACACCGGCGCCAGCTCGAGGAACAGGGCTACATGGAGGAGCCGTCCGAGTATTCCGACGAACCCAATATCTTCACCAGGGCCCTGTTCGATGACGGTGAGAAGAACCGGGTGATGACCGGCATTATCGAGACCGGCTGTCCCGTTCACATCATCCAGGGCATGGCCGATCCGGATGTTCCCTATACCCATGCCATGAAGCTATTCGAGTTTCTACCTGCCGACGATGTTACCATGACACTCGTCAAGGATGGCGATCACCGGCTTTCGCGCGAGCAGGACATCGAACTTATTCTGCGCAGCGTGGAAAATCTGTTGTAGGCGAGCACCCGGGGCCGAAGCAAAAGGAATAGGCAGGCATGAACCGCAAGGACCGCATCGACGCGATGGGCGCAACACTTCTCGTGGGGTTCTCTGCACTTCTTGGTCTCAACCAGGCGCTGGTCAAGCTCGTCAATGTAGGTATGAGCCCGGTATTCCAGGCTGGAATGCGCTCGGCGGCGGCCTTCCTGCCGGTGCTGATCTATGCATGGATAAGGCGCAGGAAGCTCACGATTTCGGACGGCAGCCTTCTTCCGGGAATCGTGACCGGGCTTCTGTTTGCCTTCGAGTTTTTCCTCCTGTTCAAGGCGCTCGATCTGACAACCGTCGCCCACGCATCAATCCTTTTCTACACCATGCCGGTCTGGGTGGCCGTTGCCGCGCATTTCCTCATTCCAGGCGAACGGATGACCAGGCGGCGCGCGTTTGGGCTCGCCTTGGCGGTTGCCGGGGTTGCAGTGGCCCTCGCTGCGAACGCCACGAACCAGGTTGACGGCGGATCGCTCGCAGGTGACCTCATGGCGCTGGTCGCGGCAACAGGATGGGCGGGCATCGCAATCGTTGCCCGGACCACGAAAATGTCGAGATCCGTGCCCGAGATGCAGCTTCTCTACCAACTGGCGGTTTCCGCCCCGATTCTCTTGGGGCTGGCATTGTATTCCGGCGAGACATTTCGGGAGATGACACCTTTCCTTTGGGGCATCTTCGCCTTTCAGGCGCTTGTCGTGGTTGCGGCGGGGTTTGTCCTCTGGTTCTGGATACTGTCTGTCTACCCGGCCTCCGACATGGCAAGCTTTGCTTTCCTGTCTCCGCTCTTCGGGGTTGTGGCCGGTACGTTGATGTTCGGCGAACGCCTGACGCTTAACATCGCGGTTTCGATGCTGCTGGTGGGGTTGGGGATCTACCTGGTCAACTCGAAGCGCCGCCGCGGGCCTGCATCTGCGCCGGGCCGGCCCAACTGACCATTTGGAGGAGTTGGCCGTGCCAGCCGACGAGCGCACGATAGCAGTCTACGATGAGCGGGCGGAGGATTACCTGAAGATGCTCTCTGCATCGCAGGACCCGGCGCTTGCCGGATTCATGGACCGTCTGCCCAGAGGAGCAAAGGTGCTCGATCTGGGCTGCGGACCTGGCTACCACGCGGCTGCGATGCACATGGCCGGGCTTCGGGTGGTTGCAAGCGATGCCTCGTCTGCGATGGTCGAGCTTGCCACAAGGCATGCTGGCGTGGAGGTGCGCCACCAGAGTTTCGAGGAACTTTCAGACATCGGCGCGTTCGACGGCATCTGGGCGAATTTCAGCCTATTGCACGTTGCACGCTCGGAATTTGCGGCAAGCCTTCGCCGCATGGCCATTGCCTTGCGTCCAGGTGGTCTGCTGCATCTGGGAATGAAGACGGGCTCCGGCGAGCGGCGCGACAGGCTGGGCCGCCTCTATGCATTCTACACGGTGGGGGAACTGCGCGAATTGCTGGACGATGCGGGGCTGGCTGTGGAACACGAAACGACCGGAGACGGAGCGGGGCTTTCCGGTGAGACGGCGCCCTGGGTGACGCTGCTGGCGCGACTGACTTAGCAGCGGAGAACTCGATACGCCGACCTGGCTCCGTCAACCGCCGCCGATCAATACGCCTGCGCCCAGAACGAGCGCCCCGCCAAGCACGATCTGCAGCATCGCCTTCACCCAGGGCGTTTCCATGTACTTGTGCTGAATGAAGGTGATGATGGCCAGTTCAACCGCAACGACTGCAACGGCCACATAGGTGGCTGTCCAGAAATCCGGGATGAGATAGGGAAGGGCGTGGCCCAGTCCGCCGAGCGTGGTCATGATGCCGGTCACCACGCCACGGATCATCGGCGATCCGCGGCCTGAGATCACGCCATCATCGGACGCCACCTCCGTGAAACCCATCGAGATGCCGGCACCAACCGAGGCGGCAAGCCCGACGAGGAAGGTCGTCCACGGGTTCATGGTCGCAAATGCGGTGGCGAAGATCGGAGCGAGTGTCGAAACCGAACCGTCGATCAGTCCGGCCAGTCCCGGCTGAACGTAGGTCAGCACGAACTGGCGGTGTTCGGCCTCGGCCTCCGCTTCCTTCACGTCTTCCGAGATGTAGTGCTTTTCCGCATTCATTGCCGCGCCCAGGTGTCCGGCCTCGGCCCTTGCAAGATCGCCCAGCAGCTTGCGGATCGTGGCATCGGAGGTGCGCTTGGCCGCCGCCGAATAGAAACGGTGCGCCTGTGCCTCCATGTCTGCGGCCTGCTTGCGCATTTCATCGACGGAGCGGTTTTTCATCAGCCAGATCGGCTTGCGCGAATAGAAACCGGCAACATGCTCGCGGCGGATCAGCGGAATGGTCTCGCCGAACTTCTCGCGGAACACATCGATCAGCCATCTGCGATGCTGATCCTCTTCCGTTGCCATCTCGTCGAATATCTTGGCGCTGTCGGGATAGGTTTCCCGGATCTCTCCGGCAAAGGTGCGGTAGATTCGTGCGTCATCCTCTTCCGAGGTGATGGCAAGCGCGAGGATTTCCCGTGCGCTCATGTCGTCGAAACGAAGCTTGTTCCGGCCAAAATTCAACAGACGCGTCAACATGGGGATTATCCGTTTGGTGCTGTTTGGAAACTGCCAAGGAAAGTAGCCAGCACCGGGTGAGAGTCAATCTTGAAGGGGATTTTTCCCGTGTGGCATTTTCCCGCCGCAAGCTTGCTCAGTTTGCGGAGCGGGCAATCGGCGAGTGCCGTTCGGTCCACCCCGACGCCGCCTCCATCTGCGCGGCAAGCTCAAACAGTGTTTCTTCGTCCCCCATCCTCCCGGCCGCCTGGATGCCGAGCGGCAGGCCGTCGGCAGTGACGTGTACCGGGAGCGCGACGGAAGGCTGCCCTGTGACATTCTGTATCGCGGGCCAGTGGGTGACCGAGAAGGCCTTGTCGATGAACTGGTTCATGAGCGGTTCGAGCTTGAGAAGCCGGGTCAGGCGAAGGGCATCGACCGCCTGTTCGAGCAGGAGATCCGTACCCGTTGAATCCATCGACCCGGATTTGACTGGCGCGCTCGAGATCACCGGCATGAATACGGCATCATACTGCATGGTGGCCTGCAGCAGTTCGAGCGAAACCGCGTTCTGCCGCATGAGGATGGAAACAAGCTCGCCTGCCGACAGAATTTCGCCGAACCTGGCGACAATGCGCGTCGAACGTTCCAGCTGTGGTTCCACGGACCTGCCGGCCTCCGAGGAAAAGAAGCGGACATCCGAGGCGATTGCAGCACAAATCACCCTGCCAAAGTCGAGGAAGAAACTGCGGTCAATCATCGGAAGACCAATTTCCTCCACCTCGTGTCCCAGGTCGCGGGCCAGCGCGATGGCACTGTCCATCGCAGCTTGCGTTTCAGGCGAAATCGGCAGCGCAAGCGGAGACTCCCGATAATACCCGATCTTCATCTTGCGGCGGGAGGGTGCCGCGGCAGCGGCAAAGCTCTTGCGAGGCGGTGCGGCAGTGTAGGGCATCTGCCGGTCAAAGCCAGACAGGCCGTCAAGTATTGCAGCCGAATCCCTGACCGAGCGGCTTACCGCGTGCTGGACCACGTAGCCGTGCCATATCTCGCGTGCATCCGGCGAGAAGGAGACGCGGCCGCGAGAAGGCTTCATCCCAACAAGACCGCAGCAGGCGGACGGAACACGTATCGAGCCGCCGCCGTCCGAGGCGTGTGCAACCGGCATCGCACCCGAAGCAACGAGGGATGCGGAACCGCCCGAAGAGCCTCCGGAAGTGTGCTCGGTGTTCCAGGGGTTGCGCGTGATGCCGAAGGCCGCTGATTCGGTCACAAGCCGGATGCCGAGTTCCGGCGAGGTGGACGTGACCACGGGGATGAAGCCCATCTCGCGAAACCGCGTCACGACCAGGGCGTCGTGATCGGCAACTGTTTCAGGCATGCGGCTGCCATTGGTTACAGGCACGCCGTTCATCGCGGTCATCAAGTCCTTGATGGCGATGGGAACGCCCGCAAAAGGCAGGCTGGTATCCACGTTTTCGGCTTCGCGCCGGGCCTGATCATAGAGCTTCGCCGCAACCGCATTTATCTTCGGATTTACCTGCTCGATCCGTGCAATCGAGGCCTCGACCAACTCCGATGGTGAGACATCGCCATTTCGAACAAGTTCCGCCAGCCCGGTCGCGTCGTGGGTTGTCAAAAGTTGGTCTACAGGCATCGTCTTCACTCCCTGACGCAACCGTAGCGAGGCCCGGCCTGCTCTGCAACGGAAATGCCGGGCTGCGGCCAGGGCGGTACAAGACGACACCGGGTCGCGAGGTGCCTAGTAGTCGACCCTCACGAAATAGAGGCCGCATGCAGGCGCCACCGGCCCGCATGCCTTGCGGTCTTTCGCGGCTAGGGCGGCGGCAAGGTCGTCTGCGGTCCACTTGCCTTCGCCGACCAGTTTCAGGGAACCCGCCATCGAGCGGACCTGGTTGTGAAGGAAGGCGCGTGAGGAGGTTGTTATCTCGATTTCCTGCCCGCCGCCGGTGAGGTCACACACATGACGCACATCCAGCGTGTCGAGGGTGCGCATAGGGCTCTTGGCCTGGCAGTTCATGGCGCGGAAGGTGGTGAAGTCATGATGACCGATCAGCACCTTGGCAGCGCTGTCCATTGCAGCCACGTCGAGAGGTTTCTTCACGTGCCATGCACGCCCCAGCTCGACCGTCAGATTGGCCCACCGGTTCAGGATGCGGTAGCGGTAGTGGCGCCGCTTGGCTGAAAACCGCGCGTCGAAATCATCGGCTACCTGCTCGCAATCGAGCACGGCCACCGGGTGTCCATGATATTTCAGCACTCCGTTGGCGGCTTCGGACACCTTTTCGGGGGCCCACTGGCGCTCAAGGTCCAGATGCACGATCTGGCCCAGCCCATGCACGCCCGTATCGGTCCGCCCTGCCGCAAAGACAGTCACGGGATGGCGCGTGAATTCGGAGATCGCCTCCTCCAGTACTTGCTGCACCGAGAGGAAATCCTCCTGGCGCTGCCAGCCATGGAATGGCGTGCCGTAATATTCGATGGTGAGCTTGTAGCGTGGCATGGGGCGGCCATACACCAAAAGGGTCAGGAAAGAACAGTGCCCTTTTCGATCCGGTTGCCGCGCAGGAATTCATCCGCCGCCTGCTGGCCCTTTCCGGCCCGCTGCAACCGGGTCAGCCGGACCGCGCCCGAACCGCATGCTATGGTGAGCCTTTCATCAAGCACGGTACCCGGAGCGCCGGCACCTTCAGCGACATTGCTGCCGAGCAGTTTCACGCGTTGCGGCTTGCCGCCGGCATTGCCCCCGATTGGCATCTCGCACCATGCGCCGGGAAAGGGGGAGAGGCCGCGAATGTGATCGTGAACCTGTTGAGCAGGCTTCGACCAGTCCACGCGGGCTTCTGCCTTGTCGATTTTTTCGGCATAGGTCACGCCATCTTCCGGCTGTGGCGTGGTTGAAAGGGTTCCGCGTTCAAGCGCGCTCATCGCAACCACCATCAGGTCGGCAGTTGTTCGCGACAGCACGTCGTGAAGTTCGGCAGCGGTCATGTTCTCGCTGATTGCCACCTTCTGGCTCAAGGCCACGGGCCCGGTATCGAGGCCAGCTTCCATTTTCATGATGCAGACGCCAGTCTCGCTGTCGCCAGCCATGATTGCCCGCTGGATCGGGGCTGCTCCGCGCCAGCGCGGCAAAAGCGAGGCATGGCCGTTCCAGCAGCCATCCGGCACGGCATCAAGCACGGCCTGCGGCAGGATCAGGCCATAGGCAACGACCACGGCAGCATCGGCGCCATGTGCGGCAACGGCCTCCTGCTCGGCCTCGCCCTTCAGCGATTTCGGTGTATAGACCGGGAGGCCGAATTTCTCGGCCGTCTCGTGGACATCCGACTTGCGCTCTTCCATGCCCCGGCCTGCCGGTCTGGGCGGCTGCGTGTAGACCGCCACGATCTCGTGCCCCTGGCCGATCAGCGCTGTCAGCACTGGCACCGAGAACCCGGGCGTTCCCATGAAGATGAGTTTCAAGGACACGAGATTTCCCTAAAGCACCAGCGGCGAGGCGTTGTCCTTGCCGGACTGTTTGGCGATCTTGGTGAACTTCTTGATGACTCGGTCGCGCTTCAGCCTTGAAATGTAGTCGATGAACAGCTTGCCATCGAGATGGTCGATCTCGTGTTGCAGGCAGGTGGAAAGCAGGCCGGTTGCCTCGATTGTCTGCTTCTTGCCGTCGATGTCGATATATTCCACCGTGCAGCCAGCCGGCCGCTCGACCTCGGCATAGTATTCCGGGATCGACAGGCAGCCTTCGTCGTAGATCGAAGGCGCGTCGGAGAAGGCAACTACCTTCGGATTGATGAGAAAGATCGGGTTCTTCTTGCGCTCGGGCCGTTTCGGCCTTGCAGGCGGTTCCTCGCCCTTTTGCTCTGCATTGGCGACTTCTTCTTCCCACGCGTCCAGCATCGCCTGGTATTCGGTTTCCTCGTCCGGGTCACCCACATCGACAACTGTCACACGCCAGGGAAAGGCAATCTGGATACCGGCCAGGCCAATGCCCGGCGCGTCATACATGGTTTCGGCCATGTCGGCGAGCAGCGCTTTCAGCTCCGGCGTGATGTCCTCAACCTCTCGCGAGGCCTCGCGCAGGAGCGGATCCGGTATGGTGATTATGTCGCGGAGAGCCATCTGTGTTTTCTCTGGTCAGTTCTCCATTTGACATATGAATTTGCTGCAGGCCGGTCAACTGCACCTTTCGTCCCCGGGTGGAATATTCCTGTTTTGTTCTTTTTGTTCGAATTCGTTTCCGGAATCTGTTAGACACGCCACATGGAACAGGTCTCTCAATTCGATTTCACAGCTTTCTGGACCACTCCCTTTTTTGTCGTGGGAGGCCGCACCTTCACGGTGGGGGAAACAGGTATCGCCTTTCTGGGGCTTGTCGCCCTCATGTTTCTTGTCCTGGTCATCGTTCAATGGCGGTCTTCCAACCGCAAGGCGGCAAACGAGGCTGCAGCTCTTGAGCGGGCTCGCGAGGCCGAGGACCGCATGGCGGAACTGGTCAAAAGCCAGAACGAACTGACCGGTCGCATGCAGACATTGTCGGAGGTCTTTTCGAACCGGCAGTCGGACATGATGCGCCTGGTCAATGATCGCCTGGAATCCATGACCGGCCGTATCGGCCAGTCGATCACCGAAACGACCAAGTCGACCCAGGAAAACCTCGCGAAACTGCAGGAGCGGCTGGCTGTCAT
Source organism: Nitratireductor sp. (assembly GCA_020637805.1). Classification (GTDB taxonomy): domain Bacteria; phylum Pseudomonadota; class Alphaproteobacteria; order Rhizobiales; family Rhizobiaceae; genus Salaquimonas. The sequence goes on along the minus strand of JACKJU010000008.1, from coordinate 48,760 downwards.
CGATACCGCGCAGAACAACATCACCCAATTGACCGGCAAGGTGGTCGAACTCCAGAACATTCTTGCCAACAAGCAGACGCGCGGGGCTTTCGGTGAGGCACGGATGCAGGCAATCGTCCAGGACGGATTGCCCCAGGGCGCCTACGAGTTCCAGTTCACACTGTCGAATGGATCGCGACCGGATGCAGTCATCCACATGCCCAACGACACGCCGCCGCTGGTTGTCGATGCCAAGTTTCCGCTGGAAAGCTACAATGCGATCCGCGACGCGGAAACGCCGGAGCGTGCCAAGATTGCCGAGCAGCAGTTCCGCCGCGATGTTGAAATCCATCTCAAGGCGATTTCGGGCAAGTACTTCATCAAGGGCGAGACCCAGGATACGGCGTTCATGTTCGTGCCTTCGGAATCGATCTTTGCCGAGATCCACGAGAAACATGAATCACTTGTGCAGAAGGCGCATCGCTCCCGTGTGGTCATCGTTTCGCCCTCCCTGCTCATGCTCTCGATCCAGGTCATCCAGTCGGTCCTGAAAGACCATCGCATGCGCGAACAGGCCCATCTTATCCAGGGTGAGGTTGCAAGGCTGATGGAGGATGTCGGCCGGCTCGACGACCGGGTGCAGAAACTTGCCAGCCATTTCGGCCAGGCACAGCGCGATGTCGAGCAGATCACCACCTCTGCCGGCAAGATCACGTCACGCGGCAACCGTATCGTCGACATGGAATTCGAGGACCCGCAAAAGATCGAATCCGCAACATCCGAAAAGCGGCTCAAGGTAGTCGAATAGCGCTTTCGAACGCAATTGACTGCGCCATTTGAATTCCCGGTTGCGCAGATCATGCTCGAAGACCTTCGCCAGACCATGGGAAGGTATCTCGGCTTGGAAGCCGTGATCTCAGCGCCTAATCTTCCTTTGCGCTGATTTCTGTCTCTGTCTCCGATTTACGGGCAAGGGTCCGTGCCCGCAAGACGTCCTTCTCGCTCACCTTTTCGCTCCAGGTCAGATCGCGATAGTCGAAACCCTTCTCGATGGTCGGCTTGACCACGCGGAAATAGGGAGACAGATCGAAATCGCGCGGCGCAAACAGCGCATGATGCCGGATGTGCAGGATTTCCTTGCGCGCGTGGGCACTCTCCGCATGCGCCCGGCCCGGTGCCAGCGTGATTTCCGGCAGGATCGGATAACCGATTGACTGGTATGCCTGGGCGATCAACGAAGAGCAGATGGCCCGTGTCGGATCGCCTGACCCGAAAGCGATGGCGCGCCGCCGCCAGCGCTGCGGAACGGGCAATGGCAGAAAGTAGCGCAGGAGGTCGAATATGTTGCGGGTATCGTATTGCAGCCCGATCTTCGAGATCATGAACTCGACGATCTTGCGGCGGTCCTCTTCAGTTAGTCGGTACGGGCGGCAGATGCGGGTGTTGTAGCGCTGGTAGCGCGCCAGTGGCACGGCCGAGCAGCCCTCTCCGATCGTCACCTCGATCAGCCGTGGCGCATTGATGTCGTCGCGATCGTTTTCGCCAACAAGCGCATCGCCGATATAGAAGGCGGCGTGACTCCATGTCGATTGCGTCAGGTACTTGATCGTGCCCGAAATGATCTGGTCGCCTTCGACAAGCAGCACATCTCCGGGCTCCAGTATCCCGGAAAGCGTGTCGTAGTCGGAGGGCGTGTAAGGTTGATAGCCCGGTGCCTGCTTCACGAGCAGGCTGGCGAGGCGCCGGCCGATGCGGTCGAGTATGGTGTCGAACATTCCCATCATGCATTTATCGGGCGGCAGGGGGATGCCGTCAAATCCCGCCGGGTAACGATTTCGGGCGCGGGGGCCCAGATGACAGATAGTTTATCTGCGATGTTTCCGTATGATGCTAGGATGGTCCGGCAGGTTCGAGTGGAGGAACAAGGCCAATAGGCAAGAAGTCTGAAGGTGTGGTAGCGAGAGTGCCACGAAAGCACATTGCGGTGTTGTTGTTCATCGCGGCATCGGCTGTTGGCGGCCTCGCGCTCTACCATGGTGGTGCGTTGGCACAGATGCACGGTCCGGGCATGGGGCATGGGCCTGGAATGGGGGGCGGCCCAATGCATTTCGGGCACGGACATGGTGCCGACGGAACCGGTCATGACATGGAAAACATGCCGGGATTGCGCGGCCTTGACGCCACGGAGGAAGAAAGCCGCGAACTGGCGGTAATGTTCCGCAACTTCCCGCTGATCACGCGAAGCGTTACCAATCTGCCCAACGGTATCCGCACAGTCACTCACTCTGCCGACGAGGACGTGATGGCGGTGCTCGTCAGCCATGTGTCAGGCATGATCAATCGCGTCGAGGAGGGCCGCGACCCGAAAGTGTTCATCCAGAGCCCGACGCTGGACATTCTGTTTGAGCGGCGCGACCGGATCAAGACCGATATCGAGGTAACCGATCAGGGTATCGTGGTGGTGCAGACATCCGATGACCCGGAGGTCGTGGCAGCACTTCAAACCCACGCTGAAGAAGTCACAGGCATGGCCGATCGCGGGATGGAAGCCGTGCATGAAATGATGATGAAGCGGGCGCAGAACTGACCGGCGCGCAAGGACTACCAGAGCGTCTTTTCTGACCGTCCCTTCCATTTCGCATCGTATTCGCTGCCGCCCACACGGTTCTTCGACATTGAAGCCAGTATCTCGCCCGGGGTCGGAAGGCTTGCCGGGTCGATGCGGGCCTCGCTTTCCCACAGCTTCGAACGCACGATCGCGCGTCCGCATTGGAAGTAGACGGCCTCCGTGTGGATCACTGCAACGGAGCGCGGCGGCTTGCCGTTTACAGCAAAGCTTTCGAGAAGTTCGGGATCGATGGAAAGTTGTGCAGTTCCGTTGACACGCAGTGCATTGGTGGAGCCCGGAATGAGAAAGCAAAGTGCCACTCTGGGATCGCGGATGATGTTCCGAAGCGAATCGCAGCGGTTGTTGCCCAAGCGGTCCGGCATCATGAGTGTCCGCTCGTCGGCAACCCGCACAAAACCCGGGATGTCGCCGCGCGGCGAACAGTCGAGGCCCTCGGGCCCGACGGTTGCGAGCGTCAGGAACGGCGCTGCTTCGACATAGGCCCTGTACTGTTCGGTTATGAAGGGCGTTTCCTTGACCAGGGATGGTTCGCCCGGCGAACCGTAGATCGCCTCAAGTTCTTCCACGGAACCGATGATGTTGCCGATGGTGGTATCAGACATGGGGCCTCCCGGTGAGTTGCTGAAACCGCAGTCTACCCGTAGCGGGTGGTGAAATTTCGAAGTATGCGCGACGAATACTCCGGATTGCCGCGATTGGCGTTGTCGATCAGCGCTTGCGCTTCTTCCGGGGCAAAGTATCCCCTGTGCTTGTAGATATTGATGCGCAGTTCGAAGACGCTGCCATCGGCTTCCGGATGGAACTGGGTCGCGTAGACATTCCTCCCATGCCGGAGCATCTGGTAGGGACAGGCCGGCGAAGACAGAAGATGCGCACAACCTTGCGGCAGTTCCTGCACGGCCTCCTTGTGCCCGACATATGCATCGAACGTATCCGGCAGGCCATCGAGGAGCGGATCGCTGCGTCCGGTATCGGTCTTTTCCGCGCGGATCACCGTCACCGGCTCGGAGAATTTCTCCTTGCTGACCTTTGCACCAAGATGGTGCGCCAGTATGCCGATGCCGTAACAGCAGCCAAGGAACGGAATATCCCGGCGCGTGATCTCCGGCATGAGTGAAAGCACTGCATCCTCGATGCGCTTTTCCTCGGGCGATTTCGCTTCGGGTGCATCGCTGACACAGCCGGGACCGCCGCCGACGATCACGCCTGCATAATCGTCAAGGTCTATTGCCGCTGGCAGCGGCTCGCTTTCAAGCCGGATACGCCGGACGCGGTCCGCCGTCAGGCCGCCCTTGTGGAGGAAGGCCTCGAACTCGTTGTCGGAGGCTTCTGCCTCCGGGCGCAATTGCAGAATGAGAAATGGTTTGGCGGTCATCTGGGGAAGGAATTGCCGCAATTGTCCTTCCCAGTCAAACCCCTTTACACACGTCGAGCAACTCAGTTGACCCCTTTGGGGCTAAGCTTGCGCACCAGCAGCAGGAGCGCGCCGATGATCAGCGCAAACGGAACTGCGAGAAGCACACCGCCGGCAATCCACAGTGCAGCCATGCCCGACCAGAGAATCGAGGAAAATGCCTCGGCAAATGTCGCGATACGCGACGAGGTGTGCCGCCTGCGGAAGCTCGAGCGCTTGGCCTGAGAGCGGAACCAGAACTGTATGGCGGTGGAAGACATGGTGGCAGCGCAAACTGCAAAGAGCGCGACAGCCCCTGCGCGCATGTCCAGAAACGCGATCGGCAGGATCAGGGGTATCACGACGATGAAGGTTCCCCCGAGAACGGCTTCCATCTTGGCGCGGATGACCGCGTCCGGGCCAACAGGCGCGGTCGCAACGAGTTCCGGGGCGTCCTCCCCCGAGATGGCGAGCCAGGCAAGGCCGCCTGCGAGCTGGCCTGCCGCCATCACTATGACCGGCACGATCACGAACATCGGCACGCTGTTGCCGCCGAAGCCGCGCCACAGCATGAAGGCTGGAGGCAGCAGGTAGAACAGTTGCATCAGGGTCTGCGAGATCAGCCATTTGTCGCGCAGCAGTACTTTCCACTCCTTGTGCCGGAGCGTCGCTGCCGGGCTTGTCAGCGCGAACCGGGCGCCAGAACGCCGGGTTCTGCTCCGTGTCATGTCGACCGATCCTGCCTGTACTACCGCCTTGCCGAAACGGCCTGAAAGCAGGAACACCACTGTCAGGAAGAGCAACATGCCAGTTCCCGCTACCGCCAGAGCTGCCGCAGGATCGCCTGCGATGCCGCGTGCCGGCAGGAAGAGAAGGCTGTCACTGTTGGGTAGAAGCGCGGCAAACTGTTCAGAGCGGAAAAAGCCGATACGCGAGATGCTGCCAATCGAATCGATTGCCACGAGCTGGATTCCGACCACGAAACCGGCCCCGACCACTGCTGCTGCAATCTGGGCGATGCTCCGGGTACGCTTCGGCCCTGCAATGGCAAACAGTGCCAGTGCGAGCGCGATGGAAAAGGCAGTCGCGGCAAGCCCTATCCCCGCCACCACCAGGTAACCGGCTAGCCAGCCTGTCCCGGCCTTGAAAGCCAGGATGTTGAAAACCGGCGAACAGATCGCAAGCGTAAGGGCCGTCGTCGATACCGCAATGGCGAGCATGCGCACGACAAAGAGCCGGTTTGCCGGAGTTGGGGATGAAAGGATGAGCTCGAGATCGGATCGCGTGTAGAACGCACGGGTGATCGATTCCATCGCCTGCGACAGCATGAGCGAAAGCGGAAGCAGCAGCATGCCCGAAATGGTGACCAGCAGGGAATGATCGACAACCAGTCCCGCCTCTATCGGTTTCTTCAGGATCATCCATGCAAGCAGGTGCAGTCCGGCCAACACAACTGCGAGAATGAGCAGGATGCGCATTCCGCGGCCGGGCCGGTTGGCCGACAGCATGGCGTAGAGATCGCGCCATGCAAGCGACAGCTCATGGCGCGCAAGACGTCCGATCCCCGGCCCCTTGCCCCGGTGCTGCGCCGCGGTGAAGGCAATCGTGTTCATCAGGCCGCTGCTTCCCGTTCAGGCTCGACGGTTGCACTTCTGGCAACGACGCTGAGGAAGATCTCTTCCAGGCTTGCTTCCTCGCTCGATCCGTTTGCATTGCCCGAAGAGGTGCGCAGCTCGGCAAGCGTTCCCTCGGCAACAAGCCTGCCATTTGCAATCACGCCGATGCGTTCGGCCATGCGTTCAGCGACTTCGAGAATGTGGGTCGTCAAAATGACCGTGCAGCCTTGGCGAACACGCTCGCGCAGGACGTCTTTCACCAGCCGTGCCGAACCGGCATCGAGTCCGGTCAGGGGTTCGTCCAGAATGATAAGACGGGGGTCGTGGATCAGTGCACCGGCAAGAGCAACCTTCTGGCGCATGCCCTTGGAAAAACCCTCGCAGCGCTCGTCCGCATGCGCTTCGAGGCCGAGAATTCCGAGGATCTCGTCTGCTCCCTGCCGTGCGCGTTCCGGATCGACCTGCCAAAGGCCTGCAACGAATTCGAGATACTCGAGTGGCGTAAGCCGGTCATAGATCATCGGTTCGTCCGGCACCCACGCCGTTACACGCTTTGCACCCAGCGGGTCGGCAACCGTATCATGGCCAAGTATGGAAATCGTCCCGTGGTCCGGCTGGAGAAGTCCTGCGACCATTTTCAGCGTCGTGGTCTTGCCCGCACCGTTGGGCCCGAGAAGAGCATAGAATTCGCCTTGCGGGATCGTCAGTGAAAGATCGTCTACTGCTGGCCGCTGGTAGAGCTTGGTCAGATTGCGGATTTCCAGTGCGTGCGTCATCATGATGGGCTTCCGTCCTTTCCGGCAATGGCTGGTGCCATCACGCACAACATTTCGAAGATCAGCGTGGCGGCGAGATAGGCCGTGCCACCCGACTGGTCGAAGGGCGGTGAAACCTCCACGAGATCGGCGCCGGCGAAATTGAGGCCGTCGAGTTCCCGGATCACCTGGATTGCCTCATAGGAGTTTGGCCCGCCAATCTCCGGAGTTCCCGTGCCTGGCGCGAAAGCCGGATCGACAAAATCGATGTCGTAGGAAATGTAGACAGGCAAGGTTCCGGCGATTTCCCGGGCTTCGGACATGACATCTTCGACACCGCGCTGGAAGAATTCCTCGATCGGAATGACACGGACGCCGTTGGCCGTGGCAAAATCGCGGTCTTCGCTGTCATAGGCCGTCCCGCGTATGCCGATCTGAACCACCCGTTTCGGGTCCAGCAGGCCTTCCTCGATGGCGCGCCGGAAAGGCGTGCCATGCGTGTACATCTGGCCGCCAAAATAGGAATGGAAAAGGTCGGTGTGACTGTCGAAATGGATCATTCCGAGCGGCGCCTCGGCGGCAAGCGCGCGCAGCACGGGCAGTGAATTGAGATGATCGCCACCAACCGACATCGGCGTGATCCCGGCAGGCGCAAGATTGCGGTAGAATTCGGTGTACCGGTCAAGCGTATCCTGGAGATTGGCCGGGTTGGGTCCGGAATCTCCCAGATCGGCGCAATTGACCAGTTCGAACGGGCGCACGCCGGTATGCCCGTTCTGTGCCCGTATCATGGTGGAATAATCGCGTATCTGCCGCGGCGCATGGCGCGGACCGGGACGGTTTGTGGTTCCGGCATCCCAGGGCAGGCCGATCAGCCCGATATCGACATCGCCAAAGCGGTCATGGCCCGGTGGCACATGCGGAAGCCGCATGAAAGTGGGTACGCCCGCAAAGCGCGGCAGATCGAACCCGGAAACCGGTTGGAAGAAGGCATCGGCCATGTGGTGCTCCTGGAGACCGCCACAACCATCCTCAGGCCGGGCTTCCCGTCGTCACGGCCAAGCCTATGGGTTACGGGTTTCCCGCCGGTAAATGAGTGGTGAATCCCCGGATTCCGCATGCAGGAATGGCGGTCAGGGTAAATGACCGGTTAACCGCGTTTCCGCCCAGCCCCCGGTTCCCAGGACCTACGACTTCGGCTTGCCCGCAAAATCCTCGAACATGTTGCGGATGGTCGCCTCATAGGCCTTGTTGACCCGCATGCCGGTTTCGAACATCTCGCTGAAGATATCCTCGAAACCACCCTTGGGAGCGGCATAGGGATCGGGCCGTGGCCCGGCATCCGCGCGGCCGGTTTCATTTCCGGCCGGGCCGGCGTCTTCCGCTTCCGGTTGCGGTGTCTTGCCAGCATTCCCTTGCGGCGGGGGTGGCGTTTGCGCTTCTGCCTCTTCTGCCTGGTTACCCGAGTTCTTCAGCATGTCCTGGAAGATTCGGCCAAGCGGATTGTTTTCCGGGTTGAAGGGGTTGGGCACATCGCTCAGGTCGGGAGTGCGTTTGGTCTTGCCGCCCATCATCTGGTCGATGATCTCGCCCCAGGGCGTGCCCTCGAAAGGATTGGGCGCGCGTCTTTGAGTGCCGGTCTGCTGGCGGAGCATTTCCTCCAGTATCTTGCCGAATGGCGTCTGCGAGAGTGCTGCAATCTGCACTTCGGCGAATTTCTGCTGGGTATCCTGTGCGCTTCTGATGAAGGCCGACATGGCATCGCCACTGCGCGAGCCCGTAGTGCTCCCCCAGCCCATGTTGCCCATGTTCATGCCTGGCATGCCCATCGGGGCAAACATGCGGTTCTGGATATTGCCCATGACCACAGGTGCAAGATGCGGCATCATCTGCTGGATAACGCTGGCGGAAATGCCGGACATCGCTTCTGCCTGCTGCGCAACGGCCTTGGTAAGGTCGTTTTGGCCCATCCAGCTGGAAAGCAGGGCCTGTCCGTCCCTGATGGCTTCGGGCGTGAATGCTGCAGAGGGGTCCTTGGCGTATTTCATCCAGTCGTGCGACGCGAGGTTCTGCATGAATGCGCCCAGACCTTCCGGTTCGCTGGTGCGCCTCTTCAATCCTTCGGAAAATGCCGGCACGAGTGCCGCGAGGGCTTTCTCGGCCTGCTCCTGCTGCAGGCGGAAGTGATCTGCCACCATGCCGGCGAACGCGTCGCCCTGCGGACCGGAAAACATGTCGAATACTGAAGCCATTAGAGTTTCTCCGGTGGGACGTTCCGCGATGGTTTGATCTGGCTGTGCCCGGTTTGGCATAGCAGGATCACCCACTATAACCCTTTCCGGGGTGAGGTTGCCACCTTTCTGGCGGAACGGGGTGGCATCCGAAGCAAAAAAGATACGGCTGCAGCGGCGCTTAATCAGGCGTTAACCATGAATGGCTAGGCTCAGGGCAAGATTTTTCAAAGGCGCAGATGCCGGGAATTGATTGTTGTTAAGCCAGAACACTTCCAGCCGACATTCCATCCGAAACGGTTCCGACCGGTCACCCCAAGGCCGCAACGCCGGCACGGCACGCCGCGTGAACAGCTTCGGTTACCTGGTATTCGACGGGCAGACCCAGGGCTTTGCCTGCACGATCTCGACGATGTCTTCGCAGGGCGCGGATATCCAGGTTTCGGGCCTCATGGGAATTCCAGAGAGCTTCGACCTCTATGCGGAGCAGGAACAGGCCCGCTACCGCTGCGAGGTAACCGCCCAGCGTGGCGGCGCCGTTCGCGTCACATTTTCCGATCGCGAGGAAAACCGCCGCTTCCGGGACCTTGCTGCACGCCGCTGACGGCAAACTGTTTTTCAGGTCAGGAAATCTCGCTTCGGCTGCGTATTGCCGCTGCCAGCGTCCCTTCATCCAGGTAATCGAGTTCGCCGCCAACAGGCACGCCATGGGCAAGCCTGGTTATCCGCACATCCATGCCTTCAAGCTGGTCGGTGATGTAATGGGCGGTCGTCTGGCCTTCCACCGTCGCGTTGACCGCGATGATGAGTTCCTTGACGCCGCCACGTGACACCCGGTCGACAAGCGAACGGATGTTAAGGTCATCGGGACCGACACCATCGAGCGGCGACAGCGTTCCGCCCAGGACATGGTATGCGGCGTTGATCGCGGCAGAACGCTCCAGCGCCCAAAGGTCCGCGATCTCCTCGACAACCACGATGGTGGTATTGTCGCGCCGGGGATCACGGCAGATCGTGCACGGGTCGCTCGTATCCGCATTGCCACAGGTGGTGCAAACGACGACTTTTTCGGCCGCCTCCGCTGCCGCAGCAGCAAGCGGCTGCAGCAGGGTTTCCTTTTTCTTGATAAGGTGCAGGGCCGCACGCCTGGCCGAACGCGGACCCAGGCCCGGCAGCCGTGAAAGTATCTGTATGAGGCGCTCGATTTCGGGCCCGGTGACGGCTTTGCTCATATATGAAAATACCTGGCGCGGATCATGTTGCGGCTCGATTGCCCGGGCTGAAACGCAATGGTGAATTCGCCTGCTTGCGGTGATGGCCTGCCCTCATACGAAGATGGCAGGGCCGGAATGTCCGGAACGGTCAGAACGGCAGTTTCATGCCGGGCGGGATCGGCAGGCCGGCTGTCAGTTCCTTGGTTTTTTCGGCCATGATCTCCTCGACCTTCTGCTTTGCCTGAGCATGAGCGGCGATCAGAAGGTCCTCCACCATCTCGTGTTCGCCCTCCTTCATGAGAGAGGGGTCGATCTTCACGGAAGCCAGTTCACCCTTGCCGTTGAGCGTAATCGTCACCATTCCGCCACCGGCGGCGCCTTGAGCTTCGATTTCGGAAAGCTTGCCCTGCATTTCCTGCATCTTCGACTGCAGTTCCTTGGCTTGCTTCATCATGCCGAGAATGTCTTTCACCGGGATACTCCTGCGATTGGGTATTTTGTTGTCGGTCGGGCGCGTTGCCCACGGGCCGCGCCGTCAATTGCCTCATTCGAAGAAATCGTCAAGTCCGCTGCCCTCATCCTCGTCGTCTTCAGGTGCGGCCTCTGGAATTGCTTCTTCCTGCTGGCGGATGCGCACGTCCACTATCTTGGCACCGTCGAATGCCTTCATTATGGCCGAAACTGCGGGATGGGCACGGGCGCGTTCCATGCGGTCGCGGTTCTCGGCCTGCTCGATCTCTTCCAGGGTCGGCAGTCCGTCCTCGTCGGAGAGCATGAGCTGCCACTGCGTGCCGGTCCATTCCTTCAGCTTTGCGCCGAGATGGGAAATCGAGTCGGCGGGCGGATGACCGGCCTGGTTGAAGATCAGCTTGCCGTGCGAAATTGAAACAAGACGTACGTGGCTGCGCAGGAACATCTTCGCCTTCAGGTCGCGCATGTCCTCGGCAAGGAAGATCAGCTCGTCGAAGGTCTGGATAGTGCGCGTTGCTTCAGAGCCGCTTTCAGCATTTTCGGTTCGCGGTGCCGGGTTGGTCGCGGCAAGACGTGGTCCCACAGGTGAAGCTTTAATGCTCTCCGTCTGATTGCCGGCGGCGCCCGGAACGGGTCCGGCAGACATGCTGGGGGCCAGAGCAGGAGATCTCGGCGGGGAATGAACCGTGCTGCTTCCTCCGCCGGGGCCGGATCCACCACCGGACACGCCGCTGGCAACCGGACCTGTCGCACCGCTTCCAGCCGTTTGTCCCGAACTTGCAGATGCCGGCGACCCGCTCCCTGCCTGAAGCTGCGCCACCAGTTCATCGTGGCCGGGCAGGTCTACGGCGTGGGTAAGCCTCACCAGCACCATGTCCGCCGCGGCAAGCGCACGTTCGGAAGACTGGATTTCGGTCAGCCCCTTCAGCAGGATCTGCCAGGCTCTACCAAGCACACGTACGGAGAGTTTGCCTGCAAACTCCCGTGCCCGGGTGATCTCCGTCTCCGAGAGGCCGGAATTGGAACCCGGACCTTCCGAACCGCCGGTATATTTCAACCGCGTAACCTGATGAATGAAATCACCCAGGTCGGTCAGCACGACGTAGGGGTCGGCGCCGATGTCGTACTGGTCCTTCATTTCCGCCAGCGCTGCCGAGATGTCGCCCTTCATCACGTGCTCGAAGAGATCGATGACCCGGCTGCGGTCTGCGAGGCCGAGCATCGACCGCACACCGGCGGCCTCCACCTGGCCCTCGGCATGGGCAATCGCCTGGTCGAGCATCGACAGCGCATCGCGGGCTGAACCTTCCGAGGCCCGGGCCACCATTGCCAGTGCCTCGTCCTCTGCCTCGATGTTCTCCGAAGCGCAGATCTTCTTCAGGTGATTCAGCATCAGGCCGGAATCGATGCGCCTCAGGTCGAAACGCTGGCAGCGCGACAGCACGGTAACCGGAACCTTGCGGATTTCGGTAGTGGCGAAAATGAACTTCAGATGCGCGGGCGGCTCTTCCAGCGTCTTCAACAATCCGTTGAAGGCGTTGCGCGAGAGCATGTGCACCTCGTCGATGATATAGACCTTGTAGCGGGCGATTGCCGGGGCATACTGCACGGACTCGATAATCTCGCGAATGTCGTCAATGCCGGTATGCGAGGCAGCGTCCATCTCGATGACGTCAACATGCCTGCCTTCCATGATCGCGCGGCAGTGTTCACCCTCTTCCTTCAGATCGATCGTCGGCTGGTTGATGTCGCCGGTCTTGTAATTGAGCGCGCGCGCCAGAATGCGCGCTGTCGTCGTCTTTCCCACGCCGCGAACACCGGTCAGCATGTATGCCTGGGCGATGCGCCCGGCACGGAACGCGTTCGACAGCGTGCGCACCATCGGTGCCTGTCCGATCAGGTCATCGAACGAGGCAGGCCGGTATTTGCGCGCCAGCACGCGATAGGGCTGATGGGAAGTTTCGCTCATTTAACGATGATCTGTCCTGCGGCGGCATTTCCGCCGCGTTGCCTCAACTGACTATAGCGCAATTCCGTCCACTGCAAACAGCGTGGCGAAAAAAGCCGTGGACCGGCGATGAAGGAAAAGACAACCAGCAGGGAGGAAAAGGTGGAAGGCCGGGATAAGGTGACCCGAGCGGAAACTCGTTGTGGCTGCTTCCTTCCGGACCTGACCAGGTTGGCGAGATGCTCGTCCACCAACCGGCCTTCCGGCGTTGCATATCGTCTTTTCGAAGCAAAAATGCAAGGGTTTGAAGCGAATCAATTGAGGAACCACTGGAACATGGCATTCGAGATGGATACGCGCCTTGCTGCGGATACCTTGCCGGTCGCTAGGCTGGAGCTTTGCCAGTTGCGCCTGATGAACGACAGGCGCTGGCCCTGGCTCATTCTTGTCCCGGCAGTGGCCGGTGCTTCCGAAATCCATCTTCTTTCCGTGGATGAGCAGGCGCTGCTTGCCTATGAGACCGGGGTCTGCGCGCAAACGCTGCAGAAGGTGACCGGATGCCTGAAAATCAATTCCGGCGCGCTCGGCAATGTGATTCGCCAGCTCCATGTTCACGTAATTGCCCGAAACGAGGGCGACGCCAACTGGCCGGGTCCGGTATGGGGATATGGCGCCCGCATTCCCTACGAGCTTGATCAGGCCGAGGCTTTCATCCAAACATTCCGGCGCGCATATCCTGCCACGCTTTCCTGAAACGGATTTTTCATGACCTTCGACTTCGACAACAGCGGCGTTGAAAGCCGCATTGGTTTCATGACCAACCCCCTGCTGCGAGACGCCGAAAACCGTGACGAGACTTCGTTGCCGATCGCACTCGAACGCCCGGATGCGCGCTTTTTCATCTTTTCCGGCCCGAAGGTCCTGCTTCGCGGTGGCGATGAACCGGCTGTGGCCTTCCTGCGCGAGACCGTGGACATGCTGGGTGGGCGCATGGAAGAAGCCATCCTGCTCGGACATATGCCAGACGGCGGCGAGGGGGAGGCAGAAGGCATTCCCTGCCTGGCGGTGCCTGCCGAAATCGAGGAGGAAGGCCTAGCCGAACCGTTCAAGCTGGAAACATTGCGCGGGCTTCTCTATTCCGGGGCAGTTTCGGCCGAGGAAGCCAGTATCGCCGCACAGGCATCGGCCATGCTGCACTGGCATGGGACCAACCGCTTCTGTGGCCGCTGCGGCGAGAAAAGCGCGGCGCGAATTGGCGGTTTCCGCCGCGATTGTCCCGCCTGCGGACTGACGATCTTTCCGCGTACCGATCCGGTGGTCATCATGCTTGCGGTCAAGGGCGACCGCGCCGTTATGGGCCGCAGCCCGCATTTTCCGGCTGGCTGGTATTCCACGCTCGCCGGTTTCATGGAGCCAGGCGAAACGGTCGAGGACGCAGTGCGCCGCGAGATATTCGAGGAATCGGGCATTCGCGTCGGTCGCGTCGGATACCATGCCAGCCAACCCTGGCCGTTCCCCCACTCCCTGATGATAGGCTGCATCTGCGAAGCGGTATCCGAGGACATCGAATTCCAGGTCGACGAACTGGAAGACTGCCGCTGGTTTACGCGCGAAGAGGTCAGGATGATGATCGAGGGCACGCACCCGGACGGCCTGTGCTGCCCGCCCCGCAAGGCGATATCATTCGAACTGATAAGGTCCTGGTGCGACGGTTGAGCAAACCGTCAGGCGGATCAGGCCAGATGGGCCGTTGCCTCGATCTCGACCAGCGCCGCATCCTCGACGAGCCCGGCAACCACCACCATCGACATTGCCGGGAAGTGCTTGCCGAAAACCTCGCGATAGGCCGCACCGACCTCCGCCTGGCGTGCAAGATACTCCGCCTTGTCGGTCACGTACCAGGTCATCCGCGTCACATCCGAGATACTGCCGCCTGCCGTCTCGACAATCACGGCGATGTTTTTCAACGCCTGCCGCATCTGGCCGATGAAATCGTCGGAAACGAATTGCCGGTTCTCGTCCCATCCGATCTGGCCGCCAATGTGCAGCGTGCCATCCCGTGACAGCATGCCGTTTGCGTAACCCTTGGCGGGCAGCCAGCCTTCTGGAAAAATAGTGCGATGGGTCAAGCCTTGTCCTCCGTCAAATAGGCGTAGTGATGCGCGCTGGCGGTTGTTCTAGGTTACAGCCGAACGAACCTGGTATTTCGGGTCCCGCCAGAGTTCCTCCCTGAAGGTGCGCTCCATGATATCGACGGCAGCGGCCACGTCATCGCTTCCGATATAGAGCGGCGTGAAGCCGAACCGCATGATGTCGGGTGCCCTGAAATCGCCGATCAAGCCTTGCCCGATCAGCGCCTGCATTGCCTCGTATCCGTGTTCGAAGGCAAACGAAACCTGCGATCCGCGTTCTGCGGGATTGCGTGGCGATGCCAGTTTCAGCTGTGGGCAGCGTGCCTCGACACTTGCGATGAACTGCTCGCAAAGGTCTATCGAAGCCGCTCGAAGAGCGTTCATGTCCACACCGTCCCAGGCATCGAGCGCTGCATCGAGGATCGAAAGCTGAACGATTGGCGGCGTACCCACGCGAAGTCTTTCCGTTGACATCGCAGGCGCGTATTCGCGTGCCATCGCGAAGGGAGCTGCATGCCCCATCCAGCCGGAAAGCGCAGGCTCGATGCCGTTGACGATATCGGGCCGCGCATAGATGAAGGCTGGCGCGCCCGGTCCACCGTTGAAATACTTGTATGTGCAGCCGACAGCGAACTCGGCCTCGCTCGCCAGTAGATCGAGCGGCACGGCTCCCGCGCTGTGCGCGAGGTCCCAGATCATCACCGCCCCGGCCGCATGGGCAGCCTTTGTAACGGCCTGCATGTCATGCATGCGGCCCGTTCTGTAATCGACATGGGTGAGCATGACGGCAGCCGTATCCTCATCGATATTGGCGATCACGTCCTGCGGGGCGGGCGTGCTTATCCTGTGCCCCTTGCCGGCCAGCTTCACCAGCCCGTCGGCCATGTAGAGATCGGTCGGGAAATTGCCGCTGTCGGAAAGGATTTTGCTGCGTCCGGGCCGCATGGCGAGTGCCGCCGCCAGTGCCTGGTAGACCTTGATGGAAAGCGTGTCGCCGGTGGCCACGGAACCCTCGGGCGCTCCGATCAGCCGCGCGATCCGGTCGCCGACACGCTTGGGAAGCGTCATCCAGTCGGCGCTGTTCCATGCCCGGATCAGCTCTTGGCCCCATTCCTCGGAAATAACCTTGCTCGCACGCTCCCGCGCCCCGCGCGGCAGGGGGCCAAGCGAATTTCCGTCGAGATAGATAATGCCTTCCGGCAGTTCGAAGAGGTGTTTGCTCGGCAGCTTGATCATCACAATTCTCCCCGCACGCTCCACAATTCGGGAAACAGTTCCACGCTCAGCATGCGGCGAAGATACTGAACGCCCGATGTGCCGCCTGTCCCGCGCTTGAAGCCGATCACGCGCTCCACCGTAGTCACGTGGTTGAACCGCCACCGTCGGAAATAGTCCTCGAGATCCACAAGCTTTTCGCCCAGTTCGTAGAGAAGCCAGTAGGTCTCGGTATTCTGGTAGACGGCCTGCCACCTGTCCTGGATGGCTGACGAGAATTCGTGCGGCCTGTCGAGTTGCGGCTTCGGCATGGCCTCGGTGTTTCCATCGATGGTCCTGAACAGGAGACTTATCACCTCGTCGTAGAAACTCGGGCGGGCAAGTTCCGCCTCCAGCATGGCCTGAACGCCTGGCATGTGCTCATGCGGTTTGAGCATGTTGGCGTTGCGGTTGCCAAGCACATACTCGATCATGCGGTACTGGTAGGACTGGAAACCGGAGGATGAGCCGAGGGACTTGCGGAAATGCGTGTAGTCGGCTGGCGTCATGGTGCGCAGCACGTCCCAGGCACTGTTCAACTGCTCGAATATCCGGCTGACCCGTGCCAGCATCTTGAACATGGCAGAAGTCTCGCCACGGCAAAGCGACTCGCGGGCCGCCGAAAGCTCGTGGATCGCCAGCTTCATCCACAGCTCGCTGGTCTGGTGCTGGATGATGAAAAGCATTTCGTCATGCGCTTCGCTCAGCGGATGCTGCTGCCCCAGGACCTCGCCCAAATGGAGATAGTCGCCATAGGACATTGCTCCGGCGAACGCCATCTTCGCGCCATCACTGCCGGGATCATACGCCTGTCCGCTCATGACGTCTGCCTCAGTTTGAATCGCTGGATCTTGCCGCTTTCCGTTTTCGGAAGTGCCCGCGTGAAGACGATCGAACGTGGATACTTGTAGGGCGCGATGGTTGCCTTCACGTGGTCCTGCAGGCGCTTCGTCAATTCTTCGCCCGGCACATCTGCAGGCCCCAGAACCACATGCGCCTCCACGATCTGGCCGCGGTCCTCGTCAGGCACGCCGATCACGGCGCATTCCACGACCGCCGGGTGGGAAAGCAGTGCAGCCTCGACCTCGGGACCGGCGATGTTGTAGCCGGAACTGATGATCATGTCGTCGTTGCGGGCGGCAAAGTGGAAATAGCCATCCTCGTCCATCTGGAATGCATCGCCGGTAATGTTCCAGCCATCCTTGACGTATTCTCTCTGGCGCTCGCCGCGCAGGTAACGGCAGCCCGTCGGGCCACGCACCGCGAGGCGTCCAATCTCGCCGGGGTCCGCATCCGTGCCGTCCGGGCGGATTACCTTTGCTTCGTAACCTCCAACCGGTTTGCCGGTACAGGCGGGCTTGTGATCCTCGAACCGGTTGGTGATGAATATGTGCAGCATTTCGGTCGCGCCGATACCGTCCAGCATCGGCTTGCCGGTCTTTGTCATCCACTCCTCGTAGACAGGCGCAGGCAGCGTTTCGCCCGCCGAAACCGCCGCGCGAAGCGAGGTCAGATCGGCGCCCTGGTCCATCGCGCGCAGCATTGCCCTGTAGGCAGTGGGTGCGGTGAAGCACACCGTTGCCCGGTATTTCTGGATAATCTCGATCATGTTGGGCGGCGAGGCGTTTTCGAGAAGTGTTGCGGCGGCACCGAACCTCAGCGGAAAGATCGCAAGTCCGCCAAGGCCGAAGGTGAAAGCCAGCGGCGGCGAACCGACGAACACGTCCTGCGGAACGACCGACAGCACTTCGCGTGCATAGCCGTCTGCGATTGCCAAGAGGTCGCGGTGGAAATGCATGGTTCCCTTCGGATCGCCGGTGGAACCTGAAGTGAAACCGATCAGGGCAACGTCATCCTGCGATGTCGCCACGGAATCGAAATGCACCGGTTTTTCGAGCGCCAGCCGGTCGAGTTCGGCGTCGTGGTTTGAGGTGCCGTCGAAACCGGTGACCGTCTTCAGGAACGGGCTGTCCTTGGCGCATGCCACGATCTCGTCCATCAGGCGGGTATCGCACAGCGCATGCGAAATCTCGGCCTTCTCGACATATTTCTTCAGTTCGGCCGCACGCAGCATCGGCATGGTGTTTACGACCACTGCACCGGCCTTGGTCGCTGCCAGCCAGCACGCAACCATGGCAGGATTGTTTGCGGAGCGGATGAGCACACGGTTGCCGGGCCTGACACCTAGATCGTTGACGAGCGCGTGCGCAAGCCGGTTGGTCCAGTCGGAAAGTTCCTTGTAGGTGCGCCTCCGCCCGTTACCGATCAGTGCCGTGTGGTCGCCGAACCCCTTTTCCACCATCGCATCGGTCAGTTCGTGCGCGGCATTCAGACGGTCCGGATAATCGAAACCGTCGAGCAACAGAACCGGCCAGTCAGCGCTGGAAGGAAGATTGTCCCGCGCAAACGTGTCCACATGTGCGGATTGTCCAAGCATGTCAGTTGCCTCCATGGCCTGAAAGAATCTGGCGCGCTATGACCACGCGCTGAACGTCGGATGCGCCTTCGTAGATGCGCAACGCCCGGATATCGCGGTAGAGCCGCTCGACCACGGAGCCGGACCTGACACCGTCACCGCCATGCAGTTGAACGGCCATGTCGATGACCTTCTGCGCCTGCTCGGTGGCAAAAAGCTTGGCCATTGCGGCTTCGCGGGTCACGCGGGGCGCTCCCGTGTCCTTGGTCCATGCGGCGCGATAGACGAGCAGGGCGCTGGCATCGACATCAAGCGCCATGTCGGCGATGTGACCCTGCACCATCTGGAGATCGGAAAGCGGTGCGCCCATGACATGGCGGCTGCTCACCCTGTCGGCGGACTCGTCCAGTGCCCGCCGCGCGAAACCTAGGGCGGCGGCGGCCACGGTGGAGCGGAAGACATCGAGAACCGACATGGCGATGCGGAAACCCTGTCCGGAATCGCCGATCATGGCCGAGGCCGGGATGCGGCAATCGGTGAAACGCAGCGTTGCAAGCGGATGCGGCGCAATGGTTTCCAGCCGCTCGGCAATCTCCAAACCGTCGGTGCCCGCTGGCACGATGAAGGCCGAAAGCCCCTTCGCCCCGGGTGCCTCGCCGGTACGTGCAAAGACGGTATAGACGTCGGCGATGCCGCCATTAGATATCCAGGTTTTCTCGCCATTCAGGATGTAGGCATCTCCATCCCGTGTTGCGGTCATCGTGGAAGCGGCAACATCGGAACCCGATTGCGGCTCGGTAAGCGCAAAGGCCGAGATCGCCTCTCCGCGCCTGACCGGCGTCAGCCATTCGGCCTTCTGTTCCGGTGTGCCGAAGAGCGAGATGGCGCCGGTACCGAGGCCCTGCATTGCAAAGGCGAAATCCGCCAGCCCGTCATGGCGGGCAAGTGTCTCGCGTATCAGGCAAAGCGACCGGACGTCGAGCGGCGCATCGCCCTCGGGATCGGTGGCTGCATGCTCGAGAAATCCTGCCTGCCCAAGTGCCGGAACCAGTCTGCGGCATGTAGCATCGGCGTCGTGGTGATCCATCCCGGACAGGTTTGCGTCAGCCCACTCGTCGATTGCGGCTGCGAGGCGGCGATGCCTGTCCCCGAAAAACGGCCAGTCAAGAAAGTTTTTGTCAGCCATCAGTCGCCCTCGAACACGGGTTTCTTCTTGTCGACAAATGCATGGTAGGCGCGGTGGAAATCCTTGCCCTGCATGCAAATCGCCTGCGCCTGAGCTTCGGCCTCGATTGCCTGTTCAAGGCTCATGCTCCATTCCTGGGCCAGCATGGTCTTGGTCATTGAATTGGCGAATGCAGGACCTGCAGCGATGCGGCCTGCCATTTCGTGAGCCGTTTCCATGAGCGATTCGGAAGGTGCGATCTGGTTGAAGAACCCCCAGCGCTCGCCTTCCTCGCCGCTCATCGAACGGCCGAGGTAGAGAAGTTCTGCCGCGCGGCCCTGGCCGATGATCCTCGGCAGGATGGCGCACGCACCCATGTCGCACCCAGCCAGCCCGACCCGGTTGAACAGGAAAGCCACTTTCGTTTCCGGCGTGCCTATCCGCAGGTCGGCTGCCATTGCGATGATCGCGCCAGCGCCTGCGCATACGCCGTCGACTGCGGCAATCACCGGCTTCCCGCAGCCGATCATCGCCTTCACCAGATCGCCGGTCATCCGCGTGAAGGCCAGCAGTTCCTTCATGGACATTTTCGTCAACGGACCGATGATGTCGTGCACGTCACCGCCCGAACTGAAATTGCCGCCATTGGGTCCGAATACCACCGCTTTTACAGTGTCGTCGTAGTGCAGGTCCCTGAACCAGTCGCGCAGTTCGGCGTAGCTTTCGAATGTCAGCGGGTTCTTGCGTTCCGGGCGATCCAGGCAAAGCGTAGCCACGCCGTCCCGGATTTCACACAGGAAATGCTTCGGATCATTGCCCATCGCTTACCTTCTCCTCCAGCTTGAGGGTGAGATGATCCAGGCGGCGGATCATCCCCTCGATGTCGTCGGCGTTCAGTCCGCCCAGTATCTCGTCGATCCAGGATTCATGGATTTCGGCATGCTGCGCGAAAACGGTTCTGCCCTTCGGTGTCAGGCACACCAGGCTTGCCCTTCGGTCGCCCGGCACGGCCACCCGCAATGCCAGTCCTTCCTCGGTGAGCTTGTCCACGATCCCGGTGATGTTGCCGTTGGAGACGCGCAACCGCTTGGATATCTCGCTCATCTTCAGCCCGTCCTGCGAACGCGCCAGCGCCGACATCACATCGAAGCGGGGAAGGGTGGAGTTGAGATCGCGGCGCAAGCGGCGGCGGATTTCGTCCTCCACCAGACTGCTGGTCTTCAGCAGCTTCAGCCAAAGCCGCAAGCGCTCCTTGGAAATAGGGCTGCTGGCCGTGGCAGCTTTCAATGACCGGCTCATATTTCCCCTCCAGACAGTGCAAGCGCATGCCCGTTGACGGAGGAGGCCGCCGGTGAGGCAAGGTACAGCGCGGCTGCAGCAACTTCTCCGGGGTCGATGAGACGGCCCATGGGATTGCCTGCGGTGACACGCGCCAGCGCTTCTTCGTGGCCTACGCCAAAGCGTTTCATGATGCCCGAAATCGCGGCCTCGGCCATGCCGGTATCGACATAGCCCGGGCAAATTGCATTGCAGGTGATATTGCGGCCTGCCATCTCCAGCGCCAGCGAACGGACCAGCCCCAAAACGCCATGCTTGGCCGCCGCATAGCTTGCGATGTTGGCCCCGCCCTTGAGGCTGGCGGTCGAACCGATCGCGATCAACCGGCCGCCTTCCGGCATGTCTGCGACTGCTGCGCGAAATGTCAGGAATACACCGGTCAGCGTAACGGCCATCGTCGCGTTCCAGTCTTCAAGCGAGGTGTTTGCCACCTTGGACGCCTTGCCGGCCCCTGCATTGGCGATGACGACGTCGTAGGGAGTATCGTCGAACAGAGCGGCGACCTGATCTTCCTGCGTGACGTCTGCTGTCATGCAGTGCATCGCGAAACCTTTGGCCGTTTCCAGGAGCGCGTCGGCACGGCGGCTGGAAATCGTCACCTCGTCTCCTTGCTCGGCAAAGGCGCGCGCAATCGCCCGCCCGATACCGCTGCCGCCACCTGTGACCAGTACCCGCCTCATGCCCTTATGACCTCGGCCTCGCGGTCTGCCAGCCGCCAGACCTGGTCGCGGCCCGCCAGATAGGGCAGGGGCCAGTCCGGTGCTGCGCGGTCGCCGATGCGCGACAATTCGTGGAGGGTCCAGTATGGATCGGCCAGGTGGGGCCGTCCTACTGCCACAAGGTCAGCCCGGCCGGCCATCAGGATCGAGTTGGCATGGTCGGCCTCGTAGATGTTGCCAACTGCCATCGTTTGAATGCCGGCCTCGTTGCGGATGCGATCCGAAAACGGCGTCTGGAACATCCGGCCATAAACCGGTTTCGCTTCGATGGAGGTCTGCCCCGCGGAGACATCGATCAGGTCCGCGCCTGCTGCATGGAATGCGCGGGCGATTTCGACAGCTTCGTCGGGCGTCACACCTGCTTCCCCTGTCCAGTCATTCGCCGATATGCGAACCGACATCGGCTTTTCGTCCGGCCAGGCTTCCCGCATCGCGCGGAAAATCTCCAGCGGATAGCGGAGCCGGTTTTCGAGCGAGCCTCCATATTCGTCCGTGCGGACATTGGAGAGCGGCGAAATGAACGACGAAACCAGATAGCCGTGAGCTGCGTGCAGCTCGATCATGTCGAAACCTGCCCGCCCGGCCATTTCCGCCGCCGCGACGAACTGGTCGCGCACCCTGTCCATGTCTTCGCGATCCATCTCGCGGGGAACGGCATTGCGGTCCGACCAGGCGACCGGCGAAGCCGACATGATCTCCCAGTTGTCCTTCGCGAGCGGTGCGTCCATCCCCTCCCAGCCGATGCGGGTGGAGCCCTTGCGCCCGGAATGACCGATCTGGCAGCAGATCTTCGCGTCCGTCTCGGAGTGGACGAAATCGGCGACACGTTTCCAGGCAGTCTCGTGGGAGGCATCATAGAGGCCGGGACACCCGGGCGTGATGCGCCCTTCCGGGCTGACACAGGTCATCTCGGTAAAGACCAGTCCGGCGCCGCCCTTGGCCCGTTCGCCGTAGTGAACCAGATGCCAATCGGTGGGTTGGCCGTCCACGGCCTTGTACTGCGCCATCGGCGAAACGACGATGCGGTTCTTCAGCTTCATGCCGCGCAGTTGCAGCGGCTGGGCCATCGGCGGACGCACTGGTGCGTCGCCATCTGCACCGGACTGTTTCTGGAACCACTGTTCGGCAGATTGAAGCCATTCGGGATCGCGCAGGCGCAGGTTTTCGTGGCTGATACGCTGGGAGCGCGTCAGCAGTGAATAGTTGAACTGTACAGGATCAAGGTCGAGGTAGCGCTCGACATGCTCGAACCATTCCAGCGAGTTGCGGGCAGCCGATTGAAGGCGCAGCACCTCGAGCCGCCGCTCTGCCTGATAGCGTTCGAACGCGGACTCGATCGTTGGTTCCGAATGAAGGTAGTTGGCAAGCGAGATCGCGCTGTCGAAGGCCAGCCGCGAACCCGAGCCGATGGAAAAATGCCCCGTCGCAGCCGCATCGCCCATCAGCACGACGTTGCCATGATGCCATCGTTCGCAGATCACCCGGGGAAAGTTCATCCAGACCGCAGAGCCGCGAAGATGGGCGGCATTCGACATCAGCTCATGCCCGCCCAGATGGGCCTCGAATATCTGCCTGCATGTCTCGACCGTCTCTTCCTTCGACATGCCTTCGAAGCCCCACCGGTCCCAGGTGTCCTGCTGGCACTCGACGATGAAGGTCGCGGTATCCTGGTCGAACTGGTAGACATGCGCCCACACCCAGCCATGTTCGGTCTTCTCGAAGATGAAGGTGAAGGCATCATCGAATTTCTGGTGTGTGCCCAGCCACACGAACTTGCATTCGCGAATGTCGATGTCGGGCCGGAAATGCTCCTGGTATTCCGTGCGTACCTTCGAGTTGATGCCATCGCAGGCGACCACCAGGTCGAATTCCTTGCGGAAGGGTTCGGCGCTGTCGAACTCGGTCTCGAAACGCAGGTCGACACCCAGTTCGCGCGCTCGTTCCTGCAGCAGGACAAGCATCTGCCTGCGACCGATCCCGGCAAAGCCATGCCCGCCGGAAACGATGCGCTGACCCTTGTGCACGACAGCGATGTCGTCCCAGTATGCGAAGTGGTCGCGAATGGCCTGAGCGCTGACTGGATCGTTGCCTGTGAGGTTCTCAAGCGCGTCATCGGAAAGGACGACACCCCAGCCGAAGGTGTTGTTCGCGGGGTTTCGCTCGATGACGACAACCTCGTGGGACGGGTCCCGAAGTTTCATCGAGATCGCAAAATACAGACCCGCAGGTCCTCCACCAAGGCACGCAACACGCATGGCCAACCTCCCAGTTAACGGGTGTGAAATTTCGCCGTTGCCGTGGGGAAGGCTAGGTCAAACCCGAAACTATTTCAAGCTTGAATATTTTAATATTGAATAATAATCTGATCGCGCTGGCACTCGTTTGTGCGACGCCCGGCGGTCTCTGCCGGGATGGCGAAAACCTCGCGGGGAGAGTTCATGACGGCTGAGAAAGACGATCCTTCCGGTATCGATTGGGAAGATGCCTTTGCCAACGCCTCGCACATTCCGGGCGGGCTGGATTTCCCCGCCGCATGGCGTGCACAGGCCGAAGAATTCCGCGCAGGCACAAGCGGGCAGCTGGATATTCCCTACGGCGATCATCCACGCGAGAAGTTCGACCTTTTCATGCCGGACAGCCGCGCGAGAGGCCTGGCCGTTTTCATTCATGGCGGCTTCTGGCTCGCCTTCGACAAGTCCGACTGGTCAGGCTTTGCTGCCGGTGCACTGGCCCGTGGCTGGGCCGTGGCGCTTCCCTCCTATGTGCTGGCACCCGAGGCCCGGATAAGCCGCATGACGCAATCGATTGGCCGGGCGATTGCCACTGCTGCGGAAATGGTGGACGGCCCGATAAGGCTCGCGGGGCATTCCGCCGGCGGCCATCTTGCCACCCGCATGGTTTGCGATGACAGCCCGCTGCCGGGCAGCGTAGCCGATCGCATCGAGCGTGTCGTCTCGATCAGCGGCCTGCACGATCTTAGGCCCTTGCAATTGCACAGCATGAACGAAAAGCTCGCGCTCGATCCGTCTGAAGCGGCAGACGAAAGCCCCTGCCTGCACCGGCGCCGGGCCGGAAATACTCGCGTCACCGCCTGGGTTGGCGCCGGTGAGAGGCCGGAATTCCTGCGTCAGTCGGCCTTGCTGTCGGAAGCATGGTCAACGCCGGAGAGCCTTGTTCCGCTGATTGCGGAGCCGGGCAGGCACCATTTCAACGTGATCGACGGATTGCGGGAAAGGGACCATCCGCTGACCGAAGCCTTTGCCGGGGGCAATGACTGATCAGTTGAGAATTCAATCTGCGATGAACTAGCCGTATCGCAGAACGGAATTCCCGTCGCGGAGCGCGCTTATCACGGCCGCAGCCGCAGGATGGCTTGTCTGGTCCGCAGCGTTGAATTCTATGGATGATGTGAACGTTGTCGCGGCTGTTGAATAGGTTGCGTCGATGCGGTGCGAGCCGCCAGCACCGCTGTCGAGAATTTCCACGCTTGTGGCATCAAGCCCCGGGCCGCAAAGCGCCGCTGCAACAGCGGAATTCAGGTCGTCCGGGAAACGCTCCACCGCCTCCCTGAGCGGGCCGCTCCAGGCACTCCCGATACCGGGCCGCCGTGCCACGATGTGCAACCTTGCCGACGTATCGGCGATGCCGGAAGATATGCCCGATATCCATGGCGAGAAAAGGCGCAGGTGGTGTCCATGCTTGCCGCCCGTTGCGGTCAGCTCCGATCTGAAATCGTCATCTGCCAGTGCGGCGGCGCCGACCGTCCAAAGGTCAGCTCGTTCAAGCACCGCTGGACCGAAGTTGCGCAGCGCTTCCGGCCCGGCTGCATCTACGATGATGTCGGCGTGGGTGCCGAAGAAGGCGGAAACATCTGCAGTGTCGGGAACACCACTCCTGCTCAGTACCCTTCCAAGCGAAAGGCCGGGCGACCCTTGAACGAATTCAATGATCTCCCGGCCGATTCTACCGGCACCGATCACGCTTACTGTGCGTTGATCGCGCAAGTCTGACTCACTTGGCGGTAAGTTCGCCGACTTCCTCGAGCGTGATGTAGCTGTCTTCCTTGGTGCCCTCCTCGGTGAAGGTCCAGACAACGGCGGGTGCCGAAACGTCGCCATTTGCGTCGAAGCGGACATTGCCCGTAGCGCCCTGGTAGAGCACGTTGCCACCGCCGGCGAGGATTTCCTTCGCCTTGGCGAAACCGTCCTTGTCAGCCGTCACCGGCTCTCCGGAAGGATCGGTAACACGCGCAACCGCAGCTGCGATGTCGGCACCCTTGGCATCCTTGCCGGCAGCTTCCATGGCAAGCAGCGCAATCATCGTGGCGTCATAGCTGTTGGCAAGGCCTGGGCCGTTTGGCTCCTTGCCGAAATGCTCCTTGTACTGGGCCACGAAGGCATCAGCCGATGCAACGCGCGGCGAAGACGTGTCCGTGCCGCGGAACGAGCCGAGATACTGCATGCCGACATTGTTGCGGAACTCGTCCGATTTCAGGGAGTTTGCGCCGATCATGTTCTGGGTGCCGCCAAGCGAAAGCCAGTCGCGAACGATCGAGGTGCCCTCGGTCGGGTAGAGCGCCATGTAGAGGGCTTCCGGATTGCCGGAAATGGCCTCGGTCACTTCCGCCCGGTAGGAGGGCTGGCCATCGTTGATGGCGATGAGCGAGGTCACCTTGATACCCTGGGCTTCGAGGTGTCCGGCAACCAGCTTGCCGATGTCTTGGCCCCAGTCGTCGTTCTTGTAGAGAACGGCAACCGACTTGTATCCCTGATCCTTGGCAACCTTGGCACCGACTGCGGCCTGCACGTTGGAAGTGGCGAAAGTCCTGAACCAGAGGCCCTTGAGCTTTCCTTCCTCGGCCAGCTTGGTGAAGGCGCCCGAAGAGGAGCAGCAGGAGAATTCGGCCACGCCTGCCGGTACCGCCACGGATGTCAGGATCGGCATGGTAACACCGGAAGAGACCGCGCCGATCAGGACCTGGACGCCGTCGATGTCGACCAGTGCCTTGGCAGCGTCGACACCCACCTTCGGATCAACCTGGGAATCGCGCAGGACCATTTCGATCTTGCAGCCTGCTGCGCCACCAGCCTCGTTGACCTGGTCAACGACATACTGGGCGGTTTCGGCAATCGGCTTGCCCCAGTCCACGGAGGTCGGCAGAACGGCGCCGATCTTGGTCGTGCATTCCTGTGCGGAGGCCGAGCCGGCAGCCAGAGCGATGCCGAGCGCTGTGGCAAGGCCGAGCGCGTATCTGTTTGCAGTTAGGTATTTCATGGACAAACTCCCTTTGAAATGGATCAGCTTGGGGCCTGACCCGACTGAGAAATGACGAGCCGCTCCGGCAGGAGACCCTGAGGTCTCCAGAGCAGCATGCCGACGATCACTAGGCCAATCAGTACATACTGGATCGAACCTGTATAGATCTGGGCATCTACGGGCGCGAATCTGGAAAGAAGCCAACCGCTCGCGGTCCAGGCCGCCCAGATCAGAAATGCGCCAAAAACCGCGCCGCGATTATTGCCTGCGCCACCGACGATCAGCATGGCCCAGATCTGGAATGTCAGCGTCGGCAGGACGTCCTGCGGACTGACGAAAGCATAGAAGGTTGCGTATAGTCCGCCCGCAAGCCCCATGATCACCGAACCGGTGACAAAGGCAGTCAGGCGAACTCGGGCCGGGCTCTTGCCCAGCGAACGGGCCGCCGTCTCGTCTTCGCGGATTGCGCGCAGCAGCCTGCCGAAAGGCGAGCGAACCAGAACCTGCAGGAACCGGTAGGTCGCAAACAGCAGCACCAGCACCACGGCGAGAAACGCGGCATTGTAGGCAAAGCCGTCGCCCAGCGCATCGCGCAGCGGCCGTTCGAAACCACGCAGACCTTTTGCGCCACCGCTTAGCCACTCCGCATTCCGCATCACGTTTTCGAAGACGATTGCCATGCCGAAGGTCGAAATCGCCAGATAATCCCGGCGCATCCTGAGTGTCAGCACCCCCACGACCCAGGCGAGGATTCCGGCTGCCGCCATCCCCCCGGCCAGCGCAACCACATAGGGCAATTCGAACCCGCCCAGATGATCTTCCTGGCTTGTTCCGCCCAGAAGAAGCGTGCCATAGGCACCTGCACCGAAGAACGCGGCTACTCCGCCGTTGAACAGGCCGGTATTGCCCCATTGAAGGTTCAGTCCGAGCGTTGCAATTGCAAGGATCGAAGCCATGGTCGTGAAGAAGACGAGATAGGAGATGATGCCGGTCATTGCCGCTCCTCCCCGAAAAGGCCGTGCGGACGTACGAGCAGCACCGCGAGGATTATCAGGAATGGAACGCTTGGGCTGTAGCCGGAGGGCAGGACGGTCAGTGCAAGATTTGCTGCAATTCCCACGATGAACCCGCCAAGGAGTGCGCCATAGATCGAGCCCAGTCCGCCGACAATCGTTGCGGCAAATACCGGCAGCACAAGATCGCGTCCGATCACAGGGCTGATCTGGTTGGTAAGCCCGTAGAACACGCCCGCCAGCGCAGCCAGTCCGCCGCCGATCAGCCAGACGGTGACGATCATCCGCTGCAGGTTGATGCCATTCACCTGGGCAAGCGACGGGTTTTCGGCAACGGCCCTCAATGCATAGCCGTAGGTTGTTCGTGATAGTATCAGATGGAGCGCAAAAATGATGAGAAGCGTGATGGCCAGCACGGCAATCTGGTCGGGCTTCACCATGATCAGCGGATCGCGGCTCAACACCGTCGCGAAGATGATGTCCTTGCTGAAGAGCTGCGTCTGAAGGCCGAATACCAGTCCGATGACATTGCGGATGATCAGCGCGAGGCCGAAAGAGGCAAACACCATCGAAAGCTCCTCGCCCTTTTCGCGCACGCGCTTGAAAATCAGCTTGTCGAAGAGAACGGCACTCGCGCCTGTCACCGCCATCGAGGCAATCATCGCCACGGCAAGTGCCCAGGTCATGGAAAGCGGACCGATTGTACCCGCCGTGAATGGCAGAACTGCCTTGAACAGCTGCTCGAATACCAGAGCCGAGTAGGCCCCGATGGAAAGCAGCTCCGCATGGCTGAAATTGGCGAAGCGCAACATGTGCATCACCATTGTCAGGCCGGTCGCGCCGAGCGACAGGATTGCACCGATCAGGATTCCGTCAATCAGGTGCTGGATCATTGGCCAGCCCTCAGGCGCCGACCGCCGAGATAGATATCGGCAACAACCTGGTTGCCGAGCAATTCGCTAGCCTTGCCGTCTGTCTGGTTGCTGCCTTCTGCCAGGATGTAGCAGTGATCCGCGAGCCGGAGTGCCTGATTGACGTTCTGTTCGACAAGAAGGATCGAGACGCCGGCTTCTGTGAGTGACTTCGTCAACTCCAGAACTTCCTGTGCCGCCTTTGGCGACAGTCCGGCGGAAGGTTCGTCCATGAGGATGAGTCTCGGGCTGGTAGCAAGCGCCATTGCAACGGCCAGGAACTGCTTCTGCCCGCCGGAAAGCGAGCCTGCCCTTGCGGTCTGCTTGTCGCGCAGTGCAGGAAACTGGTCCAGAAGGGTGGCAAGCTTCGCCGGCCCTTCCTTGCCGCTGTGCCTGAGAGCCAGTTCAAGGTTCTGTCTTATCGTCAGGCTTCGGAAAATGTTGTCGATCTGCGGCACGTAGGCGATGCCGTGCATCGCCATCTGGTCCGGCCGGATATTGGTAATGTCCACTGTCTCGTGAAGAATTGCACCTTCGGAAACGGGCACCAGTCCGGCTATCGCCTTGACCAGGGTGGACTTTCCCGCACCGTTCGGTCCGATGATCACCGTTACCTCGCCCCGGTTTGCCTTCATCGAAACGCCATGAAGGATCGGCAGATCGGGAACATAGCCGGCCGTTATGCTCTTTACCTCAAGCACTGCGTCATCCATCGGCTCTCGCTCCCAGGTAGGCGTCCAGAAGAACCGGGTTCGACTGGGCCTGTTCGGCTGTGCCCTCGAAAACGACCTTGCCTTCCGATAGCGCGATGATCGGATTGCAGTGCCGCATGATGAAATCCATGTCGTGCTCGATGATGAGGAAGGTTTTGCCCCGCCGGTTCAATTCCTCGATCTTCTCGATCAGCGTGCCGGCAAGCGTGGGATTGACGCCAGCGGCGGGTTCGTCGAGCAGGATCACCTTCGGGTCCCCCATCAGCACGCGCGCGAGCTCGAGCAACTTCATCTGGCCGCCGGAAATCTTTCCCGCCGGATGGTCGGCAAGCCTGGCGAGCGTCATGAAGTCGAGTACCTCCATTGCCCGCTCGCGTATCTCGCGTTCCTGCCTGCGCGCCGCGCCTCTGGAAAGGAAAGGGCCGAGCAACCGCTCTCCCGCCTGGGCCAGCGGCGCCAGCATGACATTTTCCAGGACCGACATGCGTGCGAAGGGCCTGGGGATCTGGAAGGTACGTGCCAGTCCCTTCGAGAAGAGTTGTTCGGGCGCAAGGCCCGTAATGTCGGAACCGTCCAGGAAGACCGAGCCCGAAGTTGGCTTAAGGGAACCGACGATCGCGTTGAAGAGGGTCGTCTTGCCTGCGCCGTTCGGCCCGATCAGGCCGGTCATCGAGCCGGCGTTGACGGTGATCGAAACATGATCGACCGCGCGGAACGCATTGAAATCCCGCGTAAGTTCTCTGGTGGCGAGAATAGGCTCACCCATCTGCGCTCCCCAGGACCTTGTCATCGGGTCGCGTGTTGAGATTGTATTTCATGATGCGACCGTGCCGTGACGTACGGTCTCCCTCGAGGCCGTAGACGAGTCCGGCCGGACCATGAGAACGGGCCTGGATTGATGCGATCCGGTCGCGATCCTCATCGTCGAGCTTGAACTGGAAGACCTGCATTGTTTTCGGCAGGTGCCGGGCGTATCGCGCGCCGACAATCGCGGCGGCGACCTGCGGCTGGTCCAGCACCCAGCGCGTGGCAACCGCGCTCAGCGAAACGCCATGTTTCCTGCCGATGTCTTCCAGCGTTTGCAGGAGTTCCTGGAACATTTCCCAGGGACCGAACTCGTCGATGATTAGCCGGTATTTTACTAGGCTGCGGTTGGTGAACTCGAAGCCGGGATCGAGCTGTCCCAGCCAGTTCTCGGTCAGGAACCCGCCCGCAAGCGAACCGTAGCAGAGAAACTGCATGTCATGCTTTGCGGCCCATTCGGCCAGTCCATTCGCGGCCCTGCGGTCGAGAACCGAATACTGGATCTGTGCTGAGACAATATCGTAGCCGGCGTCGACGAACCGGCCGATCTGGGCGCTGTCCCAGTTGTTGACGCCGAGATTGCCGATCTTGCCCTTGCGCTGGCATTCCTTGAGAACTTCCAGGGCTTCCGTTGGATTGCCGATCGAAAGGTCCCACCAGAAGAACTGAACGAGATGAAGACGGTCGATCCGCAGGCGTTTCAGCGAACGGTCGATGATGGCCTCCACCTCGTCCGCCCTGAGATCCTGCAGCCTGCCAAGATCCGGCACGAGCTTGGTGTGCACGACTACCCGGTCCGCGACCGAGGCTCCGCGCCGCTGCCTTACATCGGCTATGAAGTCGCCGATCATCTCCTCGACACCGGTATAGATGTCGGCGCAGTCGAAGGTGGTGATGCCCGCGTCGAGAAAGGCTTCCATGTCGGCAATCGCCGAAGCGCGGTCAACCGAGCCGTGATCGCCCGCGAGTTGCCAGCCACCCTTGATGACCCGGGAAATGCGGTGGTCAGGCCTGAGGCTTGCAGTCTCTACCTGGCTCATGCGTCATCCCCTTCCTGCCAGTAGGGGGTGCTGCGGGCATCCGGCAGGCCGGTGGTGCCGGCATGCGAGAACCAGCGTTTGTCTTCGCGAACAATTCTTAACCGGCCGCCACAATGCGGGTCCGGGCAGGCGACCTCGGCATCGGTGGACATCCAGTCATCGGGGTCGGTCATCCGCTGTTTGGCGGGCAGCAGGGGCAGCACGGCAGCCAGCGCATACATGGAGACTTTCTGGCCGGCCTCGAACACGAGGTTCTCACCTTCGACGCGGAAATATTCGCCCTCGACGTGGCGGCATACCGGAACGCGCCCGTCGAGAACGGTTTCGACCTTCAGGTCGTAGAGCCAAAATCCCGCTTCTTCCGGCATCGTTCTCCCCACTATTGCCAGCGCCGTTTTCCCGTTCCGTTTGCATCGCAGTTGTTATCTGTGATATTTTATCATACATATGTTATTCAAAGGATGTCAATCGCGTCTGTTTCCGGCGTGATTTGGCGGATGGAAACGGAAGAACGCTAAGATGACCGGGGCCAAAATCCTCCCCATTGACCAGGCCAATTTGCGCGAGAGCGCGTACCGCGCCCTGCACGAGGCCTTCACGAGAGGCGAATTCGCGCCGGGAGACGTGCTGTCGCTGCGCTCGCTTGCCGAACAGCTTGGAACCTCCATGACGCCGGTTCGCGAGGCGGTACGAAGGCTGGTAGCCGAAGGCGCGCTGATCGATACGCGCAGCCGCACGCTGCTTGTTCCGCCCTTCGACCGGCAGCGCATGACGGATCTCAAATCCGCAAGGCTCGCGCTTGAGGCGATCGTCCTCGACCAGGCGATGGACCGGATCGGCGAGGCCGAAATCGATGCGCTTGCCCGGATACTGGAAACGCCGACCGAGGATGAGCATAGCGGCCCCGACCTCGTGCAGAACTACAACTTCCACTTCACCCTCTACCGCCATTCCGGATCGGAAGTGCTGCTGCCGATGGTCGAGGCGCTGTGGCTGCAATACGGCGCCTATCTGAACCTGATCATCAACCACGAGGCGGCTTCCGAGATTGCCGAGCACCAGTTCCACTACGAGATCATCGACGCGCTTAAGTCGGGCGACCGCGATGCCGCAAAGGCCGCGCTCGCAAACGACATCGAGCGCTCGTTCCGCGTGCTTCTGTCCGGCGATCACGACGCCTCGCCGGCCGCTGCCGAAACAAGCGCTGCAGCCCGCCGCAAGGAGAGCGCACGAAAATGACCACCACGCAAACGCCTGCAACCGTCGAACGCTATGATCTCGCGCCCGGCCTTGAGATCAGCCGCGCGCTGACCGGCCTGTGGCAGGTTGCCGACATCGAGCGCAAGTCCGGCCCGATCGACCCGGCGCAAGGTGCCGGTTACCTGCAAGCCTATGTCGATGCGGGCTTCGACACCTTCGACATGGCCGACCATTACGGCACCTCGGAGATCATCACGGGCGAACTCCTCAAGCGCCATGCATCAGGCGGCGATGCCGGGCGGCGTCCGCTCGCCTTCACCAAGTGGTGCCCCGCACCCGCCCCGATGACGGCTGAAACCGTTCGCGCCGGTGTGCGCGAGCGCCTCGACCGGTTGGGCGTCGAAGCCGTCGATCTCCTCCAGTTCCACTGGTGGAGCTTCGAACACCCCGGCTGGCTCGACGCGCTTCACGAACTCGCCGCCCTGCGCGAGGAGGGACTGATCCGCGAAATCGGTGTCACCAATTTCGATGCCGCCCATCTCGATCTCGCCATCGCCGACGGCGTTCCGCTGCGCACCAACCAGGTCTCGTTCTCCCTGATCGACCGCCGCGCCGCAGGCCCGCTGGCCGAAACCTGCACCCGCTCGCCCGTCCGCCTGCTCGCCTACGGCACCCTGTGCGGCGGCTTCCTCTCCGAGCGCTGGCTGGGCGTGCCCGAACCGCAGGAAATCGCTGACTGGTCGAAGATGAAGTACAAGCGGTTCATAGATGCCGCCGGCGGCTGGGCCGCCTACCAGGCCGTCCTTTCCGCCGCCGCGGAAATCGCCCGCAGGCACGGCGTCTCGATTTCCAACGTCGCCACCCGCTGGGTGCTTCAGCAGGCGGGCGTCGCAGGCGTCATCATCGGCGCCAGGCTGGGCGAGAACATGCATGCCGCAGACAATGCGCGCCTGTTCTCCTACCACCTCGATACCGCCGACCTCGAACGGCTCGACGAAGCCTTTGCCGGGACCCGACCGATCCCCGGCGATTGCGGCGACGAATACCGCAAGCCACCCTTCCTCACTGCCACGGGCGACCTGAGCGACCACCTCGACCGCATGCCGCTTGCCCATACCGCCACCGAAGTTCCGCACCGCCCCGGCGCCAGCCGCGTGCTCAGCGGTTCGAAGTGGGAGGACATCGCGGGCTATTGCCGCGCCCAGCGCATCGGCGACCGCGT
Source organism: Nitratireductor sp. (assembly GCA_020637805.1). GTDB lineage: Bacteria > Pseudomonadota > Alphaproteobacteria > Rhizobiales > Rhizobiaceae > Salaquimonas. Next base: position 15,341 of record JACKJU010000008.1, on the reverse strand, counting down.
GATCGTCTCCGGCACCACCGCCACGGCGGGCGCAGACCGCGTGGTGGCACCAGGCGATGCAGGCGCGCAGACCGTCTTCGTCCTCGACAAGATCATCGCCGCCCTCGCGGCACTCGGTGCCCGGCCCGAGGATGTGGTTCGCACCCGCATCTACGTGGTCGACGAGGCCGATGCACTGGCCGTCTCGCGCGCCCATGGCCGGTATTTTGGTGAGATCAAGCCGGTCAACACGCTGGTGGCCGTTGCCCGCCTGATCGGCGATTACCGCGTCGAGATCGAGGCCGAGGCAATCGTGGGTAGCGAGCGGAAAGGCTGAGAGAGGCTCTTCCCTTTCCTTGCCGGAAGCTCGGGCTTGGTCCTGTTTTGTTATCCCTGTCGGGCCGACTGCCCTCCACGCCTCTTGTCCGGCCGCCTTATCGTTCACTCGACCGGTCCGGCCTGTGGCATCCAGTGGCATCCAGTAGCATCCAGTGGCATGAAGGGAAGCGTTCTGGTCAGTTTGCAAACACGCGACCCGGACGCCAGTTCCTGGGGTCATGTGCATGCGACCCGCCGGGACCCGCGCGGAGAGTTTTGGTCTCCGGTAGGCTCTTCAGCGCGCGCTTTAGCCTGTCGAAGGGCCAGCCCGGCCTTCAAGCCAGTTCCCCCATTGCAGTCGAAGGCGGGTCAAACCCTCTCGAACTGACGCTCCGCCGCTCCCTAATCCAACGGCGATATCCGGAACAAGCGAGCCGCAGGCGATGCGGCGTGGAGGGCGAAAGGCAATTGCGCAGCAAATGCCGGTAGCCAGATCGGTGTTTGCGTGGCGGCAGTGGGGCAGGGATAGGGAAGGAAGAAGGGGCGGGGATAAGATTTTGGTTTCGGCCCTGAGCTGCCATTCCGGCGCTTATAGATGAATGACCGCTTCGCGCCTTCATTGCAGTCACTCGTGATTCCAAAAAAAGATGCTTAGAAGCTGTCGTACAGCCTTCGCTGTCTATGACGATCAAAGTGGGTTGTAGACAGAAGAATATATGGCTTCTGGTTCCTCGACACCCGTTCGGCGAAACTTCGTGCAAAGACACGCTGCTTATTGTTTATCCTCAAGACATTTCCAATGTCTCGTCCAAACTACAACCCAGTTTAAACCTAAAAATATCCTTGTCTTTTCTGCTCTTCCAGCGACTTGCCATCTGCAATGCGCCCACCGCGTTCCGAGCGATCGGTTTTCAGCGTTTCCAGAAAAACACCCTCCATCGTATCTGCATCTGAAGCCTGAGCGCCTGTCACTGGCCAGCATCCAAGAGAACGGAAACGCACGTTGAGCGTTTGCGAAACAGTCCAGCCCCACTGCTTAGCACGATCGGGTTCATCGACCACGATCACCTTTCCTTTGTGCAAAGTGACTCTTCTGGGCTTTGCAAAGTAGAGCGGACAGAGGGCTATCCGCTGGGTGATGATATAGGTCCATAGGTCCTGCTCGGTCCAGTTGGACAACGGAAACGCTCGAATCGACTGCCCTTTGGCACAGCGCCAATTATACAGCGACCACAGTTCCGGACGCTGGTTTTTCGGATCCCATCCATGGCCCGTGTCGCGCACCGAAACGATACGCTCCTTGGCGCGTACACCTTCTTCATCGCGTCTGGCGCCACCGAAAATGACGTCGTAGCCGCCGCGATCCAGCGCATGTTTCAAGGCCTCAGTACGCATGTTGGTAGTGTAATAGGCTCCATGATCGACGGGGTTCAACCCCTGCCGGAAGCCCTCCTCGTTGCGATAGACTTCGAGCCTGAAGCCGTGAGCTTTGGCAAATGCATCCCGGAACGCAAGTACATCGGCAAACTCCCATGTGGAATCGACATGCAAGAGCGATAGTGGTGGCTGCGCCGGGTAAAACGCTTTCCGGGCGAGGTGGGCAAGCACTGTGGAGTCCTTGCCGCCGGAAAACAACAGCACTGGATTCTCCGCTTGGGCAACGCCGTCCCGAAGGATATGAATGGCTTCGCTTTCAAGGCGCTGCAGGTGCGAGAGATTTTTCAAATCGTCATATCCTCGTGACAATGGAGTATGGAGGTTCGAACGACTAGGGATTGCACGACGGGCAATGGCTCGGATCGGCATGTGTGAGGCCGTCGCGGCGGGGAACTTCGGCAGTCTCTCCGCAAGCGCTGCATCCGTGGATTTCGTGCTTCAGAAGCAAGGTCCGTTCGCCGCACCATTTGCAGGGTAAGCCCTGTTCTGTATACAGCATTCCCCAACCTGGCGCCCCGCAAACTTTGCAAGATGTCGCCGACCGAAATGCAATCCGCTTGGCTAAACGGCCTATCATTTTCATGCGGCGCGGATTCATGTGCGCTCGCATGTCTGTTTGCACCAGTGCCATCCCGCAATTGCTTTGGTGGGCAGCGTCCACAGACAAGGCTTTCCAGCAAGGCCTTGTCGCGTATTCCCTTTCCCAAAGGCAATGTGCGGTGGGACAACGGAGCTACGATGAGCCCTGTATTCGGGAAGTCGACACGTTCGAGAAACTCTTTAGCATCATCGATATTCTTGGCCTTCGCGTGATGGAATACAGGGTGTTCATCGACCAACTGCTCGACGATTTCAACGCCGCTATCGGTGTCCTTCAAAGAAGGATTTCGATTCCGGCAACGATGAAGGGCATCTGCCGGTGAGGTCCGTAGGATCCTTCGCTTGCAATGCCGTACAGAAGCCCAGTGGCGTTCGTAGCTGCAAAGTGCCTTTGCGCGCGCAGCATCCCGCGATTGAGCCGGTGCGCGCGATCTCTCGGAAAAGGTTCCGGAAACGATCGGTATCAAGATTCACCAGCGTTTCGGTGCAATCCGAGCTTATTGGGGGCAGCGCGATGACTGCCTCTTGCCGTGCATTGTACCCAGCGCGACTTTCGGTTGGGGAGCATCACGTAGCACGGTCCTGAGCTGTTTCGCCAACCCAGCAAAGGCTCAGGCGGTAGCGAGCATCGAGCCAGCCCTCCCTCATCGCGAGCAGGTGAAGCCAGCCATTGTCGAACAAAGGCGCGGACTTTTGGATGCCGCTCAAGCACATCTGTTATCGCCTTGCGCGGGGCCTCGATCATCACTGTCAGCCGCAGCGGCTCATGGACCGCCGTCTCTCCGTCATGCACCGTCGCAATGGCATGCTGGACGCAGCCGCCCGCCATTGCCCTCGACCACGCCGATGCCGCCAACCACATTGTGGATCAGTTTGTTGCCTCCGCCGAAGACCTCTGGCGCAACGGTCGAGCCATGGTATTGCAGGCTGATCCGGCGCGACAACGACCGGTGCTGTGAGGATGAGTTCAAGCGTGGCAAATTCCTTGTCCGCCTGCCAGTCCATAGCTATGAAGGCGCGTCCACAGGTCCTTTCCGGCGGTCGCAGAGCGCGGCGCAGCGATGTGGCACATCCCGCAAGTCCCCATTCTGGCGTGTCTCAGCCAGTTCAACGCTCGTTTGAACTGTTTTCGGCGTTGCGCCGGGCAGTCAGGCAGCGCTCAGTCCGTGCGATGCGACCAGCCGCATCGGCCATTTGTCAATCCTTGCCAAATCTGCACCTCCGCACCCGGCACATCAGCGCTGTCAGGGTGATCTGCGTCGGTCGTGGTGTCATACAGCCCGGCAACGAAAGCGTGTCCTCTGGAACGTGGATGCCGCGCTGCGAAAGCCCTGCACGGGTGTCAGGTCGTTGAGGAAGTTGCGCGAAGCCTTGCCGAAACCTCACCGGTATGGCCGCCGCATCGCCGCAATGATAGGCGCTTTCATGCGGATTGTTGGTGACGTGGCCGCCATGCCCGAGCAGCAGGACATAACGCCCGCGGCCTTTGGTGAGGCTCATGGCATTGAGTAGAGGCTGCAGCGGTGTCGGCCTTGGCATCGGCAGATAACTCGCCAATTATGCGCGGTGCAGGCTTCTGCTTTGAACCCATATGGCCGAGACCGAGGGCATCGTTGACAATCTTTGCGGCATAGAGCGGGCCTGCTGCTTCGACAAAGGCAAACGAGGAGACAGCTGCCTGACGGAACCGGCCCCATGCCCGCACCGCGCGGGCTGCGGCTCGAACTTTGTGCTCGCACTCGGCGTCACAATGGCTGGTGGTTTCGATTGCCGGTTTGAGCAGCACTGGCAAATGGGCTTCCGGAACATCGGAGCCTTGCGCCTTGTGTGTCACCGGCAGGCCGAAAAATCCGGCAAAGCCGATCGTGGAAATCGAGGGATCGACGCTTTCCAGCGCGCGGCGAAAAACTTCGGAGCGGACGTCGATGCAGAACGCCGCCTGCAGGAACGGCCTGGAAGCGCCCATGCCGCCGTTTGCCATAGCCTGACTGGTGAATGTCGCGGCAAGCTGCCTCTGATGTGACCGGTCAGCAGCGTCCTGGAGAATGGCCAAGGCGACATGCCGTTGATTGGGAATGACAGGGAGGGCATGCGCCTGCACGGTCTTTGCCCATTCATCGGCGATCGTTGGAAATTGGGCAAGAAGCGCCTCTTCCCAGACAAGGCGGATAGCGAGCAATCCAGCCAGCGCATGGTCGGTATCGCCGTTCAACTCGGCCTGCCACAGCTGCCAGCGGGCATGTTGTGACCAGCCGCCAAGATCCAAGTACAGCCTGTGGAAAGCGGTTTCAGCCGCCGCGCTTTCAAGGCCGATGGCATCGGCTGCACGCAGGATAGCACGTTCGGCGGTGTCCGGTGCAGCAGCGACATGGGCACAGAAACCGGAAAGTCCGGCGATTTCCGGTGTGAGGTCATGGGTTGCCCATGCGCGCCAGGCTGCATAGGTGCCAAGACCAGGCGCGGGCGACCACAGGGCCTGCCCCAAGTCGAAATGTCCGGCGGCCCACAAGCCAATCGTCTTGTCGATAATCGAGGGCCAGTCGGTTCCGGTCGCCTTCGCTGCAAGCGAAGCGATGGTAGGAAGCGCCGCCATTGGTTTGCCTTTCCCGCAGGCCAGAGCCTTGAGTTCTGCCACGGTGGCTGGTTTCAGTGTTGAAGCGCATTCTGCCAGCGCGTTGGCAAGGTCGGCTTCGCTGATACGTCCTGCTGCGATAGAAGCCGCATAGTCCGCAGGAGATTGGGTGGCCCGCACGCCGGCCACCCGCTCAAGACGGGCCGAAGCGGTTGCAAGGTCCTCGCCAGTCTGGCCAAGAAAGGGATTGACCGCCACGGTCGCTTCGAGAGGAAAGGCTGGCGGGACAGCTCTTGCTGCTGCCTCCGCTGCCTGATTGATCTCCGCGAGCCGGGTAGGCACAATCTGTGAGTGCTTCAAGAACATGGTTGGCTCCATCTTGTCAGTTGGTTCTGGCGGTCCGGAAGCCGCCGATGGCCCGGTCAAGCAAGGCGTTGAGATACAGTCCGTTTGCAATGTGCACCCGCAATCCGGCGGTCGACGGGTGATGCGCCCACAGCGGGAAGAGAGCCTGCGCAAAAGCAACTCCCGCGAAGGAGAGTAGTGCGAGTATGATCAGCGCCCATTCAAGCGGACCGGGATCCGGCGCAGCAGGGAGTGACGCGCCCCAAATGGCGGTCGCAGCGGCCTGGAAGGAGAAATAGGCAATGGCAGTGACAGCAGATGCAAGCACGGTGCGCCGGGTCAGCTCGGCAGGAGCGAGATCGGCAAGTCCCTGTGCAACGAGATAGGCCACACCGAAGATCAGGATCGCCCCCAGAGCCAGCGTTTGAGCCGACTTGGGGCCCAGCACGATTGTGAAGACAACAGCCATTGCGCCATAGAGTAGCATTGCAAGGGCGAATGATCTCAGCACCACAGCGAAACTTGGTACCGCTACCGGACCAGGACGCCGTAGCGCTGCTACGGCGGACACCGCTCCCCCTGACGACAGGAAAGCATGGGCCTTGTAGAGGGAATGGGCGACTATGTGCAGAAGCGCCAGCGCCCACAGGCCGAGACCGCATTGCAAAAGCATGAAGCCCATTTGCGAGACGGTCGACCAGGCAAGCGACGTCTTGATCGCGCTTTGTGTCAACATCACTGCAGCGCCGAGCAAGGCCGTTAACCCGCCAATCAACACCAGTCCCGCCATGGCTCCAGCATTCATTTGCACAAGCGGTGCTGCAGTGAGCAGGATGACCCCTCCTGAATTGATGATTCCGGCATGCAGCAATGCTGACACCGGGGTGGGCGCTTCCATCACCTCGGTCAACCAGCCGTGGAGCGGAAAAGCGGCTGTCTTGAGAATGGCGGCGAAAACGATCAGGGCTACTGCAAGCTTGCCCGCAATGCCCAACCCCTGCTGTTCAGCGACAACGGCCATGGCTGCAAGCTGACCTGTACCGAATGACACCATCAGGAGCACTGCTGCAATTACCAGCGCCACATCACCCGCATGCCAGACAAGCGCGAATTTTGCCGAGGCGCGTTGTGCCTCCGGGCGATCCGGATAGAACAGCAACAACCGCTTCAGTGTCAGTCCAACCATGATGGTTGCAAGGATCAACACAAGCAGGCTCCCTGCCTGCACAAAGACGAGAACAGCCGCCAAGGTCGTCAGCATCAATCCGTGAAATGCACCTTCTCTTTCTTCTCCGTCCATGTAGGTCCGGCTGTAACGCATGACGACCCAACCGATAAATGAAACCAGCACAGTGAGCGTGAGACTGATCAGATTGACCTGCAGGAGCGTTCGCATCCAGGTCACGGGGATTTCCGAATACCCGCTGCCGTATGCAAGAAACTGGGCGATACCTACGAGTGAGAAAAAGAAGCCTGCGAACGCGGTTGCTTCCGACCAGCGCGGCAGCGTGCCGGGCCTGCGTCCAGGACGGAATACGGCAAACGCCGCTAAAGCCAGCAAGATAAAGGGGGACAGAAAAGAAAGCGAGAATGCGGATATCATGATCGTCTCCAGAAACCCTTGATGTGTTTGGCGCCGTGAATAGGGGATGGAAAACTTCAAGAAAATTACATATTTCTCAATTTTATGTTCTATATTGTAGAACTATGTCTGTCATCAACCTGCACCATCTCCGACTGTTTCGCGCCGTTGCACGCGACGGAAAGCTTACTGGTGCGGCCCGTGCACTCAACATCTCCCAATCGGCAGTATCGACGCAGATCAAGATGCTCGAAGAATCTCTCGGACATGGGCTTTTTGAACGCAACGGCCGCAACCTCGTCCTGACAGAGGCGGGACGGATAGCGCTTGATCATGCAGAGGAAATATTCAGGGCTGCCGAAGACCTGACTGCCACGCTAAAGACCGCGGGAGCAAAGCGAAGGGCACTGCGTATCGGTGCGCTCGCAACCCTGTCGCGCAACTTCCAGATCGCATTTCTCGAACCGATCATTGGCCGCGAGGATGTAGAGGTGATCCTGCGCTCCGGCAGTCAGCCGGATTTGTTGCGGGCCTTGGAAGCCATTGCAGTAGACGTGGTGTTGACCAATCTCATACCCTCCCGCGATGCAGTGAGTCCCTATCTGGTGCACAAGCTTTCCGAGCAGCCGGTCAGCATCATCGGGACACCGGATTCAAGTCGTGAGTATAAGTCCCTCAGGAAGCTTGTTGAAACGGAAAGCCTGATACTGCCAACGCCCGAATCGGCGCTGCGTGCGTCTTTTGATGGCCTTCTGGAGCGGTTGGGCGTGATTCCGAGAATCGCGGCCGAAGCCGATGACATGGCGATGCTCAGGCTCTTGGCGCGGACAGGTGCGGGCCTTGCCGTGATACCACCCATTGTCGTGCGCGATGAGTTAGAGAGTGGGATGCTTGTCGAACTTGCGAGGCTCGAAGGGATCACGGAAAGCTTTTTCGCGGTCACATTGCAACGCCGTTTTCCAAATCCGCTTGTATCACAAACGCTCAAAGCGTTTCGCAACAAAATGGACTCGTTCCGGACTTCCGAGGTGGTGTAGCATTCGAACCATTCGTCCCCGTGGCAGCCGTCGTTCACGGACCGTTGCTGCCATTCGCTCATGGTTGGCTGACTCTTCTTGGCTGACGCCATCATGTAGTCCAGCACCAGCGCGGTTGCGGGTTCCACGTCCTGGTTTTCACAACGCCGGGAGTTGTAAGTCGCACTGTTTTGCGTAGATTTCGTTCGACAATGTGCAAACCCGGGCCGGGATCGGTGGCCGACTGATGACTGAAAAGCCCGAATTCAGGGTCAGGAAATATCTGCTCGACCTGATCGTGCAACAGGCGCCCGGCGACAGGTTGCCGCGCGTTCGCGATCTGATGGCGCAGTTTCACACCTCGCAACGGGTTGTCGAGCGGGCGACTAGGCCGCTGATCGAAAAGGGCCTGATCTCGTCGCGCCGCGGCGCCGGGCTACATGTCGGTGCCGGCGCGGTTTCGGCTCCGGAATACGCCGCCGACTGCCTGATCCTCTACCGCAGTTCCGAGAGCCGTCTGGCGCGCAATCTGCTGATGGAGCTCGAAAAAAGGCTCCGGCGTTCGGGCCTGCGCGTCAACATGATCGGCTTCGCCAGCGAAGAGACCGCACTGGAAAAGATGGCCGGGCACGGGCCCGTCCGCTGCTGCCTGCTGCAAGCCAATTTTGAGATTGTGACGGTCGGCTTTCTGGCCAAGATCCGCCAGTTGACCGATCACCTGATTATCGACGGCGTTTCGGTAACAGGTATCGATGCCGACGTGATCGGCACCAATTGGCGCGAGGCGCTGTCGACTGCCTATCGCGAGCTTTCGGCACGCGGACACCGGCGCATCGGGTTCCTGACGTCCTCCCATGACGCCCGCCAGATCGCCATGGCACGCCGCGAGTTCAACCTCCTGTCCAGCTGGAAAAGCGAGGGCGATCATCCGCTGCTCTTCCAGGTGCCGCGCCTGCCGGGGTCGTACCGGTACGAAGATGTCGTTCAGGCGCTGCCCGAGCGGCGTATGCACGGGAAACAGCCGGAGTATTCTGCGCTCATCGTGTGGGGGCTGGTTGATGGCTATCTGCTCGACCGGGCGCTTGGCGAATGCAGGCTTCTGCCGGGAAAGGAGTTCAGCATCATCGTTCTCGGCAGCGTCGATGTGGAATCCGAACACGTTGCCCGGTTCGACATCGTCGGTAATCTCAACTCGGAGAAATTCGATACATTCGAGCGCATTGTGCACGAGCGGATCGCCGGCGCAGACGTCAAACCGGCCACTCATTACCTGCCGATCCACTTTCGCCAGCACGGATCGATCTCGCTGCTCGACGACTGAGGGGCAGAGTCGCTTTTTGAGTACAACTTGTATTGAAGCTTGAATTATACTCACTTAGCCTGACGTCGGTTTCAAACATGGTCGGGCAATGCAACAGGCAGATTGGCATACAGGCGTAACGGTTATCGGTGCTGGCGAGCGCGGCATATATTTTGTCGGCAGCCGCATTGCCGAGGCGGTTCACGAAAGCGGATTGCGGATCGTCGGCGTCCATGACCGGCTGCCCGAGCGCGCCGCCCTGGCGGCGGAACACATCAATGGGATATATGCCGCTGCCGGCATCGACCACCGCGTCCGGGTCTTCGAGACGATGGACGAGGCCATCGATTTTCCGATGACCCGCTTGGTCGTGGTGACGACCCATACCGACAATCATCGCGTGCCGGTCGAAAAGGCCGTCGCTGCGGGCAAACGCGTCTATCTCGACAAACCCATCTCGGTGTCGCTGGAAGATGCCGAGCTGATCGCGGCGGCCGAAGCAAGCTCCGGACAGCCCATCATGATGGGTTTTACAAGGCGCTACGAACGGCCCTGGGTCGAGGCGGTGAACATCGCACATGGCGGACGCATCGGCACGCCGCGCATGGTCTTGCTGCGTTCGGTGATTCCCTATTGGCGTTACCTGCAATTGTGGCATCGCAACCAGTCCCGCTCGGGCGGTGCGCTCAACGACAAGGGATCGCATCATTTCGATGTCCTCAACTGGCTTGCCAGCGGCGCGGTGGCGAAAACCGTCGTTGCCGTCGGCGGACGGTCGGGCATATTCAAGCCGGACCCGGACATGCCGGCCCGGTGCAGGGAATGTGCTCGCGATTGCCCGTACAGGCGTCACGAAACGCTGATCGACAAGTTTGAGGGGGTCAGCCGGGTGCCGAACCGCAGTTGGGTGACGGCAAGCAATATCGACGACCGCAACGACACCTGCGTGTTCAGCCCCGGCGCCGACATCGACGATCATGCCGTCATCACCATCCAGTATGAAAACGGTCTGGTTGCGACACTGTTCTTCACGATCTTCGGACCCTGGGCCGAAGACCAGGAAACTCTGGAGGTTGTCGGCGACAGCGGACGGCTGCGTATGGAACGGCACAGCGGAACCATCGACCTGGTCGAGAATTACGGTCACACGCGTTCGCGGATCGGCTTTCCCGATCCGGATCGCAATTCGTCGCATTATGGTGCGGACCGCGAACTGGTTCGCCGCATGCAGCGCTTTGTTGCAGGCGAGAAGCCGCCCGTCGGTGTGGCCGAGGGCGTGGCCTCGCTCAGACTTGTGCGGGCCGCCCAGAAGAGCCTCGAAAACGGCAGCAAGCCGTTCGATCCGTTCTCGGAGGGGCTGTGATGGTCGTCAACGCCCCCCTGCCAAACCGCCTGACGCCGCTCGCCACAGCTCTGGGTCTCCAGCCATTCTATGGCGACATTCACAATCATTCCGACCTCTCCTACGGGCACGGGCCGTTTCCCGGCGCGCTGAAGAAAGCCGCCCTTCAACTGGATTTTGTGTCGGTCACGGGCCATGCGCACTGGCCCGACATGCCGGTGGACGATCCAAGCATCGCTCATATCGTCGACTTTCACGTCAAGGGCTTCGAAAAGCTGAAAAAGGCGTGGCCCGGCCATTACGATGTCCTGAAGGCCGCCGACCGGCCCGGCCGGTTCACCGTGTTTCCGGGATATGAAATCCATTCCAACGCCCATGGCGACTACACGATCGTGCTTGCCGATCTTGATGGCGGGCCGCTCGTCCTGGAAGACACGCCAGCCGATCTTAGAACCGGTCTTGCCAATCGCTACGGCGAACGCGCGCTCGCCTTCCCGCACCATATCGGATACCGGCAGGGCGCGCGCGGCATCAACTGGAAGACATTCGACGCGCGATTGTCACCTTTCGTCGAGATGTTCTCCATGCACGGATGCGCCGAGCATTCGGAGACGGATCGCGGCTATCTGCACTCGATGGGACCGGTCGACGGGCATTCGACGATGGCACACGGACTGCGCGAGGGCCATGTCTTCGGGATCATCGGCAATACCGACCATCACAGCGGCTTTCCCGGCTCTTATGGCCACGGAAGAATGGCGCTTTATGCCGCCTCACACGATCGCGACCTTTTCTGGGAGGCTATGCAAAACCGCCACACCAATGCGCTGACAGGCGATCGCATTCATCTCGTGGGAGAGATCGGTGGCCATTTGCAGGGAAGCGCCGTGCCCGCCGCAAGCCCGGCCTTCCTGAACGTCGAGGCTGTTGCCGGCGGCGCCATTGACCATATCGATGTCATCCGCAATGGCGTTCTTTACCGGCGTATTTCGCCGGCCATCACACCGATGACTGACAAGGGCGTCGATCCGCTGGAGTTTCTGCTCCATGTCGAATTCGGCTGGGGCGCCCGAGGCACCAGCCATGACTGGGAGGGTGAAATCGCCGTGAAGGGTGGCGAATTGCTCGCTGTCGAGCCGCGCTTTCGCGGCCCCGAAATCGTCTCTCCGCTCGAAGGCGAGGATACCGGTCACAGGCTGCCGGAAATCGAGGCGGATGCAAATGCCGTCCGCTTCTCGGTTACCGCCGAGTCCAATCCCAACAATACCACGCCCGCAACGCAGGGAATGCTGATCCGCGGGCGCGCCGTCGAGAATGGCGAAGTCGTTGCCAAGCTGTGCGGACAGGACATCCGAATTCCCCTCTCGCGGCTCGCTGAAGGCGCCAAAAGCGGGAATCTGGGGCCGATCGACAGCCCCGCATGGCGTTTCCACCAATTGGCACGTCCGCGCGAATGGCAATGGCGCGGGCGCATCGAACTCGGGGACCTTGTTCCGGGGGAATATCTTTACATGAGGCTCCGGCAGGAAAACGGCCAGACGGCATGGACGTCTCCGTTCTTCTGCCGATGAACGACCGATCCAACAAAGGGAGAAGAACATGAGACATTATGCGAGAATCCTGGCCGGCGCTGCTGTCGCGGCGTTTATGGCGTCAAGTTCCATCGCCGCCGAGCTGAGCATTGTGCACGGCGCGGTCGGCAAGGACAATGAGGTGCTGCGGGCCGAACTCGACCGTTTCGAGGCGGCGACCGGCCATAAGGTAACCATTGTGTCGATGCCCGAAAGCACGACCGACCAGTTCGGACAGTACAAGCTCTGGCTTTCGGCCGGCGCCGGCGACATCGACGTATTCCGTCTCGACGTGATCTGGGCTCCGCAGCTTGCCGAGCATTTCATCGATCTGAAGGAACCCGCCGCCGACACGCTCGACCAGTACATCCCCTCGACACTTGCCGGCCAGACGGTTGACGGCAAGCTGGTTGCGCTGCCGATGTTCATTGGCGCGCCGGCTCTCTACTACCGCAAGGACCTGCTGGAAAAATACGGCGAAAAGGTACCGTCCACATGGGCGGAACTGAAGGCGACCGCCCAGAAGATCCAGGACGGCGAACGCGCGGCCGGCAACAACGACATGCAGGGTTTCGTGTTTCAGGGCGCGGCCTATGAAGGCTTGACCTGTAATGCGATGGAATGGGTCGCCAGCTATGGCGGCGGCAATTTCGTTCAGCCCGACGGGTCGATCGAGATTAACAACCCGCAGGCCGCCGAGGCGCTGAAAATGGCGGCGTCGTGGATTGGCACGATTTCACCGAAAGGCGTGCTGAACTACAAGGAGGAGGATGCTCGCGGGGTCTTCCAGTCCGGCAATGCGGTGTTCATGCGCAACTGGAACTACGCCTATGCACTCGTCAATGGTGATGACAGCCCGATCAAGGGCAAGGTTGATGTCAGCACGCTTCCCTCCGGCGGAGAGGGCCTGAAACCCGCCGCGACGCTGGGTGGCTGGGAGCTAGCCGTGTCCAAATACTCCAAGCACCAGACGGAAGCGATTGAGCTGGTCAAGTTTCTCAACAATTACGAAAACCAGAAGGAACGCGCCATCGTGACGTCGCGTCCGCCGACACTAACAGCCGTCTATTCAGATGCAGAGGTCGGCGAAAAGCAGCCCTTCATCCCGCTATGGAAGCCGGTCCTCGATGGTACGCTTGCCCGGCCATCGGCTGCCGCGAAGCGCAAATACAACGAGGCTTCCTCGGAGTTCTGGACCGCAGTGCATGACACGCTGTCCGGCAATGGAACCGCGGAAGAGAATCTGGCCAAGCTTCAGGCCAAGCTGACGCGCCTCAAGGGCTCTCAGTGGTAACATGAGAAATGCCGTACACCGCCATGCGGTGTACGGCAGTCACTTTCAAAGGCGATCCGTCATGAAACCGTCCACGGCAAGTTCTTCGCTTTCCCGTCAGCGCCTCAGATCCGCATGGCTGTTTCTGGCGCCGATGCTTCTGGTGCTGTTTGCCGTCGCCGCCTGGCCGCTGGCGCGCACCGTGTGGTTCGGTTTCACCGATGCCTCGCTTGACCGGATGGGCAAGGCAAGCTGGATCGGTTTTTCGAACTATCTGGATTATCTCGATTACGGCAATGGCACTGGCGAGTATTTCGGCCTGCTGGTCGACGCCCGCTGGTGGCGCTCGGTGTGGAACACGCTGCGCTTCGCATTCGTGTCGGTCGCCTTCGAGACCGCGTTCGGGCTGGTGATCGCACTTGTGCTGAACAGGCAGTTCCGGGGCCGGGCATTCGTTCGCGCCGCCGTGCTCATCCCCTGGGCAATCCCGACCATCGTGTCCGCAAAAATGTGGGCCTGGATGATGCATGACCAGTTCGGCATCCTCAATGACATGCTGCTTCGGCTGCACCTGATCGACGCACCCATTGCCTGGACAGCATCGCCCGAGACCGCGATGGTCGCCGTGCTGATCGTCGACATCTGGAAGACCACGCCCTTCATGGCCCTGCTCATCCTCGCCGGATTGCAGCTTGTGCCGGGCGATGTCTACGAGGCGGCAAAACTCGATGGCATTCCACCGGTGCGGCTCTTCCGCAAGGTGACGCTGCCGCTCATTCTTCCCGCCGTTCTGGTCGCTGTGGTCTTCCGTGCGCTCGACGCGCTGCGTGTCTTCGATCTCGTATACGTGCTGACGCCGAACACCGACGCAACGCGAACCATGTCGACCTTCGCCAGGGAAAACCTGTTCGACTTCGACAAGTTCGCCTATGGCTCGGCCGCCTCGACGCTGCTGTTCCTGGTGATCGCGCTCATCACCATCTCGTTCATCAACCTGACACGCATGAATCTGGAGGATGGCGAATGAGCATGCCGCACTGGGTCAAGAATGCTGGGTTTGTACTGCTGATCGTCGTCATCGTCATTCAGGCGGTGTTTCCCTTCTACTACGCCATACTGACCTCGCTTGAGACCGGACAGGCAATCTTCGACGTCAATTATCTGCCGCACAAGATCGACTTTTCGAACTATTCGAGCATGCTCGGCGATGGCAGTTTCGGTCGGCAGATACTCAATTCGGTATTCGTTGCCTCCGTGGTCGTTGCGATCTCGCTTTTTCTGGCCGTCACGGCGTCCTATGCGCTGGCACGCATCCGGTTTCGCGGACGTGGCCTTCTTCTGCTGACCATTCTTTCGGTATCGATGTTCCCGCAGATCGCTGTCCTTGCCGGACTGTTCGAACTGATCCGCGCGATGGGGCTGTTCAACTCGCTATGGGCACTCGTTTTCTCCTACATGATTTTCACGTTGCCGTTCACGGTCTGGGTTCTCACGACCTTCATGAGAAAACTGCCGGTGGAGATTGAAGAAGCGGCAATCATGGATGGCGCCTCGTCGTTCACGATCGTGCGCAGGATTTTCCTCCCTCTTCTGTGGCCAGCGATCGTGACGACGGGGCTCCTGGCCTTCATCCATGCCTGGAATGAATTCCTCTTCGCATTGACATTTCTGTCGACGGACAGCCAGCGCACGGTGCCCGTTGCCATCGCCCTCATTTCCGGGCGCAGCGAATTCGAAATCCCCTGGGGGAACATCATGGCGGCATCGGTCATCGTGACGCTGCCGCTCGTCGCACTTGTTTTGATTTTCCAGCGCAAGATCGTCTCCGGTCTGACGGCTGGTGCAGTGAAAGGATAAGAGATGGCCACGGTCGAGCTCATCAATGTCTTCAAGTCCTTCGGGTCGGTCGAAGTCCTGCACGACATCAACCTCTCGTTGGAAAAGGGGGAATTTGTCGTCTTCGTTGGCCCCTCCGGCTGCGGAAAATCAACGCTCTTGCGTTTGAT
>JACKJU010000007.1 GCA_020637805.1 Nitratireductor sp. | reverse complement strand
GTCACCCACATGCGTGGCCAGACTGCCGAAGCCGACGCAAGGGCCCTGACCAATGCCGCCATACGCGAGCTGGCGGAGGAAACGGGAATTCTCGTTGGACGTCCAAGCGGCAACCTGCCTGCCCACCCGGACTGGCACCAGTTTCGCGATGCGGGCATCGCTCCGGCTGTCGGGACGCTGAGACTGCTTTCCCGTGCCATCACGCCACCGGGCAATCCTAGGCGATTCGACACCTGGTTTTTCCTGGCGCGGGCAGATGAAATCCACTTCACGCCCGAGGGCGGCTTTGCGCCTTCCGGAGAACTGGAAGAGTTGCAGTGGATCAGGCCGCGCGATGCAATCGTCGCCGATACCCGCGAGATTACCCGCGTCATGCTCGTCGAACTCATGAACCGCTTGAAGCACGATCCGGGGCTTGACCCGGAATATCCGGCGCCCTCCTATTTCAGCCGCCGCGACCGTTTCAACAGGAAAATCATCTAGAAACCCCGCACGAATGCCACCAAAAGTGCGCTCTATTCGCCAGAAGCGCGTTTTCCGGGCCGGGATGCGAGCCTGTGGCAAATTTTCTACATTGCATTGTCATATTGCGGCGGCAGGAAGATGCCGCTACAGCGACGTTTCAGAAATACTCAACGGAAAATCAACATGGCGCATGGGGCGGACGAGAGAACCGGCGTAGACCGGCTTGGCGTGACAGCCGCAATCGCCTCGATTACCGCAGTCGGCATCGCCATTGGCCTGTCCTTTCCGCTGTTCAGCTTCATCCTGGACCAGCGCGGCTATTCGCCCTTCATCATCGGAACGAACGCAGCCGTCGCCGGGCTGGCCTCTCTGCTGGCCGTCCCCCCTGTCACTCCCCTTGCCTCACGGTTCGGAGTGACGTGGGTGATGGTATGGTCAGCGATCATTTCCGCCATAAGCCTGCTGTGCTTTTTCCTCTTCGACAGCATCATCGCCTGGTTCATTCTTCGCATTACCTTTCACGGTCCGCTGACGGCACTGTTCATCCTGAGCGAAACCTGGATCAACTCGGCAACGCCCGACCGCAAGCGAGGGCTGATACTTGGCATCTATGCGACGGTGCTGAGCGCGGGCTTCGGGATCGGTCCCGGCATACTGGCCCTGATCGGTTCCGATGGCGGCCTGCCCTTCTATATCGGAACGGCAATCATTCTGCTGTCGATCATTCCCCTGCTGATCGCCCGCAGCAGCGAACCGAAATTCGAAGGCCACACGCGGGGCGGCGATTTCCTGCGTTACATCTGGATGGTTCCGCTGGCCACTGGAGCCGTTTTCGTGTTCGGCGCGGTCGAACAGTCCGGCCTGCCGCTGATGCCAGTCTACGGCGCGCGCATTGGCTATAGCGAACAGGCCGTCAGCCTGCTGCTGGTTGCGCTTGCTGCAGGCAACATGATCCTGCAGATACCGCTCGGCATACTCAGCGACCGCGTCAGCGACCGGCGCTACCTGCTTTATGGCTGTGCCACGGTTGGCCTGATCGGGGCGCTAACCGTCCCCTATGCCGTGGCCTACCCCGCAGCGATTGCGCTGGTGCTGTTCCTTTGGGGCGGCGTGATTTCGGGGATGTACACGGTCGGTCTCGCCCATCTGGGATCGCGGGTAAAGGGTGCGCAGCTGGCAGATGCCAATGCAGCCTTCGTGTTCTGCTATTGCCTCGGCATGATTCTGGGCCCCCAGATTTCCTCAATCGCGATGGAATTCTTTCCTCCGCACGGTTTCATCTGGGCAATCGCAGGTTACTTCATGCTTTTTCTGCTGCTTTCCCTGTTCAGGAGCAGGTACCGCCAGCGATAGCGCCCTTGCTGCCACTTGACTTTCGGCAGTTTATGGGTAATTTCCGCGCCAACATGTGGGGCCCTTTGCGGGCCCCCGTCTTTGTTTGATTTCAGGTTGACGACATGCGCTCCGTTTTTCGAGGCGGCGTCGGCCCCAGGACCAGCGGAAAACGAAAATGGCAAAAGCAACCACGATCAAGATCAAGCTCGAAAGCACGGCTGACACCGGCTTCTTCTACGTGACCAAGAAAAACAGCCGCACGATGACCGAGAAAATGGTCAAACGCAAATACGATCCGGTCGCCAAGAAGCATGTCGACTTCAAGGAAACCAAGATCAAGTAAATCGCGGCGCCTTCGTGGCGCCCCTTCACCCGATGTGCGGTGAACAGACGGCATTTCCAACCGCTCCCGGTTCCGGGGGCGGTTTTTTCATGCTCGGCGCAGTGCCCTCAAGTTCCGGACGGGCCGAATTGCGCCGTCCCTTCCAGGCAGAGCGAACGACAATAGTTCGGCACGCGATTGCAGCCTGCCCTATCCGGCAGAATCCGGGGGTGACGATGTCGGTATCGGGAGTTCGGGAAGTGGTGTCTTCGGGGATAGTGCCCGGGGTAAATGGTGCCGGTCGGCTTCTTGATATGGTACGAGGAGGCCATATCTCCTGATGCCGACCGGCAACCCCACGGACCCAGGAGATGCGGCGGACCTGAGCACTCCGTAGGGTGTTTGAACCCGTTGCCAGCCAAGAGAGCGAAACAGTGTCCGTATCCTCGCAAGACATCTGATGGGGAAGAACTTAGCCAGCGCTCCCCTCGCGTCTGACTGACAGGCAGAGATTGGTACAGGCCGGGAAAAAAATCAATGATTTAGTAACCATCGAGAAGCAGAGACGTAATCGATGGTTAGGATTCACGATTAAGATTCAGAATTAATGTGCGGCATCAATTTTCCGGTTACGGACAGTAACCAACCAGCACCCGTCAGCTGTGACGACGAAGGAACCGGTTTGCGGATGGAGTTGCCCCCCGGTGCTGGGGCAACTGATGCGCGGATCAGGCGGCCTCGACGACCACCGAATTGCGACCGCCACGCTTGGCGTTATATAGAGCCACATCGGCACGCTTGATCAGCTTTTCTGCCGAATCCACCTCGCCTTCGAGTGTCGCAACCCCGACCGATACGGTGATCGGGAGTTGTTTCGCCCCACTGGCGACAACAAAGGGATGAAGGGCAATCTCGGTACGGATACGCTCAGCCACGACCCGGGCAAGCGCGGAATCAGTATCCGGCATCACGACGATGAACTCCTCGCCGCCGAACCTGCAAGCAAGGTCGATACCCCGGATGTTCTTCTTGATGCGGCGCGCGAATTCCCGGATCACCTCATCGCCCACATCATGGCCATGTGAATCGTTGACGTTCTTGAAATGGTCGATATCGCAGATGATCAAGGCAAGGGGCTTGTCGCGGCCACGCGCCTTGTCGATCATTCCGGGCAGATGGCTGTCGAGATAACGGCGGTTGTTCAAGCCGGTAAGCCCGTCGGTGACCGCCATCTCGATTGTCTGCTGAACACTGTCGCGCAGGCGTACATTGAAGCGCTTGCGGCGCACCTGGGTGCGCATGCGTGCCTTGAGTTCCTGGCGATCGATCGGCCGGCGCACGAAATCATTGACGCCCATATCCAGCGCACGGATCACCCGGTCGTCATGCTCGATCTCGGAAATGACGACGAGCGGGAGTATGCGCGTACGTTCCAGCGAACGCAGCTGCGAACACAGCCTCAGCGCGTCGAAATCCTCGAGCGTCATGGAGATCACGATGGCATCGAAATCCTCGTCCACGGCGCGGAATAGCGCTTCGCGGGGGTCGGAAACGAGCGTGACCTTGTGATCCTCGGCGAGGAACTTGACGATGCGCTCATAGGAAGACGGGCGATCGTCGATCACCATCACCTTGCCCTTGCCGGAAGTGAGGTCCTCACCTTCCCTGGCGAGAAACTCCTCGATGGTGATTTCCTGGCCAGTGGTGGCGCGAAGGCGCAATTCATCGGTCAGCATCTTGAGGCGAACGAGGCTCTTGACGCGGGTAATGAGTGCCAGGTCGTTGACCGGCTTGGTGAGGAAATCGTCTGCACCAGCGTCGAGGCCGCGAATGCGATCCTCGGCCTGGTCGAGGGCTGTGACCATGACCACCGGCAGGTGCATCGTTGCCGGATTGCCCTTCAGGCGCCGGCAAACCTCGAACCCGTCCATCTCCGGCATCATCACGTCCAGCAGAACGATGTCGCACAGCCCGTTCTGGCAAATCTCCAGAGCGTCACGTCCATTGGATGCGGTAAGTACCTGAAAATATTCAGCCATGAGCCGCGCCTCGATAAGGCGGACATTGGCATCGATGTCGTCAACGACAAGAATACGCGCCGTCATTTACTCCAACCCTTACTTCCGCCAATCACGTTTCGCCCAGATAGGTTGCCACTGTTTCCAGGAAGCGTGCGACCGAGATCGGCTTCGAAATGTATGCTTCGCATCCACCTTGACGAATGCGTTCCTCGTCACCCTTCATCGCGAAAGCGGTGACCGCTATCACCGGAATATGGTGCAAGGCATCGTCTTCCTTGAGCCACTTGGTGACCTCGAGACCGGAAACCTCCGGCAACTGGATATCCATGAGGATCAGGTCCGGCTTGTGCGCGCGAGCAAGATCCAGCGCCTCCATGCCGTTGCGCGTCTGTATCGTCGCGTATCCCTTGGCTTCCAAGAGATCGTTGAAGAGCTTCATGTTGAGTTCGTTGTCCTCAACAATCATCACCGTCTTGGCCATACCGTCCCTTTTCCGCCACCATACAGGCGGATCTTCCACCACCGCGCAATTGTCGTCTCTTCACAGATACGCCAATATCGTTGACGAAATGGAAACAAACTTCCGGAGAGTTTAACCAATGCCCACCCAAACAGGCGAGGAAGCCGAACGGATTGCCATCCTCGCACTCGGCCATCTCGCCAACGACCCGGAGCAGCTATCGCGCTTTCTGGCGCTGACCGGCATGGCACCTTCCGATCTCAGGCAGGCAGCCAACGACCCGGCGTTCCTGACGGGCGTATTGGAGCATTTCACAAACCACGAACCCTCGCTGCTGGCCTTTGCGGAAGCCGCGGGACTTGATCCCCAGGCAGTTGCCGATGCCCGCATGGCACTGGCCGGCGGCGATCGCTGGGACAGTATCTGAGGCCTTAATGTCTGCCACCGGGAAGGCTTCGAACGAGAAATACGGGCACGGCGGCGCGATCTGCCGTGACTGCCTCGTCGTGCAACCGGATGACAGCGCCCTGTCCTCGAAAAAGCCTGGAGGACGCTGCCCGGAATGCGGCAGCCCGCGCATGCTGCGACATTCCGAACTCATGTCGCTGTCCATTGCCCATATTGATTGCGACGCCTTTTATGCTTCTGTCGAAAAGCGCGACAATCCCGACCTGGCTGACAAACCTGTCATAATCGGCGGTGGAACGCGCGGCGTCGTCTCTACCGCATGCTATCTTGCGCGCATTCGCGGCGTTCACTCGGCCATGCCGATGTTCAAGGCGCTCAAGGCCTGCCCCGATGCCGTGGTCATAAAACCGAACATGGAGAAATACGCCAAGGCCGGGCACGAAATCCGCTCGATGATGCAGGAGCTGACACCGCTGGTGCAGCCGCTTTCCATCGATGAGGCGTTCCTTGATCTGACCGGGACGAACAGGCTGCATGGTGTGCCGCCTGCCGTCACGCTGGCACGCTTCTCCTCGCGCGTGGAGGCTCAAACGGGCCTGAGCGTCAGCGTTGGCCTGTCCTACTGCAAGTTCCTCGCGAAAATCGCCTCCGACCTCAACAAGCCGCGCGGTTTCTCCGTAATCGGACGCGCAGAAGCCTATGAATTCCTGCGTGCGCAGCCCGTTTCAATGTTCTGGGGGGTCGGCAAGGCGAGCCAGGCTATGCTGGCGCGCGACGGGATCACGATGATCTCCGAAATCCAGGACATGGAGGAATCCGAACTAGCCCGCCGATATGGTCAACTGG
Source organism: Nitratireductor sp. (assembly GCA_020637805.1). Taxonomy (GTDB): domain Bacteria; phylum Pseudomonadota; class Alphaproteobacteria; order Rhizobiales; family Rhizobiaceae; genus Salaquimonas. The sequence continues at coordinate 257,992 of JACKJU010000007.1, read as the reverse complement.
GCCTGCGCATGTCCAGGCTGTCGCACGGGCGCGACGAGCGGAAGGTAGACCCGAACGAGGAAACCAAGAGCGTTTCGAACGAAATCACCTTCAACACGGACCTGAGTGAAGCGTCTGACCTGGTTCCTGTGCTTCGCCGCCTGAGTGAGAAGGTGTCGGCAAGGCTGAAGTCCCATCACCTTGCAGGCCAGACGGTGGTGCTCAAGCTGAAGACGGCCGACTTCAAGACGCGGACACGCAATCGCACGCTGGCAGACCCCACACGCCTTGCCGACCGCATTTTCAGGAACGGTCACGAAATGCTGCTGAAGGAACTGGACGGCACCAGATACCGCCTCCTGGGCATCGGTGTCACATCGCTGACCAGCGACGAGACTGCTGACCCTGAAGACCTGATCGACGTTTCGGCCACGCGGCGCGCAAAGGCCGAACTTGCCATCGACAGCCTGCGCGAAAAGTTCGGCTCAAAGGCGGTGGAACTGGGCATGACCTTCAACGCGGACGGGCGCAACGGCAAACCGCAACGCGACAACTGACTGCCGGGTGAATACTTGACGAATACCGCAGCGGTGAGGAGCGGAAGTGGAATCGGCTCACTTCTGCGGCTTGCAGTCCCCCTGGTCCAGCATTTCGAGGCCGACCAGCGTTCCATTCAACGAATAATCCGGATAGCGCATTGAAAGATTGCGCGAAATTCCATTTTCGTAGAGCGTGAAAGAGACTTCGTATACCGGCAGCGTTTCCGCTCCAGGCTGTGCATTCGTCTTGAAATAGCCGATGTTCACCGGCCAGGCGCGCACCCCTTCAAGCGGTGCAAGTGCATCTGCCTTCTCACCCGGAAGCGGCTTGTCAGGGGCACCCTCCTTGCCTACGACATTCGTCGTCCTGAGCACCTCATCAGCCTCCTCGCCGCCATCGAAGACATCGATGGAAAAGAAACTGTCGCCCTTCATCGCATGGTCGAGCACCTGAATGATGTGTGAGGAAATGAACTCGGCATCCGGCAGCTTTACCTCCCGCCTTGCCGGCTCCTCGATATCGACCTCGATCCCGCCATCGGCCTTGCGCGCCACGCCCTTGACGGTCTTCACCAGTTGCTCGTTGACCAGCGATTTCGTCAGAAAGTCGTATTCTTTGCCATCAGCGCTTTCGAAGGTGGCTGTCTGCTGGTCGGATGTCACCATCTCGCCATTTGCCGACACCTTGGAGACGAAGCGGTAGCGGACTGAAATGCCGTCGCAGGCATTGCCCACAAGTTCGTACACGATCCTGCCGGTCATGTTCTGAATGCCTGACCGATCCGATGCCTTGTCGAGTTTCACCTCGTAAATTGCACGATGCGCGCGCAACATTTCGAAACCGGCGGCCTGCGAAGACACCGGAAGAACGAAAATGCCGGCAGCGCCTGCCAGCAAAACAGCCGAAATACGACTGCCGATTGCAGAAAAATGGCGTGACAAGGGATAACCTCTCTGTTCATCTGGACCGGACAAATCACCGTCCATGAAATTGACACGATGTGGCAAAACAACGTCATTCACAACGAATTTTGCCAGCTTACCGGATTTCTTTTGAGGCATTGGTGAACACGGTCCATGCCGAGCAACAACCATTTCTGCCAATACCTTTCAGGGAAACTTCAACAACATGACTGACTGGATCAAGGCCCGTCCGATTGCCCACAGGGGGCTTCACGACAAAGCAAACGGCATATTCGAGAATACACTCTCTGCCGCGAAGGCAGCCATTGCAGGCAACTTCTCCATCGAAATCGACATTCACCTTTCCGCCGATGGCATCCCCTTCGTCTTTCACGATAACACGCTTGACCGGCTGACCGGTGAAACCGGGCCGGTTCGTGCCCTGAAAATGGCCGAACTGGAACAGATCGCAATTGGCGGAACGCAGGACCGCATTCCCTCACTGGCAAGCTTTCTTGATACCGTGAATGGCAGCACCGGCCTCGTCATCGAGATGAAGGGGATTGCCGGTGAAGACGAAGGGTTCGTGTCGCGTATACTCGAGGTGGTCGAAGATTACCGTGGTCCGCTGGCGCTGATGTCGTTCAACCATTGGCTTCTTCACGATGCTCGCGCTTTGAACGCTACCGTTCCCCTGGGATTGACCGCCGAAGGCGACGAGAAGCTGGATCCCACCCACAGGCACGCCGATCGTGAATACCGGCCCGATTTTCTGTCATACGGAATATCCGATCTGCCGAATGGCTTCGTACGCGAATTCCGCGAAACCGGACGCCCCGTCATCACATGGACAATATGGTCGGTTGAAGACATGGCAAAAAGCGCCAAGTATGCTGATCAGATAACGTTCGAAGGTTTCGATCCGGACGCGAACTCCTGAACAAGACAGGCATGGCAGGTCGAAGCCCTGCCCTTCCCGCCCTCCAAGATAGTCCACCCGCAAGTAGCATGTCTCCAGACCAGACCTTTCGAATCCGGATAGCCAGCAGCTTCGATGATGTCGATGCCGCCGGTTGGAACAGGCTAGCCGGGTATACGTCAGGCGCCAGGCCGGGCGACAGTCCCGGCAACCCCTTTCTCTCGCACGAATTCCTGTCTTCGCTTGAAAAAAGCGGGTCGGCGACAGCCAAGACGGGCTGGCTTGGCCAGCACCTGCTTCTGGAAGCAGATGACGGCTCAATATTGGCGGCCATGCCCGCCTATCTGAAGAACCACAGCCAGGGCGAGTATGTATTCGACCATGGCTGGGCAGATGCCTTCGAAAGAGCGGGAGGCCACTACTATCCCAAGCTGCAGGTCAGCGTACCATTCACGCCGGCAACGGGCCCGCGTTTCCTGACCGGAGGCGCGGACAATACACCGGTCCTGCGCACTGCGCTTCTGAGCGGACTGGAGCAACTGACGGAAAGGCTGGACGCCTCTTCTGCCCACATCACATTCATGGAAGAGGACGAGTGGAACCAGGCAGGCGAAGCCGGACTGCTGCAACGCATCGACCGGCAGTTCCACTGGATCAATCGCGATTACCGCGACTTCCAGGATTTCCTCGACAGCCTTTCCTCGCGCAAGCGCAAGAATATCCGCAAGGAACGCGAGGCTGCGCAGGCCATCGAGGGGATCGAGATTTCAACCCTTTCGGGTGCGGAACTCACCGAAGATATCTGGGACCATTTCTTCGAATTCTACATGGAAACCGGATCGCGCAAGTGGGGCCGACCCTATCTCACGCGGGCGTTCTATTCGCTGATCGGCGATAGCATGGCCGACCGGATTGCCCTTGTGATCGCAAGGCGCGACGGAAACCCAATTGCAGGAGCAATCAACTTCTTTGGTGATGGCGTTCTCTACGGAAGGCACTGGGGCGCGGTGGAGCATCACCCGTTCCTGCATTTCGAGCTTTGCTATTACCGGGCGATCGATTTTGCCATCGAGCACGGCTTCGACCGGGTGGAAGCTGGAGCGCAGGGCGAACACAAGCTTGCGCGCGGTTACGAACCGCAGATTACCCATTCGGCCCACCATATCGCTCATCCGGGATTCCGCGATGCCGTTGAAGCCTATCTGAGAAACGAGCGCCGGCACGTGGAACACGAGGCCGAGATACTTTCGGAATACACGCCCTTCAAACGCGGTATCGACAACACGAGCGAGGGCGGCGAAACCGATTGACTGGCGAAGGCGATGGCCGAACCTGCCACCTTGTCTAGGGGACCGCCTGGCGCTATTGCCTCGAAACACCGGAAACTCCGAGGAAGGTACGGACATGGCCGAATACGACAACGACAACATTTTCGCAAAGATCATTCGCGGCGAGCTGCCCAGCGAAAAACTCTACGAAGACGACGACACCGTGGTGATCATGGACATCATGCCGCGCGGTGACGGACACTGCCTCGTGCTGCCGAAAACGCCATGCCGGAACATTCTCGATGCCAATGAGGCAACGCTGGCAAGTGTCTATGCAACGACGAAGAAGATGGCCCATGCGGTCATGAAGGCTTTCGGAGCAGAAGGCGTGACAATCCAGCAATTCAACGAACCAGCAGGAGGCCAGGTCGTATTTCACCTGCATGTACATGTGATTCCGCGTTTCGACGGCGTCAGCCTGAAGCCGCATACGGGAACGATGGAAGACAAGGATGTGCTGGCGGCCAATGCTGCCAAAATCCGCGCCGCGCTTTCGTAGCCTTTGCCACCCGGCAAGAGGCGGGGTCGGCTTCCATGAACGGGAGCAGCGATTGCTGCGGTGTCATCCAGTGCGTCACAGGCGTGAGAAACTGAATCCGCTGTCATACGCAAGCATTTGAAATTCAAGAAAAAGGCCGCCAGTTTGGCGGCCTTTCTACTTGATTGCGTAACACATGGTGACCGGGCATCCGCCTGATCACCGGTCCACAATTCAGAGGCCGGAGGTTCCTGCACCCTGCTGGTCGGAGATTGCCCTGTCCAGGCTCAATCCCTCCAGGGCTTCCTCAAGTGCGGATTCCACCGAGTCGTCGGCGCCAGCTTCCGCCATGTCGAGTGTCACGGCAGCGCCGGTAACCTCGGTCTCGGCCGCAAAGTCGGGAATGTCCGGCGCGGAATATGCAGGTTCGGAGGTGGTTTCCTCCTCCTGATCCTCGACGATCGTTTGCGCAAAGTCTGCCTCGAATACAGGCGCGTTGCTTTCTTCTGCCGGCGCAGAGGCCGGGGCAAACCCGAACTGCTGTTCCAGATCGGCAATCAAGGTCGTCAGCGAAGCCGCGAGCTTCGCGTCGGGTCCATTGTCTATTGCCGCCTTGGCTTCCTCAACCCGCGTGCTTGCTGCGTCGCGCATGGCGCGCAGTTGTTCGAGTTGTTCCATTAGTGCCTCCTAGTGCGGGCCGCCCGCCCGCAGATGCCTGTTTGAATCAGGGAGAAACCATTTTCTCCCACAGGAGAAGCGAGTCCCCATAAAGCCAACCTTCCGTCCAAATCCGGCAGGTTTACGTCATGTTAAGCAAACTTGTTAGTGAAATGCGATTCGTTTTTGGGTCGCAGTACACTGCTCTTCAATAACATGGTTAATTTCGACGCCTTTCGCACGCGGAATTGATGTGCGCGATCAAGTTTCCCGGCGAAGCTGCCGAACTACCGGATGCAAATGCGAAGAAGGCCGGTTTCCCGACCTTCCCATTTCAACTTTGATCTGCCTGTCGCCTGCAGGAATTGTCCATGCAAGCGGCGGCAACCTTCGAGAAAAGGTCACGTCTTCAGGGGCACCTTCGGAACGGACCCCTGCCCGCCGCTCTTGCCGGAACCGCCGGATTTGTGCGAGCCGCTCTTCGACGCCGCCTTGGTGCGCGGCGCAGGCTTTTTCTTGGCAGGCTGCTTCTTGACGGAACTCTTCGGCGTGATCGGACCATCCTCGATTGCCTCGAGTTCGATCTTTTCCTTGCCTTCCTTGTCCTTGACGAGGGAGACCTTGACCGTTCCACCCTTCTGAAGCTTGCCGAACAGCACTTCCTCAGCCAGAGGCTTCTTGATGTGCTCCTGTATCACCCGTCCGAGCGGACGCGCGCCCATGCGTTCGTCATAGCCCTTGATGGCAAGCCAGGCGGTCGCTTCCTTGGTGAGTTCGAAGGTCACGCCACGCTCGGCCAGTTGGGCTTCGAGCTGCATGATGAACTTCTCGACCACCTTGTGAATGACCGGCGTGGGCAGCGGACCGAACGGAATGATCGCATCCAGCCGGTTGCGGAATTCCGGCGTGAACATCCGGTTGATCGCCTCGACATCGTCGCCGGAGCGCGCCTGCGAACCGAAGCCGATGGCATTCTTCTGCATTTCGGAAGCGCCCGCATTGGTCGTCATGATGATGATCGTGTTGCGGAAGTCGATCTTCTTGCCGTTGTGATCGGTCAGCGACCCGTTGTCCATCACCTGAAGCAGGATGTTGAACAGGTCGGGATGTGCTTTCTCGATTTCGTCAAGCAGCAGCACGCAATGCGGATGCTGGTCGACGCCATCGGTCAGAAGACCGCCCTGGTCGAAACCGACATAGCCGGGAGGCGCGCCGATCAGGCGCGAGACCGTGTGACGCTCCATGTATTCCGACATGTCGAAGCGCAGCAGTTCCACACCAAGCGAGGATGCAAGCTGTTTGGCGACCTCGGTCTTGCCGACGCCGGTGGGGCCGGAGAACAGGTAGGCGCCAATCGGCTTTTCCGGTTCACGCAGGCCGGCACGTGCAAGCTTGATGGAGGCGGAAAGTGCCTCGATCGCCTGATCCTGGCCAAACACGACCCGTTTGAGCTGCGATTCCAGATTGGCGAGCACGACGGCATCATCCTTGGAAACCGATTTCGGCGGAATGCGTGCCATCGTCGCGATGGTTTCCTCGATCTCCTTGATGCCGATCGTTTTCTTGCGCTTTTTCTCGGGCAGAAGCTTCTGGGAAGCTCCTGTCTCGTCGACCACGTCGATTGCCTTGTCGGGCAGCTTGCGGTCATTGATGTAACGCGCAGAAAGCTCCACAGCCGCCTTGATGGCGTCGTTGGTGTACTTGATGTTGTGGAACTCCTCGAAATAGGGCTTCAGGCCCTTCATGATATCGATGGAGTCCGCAATCGTCGGCTCGTTGACGTCGATCTTCTGGAAGCGACGGACAAGTGCCCGGTCCTTCTCGAAGAACTGGCGGTATTCCTTGTAGGTGGTTGACCCGATGCAGCGGATCGCACCCGAGGAAAGCGCAGGCTTGAGAAGATTGGACGCATCCATCGCGCCGCCCGACGTGGCACCCGCACCGATGACGGTGTGGATCTCGTCGATGAACATGATCGCGCCCTCGGTCTCCTCGACCTCCTTGATCACCTGCTTGAGGCGTTCTTCGAAGTCGCCGCGATAGCGGGTGCCGGCGAGCAGCGTGCCCATGTCGAGCGAGAAGATGGTGCAATCCTTGAGCACGTCCGGCACATCGCCTTCGACGATGCGCTTGGCAAGGCCCTCGGCAATGGCCGTCTTGCCAACGCCTGGATCGCCCACGTAAAGCGGGTTGTTTTTCGAGCGGCGGCACAGGACCTGAATGGTCCTGTTGACCTCGGCCACGCGGCCGATCAGCGGATCGACCTTTCCAGCACGCGCCTTGTCGTTGAGGTTGACGCAATAGGCGTCCAGCGCATCGCCGGAGTGCTTTGCCTCTTCCTCGCCCACGGCGCCCTGCTCTTCCTCGGTCCCGCGCACCTGGCGCGGCTCGGAGGAACCTGGGCGCTTGGCAATGCCGTGCGAGATGTAGTTGACCGCGTCGTAGCGCGTCATGTCCTGCTCCTGCAGGAAGTAGGCAGCATGGCTTTCTCGCTCGGCGAAGATTGCAACAAGCACGTTGGCGCCCGTAACCTGTTCGCGGCCAGACGACTGGACGTGTATCACGGCGCGCTGGATCACGCGGTGGAAACCGGCGGTCGGCTTGGCCTCCTCGTCGAAATCGGTGATGAGGTTCGACAATTCAGTGTCGATGTACTCGGTAAGCGTGGAACGCAACTTGTCGATGTTGACGTTGCAGGCGCGCATCACTGCGGCTGCATCGGTATCATCGGTCAGCGCCAGGAGAAGGTGTTCCAGCGTTGCGTATTCGTGGCTGCGCTCATTGGCGTAGGTCAGCGCATCGTGGAGTACTTTTTCCAGGCTTTCAGTAAAGGATGGCAATTTGCTCTCCGTCTCTCTTCAACTTGGCCGGCCGTTCCCCTGCCGGTCACTTCTTCTCCATTACGCACTGCAATGGATGCTGGTTTTGCCGCGCGGCGTCCATGACCTGTGTAACCTTGGTCTCAGCCACCTCGTATGTGTATATGCCGCACTCACCAACGCCGTGGTTGTGGACATGCAGCATGATGCGTGTCGCCTCTTCGCGCGACTTGCGGAAGAAACGTTCGAGAATGTGCACGACGAACTCCATGGGCGTGAAATCGTCGTTCAGGATCAGCACCCTGTAAAGGTCCGGTTTTTTCGTTTTCGGCTTGGTCTTGGTGACCACCCCGGTAGAGTTTCCCGTACCCTTGCCGTCCTTCTTGTCGGCCATCGTTATTGGAGGCAACTCCGTCATTTCATGCACAACCAAATTCATTTCCATATTCAGCAGAACCGCAAATCCTTGCGCGGGCCTGACATGCACCACTTCAGCAGCAACCTAGTGGGCGGAAGTCCGTATCCCCGGCAGCAACGCGGCTGAGCGGGACATGACCCCAAGCCTCGACGCTACCTACTGGCAATGCAATCCTGCCATGAATCTTTCAGGTTTCAAGGGTTGATTTGTAGCCAGCCATCCCGTCATCAATGGGGCGTGCCAACTGCCCCAGGACAGATTGCGGCACCCCTCTCGACAATCAAATAGGTATCATGGGCTGAAATTTCAGCGGCACGCTGGAAAAAAGTCACCTACCCTGTTCGCGGGACAGGCCCATTTGCGGAAGATCCGCCTGGAACGTGAACGCCAACGGGCTAGACTACCGGCAACCCGAACAGATCCGCGTCGCCGAAGTCGGTCAGTGTCAAGCTGTTGAGCGTGACGGAGCCGTCTGCGCCGAGGTCGATCACCGTGTTGCCGTTGACCTCGGAGATCGCGTTGGCGTTCTGGAGATCGGCCAGCGTGGTGTAGCCATAGGCCGAGAGATCAAGCCGATCCTGGCCATCGGTGAAGTCGAGGATCGTGTCGTTGCCGACTGTGCCCGAGAACTCGAAGATGTCGTTGCCGGCTCCACCCTTGAACAGATCGTCAAGCGCGCCGCCGGTCAGCGTGTTGTCACCGGTGCCGCCAAGGATGAACATGGTGCCGTCCGATGCGGTGTTGCGGACATACTGCATCTCGCCAGACGTGTTGTAGGAAGCCTCGCTTGCCGAGCCATCCGAATTGGTGATGGTGCGGTTGGTCAGGATGCCGCCGGTATAGGCGAAGCTCATCTGGGAGCGGGCCTCGCCTGTATCATAATCGACAACGTAGCCGGTCTTGACGCCGGAGGTGTTGTAGGTGGTGGTCTTGACGTCCCAGGTGAAATCATCGGCAACATCGCTCTCGACCGTCTGGGTCAGTACGCCGGAGGTGTAGGACTTCACCGAGGTGTTGCCATTGTCGAAGGTCAGCGACGAGGACTGAAGCAGTCCGCCGGAATAGACATTCTCCAGGCTCTGGTAGTTCACCGCGTTTAGAGGATCGGTGATGACAATGCCCGTCAAACCGCCACCAGCATTGTAGGTGGTGGTGGCGATCCGGCCATCGTCGTAGGTCGTGACGCTCTCGCGCAGGATTTCGTTTCCTGCTCCAGCACCGGCATCCCATGTCTGTACGATGCTGGCATAAACCCGCAACCCGCCACTGTCATTGTTGGTGATGACGGTCTGGCCGGATGCATTGCGAGCTGCCTGGAAGGTGAAACCGGTGGCGCGCGACCACTCCACGGTCTCGATCCCGGCATCGAAGAGTGAACCAAGCGTGGCAAAATCCTGATGCCAGTTGCCCATCTTCACCAGGTCGGCAGTACCGGCAGCATCGGATATGAGCCGCGCCAGATCGCGCCGCTCGCCTTCCGTTGCGCCATAGCCCGCAAAATCGAAAACCGAATTCGAGCCATCCGTCCTGAAGACTTCGACAGAGGCAAATGCAGTATCCGAGAAATCGAACAAACCGCCGCCCGCAAACAGGGCTTCGTCCGCACCACCCTGCCCGTCATAGAGGTCTCCCGCGGTCAAGGTCGTTGCGACAAAGGTGAAGATGTTGGACGCGGCATCGCCGATCAGCGTGTCCGGCTGATCTGTCGGCCCATTGAAAAGCGAATTCAGCGCAGCGAAAACATCGCTCCGGTTGTTGGTGTCGGTGCCTGGATAGACATTGCTGCCCGGGTTCTGGAAGATGGCAACGCTGCCATCACCGGCAATCGACGAATTGCCGCTCGCCCCGTTGGCACCACCGGTCAGCAGTCTGGTCACACCGTCCTGGCGGTCGTGAACGAACAGGTCCCGTGCACTTCCGTTGGTGTCGCCCGCATCCAGATTGGTTGCCGAACTTTCAAACGTGACGAAACGTCCGTCGAGCGAGATCGACGGATTGAGGCTGCCGCCGTTGCCGCCGTTGCTGATGATTTCGGTGGTTCCCGTGACACGATCATAAACGAAGATATCGGCAGTCGTGCCATTGCTGTCACTTGCCACCAGATTGCTGGCAAAGCTGTAATAGGAGACGTACCTGCCGTCTGCCGAAATGGACGGGCTGTAGCTGTTCAGGTTTCCGCCTGCGGAAACCAGTATCGTCGTGCCGGTTGCCAGATCGTGCAGGAACACGTCGGAGCCCGTACCATTGGTGTCGCCCGCGGCAAGGTTGCTGGCGCCACTCTGGAAGGCGACATAGCGACCATCTGCCGAAATCACCGGGTCGAGGCTGTCCATGTTGCCAATGCCCGTGATCAACCGGGTGGTACCGGCGGCGACATCATGCACGAAGATATCCGCCCTGCCATTCACGTCACCAGCGACAAGATTGCTGGCCGTGCTTTCAAAGGTAACAAGGCGCCCGTCTGCTGAAATGGCCGCATTCTGGCTCGGGCCATTGGCGCCGGACACAAAATTTTCGTGATGCCGGTAATGCGGTCGAACAGCAAGATGTCCTTCACCGAGCCGTTCGTGTCTGCACCCGACAGATTGCTCGCGGAACTCTCGTAGACGACATAGCGGCCATCGGGCGAGATTGCAGCATTGAAACTGGCATTGTTGCCGCCGCTCGATACGAGCTGAACAAGACCGGTCTGAAGGTCGACGAGGAACACGTCGCGAGCCGAGCCGTTCGGGTCGCTTGCCACGAGATTGGTTGCATCGCTGTGGATCACGGCATAGCGGCCATCCGCAGAGACGGAATTGCCGCCGGTACTGAACACGTAGCTGCCGCTATTGCCGGTACCGCCGCTGACGGCGCCGGATACGAGCTGGATTGCCATTGCGAATGCTACCCTTCATTCACTGCGGAACTGGCAAGCCACCCCGTCCGGCCTCCCTGTTAAGAGTCTGTTTACCGCACTGGCTATCTGCAGAAATCGACCGTCGCGAGTCAACGCCGGCACGAAGTATCTGAATTCATGGTTAATTTGCGCCGCTTTCCTCAGCGTGGGGATGACGTCGAAGCCCGGCTGAGACGTTGTTACGGTTAAAAAACACGGTTTACAGCCGGTTAACCCTTTTGCGGCACAATGACTGGAAAATGAACATCAAACCGCTTTTGCCCCGCGAAGGAGTAAACCCATGAATTGGTTCAAGCCGGTATTCCTTTCTGCAAGCCTTGTGCTCTCGTCCGCTGGCTTTGCGTCTTCCGCCGATCTGGATATCCCGCCGGAATACATTCCGCCTGAACCGCCGGTCGTGCATGCTTCCGGTGGCTGGTACCTGCGCGGCGATGTGGGTTATTCCCACATGGACCTTGCAAGCGTCACGATCCTCGAGGATGCACATACCTCCGCGACCTATACGCCGACCCATACCAAGTTCACCTACCACGAACTGGGAAGCTCGTGGATGCTTGGCGGCGGTATCGGCTACCAGATCAATGACTACTTCCGCGTCGATGCGACGGCCAACTACCACACGTCCGCATCGCTCTCGGGCAATTCGGCCTCCACGCTAGATCCGTTCCCGTGCGACTACATCAGCGACGACAATGGTGACGGCGATACATGCGTGACCAGCGACAGGGGTGGTTTCCGCGCGGCGACTCTGATGGCCAACGGCTACCTGGACCTTGGCTCATACATGGGCTTCACGCCCTATGTGGGTGCCGGTGTGGGTGGCGCCTATGTCCATTGGGAAGACATGAAGAACAACACGCATTGTACCGAAGTGGGTGACTGCCTCGACAATGGCGGACTGAGCTATGACAACGATTTCGACGGCATCCATGGCGGCGAGGCAGGATGGCGGTTCGCCTATGCATTGCACGCCGGTACTTCCTATTCGCTGACCAGCAATCTGAAGCTCGATGCCGGCTACTCCTTTACCCATATCAGCGATGGCGACATGTTCGGCTTTGCCAAGGGTTCGGGTGACATGGGCGTCCAGGGCCATCATGGCGACATCAAGATCCACACCTGGCGCGCCGGACTTCGCTACCAGTTCGACTGATCGCCGCCAGCGTGAAGGCAATATCGCAAAAGGGCCGAGTGGTTTCCCACCCGGCCCTTTTACCGTTGCGGTGCCCGGTCTAGACTACCGGCAACCCGAACAGATCCGCGTCGCCGAAGTCCGTCAGTGCGAAGCCGTTGAGGGTGACGGAGCCATCTGCACCGAGGTCGATGACCGTGTTGCCGTTGACCTCCGAGATCGCACTGGCGTTCTGGAGGTCGGCAAGCGTGGTGTAGCCATAGGCGGAAAGATCGAGCCGGTCCTCGCCATCGGTGAAATCGAGAATGGTGTCATTTCCAATTGCGCCGTTGAAGAAGAAGATGTCGTTGCCGGTTCCACCCTTGAACAGGTCGTCGAGTGCTCCACCGGTCAGCGTGTTGTCGCCGGTGCCGCCGAGAACGAACATGGTGCCGTCCGATGCGGTGTTGCGGACATACTGCATCTCGCCCGAGGTGTTGTAGGAAGCCTCGCTGGCAGAACCATCCGAATTGGTGATCGTCCTGTTGGTGAGAATGCCGCCAGTATAGGCGAAACTCATCTGCGAACGGGCCTCGCCTGCATCGTAATCGACAACGTAGCCCGTCTTGACGCCCGACGTGTTGTAGGTGGTGGTCTTGACGTCCCAGGTGAAATCATCGGCAACATCGGTCTCGACCGTCTGGGTCAGTACGCCGGAGGTGTAGGACTTCACGGAGGTGTTGCCATTGTCGAAGGTGAGCGACGAGGACTGCAGCAGACCGCCGGAATAGACATTCTGCAGGCTCTGGTAGTTCACGGCATTGAGCGGATCGGTGATTGTCAAATCAGTCATGCCGCCGCCGGCATTGTAGGTGGTGGTGGCGATACGACCGTCATCATAGGTCGTCACGCTCTCGCGGAGAATGCCGTTTGGATCGAAGGTCTGGTCGATGGTGTCATAGACGCGAATTCCGTTGCCATCGGTATTGCTGACGACCGTCTGACCCGAGCCATTGCGGACGGCATAGTAATCGAAGCCGTTGGGACGGGACCATTCCACTGTCTCGATCCCGGCATCGAAGAGGGAGCCGAGCGTCGTAAGGTCATGCGCCCATTCCCCCATGCGCACGGTATCAGCAGTACCCGCTGCCGACGAGATCAGCCCTGCAATGCCCTCGCGGTCTGCCTCGGAGGAGCCGAAGCCGGAGAAATCGAAGACCGTGTTCGAGCCATCGGTCTGGATGCTCTCTACCGAAGTGAACGTCGTGTTGGTGAAGCCGAAGACACCGCCCCCGGCCAGGAAAACCGTGTCGGTGCCGCCCAAACCGTCATAGAGATCGTTGCTGGTTAGCGTCGATGCAACAAAGGTCACCGTATTGTCATTGGCATCGCCAGCCAGCGTGTCGATGCCGGTGGTCGGGCCATCGAACATCGGGTTGGCGGCGAGGAAGACGTCTAGGGTGCCATCGCTGTCGTTTGAGACCAGATCAGTGGCATAGCTTTGAAAGAATATCGTGCTGCCATCGCCGGAGATCGAGGGATAGTAGCTGTTGTCGTCCGCGCCGCCGCCCAACGTGTCCTTTGAGACCAGCGTGGTGGTGTCATTCACCCTGTCATAGAGGAAAATGTCCTGAGTATTGCCATTGGGATCGCTGGCCACCAGGTCGGAGGCATAGCTGTAGTAGACCACATAGCGTCCGTCGGCCGAGACAGCCCGTCCGCCAGGGCTGTAGGTGTAGCTGGGGTTGTTGCCGCTGTTGCCGGTGGTTGCTTCCGAGACGAGTGTGATTGCCATGACCTGCTCCCTTTGCGGCGTTCTGTACGCCGCGATTCTTGGTCCCGACCCTGCATGCAGAAGACAATCTGCCAGGCAAAAGAATCAGTCCCGCATGGAAGCAGCCTCGTTCCGGCTTCCCCTAACAATTGTGCCGCTCTTGCATTTTGCAAAAGGAGGTTGCGCGGAGTCGAGATTTGCGGGACAGATTGTTTACCCATTGGTAAGGATGGCGGTGCTGTCCGATCCGTCGCGGTTTCCCGAACCGCGCGCCGAGCGAAAACCCAACGTGCGCCAGCGCAAAGGCCGCTTCCGGTTTGCTGCCAGAGCGATTTCATTTTTGACGGGATCGGCAAGTTTGAAATGCGCCAATGAATTCGGATTTTGCCGAAAGCTGTCGTTTCACCTGCAGGTGAAGCGATCCAGCAACTGTATTTTTGATGGAAGCTGAGACGTCCAATTCCGCGAAACGTCGCCGCAAACGCAAAAAGGGCACCGCGAACGGTGCCCTTCCCTGCCCTTGCGGGCGAAATTCAAATTGCCTGGCTGCAGCAGCCCGGCAACTGCCTTACTTGGCTACCGGAGCTTTCGGCATCACCTTTTCGAAAGGCTTGTAGGCGTCCTTGGCAGCGGCGGTGTAGATTTCACCGATCTTGTTTGCCTGAGCCATGAAAGCTTCGTAAGCGGACTTGGCAAAGTCGGTCTGTACTTCGATTGCCTTGTCGAACGATTTGACAGACATCATCTTTTCGGTAGCTGCGGTCGAAGCTTCGTAGGCCGACTTGGTGTACTCGGCAGTTTCCTTGGCAACTTCCTGGAAGCCTTTGGTCAGTGCTTCGTAGGATTTAGCCATCAGTTCCATGTTTTCCTGGCTCTGTTTCTGCATTGCTTCAAACTGTGCGTTCATTTTCTTGATCCATTTTTTGGCGTTTCGTTTCCGACTTCAGTGCGGGAGGAGGAGGCCTGCTGAAATCTTGATCTGTAATTTATGTGCGCCGCACAAATTTGTCAAGGGTTTTTTGTGCAGTGCAATAACTGCCTTTGATTTCAGCAATTTGCCCAATTATTGTTCCGCAAACGTAAATTGCCGCTGGCAAGGAACGCACTGCCTGGAACTCCCGAAATGAAAAAAACAGAAACCACTCATTAGGTATAAAGGGATTGGTAACCACGAACCGATAGGCTCACTCCCCAGTAGCGAACCGGCGGCAATGCCGCCACAAACTTACCTCTAATGGGCATCGTAATTGTCCGCGTATCGGGGAATCGTCGTGCGTACCGTTTTCGGATCGACCTCGCGCAAGCTCGCGCAAATTCTGGCTGCCGTCTTCATCATCACCGCCCTTGCTCCGGCCACAGCTTCGGCCAACAGCAAGTATGCCGGTATCGTAATCGATGCCAAGACCGGCAAGGTCCTCTATTCGAACAGCGCCGACAGTGCCCGCTACCCGGCGTCGCTGACCAAGATGATGACGCTCTACCTCACCTTCGAGGCACTTGAGCAAGGCAAGATATCCAAGGGTTCGCGCGTACGCTTTTCCCGCCATGCATCGTCGATGCAGCCTTCCAAGCTTGGCGTGAAGGCCGGCTCTTCCATCTCGGTCGAACAGGCGATCTATGCGCTGGTCACCAAATCGGCCAACGATGCCGCTGCAGCGCTTGCCGAAACGCTTGGCGGTTCTGAAAGCCGTTTCGCGGAAATGATGACGTCAAAAGCCCGTTCGCTCGGCATGAAGAACACGACCTTCCGCAACGCGTCCGGCCTGCCCGACAGCCGCCAGAAGACGACGGCGCGCGACATGGCAACGCTCGGCATCGCGCTGCGCGAACACTTCCCGCAGTATTACGGCTACTTCTCCACCCGCAGCTTCAAGTTCGGTTCGAAATCCTTCGGCAACCACAACCGCCTTCTCGGCCGCGTCAAAGGCGTTGACGGCATCAAGACCGGCTACACCCGCGCCTCGGGCTTCAACCTGGTTTCGTCGGTCGAAAGCGGCGGACGCTCGATCGTCGCCGTGGTCATGGGTGGCCGGACCGGCAAGAGCCGCAACGACCAGATGGTTAGCCTCATCAAGCGCTACCTGCCCAAGGCTTCAACCGGTCGTGACCGCATCCTGGTCGCGAAAGGTCCGGCATCGCGCGTGCTTGCCTCTGTTTTCGAACTTCCGAAGAAGGGCCCGGTTCCGGCTGCACGTCCGAACGTACTGGCCTATGCCGCCGAAGAAACCAATGAGCGCATTGCGGTTGCATACGCCACCGCGGATTCCGGCAGCATGGACAATGACGATGCGATTGCCTCGCGCCTGATGGAGATCGGTGCCGCACGGCTTCCGGTTCCCGCGCCCAATCCGGCCGGTGAAATGGACCGCTCGCCCCGGGACAGCGTTGTTACCGCAGCAGTACGCCCGGTTTCGGTCGTCGGTTCCGCACCTGCCCGCCCGGTCAACGACCCTGCACCCGGCTGGCAGATCCAGATCGGCGCAATGCCCGACCATGAGAGCGCCCTCTCCCGCCTTGAAATGGCACGCGGCAAGGCTCCTGGCGTTCTGGCATCCGTCGACAACTACACCATGATGATCGAGAAGAACGGCACCCGCCTCTACCGAGCAAGATTTGCCGGCTTCGCCTCCAAGAACGCTGCCTGGGGGGCCTGCAAGGTCCTCAAGAAGCAGCGCATCGACTGCCTGGCCCTGCAGAACTGACTGCAGGCCCGGCTGGACGAACCTCGGGGACAAGGGACGATCTCATGGCAGGAAAGATCATCAAGCCGCTTACCGGGACGGATGGTGGCAACAGCACCTCAGCGCAGCAGCAGGTCCTTGGCGGAGTTGATGCGCGCAGCAAGAAAATCAGACCCGCCGCTATCGGGGTGCACCCGCTTCATAAGGCGCCGGTGAGCCTGGCGGATCTCCTGTTCAGAGGCCCCCGGCTCAAGACCAAGCACCTGGTAGGCCTCCTGCTTGGTCATGGCGCCAGAAGCCGCAGGGCTTCCCTGCCCCGCGTCGTCGTTCGCATGCGCGTCGTCACGCCAGCCGGGCGTCCTGCGGTCAAGGTAAGTTTCAAGTAGCTCGCGGCTCTCGCCGTCGGCGGAAAGCTCGAGATGGAGATCGAGCAATTCGTCCGTGTCGAGCCTGGAGAGCTGTTCGCCTTCCCTTCTTCCAGTCAGCACAATCCCATCCATCTCGCCCGTATCGAGGTCGAGCAGCATCTCGATTGCGGCAGTCCTGACAGTGGATTGCCGGTTTCCTGAACGGCCGCCCAGCCCGCGCACGGGACGTGAGGCGCGCCAGAGCGCAAGTGCGGCAGCTATCATCGGCAAGCCGATGACACCACCACCGCGCAGGGTCAGAAATCCACCCGCAACGATCAAGGCCAGCGGCCCCACCCTGCGCAAGCCGGCGGCTATCGTGGACGCGGGTACCGCCACGAACAGGGAGGCCAGACCAAACAGGACGCCGGCCACGACCAGCAGGTAAATCGGTATCATTTCGCCATATGCTCCAGCAGCAGGCGGTCTGCCGGCGTATTGCGGGCTCCGAGGGCCTTGAGACCGCCACGCGCATAGACTGCAATGGCGCCAAGCAGTTCGGCAAGCTGCCGGGCCGAATTCGGACCCAGGCGGAACCAGGCTCCACCGCTGAGGCGAGCGATTTCCCTGAAGCAACGCTCGACCGACGGGTCGGAACCTTCCTGGAACATGAAGCAGCGCACGCCCTTGAGGCCCAGTTCCCCAGCCCGCTGGGCCAGCGTGTCGGGGTTTTCCTCCATCGCATCGCCTATGAAGACAAGTGCATCGACCTTGCTCTTGGACGTCTCCTTGAGCGTGTGGGAAAGTACCTTCGCAATCTGGGTTTCGCCTGCCCGGCAGCCAATGCCGGTCATCAGGTCGCGCAGCGCCCCGGTATCGACCACCCATTTCGACGCCCGGCATTCGCCGAAGCCGCGAAAATAGACAAGCTGAATGGAAAGGCCGCTGCCGCTGTCTCCGGAAGCCGAAACGCCAGCAGCCGAGTCGAACATGGAAGCCTGGATCTTCATTGCCCGGTCCCAAGTGGGTTGCCGGCTCATGGTCGCATCGAGCGCAAACACTATTCTACCCGCACCGGCCGGATTCGTGCGCCTTGCCGCCTTGAGAAAGGCGGAAATCTCGCTGGTGCTGGACTTTGCTTCGCCCGGCAGCGCATTTGCGCCGCGAACGGCTGGCTGTTTGGCACCCGTGCCGGGTCTGGTTTGCGGTTCCTTCATGCTTCCATATTTGGGGATATGGAGATCACTTGGCAAGCGTGCATGTTCAAGCACGGCGATGCCATTCAACCGCCCGAACGCGCGCGGTGTTCTGGACAATTGCCGGAAAGCCTACAGATCAGTCGGCAAAAATCTTGAGTTGTTCGATGGGCGTTGACTGGCTTTCCATCCAGATCTTGCGCGCTGCTGCACGCCGCTTGCCGATATCGTCGACGGGAAGCCGCAGGGACGAAATCAGCGAGCGCACTTCCTGGCGGGCCGCCAGATGCGACAGGCTGGTCTGCATGCCGACCGCGTCCTGCGCGTTGTCGTCCAGAGCGGTCAAGCCGATCGGGAACAATTCGCGGAAGATCACGCGCTCAGAAATGCCGTCTGCAACCCGGCAACCCAGTTTCATGGACAGGCTGCGCAGGCTTTCGAGCATGTTGGAATTGTTGCGCGAATTGAGGTGCGAAAGGCGGTTGCGAACGACCACCCAGTCAAGCAGGCCGTTGTCGACCGACCGGCGGTGACGGCGGGCATCACGGACCATCCGGGCATAGTGGGAGATTTCGTGCACTTCCCCAGTCTGGGGATCGACCTTGCCCAGAACGTCGAAATCGACATAGGAATCGTTGAGCGGCGTCACCAGCGTATCGGCCATCGAATGGGCCAGCCGCATCAGGTAGCTGTCATGCCCAGGCGTGTCGATCACGATGAAATCATGGGTGCGCTCGACATTCTTGAGCACAGTGGAAAACTGCTGAAGCTCGGAGTTCTCGTTTTCCAGAACGCTGTCGGAAAACGACCGGTCCAGGCTGTGATGCTCGGGCATGGCCAACTCGACACCGGTACGGCGCATCCACTTGCGGCGATTGTCTACATAGGAGGTGAGAGAACGCTGGCGCGCGTCGAGATCGACGCTTGCTACCTTGTGGCCTGAATTGAGGAGATGCACGATGATATGCATCGCGGTGGTCGTCTTGCCCGAACCACCCTTCTCGTTACCACATACAATGACGTAAGCCTGACTTGCGGCTCCCTTAGCATTCACGAACATAACTACTCGGTCCCCGAACCCGCTACTATCCCGGCGCCCCATTCATTCATTCTGATTTAATGTCAGGAAAATTACAACTGCCATTGCTGCGGGCACTTGCCAAAACGCTCGCCTTGGTAAAACGACAAGGTTAAGGGGCGCAGATGCAGGCCCCTCAGAGAAGTCCCAGATCGGCAAGCTCCAGGCGCAGTTCGGGCGGAAGACGGTTTGCGCCATTGAGCTTTAGATCGGCGGGCGCGTCTTCGGGTTTGAGATAGCGCCATCCCTGAAAGGCACGCCGCGGCTGCCACTCGGTCGCGATCAGCCTCGGCTCGAGAACGAGGTCGCAACGCCCTATCCCGTCGCCGTCCGTGAACGGGCGGATATCGTGGAGCGGCTGACGAACTTGGATATTCCCCTTGATGACCCAATACAGGGAGCCACCATCGAGCAGTTCTTCAGCGCGTTTGGGCACCATGCGGGTCGTATGGAAGGAAAACGGCTCCTTTCCCGTCTTCCGGCGCTCGGAAATACGGTAGTCCACCCATGCCTGGAGTTCCTCTATCGCGGAAACCCCGACACACAATTTTACAAGATGCAAAGCCATCCGATTACAATAGTGTCCGAAAGCCACACGCCAAGCCGCGCCGGTCCACACATCAAACACTTCCACAGAAATCGGGCGCAGAGCCCATACACGTTCGGCTATTGCTGCCAGTCGTGATCTGGTTCAACGGTCGCACCCATTTCCTTCAACGCGCCAAATCCGCCGTCGATATGGGCGATATTCTCAAAGCCCATGTTCTTGAGCGTCTTTGCCGTCAGCGCCGAACGCCAGCCCGCGGCACAGAACAGAACATAGGTCTTGCCGGACTGCGCAAAGACCGGCTTGTGGTAGGGGCTTGCCGGGTCGAACCAGAATTCGACCATACCGCGCGGTGCATGCACGGCATCCGGCACTTTTCCATCGCGCTGCAATTCGCGGATATCGCGAATGTCGACTAGCACCGCGTCGCCAGCAGAATACATGTCGATCGCCTGAGACGGCGCGAGCGTCACGATCTCTCGATTTGCCTCCTCGACCAGTTCCTTAACGCCCTTTATCGCCATGTGGCGCTCCTCCCATTTCTTCAGTCTGGCTGCCTCCCCCCGAGTTTGACATTCAAATACGGGTCGCCGCAAGCGCGAGAATGGCCCGCACCGGCAGCATGTCCGGGGAAAAGGCAACAAAAAAGGCCGGCAGTAGCGCCGGCCCGAGGTGTTCTTGATAATTCTTGTTTTCGAAACGCAGTTGCGATTCCCAATCCTGATTTTCTGCCGTTAGCCGGTAGTCTGGGTTTCCGCTACTTCCACATTGTTGGTGGAAGTGAATGCACTGGCAACGAAAGTGACGCCAACGAAAAGGATAGCTGCCAGCATGGCTACTTGCCATACGGACGCCTGCCTGTTGTCTTCGATCATGATAGCCCCAAATTCCCCGTGAGTGTTTCCGGGCCGGGTTCGGGGATCGTGTTTTTGATCCCGGCCAAGGAGGGTGATTTCTACTCCTTCTCCGCGGCCTTCGCAATTGCAAAAATTTAATGAAAGGTTAATTCCGCAGCATTGCAGGGTTGCAAATCCTGCAATGCTGATTCCGCTGTTTGAGGCAAACCTTTGAGGTCAAATGGCTTTCGCCGCGTATCGCAGCAAATGCAAATATCCCGGCGCAATTTCGCGCCGGGACATGAAATGCGTGAATTGCCGGCCTACCGGAGTTCGGGCGGCTGGGTCGCGATTCGCGCCAGTGGACGGTGCCGCCTCAGGCTTGATCCCAATCGGGGGAGAAATCGAAGTCGCAGATCCTGTCGCCCTTGCTGCGCAGTGCCATAATCGCATCCATCTCGGCCTGCGTGAGCTCGAAGTCGAAAACCTGGAAATTCTGTTCCATGTGCGAGGGAGATGAAGTCCGGGGGATTGCAGCGACATTCTGCTGCTGCATGTGCCAGCGCAGCACTATCTGGGCGGGAGACTTGCCATGCGCCTCGGCCGGGCCCGTGATGGCAGGATGGCTCATCAACTCACCGCCGCGATAGAGAGGACAATAGGAGGTAAGCGCCATGCCGTACTTGCGGCAAGCTTCCAGCACCAGATCCTGATCGAGGCATGGGTGGTATTCCACCTGATTGCAGATAATCGGATGTTCGGAGACCTGAACCGCCTTTTCCATCTGGCTTGTGGTGTGGTTCGAAAGCCCGATATGGCGCGCATAGCCGCGCGATGCGGCATCATTGAGCGCCTTTACGCTTTCTTCCACGGAAACCTCGCGGGAAGGCCAGTGAATGAGAAGCAGGTCGACCTGATCGACACCCAGCCGCTTCAGCGAGGCTTCTGCGGAACGCTGGAGCGCGCCTTCGGCAATGTCGGTGAACCAGACCTTCGTTGTGAGGAATATCTCGCTCCTCGCGATCCCGCTGGCGCGGATACCCTCTCCTACCGCTTCCTCGTTCTCGTACTTGGCCGCAGTGTCGATGTGGCGGTAACCCGTTTGGATTGCCTTTGAAACCATGTCCACGCACTGCTCGCCATTGAGCGTCCAGGTACCAAATCCCAAAGCGGGCATTCGCGCGCCATTTGCTTCGATGATCTTCATGAAATATCTCTCCCTGAGCAATTATTGCCTGTAAATGTTGTCCGGCCGCGGCCGGCAAGGGGGTAGATCAGGCCAGCCTCGCGGCAGCGCACCTTTCCCTATCCGTTCAAACGTGAAACTAGGGCGGAACCGGGCGAATTGGAAGGCATGACGCGACGCGCGGAAAAGAGAAGAGATGACATCACAAGCCATACCGGACCCAAGACCGGCAGCACGAACAGTCAGCTCGCGTATCGAGGCAGTGGACCTGGCCCGTGGCCTGGCGCTGATTGCGATGACGACGTTTCATTTCGGCTGGGACATGGAGTTCTTCGGCTATGCCCCGCCCGGCTTCGCCTCACAGCCGGCAATGGTCTGGTATGCACGATGCATCGCGTCTTCATTCCTGTTCCTTGTCGGCGTGAGCATGGTTCTGGCACATGGAGGCACCTTCAGGGCCGGTGCATTCCTGAAACGGCTCGCGATGATCGGCGGAGCAGCCCTTGCCATTTCCGTTGCAACCTGGTTTGCCACGCCAGATGCCTTCATCTTCTTTGGCATCCTGCACCACATTGCCGTGGCAAGCGTGCTCGGCCTTCTGTTCCTGCGCATGCCCTGGTGGCTGAACTACGCAGCGGCCGCCCTCTTCATCCTCGCGCGGATGTATCTGCGCACCCCGCTGCTGGACGATCCGTGGTGGTGGTGGTCCGGCCTGTCGTCAATCAACCCGCGCTCGAATGATTATGTGCCGGTCTTCCCCTTCATGGCGGCCGTTCTGGCGGGCATGGCGACGACCCAACTTGCTGCAAGACTGGGGTGGCTGGAAAGGCTCGCGAGCGTGCGGCTTCACGGCCCTGTTTCACGCCTGCTGCGCTTTATCGGGAGGCATAGCCTGATTTACTACCTGCTTCACCAGCCGGTGATGATAGGCCTTATCATTGCATTCCAGTGGGTTACGGGGATATGAGGCGAAACCGATTCAGCAAGTTCACGAGTTGAATCAGGTTCCCGGTCACATCTGATACTTGATGAAGGGCGTGAGTTTGCCGACCTTGTCGTAGAGCCGTCTTCCTGCCTCGTTGAACTCCTGTGTCAACCAGTAGGTCTGGGTGCAACCACGGCTTCGCGCAGCTTCGTCAACCGCAAGAATGAGCGACCTGCCGACGCCCTTACCCCTTGCCTCAGGCGAGGTGTAGAGATCGACGAGATAGCAGCGCTTCGCGGCGGTCCATGTGTGAATGTGGAAGATGTACTGGACCAGGCCAATCAGTTTTCCGTCATCGTCCTCGAACACGAAGGCATACGGACCATCAGTGCCGGGGTTCATCAGGCGCCCGAACAGTTCGTCCTCACCTGCGGAGAGGTCGACCTCGTAATATTCCTGATATCCGCGCCAGAGGTCACGCCAGGCTTCCTTGTCGGTATCCCGCAGTTCCCGGATCATTGGAATTTCCCGTCTCCATTTCGCATTCACTGTCTCGCGCGGTCTCGCCGCGGCGCAAGAGAAGGCACCACGGCGCAATTGACAATCGAACACCTTCACTGGTCAAGTACCGGCATCAGCGAAACATCGCTCTTATGGGTGCTTCATGTCGACATTGCCACCGCCCAACCGTATTCCCTGGCCACCGATCATCACCCTCGCGGGTATCGTCCTGGCGGTTGCAGCGCAGTATTTTCTGCCCCTGCCCTGGTTCACGGGTTTTCTGGGCGAATTCCTTTTCATGCTGGGCATTCTGATGATTGCCGGATCGCTGGGGCTGGCAATCCATGCCCTGCTCACCATCCGGCGCCACAATACAACCGTCATGCCGCACCGCTCGGCCGATCATCTGGTTACCGAAGGACCATTCAGGTTTTCGCGCAACCCGATCTATGTTGGGGATGTCGGCGTCACCCTCGGACTTGGCTTTGCCCTTGGAAATCTGTGGATGTTTGCCGCCGCGATAACCACCGGAATTCTCATCAACCGGCTGGCAATTCTGCGCGAAGAGCGTCACCTCGAAAATGCCTTCGGTCACGCATACCGCAACTACAGGAAAAAGGTGCGCCGCTGGATCTGAGAACCAGGCCGGCTTGGCCAGCGTTGCGAAGCCGCACGTTATTGGTCAGCTGCCGACGCGCAGTTCAGCCAGGCGTGTGAGGCAGGCTTCATCCACCTGATCCAGTTCACCCAGCGTCTCCTCGATATCGCGGCGCTTCTGTTCGAGTTCCTCGCGGCGTTCCTGCACCTTCTTCATCAGCAGGCGCAATTGCCCCTCCTCGCCCGGCGTCTCCTTGTACATGTCCTTGATCTCGCGGATCTCGGCAATCGAGAAGCCAAGGCGCTTGCCCCGCAGTATGAACTTGAGGAGACGGCGATCGGAGGGCCGGAACAGCCGGGTACGTCCACGGCGCACGGGTTTGATCAGCCCTTCATCCTCGTAGAACCGAATCGTGCGCGTCGAAATGTCGAACTCACGTGTGAGTTCCGTGATCGTGTAGTATTCCTTGGTATCCAGCTTGTTCAATGTTCTTTCCGCCTTTCTCCCCGATATGACAAGTATTTACACGGAACGCGAAATGTCAACACAGACTTACGTAAACGTAAATCTTGCGTCCCGCGCCCGCTCCCGTTTAGCCGTTTAGAACTCCGCTCAACCGAGGCCGAACCACCATGTGGCAAGGCCGAGAAAGGCAAAGAAACCGACGATGTCGGTGACCGTGGTAACGAACACGGCGGACGCGATGGCCGGGTCCACGCCGAGCTTGTCAAGGAAGAGCGGGATGAGGATACCGCCCAATGCCGCTGCCATCATGTTGATGACTATCGCGGTGGCGATGATTCCCCCGATGTCGGGGCTGTGGAACCAGAGGCCTGCCACCAGTCCGATGAGTATTCCGAAGACGGCACCGTTGATGATGCCGACGGCCGCTTCACGGCGGATGATCCTGCTGGCATTGTGAATATCGAGGTCGCGGGTAGCGAGCGCGCGCACAGTCACGGTCATCGTCTGCGAGGCTGCGTTGCCGCCCATTCCGGCAACGATCGGCATGAGAACGGCGAGTGCGACGATCTTCTCGATGGTGGTATCGAAAAGGCCGATCACCGAGGCGGCAACGAACGCCGTGACAAGGTTGATCAGGAGCCAGGGAACACGCGACTTCGAGGTTGCGGAAACCGAGTCGGAAAGTTCCTCGTCGCCAACGCCTGCCAGGCGCTTGATGTCTTCCTCTGCCTCTTCGCTGATAACGTCGACGATGTCGTCAATCGTCATCACGCCAACGAGCCGGCCGCCATTGTCCACGACTGCAGCCGAGAGAAGGTCGTATTGCTGAAAGATGTGGGCAGCCTCTTCCTGATCCGCCGTGGCCTCGATCGGATGGCTGGTTTCCTCCATCAACTCGGAAATGCTGACATCCCTGCGGGTACGCAGCATGCGGTCGAGAGCGACGGACCCCATCAGTTCGTATTGCGGGGAGACAACGAAAATCTCGTGAAACCTGTCGGGAAGATCGTCATCCTCGCGCATGTAGTCGATGGTCTGCCCGACGGTCCAGAATGGCGGAACCGCTATGAATTCCGTCTGCATCCTGCGGCCGGCAGAATCCTCGGGGTATTCGAGGGCGCGGCGCAGGATTAGCCGTTCATCGAAAGGCAGGCGTTCGAGAACCTCGTTCTGGTCCTCCTCTTCCATGTCCTCCAGGATGTAGACAGCATCATCGGAATCCATTTCCGAGAGGCCTTCGGCGATCTGCTCATTCGGCAGATGATCGACGATCTGGAGGCGGATGGCTTCGTCGACCTCGGTAAGGGCGCCAAGGTCGAATGCACCCCCGGCGAGATTGACGAGCTGCTCCCTCTCGTCCTTTTCCAGGACTTCGAGCAGTTCGCCCAGTTCGGAGGCGTGCAGCGGCTCGATGTCGCCGACCAGCTCCTCGCGGTCGCCCGACTTCAGGCTTTCGCGAACTCGGTCAAGATAGGACTGTTCGATGTAGCCATCGTCATCATAGAAGCCGGGCGGCGGTGCCGCATTTTCGGCCTCACCGGTCGCTCCGCTTGCAGTCGGGTCTTCTTCTCTACCGGTCATGGGGTTTCCTGGCCGTTTCGATTCCGCTTGATGCACCGTCGGATTTGTAGCGGCTTGGCCCGCACAAGCAAGCTCCATCCAGAAAAATCCGCCGTCCGGCGCACCGGGCAACCACTGATTAACCCCTATGGCGTACAGATAAATGGACTGGGGGAAGCAGATGCAGGATGACTTGAACATCTACGGCAACAACAGCATTGCCGGCGACGACACGGATTCTCCGGAAATGGATCGTGATCCTTCCCGGCGAAGAACCGTCGGCTATGTCGTTACCTGCGACAACGGACGTGCGACTATTGCTGCCGATGTCGATCCCAACATCGAGTACATGAAGAATTACTGGGCAGTGGGCCAGGTTATCTCCATCAAGGTCGCCGGCAACCGCGTCATTGCACAGACCATCAAGGTAAACACCGAGCAGAACTCCTGGGAGGCTGGCGGGCGCAACCGCCTGCTCATCACCGTCGAGTTGATCGGCGAGGTTCAGCAGAACGGCTCCAATGCCAGCTTCACCACAGGCATAAGCAACTTTCCTCATATGGGCTGCGAGGCACACCGCATCCGTTCGGCAGACCTTGCCGCGATCTATCAGAATTCAGCCAGCAACGTCATTGAAGTGGGGCATCTAACCCAGGACGCATCCATCCCGGCAAAGATCGACGTAGACAAGCTGCTCAGCAGACACTTCGCCATCGTCGGCTCGACCGGCGTCGGCAAATCGACGGCGATCAGCCTTGTTCTGCGCAAGGTGATCGAGGCGCGCCCCGAAATTCGCGTGCTGGTAGTCGATCCGCACAACGAATATTCGACCGCGTTCAATGGCAGCGCGGTGGTAATCACGGCAAACGAACTCAAGCTCCCGTTCTGGATGTTCGAATTCGAGGAGTTCGCAGAAGTCATCTTCCGCGGTCAGGAAGGTCTGGACAAGGAACGGGAAATGCTGCGCGACATGATCGTGCTGGCCAAGGAGCGCTATCAGGAGGGAGACAAGGGCGGCAGCGCGATCATCAAGCGCTCCACCAATACCTCCATGATCAATGCCAATACGCCTGTTCCCTACCGCATTGTGGACCTTGTCAAAGGCATCGACGAGCGGCTGGGCCTGCTGGACGGCAAGCATGACAAGCCCTGGCTGAAGTCTCTGAAGGACCGGATCGAGTCGATCGCAACCGATACACGCTTCCGTTTCATGTTCGACCCGGCCTATGCCGGCGGTGACCGGATGCAGGACATTCTGTCGTTCATCTTCCGCATACCGAACAAGCCGACGCCGATCAGCGTCCTGGAGATGTCGGGTTTGCCCTCCGAAGTCGTCAATTCCGTGGTTTCGGTGGTTTGCCGGCTGGCATTCGACATGGGCCTCAACAGCGATGGCGGTATCCAGACGCTCGTGGTCTGCGAAGAGGCACACCGCTACATTCCGGCGGATACAAAAAACGCCTTCTGGCCAACGCGCCAGTCGATCGGCAGAATTGCCAAGGAGGGGCGCAAGTACGGTGTCTATCTCGGCATCGTCACGCAGCGCCCAAGCGAGGTGGACGCAACGATCCTTTCCCAGTGCAATACCTTCTTTGCAATGCGGCTTTCCAACCATCGCGACCAGGAAATAATCGCCGAAGCGTTCAACAGCGGTGCTTCGAGCACGATTTCGTTCCTGCCGCTGATCGCGAACCGCGAGGCAATCGCCTTCGGCGAAGCCCTCTACACCCCCATGCGCCTGACCTTCCAGGCTGTCCGCGAGGAAATCCTTCCCGGTGCGCATATTCGCCAGAGCCAGCACGCAGCGCGCGCAGGGCGCGAAGTCAGCGTCGTTTCCATCGTTCGCCGCCTGCGTGGTGAATCCGGCCGGATTGTCCAGACCGCTCCGGAGGACCTGCGTCATGTTCCGGGCGTGCTTCCCGTGCAGACCCAGCGGGAACCTGGACAACATGTCATGCCTGGCAGCGGATTATCGGATCAATCGCTTCGCGAAGGTGACGAGATCGCCCCAGAGAAGCTGTTTTCGAAACGAATCCAGCAGCAGCCAGGCGAGCGCAATGCTGGCATTAGTATCGAGCGGCGATACGCGCAGTTGTCGGAAGACGACCATGCCCGGCGGACCACTGCG
This sequence comes from Nitratireductor sp., assembly GCA_020637805.1. GTDB lineage: Bacteria > Pseudomonadota > Alphaproteobacteria > Rhizobiales > Rhizobiaceae > Salaquimonas. Next base: position 230,120 of record JACKJU010000007.1, on the reverse strand, counting down.
GATGAACTCGCGAAAGGCGGCATTTCCGGCAACAGCCTGATCGGACGCCTGCGCTCTCGATAACGGCACGAGCATCGACGGAATTAACTGCAACAGGTTCTCCGCACCCTCCTCCCGATTGCCACAAATCGCGACGGGTTTACCCACACCAGAAGCCTGAAGCCGCCCTGCGGACGGCCTCAATGTGCTTGTCATGGAATTGTGTTGCATCTACGCTAACCCGCAGCGTTGCCGGTGCGATACCCCGATATCAGTACGGGAGGCCTGGCGGCGAAGAGATCAAACCAGAAACCGGAGCGGCCCGTCACGCGTTTCGCCGGCACCGGACAGGGAGCAGCACACATGAAGAAACTTGCAATTCTGGCCTCCGTTTCGGCAATGGCGCTTGGCGCGGTCGAGGCACGGGCAGACTACATACTGGATATTCTGCATACCAACGATCTTCACAGCCGCATCGAGTCGATCAACAAGTACGACTCCACCTGTTCCGCGGATGACGAAAAGGAAAACAAGTGCTTCGGCGGGATCGCTCGCGTCCGCACGATGGTTTCCGACCGCCGCTTCGCATTCGGCAAGGAAAAGGCCAACCTTCTGGTCCTGGACGCAGGCGACCAGTTCCAGGGTTCCCTGTTCTACTCCACGTACAAGGGCAAGGCGGCTGCCGAATTCATGAACCAGATCGGCTATGATGCGATGGCCATCGGCAACCACGAGTTCGACGACGGCGCAGAAAATCTCGGTGAGTTCATCGCCAAGGTCGCTTTTCCGCTGATCTCCGGCAACACGATTGCCGAGAAGGGTTCCGTTCTTGATGGCAAGTACAAGGACTATGTTGTTTTCGAGCGCGGTGGCGAGAAGATCGCGGTGGTATCGGTGCTTGCTGCCGACACGAAGGAAACCTCCTCGCCCGGCGACAGCATCAGCTTCACCGATCCCATCGAATACCTGAACGGGATCGTGCCGAAAATCGAGGCTGAGGGCATCAACAAGATCATTGCGCTCACCCATGTCGGCATCGAGGAAGACAAGCGCATCGCCGCCAATGTGAAGGGCATCGACGTTATCGTCGGCGGCCACAGCCACACACTGCTCTCCAACACGGACGAGAAGGCCTATGGCCCCTACCCGCTGATGGTCGACAACCCCGACGGTGTGAAAGTGCCGATCGTGACGGCCTATGCCTATTCGAAATATCTGGGCGAACTGAGCGTTGTGTTCGACGATGCGGGCAAGGTGATCGCTGCCGATGGCGTGCCGCACCTTCTCGATTCCTCAGTCAAGCCGGACGCCGGCATGGCGGCGCGTGTCGCTGCCCTTGGTGCACCAATTGAAGAACTGAAGACGAAGCAGGTCGGCATGACCAGCGCCCCGATTGACGGCGACCGCAATTCCTGCCGCCTGCAGGAGTGCTCGATGGGCGATCTCGTGACCGACGCGATGCTTGATCGTGTCGAGGGCCAGGGCGTCCAGATCGCCATCACCAATGGCGGCGGCCTGAGGGCATCCATCGATCAGGGCGATGTAACCATGGGCGAAGTGCTTACCGTGCTTCCGTTCCAGAACACGCTTTCGACATTCGAACTCTCCGGCAAGGACATCGTCGGCTCGCTCGAGAACGGCGTCAGCGAAACGGCAGACGTTGCCGGGCGCTTCGCCCAGGTCGCGGGCCTGCGCTATGCATGGGACGAGAGCGTCGAACCCGGACAGGGCCGCGTCAAGCAGGTTCAGGTAATGGAAAACGGCGAGTGGAAGGACATCAACCCGGACAAGATGTACAAGGTCGTATCCAACAACTTCATGCGCGCAGGCGGTGACGGCTACAAGCTGTTCAAGGAGAACGGCCAGAACGCCTATGACTACGGTCCGGGACTGGAAACGGTGGTCGCCGACTACCTGTCAAAGAACAATCCCTATACGCCGAAGACCGAAGGCCGCATCGTGAAGGGAACCTCCTTCGACATGGCTCAGGCTGAAACGTCGAAAAAGGAGCCGATGGCCGAGATGCCAAAGGAAGAGCCCAAGGCTGAAATGCCCGCGGCCACTCCTGCAGCAGAAGCGCCAAAAGCCGAAGCACCGGCTGCAGAAATGACAAAGACCGAAGAGAAGCCTGCCATGGCTGAAACGGGCGACTACGTCATCCAGGCGGGCGACAACCTTTGGGATCTCGCCCGTAAATTCTACGGCGATGCCACCGAGTGGAAAAAGATCGAAGAAGCGAATGGCGTTGAAAACGTTCGCCGCCTGAAAATCGGCGACACGATCAAGATCCCGAAATAAGCGGGCACCGAAACAAGCCGGCAAGATTTGCGGAAGGGGGCGAAAGCCCCCTTTTCGTTTCCGTGCGACAGGCCGCGATGAAGCATTGCCGTTCGCAAGACGAAGGCCGGCACGTGCTGCCGAAATCGGACAAGAAAAAACCCTCCGAAGAGGGTTGTTCTGGTGCGGTCGAGAAGACTCGAACTTCCACCCGTGTTACCGGACAGCGACCTCAACGCTGCGCGTCTACCAATTCCGCCACGACCGCACTGAAATGCCCGAAGGAAAGCAAGGCAATTCCCCTTGCATCGGACCCGCCGCATGTAGCAAATGAATGATGAGCAAACAAGGGGCAGATTGCCTGCTCCCATATTTTTTTGCGGAGTGTTCTGGTCTCTTCCCCAACGTGCCGATCCGGTGGTTCAGGGGTATCAGGCAAGACCGGACCGCTCCTGTTTCGAGGCTTTGGCGTGGACAACAGCGAAATGACCGCAGCCGGAACAAGGCACAAGCCTGCATCGGCTGGCCGGGACGGACAAGGCGGAAGCTTTCTGCCGGAAACCGCATCACCGCCGGTTCGCTGGCAGGTGGCTGACGGACTGGTGGCATATGAGGAAGCGGTAAGCCAAATGGAAGAACTGGCGGCCGGCATCCGCGCCGGAAATGCGCCCGAAACCATTTGGCTGGTGGAACACCCTGCCCTGTATACGGCTGGCACCAGCGCGCGCGAGGAAGACCTCCTCGACGCCAATCGTTTGCCAGTATTCAAGACAGGGCGTGGCGGCGAATTCACCTACCACGGGCCCGGCCAGCGCGTGGCCTACGTCATGCTCGACCTGACGCGCCGCAGGCAGGATGTGCGTGCTTTCGTTGCCGCTCTTGAAGAGTGGATCATTTCGACGCTGGACGATTTCAACATTCGCGGCGAGCGCCGGGAAGATCGCGTCGGCGTCTGGGTAATGCGGCCGGAAAAAGCGCCCCTGCCCGATGGCACCCCGCGCGAGGACAAGATCGCGGCAATAGGCATCCGACTGAGGAAATGGGTCAGCTTTCACGGCATCGCAATCAATGTCGAACCGGAACTCTCGCATTTCGACGGCATCGTGCCCTGCGGCGTGGAGGGACATGGCGTGACCAGCCTTGTCGACCTTGGCCTGCCCGTCACGATGCATGACCTCGATATTGCGCTCAAACGCAATTTCGAAAAGATATTCGGAGCAGTCGAGTGAACTCAGGCCACGCGGTCAAAGAGTTCCTGCAGCGCCGGATCGACTGAATCACTGTTTGCGCGGATGAACTCGACCAGAGCACGTTCGTTCACGTCAAAGGCACCGTCGCGGCGGATGCGCTCCACCAGCCAGTGCGCCTCGCCATTGTCGATCTCGTTGGCATAGACGGACTGAACCGCGCGCCGCTCGTTTTCCTCGCGCCATGCCCGTTCCAGCTGTACATGGGCATCGGTGAAGACGTCATCGAAGAAATCCCGGCTGAACATCTTGCCGAAACCGGCAAGCGTGTTCGAAAGGAACCCGCCGGTGTCAACTTCGGTATCCTCCAGCCATTCCTGTCGCGCCAGTGCCTCGGCACGGCTTGGCGGCCGGGCCATTGAAAGAGACATAAGATAGTTCGCCGTGGCGCGAACAAACAGATCCTGCCAGGCCGGAGAATTCTGTTCGGGATCGGTCTTTCCGTTGAGATCCATCAGTATCTCGGCCTCGGCGCGTGAAATCGAAATGCCGCCATCGCCCCCGATGGCAAAGAGAACCGTACGCAGAAGCTCGACCTCGGCATCGCCAATGACGCCTGGAACAAGTTCTCCGGAACGCGCCAGCGGCCCCTCGCCTTCAAGGACCGCGTAAACGATCTGTGACAGTGCGAAACGGACGATCTTTTCCGGGCAGGCGCGCGCCTTGGCCATGACCTTGACGAGCAGTTCAAGCTCGGTCGCGCTGTCCACAACGCTGTCATGCGAAATGCGATCGATCAGCCATTCCGCGTTGGCAAGGCTCAGATAGCCGCGCGGCTCCGCCTGGTTGACCGTGTAGTCGACCATGGCCTCCACGAAGAATTCATTCCATTCCTCGCACTTGCTGGCGACCGCGTTATTCATCGCGAAAACGCCTTCAGCCTCGGGCTGGCTCACCACGCCATCGATGAACACGTCGCGGCGAAAGCGACGCACGTCTTCGGCGGAGATCCTGCCCGGTTCGGCAAGTAGGTCGGCATAATGATTGGCAATGTCGTGCATGGTGCTTGTCCCGAATGGCGTTATCCGGTGGCAAGTCTAACCGGACAGGCTTTCAGAATTGCCAAGCACTATGGTTAGCGAAGCGTTAAACGCTACCATTGCCGCGCGATAATCGCCGCTCGCGCAGGAAGATGAAGAGGCCCGATCCGATGATGATCGCGATGCCAAGCCATTTCGCCGGTGTCGGGAATTCACCAAAGATCATATAGCCCGCAATCGTCATGGTCACGATTTCCAGATACTGGAATGGTGCCAGGATCGACGCATCTGCTTTCGTGAAGGCCATCACGATCAGCAGATGTGCGACGGTGGCGATGAGGATGACGCCTGCCAGTTGCCAGACCACCGGTTCGGTTATGGGAAGCCGGAATGCCATGTCCTCGATGCCCGTTAGCGGTGCCGCGAGCAAGATGACGCTGCAGACCATTGCACCACCTATTCCTGCCCAGAGCTGCATCGTCAGCGGATGGTCCTGGACGCCCGCCTTTTTGGAAACCAGAAGATAGATGGCAAAGAAGGTTGCCGTTCCAAGCGGCATGAGGGAAATGGCGCCGAAGATTTCATAGCTGGGCTGGATGATCAGCAGCGCGCCGAAAAACCCGAACATCGACGCGACCGCACGGCGCCAGCCAACGAATTCGCGCAGAAATACCGCAGACAGCAATATCAGCACCATCGGCTCGACGAAGAAGATCGCAATGGCGTCGGCGAGCGGCATGTACTTGACGGTGGTGAAGAACAGCGACACGGCGCAGCCGACGAGCACGCCGCGCAGAATGTTGAGACCGGGCCGCTTGCTCATGATCTTCCGTGCACCGATCGTGAAAGGAATGACCATCGCCAAGAGGACGGCCTGGCCGACGAAGCGAATGAAGGTGATCGTGACCGGACCAACCGCGTGATTGGTCGAGAGGTTCTTGGCCAGAACGTCCATCAGCGGCACGACAAGCATGCCCAGCGTCATGATGATCATGGCGCGTGTCGTATCGTTGGAAGTATTCGGCTGCGGCCCGCCGGCCAGCAGATGCGGCCCAACGCTCTTGCGGTTCGATACTCGAACCACGTCCTCAGACCCTGACGAACATGTCGTGGGCTGCCTTCATCTCGGCCAGACGCAACTCCCGCCGCTTGGCGGCCTCGTAGTCCTCACCCCACAAAGAGATGTTCCAGTCCTCGTCCACGTGCCCGGCAGCCCAAGCTTGTTCCAAGGTCAGGGCATTTTCGGCCAATGCAAGCGCGATCAGCGCGGAACCGGTAAGCGTGGTGAAGGTGTGCAGGCAGGCAAGGCGCAATGGGTCCGAGTGCTTCGCGAGCCTCGCGCCGAAAAGGCTTATTGCCTCGCGCGGTTGCTCGATATGCATGATCCCCTCACCGATCTCGAAGCGTGCGCCGGTTTCCTGCGCCACCCAGTCGAGTATCGGATCCCAAGTTTCCTGCTGCCTGGCAACCAGTTCCTGCGGATGGCCGGCGCGGTAAAAGACGAGATCTCCGGATGCGAACTTGAGCACATCCTCCAGAACGGCCTGCTCATTGCCCGTGATGCCATCGATTGCCGTATTTGCGATGCGCGTTGCAGGCATGGTTGCCGGATCGATTTCCGTTTCCTGCGCATCCCATTCGGCTGCAACGAGCTCGGCGGCAGCCTGCGTGGGCAGGACAAGCAGGGATTTCGCCGGTGTCCTTACGGCGCGTCCGTCAAGACGCACGCCGAAACCGCCCTCTTCCGCCACCGCTTCGACCGATTTGTAGAAGCGCTTGGGAAGTTGCGGTCGCATGGCTTCCTGTGCCGCACGCTCCGGATTTTTGCCGGTCTGGCCGTCAAGCTCACTGAAGATGTCACGCATAAAGAAAATGGGCCCTGGCAACGTCGGCCAGGGCAGCTACCCGGTTCGAACTTCCTGCAGCCCGAAAACCCTGTTTCCAGGCAACGATCCCGTCTTCGAGATCTTCGGGGGTGTCTACCACCGCACGAACATAGGGGGCAATCAGTTTTTCCAGGGGATGATACCCCCATGAAACGCCGATGGCAGCGGCTCCTGCGGACGCTGCCATCTCCATATCGAAGCTCGTGTCGCCTACTACGAGCGTATTGATTGGCGCTATACCGGTCTGGTCGCAACACTCAAGAACCATGGCCGGATGAGGTTTCGACGGGCAATCATCTGCACATCGCGAAACCACGAAACAGTTTCCGAACCCGTTGGTTGCCAGCAGACGCTCCACGCCGCGGCGCGATTTGCCGGTGACGATGCCGAGCACAACGCGGGGATCGGCAGCCAGCCGGTGAATCAGTTCGGGAATGCCGTCGAATGCGCGGGTCTGCATGTCCTCGCGCGGGGCAAGCTGGATATAGATATCCTTGTATTCCTGCACCATTTCGACGATTTCGGGATCAATTTCGCGCCCGAGGATGGTTGCAATTGCGCGATCGAGGGTCAATCCAATGATCGAACGTGTCTGTAACAATGCCGGTTCGGCATAGCCGAAACGGGCAAAGGTAAGACGCATCGACTCATGGATAATCGCCTGACTATCCACCAAAGTCCCGTCCGCATCGAAAAGCACCAACCGCATGGTCAATAGCTATAACTGCTTCGCGAATCAGTGGTCAATCCACCGGGGAATCACTTTTCGAAATAATTACTCCTGGTCCTCTTCGGCGGAGTCCGGGTCGAATCCGAGAAGGTTCCAGGTCTGCTGCATGTGGGGCGGCAGCGGCGCAGAAACATCCAGCATGCCGCCATCGGGATGCGGTATGCGGATACGGCGGGCATGCAGGTGGAGCTTGTTCTGGATGCCGCCGGGAAGTTCCCAGTTCTCGATGTTGAAATACTTGGGATCGCCGATGATCGGATTGCCGATATGAGCCGAATGAACGCGCAATTGGTGCGTACGCCCCGTCACGGGTTTCATCTCGACCCAGGAGAGATTTGGCCCCGAGTTTTCGATCACGCGGTAGTCGGTCACGGCATGGTCGGCACCGGGCTCGCCATGCTTTGCAACACGCATGATGTCGCCCTCCGGCAGGCGCTCCTTGATCAGCCAGGTCGAAATCCGTCCCTCGCGGGGTTTCGGCACGCCCTTGAGGATAGCCCAGTAGACCTTCTCCGTCTCGCGGGCACGGAAGGACTTGGTCAGCGCCGCAGCCGCGCCGCGCGTTCGCGCGACAACCAGAATGCCTGAGGTGTCGCGGTCGATGCGGTGCACCAGGCGCGGTTTCTCGCCCTTCTGGTTGCGGAACGCCTCCAGCATGCCATCGACATGGCGGTTGACGCCCGAGCCGCCCTGCACGGCAAGACCAGCCGGCTTGTTGAATACGATGACCTTTCGATCCTCGTAAAGCATCATCGCCTTCAGCACGTCTTCGTCGTGCCTGTCGCGGATCGTGTTGCGGGTCAGCGGCCCATCAAGTGCCGGTTGCTGCTCGCCCAGCGAAGTCACCGACGGCGGAATGCGAACCGTCTGACCTTCCGCCACGCGCGTATCCGACTTCACCCGCCCGCCATCGACGCGGATCTGCCCGGAGCGAAGTAGCCTCTGCAACTGACCGAAGCCCAGGCCCGGATAATGGACCTTGAACCAGCGATCGAGCCGCATCCCGTTCTCGTCGCTGTCCACGCGCCTGTTTTCAACACCTGCCATGGCTTGCTCCCTCAGACCAGGGCACGGGCAATGGCGAGGCCCGCAAACACGGCCATTATCGAAAAGAAAACGCTCGCCAGCACGTAGGAGGCGGCAAGGGTGCCCTGCCCCTTCTCCCACAGATTGGCCACGTCGAGCGAAAAGGCGGAAAAGGTGGTGAAACCGCCCAGAAGTCCGGTTGTAACAAACAGGCGCAATTCGGTGCTGGAGCCGCCACTGCGGCGTGCCAGCCAGCCGATGAAGAGCCCCATCACCAGCGAACCGACGATGTTGACGAACAGCGTGCCTACGGGAAATCCGGGACCGGCCAGCCGTAGAAGGGCAAGCCCACTCAGATGCCTGAGCGAAGCGCCGACCGCACCACCGAGAGCCACGTAAAGAAGATGTATCATTCACACCTGATAGCCGAACTGCACGGCAAGTCCAACCGGATAATGCCGCGGGGACGCAAAGCACCATGGCACCACGGCCACCCGCCACAAGACGGATGCCAACCCGATTCAGGATCGCGTCGCAACTCCTTGCAGATGAATCGCTTTTTCTCCGCTCAGCAGATCTGTGTGTCGCATTTCTTGAAGGTGAATTCTTCGGCCGGAGACATCCGCACCGCGTCGAACTGGCGGCCATCGGAACATTGCAGGCGTGCTTCGTGCATCATCCTGCCACCCAGTTCCTCTTCACGCGTGGACATGAAATAGGCGACCTCACAGTCAAGCTCTATCAAAGCCTGAGCCGTTACATCCTCAAGCCAAGCCGGTTCCAGTTGTGCGCTGGCTGGTGAAACCGTCAGCATTACAAGCGCGGCGATAGCCAGAATACGCAGGCCCGATTTTGCAGCCGCAGGCAGCGGATGAATAATCATGAGCATTCTCCCTCGATTTTAGCCAGTATGGAGGCTGACGGGAGATGCCGCATTGACTGGGGTCAATGTTGTGAACCGCGAAGTTCAACCCTGACCGCGTTCCTTGCGGAGCCTGCTCCACCAATCCAGCCGCTTGCGGATATCGCGTTCGAAACCCCGCTCAGGCGGATCGTAGAACTGCCTTCTTCCCATTTCGGTCGGGAAGTAGTCCTGGCCGGAAAAGGCGTCGGGTTCGTCGTGGTCGTAACGGTAGCCGTCGCCATAGCCCTCGCCCTTCATCAGCTTGGTGGGGGCATTGAGAATGTGTTTCGGCGGCAGCAGCGATCCATGTTCTTTCGCGGCGCGCATGGCGGCCTTGTAGGCGGTGTAGACCGCATTCGACTTGGGGGCGGTCGCCAGATAGACACAGGCCTGCGCAAGTGCCAGTTCCCCTTCGGGTGATCCCAGGAAGTCATAGGTATCCTTGGCGGCGTTGCACACAACCAGCGCATTGGGATCGGCATTGCCGATGTCCTCGGATGCCATGCGCACCAGCCGCCTGCCGAGAAAGCGCGGGTCCTCGCCTGCATCCAGCATCCGGCACAGATAATAAAGCGCCGCATCGGGATCGGAACCGCGTACGGACTTGTGAAGCGCCGATATGAGGTTGTAGTGACCATCGGCGGACTTGTCGTAAATCGGGGCGCGGCGTTGCAGGACTTGCTGGAGCGTTCCGGCATCGTAGGTCTCGCCCTCGCCAGCCGTGCGCCACACCTCCTCTGCCAGAGACAATACGGCCCTGCCATCGCCATCCGCCATGCGGATCAGTGCGGCCCGCGCTTCGGCGTCGAGCGGCAGCGGCCGCTCCTGAAGCGCCTCGGCACGAGAAAGCAGTTTCTCGAGGCTGTCCGCGTCATGCGGCTTGAAGGTAAGAACACTTGCGCGCGACAGCAGGGCCGCATTGAGTTCGAAGCTGGGATTTTCGGTTGTAGCCCCGACAAGAACGATGGTGCCGTCTTCCATGACCGGCAGGAAACTGTCCTGCTGGGCCTTGTTGAAGCGGTGTATCTCGTCGACGAAGAGCAGCGTCGTCTTGCCGTTTGCACGCCGGATCCTCGCCGCGTCGAATGCCTTCTTCAGGTCGGCCACGCCGGAAAAGATCGCCGAAATCTGCTGGAATTCCAACCCGGTCTCACCGGCGAGCAGGCGCGCGACTGTCGTCTTGCCGGTCCCGGGCGGCCCCCAGAAGACCAGATTTCCGAGACTGTGCGAGCGGATCATGCGGGTCAGCGCACCATCGGGTCCCGTCAGGTGATCCTGTCCGGTGACATCGGCTAGCCGCTGCGGACGTAGTCTGTCGGCCAGCGGGCGATAGCCTGCCTTTTCTCCTGCGCCGCTTGCGGCCGCTTCCCCACTGCCAAACAGATCGGCCAACTGGTCCTCTCCACTGTTTCCCGCATTCCTCACCGGAATGCAGTTCCGGCTTCACTCCTACTGGACGTATTGCCGGAAGAAATTCCCGTTGCGCTCGAAGACGATCAGCCGGTTGCCTCGCTGCAACTGTACCTGCCAGCCGCGCCGGGAATCCTTGCCGGTCATCTGCTCCAAGTCGGAAACATCCTTGACCTCGTTGCCGTTGATGGCGCGGACGACGTCGCCGGGACGAACGCCGTTGGCAGCGGCGCGCGAGCGGCGGTCCACATCGAGAACGACAACGCCGTTGGCGTTCGGGCTCATGCCAAGTTCCTGCGCCACGGCAGGCGAAAGGTTTGCAACGGTCGCGCCGCCGAGCACGGTCTTGTCGTCAAGCCGGGTCTGCTTGCGCGGGACGGTTTCCGGGGCCTTCTCAAGCTTGATCTTGACCGTCTTGCGCTTGCGCGACGAGATCACCGTGATTTCGGCTGTGTTGCCTATTCCCAGCGTATCGAGCCGGTAGCCGAGTGCATCCACGTTGGTAATGATGTTGTTGTTGACGCCAAGCAGGACGTCGCCCGGCTTCAGGCCTGCACGCTCGGCAGGACCATCCGGATAGACTGTGGAGACCAATACTCCCTGTGGCCGGCGCATGCCCAGGCTTTCGGCGATATCCGCCGTCACGTCCTGGAAATCAGCACCGATCCATGGACGCTCAACGCTGGCGGAACCCGAAAGACCGGACCGGATCACGACCTTGGCCATGTTTGCGGGAATGGCGAAGCCGATACCGTTCGATCCGCCCGAGCGCGAATAGATAGCCGTGTTGATGCCGATCAGCCTGCCCTGCATGTCGATCAGCGCGCCACCGGAATTGCCGGGGTTGATCGCGGCGTCTGTCTGGATGAAGAAGTCGAAATCATTGATGCCCACGCGCGAGCGCGCGACAGCGGACACGATACCGCTTGTCACCGTCTGGCCAACACCGAACGGGTTGCCGATGGCAAGCACCAGATCGCCCACCTCCACGTTGTCGGAATTGCCGAGCGTGATCGGCTGGAACTTGCTGCCGGGTTCCTTCACCTTGAGGACGGCGAGATCAGACTTCTCGTCCTTGAGCACGATGTCGCACTCGTATTCGCTGCCATCGTTGAGCGCGATCTTTACCTCTTCCATGCCGTTGATGACGTGATTGTTGGTGATCACCACGCCATCCTCGGAAACGATAACACCCGACCCGAGAGATTGCTGGGTGCGCTCCTGCGGGCGCCCGAACGGGCTTTTGCCGCCAAAGAAGCGCTCAAAGAACGGATCTCCCTCGAACGGAGAACGCTGGACAACGCGCCTGGCGGCATAGACGTTGACGACCGATGGTGCCACCTGCCGGACAAGGGGTGCGAAGGAGAAATTCACCTGTTCGCGGCTCTGCGGCACCCGGCGCTGCGGTTCCAGTTCCTTCATCGGACCGGCACTCTTCTGGCCGTCCAGCGCATCCCTGCCCTTCTCGATGGCATTCTTGCCGCGATCCAGCAGATCGTCCAGCGTCTTTCTGAATTCGTCCGCCAGCGTGTTCTCGGCATGGGCTGCCGGCGAAAACCGGGCTGCCGGCATGATCAGAACGAGCGAGAGGATGAGAATAGCGATACGGGCGAACATCGGTCTTCCTTCAACTTGACAGTGCGTCAGGCACCTCGGAGAATTGCGTGCGGAGCATTGAAGAAATATTGGCGCGGTGGAGCTTTTTCATGACAGCTAATGCAATTTTCCGAACGCAGTCTGTGGCCACCTGCCTTGCCATCGTGCTGTTAGCGGCTTACCCCGCCAACCCGGTGCATGCAAGGTCGAAAGCTGCCAATTGGCTTGTCGACCAGCAGATCCAGGAAGGGTGCGATGGCGCAAAGGGACGGTTTTCCGGCGGATCGGTGATCGAGCGTGACCTAACCGGAGACGGGAAACCGGATCTCATCATCGACCATTCCGGGCTGCAATGCGGCCGATCCGGTTCCCGCAGTGGGTTCTGCGGAATCAAGGCCTGCTCCGTCCTTTTCTACGAGCGGCAGGGCGATCTGCTTCAGCTCCGCAACGAAACTCTCTCGATCGGCGTGAGCGTGGGAAAAGGCAAACGTCCAAAGATCGGGCTAGTCGGGCACAATGGCAAGCGCGGGACCGTGCGCTGGAATGGCCGCCAGTTCAGATGATGCGGCGAGAGCTCTTCTCTATCCAAGACCAACAAATTGAATACCCCCCGCTCCAGAATGCAAAAAAGGCCGGGAGTTTTTGCCGGCCTTTCTCACAATTCATTTCGGTGCCTTGCAGCGATTACTCGTCGCCGGCGCCTTCTGCCTCAAGCGCTTCCATGCGTGCACGGTCCTTTGCGCCCTTTGCTTCGATATCGCGGTCAACGAATTCGATGACGGCCATCGGAGCGCTGTCGCCGTAGCGGAAGCCGGCCTTCAGGACGCGGGTATAGCCACCGTTTCGTTCAGCGTAGCGCGGACCCAGAACCTCGAACAGTTTCTTGACCTGCTCCTTGTCCTTGATCTGCGAGATCGCCTGGCGGCGGGCATGCAGGTCGCCACGCTTGCCAAGCGTGATGAGCTTGTCGGCGATGGAACGCATTTCCTTTGCCTTGGGCAGGGTCGTTACGATCTGCTCGTGCTCGATCAGCGAAGCTGCCATGTTGGCAAACATAGCCTTGCGGTGCGAATGGGTGCGGTTCAGCTTGCGATGTGCCTTGCCGTGTCTCATCTTGCCTTCTCCTTCTTCGGATAATCCGCGCCCTAGGCCTTGAGAACGCGGTTTCTTGCTGGTTTTGGAACCGGGCTGCTCACGCAGCCCGGAAGTTCACGATCAGTATTGATCTTCGTAGCGTTTCGCCAGTTCCTCGATATTTTCCGGCGGCCATGACGGCACTTCCATGCCGAGGTGCAGGCCCATGCCAGCGAGGACTTCCTTGATCTCGTTGAGAGACTTGCGGCCGAAGTTCGGAGTACGAAGCATTTCGGATTCGGTCTTCTGAATGAGATCGCCGATGTAGACGATGTTGTCGTTCTTGAGGCAGTTTGCCGAACGTACGGAAAGTTCCAGCTCGTCGACCTTCTTGAGAAGTGCCGGGTTGAAAGCGAGTTCCGCGATTTCTTCCTGCGGCTCTTCCTTCACCGGCTCGTCGAAGTTGACGAAGATGGAAAGCTGGTCCTGAAGAATGCGGGCTGCGTAGGCAACCGCATCGTCAGGAGTTACGGCACCGTCGGTTTCGACGGTGAGTGTCAGCTTGTCGTAGTCGAGAACCTGGCCTTCGCGGGTAGCATCGATCTTGTAGGAGACCTTGCGGACCGGCGAGTAGAGCGAGTCGACCGGGATAAGTCCGATCGGCGCGTCTTCGGCGCGGTTGCGGTCGGCAGGAACGTAGCCCTTGCCGGTGTCGACGGTCAGTTCCATGCGGATTTCAGCGCCCTCGTCGAGGGTGCAGATAACGAGATCCGGATTGAGGATTTCGACATCACCGATGGTCTGGATATCGCCTGCGGTAACGACGCCTGGGCCTTCCTTGCGGACGACCATGCGCTTGGGGCCTTCGCCTTCCATGCGGATTGCGATTTCCTTGATGTTCAGAACAATGTCGGTAACATCTTCACGCACGCCGTTGATGGACGAGAATTCGTGCAGCACGCCGTCGATCTGAACGGCAGTGACCGCAGCACCCTGAAGCGAGGAAAGCAGTACGCGACGCAGAGCATTGCCAAGCGTCAGGCCGTAACCGCGTTCCAGCGGCTCGGCAACGATTACGGCCTTGGTCGCGTTGGAGGAAACGATTTCCAGCTTGTTCGGCTTGATGAGTTCGGACCAGTTTTTCTGGATCATGATTCATCCCTTGGGTAGAAGTGCCACCATCCACTCGTGGCATTTTTCCTTGGGTCACAGCCTGCTGCGGATGTAAGCAGGCCGTTCGGACAGGCTTGATGTCAGACGCGGCGCTTCTTGCGCGGACGGCACCCATTGTGCGGGATCGAGGTCACGTCACGGATGGCAGTGATGTAGAAGCCTGCAGCCTGAAGGGCGCGCAGTGCGGATTCACGGCCCGAACCGGGACCGCGCACTTCAACCTCAAGGGTCTTCATGCCGTGGTCCATTGCCTTCTTGGCAGCATCCTCAGCGGCGACCTGGGCGGCATACGGCGTGGATTTGCGCGAACCCTTGAAGCCCTGCATGCCTGCAGACGACCAGGAAATTGCATTGCCCTGGGCATCGGTTATGGTGATCATGGTATTGTTGAAGGTAGAGTTCACATGGGCAACGCCCGATGCGATGTTCTTGCGCTCGCGGCGGCGAACACGTCCGGCATCCTTGGCCATTTTAGTCCTTTCTTTCGATCTTCACACCGCCGTAGTTCCAGCGGCTACACCTGTTGAAAGTGAACAACATGACCGGCAATGGCGAACGGCATGTGGATGCCCGCCATGTCCGGCCTGATGTTCCCTCGATTACTTCTTCTTGCCTGCGATCGGCTTGGCCGGCCCCTTGCGGGTGCGGGCATTGGTGTGGGTGCGCTGGCCACGAACCGGGAGGCCGCGGCGGTGACGCAGGCCGCGGTAGCAGCCAAGGTCCATCAGGCGCTTGATGTTCATGGAAGTCTCGCGGCGAAGGTCGCCTTCGACCATGTAGTCGCGGTCGATGACTTCGCGGATCTGCAGAACTTCCGCATCGGACAGTTCGTTGACGCGGCGCTCAGGCGCGATGTTGGTCTTCTCGATGATCTCGGAAGCAACCTTCGGGCCAATGCCGTGAATGTACTGAAGTGCGATGATTACGCGTTTTCCCGTGGGAATGTTTACGCCGGCAATACGTGCCATACCTGTATCTCCATGTCTGCCCTGCCCGTTCGGGCCGGGGCCAGGTCAATATTTACCCGCGTCCGGTGGAGGCCGGCCCATGCGGATGATTTCTCAAAGCTGAATTCTGGCATTGGCTGTCGAAAAATTGGCAGCACGATTTCCAAAACAAAAGACCGGCAGCGAGTCACAAACAACCCGTACCGATCCGAGAGGGCTTCGAATTGAGCCTCATCTATTACTTGTACTTGCACGAGTCAAGCAGGTTAAAAGCAAAAAACGTGCCTGTTTCAGTTTCCAGGCACGTTTTCCGCAAATAAGTAGCGCTGAGCCGGTTCAGGCGTCCAGAATTGCGCGCAGCGATTTGTTGACGTCGCCAATATCGGCCATGCCATCCACGGATTTCAATATCCTGTAGGCGTGGTAATAGCCGAGCAGCGGAGCCGTTTCCTTGTAGTAGGAGAGCAGCCGCGTCTTGAGCGTTTCGGCATTGTCATCCGGCCGGCGCTTGAACTCGGTGGAACCGCAGCGGTCGCAGACACCCTCCTGCTTGGGCTTCTTGTTGGTGTCGTGGTAGCCCTCGCCGCACTGTGCACATGTGTAGCGGCCGGCAATGCGGTCGACCAGCGCCTCATCATCGACTTCGAGTTCGATGACGCTGTCCAGTTTCATGCCCTTCTTCTCGAGGATATGATAGAGCGCGTCGGCCTGCTCGAGCGTGCGTGGATAGCCGTCCAGGATGAAACCCTTCTTGCAGTCATCGCGCTCCAGGCGCTCATCGACAATCGCGTTGACGATGTCATCCGAAACGAGCTTGCCCGCATCCATGATGGCCTTGGCCTTTTTTCCGACCTCGGTCTCGTTCTTCACGGCTTCGCGAAGCATGTCTCCGGTCGAAAGCTGAGGAATGCCATAGGCATCCACGAGCATTTTCGCCTGGGTTCCCTTGCCCGCCCCCGGCGGTCCCAACAGTACCAATCTCATCGTCTGCGTTTTCCTCCCCTAAGCTGGGACTTCTTGATGAGGCCCTCATATTGATGCGCAAGCAGGTGACCCTGGATCTGCGAGATCGTGTCCATCGGCACCGAAACCATGATAAGCAGTGAAGTGCCGCCAAGGAAAGCCGATATGCCAATGTTCGACAGGAACACTTCCGGTATTAGGCAGACAACCACCAGGTAAATCGCGCCAAGCACAGTGATGCGCGTCAGTACGTATTCGATGTATTCGGCGGTGCGGGCACCGGGACGGATACCCGGAATGAAGCCGCCCTGCTTCTTCAGATTGTCTGCCGTGTCCTGCGGGTTGAAGACGATGGCAGTGTAGAAGAAGGCAAAGAACACGATCAGCGCGGCATACAGGAACAGGTAGAGAGGCTGTCCACGGCCCAGCATTGCGGCCGTGGTTGCCAGCCAGGACGGAAGGCTTTCCGAATTGGCGAAGTTGGCAACCGTGAGCGGCAGCAGCAGCAGGGATGACGCGAAGATCGGCGGAATGACGCCCGATGTGTTCAGCTTGAGCGGCAGGTGCGAAGTATCGCCCTGGAACATCTTCATGCCGACCTGCCGCTTCGGATACTGGATCAGAAGGCGGCGCTGGGCACGCTCGACGAACACGATGGCTGCAATCAGAACGACCATGCCGATGAGGATTGCGAGAATGAGCGGCGTGGCAATGATACCCTGACGGCCCTGCTCCAGAAGCTGTGCAACGGCGCCCGGCATGGCTGCCGCGATACCGGCGAAGATGATGAGCGAGATGCCGTTGCCGACGCCGCGCGCGGTGATCTGCTCACCGAGCCACATCAGGAACATGGTGCCGCCGACGAGAGAGATTACCGTCGAAATGCGGAAGAACCAGCCCGGATCGGCCACGATGTTGGTGCCCGACTCGAGGCCAACCGCAATGCCATAGGCCTGCAGAGTACCGAGAATCACCGTGCCGTAGCGGGTATACTGGTTGATCACCTTGCGCCCCTGCTCGCCTTCCTTCTTGAGGGCTTCGAGCGTGGGAACGATCGAGGTCATCAACTGCATGATGATCGACGCGGAGATGTAGGGCATGATGCCGAGCGCAAAAATCGCGAGACGCTTCACCGCACCGCCGGCAAACATGTTGAACAGGCCAAGCACACCGTGTGCCTGCTGGTCAAACGCCTGTGCATAGGCCTGCGGATTGATACCCGGAAGCGGAATGTAGGTTCCGAGGCGGTACACGATGAGCGCACCAAGCGTGAACCAAAGGCGCTTCTTCAGTTCGGTCGCCTTGGAAAAATTCGCAAAGCTTAGATTGGCAGCGAGCTGTTCTGCGGCAGATGCCATGAGACTCTCCGGTGATGACGTTCCGCGCCTTGTCTTGCCGGCCGGCAGTACGCGGAAGAATGCTCTATATGGACCTTTGACAGGGTGTTTTTCAACAGGCTGTCACGGTTTTGCTGGGAATTAAGTGTGCCGCTTTCGTAGGAGACGGACACGAAAAAGCCCGGCGGACCGGGCTTTTGGTTGTTTCTGTAAAGACCCGGCTTATTTGCCTGCGGCCATTTTCTTGGCGCGTTCCTGGTCCGCCTTGGCGCGCGGCGGTTTGCCGTCGATCATTTCCTGCGCCTGAACTTTCCATTCCTGCGACTTCCAGGAAGAACCTGCACCGCCTGCCTTGCAGGCCTTGGCCAGGTCAGCATCGGACATCTTGACGACGTCGGTCAGCTTGGTGACGCCCTGTTTCTTCAGTTCCCTGGAGACCTTGGTGCCGATGCCGTCGATGAGGATGACATCGTCAACGAAAGGTACGTCGCCGGCAGAAACGTCGGAGAAGGTGAACGAACCACCGGCCTTTTCCAGCTTCTCGCGAGCGGAAGCGGAGATGCCTGCAACGTTCAGGCTGATCTTCGCCTTGAGCTCGCCGTCGGAAAGAACGCGAACACCGTCCTTGACGCGGCGGATGACGCCAGCAGCAACGAGCGCTTCAGCCGTAACGGCTTCCTTGGCGTCCAGCTTGCCTGCATCGACAGCCTGCTGAATGCGGCCAAGCGATACGATGTTGTAGTCCTTGCTGAACATGGCGTTGGAAAAGCCACGCTTTGGAAGACGGCGGTAGATCGGCATCTGGCCGCCCTCGAAGCCGCTGATGGCGACGCCGGAACGCGATTTCTGACCCTTGACGCCGCGGCCGGCAGTCTTGCCCTTGCCGGAACCGATGCCGCGACCTACCCGCTTGCGGGAAGGATTGGCACCTTCATTGTCTCTGATATCGTTGAGTTTCATTGTTTCTCTCCGGCTCAGGCCTCGTCGACGATGCGGACGAGGTGCGGGATCTTGTTGATCATGCCGCGCACTGCAGGGGTATCCTCGAGCGTGCGCTTGCGGTTCATCTTGTTGAGACCGAGACCGATCAGGGTGCGGCGCTGAATGTCAGCGCGGCGCAGCGGGCTGCCGACCTGTTCAACGGTGATGGTTTTCTTGGCCATGTTTGCGTCTCCCTTCCGCCGATTATTCTTCGGCGCCGATCAGGTCGCGGCGACGCGCCTGAAGCGTGGAATACTTGAGGCCGCGCTGTGCGGCGATATCCTTGGGATGCATCTGACGTTTCAGGGCATCGAAGGTTGCGCGAACCATGTTGTAGGGGTTCGAGGAGCCGAGCGACTTGGCAACGACGTCCTGCACGCCCAGCGTTTCGAAAACCGCACGCATCGGGCCACCGGCGATGATACCGGTACCGGCTTCGGCTGCACGCAGGTGCACCTTGCCGGCGCCCCAGCGGCCGTCGACATCGTGGTGCAGGGTACGGCCGGAACGCAGCGGAACGAAGATCATGTTGCGCTTTGCTTCCTCGGTTGCCTTGCGGATCGCCTCGGGAACCTCACGGGCCTTGCCGTGACCGAAACCGACGCGGCCCTTCTGGTCGCCAACGACGACGAGGGCTGCAAAACCGAAGCGGCGGCCACCCTTGACCACTTTCGCAACGCGGTTGATACCAACGAGCTTGTCGACGAATTCGCTGTCGCGCTCTTCACGGTCGCGATCGCGACCTCTTCTTTCCTGTGCCATGTTCCTAAACCTTGTTCTTTTCCGGAAGCACCAGTGTTGAACGCCTGCCGGTTTCCCCTCCCCTTCGGGCGGGACCTGTCAGGCGCGTTTGATAATCAGAATTCCAGACCGCCCTCGCGGGCAGCGTCGGCCAGCGCCTTGACGCGGCCATGGAACAGATAGGCGCCGCGGTCGAAGACCACTTCCTTGACGCCTGCCTTGGAAGCACGTTCGGCAACAAGTTTGCCGACCTGCGTGGCAGCATCGATATTGCCGCCGTTCTTTACCTTGCCCTTGAGGTCCTTGTCGAGGGTCGAGGCCGCAGCAAGCGTGTGACCGTTCGCATCGTCGATAACCTGAGCGAAGATATGTTTTGAAGAACGGAATACCGAGAGACGCGGACGACCGTTCGCAACCTTCTTGAGGGTGCGGCGGATACGCTCTGCACGGCGCCGTGTATTTTGAACCTTGGTAGCCATGACTGCCTCTTACTTCTTCTTGCCTTCCTTGCGGAAGATGGTCTCGTTGGCGTACCTGACGCCTTTGCCCTTGTAGGGCTCGGGACCGCGATATTTGCGGATTTCCGCGGCGACCTGGCCAACAAGCTGCTTGTCGATGCCGGTTACCGAGATTTCCGTCGGTTTCGGCGTTGCCACGGTGATGCCTTCCGGCACCTCATAGACGACATCATGGCTGAAGCCAAGCGCAAGCTGCAGGTTCTTGCCCTGCATGGCCGCGCGGTAACCAACGCCGCTGATTTCCAGGTTCTTGCTGAAACCGTCACTGACACCGGTCATGATGTTCTGCACGATGGTGCGGGACATGCCCCACTTCGAGCGGGCAACCTTGGATTCGTCGCGCGGGGAAACGGTGATACCGTCTTCTCCCATCGCAACGGAGACCTCATCATCGAGGACCACCTTGAGTTCGCCCTTGGGGCCCTTGGCCGTAACGGTCTGGCCTTCCACGTTGGCGGTTACGCCGGCGGGAACACCAATCGGTTTCTTACCTATCCGAGACATTTTTCTTACCTGTCCGGTTGAATTACCAAATTAGGGTGATGCTCTGCCAGGGTCTTAGAAGACCTGGCAGAGAACCTCGCCACCCACGTTCTGTTCGCGAGCCTCATGGTCGGCCATCACGCCTTTCGGGGTCGAAAGGATTGCGATGCCGAGGCCGTTGGCCACGAACGGGATGTTCCTGACCGAGGAGTACACGCGGCGGCCAGGCTTGGAGATACGGGTGATCTCACGGATGACCGGGGTGCCTTCGTGATACTTCAGCTCGATTTCGAGATCCGATTTGCCGTCGCCGAAATCAACCTGGCTGTAACCACGAATGTAGCCTTCAGCCTGCAGAACATCGAGAACGCGCTGGCGCAGTTTCGAGTTCGGAGCACTGATTTTCGACTTGCCGCGCATCAGGCCGTTGCGGATGCGGGTCAGCAGATCGCCGATAGGATCTGACATGGACATGTTGCGTACTCCTTACCAGCTGGACTTGACGATGCCCGGGACCTTGCCGGCGGAACCAAGTTCGCGCAGGGCAATACGGGACATCTTCAGCTTGCGATAGTAGGCGCGCGGACGGCCCGACACTTCGCAACGGTTGCGGATACGCGTCTTGGAACCATCACGCGGCATGTCGGCCAGCTTGAGCTGAGCCTTGAAGCGCTCTTCCATGGAGAGCGACTTGTTCATGATGATTTCCTTGAGCGCTGCGCGCTTGGCTGCATCTTTTGCAACCTGCATGCGGCGACGCTTATTCTTTTCTACAGCACTTACCTTGGCCATAAGTTTTTCGTCCTTCTCTACGCTTGCCGTTACTGACGGAACGGGAAGTTGAACTCGCGCAGCAGTGCGCGGGCTTCATCATCCGAATTCGCCGTCGTACAAACGATGACGTCCATGCCCCAGATCTGATCTACCTTGTCGTAGTTGATTTCCGGGAACACGATGTGTTCCTTGATGCCCATGGCATAGTTGCCGTGGCCATCAAAGCTCTTGGGGTTCAGACCGCGGAAGTCGCGAACGCGCGGCAGCGCGATGTTGATCATGCGGTCGAGGAACTCATACATCTGCGCCTTGCGCAGCGTAACTTTTGCACCCAGCGGCATGCCTTCGCGCACCTTGAAGGTGGCGACCGACTTGCGGGCGCGGGTGACGACGGCCTTCTGGCCGGCGATCATGGAAAGGTCGTCCGCAGCGATCTGGGCTTTCTTGGAGTCAGCCGTCGACTCGCCTACGCCCATGTTGAGAACGATCTTCTCAAGGCGCGGTACTTCCATCGGGTTCTTGTAACCGAATTCCTCGGTCAGCTTCTGGCGAATGACTTCGTCATAACGCTGGCGAAGGCGCGGGGTATATGCTTCAGCCATCGATCACATCTCCGGAACGCTTAGCGACGCGGACCTTGCGTCCGTCGTCCATGATCTTGAAACCGACGCGGGTCGGTTTGCCGTCTTTCGGGTCGGCGAGCGCCAGATTCGAAATCTGGATCGGCGCTTCCTTGGTCACGATGCCGGCCTCGGCGGTCTGGGTCTGGCGCTGGTGGCGCTTGACCAGGTTGATGCCGGAGACAAGGGCCTTGCCCTCTTTCGGCATCATCTTGACGATCTCGCCGGTGCGGCCCTTGTCCTTGCCGGCAAGGACGACCACCCGGTCACCTTTACGGATTTTCTGCATGGGGTTCGCTCCTTAGAGAACTTCGGGGGCCAGGGAGATGATCTTCATGTGGTTCTTGGCGCGGAGTTCGCGCGGAACGGGCCCGAAGATACGTGTACCGATTGGCTCTTTGTTGTTGTTCACGAGGACGGCGGCATTGCCGTCAAAACGAATGACGCTGCCGTCTGCGCGACGGATGTCCTTGGCGGTACGTACGACAACCGCCTTCATCACATCGCCCTTCTTCACGCGGCCGCGCGGAATGGCTTCCTTAACGGAAACCACGATAATGTCACCAACCGAGGCGTATTTCCTTTTGGAACCGCCCAGCACCTTGATGCACATAACACGACGTGCACCGGAATTGTCGGCAACATCGAGGTTTGTTTGCATCTGAATCATGACTGGCTACCTTCTTCAATATGAACGGGCGCTTCTTTGAAGGCGCCCTTGTTGGCCAATATTCCGAACCGGATTTCGCGGACTTAGGCGTCCACTACCGTCCAGCGTTTGTCCCTGGAGATCGGACGGCATTCCTCGATGAACACCTCGTCTCCCACCTTGAACCTGTTTGCCTCGTCGTGGGCCTTGTAGTTCTTGGTGCGGCGAACGGTTTTCTTGAACAGCGGGTGGGTGAAGCGGCGCTCTACCCTTACCACGACCGTCTTGTCGTTCTTGTCGCTGACCACAGTCCCCTGCAATACGCGTTTTGGCATCGTAAACCTTCCTTATGCCTTGGCTTCAGATGCCTGCTTTTGGCGGGCAATGGTCTGAATGCGTGCAATATCGCGACGAACCTGACGCATGCGCGCCGTGTTCTCGATCTGGCCGGTTGCCTGCTGGAAGCGCAGGTTGAACTGCTCCTTCTTGAGCTTGGCAAGCTCGTCCTTGAGCTGGTCGTCGGTCATTGTTCTAACGTCACTGGCCTTCATGGCTTGACTTCCCTTATCCTCTGCCGCCGGTTCAGTCAGCGATACGCTGAACGAAGCGGGTCTTGATCGGCAGTTTCATGGCGCCCAGACGCAGTGCCTCACGGGCAATGTCCTCGGAAACGCCGTCGATTTCGAACATGATGCGGCCCGGAGCCACACGGCATGCCCAGTAGTCCACGGAACCCTTGCCCTTACCCATGCGGACCTCGGTAGGTTTCGAGGTTACCGGAAGGTCCGGGAAAATGCGGATCCACACGCGGCCGGCACGTTTCATGTGACGGGTGATCGCGCGGCGTGCCGCCTCGATCTGGCGGGCGGTAACGCGCTCGGGCTCCTGAGCCTTCAGGCCGTAGGCGCCGAAGTTCAGTTCGGTGCCGCCCTTGGCCGTGCCGTGGATGCGGCCCTTGTGCTGTTTGCGGAATTTTGTACGCTTCGGCTGCAGCATTGTTCTTCTTCCTGTTGTTCAGAAGGCCCCGGGACGCAATCAGGCGTCCTGGCGGCGGCCTCCCTGGTCATTTCCTTCAACCGCACGGCGCTCGGAAGCCATCGGATCGTGTTCAAGGATCTCACCCTTGAAGATCCAGACCTTCACGCCGCAGATGCCGTAGGCGGTAGTCGCCTCGGCGGTGCCGTAATCGATGTCGGCACGCAGGGTGTGAAGCGGCACGCGGCCTTCGCGGTACCATTCCATGCGGGCGATCTCTGCACCGCCAAGACGGCCGGAGCAGTTGATACGGATGCCCTGTGCGCCAAGACGGATGGCCGACTGGACAGCACGCTTCATGGCGCGGCGGAACGCGATACGGCGTTCGAGCTGCTGGGCGATCGACTGGGCAACGATCGTTGCGTCGATTTCCGGCTTGCGCACTTCAACGATGTTGATGTGCACTTCGGAGTCCGTCATCTCGGCAACCTTCCTGCGAAGCTTCTCGATGTCGGCGCCCTTCTTGCCAATGATGATGCCCGGGCGGGCAGCATGAATGGTGATGCGGCATTTCTTGTGCGGACGCTCGATGACGATCTTGGAGATCGACGCAGCCTGGAGTTCCTTTTCCAGGTACTTGCGGATCTTCAGATCCTCATGAAGCAGCTGACCGTACTCGCCGCTGGTAGCGAACCAGCGCGAATCCCAGGTCTTGTTGATGCCAAGGCGCAGGCCTACGGGATTGACTTTCTGACCCATCAGGCGGCCTCCTCTTCTACTTCGCGAACCACGATGGTCAGATGCGAGAACGGACGCAGGATGCGGCTTGCACGGCCACGGCCGCGAACATGGAACCGCTTCAGCGTGATCGACTTGCCGACATAGGCTTCGGCGACGATCAGGTTGTCGACATCGAGGTCGTGGTTGTTTTCAGCATTGGCGATTGCCGATTCCAGCGTCTTCTTGACAGTGTCGGCAATGCGCTTGCGCGAGAAGGTGAGATCGGCAAGTGCCGTCTGGACCTTCTTGCCGCGAATGGCCGAGGCAACCAGGTTGAGTTTCTGCGGGCTGACACGGATGGTGCGGGTTACGGCCCGCGCCTCGTTGTCCTTCAGCACCCGCTCACGCTTGGGCTTGCCCATCGTTACTTCCTCTTCGCTTTCTTGTCCGCGCCGTGACCGTAGTAGGTACGCGACGGAGAGAATTCGCCCAACTTGTGGCCAACCATGTCCTCGGAAACGAGAACTGGAATGTGCTTCTGGCCGTTGTAAACGCCGAAGGTCAGACCGACGAACTGAGGCAGGATCGTGGAGCGGCGGCTCCAGGTCTTGATCACTTCGCTGCGGCCGCCCTGGCGCACCTTGTCTGCTTTCTTGAGCAGGTATCCGTCCACGAACGGACCTTTCCAGACTGAACGAGTCACTATCCCGCCCCCTTATTTCTTGCGCTGATGGCGCGAACGCATGATGAATTTATTGGACGACTTGTTCGTCCGGGTACGCTTGCCCTTGGTCGGCTTGCCCCACGGGGTAACCGGGTGGCGGCCACCAGAGGTGCGGCCTTCACCACCACCGTGCGGGTGGTCGACCGGGTTCATGGCAACACCGCGAACCTGCGGGCGCTTGCCGAGCCAGCGCGAGCGGCCTGCCTTGCCCTTGTTGGTGTTGGAGTTGTCCGGGTTGGACACCGCACCGATCGTGGCCATGCAGTCGCCGTGAATGAGGCGCTGCTCGCCGGAGTTCAGGCGAAGGATTGCATAGGCGCCATCGCGGCCGACGAGCTGGGCATAGGTGCCTGCCGAACGGGCGATCTGAGCGCCTTTCATCGGCTTCATCTCGACGTTGTGAATGATGGAACCGACCGGGATCGCCTTGAGCGGCATGGCGTTGCCCGGCTTCACGTCAACCGAAGCACCGGCAATAACCTTGTCGCCGGCAGCAAGACGCTGCGGAGCCAGGATGTAGGCCAGCTCGCCGTCGTCATACTTCACCAGAGCGATGAAAGCGGTGCGGTTCGGGTCGTATTCCAGGCGCTCTACGGTGCCCTGCACGTCCCACTTGCGGCGCTTGAAATCGATCATGCGATAGGCGCGCTTGTGACCGCCGCCACGCTGGAATGCAGTCACACGACCGTAGTTGTTGCGGCCGCCGGACTTGGTAAGGCCCTCGGTCAGCGTCTTGACCGGCTTGCCCTTCCACAGTTCCGAACGGTCGACAATCACCAGCTGGCGCGTGCCTGGCGTGACCGGATTGAACTTCTTGAGTGCCATGGTTTTAAACCCTTGCCTTCGTATTTTCTCAGAGGCCGGTCGTCACGTCGATGGACTGACCTTCAGCCAGCGTGACGATAGCCTTCTTGACATTGCTCTGACGGCCGATGATGCCGCGGAAGCGTTTTACCTTGCCCTTGCGGACCAGGGTGTTGACGGCTGCAACCTTGACGTTGAACAGGCCTTCGACAGCGGCCTTGATCTCGCTCTTGGTGGCGTTGCGCGCAACGTTGAAAACGACCTGGTTGGCTTCGGAAGCCATCGTCGATTTCTCGGTGATTACCGGGGAGACGATCACGTCATAATGATGAATCGAGGTCATTTGAAGCGAGCCTCCAGTGCTTCGACAGCGGCCTTGGAAAGCACAAGCTTCTCGCGGCGCAGGATGTCGTAAACGTTGATGCCCTGAACCGGCAGAACATCCACGTTCGGGATATTGCGCGCGGCGAGGCGGAAATTGTTGTCGAGTTCAGCGCCGCCGACGAACAGGGCGTTGGCTGCGCCAAGCTTGGAAAGCTGGCCGCGCAGTGACGAGGTCTTGGCTTCCTTGGCTGCGAGATCGTCGACGATGACGATGCCGCCCTCGGCCTGCTTGGCGGAAAGCGCGTGACGCAGTGCAAGCGCACGAACCTTCTTGGGCAGATCGAAGCCATGGTCGCGCGGGGTCGGGCCGAAGGCACGACCGCCACCGCGGAACTGCGGAGCGCGGGCGGAGGAGTGACGGGCGCGGCCCGTACCCTTCTGCTTGTACATCTTGGAACCGGTGCGCGAAACTTCCGCACGGTTCTTGACGTCGTGGGTGCCCGCACGGCGTTTTGCAAGCTGATAGCGCACCATGCGCTGTATCAGGTCGGCGCGCGGCTCGAGACCGAAGATCTCGTCGGCAAGAGTGATCTTGCCGGAAGCCTTGCCGTCAAGCGTGGTTACATTCAGTTCCATTGTCATTCACCCTCTTTCGCGGCATCGGCCTGCGCCTGCTCGAGAGCTGCCTGTTCGGCGGCTGCGGCTTCGGCTGCTGCTGCAGCTTCCTGCTCGGCAATCTGCGCCTCGGCTTCCTCGGCGGCCTTTTCGGCTGCCTTGATGTCTTCCCTCAGTGCAGCCGGGAACAGCACGCCTTCCGGGATCGGTTTCTTAACGGCATCGCGGATCATGACCCAGCTTCCCTTGGAACCGGGAACTGCACCCTTGACCAGAACCAGGCCGCGATCGTTGTCGATGCGGACGATTTCAAGGTTCTGGGTGGTCACGCGGGCAGCGCCCATGTGGCCGGCCATCTTCTTGCCCTTGAACACCTTGCCGGGATCCTGGCACTGACCGGTGGAGCCGTGTGCGCGGTGCGAAAGCGAGTTACCGTGCGTCGCGCGGCCACCACCGAAGTTGTGACGCTTCATGACGCCGGCAAAGCCCTTGCCGATCGAAGTGCCGGTCACATCGACATACTGGCCAGGCAGATAGTGGCCGGCAATGATCTCGGAACCGACTTCCAGCATGTTGTCCGGGCTCACGCGGAACTCGGCAACCTTGCGCTTCGGCTCAACCTTGGCGGCTGCGAAATGGCCACGCATCGGACGCGAGGTGTTCTTGGCCTTGGCCATGCCGGCGCCAAGCTGCACGGCGGTGTAGCCATGCTTGTCCTCGGTGCGCGTCGCCACGACCTGCAGGTTGTCCAGTTTCAAAACGGTGACCGGGACCTGTGCACCCTCATCCGTGTAGATGCGGGTCATTCCCAGCTTCTGTGCAATTACACCTGAACGCATCGGTTCAATTCCTCTAATCGGGTTCAGGGCGAACGCCCCGTCTCCAGTTTCCCCTTGCCGCGCTCCTTAGAGCTTGATTTCGACGTCCACGCCGGCGGAAAGGTCAAGTTTCATAAGTGCATCGACGGTCTGCGGCGTCGGATCGACAATGTCGAGCATCCGCTTGTGCGTGCGCATTTCGAACTGTTCGCGGCTCTTCTTGTCGATGTGCGGCGAACGGTTGACCGTGAATTTCTCGATCCTGGTCGGCAGCGGTACAGGACCGCGGACCTGGGCGCCCGTGCGCTTCGCCGTGGAAACGATCTCACGGGTGGAAGCGTCCAGGATGCGATGGTCAAACGCCTTGAGGCGGATGCGGATGTTCTGGCCGTTCATTTTATCTTTCTCAAACCTTCGACAAACAAGAGGGCGCGCTCATTGCGGGCGCGCCCCGCTTCTTTGATATGTTACTCGATGATGGAAGCGACGATGCCTGCACCGACGGTGCGGCCGCCTTCGCGGATAGCGAAGCGCAGGCGGTCTTCCATGGCGATCGGCACGATCAGGTTGACCGTCATCTCGACGTTGTCGCCCGGCATGACCATCTCAACGCCTTCCGGAAGCTCCACGATGCCCGTCACGTCGGTCGTGCGGAAGTAGAACTGCGGACGGTAGTTGGTGAAGAACGGCGTGTGACGGCCACCCTCTTCCTTCGTCAGGATGTAGGCCTCGGCCTTGAACTTCGTGTGCGGGGTAACAGAACCCGGCTTGCAAAGAACCTGGCCGCGCTCGACGCCCTCGCGGTCGATGCCGCGCAGAAGAACGCCAACGTTGTCGCCTGCCTCACCGCGGTCAAGCAGCTTGCGGAACATCTCGACGCCCGTGCAGGTCGTCTTCTTCGTGTCCTTGATGCCGACGATCTCGACTTCCTCGCCAACCGTGATCACGCCACGCTCGACACGGCCGGTAACAACCGTACCACGGCCGGAGATCGAGAACACGTCCTCGATCGGAAGCAGGAACGGAAGGTCGATCGGACGCTCGGGCTGCGGAATGTAGGCATCAACCTGCGTCATCAGTTCGCGGATCGAATCTTCGCCGATTGCAGGATCGCGGCCTTCAAGGGCGGCAAGCGCCGAACCCTTGACGATCGGAATGTCGTCGCCCGGGAATTCGTAGGACGAAAGCAGTTCGCGGATTTCCATCTCGACGAGCTCGAGAAGCTCCTCGTCGTCAACCTGGTCGACCTTGTTCATGTAGACGACGATCGCCGGAACGCCAACCTGGCGGGCAAGCAGGATGTGCTCGCGGGTCTGCGGCATCGGGCCGTCAGCAGCAGAGCAAACCAGGATCGCGCCGTCCATCTGGGCGGCACCGGTGATCATGTTCTTGACGTAGTCGGCGTGGCCGGGGCAGTCAACGTGCGCATAGTGGCGGTTCTCGGTCTCGTATTCGACGTGAGCCGTCGAAATGGTGATGCCGCGGGCCTTCTCTTCAGGCGCACCGTCAATCTGGTCATAGGCGCGGAACTCGCCGAAATACTTCGTGATCGCCGCCGTCAGCGTCGTCTTGCCGTGGTCAACGTGGCCAATCGTGCCGATGTTGCAATGCGGCTTGTTACGTTGAAACTTCTCTTTTGCCATTGTGGCTCTCCATCCTGTCTATCGCGGCGCGGTTGCCGCATCCGCTGATTTAGGTTGAAACTTCTAAACCGGCCGGGATTAGCCGGTGTACTTTTCCTGGATTTCCTTCGCCACTGCGGTAGGCACCGGCGCGTAGTGATCGAACTGCATGGTGTACTGGGCACGGCCCTGTGACATCGAACGCAGGGTGTCGACGTATTTGAACATGTTGGCCAGCGGCACATGCGCATTGACGACGACGGCAATGCCGCGGATTTCCTGACCCTGGATCTGGCCACGGCGGGAGTTCAGGTCACCGATGACGTCACCGACATAATCTTCCGGCGTCACGACTTCGACCTTCATGATCGGCTCGAGAAGCTGTGCACCGGCTTTCGGAGCGGCTTCGCGGAATGCGGCGCGCGATGCGATCTCGAACGCCAGAACCGAGGAGTCGACGTCATGGTAGGCACCGTCGAGCAGGGTCGCCTTGACGCCCAGCATCGGGAAACCCGCCAGCGGACCGGAGTTGAGAACGCTCTCGATACCCTTCTGAACGCCCGGGATGTATTCCTTGGGAACGTTGCCGCCGACGATCTTGGATTCGAACTTGAATTCCTCGCCTTCCGGATTCGGCTCGAAGAGGATCTTGACGCGAGCGAACTGACCCGAACCACCCGACTGTTTCTTGTGGGTGTAGTCGACCTCGTGGCCCTTGGTGATGGTTTCGCGGTAGGCAACCTGGGGAGCACCCACGTTTGCCTCAACCTTGAATTCGCGCTTCATGCGGTCGACGAGAATGTCGAGATGAAGCTCGCCCATGCCGGCGATGATGGTCTGACCGGATTCCTCGTCGGATTTGACGCGGAAGGACGGATCTTCGGCTGCCAGGCGGTTGAGCGCGATGCCCATTTTCTCCTGGTCGCCCTTGGTTTTCGGCTCGATGGCGATCTGGATAACCGGATCCGGGAATTCCATGCGCTCGAGAATGACCGGCTTGAGCGGGTCGCAAAGCGTGTCACCGGTGGTGGTGTCTTTCAGGCCGGCGAGAGCAACGATATCGCCTGCATAGGCAACTTCGATGTCTTCGCGGGAGTTCGAGTGCATCTGCAGCATGCGGCCGATGCGCTCGCGCTTTTCCTTGACCGTGTTGAGCAGCGAAGTGCCCTTCTCCAGCTTGCCCGAGTAGATGCGGGCAAAGGTCAGCGAACCGACGAACGGGTCGTTCATGATCTTGAATGCAAGCATGGCGAGCGGCTCGTCGTCGGAAGCCTTACGCTTGATCTCGCCTTCGGTCTTGACGTCGATGCCCTTGATCGCAGGAATATCGACCGGCGACGGCAGGAAGTCGACCACGGCGTCGAGCAGCGGCTGAACGCCCTTGTTCTTGAATGCGGTACCGCAAAGCATCGGGAAGAACTGAACGTCGATGGTGCCCTTGCGGATCAGCGCGCGAAGTTCGTCATTGGACGGCATTTCGCCTTCCAGGTAACGCTCCATAGCGCCTTCGTCGACCTCGACAGCGGTCTCGATCATCTTTTCGCGCCACTCCTCGGCTTCGGCAAGGCGGTCTGCGGGGATGTCAAGAACGTCCCACTCGGCACCCAGGTTCTCGGATTTCCAGACCAGGGCCTTCATCTCGATCAGATCGATGACGCCTTCGAACTCGTTCTCGGCACCGATCGGCAGCTGAACGACAACCGGAGTTGCACCCAGGCGCGAACCGACCATTTCGACACAGCGGAAGAAGTCAGCGCCGGTCTTGTCCATCTTGTTGGCGAAGATCATGCGCGGAACGTTGTACTTGTCGGCCTGGCGCCAGACAGTCTCGGTCTGCGGCTCAACGCCGGCGTTGGCGTCGAGGAGAGCTACAGCACCATCAAGCACGCGGAGCGAACGCTCGACCTCGATGGTGAAGTCAACGTGTCCAGGAGTGTCGATGATGTTGAAACGGCGTTTCTTGCCGTCACGGCCTGCCCAGAACGTGGTGGTTGCAGCGGAAGTGATAGTGATGCCACGCTCCTGCTCCTGCTCCATCCAGTCCATGGTTGCAGCGCCATCGTGCACTTCGCCAATCTTGTGCGACTTGCCGGTGTAGAAGAGGACGCGCTCGGTCGTCGTCGTCTTGCCAGCATCGATGTGGGCCATGATGCCGAAGTTGCGATAGTCCTCAATGTCGTATTCGCGGGCCATTGCCGTTCTACCTTTTAGTTTGCCGCGCCATCCTCAAGGACAGCAGCGGCAGCAAATCTCAGAATTCGTTACCAGCGGTAATGCGAGAACGCCTTGTTGGCGTCTGCCATCTTGTGCGTGTCTTCGCGCTTCTTGACAGCGGAACCACGGTTGTTGACCGCATCGAGCAGCTCGCCGGAAAGACGGTCGATCATGGTGGTTTCGTTGCGCTTGCGTGCCGCGGTAATCAGCCAGCGAATGGCGAGAGCCTGGCGGCGCTCCGGACGAACCTCGACCGGAACCTGATAGGTCGCACCACCAACGCGGCGGGAGCGAACCTCGACATGGGGCGCAATGTTTTCGAGAGCGGTATGAAACGCCTCGACGGGATCCTGCTTGGACTTGGACTGAACCTGGTCCAGAGCGCCGTAGACGATGGTCTCGGCAATGGATTTCTTGCCATCGAACATGATGGCATTCATGAATTTCGTCAGAACGAGATCGCCGAATTTCGGATCCGGGTTGATCTCACGTTTTTCTGCGCGGTGACGACGGGACATATTCTATCTCTCTCATGGACCCCGGTCCTTCGCGCTTGGCGCTGTCCGGGGCAACCTTCCACTGCGTTTAGGTTACTTCGGACGCTTGGCGCCGTATTTCGAGCGGCGCTGCTTGCGGTTTTTCACGCCCTGGGTATCCAGAACGCCGCGAATGATGTGGTAGCGGACACCCGGAAGGTCTTTCACGCGGCCGCCGCGGATCATCACAACAGAGTGTTCCTGCAGGTTGTGGCCTTCGCCCGGGATGTAACCAATGACTTCAAAGCCGTTGGTAAGACGGATCTTGGCAACCTTGCGGAGCGCGGAGTTCGGCTTTTTCGGCGTCGTGGTGTAGACGCGGGTGCACACGCCACGCTTCTGCGGGCATTGCTCCATAGCGGGAACCTTGTTGCGCTTGACAGCTTTCTTGCGCGGATTGCGGATCAACTGGTTGATCGTTGGCATATTCGATACCTGACCTTCACGTCTGTCCGGCCTGCCCTGTCGGGCGCTCCCGGACTTACAAAGATATGCAAAGCCGTGCCGTTTGGCCGAGACTTTGCGGTTCATCCGGCCATGCCGGAGGCCCTGCGAGCCACATATGGCTACAACATGCTAAAAAGGCTCGCCCCCGCGCCGATCGGCGTTCGGGAGGAACCTCAAACACACAGAGGAACGGAGGACCGTTCTTGCAGCCTGAATTCAATTTGTTAGTTCCAAGCCCTGTTTGAGATCGAGGTCCTCAGACGCGACGTCACGGACGCAAAACGTCTCACATCGGCTTGCGATGGCGTGGCTATAATGGGTTCGATTCATCCCGTCAAGCCTAGGGGTGAGAAATCTTGAAAAAACGCGAGTCAAATCAGCGAATTGGCCAATCTGGCACCACGACCGGCCGCATTTGCGTACCGCATCGCCATTTTCTCACCTGTCAGGCTTGGCAAGGCCCGCCATTTCATGACAATTGGGATCAGCAGCGGTGCAATTCAAGCCAATACCGTTGATTTTCATCCCGATTCGCCCGGAGAAGGCCTTCAAAATGGAATCAGACGACGAAATCGCTGACGAACCGTGGAACGTATTCGTCATCGTTGGAGAGGTGCGCCGGGCGGAAGGTGAAATGTTCCCTTTCAATGCCCTGCTCATGGCGCCGGATGACGATACGGCTGTTCGCATGGCTCTCGAGGCACTTGCCCAGGAAGGCTATGAGGAGGCTGACCTCCATCAGATCGGCAATATCGAGGAACGTCCGGAGGATCCGCACTTCCAGCCAGCCTATGATTCGGCGCTTGGGGGCGAGATCGCCATCATTTCCTTTGAGGGTGGCTACGATTTTGGCAATGGTAGCGATACGCTAAACTGATCGCCTCCCCTGCCCCGGTTTCGCTGTGACCTGTCAGAAGGCGAAGCGCTTCAGGCAACCGAACCGGGCGCGCATTGTAATTTGACTGACCTGCGGCCTGCAGCAAGTCTTTGCCGCAAAGCAAAGGGCCGCCCGTGTTGCCACGGGCGGCCCTGTTTCGTTTCAATGCCGGGAGCGGGCTTATTCAGCCGGTTCCTGCGACATGTCGGTCAGACGCGCATTGGCATCGGCAATCTTGCGCTTTTCCTCGATGATGAGGTCGTCGCGCGAGACGGCCAGACGGCGGATCTTGTTCATCGCGCCGCCGGTACCTGCCGGGATCAGGCGGCCAACGATGACGTTCTCCTTGAGGCCTTCCAGCGTGTCGGACTTGCCGGCAACGGAGGCTTCGGTAAGAACGCGCGTCGTCTCCTGGAAGGAGGCTGCCGAGATGAAGGAGCGGGTCTGGAGGCTCGCCTTGGTGATACCCAGCAGAACCGGCGTACCCTTGGCGATTTCCTTGCCTTCGTCCTTCAGCTTTTCGTTGAGCAGGTCGAACTCTATGCGGTCGATCTGTTCACCGGCGATCAGGCCGGATTCGCCACCATCGGTGATTTCAACCTTCTGCAGCATCTGGCGAACGATGACCTCGATGTGCTTGTCGTTGATCACAACGCCCTGCAGCCGGTAGACCTCCTGGATCTCGTTGACGAGATAGGCAGCAAGTGCCTCCACGCCCTTGATCGCCAGAATGTCGTGCGGTGCCGGGTTGCCGTCGAGGATGTAGTCGCCCTTCTCGACCTGGTCGCCTTCCTGAAGGTGGAAAGGCTTGCCTTTCGGGATCAGGTATTCGACCGGCTCCATGGTGGAGTCGTGCGGCTCGATGAGGACCTTGCGCTTGTTCTTGTAGTCGCGGCCGAAACGGATGGTACCGTCGATTTCCGCGATGATCGCATGATCCTTCGGACGGCGTGCCTCGAAGAGTTCGGCAACACGCGGCAGACCACCGGTGATGTCCTTGGTCTTCGCGCTTTCCAGAGGAATACGCGCCAGAACGTCACCTGCGGCGACCTTGTCACCCGGCTCGACGGACAGGACCGCGTCCACGGAAAGCAGGAAGCGGGCATCGCCACCGCGTTCAAGCTGCAGCACCTCGCCGTCCTTGCCCTTGATGAGCATGGCAGGCTTGAGGTCGGCACCACGCGGGTTGGCACGCCAGTCGACGACCACACGCTTGGTGATGCCGGTGGATTCGTCGGCGCTTTCGGTGACGGAAATGCCATCGATAACGTCTTCGAACTCAACCGTACCTTCAACCTCGGTGAGGATCGGACGGGTATAGGGGTCCCATTCAGCCAGGCGCTGGCCCTGCTTGACCATGTCGCCTTCGTCGACATGCAGACGCGAACCGTAAGTCAGGCGGTGAACCGCCCGCTCGTGGCCCTTGTCGTCCTCGATGACCACGGCCATGTTGCGGCCCATCACCATCAGGCGGCCTTCGGAGTCACGCACCACGTTGCGGTTGCGCAGCTTGACGACGCCATCATAGGAGGCTTCCATGAACGACTGGTCGACCACCTGCGCGGTACCGCCGATGTGGAAGGTACGCATGGTGAGCTGGGTACCCGGTTCACCGATCGACTGAGCCGCGATGACGCCGACTGCTTCACCCATGTTGACCGGCGTTCCGCGAGCGAGGTCGCGGCCATAGCATGCGCCACAGATGCCGTTCTGGGTTTCACAGGTAAGCGCAGAGCGGATCTTGACCGACTTGACGCCGGCTTCCTCGATCTCGGCAACGTCCTTCTCTTCCATGAGCGTGCCCTTGGCGGCGATGATCTCGCCGGTCTCGGGGTGCACGATGTCCTCGGCCGAAGTACGGCCCAGAATGCGCATGCCAAGCGAAGCAACCACCTGTCCTGCATCGACAACGGCCTGAACGGTCAGGCCCTCTTCGGTGCCACAGTCGGTTTCGTTGACGATGCAATCCTGTGCAACGTCGACGAGGCGGCGGGTGAGGTAGCCGGAGTTGGCCGTTTTCAGCGCCGTGTCGGCGAGACCCTTACGAGCGCCGTGGGTGGAGTTGAAGTACTCCATCACGGTCAGGCCTTCCTTGAAGTTCGAGATGATCGGCGTTTCGATGATCTCGCCCGACGGTTTGGCCATCAGTCCGCGCATGCCGGCCAGCTGTTTCATCTGGGTCGGCGAACCACGGGCACCCGAGTGGCTCATCATGTAGATCGAGTTCATCGGTTTCTGACGCCTGGTTTCCTCGTCGAACTCGATGGCGCGAATGCGCTGCATCATCTCGTCGGCAACCTTGTCGCCACACTTGGCCCAGGCGTCGACAACCTTGTTGTACTTCTCGCCCTGGGTGATCAGGCCGTCATTGTACTGCTGCTCGTATTCCTTGGTCAGGGCCTCGGTTTCAGCAACCAGGCCAGCCTTGGTATCCGGAATCACCATGTCATCCTTGCCGAACGAAATGCCGGCCCGGCACGCATGGCTGAAGCCGAGTTGCATGATGCGGTCACAGAAGATGACCGTCTCTTTCTGGCCGGTGTGACGGTAGACGGTATCGATCGTCTTGGAGATGGCCTTCTTGGTCATTTCCGTGTTGACGATGTCGAAAGGAACCGCGTGGTTCTTCGGCAGTAGCTCGCCGATGATCATGCGGCCCGGGGTGGTTTCGTAGATTTTCGAAACCGGGTTGCCATCCTCGTCCACGGTCTTGAAGCGGCCCTTCACCTTGGAGTGCAGGGTGACGGCTTTGGTTTCCAAAGCGTGATGCAGTTCGCCCATGTCGGCGAAAGCCATGCCCTCGCCCGGCTCGTTCTCGTTCATGATCGAGAGGTAGTAGAGGCCCAGAACCATGTCCTGTGAAGGAACGATGATCGGCTGGCCGTTTGCCGGGTGCAGGATGTTGTTGGTCGACATCATCAGCACGCGTGCTTCCAGCTGCGCTTCCAGCGACAGCGGAACGTGCACGGCCATCTGGTCGCCGTCGAAGTCAGCGTTGAACGCTGCACAGACCAGCGGATGAAGCTGGATTGCCTTGCCCTCGATGAGGACCGGTTCGAACGCCTGAATGCCGAGACGGTGCAGGGTCGGAGCGCGGTTCAGCAGAACCGGATGCTCGCGAATGACCTCGTCGAGAATGTCCCAGACTTCCGGACGCTCTTTCTCGACCAGCTTCTTGGCCTGCTTGACGGTCGAGGAATAGCCCTTGGCGTCAAGACGCGAGTAGATGAACGGCTTGAACAGTTCGAGCGCCATCTTCTTCGGCAGGCCGCACTGGTGCAGCTTGAGTTCCGGACCGGTCACGATGACCGAACGGCCGGAATAGTCGACGCGCTTGCCGAGCAGGTTCTGGCGGAAGCGGCCCTGCTTGCCTTTCAGCATGTCGGACAGCGACTTCAGCGGACGCTTGTTGGCACCGGTGATCGTGCGGCCACGGCGGCCGTTGTCGAACAGGGCGTCAACGGACTCCTGCAGCATTCGCTTTTCGTTGCGGATGATGATATCCGGCGCGCGCAGCTCCATCAGCCGCTTCAGGCGGTTGTTGCGGTTGATGACGCGGCGGTACAGGTCGTTGAGATCGGATGTCGCGAAACGGCCGCCATCGAGCGGAACCAGCGGACGCAGGTCCGGCGGAATGACCGGCACGACCTTCATGATCATCCATTCCGGGCGGTTGCCGGATTCGATGAAGGCCTCGACGACCTTCAGGCGCTTGGTCAGCTTCTTCTGCTTCAGATCGGAAGTGGTCTCTGCCAGTTCGGTGCGCAGGTCGCCGGCGATCTTTTCCAGATCCATGGATGCCAGGATCTCATGGATGGCTTCGGCGCCGATCATGGCAGTGAAGCTGTCCTCGCCGTACTCGTCGACAGCCAGCATGTACTCCTCTTCGGAGAGAAGCTGGTGTTCCTTGAGCGCAGTCAGGCCGGGTTCGGTAACGACGAAGTTCTCGAAATACAGTACGCGCTCGAGATCCTTCAGCGTCATGTCGAGCAGAAGGCCGATGCGCGAAGGCAGGGATTTCAGGAACCAGATATGGGCAACCGGAGAAGCCAGTTCGATGTGGCCCATGCGCTCGCGGCGAACGCGCGACAGCGTGACTTCCACACCGCACTTCTCGCAGATGATGCCCTTGTACTTCATGCGCTTGTACTTGCCGCACAGGCACTCGTAGTCCTTGATCGGCCCGAAGATGCGGGCGCAGAACAGGCCGTCACGCTCGGGCTTGAACGTGCGGTAGTTGATCGTTTCCGGCTTCTTGATCTCGCCGTATGACCAGGAATGGATCTTGTCCGGAGAGGCGATGGAAATCCGAATCGTGTCGAAGTTCTGTGCCGCTGCCGGGTTGTTGAAGAGATTCATGACCTCTTGGTTCATGTGCTCTGCTCCTTCGGGGCATTGCCCCATTGGTGGCGGTGCTGACCTTTACCGGGAACTGCCGGCCGCACCTTGAAAAATATTCGCGCTTCACGCGCAGCTTCGAGAGACGGACGGCCTCTCGGCCGTCCGCCCGATCCTTGCGTTACTCGGCAGCGTCCGCGATCGTGCCTTCCTCATCGTCGTTATGGACGGGCAGACGGGTCTGCTCCAGCTCGACGTTGAGACCCAGCGAACGCATCTCCTTGACGAGAACGTTGAAGCTTTCGGGAATGCCCGCCTCGAAGGTGTCGTCGCCACGGACGATCGCCTCGTAGACCTTGGTACGGCCGGCCACGTCGTCCGACTTGACCGTGAGCATTTCCTGCAGCGTGTAGGCAGCGCCATAGGCTTCCAGCGCCCAGACCTCCATCTCGCCGAAGCGCTGGCCACCGAACTGCGCCTTGCCGCCCAGCGGCTGCTGGGTAACGAGCGAGTACGGGCCGATGGAACGGGCGTGGATCTTGTCGTCGACCAGGTGGTGAAGCTTGAGCATGTAGATGTAGCCCATGGTCACCTTGCGGTCGAACGGCTCGCCGGTACGTCCGTCATAGACGGTCGACTGGCCGGAAGAATGCAGACCTGCCTCTTCCAGCATTTCGACGATGTCCGGCTCATGGGCGCCGTCGAAGACCGGAGTTGCAATCGAAACACCCTTGGAAAGCTGCTCACCGAGGCGAACGATCGACTCATCGTCATATTCGGCGATGTTGTCGTTGTGATCGCTCTTGCCCGAATACAGCGCTTCGAGTTCGTTTCTGAGCGGCTTGATGTCTGCCTTTTCCTTGTAGGCATCGACCAGTTCGCCGATCTTGCGGCCCATGCCTGCGCATGCCCAGCCCAGATGGGTTTCGAGAATCTGACCGACGTTCATGCGCGACGGCACACCCAGCGGGTTGAGCACGATATCGGCATGGGTTCCGTCTTCGAGGAACGGCATGTCCTCGACCGGCAGGATGCGTGAAACCACACCCTTGTTGCCGTGACGGCCGGCCATCTTGTCGCCCGGCTGGATCTTGCGCTTAACGGCGACGAAGACCTTGACCATCTTCATGACGCCAGGCGGAAGTTCATCACCGCGCTGCAGTTTCTCGACCTTGTCCATGAAGCGGCCTTCCAGCATCTTCTTGGATTCGTCGTACTGGTTGCGAAGCGCTTCCAGCTTGGCCTGAAGATCGTCGTCGCCGACCGCAAACTGCCACCACTGGGAACGCGGGTACTGACCCATGATCTCCTGGTTGAGCTTTTCGCCTTTCTTGAAGCCTTTCGGGCCTGCAACCGCTTCCTTGCCTTCAAGCATGTCGGCAAGACGGCCGTAGACGTTGCGGTCGAGGATCGACTGCTCGTCATCACGGTCTTTCGCCAGCGCCTCGATCTCTTCGCGCTCGATCGCCATTGCACGCTCGTCTTTTTCAACGCCGTGACGGTTGAAGACGCGAACTTCAACGACCGTGCCGAAAGCACCGGGCGGCATGCGGAGCGAGGTGTCGCGCACGTCGGAGGCCTTTTCACCGAAGATGGCGCGCAGAAGCTTCTCTTCCGGCGTCATCGGGCTTTCGCCCTTCGGCGTGATCTTGCCGACGAGAATGTCGCTCGGTCCCACTTCAGCACCGATATAGGTGATGCCGGCCTCGTCGAGGTTCTTGAGAGCCTCTTCGGAGACGTTCGGAATGTCGCGGGTAATCTCTTCCGGTCCGAGCTTGGTGTCACGGGCGGCAACCTCGAATTCCTCGATGTGGATCGAGGTGAAGATGTCGTCGCGCACGATGCGCTCGGAAAGCAGGATCGAATCCTCGTAGTTGTAGCCGTTCCACGGCATGAACGCGACGAGCACGTTGCGGCCGAGTGCCAGATCGCCAAGATCGGTGGACGGACCATCGGCGATGATGTCGCCTTTCGTGATGGCGTCGCCAACCCGCACCAGCGGACGCTGGTTGATACAGGTAGACTGGTTGGAGCGCTGGAACTTCTGCAGACGATAGATGTCGACGCCCGACTTGGACGGATCGAGATCCTCGGTTGCACGGATGACGATACGCTCGGCATCGACCTGGTCGACCACACCGGTACGCCGCGCAACAATGGCAGCGCCGGAGTCGCGGGCAACGACCGGTTCCATGCCGGTTCCGACGAACGGAGCCTCGGCGCGCACCAGCGGCACGGCCTGACGCATCATGTTCGAACCCATCAGGGCGCGGTTGGCGTCATCGTTTTCCAGGAACGGGATCAGCGCGGACGCGACCGAAACGAGCTGTTTCGGCGAAACGTCCATGAGGTCCACGTTCTCGTTGGGAACCATCATCACCTCACCGGCGTGACGGCAGACAACGAATTCGCTGACGAAGGCACCCTTCTCATCGAGCTCGGCATTGGCCTGGGCAACGGTGTAGCGCGCCTCTTCCATTGCCGAGAGATAAATGACCTCGTTCGTTACCTTGCCGTTCTCGACCTTACGGTACGGGCTTTCGATGAAGCCGTACTTGTTGACGCGGGCAAAGGTGGCCAGCGAGTTGATCAGACCGATGTTCGGGCCTTCCGGCGTCTCGATCGGGCAGATGCGGCCATAATGGGTCGGGTGAACGTCGCGAACCTCAAAGCCAGCACGCTCGCGGGTAAGACCGCCCGGTCCAAGAGCCGACAGGCGGCGCTTGTGGGTAATTTCGGAGAGCGGGTTGGTCTGGTCCATGAACTGGGAAAGCTGCGAGGAACCGAAGAACTCGCGAACGGCAGCTGCTGCCGGTTTCGCGTTGATCAGGTCCTGCGGCATGACCGTGTCAATCTCGATCGAGGACATGCGTTCCTTGATCGCGCGCTCCATGCGCAGAAGACCGATGCGGTACTGGTTTTCCATCAGTTCGCCGACCGAGCGGACGCGGCGGTTGCCAAGGTTGTCGATGTCGTCGACTTCACCACGGCCATCGCGCAGGTCCACCAGCGTCTTGACGACTGCCAGGATGTCTTCCTTGCGCAGAACGCGCACGGTATCCTCGGCGTCCAGATCGAGGCGCATGTTCATCTTCACGCGGCCAACGGCGGAGAGGTCGTAACGTTCGGAATCGAAGAACAGCGACTGGAACATCGCTTCCGCGGTTTCCATTGTCGGCGGTTCGCCCGGACGCATGACGCGGTAGATGTCGAACAGCGCTTCCTGACGGTCCTCGTTCTTGTCGGCGATCAGCGTGTTGCGGATATACGCGCCAATGTTGACGTGGTCGATGTTGAGAACCGGAATATCGGTGATGCCGGCAGCCATCAGGTCGATGAGCGTGCCTTCGTAGCCGCCCAGTTTCTCGCTGAATTCAGCCGTCAGTTCCTCACCGGCGTCTAGGAAGATCTCGCCGGTTTCCAGATTGACGATATCCTCGGCAACATAGCGGCCATTGATTTCGTCGTGACCGACCTTGAGCGCCTTGACGCCCTTTTCCTCAAGCTGCTTGACGGTGCGGGCGGTGATCTTCTTGCCTGCTTCGACGACGACCTTGCCGGTGTCAGCATCGACGAGATCATGCATGGCCTTGGAGCCTTTCCATGCATTGCCGTCGAAAGGCATACGCCAGCCATCACCGTCCTTGGAGATGACGGTCGAGGTGTAGAAGGTCGACAGGATTTCTTCCGGGTCGAGGCCCAGCGCCATAAGGAGCGACGTTGCGGGAATCTTGCGGCGGCGGTCGATGCGCGCATGGACGATGTCCTTGGCGTCAAACTCGATGTCGAGCCAGGAGCCGCGATAGGGAATGATGCGGGCAGCAAACAGGAGCTTGCCCGAAGAATGGGTCTTGCCCTTGTCGTGGTCGAAGAAAACACCAGGCGAACGGTGCATCTGCGAGACGATGACGCGCTCGGTGCCGTTGATGATGAAGGTGCCGTTGCCGGTCATGAGCGGCATGTCGCCCATGTAGACATCCTGTTCCTTGATGTCCTTTACCGATTTGGCGCCGGTGTCTTCATCAATATCGAACACGATCAGGCGCAGCGTCACCTTGAGCGGCGCGGAGTAGGTCATGTCGCGCTGGCGGCATTCCTCGACATCGTACTTGGGCGCATCGAAATCGTAGCGGACGAATTCGAGCATGGCGGCACCGGAGAAATCGGTGATCGGGAATACCGACTTGAATACCGCCTGAAGCCCCTCGTCGGGACGGCCGCCCTTGGGTTCGTCGACCATGAGAAACTGGTCATAGGAATGCTTCTGAACCTCGATGAGGTTCGGCATTTCCGCAACTTCGGCGATCTTGCCGAAGAACTTGCGTACCTTCCTGCGTCCGTTGAATACTGTTGCCTGAGCCATTTTTGCTCCTCGAGTGATGCGGCTGGCAGCCGCCAGAATGTTCAATGCGGTCCCGGTGCCAGACCGGTCTCCAAAGAACCCGTTGCCGCCGTATCCGGCTGCCGGTTCTTGAGAGACGTGTCCGGGCATGAACCGCCGTCGAATTTTGTCCGGGGGCAAACCGGTACCTTACCTGCCATTTCCCCATGGGGAGCCCGTTCACCGCAAGTCTTGCGGGCGGGCAGACCTGAACGCGTGCCACCATTCTGTCGTGGCCTCAGCAGGTTGCGCATTTCCGGCCATCCAATCGCCGGCGATGCTGGCCCTTGAAAACCTGAACCGGACCCCATTCTGTCGGGCCGCTGCCAGTCGGGCGAAAGGCTCCGGACGGATCCGGAGCCCAAAATCGTATTATCCCGCCCGATTCGGGCGAAATGAAGAAACTTACTTGAGTTCGACTTTTGCGCCGGCGTCTTCGAGTTTCTTCTTGAGGTCTTCAGCTTCTGCTTTTGCACAAGCTTCCTTGACGGTTTTCGGAGCGCCTTCGACGAGGTCCTTGGCTTCCTTGAGGCCCAGGCCGGTGATTGCGCGGACTTCCTTGATGACGTTGATTTTCTGAGCGCCGGCATCGGTAAGAACGACGTCGAATTCGGTCTTTTCTTCTTCAGCCGGAGCAGCAGCGCCACCGCCAGCGGCAGCAACAGCTACCGGAGCAGCTGCGGAAACGCCCCATTTTTCTTCGAGCATCTTGGAAAGCTCAGCAGCTTCCAGGACGGTGAGGTTGGAAAGGTCTTCAACGATCTTTGCGAGATCAGCCATTTTTCAAGTTCCTTGGTTTCAGTTCGAACTGGGAGTTCGATGTTTCTGCGAATAACGGTCTTACGCCGCGTCTTTCTCCGAATACGCCCCGAACACGCGTGCAAGCTGGCCTGCAGGCGCGTTGACGACCTGTGCGATGCGAGTGGCTGGCGTGGAAATCATGCCGACCAGTTTCGCGCGCAGTTCGTCCAGTGACGGCAGTTCGGCAAGTGCCTTGACGCCGTTCACATCGAGGTTGGTGGCACCCATCGCGCCGCCAAGAATGACAAGCTTGTCATTGGTCTTGGCGAAATCGACGGCTGCCTTGGGTGCGGACACCGGATCATCCGAGTAGACGACAAGCGTCTGACCCTGGAACAGATCCGAAATGTGCGCGCACTGCGTATCCTGAAGAGCGAGTTTGGCGAGACGGTTTTTCGCGACTTTGACTTTGCCGCCCGCATCCCCGACCTTGGACCGGAAGTCCGAAATCTGGGAGACGGTAAGGCCGGAATAGTGAGCCACCACCACAGCGCCGGCGTTCTGGAACGCCTCGTTCATGGTAGCGACAAACTCGCGTTTTTCCGCTCTATCCACAGTCTCTCTCCTTTTGGCC
This sequence comes from Nitratireductor sp., assembly GCA_020637805.1. Classification (GTDB taxonomy): domain Bacteria; phylum Pseudomonadota; class Alphaproteobacteria; order Rhizobiales; family Rhizobiaceae; genus Salaquimonas. The sequence continues at coordinate 187,055 of JACKJU010000007.1, read as the reverse complement.
CCTTCCCTCATGAGAAGGAACCGGTTGACATTGCCGCTCCCTTGCGAAGCTGCCACTCGAAAGGGACAGCACACGCGCCGGAACGACGCTTCAAGGTCCTGTCCCCTGATGGTCATTCCGCTGGGCAAGCCCGGCCGGAACGGCACAAGGTCAACGAGTTCGAACCGAACGCAGCCGCTTCCGGCCAAAATCCGTTTCGCAACTCCCATCTAGTGCGGGCTCCCAAATTCTGCACCAGGGCAGAAAGAAGGACCTTTCGGCGGCTTTTAAGGCTTTGGCAATTCGGTTCCGAAGAACAGATATGCCTTGGCCGCCCGCAGTCTCGGACAGGGACCACCTTTTCATTCAATGCCTTGCGGCATTTTCCTGATCCGGTGGCACTCCGGCGGCGAACCGCCGGAGATTCAGGCGGAAAGCCGGAGAACCGGCTTTCCGAAACTTTGCTACGCCTACAGCGCAGAGGCCGGATCGACCTTGACGCCCGGGCCCATGGTGGACGACAGGGCGACGCGCTGCAGGTAGGTGCCTTTCGCGCCGGTCGGCTTGGCCTTCTGCACGGCATCGACGAGGGCGCGGATGTTTTCTTCCAGCGCCTTCTGCTCGAACGAAGCCTTGCCAACGCCAGCATGAATGATACCGGCCTTTTCGACGCGGAACTCGACAGCACCGCCCTTGGCGTTCTTGACTGCCGTTGCTACGTCAGGGGTAACCGTACCAACCTTCGGGTTCGGCATAAGGCCGCGCGGGCCCAGAACCTTGCCGAGACGGCCGACGAGCGGCATCATGTCCGGCGTGGCGATGACGCGATCGAAATCGGTGCGACCGTTCTGGACTTCCTCGAGCAGGTCTTCGGCCCCAACGATGTCTGCGCCGGCAGCCTTGGCTTCTTCAGCCTTGGCATCCTTGGCGAACACGGCAACGCGAACGTCGCGGCCGGTGCCGTTCGGCAGGTTGACGACGCCGCGGACCATCTGGTCGGCATGGCGCGGGTCAACGCCGAGGTTGAGCGCAACCTCGATGGTTTCGTCGAATTTCGCCGTAGCGCGTTCCTTGACCATCGTCAGCGCTTCGGACAGGTCGTAGAGCTTGTTGCGGTCGATACCCTCGCGGGCATTGGTAATACGTTTCTTCGCCATGACGTCAGCTCACCACTTCGATGCCCATGGAACGGGCGGAACCTTCAACCATGCGCATGGCTGCTTCCACATCGTTCGCGTTGAGGTCTTTCATTTTCGCTTCGGCGATTTCACGCACCTGCTTGGAGCTCAGCTGCCCTGCGGTGGTCTTGCCCGGAGCGGTCGATCCCTTCTGCAGCTTGGCGGCCTTCTTGATGAAGTAGGACACCGGCGGCTGCTTCATGATGAACGTGAAGGACTTGTCCGCAAAAATGGTGATCGTCACCGGAATCGGTGCGTTCTTTTCCATTTCCTGGGTCTTGGCGTTGAACGCCTTGCAGAATTCCATGATGTTCAGGCCGCGCTGACCCAGCGCCGGACCGATCGGCGGCGAAGGTGTTGCACTGCCGGCAGGAACCTGCAGGTTGAGATAACCTGTGATTTTCTTGGCCATTTACTCTGCCTCTTTTCAGTTGCCCGCCACAAGGGCGAACGGTTCAAGTCTGCAACGGTCAAGCCCGTTGCGGTGCAGTCCCGCGGTGCGGTTCGACAGACGGCCAGCCCGCCTCGCCTTCCGCGAGTTGAAGGAATAGGTCAGGTCTTTTCGACCTGTCCGTATTCCAGATCGACCGGGGTTGCCCGGCCGAAAATCGATACTTCCACCTTCAGGCGGGCATGCGCTTCGTCGACTTCCTGAACGATGCCGTTGAACGAAGCGAACGGACCGTCGGAAACGCGAACCTGCTCGCCGATCTCGAAGGTAACGGAGGGTTTCGGGCGATCGACGCCTTCCTGAACCTGGTTCAGGATGCGGTCCGCCTCGCGATCGGTAATCGGCATGGGCTTGTTCTCGGCACCCAGGAAGCCGGTCACCTTCGGTGTATTCTTGATGAGGTGGAATGCCTCGTCGGTCAGGTCCATCTTGACCAGCACATAGCCAGGAAAGAACTTGCGCTCGGTGTCGACCTTGCGGCCGCGGCGCACCTCAACGACCTTCTCGGTCGGAACGATTACCTGCTCGAACAATTCCTCGAGCCCCTTCTGGCGCGCCTGCTCCAGAATGGAGTCGCGTACCTTGTTCTCGAAGTTCGAATAGGCGTGGACGATGTACCAGCGCTTGGCCATGCAATTTATCCGTTTTTCCTCGTATTTCCGGCCCGATCCTTGATCAGCCCGGAAGCGTCATTACCTGCCGGCTTCCAGAAGCAAACCGATCAACCAGCCCAGGACCGCATCCACTCCCAGGAAGAAGAACGCTGCCAGGAGAATCATGACGAACACCATGATTGTCGTGATCACCGTTTCGCGCCTGGAAGGCCAGGTTACCTTGGCAACTTCCGCACGCACCTGCTGAAAGAAGGTGAAAGGGTTGGTTTTCGACGCCATCTAAAGCTTCTTTTCGGCTTTCTCTGCCCGCAGACCGTAAGACCCCGCTGCAACCGGAACCCGATTCCGGAAGTTCGCTGAAAGGTCGCTTTTTCTGCAAGCCCTTGATTACAATGAATATTAGCGCGCAAAGCATTAATGCTGCCCGTGCGCGCCTTCAAATTCAGTTGTCCTCAAATAAAGCCTTGTATTTCAAAGTGCAAGAGGGATCGCGGAAGAATCTTGGTGCAGCCGGTCACGCCTCCACCTGATGCACTTCGATGACGTTGCCATCTGGATCGTAGAAGAAAATCTGGTGCCAGCCCGCCACTGCCCGGTCGCCCCAATCGGAATACGGGACACCCTTGTCCTCAAGATGACGCTTGAAGGCCTCGATATCATCGGTCCGGTAAGCGATATGCCCCTTGTCGACCGGGTTGACGAACTGTCCGGTCCTGAAACCGGCTTGGACATCGCGGCGCGCCAGATGGGTCTGTATCCGCGACTTGCCATCTGCGCCATGAGCGGGGGCACCGACAAAGGCGACATCGCCCGCATAGCCCTTTTTCTTTTCCAATACGGGAAGGCCGTCGGTCTCGCGGTCAAGCAGCAGCACCTCACGATAGAACCGGTCGAGCCGCTCGACGTCCTCGGTACACAGATTGACGTGATGAAATGTAAGCTTCATGCGATTCCTCCCATCACGGATTTGATACCGGATCGCGAACCGGCACAAGGCCCCGGAATCGACCTTGGTGGCAATCAGAAAACCGTGAAACGTGCCAACTTGTGCATATGTGCCATTGAATGGTGCCCTGCCCTTCGCTAACCTAGCGAAAAGCGGGTTTCCGGCGGGGCGCCAGGACGGAAACCGGCATGCATATCAAGGCGACAGCCTGGACAGCGGGGACATTCCCCGATGTTCTTTGGGGACCGGAATGGATAGACACCTGGCGGCAATCCTGTCGGCCGACGTAGTCGGCTATTCGCGTCTCGTGCAACGGGACGACGCCGGCACGGTTGCCCGGCTCAAGGAAATCCGCCGCAAGATCGTTGTTCCAAAGACCCGCCAATACCGGGGCAAGAGCGTCAAGCTGATGGGCGACGGCGAGCTCGTGGAATTCGGCTCGATTCTGGATGCATTGCGCTGCGCGGTGGAAACGCAGCTTTCCGTGGAGGAGTTTCAGGCGGAAGTTCCCGAAGAGGAACGTATCCGCTTTCGCATCGGCATCAGCCTGGGTGAGATCATCACCGATGGCGGCGAGGTCTATGGCAACGGAATCAATCTTGCCTCACGGCTGGAAGCGCTGGCGGAGCCTGGCGGCATTTGCGTTTCGCAGGCCGTGCGAGAGCAGGTGCGCGGCATCGCCGATCTCGAGTTTCTCAATCTCGGCCCGCAGGAAATAAAGGGCTACGAGCAGCCGGTCGAAGCCTACCGCATATCGCTCGACGGCAAGGCGCGCGCGCTGGGCGTGGATGAAACGGCGCAAGGCGGCGAATGGGAACCCGAGAACCGGAAGCCGCGCAACCGGTTTGCGGCCCCTCTGGCGATTGCAGCCGGCGCACTGGTAGCCGTTCTCGGCGGCTGGTCTGCGGTCCAGTACATGGACGAGGGCCGGATGACGCGCCAGAATCTCGTCTGCCCGCTGATTTCGATGTTCACGCCCGAGGTATCGAGCGTAAACATCGGCGCAATGCTGCCGCAGGACCAGCCCCACGGCCAGCGCATGCATTGGGGCGTCACCCGCGCCATCCGTGACACTCGCAGCGACTACAACTTTGATATCGCGCTCAGCATTGTCGACACTTCAGGTGGGGTCGATGCCACTCTGGCAGGGCTGAAGGAGTTCGAGAAAAACGGGGTCGAAGGCATCATCGGGCCGATGGAATCGGCCAATGCCTATTATGCCAAGAAATGGGCCAACCGCACTTTGACGCCCGTGGTCTCGCCACTGGCCTCCGCCTCCTACCTCACCGGAACCGGACAGCACGACTACTTCTTCCGCACCACAATGTCGGATGGCGCGCGCGCCCAGGCCCTGGTCGACTGGCTGAAAGCCAAGGGCATGCAGCACCGGCCCTATGTGATCCACGAATACCAGCCGCCCGTGCCGGGCCAGGATTCGCCCGAGATCTACGGCCAGCAGCAGGCAACGGCGGTCAAGAGCAATCTGGGCGAGGCGCAGACAATCCGTTTCACCCGCAACGACCCGGAAAGCTGGGCACGCGCCGCCGAACAGGTGGAAAATGACGGGCGGGCGATTCTCGTCTTCGGCTACACTTCCAACATCAAGGGAATTCTCAAGCTCATCCAGGAACGCGGGGTGGAGAACGAGATATTCCTGATGGGCGTGGTCATCGAGTCGCTCGAAGAGGCTGACCTGCCGATGCCTGAAAAGATGCATGTCGTGACGCCGGACATCTCGGAGTCACGCAACCTGCTCAATTCCGCGCGGCTCAAGCAGGCCTATCTCGACGACAACCCTGTGCTGGAATACGACATCTCCGCCTATTACGCCTATGACAGCGTGACCATACTCCTCGATGCCATCGAGGCTGCCCGCGCCGAGAGCTGCAATTCCAGCATCGACGGCACGCTGGTCGCTCAGAAGCTGCGCGAGACGCCGACCAAGCGGCGCAAGCTCCTGAACAGCGGCTTCCTGAACGACGTCCAGGAAGTCGATTTCCGCTTCGACGGCCTCCAGATGATCAACGGACGCTTCGTCCATGTGGGGCTGGACGACTGAGCCCTGCCCCTGGCGCCCCCCTGCCGTGTTGACGGGTTGATTCTCATTTCTCCATCAACATTCTGATTTCATTGCTTTTTCTCATTTGCGTTCGCGCCTGTGACGGAATGCACACCGGCGGGTAATGGTCTCGCCTATGTTGGTGACAGATCAGATGAACCACCGATCAACAGCCTGAACCAAAAAGCCTGAACCAGACAAGAACCTGAACCAACGCAGATACCAAATCGGAGAGAGACAATGAAAACCGCAACCAAAACCATCACCGCCTTCACCGCAGCAGCCATCATCGCCACCGGCGCCTTTGCAGGCTCCACCAAGCAGGCCGAGGCAGGCTGGAAGAACAAGGCCGCTGGCGCCTTCGTCGTCGGCACCATCATCGGCGCAGCCGCTTCCGCCCATGCGCATGGCTACCACCGCGACCGCGTCGTCTATGTCGAGGACCGCGAATGCTGGTACGAGCGCCGCCTCGTGAAAGTCGGCTACAACACTTACAAGAAACGCAACGTGCAGGTTTGCGAATAATCGCAACAGCTACCCGTTCCAACCCCTTTTGCAGGAAACCGGCCGAGAGCGGACCCGCCCCAAACCGCCTCAACGCCCCTGCAAGAAAAGCCCCGGCTCCCCACCGGGGCTTTTTCGTGCGCGCATGCCGCTTCACCCAGGACGGTGGCGTCAGTTCATGCTGCTCCGCCTTGCAGATGAAGATGCCGCTGCTGTTCACGCAAGCCGTTCAACGCACTGTTTTCACTTTTCTTTCCGAAACGCTTCGCGCCTGTGACCGAATGCACACCGGCGGGTGTTTGTCTCGCCTATGTTGGTGACAGATCAGATGAACCACCGATCACCAGCCTGAACCAAAAAGCCTGAACCAGACAAGAACCTGAACCAACAAGAACCAGCGCAGATACCCAGAGGGAGACACACCATGAAAACCGCAACCAAAACCATAACCGCCTTCACCGCAGCAGCCATCATCGCCACCGGCGCCTTTGCAGGCTCCACCAAACAGGCCGAGGCAGGCTGGAAGAACAAGGCCGCTGGCGCCTTCGTCGTCGGCACCATCATCGGCGCAGCCGCTTCCGCCCACGCTCACAGCTACCACCGCGACCGCGTCGTCTATGTCGAGGACCGCGAATGCTGGTACGAGCGCCGCCTCGTGAAAGTCGGCTACAACACCTACAAGAAACGCAACGTCAAAGTCTGCGACTGAGCGTGAGAGACTGAAACCGCGGGACAAAGAGCTTGCGGGAAGGTGGGGAAGCTCGCGCCCCGATGTTGACTTCACCCAACGCAAGGACCCCGGTCGCAAGACCGGGGTTTTCCTTTTCCCGAACAAATAAAAAGGCCCGGAACATGTCCGGGCCTTTGCTGTTTCTGGCGGGATCTATCAGTTGAAGGCACAGCCCGACTTGACGCCGAATTTCTTGAAGATCAGCGCTGCGGGGCAGAAGCCGGTGATGGCCGACTGCATGAGGTTCAGCCCGACAAAGGCGGTGAGCAGGAACCAGTATTCGCTGACCCAATAGCCGAGTGCCAGGGACAGCAGGACCATGAAGCCTGCGAAGAGAAAGATGGAACGGTCGATGTTCATGCCGGTCTCCAGAATGCGGTTGAAACGGTTTCGCGGCGCGCAGCCGCTTAAGTGATCTCTTATATAAGTAATTCAGAATATATTGTCCAGCACTTTTGCTGCGCACCCAGCGAAAACCTGGAGCGATTTCGGTCTTGGGGGAGTCAGCGAAATCGAAATGCACAGCTTGCCCGAACAAGCCGTTTCCATCTCAAGGTAAAGCGATCCAGCGCACTCCCCTCCCCGGGCCAAGGAGGCGGGATCTTGAAATGATCAGGCGGAAAATGCGGCCATGCAGATCGCGGCAAAGAAGGTTCCGCTGCCGGCAAGCACGAAGCCGTGCCAGATGGCATAGCGGAAGGACTGCGCCTTGCGGGCATAGAAGAACGTGCCGGCGGTATAGACCAGGCCACCCGCGATGATGGCGGCAGAAGCGCCAGCAGGCAGCGACCAGGCGAATTCCGGCAGTGCCAGCGTGCCCAGCCAGCCAAGCCCGAGATAGGAAGCGAGCGACCAGCGCGGCTCGACCTCGCGCGCCACCAGCTTGAACACCATCGCCGGAACGGCCAGCACCCACACCGCTACCAGTACGACAATCGCCCAGACCGAGCCGATCAGCACCAGAAGCGGGGTGAAGGTTCCCGCGATCAGCGCATAGATGGCGGCATGGTCGAGGCGGCGCATGAACTTGCGCCACTCGTCGCGCGGGTGGATGTGGTAGAGCGCCGAGGCGGTGAACGAGAACAGCATGGTCAGCGCATAGAGCGCACAGGCAATTGTGACCGAAAGGTCGAGATAGATGGCGGCAAAAGTTATCAGCAGGGCACCTGCTATCACCGCACCGGAAACTCCCAATACGTGGATCACCAGATCGGCGGTACGCTCACGAACACAGGCGGATGGATATTTCATCTATGCGTCTCTTGCCTCCTCGGGTCACGGCTCCCCCGGCCGTCAACCATATATGTGTTGAGGCTGACCGATTTCCCCCTCCCCTGCAAGCCCGAAACGGCGCGATATCGCCGCAGGCAAGCATTACTGCGCAAAGGCCACGCCGCACCCGTTCCATGCATCGCTGCCAGGAGTGGCCGAGAGCTGATCGAGATTGGAGAGTTCAGCGACGTTCTATGACCCCCGGCAGGAAACCACTGTGGTGCCGTTATCGATGCCTTCCACGCCATTGACGGTATAGGCCACCGCGTAGAACCCGGCGGTTTGGGAGCCAACGGGCAACGGAACGTTTTGCACAATCGAATTTCCGATTGCCGACCCCGCCTCACCTAATCCATCGATATCATTACGATTTCCGTCCAGCAGACCCTGACCATCGGATATCCAAGCGCCGTAACCCCGGTTGTATGCGTCCATTGACAGGATGGCGAGAAAAAGTTCCTTAGAAATCGGCATGGTCTATCTCCGAATGAAGTCGCCGTGACGCAGTTTTGCCTCGAAAGAGAAATCTGTCGGTTGAACTTTGGGAATGACTGATGGCTCCGGATGTTGGCTTAGCCACCCCAGCAGTTTCTCCACCTTGCCTTCTGTCACCGGTTCACTGGTGATTTCCAGCGTGATGGATTTGAGCGAGTAGCAATTGTCATTCTTCCGTACGCCCGTCCGGGCGTCCGCCCGTTCACGGGCTGGCACATCGCTTCGCACTGCTTGCCCTGCCACGGAGCGGGAAACTCCCGCCTCTGCCGCCGAAGAGGCTGCCGGCCGTTCAGGCCGCGCCGTTGCAGGGCCCGGCAAAGCCGGAACAACCCGTGAAACAGAAGAAGAACCACAGCCGAATGCCGCATCGAGATTGTCCGGGTCCACCCGCTTCACGCTGGCCGGATCGTTGATGTCATCGAAGGTGACGAGAAGGGGAAGGTACTTTCGCGGCACTTCCGCTTTCAGCCCAGCCTGTTCCAGCGCGTTGCCGCGCTCGGTCATTGGCGCTTTCAGCATTGCCGGATCCAGAACCACATATTGGGCCAGCGTCTGCGCCCCGCTGACAAGCGCGAACAGGTAGCGGCCCTGCCCGAGATCGACCACCGTGGCCTCGCCGCGCATCCAGTTGAGCGCCTTGCCGCCCGGCGAGCCGGGAACGAACTTCTGATCCTTCCAGCGGACTTCCTGAACACTTGAACCCGACACCTCACCTTCCGGCGTTTCCACTGTAACCGTCAGCTTCTGGTGCCAGGTCCAGTTTTCCCCGCAGCCCGAAAGCGCCATCCCGGCTGCGAGTGTCACCACGATTGCTCCCATCCGTGAAAGCGCAGACCGCCACGCAATACCGCGACGGCACTTACCTGCCCGCTGTCTCTCGACCAAATGCATGTGTGCGGTCTCCCTGATCGTGCTGCGCGCGCCCATTCCCGTCGGACAAGTTGCGATCATTCCAGCCTGACAAAATCACCTTAAGGTTGCGTTAGAGCAGTTTCGGTTTTGACGGAATCCGATGGATCGAATTGCATGAAGGAATTGACTGTTTGCCGAAACAGGCCGCTTCCACCTGAAGGTGAAACGATCTGTCGGCGCGCATTTGCGCCGTGGTCTTTTGCATGGACAAAGCTGCGTCCGCCGCATTTCGCTATCAAATGCAGCCAAACCCGGTAGGTTCGGGCGAATCAACAGGAGGCTGAACATGGCCAGGTTTTGCGAATTCCAGAGAACGTCCTCCGAGAGGCCGATCTATATCAACGCTTCCCGGATAACTCTCGTCAGCCACGGCTCGTCCGGCGACACGACCACAATCGAACTTGAAGGTCAGCGCTCGCTTGAAATCAAGGGCAGCCTGGCCGCCACGATGGCGGTCCTTGAAGCCGCCGGGAGCTAGGACGATTTCGATTTGGGCGGGCGCGGCGAAATCGAAATGCCCTGAGGAGTTCCGTTGTCTGCTGGAAACAGCCGCTTCCACCTGAAGCTGGAATGGTCCAGGTTGCAGATGAAATTCCGCGAAAATTCAACATGATGCGTCTTCTCGCGCAGAAGATGATTCATGCAAGAACCCGCGCGGGACAAGATGGCGGACGCGGCGAAACCAAATCGGAAGCGATGGACAAGCAAAAGGCCGGGATCGCTCCCGGCCTTGGTTTCATTCACTCGATGTTCGATTTGCATTCTGAGTGGTTTAAATCTTGCGCATCCCTCCCCCGGGACAAGCCCGGGGTCGGTCTACGTGCGATTTAAACGTTCTCGAACTGGTTCATCGTGTTGTCTTCGCCCGCCGCCTTGAGGGCTGCGTCGCCGGCGAAGTATTCCTTGTGATCGTCGCCGATGTCGGAGCCGGCCATGTTCTGGTGCTTGACGCAGGCGATCGACTGGCGGATTTCCTCGCGCTGGACGTTCCTGACATAGCCCAGCATCGCCTCATCGCCGAAGTAGCGTTTCGCCAGGTTATCGGTCGAAAGCGCAGCCGTGTGGTAGGTCGGGAGGGTGATGAGGTGGTGGAAGATGCCTGCGTCGCGGGCACCGTCGCGCTGGAAGCTCTGGATCTTCTCGTCGGCGATGCGGCCAAGCTCGGTATCGTCGTAGTCCGCACTCATCAGGCGTGCCTTCTCATAGGCGGAGACGTCCTTGCCCTCTGCTTCCATCTCCTCGAAGACCTGCTCGCGGAACTTCAGCGTCCAGTTGAAGGACGGCGAGTTGTTGTAGACGAGCTTGGCATTCGGGATGACCTCGCGGATGCGGTTCATCATGCCGCCGATCTGGCCGACATGCGGCTTCTCGGTCTCGATCCAAAGCAGGTCCGCGCCGTTCTGCAGCGAGGTGATGGAGTCGAGTACGCAGCGGTCCTCGCCGGTTCCCGGCTTGAACTGGTAGAGGTTGGAAGGCAGGCGTTTCGGACGCAAGAGCTTGCCGTCGCGCTTGATGACGACGTCGGAGGGGCGCAGGTCCGCTTCCGAGATTTCCTCGCAATCGAGGAACGCGTTGTACTGGTCACCGATGTCGCCCGGCTCCTTGGAATAGGCAATCTGCTTGGTCAGGCCGGCACCCAGCGAGTCGGTGCGGGTGACGATGACGCCGTCTTCGACGCCGAGTTCCATGAAGGCGTAGCGGCAGGCACGGATCTTGGCGATGAAATCCTCATGCGGAACCGTGACCTTGCCGTCCTGGTGGCCGCACTGTTTCTCGTCGGAAACCTGGTTTTCGATCTGCAGGGCGCAGGCACCCGCCTCGATCATCTTCTTGGCGAGCAGGTAGGTTGCCTCGGCATTGCCGAAACCTGCATCGATGTCGGCGATGATCGGAACGACATGGGTTTCGTAATTGTCGATCTTGGCGACGATCTCGGCTTCCTTGTCCTTGTTGCCTGCATTGCGGGCGGCATCGAGATCGCGGAACAGCATGCCCAGTTCACGGGCGTCTGCCTGGCGCAGGAAGGTGTAGAGCTCTTCGATGAGCGCCGGAACGGAGGTCTTCTCGTGCATGGACTGGTCCGGCAGCGGGCCGAACTCGGAACGCAGCGCGGCGACCATCCAGCCGGAAAGGTAGAGGTATTTGCGCTTGGTGGTGCCGAAATGCTTCTTGATGGAGATCATCTTCTGCTGGGCGATGAAGCCATGCCAGCAGCCGAGGGACTGGGTGTAGTTGGCAGGGTCGGCATCATAGGCGGCCATGTCGGCGCGCATGATCGACGCGGTGTACTTGGCGATGTCGAGACCGCCCTTGAAACGGTTCTGCAGGCGCATGCGGGCAACGGCCTCGGGGTCGATCGCCTTCCAGGATTCACCCTTGCCTGCGATGAAGGCGCGCGCGTTCTCGATTTCCTCGTAATAGGTGCGGTCGGCACCGGCGGGAATGTCAAATTTGGACATTGCATTCATGACTGCTCTCCCTGGGTTTCGCAGTGGTCTCTGCCGGGGACTGCCTGAGCCGCAAGGTTTTCAGACAGGCAATTCCGGCAGACTGGTTGATGTTTCACCGCCTGTTTCAGTGCCTTGAGACAGCCTCGCCTCTACCGCATTGCACAAGCAGCGTTCGATTTACATCATTTACAATTTCTCAGGGATTGCCAGCCAATTCGGGCCAATTGGGCCTGAATTCGTGTTGGATTGTAAGGGCTTTGTCATTTTTGACTTGTAATTTTGTAAAATATTTACAGCTTCAAGACCGGCGTGTCGCGCTGCAACATGACAGATGGTTTCCCGGTCGATCGCCCGGCCTGCCGCGCCTTTCCGGGAGCCGTTTTCGGGATGGTCAGCGTTATCGCCGTGCCTCCGCCGCGCGGCGAATCAAGCGCCACGGAGAGCCCGTGCTGGTGAGCAAGTTCGTGAACGATGGCGAGGCCCAGGCCATGGCCGTCCCTGCCGCCGGCATTGGCAAGGCGCACCCCTTCCCGCTTTGCCTCGGCAAACTGTTCGGCACTCATGCCGGAGCCGGTATCGCTGACCTCAACCTCAACCGCATCGCCCAGATCCCGGCTCGCGATCAGGATACGGCCCGTGTCCGTGTACTTGATGGCATTTACGACCAGGTTGTTGACGATCCGCATCAGCACAAGCGGCTCGGCAGCCTGTCCGGTCTCGCGAACGGATATGTCGAGTTCCAGGCCCTTCGCTCGCGCATCCGGCAGGAACATTTCGTGCACGCTTTCCAGAATGCCGGAAATGGATAGTTCCTCGACGGCATCTGCGGAACCGCCATCATCATCGTTGGCAGCAGCAACGCCCGAGTTTCCAGTTGCGCCGGACATCTCTTCGTCCCGTCCTGCACCAGTGGCATTCCACTCTCGCGAGGCGGGCGAGAGATGGTCCTGGACGAGGTTTTCGAGGTAGTCGAAGGTACGGTTGATCTGTTCGGTCTCCCCAGCCGCCGCGCCTGTCGGCCCCAGTCCCTTGACGCTCAGGCGCAGCGCATGCAGCGGCTGGCGCAGATCGTGGATCGTGCTTCGCATGCGGCGGCTGGTGCGGTCCGACAGTTCGAGGGCAAGCTGGTAACGCTCCTCCAGTTCCTGAAGGCGCTTGTTGAGGTTCAGGTTTCGCTCGGCATTCACGAGACTCGACTTGAGCGCAAGGTGCCGGTCGCGCCGTATCTGGTTGAGGCTGTCCCAGATGGCGAGGCCCATCATGGTTGCATCGACAACGATGGCAATCCGCATGGAATCGAACTGTGTTTCCTCCGAGATCTGCACACCAAGCCAGTGGCGCGAAGACAGGATGCCGGCAGAGATCAGTACACCAGTCCAGGCAAGCACATAGAACCGAACCTTCTTGAAGCGGTGAAAGGCTGCAACCACGCCGGACAGCGTTGCCAGCAGGATCGCACCCAGTACCATCAGGATCAGGTATTTCTTGATCAGCATGTGATCGACAACGAAGGAAGAAAGAAGCGAAGCAAGGATGATGACAATGATGCCAAGCAGAAGCTTGTCCATCACCGGATGATAGATACGCGTTTCAAGGAACACGCGGGCAAAATTGGCGCAGGATATTCCAAGCACAGCGCCGAACAGGATAGAGGCGAAAGCGTTGAAAACCGGCTCGTTTGGCCACAGATAGGCGAATCCGTTCCCGTCTGCGTGGACGATGAACATCAGCGCACTTCCCGAATAGAGCGTGTAGGCAATGAAGGGCACCTGGCGCGTGATCGCGAAGGCCAGCGTGGATATTACACACAACAGCAGCACCATGCCGTAGTAGATGAAGTTCTTGGCTGTTCGGCGCGCTGCCGTTGTCGCGAAGCTGGCCGCGCTCTCGACGCTGAAACTCAGTTCCGAAGAGCCGCCCGACCGGTATCGTACATAGAGGTAGCCGCTCTCTCCGGGGTCGAGCGGCAGTGGCACTACAAGTTCGGGGAACTGAACGGGCCGCGATGCAAAATCCGATCGCTCGTCCTGGTCAATCAAAAGAAGCGGGACCGATTGCCCGCCATCTGCCGAAACCTTCCAGGCGGCAAAATGCTGCATGAAGTTCTCGCGAAACATCAATCGCCAGTCAGATGTATCCGTCGTTGTGTTCAGCAGGCGCAGACGCAACCATACCGCCGACCTGGTGTAGCCGAAATCCGGCGTTGCAGTGGCTATCGGCCGGAAGGAAACGGCAAGCGGTTGTGAAGACACATCGCCGATTGCGAGATTGCCGGTTTCGTCAAGAAGATACTCGATCCTCGGACTGACTTCGGTTGTCGGCAACGGGCCGGTCAGTTTCAGCAGTTCCTGGCCAGGGACAGACTGCCCGGCCAGCGGAGCAGCAGGCGTTTGAGCTCCGGCGAACAGGCTTGTCAGCAGGAGCAAAAACGCGCACAAGGTCAGGTAGATGATCGTTCCAGCCAGGAAAGCCCCGAGGGACCCCTGACCGCCAACCGGACCCACGCCAAGTGCAGCAGTTTCACCATCGTCCTTGCAGACGATCATGCCTTTTCGGTTTCCGGCCTCAGAAACGCGATCGAGGCCATGGAGGGATTTTCGGTAGTTGGCCAAGCCGGTAACGGCATCGACGCCATCTCGTTGATCAAGCGTCTTTCGCCCGATCTCGCCGTACTCGACATGTCGATGCCGGGCGCCAACGGCCTGGAGACTTTCCTTGAGGCGCGGCGCTGGTCGCCCGATACGCGCTTCGCGCTGCTTACCGGCAATCCCTCGCCCGCCCTTTTCACCCAGGCCACGGAGGCCGGCATCGACGGCATTCTCGTCAAGAACCAGCCACCGGAAGAAATCTGCGAGGCGATTGCGTCCATTGCACGCGGGCAGAAGGTCTTCGCCGGGTTGGCCCGCGAGACGGGCTCGGGAACTCCGGAGCTGACCGCCCGGGAAATCGAGGTTCTCCAATGCCTTGCCAGGGGAATGTCCAACGCCGGAACAGCCGGGCAGCTTGGAATCAGCCCCAAGACGGTCGATTCCCATCGCACCAATCTGATGAAGAAGCTTGAAGTCCATTCAACGGCAGCCCTTCTCGTGAAGGCGATGAAGCTTGGCCTTCTCGACGTGTGAAGCAGGCGCCTGAAATCAGCAGCCGCTCCTGATTGCGCCCCGTTAAATGCCTGGCCCGTGCCCTGCCAGACGAATTATGTGGTTGGAGGCCGGCAAAGTAAATTGGGGTGATCACCCGATTTATCGCAACCGGATATTCCTCCATTTTCGCCGTGGGGCCGTAAATGGAGGATCAAGATGAAAACGTCCAACAAGAAATCCATCAACCCGGCCGGAATGGCAGTCACACTCGGCGCCACGCTGTTGCTTGCCGTAACGTCCGTCGTCGCAAGCGCGCAACAATCCTACAACGTCGGCCCGCGCAATGTCGGGCCGAAGAACATCGGACCCGGCTATGGCGGCGGTGGCTATCTTCCCGATCGCGTGACCTTCTATCTCGACGGCGATACCCGTGTCCGCATCCGTGGCGGCAGCTATACGGCAAGTGTTGACGGCATTCGCTGCAGCGGTGGCGTGCGCACCGGCGACGAGACCTACCGCCTGTTCCGCGGTGGCTGCAGCAACGGGCGCGACGCGTTCCACGGCGGAACGCTTGAATGCTACCGGTTCCCGCGCTGCCGCTGGGAGCCCAGCGCATCCGGCCGGCGGCTTGGCTTCCGCTCCGAAACGGTATTTGTAAATTGACCGGCGGAAAGAGGCAGAAAATGACCATCTCCAGACTGGTTCTTGCCACCGTGATCGCTTCTCTTGCAGCAGGTCCGGCCTTTGCCCAGTACAAGTCGCAGAATGTCGGTCCGCGCAACATCGGTCCCGGATATGGCGGACCCGGCGTGATAGACGGGCCCGGTTATGACGACGAAGACTGCGGTCCCGGCATGGAATTTTACCGCGGGCGCTGCGTCGAAGTGGTCGATGACGGTTATGACGATGGCGGCTACGACGACGGAGGCGGCTATGACGATGGCGACCGTTTCGTCGAGGAGCCTCGCCGCAGTCAAAGGCGGAGCGGTGGTGGCGGTGGCGGACATTCCGAGGCACATTACGACTATTGCGCCTCGAAATACCGTTCCTACGTCCCGGAAACCAATTCCTATACCGCCTACAGCGGGGAAACCCGCTACTGCAATTCGCCGTACAACTGACGGCAACCGAACGGTATGCCGTGGTTGCCACAGGTCATCTCGGTGTGCCTGGCCGCTGTGTTCGCCCCGCAGCGGCCATTTTTCTTTCGCGCGATGGCCGGAGCCTATCCGAAGTCGCGGAAGGCGTGCTTTTCATAGATCTCGAAATCGCCTGCAAACAGGCTCTCGATGCGGGCGAGCTGTGCCGCGTTGGGCTGAAAGGCAGCGCGCTTCGACTTGTTGAGATGCACCACGTCGGTCTCCGCCAGGCGCTTCATGCCAAAGATATCCAGAATGTGGTTCAGGCCGTCGCGGTAATCGTCGAGCCGGAAGATATGGTCGAGCAGGATATTGCTGTCCTCGTCTGTCACGTCATCCCACATCGCGGCCGTATGGGTGCGAAAATGCAGGCCGTGCGGTGCAAGATTGGAGTCCGAGCGGCGCCCCTCCTCCAGCATGTCCAGAAACCGGTCGAAGTTCCAGTGGATGCCCCGTCCGAACTGCAAGCCCGCCGCCATCTTCAGCCTGCGGCGCAAGAACGCTTTCGTGTCCTCGCGGTAGTAGAGATAGAAAAACTGGCTGACACATCGCTCGACCGGATTGCGGCTGAAGCCGAATTTCACCAGCCTGTCCCAGTCGCCGCCATATAGAAACTTCTTCGCGAACAGGCAGCGGCGAAACTGGTAGTCGCCCAGCGGAACGCGGTAATTGTTGAGGATGTCGTTGTATTCGGCAGGGTCCGCCTGGATGAAGCATTGCGGTCGCTTCGAACGGTCGGTCTCGCGGTAGAGGCTGGAAAACACCTGCCGCGTGGAGGTGCCGCCGCTCTTCTTGATGTGTATCCAGAAAATGCCCTTGGGTGCGGCCATTCGTTCCCCCGCATGCTGTTACCGGCACCGGCACAGACGGCACCCGAAGCTTCTGCCGCTTTATGCAGGCTGTGGCCTGTCCGTGTAAACCGGAATCGGAACAGCAGGTTACGCTTCAATGTAAAAGCAGGCTGTCAGCCAGCCGGCGGACCCGAATGCAAAAGTTTGAAGGAAAATGGCAGGGGCAGCAGGGTTCGAACCCGCGACCTGCGGTTTTGGAGACCGCCGCTCTACCAACTGAGCTATACCCCTATCCGGCGGACCGCAGCGGCCGCAGACAGTGCCTCTTGCGAGGCTGGCGTGTGATAACGCCAAATCCCCGATATTTGCAAGTGATTTTGCCAACCGGGCCCGGTTATCCCGGGAAGCGAACGGGCAGCAAAAGCTGCCCGCCCGATATTCATCAAATCAATCGATTACTCGATGATGGAAGCGACGATGCCTGCACCGACGGTGCGGCCGCCTTCGCGGATAGCGAAGCGCAGGCGGTCTTCCATGGCGATCGGCACGATCAGGTTGACCGTCATCTCGACGTTGTCGCCCGGCATGACCATCTCAACGCCTTCCGGAAGCTCCACGATGCCCGTCACGTCGGTCGTGCGGAAGTAGAACTGCGGACGGTAGTTGGTGAAGAACGGCGTGTGACGGCCACCCTCTTCCTTCGTCAGGATGTAGGCCTCGGCCTTGAACTTCGTGTGCGGGGTAACAGAACCCGGCTTGCAAAGAACCTGGCCGCGCTCGACGCCCTCGCGGTCGATGCCGCGCAGAAGAACGCCAACGTTGTCGCCTGCCTCACCGCGGTCAAGCAGCTTGCGGAACATCTCGACGCCCGTGCAGGTCGTCTTCTTCGTGTCCTTGATGCCGACGATCTCGACTTCCTCGCCAACCGTGATCACGCCACGCTCGACACGGCCGGTAACAACCGTACCACGGCCGGAGATCGAGAACACGTCCTCGATCGGAAGCAGGAACGGAAGGTCGATCGGACGCTCGGGCTGCGGAATGTAGGCATCAACCTGCGTCATCAGTTCGCGGATCGAATCTTCGCCGATTGCAGGATCGCGGCCTTCAAGGGCGGCAAGCGCCGAACCCTTGACGATCGGAATGTCGTCGCCCGGGAATTCGTAGGACGAAAGCAGTTCGCGGATTTCCATCTCGACGAGCTCGAGAAGCTCCTCGTCGTCAACCTGGTCGACCTTGTTCATGTAGACGACGATCGCCGGAACGCCAACCTGGCGGGCAAGCAGGATGTGCTCGCGGGTCTGCGGCATCGGGCCGTCAGCAGCAGAGCAAACCAGGATCGCGCCGTCCATCTGGGCGGCACCGGTGATCATGTTCTTGACGTAGTCGGCGTGGCCGGGGCAGTCAACGTGCGCATAGTGGCGGTTCTCGGTCTCGTATTCGACGTGAGCCGTCGAAATGGTGATGCCGCGGGCCTTCTCTTCAGGCGCACCGTCAATCTGGTCATAGGCGCGGAACTCGCCGAAATACTTCGTGATCGCCGCCGTCAGCGTCGTCTTGCCGTGGTCAACGTGGCCAATCGTGCCGATGTTGCAATGCGGCTTGTTACGTTGAAACTTCTCTTTTGCCATATCTTGTTGTTCCCGTGATCTGACATTCAATGTTACTGGCTAAAGGCAGGCCGCATCTGGCAAATGACGGCAAATCCCTTCTGACACGGAAAAGACTTCCCGTTACTCAGGCCGGTTCGCGGTGGCAAATAACGGGTTTGAGCGCCATTCGCAAGGAAAAGTTGGGCACAGGCAGGCACAATCGGGGGAGATGCGGACGCGCCCGGTGCAGGCAGGCAAAGAGCCTTGGACCGGAATGTCCGGACTATTCAAACCGGGCCGTGCGAAGCCCCAATCGCGCATGCATTCAGCATCATTCCCGCATTTTTTGAGCCGCCCGGGCCTTGCAGGGAAATCCAGGCAGGCGCATACCCGGCAAAAGGAGCATTTGAAACAGCCGGGCACACGTTGACGCACCGGCAGAGGTGGCAGTCCAGAGCCGGATTGCAGGAGGTTCGGTTGGAAGACACAGGGGAAGCCGGGAAAGAGGAAGATCAAAGGCCGCTCTACGGCATCTTCCTCAAGATCATGTCGGTTACCGTGTTCATGGCGATGTCAGCCTGCATCAAGGCCGCTTCGGCCCACGTCCCTGCCGGTGAAGCCGTATTCTTCCGCTCGCTATTTGCCATGCCGCCCATTCTTGCCTGGCTTGCGATGCGCGGCCAGTTCTCCACCGCGTTCCGCACCAACAATCCGTCAGGCCATTTCTTTCGCGGGCTGGTGGGCGTCAGCGCCATGTTCTGCGGATTTACCGCGCTTGGCATGATTCCCCTGCCCGAGGCGGTGACCATCGGCTATGCAGCCCCGCTTCTGGCAACCGTGCTGGCCGCGATGTTCCTTGGAGAACGCCTTCGCATCTACCGGATGACGGCGGTCTTCGCGGGTCTTGCCGGCGTGGTGCTCGTACTGGCCCCTCGCCTTTCAGTCATGGAGAACGGCGGTGCCGGATCAACGGAGGCTCTGGGCGCTATCATCGCGTTGATGGGGGCCGTCTTTGCAGCCATGGCACAGATCTTTGTGCGCAAGCTGGTGGGCGTTGAAAAGACCGCAACCATCGTCCTCTATTTCTCGCTCAGCGCCAGCGTGCTGTCGCTCCTGTCGCTTCCGTTCGGCTGGGTCGTACCTTCACCGTTAGAGGCGCTCTTGCTCGTTTCTGCCGGGGTACTGGGCGGCCTGGGGCAAATCCTACTGACCGCCAGCTACCGGCACGCCGAAACAGCCGTCATTGCCTCCTTCGAATACACATCCATCCTGCTGGCACTGGCGGCCGGATACTTCCTGTTCGAGGAGAAGCCGACGCTTGCCATGCTGGCCGGGGCGGCCATGGTCATAGCGGCAGGTCTCGTCATCGTCATCCGCGAGAGCAGGCTTGGCATGGAACGCAAGAACGCCCGGCGCGCGATCACGCCACAGGGCTAGCGCCCGAACGCTGCTACAAGGCGCAAAGTCGGATCGCTCATGAATGGCCGCGAAGCCTGCCCGCAAGCAGGCGCGGAAGCGGCAAGGCGACGACTGCAAGCCCGAACACGATCAGCGCCATTCCGGCAATGCGCAGCGTCGAGAAGCTTTCACCCAGCACGAGCCAGGCAGAAACCGTTCCGAAGAGCGGAACCAGGAGGGAAAACGGGGCAACGGTGGGCGCATCATAGGTCTTGAGAAGAAAGCCCCAGATACCGAAGCCAAAAAGCGTCACCGGGATCGCAAGATAGAGCACGGCAGCAAAGCCCACCGCATTGAAATGGGTCATGGCCGCATGGATGGCGGGCCAGCCCTCGAAATAAAGCGACATGGCGAAGAGCGGCAAAGGCGGCACGAGGCTCAGCCATACCATCATGGGCAGCATGTCGACCTTCCCTGCCTTGCGCATCATCACATTGCCGGTGGCCCAACTGGCAGCGGCGGCAAGTGTGAGCGCAAGTCCGGCGTAGGTGAAGCCTGCCCCTACCGTCATTGCGATGACGAAAAGACCCGCTGCGGCCACGATAACACCAGCCAGTTGCCGGAGCTTCGGCCGTTCGCCGATGAAGGCGGCGGCAAAGATTATCGTGAAGAAGGCCTGCGACTGCAGCACCACCGAGGCAAGTCCCGGCGGCATGCCTGACTGGAGTGCCGGAAAAAGGAAGGCGAACTGCCCGACAAACAGCGCCATGCCGATGATGATCATACGGGACCAGGGAACATCTGGCCTCGGCAGAAACACGGCAGGCAGGGCAGCAACGACAAATCTGAGTGTCGCCAGGAGAAGCGGCGGCATGGAATCGATGCCGAACTTGATGACGACGAAATTGAAGCCCCAGATGGCCATGACCAGCACGGCAACGGCCAGATGTGAAGGTGCCATGAGGTGATTTCTGACCGATTGCTGTTCAATGGAGCGGGTGAAGGGAATCGAACCCTCGTATTCAGCTTGGGAAGCTGCTGCTCTGCCATTGAGCTACACCCGCGCTGCACAAACTGTTATCCACACCGCCCGCCGCTGGCAACGGGAATCTGAAGTATTGCAGAGGGCTGGCGAAGACCAACGAGCTTTGCCGCTCCACTTTCCTGGCCTGCCACTTTTCAGGTTCCCCCTGATCGGCTAGACCCGATCCGACTTGTTCAATGCCGGGGAATGCCTTCATGATACGCATCAAGATCGACCTGATACGCCATGGCGACCGCTCGCAGGCCACACCGCTGGGCCAGATCGAGTTGACCAATCTTGGAAAACGTCCCGATGGCACCGCCGATTTCGCCTACATGGTGGCGAAGGCACCGCCGTTCGCGAACCTGACCAGGCGGGCATGGGACTTGGGCAAGCTGCACCGGGGCGTTCTGCCGAAGGCGGAGAATGTCGACGAATACGAGGACGAGCAGATCAGGATCGGAAAGGTGCGGACACCGCATCGTGAAATCTCGGGCGTCTACGAAATACTCTACCGGGTTCTGGCTGCCGCGCGCGGTCCGGAAGCGGACCGAATAGCAGAACTGGAAGCCGAGAACGCGCGCCTGCGCGAAGAGCTGGCGCAGGCCCGCCGCAGCTAGAGCATTTCAGGTCCCGATGAAATCAGGAACACTGGATGCGCAAGCAAATTCGGTCGCTTGCCGGAAGGAGCCGTGGTCAGCCGACGCTTATCACGGGCCCAGAGGCCGTTTGCCGCGCGGCAAGTGGAACTGACGGGAACGCTGTCGAAACATAAACCGGCGGGCAAAGGCCCGCCGGAAGCCTTTGGCAAGGCCAAAAATAAATCATCTCTCTTCGGGATACCCTCTACCCCCACCGAAGCTGAAGTGCATGCCGCCGCCATTTCCTCCGGAATAGCCATCATTGAAAGAGAACCTGGCCATTCCACCCTCAAGGTGGACAGGATCTAGAATTACATATTCGTACTGTCCGCCGTTTGTACGGGAGATACCCGGGCTGTTCTGGATGATGTCATTGGACATGAACCAGTTCAGCAAGACATTCTCCGCATGAGCGGTGCCGAATGTGACGAGGGATGAAGCTAAAGCAAGCGCCGCGATTTTTTTCATTGAAAATACTCCGTCGTGTCAACCAGATTGCACCCCATGAGGTGACAGGAAATAGCACATATTCCGATAGGTCAACCTCGAGCTTGCCGATTAGGGGGAGAATTCAATACTCACCATGCGCACAACGCTATTATCTTGTTGCTATTACAATACCTTCTGGACAGTATTTCAAATTTCAAAAATTGTTAGGGAATATATCAAAGTCGGGGATGTCTGCCAGCTGAGCCAAACCGCAACGCGAACAATTTTTCCAGAGGTTGACCAAGCTGTTCACCTGCGACTGTCGGAATACTGTGATTGCGAGAACCAATCACGCTGCGATTCCGCCAGACAATCTGATTTTCCGATGTAAAGGAAAACAAAAAACCCGCCGTAGCGGGTTGATTTCTGGAGCGGGTAGCGGGAATCGAACCCGCATATTCAGCTTGGAAGGCTGCTGCTCTACCATTGAGCTATACCCGCAGGTTCTGCCAAGCAATCTCCTGGGCAGGCACTTCCACCAAGGGCCAGATGCGAGGCATGCTGGCTGTAACCGGAATGGTGGGGGAAGTAGGACTCGAACCTACGAAGCATTACGCAGCGGATTTACAGTCCGCCCCCTTTGCCGCTCGGGACATTCCCCCAAAACCGGTGAAGTGCGAGCGCGTTATGCCGATTGGCCCTCTTGCTGTCAACACAGAGTAACAATCAATTTCGGCATTTTCAGGCAATTCGGCAAATGTGCCGCCGGGGCTGGCAGCAGCAATTCGCCTTGACGGCGTCATGACGCGGGGATACGCCCACTGGCATGAGCGAAGATGACACAAATCAGGGCCGAAACGGCCCCTCCGGAAGCGGACAGAGCGAGGCGGCAAACCGCCATCATGCGCAGAAGCGGCGCGACCGCCGTGATGCAGTCAGACAGGGCGGCAGCGGCAAGTTTGGCGGTGGAAAGGCCGGCGGCGGCAAGTTTGCAAAGCGGCCGCAAGTCGAACGCGAGGAGACATCGCGGCTGTTCGTCTATGGCCTGCACACGGTGCGGCATGCCCTCGACAATCCCGGGCGCGAGAAACTGGGGCTCTACATCACGCCAAATGCGCTGATGCGGCTTGGCGGCGCAGATAGCCTGCCGGAAGGTCTGAGGGTACACGATACCTACCCGAAGGAACTGGATCGCATGGTCGGTTCGGAAGCCGTGCACCAGGGCTGCGTGCTTGAAGTCGCACCGCTTGCGCCAATGAGCCTCGAACAGATTTCCGCCTCACCGCTCGTGCTCGTACTCGACCAGGTTACCGATCCGCACAATGCGGGTGCCATTCTGCGCTCGGCAGTGGCGATGAAGGCGGGTGCGGTAATCACCACGTCGCGTCACTCTCCTGCGGAGACCGGCGTACTGGCCAAGTCTGCATCGGGCGCACTCGACCTCGTCAATCACATCCAGGTGCGAAACCTGGCAGAAGCGCTGGAAGAACTGAAAGGGCTGGGCTACCAGACGATTGGCCTGGACAGCGAAGGGCCGGATATCCTCGAAAACTCGATCACGGGCACCAAGGTTGCGCTGGTGATGGGGTCCGAGGGCAAGGGACTGCGCCAGAAGACGCGCGAAACCTGCGATACACTGGCGCGTATCGACATGCCGGGCGAAATAAAGTCACTCAATGTCTCGAACGCCGCTGTTCTGGGCCTCTATATCGTCAACCGGCATCTGAAACGCTTCTGATATCGCCGGAAGGCATGCTGCCAGAAGTACCTGCCGGAAAGGCAGATCCCGGCCGCTTTAAACGACCGGGATCCCCCACTTGGACGGCGCAAGACACCGCCCCCCTCTGACTGAAATGCCGGGCAGCGCTTTTCAGGCGCCCTGCCAGAACATGTTTATTGCAGATCCTCTTCGTTGATGTCGCCGACATCGTTGAAGGTGATGATTTTCGGCCCGCCGAGGTCGATCGTACAATAGGTTCCATACTTGCAAACGGTGCTGTCGCCTGGCCCCTTGACCGAGCTGCCCGCGATTTCGCGCATGCTGCCCGTGCCGCCGTTGACCACTGCGATTCCGCCAACAAAATTGCCGTTGAACTCGTTGGTGACATTCACCGAATTGTCGATGTTCGTGTTGCCGGAACGCGAAATGATCAGCGGGCCGTTGCGCCGGTAGTTCCGGATGTAGCCATTTCGGTCGGGGCGGCCGGCAAGGTAGACGCCCGAACGGCCATCACGCAGCCTGAAATCGCGCCGATCGAAATCGCGCCGGTCGTAGCCACCGCGACGGTCCCTTCCGCCGGTGACGCTGATCGTGCGGCGCTGGACGTTCCCGTCACGCAGGGAATTGCGATAGATGACCTGCCGGTCGTGGTTGCCAAGGGCACGCCTGGATGCCGCTGTGTCGAGATAGACGCTGTTCGATTTGCGCTGGTAGGTGGCCGGGAGATCGCGGCGCACGCGGTAACTGCGCACGCTGGGGCCATCGAGCACCGAGCGCGAGCGGATGTAACGTTTGACATTGCCGGTGCTCTTGCGGCTCGACACGCCGGTGCCGCCACGCAATCCCGCCGCGTGGCCTTCGGCATGCACCGAGGTCGCGACCGGTGACGCGGGAACAACCGGAATTGCAAGGATGGATGCTGCCAGCAAGATTGCGGCAGACACAGATCTGGATATGGCGAGCGGACTCATGGAACCGGCCTGCTGGTTTGGGAATGCGCCCCGTACGCTTCCCGGTCATGTTACGATCCGCCTCCTCTGGCAGACCGCTTCCGCATCTGGCCAAAACAATAGAGCGCACCCCGCTGCCGGGCAAGGCAACGGGGTGCTTGGTTAAGACTTTTTCAACCTTGTTGGTTAATGTCCCGAAATGAGACAACTATCTGACGTTTCAGGCCTTTCGACCGCAATCAGCCGCTTGCGCCGTCGTTGAACCGGGTCTCGTCAACGAGTTCGGAGGCACGCTTGCGGTACTTGGCAATCTC
This sequence comes from Nitratireductor sp., assembly GCA_020637805.1. Taxonomy (GTDB): domain Bacteria; phylum Pseudomonadota; class Alphaproteobacteria; order Rhizobiales; family Rhizobiaceae; genus Salaquimonas. The sequence goes on along the minus strand of JACKJU010000007.1, from coordinate 162,384 downwards.
GGCCAGCGGCAGCGTGTCGGGATGGATTTCGCCAAATCCGGCGACGATCTCAGAGGGTTTGGAACCCGGCGCAACCGGATATTCGAACACGGCATCGGCATAGAGTTCCTGGGCCTTGGGACTGGCAAGGAATTCCATGAACTTCAGCGCGTTTTCGCGGTTGGGTGCGTTCTTGGCCATCGCCATGCCCGAGATGTTGACATGGGTACCGCGCCCGTCGCTGTTGGGAAACAGGACCTTGATTGCGGCAGCCCAGTCCTTCTGCTCAGGGTCCTTCTCGTTGGTCATCATCAGGCCGACATAATAGGTGTTGCCAATGCCGATGTCGCATTCACCGGAATAGATCGACTTGGCCTGGGCGCGGTCGTTGCCTGCCGGCTTGCGGGCAAGATTGTTTTTCAATCCGGTGAGCCATTCGCGGGTGAAGTCCTCGCCGTGGTTGGCGATCATGGATGCGATGAGCGCGATGTTGTACTGGTGCTGGCCGTCGCGAATGCAGATGCGGCCTTTCCATTTCGGATCGGCCAGTTCCTCGTAGGTGATGCTGTCCTGCTCGACGCGGTCCTTGGAGGCATAGACCACCCTGCCCCGTGTCGTGAGCGCAAACCACGCACCCTGCGGATCGCGGTACTGGGCGGGAATATGCTCGTTGATGAATTCGTCGTCGACATTCTGGACCACGCCCTCGTCGACGGCGGTCTGCAGATTGCCGATATCGGCTGTCAGGATGATATCTGCGGGCGAGTTGCGGCCCTCGACCTTGATCCGTTCGGCCAGGCCCTTGTCCAGGAAAATCACGTTGGTTGCGATTCCGGTCTCGGAGGTAAACTCGTCGAGCAGCGGCTTGATCAGTTCGGGCTGGCGGTAAGAGTAGATGTTGACCTCGCCATCTGCGAAGGCGGCAGAGGAAGCGGCCAGCGATATCGCCAGTCCCGCCATGAGGGAATTCAGGGTATTTTTCATTGCATTCTCCAATAGGCACTGGTCAAGGCAGTGCAATCAGATGGGTTTGAGCCCCAGTCTGTAGAACGCAGAAACATGCTTAGTCAAGAAAATTATCAACAAAAACAATACTTTAGAATTATTCTAAACTAAATTAGTCAACTTTGAAATGACGTAGCGAACCGATTTGCTGCGCGAGCGCAGCCGGACCGGACGGGTGGCTGCCTGACAGGCTGACCGGCGAAAATTCCGCAGAGCCTGACGATCCGGCGTTGCCGGGCACCGCTCTGCCGCAAAGGTTGCCGTGCAAAAGAAGCGGATTTCCTTGAATTTTTTGCGCTGCCGGGCAAACCTGTCACAATTGTGCAGGTGCTCCTCGTGAGGTGCGCCGGCAAATCCACCGGCACGACAGCGGGCGTTGCATTGCGCTCACACAGGCTGGCGGATCTTGTGGTCAGGCGGATATTGGGGAACTCACGATGTATGACTATGCTGTAGCCTGGGAATGGATGGCATTTGCGGTGAGATGGCTTCATCTCATTACGGCCATCGCCTGGATCGGATCCTCCTTCTACTTCATCGCTCTGGACCTCGGTCTGACGCAACGGCCGGGCCTGCCGGAAGGCGCATATGGCGAGGAGTGGCAGGTGCATGGCGGCGGCTTCTACCATATCCAGAAATACCTGGTTGCGCCGGCCGAGATGCCGGAACATCTGACCTGGTTCAAATGGGAGAGCTACGCCACCTGGCTTTCAGGCGCGGCCATGCTGGCAATCGTCTATTGGGCCGGTTCCGAACTGTTTCTGATCGACCCCACCAAGGCCGACCTGCTGCCCTGGCAGGCCATTCTCATCTCCGCGGCTTCGCTTACAATCGGCTGGATCGTGTACGACCTACTGTGCAAGTCGGGACTGGGCGAGCGCCCTACCCTTCTCATGCTGCTGCTCTTCGTCCTCCTGGTGATCATGGGCTGGGGCTACAACGAAATCTTCACCGGCCGGGCAATGATGCTGCATCTTGGCGCGTTCACCGCGACCATCATGACGGCGAACGTGTTTTTCATCATCATGCCGAACCAGCGTATCGTGGTTGCCGACCTGAAGGCAGGCCGGAAGCCCGATCCGAAATACGGCAAGATTGCCAAGCTGCGTTCGACCCACAACAACTACCTGACCCTGCCGGTCATCTTCCTGATGCTGTCGAACCACTATCCGCTTGCCTTCGGCACCGAATACAACTGGGTAATCGCGGCGCTGGTCTTCCTGATGGGGGTTACCATCCGGCACTGGTTCAACACGCGTCACGCCCGCAAGGGCAGCCCTTACTGGACCTGGGCTGCAACGGCAGCGCTGTTTCTGGCGATTGTCTGGCTGTCCACCTTCCCCGGTGAAGCGCAAATGGAAGCCGACGAGGAAGCGGCACTGACGCCGACCGAACAATTGTTTGCCGCCAATACGCACTTCGAGGAAGTTCGCGATATCGTGATGGGCCGCTGCTCCATGTGCCATGCCGCCGAACCCGGCTGGGAAGGCATCATCGTCGCGCCACGCGGCGTCAAGTTCGAGACAGACAAGCAGATTACCTCAAGGGCGCGACAGATCTACCTGCAGGCAGGACGCAGCCATGCAATGCCGCCGCCTGGCGCTGCGACGATGGGCGTTGAACTTGCGCCCGAGGAACGGCGCATGCTGGTTGAGTGGTATGAAAGCTCCCTGCGCGGCTGACATGCATTCGTCACTGCCACAAGCTACCAGATCCGAAACTCCGCTCCGGCATGCCGCAAGCCACGGGTTTTTCGAAGCCGCTTGCCGTTTGACGCGGAAACTGCCAGCTAGAGCATGATTTCAATTTCGAGTCCCGTTCGGGACGGGCATACAGGTTCCGGCGTCTTCTGCCGGCCCGGGAGGAAACAATGAGCGAGCCAACCAAAGAAGCCATCACCGCGCCAGAAACCGGCACGCCGGCGGGACCCTCCGAAGACACATCCTTCCGCAAGAGCGCGCTCGACTACCACGAGTTTCCGTCACCGGGAAAACTCGAGATACGCCCCACCAAGCCTCTCGCCAACCCGCGCGACCTTGCACGCGCCTACTCTCCGGGCGTTGCCGAAGCCTGCCTCGAAATCAAGGCAAATCCCCTCGACGCAGCCCGGTACACCGCGCGCGGCAATCTCGTCGCAGTCGTCACCAACGGAACTGCCGCGCTCGGCCTCGGCGATATCGGCCCGCTTGCCTCCAAGCCGATCATGGAAGGCAAGGCGGTACTGTTCAAGAAGTTCGCCTCGATCGACTGTTTCGACATCGAGATCAACGAGAAGGACCCCGAGAAGCTTGCCGAGCACATCATTGCGCTCGAGCCGACATTCGGTGCCATCAACCTCGAGGACATCAAGGCGCCCGACTGTTTCATCGTCGAGGAAATCTGCCGCCAGCGCATGGGTATCCCGGTCTTTCACGACGACCAGCACGGCACGGCGATCGTTGTCGGCGCTGCTGCATTGAACGCACTGCACCTGACAGGCCGCAATTTCGAGGATGTGCGGATCGTGTCTACCGGCGGCGGCGCTGCCGGCATTGCCTGCCTGAACATGCTCGTATCACTGGGCGCAAAGCGCGAGAACATCTGGCTTTGTGACATCCACGGTCTTGTCCATGAAGGCCGTGCCGAAGACATGACGCCCCAGAAAGCTGCCTATGCGCAACCGGGCGGCCCGGCCACGCTGGACGATGTCATCGCCGGTGCAGACCTCTTCCTCGGCCTATCGGGGCCGCGCGTCCTCAAACCCGAGATGGTCCAAAAAATGGCCAAGAAGCCAATCATCCTGGCGCTGGCCAACCCGACACCGGAAATCATGCCGGAAGAAGTCAAGGCAGTGGCTCCCGACGCAATCATCGCCACCGGCCGGTCCGACTACCCCAACCAGGTCAACAATGTCCTTTGTTTCCCCTTCATCTTCCGCGGCGCGCTGGACATCGGTGCGACCACGATCAACGATGAAATGAAGATTGCCTGCGTAGAGGGCATTGCCCAGCTTGCCCGCAAGACCTCGGCGGCGGAAGCAGCTGCCGTCTATGGCAATGAGGACCTCAAGTTCGGGCCGGAATACCTGATCCCGAAGCCGTTCGATCCGCGGCTGAAATCCATCGTAGCCGGGGCTGTCGCCGAGGCGGGCATTGCCAGCGGAGTCGCCACCCGGCCCGTGGAAGACCTTGGAAAGTATCGCGAGCGGCTGACCGCCTCGGTCTACCGGTCCTCCATGCTGATGCGCCCGGTGTTCGAGGCGGCACGGCAGGCAACAAGGCGCATCGCCTTTGCGGAAGGCGAGGATGAGCGCGTGCTGCGTGCAGCAGCAGCCATGCTGGAGGAAATGACCGACGAGCCGATGCTGATCGGACGTCCGGAGGTTATCGAGCACCGCGCGCACAGGCTCGGCCTTTCCCCTGACACCGTCAAGCGCTTCGAAATCGTGAACCCCGAGAACGATCCGCGCTACCGCCACTACTGGGAAACCTATCACAGGGCCATGGAGCGCCGCGGCGTGACGCCCGATCTCGCCAAGGCCATCCTGCGCACCAACACCACCGCCATCGGTGCCGTTGCCGTGCATCTGGGCCATGCCGACAGCCTGATCTGCGGAACATTCGGCCAATATCTGTGGCACCTGAACTATGTAAGCCAGGTTCTTGCCACGGACGGGCTTGCGCCGGCAGGCGCGCTTTCCGTGCTGATCATGGATTCAGGTCCCCTGTTCGTTGCCGACACGCAGGTGTTTCCCGATCCGGACCCGGAGCAACTGGCGGGCATCGTCATCTCTGCCGCACGTCACGTCCGGCGTTTCGGCCTCGAACCCAATATTGCAATCTGTTCGAACTCGCAGTTCGGCAATCTCAGGTCTGCCTCTGCCGAGAAGACCCGGGCTGCCATCGCGATACTGGAAGATCGCCATTGCGACTTCACCTTCGAGGGCGAAATGCAACTCGACACGGCTCTGGACCCGGAATTGAGAGAGCGCATGTTCCCCAATTCACGCCTTTCGGGCCGGGCCAATGTCCTGGTCTTCCCGAACTCCGAGGTCGCAAGCGCCGTGAGGAACAGCATGAAGACCGTCGCTGGCGGGCTGGAAGTCGGCCCGGTTCTGATGGGAATGGGCAACCGCGCGCATATCGTCAACCCGTCAATCACCGTGCGTGGACTGATCAACATCTCCGCTTTGGCCGGCACGCCCGTCAAGACCTATGCCTGACGGCTCTTGCCGCAACTGGAGCACACAATAATCGCCCTGCCGAGACGTTTGTGCCCCGTTGCAGTTGAAATGCCGCCAGTGATGATCCGCAAGGCTTCTCCCTTCGTAGTTCAATAGGAACTTCAAGGGATATTGCTGGAATGGATACTCAAAACATTGCCGTCATCGGGTCCGGAATTGCCGGGCTCTCCGCCGCCTGGCTGCTTTCGCGCCGCCACCGCGTCACCATCTTCGAAAGGGAATCCCATCTGGGTGGTCATTCCAACACCCGTACTGTGATGCTCGGGGATGGACCAGTTGCCGTGGACACCGGTTTCATCGTCTACAACGAGGCCACCTACCCCAATCTCACGGCGCTGTTCGAACACCTCGATGTTCCCAATATCGAATCGGACATGTCATTTTCGTTCTCGCTCGACGAGGGTGTCTACGAATACAACGGCACCGGCATCCAGGGTCTTTTCGGTCAGCGATCCAATGTCGTGAACTTCGGTCACTGGCGCATGCTTCGCGACATACGCCGTTTCTTTGCCGAGTCGCCGGAAGCGGTTCTGAACCACGAGGCAGAGGTTTCACTCGGCGAGTTCCTCGAGCGCGAGAACTACAGCGAGGAATTTCTGCATCGGCACATCCTGCCAATGGCCGGCGCGATCTGGTCGTCGCCGGCAAATGCGATGTCGACCTTTCCGGCACGATCCTTTATCGAATTCTATGCAAACCACGGATTGCTGAAAATTCGCAACAGGCCGAAGTGGCGCACCGTCAAAGGTGGCTCCCAGGAATATGTGGGCCGCTTGATACGCTCCGGGAACATGGCCGCGCGCACGGACTGCGAAATAGCGTCGGTCGTTCGGCACCCCGGTTACGTGGAAATAAGGGATGCCAAGGGCAATGCGTCCAGGTTCGACCAGGTGGTCTTCGCCTGCCATGCCGATGTGGCGCTCAGGCTGATGGGGGATAGCGACCGGATCGAGCAGTCCTTGCTAAAACCGTTCGCCTATTCAAGCAACCCCACCGTCCTGCACACGGATGCGCGCCACATGCCGCAGCGCCGCCGCCTCTGGGCAAGCTGGAACTATCTTGCGGGGAGCGCGAGCGCCGACGGTCAGAACAGGTCGAGCTGCACCTACTGGATGAACAGGCTGCAACAGCCTGACACGGCAACCGATCTCTTCGTGACGCTCAATGCGGCAAGTGAAATCGCGCCCGAAAGCATTCTCTACGAAACCACCTATCGCCATCCCATCCTCGATACGGGTGCAATTGCCGCCCAGAAACATCTCTGGAACCTTCAGGGGCACCGGCGTTCGTGGTTCTGCGGTTCCTATTTCGGCTTCGGATTCCACGAGGATGCGCTTCAAAGTGGGCTTGCAGTGGCAGAACAGCTTGGCGGGGTCAGCAGGCCGTGGAATGTCCCGGAGCCTTCCAGCCGTATCACGGTCGGTCCGGCAATCATGCTGGAGGCAGCCGAATGATCTTCGGGAAACCTGCAATCATGACCGGCAAGGTGGTGCACGAGCGCGTAAGGCCTCTGCATCACCGCCTTGAGTATGGCGTCTTCTCCATACTCGTTGACGCCGGGCAATTGCAGGAACTCGACAAGACGCCATTCTTCTCCGTCGACCGCTTCAACCTCTTGTCGCTGCACCGCGCCGACATGGCGGATGGCTCCAGGGAGGATCTGGCGCAGCATGCCCGTGATCTTGTCCGCAGGGAGACTGGCCGCGAGGATATCGTGTCTGTCTGGCTGCTGACCTATCCGCGTCTGCTGGGTTTCGTGTTCAATCCGCTCAGCGTGTACTTCTGCCTCGACAGCGAGCGCCAGCCGGTGGCGGCCGTGTACGAGGTTTCGAATACGTTCGGGGATAGGACAAGCTATGTTTGCCGCATCACGGATGGACGGGTCGAACCGGCAGGCAAACGCATGCTGGTTTCGCCGTTCAACGAAGCTCACGGCCACTACAATTTCGGACTGGCGCTCGATGCCGAAAAGCTGACCGTGGGCGTGGCGCTGCACGAGGGTGGCAAACCCGTGCTCAAGACATTCTTCAAGGCAAATGCCGCGCCGTTTTCCGGATTGCAGATAATCAAATCCGCTTTGGCATTTCCGTTCATGACTTTGAAGGTCGTGGCGGCCATCCACTATGAAGCAGCAAAGCTCTGGCTCAAGGGGTTACGTTTCCCACAACGCGTAGGCCTTGCGCGAAGGGAGCAGGCCGTCTCGGACGAAGGCAAGGACCGCATCAGCACGAGGGGGGCTTGAGCCATGCTTCAGGGAAAACCGCAATTCCAGGGAACACTCCACAACCCGATGACCGATTTCTTTTCGGGGCATTCAACGGCATCCGGATTCGTGCTCGACCGCCGGGGCAAGGTACGGCGCACGCTCGAGATCCAACTCGAGGGCTTCTGGCGCGATGAAGTGTTCTGCCTCGCCGAGAATTTCACCTATGGCGACGGTGAACGCGAAGAACGTGTGTGGGAAGTCCGCTTCCTGAGTGGGGACGAGTTCCTCGCCCAATGCGCAGATCTCGACAAGCCGGCGCGCGGGCAATTCCACGCGGGCGAAATTCGGATGGACTACGTGTTTCCGGTCCCTGTCGGCGGACGCAAGATCGACCTGCGATTTGATGACAGGATGTACCGCATCTCGCCCGACACGTTGCTTGGCCGGGCGCGTCTCTCGAAGTTCGGACTTGAAGTCGCGGAAATATTCCTAGTGTTCCGCAAGACAGGCGCTGCCGGCAAGTAGGCACTCCGACGCGGCGAAAAGCGCTGCATCGGCGACATCGCACGCTTAACCGCGCATCACCATTTTCTTGACCAGCCAGAAGAAGACTGCATTCGGCAGCATCCGTGCAAGCTTGAGCGACCAGACCATCTTCCTTGGGAAGGCGATCTCGTAGGCCCTGCGCTCAAGACCCGAAACGATGATCGAGGCTGCCTCTTCCGGTTCCATGAGAAACGGCATGGGAAACTTGTTCACCGATGTCATCGGCGTGTCTACGAATCCCGGATTGATGATCGACACCGTGATCCCCAGCCCGTCGAGTTGGGGCTTGATGCATTCGGCAAGATTGATGAGGGCGGCCTTGGTCGGCGCGTAAGCGGATGCACCGGGAAGGCCGCGATAGCCCGAAACCGAGGCAATGATTGCGACGTGGCCAGAGCCGCGTTTCGCCATTGCCGGCAATACCGCTGCAAGCACTTCGATCACGCCGTTGAAATTCACGTCCATGGCGGCGCGGAAATCCGCCGGATCGATGTCCGGCAGGTTCACCTTGCGCCATAGACCGGAAGAGATGACCACCAGATCCACTGGCTCGCCGCCGGATGAGATCCGTGCTGCCGCCTCATTCACCTCACTCGCATTCGTGACGTCTAGCGGGAGGCTTGTCACTGTTGCGCCGATGGCTGCGACTTCTGCCAGCTTGTCCTCGGAACGGGCGGAAACGAACAGTTCCGCGCACATTGGCATGAGTTTCAGCGCGGTTTCACGGCCAATGCCCGTGCTTGCGCCTATCACCCAAACCTTGTTCCACCGGGGCGTGCCATCAGCCGTTCCATTTACGGGATTGCTGGTCATATTCCCACAAACGGCTGCAGCAACCGCCCTGCCAGGCTCTTGAAGCGCGTCGGCTTCTCGGTGGCGGCAAGGCAGATGCAATCCTCGTCGGAAACCACTCGCGGCTGATGCTCGATATCCTCGTCGAGGTCGGCAACGTCGCCCGGACCGAAATACCCGATCTCGTCGCGGTAGGCGCCGGAAAGGATCAACGTGATTTCCTGCCCGCCATGCCCGTGTTCCGGGACACTGCGTCCAGGTGCGATCCGCAACAGCCGAAGCGAAGACTTAGCACCGTCGGAAAGGCGGATCGGATGCTGCCAGACGCCAGGACCAATCCGTTTCCAGCGAATTTCATCCACGTTGCGGCCTATGTACGAGCCGAGCGCAGCGGGAAGCACGCTTCCGGGGCTTTGCGGCTGAACCTGCTCCATGACGGCAGGGGCGGTGTTGCCGCCCTCGCCCGAGGCAGCGGAAATCTTTTCCAGGAGCCTGCCAAAGGAACCCTCGGCAACCGGTGCGCCAACCTGCTCGCACAACATCGCGCCGCCCATTGCCTCAGCGGCTCGTACCGACTTGCGGCAGTCAGGGCAAATTTCGAGGTGACACGAGACGGTGACGGCAAACGCCTCGTCGAGGGTGCCGGCCGCATATTCCATCAATGTCGCTTCATCGGGATGATGGGTGGTATTCACAGCACATCCTCCAATTCATCTCTGATCTTCTGATACGCACGTCTTGTGCGTGATTTGACTGTTCCGAGCGGTATGCCAAGTTCGCTGGCAATCTCGGTCTGCGATTTTTCCTCGACAAAGGCCAACCTGACGATTTCGCGCAATTCCTCGGGAAGTCCGGCAGTGGCATTCGAGACGATACGGTCGCGCTCGTCAGCCAGCACCATGTCTTCGCCATCGGGCGAGTCGTCGGCAAACTCCATGCCGTCAACATCGACATAGTGGCGGGTGGACTGCCTGCGGAACCGGTCAATGCGCTTGTTTCGCGCGATCGTGAATATCCAGGCTCCGGCTGATCCCTTCCAAGAAGCGAACTGGCCGGCTTTCATCCAGACCGTCATCATCGTGTCCTGCATCAGATCCTCGGCCAGATCGTTGTTGGCACCGAGTTTCAACATCATTGCCTTGACCCGTGGACCAAACCACTGGAACAATTCGGCAAATGCATCCTTGTCCTGATCAGTGGAAATTTTGACGATCAGGTCGAGATGACGTTCGGCAGTGTCGCTGGCCGCAGGGTCGCTGGTCGGACTCATTCCGCTCCCGTGAAAGGTTGAAATCGGCACAAACAAAGCTTGGCTCCCTATGTCTATTCCGTTTACGCGGTACAGGCAAAAGCGGATCACGCATCCGGCCGATAAAAATCACATGGACACACACCGGCCCAATTCTCCTGTCTCGGACGTCCCCTAAGCCCTCGCGACCTGCCCATGCACACCGGTAGCGAAGCCTCTCGTGCCGATTCTCGTTTTCCAAATTAGTTGTTGTTTTCATTCACTTTTGGCGGATCCAAATATTTCTCTGGCCGCTGAATTCCGGCCACGAATCCGCCGCAATCCGGGAGCCAATTCCGGCCGCCCGGCAGGCGCGAAACGCCGGAGCGCCGGGTATCGTTTTCAAGGAAAACCACAAATGAAAAAAATCGTTCTGGCTCTTGCCCTCGTTGCTGCTTCCAGCATTTCGGCTTTCGCCCAGGCATCCGATTTCGCAGCCGTTGACACGGATGGCGACGGTTTCGTGAACCTCGAAGAGGCACAGGCCGCAGGCTACGAGTTCACTGACGAGCAGTGGACCGAGGCCGATGCCAATGGTGACGGCGTCCTCGACGAGGAAGAGTACTCCGCAGCCACCCAGGGCTGATTTCCCGATCAGGGAGACATTCTGCGAAACATTCGCCCGGCAGCAAAACTGCCGGGTTTTTTCATGCCTTGAATACTGATGTGGAACGAAACGTTCAACGCGCGAAAATCCACCAGACGGAGAAAGCCACTCCCGATGTCAGCAGCGTGCCCCAGGCCATGTCCACGAACGACATCAGATACGGCCAGTTCTTCAGCGTAGCCATGTTGGTGATGTCATAGGTTCCATAGGCAGCAAGTCCGAGAACCGCGCCATACACCGCGGCCTGCCACCAGACGCCGGATTTCAGCGCGGGCATAACGGCCAGGATGACAATGGCCGCGGCATAGAACAGGTAGAATGCGGCCGCGATACCCAGCTTTGGCGAAGCGAGCATGAGCTCGCCAAGCTGATCCCTGTAGAATGTTCGTGCCACCACACCCAGCCAAAGGCTGTCCACTGCGAGAAACAGGACCACGGTAGTCAAATAGGCGCCCAGCCAGATTGGCATGAAAAATTCTCCGGTAACGTTTCACTACCGGATATTACTCCGAAACCGTCAATACGGTTCATTCAAGCATAAAAAACATCGTGGCGGCGGACATGATGGCGAAATTGGGATGGTTCCACGGGCACCGCTGCAAGTTTGGTTTCAGGTGGCAAAAAGCCTTGATTTCACGACCAAAATTCAGCCCGAAAGAAGACCCCATATCTCTCCCACCGGCGCCAATGACGGATGGCCGGGACCAAAAGGAGAAAAAGAATGAAGAAAGTTCTCACTGCATTTGGCGTTGCCGCATTCATGACCGTTCCGGCAATTGCGGCCGAGATGGACTTCACCAAGGTTGATGCGGATGCCAGCGGCACCGTGACCATGGAAGAAGCCACGGCTGCAGGCTGGGAATGGACTGCCGAGCAGTTCGCTGCTGCCGACACTGACGGTGACGGCGCACTTTCCATGGAGGAATTCAACGCTGCTGCCGCAGGCTGACCCTGCGGATACGGACCCGAATGATGCGGAACCCCCGGCACACCGGTGCCGGGGGTTTTTTCATTCCCGCCCCGCCGGTCAGACGACGGTGGTCGTGACCTCGATATTGCCCTTTGTGGCATGCGAATAGGGGCAGATTGTATGGCCGGCATCGGCAACCTTCTGCGCTTCGGCCTTGTCGACGCCGGGGAAATGCACCTCCAGGCCGACTGCCAGCCCGAAACCGGTATCGCTGCGCGGTCCGATGCCGACGGTTGCCTTGACGGTGGCATCTTCGGGAACCTTGGCCAAGGTCTTGTCCATGCGGGTGGCGGCTTTCATGGCACCAAGATAGCAGGCGGCGTAACCGGCTGCGAAAAGCTGCTCCGGGTTGGCACCATCACCGCTGCCGCCCAGTTCCTTCGGCGGCGCAAGCTTGAAATCCACCACGCCATCTTCCGTCCTTGTATGTCCGTCACGGCCGCCGGTTGCAGTGGCCGATACGCGATATTTGACGTCTACGCTCATTTTCATTCTCCTTTTATCGCTTGCGTTTAAATCGTGCACGATATTTATGCCTCAGTCCTGTACCTGTCAACAGGATCGTGATAAAATCGCGCACGATTTATTCAATTCAAGTGCAATCCAGGCAGACGCGTAATGAATGAAAACTCCGCCGCGCAGGATTTCCCCGCCGTCGACCAGATGCTGTGTTTCAGCCTCTATTCGGCCACGCAGGCAATGAACCGGGTCTATCAGCCCCTTCTGCAGGAACTCGGCATCACCTACCCGCAATACATCGTTCTTGCCGCGCTGTGGCAGGAGGACGGGCAGACGGTAAGCGGAATCGGCAGGCGGCTTGGCCTCGAATCGAACACCCTCACCCCGCTGCTGAAACGCATGGAGAATTCGGGGCTCGTGAAGCGCAAGCGCAGCACGGCGGACGAGCGGCAGGTTCTCGTGACGCTTGCCGAGGATGGCCGGGCAATGAAGGCACGCGCGGCCCACATTCCGCGCTGTATTCTGGAGGCGACCGGCATGACGCCGCACGAAGCCGGCGACCTGCGTGACCGGATCAACGATTTGCGCGAGCAACTGGCGAAGGCATCCTGACGCTGGCCGCAAGGGTCAATCACAGGGAACTCGGGTGTGCTCCCTGCCCTGCCACTGCGAAACTCATTCCCGCCAGACCTACCCCCGGAAGACGAGCGCCGCCCCGGCAAGGATCAGCGCAAAGCCAAGCAGCGTATTGATGCTGATGCCCTCGCGCAGATAGAAGGTCGAAAACACCACGAAGACTGTCAGCGTGATGACTTCCTGAATGGTTTTCAACTGGGCCGCCGAATAGACCTGATGGCCGATGCGGTTGGCAGGCACGGCCAGCCAGTATTCGAAGAAGGCTATCCCCCAACTCACCAGCACGACGATCCAGAGCGCCTTGCCCGCATATTTCAAATGCCCGTACCAGGCGAAGGTCATGAAAACGTTCGATGCCACGAGCAGAAGCACGGGCACCACATACGCAAAGGCTGGCGCAAAGGAGGACGGCATGTTCGGGAAATCCGTTCAGGTTGAAGCCGCGCGGAATATCGTTGTGGAGAGGTGAAAGTCAAAGAGAATTTCCAACCTCCTGACACCCTTCTGTCAGGAGCCTGCCGTTCCCCGATGCCCCTCCCCTTTTCTTTGTTCCGGTTCCGTCCCATATTCGGGCCATGACGGATTCCCGGAAAAACAGGAAGACAGGCGAGCCGCGCGGCGCGGAGGGATTCGAGGAATCCCCGCAGGCCCGGTTCGAGGCTGAGCAGGCTGCGGGCACCTCGATGGAGGACTGGCTGCGGCAGGCTGAACTTGAAGCGGAGCGCGAGCAGCGCGACGCCGAGATGAGTCGTATCCGCTCCGAAGCCGGGCGGCACCGCACCCGTGTGCAGCGCAAGGCGCGCGAGGCGGCAGCCGATGCGGATTCGCAAGGCGCGGACCGGGCCAGCGCTTCGGGCAAGGAGCGCAAGAAACCCGCCACCGAGAAGCACACGCCATCGGGCCGCAAGACGACCGAGAAGCGCACCGGCGGCGGCTCGATCATCGAGGGCACCAACGATCCCCGCGCCCGCGCCCGCGTCGGCCTCAATCCTGTGGCGGGCGTCGACGTTTCGCTGGAGGACGCAGAGAAACTGGTCTCGACCACCGGCGTCACCGCTACCGTGGATGCACTGTCGCGGCTGATCCAGGGCGGCGATCCGAACCTCGTCAGCAAATGGGTTCCGCACCGGCCGGAACGGCCGGCCAAATCCGAGGGCGGCATACGCATCGAGATGGTGACGGACTACGAACCCTCCGGCGACCAGCCCACCGCCATCCGCGACCTCGTCGAGGGCGTGACCGGCCTGCCCTATTACGAGGCGCTGATCGCCTCGGGAATGGACGAGGACCGCGCGCGCGCCCAGGCGGAGAAAGCGGGAAGTGAAGTAGCAATCAAAGAGCGAGCCGCGCAGCCGCGGGCTGACCGGCCGGGCGCTGCCGCCTCGGCGAACCACCTACCCTCCGTGGCAGCACAAACGGGCGAAGCCCGTGCCGGTGCGCGAACGGGCGAAAGCGCGGAGGCGCTTTCGGAAACCGGCAAAGAGCAGACGCAGGTGCTTCTGGGCGTTACCGGCTCGGGCAAGACCTTCACCATGGCCAAGGTGATCGAGGCGACGCAGCGGCCCGCCATCATCCTTGCGCCGAACAAGACGCTGGCTGCCCAGCTCTATGGCGAGTTCAAGCAGTTCTTCCCCAACAATGCGGTGGAGTATTTCGTTTCCTACTACGACTACTACCAGCCGGAAGCCTATGTGCCGCGCTCCGACACCTATATCGAGAAGGAAAGCTCGATCAACGAGCAGATCGACCGTATGCGCCACGCTGCCACGCGGGCGCTGCTGGAGCGCGACGACGTGATCATCGTCGCCTCGGTGTCGTGCATCTACGGTATCGGCTCGGTCGAGACCTACACGGCGATGACCTTCAAGATGGAGATCGGCGACCGGCTCGACCAGCGCCAATTGCTGGCCGATCTCGTGGCGCAGCAGTACAAGCGCGCCGAGGCCAATTTCGTGCGTGGCACCTTCCGGGTGAAGGGCGATACGATCGACATCTTCCCGGCCCACCTGGAGGACCGCGCCTGGCGCATCTCCATGTTCGGGGACGAGATCGAGTCGATCACCGAGTTCGACCCGCTGACGGGCAGGAAGACCGACGACCTGAAAAGCGTCAAGATCTACGCCAACTCGCACTACGTCACCCCGCGCCCCACCCTGAACCAGGCGTCGAAGGGCATCCGCGAGGAGCTGAAGCTGCGCCTTGCCGAACTGAACGCCGCTGGCCGCCTGCTTGAAGCGCAGCGGCTTGAGCAGCGCACGCAATTCGATCTCGAAATGCTGGAAGCCACCGGCTCCTGCGCCGGCATCGAGAACTATTCGCGCTACCTGACCGGGCGCAAGCCGGGCGAGCCGCCGCCGACCCTGTTCGAATACATTCCCGACAATGCGCTGGTCTTCATCGACGAGAGCCATGTCAGCGTGCCGCAGATCGGCGGCATGTACCGGGGTGACTTCCGCCGCAAGGCGACGCTGGCCGAATACGGCTTCCGCCTGCCGTCCTGCATGGACAACCGGCCGCTTCGCTTCGAGGAGTGGGACGCGATGCGCCCGCAGACCGTTGCCGTTTCGGCCACGCCGGGCAACTGGGAAATGGAGGAAGCAGGCGGCGTCTTCGCCGAACAGGTGATCCGCCCCACCGGCCTCATCGACCCGCCGGTGGAGATACGCCCTGCCGGCACCCAGGTCGACGACGTGCTGGACGAGATCCGCCAGACGGCGAAGGCCGGCTACCGCACGCTGGTCACCACGCTGACCAAGCGCATGGCCGAGGACCTTACCGAATACCTGCACGAAAACGGCATCCGCGTACGCTACATGCATTCCGACATCGACACGCTGGAGCGCATCGAGATCATCCGCGACCTGCGCCTGGGCGCATTCGACGTGCTGGTCGGTATCAACCTGTTGCGCGAGGGCCTCGACATTCCCGAATGCGCGCTGGTCGCCATTCTCGATGCCGACAAGGAGGGCTTCCTGCGCTCCGAGACCTCGCTGGTGCAGACCATCGGCCGCGCCGCGCGCAACGTGGACGGGCGCGTGATCATGTATGCCGACAAGGTGACCGGCTCGATGGAGCGGGCCATGGCCGAGACGGGGCGCCGCCGCGAGAAGCAGCTTGCCTACAATGAGGAGCACGGCATCACGCCTGCCTCGATCAAGTCCAACATCGCCAACATTCTCGAAAGCGTCTACGAGCAGGACCACGTCACGGCGGATGTGCGTGGCGCGGGCGGACTTGCCGCCACCGGCCAGCTTGCCGGCAACAATCTCGCCACCCACCTTGCCGCGCTGGAAAAGGAAATGCGCGACGCCGCCGCCGATCTCGACTTCGAGACCGCCGCGCGCCTGCGCGACGAGATCAAGCGCCTGCGCGAGGTGGAACTGGAAGTTATGGACGATCCCCTCGCCCGCGATGCCGGGGTGGGGAACACGCAGGAATCCAGACGGCGCAAGGCTCAGGGGAAACCATCTGGCAAGCCCCCCTCATCCGGCCCTTCGGGCCACCTTCTCCCCCCTCAGGTATCTGGCGGGGAGAAGACGCAAACCGCGCATGCCCGAGACGTATCGTCCTCTCCCCCCAGATACCTGAGGGGGGAGAGGTCCCGGCGCAAGCCGGGGGTGAGGGGGGACTTTTCCGTAAGCCCCATCTCGACGAAATGACCGCGGGCCGTACCGAAAACCTCCCGCGCGCCTGGAGGGGCTGGCAAGCGACCAAGGAAGCCCGCACATGGCGACAGCGACACAGCGAGCGAAGAGCGAGCCGCGCAGCGGAGCGACATCGCTGGAAGGCGATTTGGAGCGAAAGGGAGAGAACTCCTCCGTAGAAGGCAAGCTCTCCTCACCCGCAGGCGCTGGCAGTCTGAACGGGCGCAGACACGGATGTGTCTGTGAAAGATTACAAAAGAAAGAAATCGGCTGGCAGTTACGAGGACCCGGGGATGAGAAGGGGAAGGCAAGCGAAGAAGATGGGACGTCCGGAAGCCCACTTTAACTCTCGGGTGAAGGCGAGCAGCAATTCGAGGACCCAGCCGACAGTTTACAAACATTCCACATGGATTCCCTGAAACCATTTCGGGGATCATCCAATCGGCATGGTTGAATGAGGATAGCGATGGGATTGGTTTCTGACGATGAACGATACGTCCGTGAGTCAAGTGATCCGCTTGGAAGCTCAACGAGTTGTACCTGGAAGTTCCGCAAACTGTTGGCAAAGGCAATTGCGACGGAGGGCGCAAGGCAGGCCGCTGATAGTGATGATGTTCAAAACGAAAGGCAGGCGTCGGATCTCTTCCGATTTAGCTGAGTTTGTATCAACGACCGGCTTGTGACCGGGCTCGGCCTTGGAGAAGGTCCTCTCGTGCAGGAAACGACTGTTGAAACGACGCACGCTGGTGGCGGCCCGAAGCAGCGCAAAGCTGGCGAGAAGCAAGCGATCAAGGCTAAGGTGACGAGATCTGCGGATGAACCGGCAAAGGCGCGCAGAAAGATACCGACGCAAGACGGACGGTGAAGTTCTCGAAGGCTGCGTCGATGGGAGGTTGCCAGCGCGAATGCCCCCCTCGACAAAGCCACGTCGACGCCATTGCGGCTTCATTCGTGGTAAGCACCAGCGCCGGCCCATGACGGTGCCCAGCTCGCAATGTTCTCAACCGCGAAATACGGCTCGAAGGTCTGACGGGCATTGTCCAAGAAGAACGAGGCCGCTGAACGGCCAAGCGTGCGACATTCATCACAAGAAACCGAAAGGTCATACGAGCGAGGCAACAAGCCAATGCGCGCTCGGTTCGCGCTTTGTAGAGCATGCTCGCGCACCAGAAAACCGGTTTCGTTCATTCGTACCATCGGATCAACGGCGCGAGATCGGGATGGCCAACATCGCTCAAATCTCACCGCTACTCGGCATCAGGGCGAAGTGCGCCTGCATGACGGAAACCGTTGCCCAATGGAGCAGCATCCAAAACAGCATTCAATAGGAACATGAGCGCCGAAATCACCGTATCCTCAGGCGCCACTAAAAATCGTCATTTCCGAAGTGATCTGATTCAATCGGCACTGGTTGAATCGGAGGGATAGCGATGCGGGGACAGGCCGGTTTCTGGGATGTCGATGAACGATACGCACTGCTGAGCGAGGCTGGCGATCCGCTTGTGAAGCTCAACGAGGTTGTACCCTGGGAAGTTTTCCGCAAACCGTTGGCAAAGGCACTGAAGCGATCGGATGGTGCCAAGGGCGGCAGGCCGCCGTTTGATAGTGTGATGATGTTCAAAATCATGGTGCTGCAGGCGCTCTATGATCTTTCCGATGATCAGGCTGAGTTTGTTATCAACGACCGGCTTTCGTTCCTGCGCTTCCTGGGGCTCGGCCTTGGAGACAAGGTCCCGCCCTCTCGTCGTTTGCAAGCAAACGACTGCCGGTCAACGGACGCCACGCTGGTGGCGGCTCCGAAGCAGCGCAACAGCGATGGCGAGAAGCAAGCGATCAAGGAAGACCGCACGGCTGACGAGATCTGGCCGGATGAACCGGCAAAGGCAGCGCAGAAAGATACCGACGCAAGACGGACGGTGAAGTTCTCGAAGGCCAAGCCCGATGCCGATGGCATGGTTCGCCAGCGCGACATTGCGGTTCCCTCCTTCGGATACAAGAACCATGCTGCCATCGACCGCCATTGCGGCTTCATTCGTGGTTGGAATGTCACCAGCGCCTCGGCCCATGACGGTGCCCAGCTCCGCAATGTTCTCAACCGCGAAAATACCGGCTCGAAGGTCTGGGCTGACACGGCATATCGTTCCAAGAAGAACGAGGCCTGGCTGGAACGGCATGGTTATGAAAGCGACATTCATCACAAGAAACCGAAAGGTCGACCGATGAGCGAGGCAACATCACGAGCCAATGGCCGGCGCTCGAAGGTTCGCGCTTTTGTAGAGCATGTCTTCGCGCACCAGAAAAACCGGTTTGGCCTGTTCATTCGTACCATCGGCATCGAACGGGCACGGGTGAAGATCGGGATGGCCAACATCGCCTACAATCTCACCCGCTACGTCTGGCATCAGGGGCGAAGTGCGCCTGCATGACGGAAATCCGTTGCCCAATGGAGCAGGAAACATCCAAAACAGCATTCAATAGTGAACATGCAGCGCCGAAATCACCGTATCCTCAGGCGCCATACTCGGAAATCGTTGGTTCTTTAGAGATTAGCCGGTAAATCGAGGCGTCCGCATGTTGGTTTTCCGCGGATTTGAGGTGTTCCGGCACGTCCCGGGCAGGAAACTCACCAGCAACATCATCTTCTTTATCCAAATGCGCCTCCACCTCCATACACTCTTTCAACCTCTCTCCAAGGCCTAGATCCTCCTCGGCATCACCAGCAATTTCCCTTCTCCCCTTCATCTCCAGCCGCTCCCTGATCTTCTCCAATACCCCGTCGCCCTCGCGCCTGAGCAATCCTGATACCGTTCTCGATAGCAGCGGGGTGGGACGGATCACGCCGTCGGCGACCAGGCGGGCTAGATAGCCCTTCGCCTCGGCGGCGGGGATGCCCGCGACCTGTTGCAGGGCGGCGGGCGTACACTCGCCATGCAGGCCGGACATGTAGATCGCCCAGAACTGCGCCCTGGCGGGCACCGCCGCAGCGGCGGCAGCGGCTCCGGTGGCACTGCCGCCAGCGGGCAGCGCCGCCATTGCGGGTTTCAGAGAAAACGGCGCGGCAGGCAGCGATACCACTGCGGCCAGCGACTGGAGGAATCTGCGTCTATTCATGCCCAACAATAAAATCGAGAGTTATGCCAATTGCGAGCATAAGTATGTTTTCGCCAGCAAACGGCCTGAAACGGTATGTTGCCGCGCGCCAGTTCCGGATAGGATGGGCAGGAAATCCCCAACCTGTCCAATTCAACAGGATCCCCATGCGCCCGCGCCCGATAATGCTGTCCGCCGTGACACGCGTGAACCGCCATGCCGCCATGGCCGACATCAACGATGCAATCAACAGCCTGGGCTGGATCGAGCAGCATGTGCTGTTTTCCAATATCCAGGTCAATTTCCGCTTTCACATGGAGGCGGCGAAGCTGCCCGCCCTTGCCGAACGGCTGGACACTTTAGGCGTTCATCTGGACGCTGCAGCCAGCCAGGAAATCGCCGAACGCGTGCGCAAGGCGGAAGGAAAGGCGGACGCGACCGAACTCCCCGCCTCGCTGGCCGTTACCTTCCTGCACAACGAGCCAGACATGAAGCGGGAAGTACCCGCCGTGCCGGGCTGAGCGGCGTTCCGCCGAGTCCCGCCCTCAACAGCCCGCCTCGCGCTTGTGGTGCCGGATCCCCGGACGCGTACCGGAATCTGGCGCAGTCGAATCCGGCTTCACGCGGCACGGAAACCGGCTATGCTCGCTGCGGGGCATTCCAGAAGGAAGACTTTCATGAAGAGAAAACCCATCAGCCGTGCCAGCTTTGCCGGACTTACGGGCTTGGCAGGCATTGCCGCCCTCGCCCTCCTTTCCACCTCCGCTCTGGCGGCAGACCACAAGGTCATGATCTCGGACTTCAAGTTCTCGCCCGCCTCGCTCAGCGTTGCGGCAGGCGACACCGTCACCTTCACCAACCAGGACAGCGCGCCGCATACCGCAACCTCCGATGCCTTCGACACCGGAACGCTGCAGAGCGGCCAGAGCGCCACCGTCACGGTTCCGGCAGGAAAGCATGGCTACAAGTGCCGGTTCCACTCCTCGATGAAGGGAAGCGTGAACGCCGGCTGACCGACTTGGGCCGCAACCGCCTCCCGCACGTGCCGCAGGCGATTCCCCGCAGGTGGTCCGGCATGCCGTTGCTGGCGCATGCGGGCCCTGCCCGTCGCGACCAAGCCGGGCATGTCGCGCATGGACAAGGCCTGTCAGGGTGCGGCTCGCCTGGCCGGATGGCAAGAGAGCAGGTGCAAGACATATTTTGCGGGTTCGGGCGGACCGGAATGGGTTAAAACTTCGTAAACGGCGACGGATCATCTTGCACAAGTATATGATTTTGTTCTATTATTTTTACATGCCTAATTTTTGAACCTGCCTGCACAAAAAGCATGCAATTTATGCATCCCCCGTATGCAAAAACTGCATTTGTGCATTGCACCAGGCAGGCGTATATAGACAATCAACGGGTAGACGCTCAGCACTGGCTCCGCGCCACCCCTTTTCGCAGTATCCTTTTGAAGAAGCGAACCAATGTTTTGAATGGTTCGAAGCCCGCCGGAAACGGACGGGTTTTCACGCTTCGGAGGGGTGCTGCGGCAAACAGCGAGAGACAAAAGGTGCAATCATGATCAACTTTTTCCGCGAAGCCGCTTACGGCCTCAAACTGGGTTTCCGTTACTCCGTCACCAATCGTCACGGCATGATGGAACAGGCATTCCGTCCGAACACACGCGCTGCCCGCGCCAACGGTTATGTTGGCATTGAGGAAGCCGGACGCTGATCCCCTTCGGGATCGACGCCATTCCGGACCGGCGATCATTCATCCGCCTTCGGCAGAAAGTGGCCTGCGGGCATGCTTCCAGGCAGGTTGAATGAATTGGGGCTAGCCGGCCCGGTATACCGGCAGACATGCGAATACGGGCGGTTCTTCTCCCTTTGCGCCCGCGTTCAAGGCAGGATGTCTGCCCCAGAGCATCAGCTCTACAATCGCAGCCGGACAGTTCAGCGCCAGAATTTGGCCGCAAAAACTGTCCGGCTGTGCCTTTTTTTGCACTAACACTCGCCTGCTTGGCCTGTTTTCCTGCCCATCGTTGGGGCGGCTCTGACAAAGAGGGGAAAGCATGGGCTACACGGCTTTTCAGGATTGCGCGCATCAAGGCAACGCCTATTCGCGCGATACCAGTACAACTGCGGCAGGCTCCGCTCACAATCATCACATTCCATCTTCTGCGTTTCGACCGGCGAAGGATGACAGCCTTGGCGGCGCGGCGCATGACGGGCGCATCATGCTGCGGGCGTTTCGCGTGCGGCAGGCAATGCATGCACTGGCGATGAACGTCATCCTGATACTCGCCATAGCGGTCGCCAGTTTCGCCACCTTCTCCGCCGCGCTCGCGCAGGACCGCGCAGGGACCTCGCCTTCCGGCGAGCCGGTCATCACAGCATCCGCCCCCGGTCTCGTGCGCCCGAACGACATGAACACCGGCGGGCTTTTGCTGCCATCGAAGACCGACGGCTATTTCGTTGAGGCGCCGAGGCTCTCGTCTGACGTGGATATCGACATTTCGGGGCCGATTGCCCGCGTGAAGGTAACCCAGCGCTTCACCAACCCGACAGATGGGTGGGTGGAGGGCGTGTATGTCTTTCCGCTGCCCGAGGACAGCGCGGTGGACACGCTGAAGATGCGTGTTGGCGACCGGCTTATCGAAGGCGTGATCAAGCCGCGAGAAGAGGCCCGCCAGATCTACGAGCAGGCAAAAAACGAGGGGCGGAAAGCCTCGCTTCTTGAACAGCAGCGCGAGAACGTATTCACAAACGAGGTCGCGAATATCGGCCCGGGCGAAACCGTGATCGTCCAGATCGAGTACCAGCAGACCGTCAAGCAGGACGGGGGAACCTTCTCGCTGCGGTATCCGATGGTCGTCGCGCCACGCTATTCGCCGCAGCCCATCATACAGACGGTGGATTTCAGCAAGGGCCAAAGCGGATTTGGCGTGACCGACCCGGTGCCGGACCGGGAAAAGCTCGACGCACCGGTACTGGACCCGCGTGAAAACGCCAAGATCAACCCGGTCACGCTTACCGTGCGCCTGGCTGCGGGCTTTCCGATCGGCACTGTCGAAACACCGTTTCACGAGATGATGTCGCGTGAACAGGACGGCAGCACCCGCATTCTGACGCTGAAGAACGACAGCGTGCCGGCCGACCGCGATTTCGAGCTCATCTGGAGGCCCAAGGGCGATGCTCCCACCGCAGCACTCTTCCGGGAGAATGTCGGTGGGCAGGAGTATATCCTGGCCTTCGTCACGCCGCCGGCGATTGCGCCAAAGGACCTGCCGAAGAAGAACCGCGAGGCAATCTTCGTCATCGACAATTCCGGATCGATGGCAGGCGAATCCATGACACAGGCCAAGCTGGCGCTTGAAGATGCCCTGAAGCGCCTTTCGCCAGCTGACCTCTTCAACATCGTGCGCTTCGACGACACGCAGGAAAAACTGTTCGACGCCGCAGTGCCCGCCGATGGCGAACACATTGCCGTGGCGCTGAACTTCGTGCGCGGGCTTGAAGCCGAAGGCGGCACCGAAATGCTTCCTGCGCTCACCATGGCACTTGCCGACCGCAATGCGGGAGACACTCAGCACGTGCGCCAGGTTGTCTTCATCACCGATGGTGCCATTGGCAACGAACAGCAATTGTTCGACGCGATCGCTCAGAATCGCGGCCGCAGCCGGGTATTCACCGTTGGCATCGGTTCGGCTCCCAACTCCTTCTTCATGACCCGTGCCGCGGAACTTGGCCGGGGAACGTCGACGCATATCGGTTCGCTTGAACAGGTGAAGGAGCGCATGGGCGCCTTCTTCGAAAAACTTGAAAACCCGGTCATGACCGGGCTGTCGGCCCAATCCGGCCGGCAAGGGCTGGGGAACGGGGCTAAATTGTCTGAGGTAAGCCCCGATCCCCTGCCCGATCTTTATCTTGGCGAGCCCGTGGTTCTTGCGGCCAAGGCAAGCGATGCCAAGGGCGAACTCGCCATATCGGGCGACTATGCCGGACAGCCCTGGCAGGTCACGATGGACCTAGCCCAGGCCACGGAAGGCAGCGGCATCGGCAAGCTGTGGGCGCGCCGCAAGATTGCCTCGCTGGAGGCGCAGCGCTCTTGGGGCAGCGAGATGGAACAGATCAACAGCGAGATCGAGAAGATAGCTCTCGAGCATCACCTGGTTTCCAGCCGCACGAGCCTGGTGGCAGTCGATGTGAAGGTTTCGCGCCCGCAGGGCGAAGACCTGAACAGCGCCAAGATCCCGTTGAACCTTCCGTCCGGTTGGGACGCCGCAAAGTGGTTCGATGATCCTGCAGGCGAGAGCGTGCCTTCACCTGCCCCGATGCAAAAGGCGCAGGCAGACACGCAACGCTTTGCCATGATCGCAGCCGAACCTGACCGCGCAAAGGCAGTTGCCGCTGCTACCGCCCGGAAACAACAGCTCACCCTGCCCCAGACCGCGACAGCCGCCGACCGCCACATCGTGATCGGCCTGCTGCTGATGCTGATTGCGCTGGTGTGGCTGAGGCTTCGAAACCGTCCTGCGCGTGAACTGTTCGCGCCGTCAGGCAGTGGAAGGCCGTGACGATGGGACCTGCACCCGTCAACAGATCCGGTGGCAGTAAACGCACGACAGCCCGGCGTCTCGACGCCGGGCACCTGTTTGCTATCGCCCTGCTCCTTGCCGGTGCAGCCTTTCTTGGCGACGGGATTTGGATCAAGGCAAAAGCGGCGCTTGCCCAGGTTCTGATCGAACGGGCCTTCGAGAAATCTCCCACCGAAACGGCAAGGCCATGGCCATGGGCGGATATCGAGCCGGTGGCGCGCATCGAGGCACCGCGACTGCACAGGACAACGTTCGCACTGACCGGTGTCTCAGGTGAAGCGCTGGCGTTTGGCCCCGGACACATGACCAACACGGCACGCCCGGGCGATGCGGGAACCTCCGTATTCGCTGCGCATCGTGACACGCATTTCTCCTGGATTGGAGCGTTGAGACCGGGAGACCTGATCAACATTTCCACCCGCGATGGCCAGAACTTCACCTATCGCATGACGCGTGCCTGGGTCGCTCCTTTCGATCAACCGGGCATCGACACGGGCAACTACCGCAGCCTCCTTGCCTTGGTAACCTGCTGGCCGCTCGACGGCACAATTCGCGGACCGGAGCGCTATATCGTGGAGGCGGAACTCGTCGCGGACAAGGCTAAGATATCCTTGGCCTCCCCTCACCGTTCCAGCATGTCGGCAAACCGGGCTCGATGACCGGTCGCACTTGCCGAATTTGCGAAGCATCCGAACGGACGCATCAAATGGGTCTGGACTTGAGAACAAAATCTGATAGAGCAATCCCTGTTTTCCGGAATCGGAAAACGCCGTTGCACCGACCGGCGCAGGGTGCGGCAGAAGCGTTACTTCAATTGAAAGTAACGTCTTCCTGACCGCCAAGCGCATCCAATTCGGGTCGTGCCGGAAAGCCCTTGTAGCTCAGCTGGTAGAGCATCTGATTTGTAATCAGGCGGTCGGGAGTTCGAGTCTCTCCGGGGGCACCATTTTTCCCAATTATTTCAATGTTGCACTTTTTCGCTGTTTCGACCGAGAAAGCGGCATGACCGGATCACGGTTCAACACGTGATGCGGGGTCAGACCAGAAAAACGAGTCCAGCCAGAACAATTGCGCCGAGGAAGACCGTTTCCAGCACCACCAACGTTATGGACCTTGGTCCGACCTCGAGGATACGCCGGAGCGAGGTCTTGAGTCCGACAGCAGAAACAGCGGTGAGCAGCGCCCAGCGCGATGCGGTTCCACCCGCCTCGGACAGCCAGGCCGGTACAAGACCGAAAGAATTCAGGACGGCAAGGAACAGGAACCCGCACAGGAAGAGTGGAAGCAACGGCGGCCTGGCGCGCCTGGTTTCCCTGCCATTGGTCTCCCTGCCACGGGTTACACCGGCGCTGGCTACACTGGCCCTGGTTTCCATGCCCATGCCGGACACCCGTATCACGGCCGAAGCAAATACGATTACGGGCGCAAGCATTGCGACGCGAATGAGCTTGACCACCGTTGCCGTTTCGCCCGCCTCCTGACTGATGGAAAAGCCAGCCCCGACGACCTGAGCGACATCGTGGATTGTTCCGCCGATGAACACGGCGCTGTCGAGCCTGCCGAGGTTCAGGATTTCCGCGAGCACCGGATAGGCAATCATCGCAATGGTGGACAGCAGGGTAACCGCAAGTACCGTGAACAGCAGGTCGCGATCCGACTTTTCATGTTGCGGGAGAATGGACGCGATCGCCATTGCCGCAGACGCGCCGCAGATCGCAACCGATCCGCGGGTCAGAAATCCAAAGCCTGCATTCTTGCCAAGCATCCTGGCTGCGGCAATGCCAAGCAGGATCGTTGCGATCATCGCGACGATCACGAGCGCGACAAGCTGCAGGCTGATCTGCTCCGCGATTTCGGCCGATACCCGCAGCCCGAGGAGCGCAACGCCGATCCTCAGGACCGGCCGGCTGGTGAATTCGATACCCGGTGCTGTCCTCGTTCCTTCCTCGGAGAGGAAGTTCAATGACAACCCCAAGAGGAGAGCCATCAGCATTGCCGGGGCACCGTAGTGTTCGTAGAGAAACTGGGCCGTCGACGCCACGAGAAACGAGATGGCAATGCCTGGAAACAGACGCCGCAGCGCCTCACCTAGCACGGGTAACGAAGGCAGCCGGAGCCTCTGCCGGAATGGCTCTGATGTGGTGGCGGATTTCATTCAGGCCGCCGCAGCTCATGAACGTTTTCCTGACCAGCGCAATTTCGCGGCACCGTTCCGCATGGCGCTACCGGGAACATGGCTAGGCATTCTCCATGACAGAAAGCAGCTTCTTGCGGTTGATGTCGATGAAGGTGGTGTAGACATCGCCCTGTCTGAAACCTTCGTCCTCAAGGCAGGCAATCAGGAAATCGCGATTGGTGGAAATTCCCTCAATGTCGACCTCCCGAAGCGCGGAAATGGCGCGCTGGCAGGCCGCCATCCTGTCAGGTCCGTGGGCGATGATCTTTGCGATCATCGGATCGTAGAAGAAGGTGACGGCGTTTCCTTCCCGGTAGGCGGTATCGATCCTGAGATCGGCAGATTGCGACGGCAGGCGGTATTTCCGGAGCGCGCCAGGCGAGGGAATGAAATTCTTTTCGGGTTTCTCGGCATAAAGCCTGCATTCGACGGCATGGCCCGAGGTTTCGATGGCCGACTGGTCGAGTTCCGTCAATTCGCCACGCGCGAAGTCCAACTGCATCGCAACCAGGTCCACGCCCGTTACCATTTCGGTGACGGGATGCTCCACCTGGATTCGCGTGTTCATTTCGAGGAAAAAGAACTCGTGGGTATTCGTGTCGAGAATGAATTCGATCGTACCGGCGCCGGCGTAGCGTGTTGCCCTGCATAGCGCCAGCGCAGCGGCAGCCATGCGTTGGCGCACATCTTCACCGATACCGGGTGCCGGACTTTCCTCGATCACCTTCTGGAAGCGGCGCTGCAACGAGCAATCACGCTCGTAAAGATGGACGGCCTCGCTGTTTCCAAATCCGAAGACCTGCATCTCCACGTGGCGGGCTTTTGGAACATATCGTTCCAGAAAAACAGTCCCGTCGTTGAAGGACTTCCGGGCCAGCGTCTGCGTCGCTTCCGCTGTGGCAATGAGCTGATCAGCACTCTCGACGCGGCGCATGCCAATACCTCCGCCACCCGCAGACGCCTTCACAAGGAGCGGGTAGCCAACACGGCTTGCTATTGTCTCCAGATCGACCGAAGAAATATCCTCGATCCGTTCACTGCCGGGAACTACCGGCACACCCGCCTGCTCGGCGATTTTTCTGGCACGTTCCTTGTCGCCCATCGCGCGAAGCGTTTCCGGGCGCGCGCCAATCCAGATCAGTCCGGCTTCTGCTGTCTTTTCCGCGAATTCGGCATTCTCGGACAGGAAGCCGTAACCTGGATGGATTGCATCGGCTCCGGTCGACAGTGCCGCCTCGATAATCAGATCCTGCCGCAGATAGCTTTCGGTTGCGGGCGCGGGGCCAATGAGGACGGATTCATCAGCTTCATCGACAACCGGAGATTCTGCATCGGCCTGCGAATACACGGCGACGGTTTCAAGGCCGAGGCCTTTTGCCGAGCGGATAATCCGGCGCGCGATCTCGCCCCGGTTTGCAATGAGGATTTTTTTCATGGGTCAGGCTTCGATGCGCGCGATCACTTGTTCATCTGAAACAGTGTCGCCTTCCTTGACGAGAACTTCGATCAGTTTACCGGCCTTGGGAGCAGCGACCGGAATTTCCATTTTCATGGATTCGAGGATCACGATGGTATCGTCTTCCTCAAGATTGGTACCCGGCACGGCTTCCACCTTCCAGACGCTGCCCGCGAGTTCCGATCTTACGTCGATGATGGCCACACTATTCTCCCTACCTGTCCGGGTAATCCGAGATGCCGTTTTGACCTGCCGTCAGCATATGGCTGCAGCGAGCCTGCCAGGCGCGGCAGATAACGTGGTGGCCACGATGTGTCGCGGCCACCACCTTTTTTCAGTTCGCGTTATTCGATCGGGTTCTGGGTATCGATGCGCGAGAAGATCTCGTCGTTCAGAAGACGGGTATAGGTCTCCTTGTCACGGCCATTCTCGTCCAGAAGCTTGCGCCATTTCACCATCAGCTTGTCGATGGCATCAGAGATTGCCGCAGGATCCCTTACGCCCAGTTCAGATCCCTTCTTGATGACCTGAGGACGGTACTTGGCCTTGAAATCCTCAACGAAGGCAGCGAAGGACGGATCGGCATGATAGAACTTGGTGCCGCTCTTCGTGTAAACCGACTGCACTTCCTCATCTTCGGCGATATAGTTGAAGATGGCACCGGCGACGAGTTCGGGCAGGTGTTTGGTGATTGCCGCCCTTTCGTCAGGCGTCAGCGAATTCCATTTCTCCACACGCAGGTTGAAGGTGGACGCGCCGAGATATCCGCCAAGCGGGTCGAGGATCACGTACTTCGCAACTTCGCCGTAGGAACGCGCCTTCTGGGCCGCAACCGAATGCAGGGCACAATCCAGAATGCCGGCATTGAGCGCCTCGTAAGCTTCGTCCGGGCTGACATTGACCGGAGCCGCGCCAAGTGCCTTGGCGAGGTCGCCATATGACGAGACGCCGCGAATGCGCTTGCCCTGGAAGTCGGCAGGCGTCTTCAGCTCTTCCTTGCAGTGATACACATACGGTGTCAGCGCATAGGATGCGAGGTACTTGGTATTGAATTTGCGATACTCGTCAACGCATTCAGGGCAGTCGAACAGTTCGAGTTCGTTGAGCACGGCGGTCATGACCAGCGGCTCGCTGTTCCAGAGGCTGAATTGCGCGATGTAGTTGTCCACCGGCATTTCGGACGGGATGTAGGACCCTACGAAGTAACCGGCATCTGCAACACCGTCGCGCACGCCGCCGGGAATGTCGCGACCCGAAAGCAGCGAACCTCCCACATGGCTCTCGAACTTGATCGAGCCATCGGTATCCTTTTCAATGGCCCTGAAGAATGCTTCCAGGACCGGGTTCGTTATGTGTTGCGGGCTGAGATAGCTCGCATAGACGATCTTCTTTTCCTCGGCCAATGCGAGGGAGGTCATCAGCGATGCGCCGATCAAACCTCCAATAAGAATTTTCTTCATATTCTCCTCCTTGAGTTTCGTTGCGTCAGGTTGATCCGGCCTTCTAGTTGAGCAGGTTGGGGATAAAGAGAGAGATCTCCGGAAAGGCGATGAGAAGTGTCAGCGTCACCACGTCGGCAGCGATGAACCACAACACGCCCTTGAAGATCTTTTCGAGTGGAACGGCATCCCCAACCACGGTCTTGATGATGAAGCAGTTGAGACCGACTGGCGGCGTGACGAGGCCGATTTCCAGGTACTTGATGAGGATGACCCCGAACCAGATGAGGTTCATGTCCATTGCGTCCATGACGGGGATCATGATCGGGATCGTCAGCAGCATGATGCCAATCGAGTCGAGGAACATGCCAAGCACGATGTAGACGATCGAGATACCGATCATCAGCAGGATCCAGTTGACCGAAAGCGCATCGACCAGATCCGCGAGATAGAAGGGCAAGCCACTGAAGGCCATGAAGCGCGACAGGAGGAACCCGCCCATCGCGATGAACAGAATGGTTGCGGTACCCTTCAACGCATCGAGAAGCGAGTCGATGAACACGCTGAGCGTGAGCTGCCTGCGTACCAATGCGATCAGGCTCACAAGCAGCGCGCCACCTGCAGCCGCTTCGGTCGCGGTGAAAATGCCTGAATACATGCTGCCGATGACACCAATCACGAGAACCGGTATCGGCCAGATTTCAATCAGGGCCTGGAAACGCTCCCTTGAAGAAATCTTTTCGTTTCCATCGACGGGAGCAAGATTCGGATTGAGCGTGCAGCGTACAATAATCAATGCCGCGAACATGAAGGCCGAGAGTAGTCCGGGAAGAATGCCCGCGAGAAGTGCCTTGCTGACGGAAACCTCGGCGAAGATGGCATACAGAACCATCAGGATGCTTGGCGGGATCAGCGAGCCAAGCGTTCCCGCCACGGCGACAGAACCGGTGGCAATGCCCGGATCGTAGCGGTATTTCAACATTTCGGGGATGGCGATACGGCCCATGGCGGCGGATGTCGCGATGCTCGAACCGGACGCTGCAGCAAAACCCGCACAAGCCATGGTGCTAGCAACCGCAAGACCACCCGGCAGACGGATAAGCCACAGCCTGGCTGCCTTGTACAGGTTTTCGGTCAGTCCTGCGTGATAGGCGATGCTGCCCATCAGAAGGAACATCGGAATTGCCGAAAGCGTCCAGTGCGCGATGAAATTGTAGGGCTGCTCGGCCAGAACGGCAAAGGCCGCGTTGGGACCACGAATGATACCCACACCAACCACCGACACTCCGGCCAGCGCGACCGCGATCGGTACGCGCAGAGCAAGCAGAACGAGAAGAATTCCCAGCCCTGCGGCACCAACTGCTACAGGTGTCACGTTGTCTTCCTCGCAAATCTTTCGAAAACGGATGCCAGCCGGTATTCTTCGTCGGCCACCCTGCTTTCATACTGCTCCAGCGACTGTCCGCTGAAGCTGGCGTAAAGCCGGTCAATTGCCTGGAGCAGCGCTACTGCGGACAACAGGCCCATGCCGATAACCACCATCCAGCGCGCGGGCCAGGTCTGCACCAGGATCATGCCAATGACGAATTCTCCGGCACGTGTCATCGCGATCGCTTTCCAGGTCGCCGCGTAACAAAAATAGCCGGCAGCCCCTGAAATCAGCAGCGCCACGAGACCATCGAAAACCAGCCGCGTCCGCGCCGGGAGAAACTGGGTGAATATCTCGATAATCACATGACCTCGCTGCGCCTGGATGTAGGCGAGCGGAAGAAAGGTCACGGCCACCATGTAGTAGAACGACACGAACTCGGTCGTTCCTGGTGCCGAGGTAGCGAAAAAATTCCTCAGAATAGCGTCGGTTATGATGTGAAACATCATGGCCACCATCGCAATTGCTGCGACCAGCGATGTCACAATGCAAAGCAAACCGACAATCCGTCGTAACGGTGCCATGTGCTCCTCCCCTGCCCGGACGGCCTTGTCTCTTGATCCTTCCGGGACGTCTCAATCATTGGTGACTTTGCCATCTGTGTCAACCAATATCGGTATTTTCTGTAGAAATTGACTATAAAAAAATCGATACAATTTTTCAGAGTGACTCATACCGATTTGCCGGCAGCCTCGAGCCGCGCATCAATGTTGTGTTTCCTGGCGGTTTCAATGGCCGAGTCGAACCCGTCCTCGGAGGAACTCCGTACCAGTTCACGCAGTTTTTCGATATGACCAGCTGGCGCATCTGCCAGGCGGAGTGCAATTTCGCGTGCCCTGATGGAGGGATCGTCTTTCGCAATCTCGCTTATCAAACCAATTGCAAACGCCTCGGCTGCATCGATATCCCGGCCTGTCGCCAGGAGGGGGAAGGCCCGGTTCGGCCCGATACGCTCGACTAGTCCGGGCACCACAAGGGCCGGCAGTATGCCATGCCTGATCTCGGGAAAGCCGAAAACTGAATCTGGCGCAGCAACGGCGATGTCGCAAACGGTGACTATTCCGCACCCTGCGCCGAGCGCATATCCATGCACGCTCGCAACCACTGGAACAGCGCAATTGCGGATGGCCGACAAGGTGTCGCGCATCAGTTGTGCATAGCCCCTTATCTCATCTCCGCCACTCAGCTGCGCGACGGCCTTTCGGTCTGCGCCCGAGCTGAAGGATCTCCCATGCCCCGAGATAAGGACCGCCCTGCGGTTTTTCTCTTCCTCTACAGCCGCAAATGCATCGAGGAGCGCGCGCAGCATGTCCGGAGACAGCGCATTGTGCTTGTCCGGACGATTCAATGTGATCGAAATGATCGCGTCTTCCGATTCGATTTCCACCAGTGACATTATGCACCTGCCTCGCTCAATGCTCGATCTGCACCACGTTTCGCATCACGCGACGCAGCAGCGGTTTCCCTGCCTGCAATGCGGCCCCCAATCAGGCATTCTGCGAGATTGCCCCCGCTCATGTAGAGGTGACCGAAAACGCTGCCGAGTTCCCCGGCAGCGAAAAGGCCCTCAATGGGCTCGCCAAACGGCGTGAGCACCCTCTGGCGCTCGTCATGGACCGGCCCTCCCTGCGTATTGATGACAACAGGGCCGACCCGCCCAAAATAAAATGGCGGCGTGCCAATGGGCATCATTGTTTCTGGAACCCTGTGAAAGGCGGTGTCGTTACCCGCCGCAACTGCGTCGTTCCAGTCCGACACCGTCTTTGCAAGTTCCTCAGCAGAAACGCACATCAAATCCGCCAGTTCCTCGAGGGTGTCGGCACGCTCGAATATCCCCATCTCCACTTCCTGGAGATTATCGGCACTCCACTCGTGGCGCGGATGGTGGTCATTGTGGACCGCACGGCCAAGCGGATACATCTTGCGGCCCTCTTCATCGAAGATCATGAAGGCGGGATTGCGCGGAAATTTCTGCTTTAGAAAATCATAGCTGTCGAAGGGCCGGACACCGCTGTCGCCCGGATAGGGCGGATATTCGTTCATGAACCGGCGACCATCCTGATCGACAACAATCCAGGCAAGACGCGCCAGCGATTTTCGCGGTTTCGTCTCAGCGGGCTGATCGACGCCAAGAGAAGATACCTCGTCGAGGCGGCCGGGAGTCCACATGGGAACTGCCTTTAGAAACAGGCCAAACGGATAGGCCGGATCCGAATGTTGCAAACCGTATGGCCCATGATAGTGCCACATGTGCCAAAGATCAGCGCCTGCGGCCTGCGCCATCCTGATACCATCGCCCGTATTACCAAGGAACGCTCCGGTCATGACGGGATCGGCCTGAAAGTACTGGCGCTGCATTTCCCGGTCGGCTTCGAAACCGCCACAGGCCAGGATAACGCCACCCAATGCACGGATGCGGACCTCGCGTTCGTCGATCTCTGCAAGAACACCGATGATCGAACCCGATGCATCGCGCAGTAGCCGCCGCACTGGCGCTTGCATTCGAACCTCGACACCAGTGCGCTCGACATGTGCTTCCAGCACCCTGAAGAGCCTCACGCCGTTCTTGACGGGAGCCATTGCATGATAGCCGTCAAGACCCTCCAGATCAGGCACTTCCAAGACTTCGCAATAGGCAAGCGCCTCGTAGCCCGGCAGCGGATAGTTGCCCAGGGCCGGTATGATCTTCGTGGTCGCGCCTATTTCGTCAGCGAGCAATTTCACGTAATCACCGATACTGGCCATCTCGTCCGCGAGCAGTTTCAGCAGTTTTTCCGGCGTTCGCCCGCCGCAAGTCACCTTCAGATATTCGAAGGCTGCTGCTGAATCGGAAGTGACGCGAATGCCTCCGGCGGATGCGATTGAAAGACCGCCGGGAAACGGCATCTTTTCCAGGAGAAGGGTTCGGGCGCCAAGCGATGCTGCTTCACTGGCGGCAACTGCGCCTGCCGCACCGTATCCCACGACGACGACATCGACCTCGCGGTCCCAGCCGGACGCCGTGGCCGCGCCGTCCTTGATACTATTGGCGCTCATGGGTCTATCCGCTGTTTGAAACCGGCTTTCTGCGCGGCGCAGGCACGTTCAAGCGCATCACAGATTACCGCACGCGTCTCCTCGGGACGGATGATATCGTCGATCAAACCGGCCTCGGCCGCGCGATATCCTTCTGCGTCCCGCTCAGCCGCCTCAATCAATTCCTGCCGCAAGGCCTGCGGATCATCCGCCCCAGCAATCTTCTTGCCATGGACAAGCTCGACGCCAGCTGCAGTGCCCATCACGTCGAATTGCGCGGTTGGCCAGCCCACAATCACGTCGGGGTTCATCGTCTTGCCGCCAAGCGCCAGATAGGCCAGTCCAATCGCCTTTCTGATGACGACAGTTACCTTCGGAACATCCGCGCCGATGACGCTGTTCAGAAGACGTGCGGCCAGCGAAACCATGCGGTGCTGCTCGATGTTCGGCCCGACGATGAAGCCGGGGCAATCGGTCAGAAAGATCACCGGGATATGAAAGGCGTTGCAGACATCGACGAACTTGCGGGCCTTGATCGCCGCTTTCTCGTCCATCGCGCCAGCGCCCTTCATGGGTTCGTTGGCAACGATTCCGACGCTGCGTCCCTGCATTCTCGCCCAGCAGGTTATCAGTGAAGCACCGTAATTCTCGCTATAGGGGAAAAACTCCCCTCCGTCGCAAACAAGCTTCAGCAGGCGTTTCATCGAATAGGCGCGCCTGCCGTTCTCGGGCACAAGTTCCGCGATCTGGCGACTGCCCTCCTCTGTTTCACAAGGGGCCGCAACCGTCTCGACACGCGGCGGAAGCTCGTCGCAGTTCGACGGCAGGTAGGACAGAAAGGTGCGAATTGCGAGCAACGAACTCTCGTCGTTCTCTGCAAGATGGTTTGCCTGTCCGGTCTGGCGCGCGGAAATGTCGGCGCCACCTATTTCGTCCATCGTCACGTCCTGGCCAATCCCGACCTTGACAACCTTCGGGCCGGACATGCCCATGAACCCGCTGCCATTGACGATGGTGACGAAGTCGGATTGCGCTGCAGTAAACGACGGACCACCGAAACATGCGCCCATGATTGCTGCCACCTGCGGCACTTGGCCCGACAACAGGAAGTGTTCTCCAAAGCGCTGCCCGATGCCTGCCGCGAACGCGCCGTTGTTCTCCTGAAAGCGGCCGGCGCCGGCCTCCATGAGAGCAACAAACGGGCACTTGTGCCTGAGCGCCAGTTCACGTACGCGCGCCGTCTTTGCTTCGGCAACCCGGCCGCGCGTACCCCCGAGAACACTGGCGTCCTCAGAGGTTACATAGACCTTGCGCCCGTTGATTTCTCCCCATCCGGCGACAAGCCCGTCTGCCGGTGTTTTTTCGGCGAGATTCTCATGCTGGCTGCGCGCAAGCAAGCCGATCTCGCGGAACGTGCCCGGATCCAGCAGGAATTCCAGCCTTGCCCGCGCATCGAGCTTGCCCGCAGCGGCAAGCCGGTCGCGCGCGGCCTGCGACCCCATCGCTCGCGCAACTTTCCGGCGCGCTTCGAGCTCTTCGAGTTTCTTGTCATCCATTGCGATCCGCCTCCCGTCGAATCGCCGGCTTTTCAGCCGGCTCCCATTGGCACGGCATCCGACGGAAGATTCCGCAGAACTGCGTAATTTCCATTGAAATAGAGAAGCGGATTGTTCACCTCGCAGGTGCGCACATCGACCACCCGGCCGATGAACACAGCGTGGCTTCCAGCCTCGATCGACTGCTCGATCTGGCAATCGAAGCTGACCAGCGCATCCTCGATTGCGGGTGCACCCGTCTTCATCTTGGCCCATTCAAAGTGGTCGAACCGCTTGGTCCTCTCGCTCTCAAAGAACTTCTTCACGAGCGGATACTGGCTCTCGCGCAGCACATTCACACTGAAACAGCGGGCATCGTTGATTTCCGCGAAGGATGTCGCCGAACGATTGATGCAGGCAAGAAGCATCGGCGGATCCGCGCTGACGGAGCAGACCGCCGTCGCAATCATTCCACAGGGTTTGCCGTCTGACATGGTGGCTATGATGTTGACGGCTGCTGCCAACCGCCTCATGCCATCGCGAAAGCCTTCCGCTTCATTCATGCGATATCTCCTCCGGTATTTCTCTCGGCCTTGACGGCTCGTATAATTGATACCTTATTTTGTGACACAATATGGGTTGCAATTCAACGCAAAAAGAGATCAATATGCCGATACAGGGAGGAGCACACGCAGATGGATTTCCAGTTCAGCGCGGGTCAGCTTGAGCTGATCAAGGCAGCCAAAGAGGTTGGCGAACGCAAACTCAAACCAATGGTTACAGAGTCAATGAGCGTCGAGGCCTTGCACGGCCTTCGCCGCACGATGGCCGAGCAGGGTTTGCTGGGTTTGAACCTGCCCGCCGCCCATGGCGGACTTGAACTTCCACTGCTCGATACGCTTCTCGTCACGCAGACACTTCAGAAGTGCGCCCCGATCCTCGGCGGCATCTGTCATCGCAGTTCTACCGGAGCCGTCGGCGCAATTGCCGAATATGGAACAGACGAACAGCGTGAGAAATTCGTGCGACCGCTGTGCAATGGCGAGATCGGCATTTCCATCGGCATTACCGAACCGGAGGCCGGATCGGCTGCGACTGCGATGAAGACGCGCGGTGAAATAGACGGCAACGAGATCGTTCTGAACGGCCGCAAACAGTTCGTCAGCTTCGTCAACTACAACCAGTACACACTGGTCTACTGCCGGATCGGCAGTACCGGGCGCGCCTCCGACATCGGTGCTGTCATCGTTCCCCACGACACACCGGGTTTCAGCCATTCAAACGGCACGCTGAACATGGCCGACGAACTCTTGTTCGAGCTCTACTTCGACGACTGCCGCGTACCTGTCGAAAACATCCTCATCGACGGCGGCGCTTTCGGCAAGCTCATCAGCGTCTACAACGCTGAACGCCTTGGCAGCATTTCACGCATGATCGGATCGGCAGAGGCATCCTATGAATATGCCCTCGCCTATTCCAAGGAACGGCGGCAATTCAATCGCGAGATCAGCGATTTCCAGGGCATTCAATGGATGCTGGCAGAGATGCGCGTGAAACTCGATGCTGCGAAACTGCTGACCTACAGGGCGGCAGCCAATGCCGGGGCGAAAGGCCTGCCAAATCCGACGGAAGTTTCCATTGCCAAGGTCTTCGTCGCGAAGGCCGCGAAGGAAATCTGCGATGACGCAATCCAGATCCTCGGCGCAAATGGTTATACCCGCGAATATCCCCTCGCCCACCGGTATGCAGAAGTTCGCGGCGGGTCGATCTATGGCGGCACCATGCAGATCCACAAGAACATGATTGCGGCTGCCATTCTCGAACGCAAGATCAGCCAGTGGAAGGCCGATTGATGCAGGACGATCCACACCCCATAGACAGGTCCCTGATCGGCACTTCTTCAGCCGCGTATTCCGTGGTGGTGGAACGGGGCGCCATTATGAAGTTCGCTCGCGCCATCGGCGACACCAACCCGCTTTTTACCGATCCCGAGTTTGCGCGGGCAGCCGGTCATGAGGACGTTCTTGCCCCGCCGACCTTTCCCGTGAGCTTTCTTCCGCCCGAAGAGCCTGTCTGGTGGCACAATCTGGACCGCAAGCGAGTTCTCGCCGGTGAACAGTCCTTCAAATACAGCCGGCCCATTGTCGCCGGCGACAGTTTCGAATGCCGCATTCACCTAGTCGATGTCATCGACAAGAAGGGCCGATCCGGCTCGATGGCCCTGATGGTGCAGGAAAACCGGGGTACGGACCTGAAAACCGGGGAAGAGGTTTTCGTACACCGGCGTGTCGCCGTCTATCGCGGGCTCGACAACAAGATATCCACCCCGTGATCGCGACATGACACCGGAAACCCTGCGCACGAAACTCGAATCGGATGCCGGTCGCTGGCCCAGGCGCGACTGGGCGCTTCTCGATGTTCGCGAGCAGGGCGAGGCCCATGCAGGTCACATCCCCACGGCGACGTTCCTGCCAAGACGTCTTGTCGAGGCTCGCATCTTCGAACTTCTGCCTGACAGATCGGTCCATGCCGTTATCTACGACAGCGGTATGCATCCAACGCTCGGAAAGGATTCGCGTGCAGCCTTTTCGCGTGAAACACTTGAGAGCTGCGGCTATTCCAATGTGACGATCCTGGAGGGCGGTTACGCTGACTGGCTATCATCGGGCGCACAGGTCAGCAAAGGCAGCAATGTTCCGTGCAAGGCGTTCGGCGAAGCCGTACTTGAAGAGGATGAAGTCCCCTCAATTGATCCCGAAGAACTGCACGAGTCGCTCCGGTCCGGTACTCCACCTGCGATCTGCGATGTGCGGACCTATGAGGAATACAGACACCATCACTTGCCGGGTGCCATATCCACACCCGGTTTCGACCTGGCCGGACACCTGCCGGACCTTCAGGGCAAGTCGCCATTCGTGCTGATCAACTGCGCCGGACGCACACGTTCCATCATTGCGACCGCGACTGCACGCAAGCTTGGCTGCGATGCAGCGTGGGGTCTCAGGAACGGGACGATGGGCTGGCAGATTGCCGGTCAGAACGTGACCAGTGAAAACTGCGTGAGCATGACCCCGGTTCACAACAGCACGATTAACGCGCGCGCGGAGGAACTGGCCGACAAGGCAGGCGTGGGCCGAGTGTCAGCCGGTGAGTTGGCGGGGCTCCTGGACGGGA
Source organism: Nitratireductor sp. (assembly GCA_020637805.1). Classification (GTDB taxonomy): domain Bacteria; phylum Pseudomonadota; class Alphaproteobacteria; order Rhizobiales; family Rhizobiaceae; genus Salaquimonas. The sequence goes on along the minus strand of JACKJU010000007.1, from coordinate 124,131 downwards.
ACATTCCGCCATACGTCTTCGACCTGAGAACAATGAGCGAGTTCCGCAACGGCCACATTCCCGGCTCCATTGCATTGCCCGGCGGGCAACTCATTCAGCGGACCGATGACTATGCGGCAATACCTGCGCATCCGATCGTTCTTGTCGACAATGGCTGCAGTCAGGCGGCGCTGGCCGGTTACTGGCTCAGGCGCATGGGCTTTCCTGACGTATCGCGGCTGGTGCCTGATATATCCGGCTGGATGGCTTCCGGTGCAACAATCGCGACTGGAAGAAGGTCCGGCGCAGCATTTCAGATAGCTGACGATGAGCGCGTACAAGAAGTCGCGGCAGCGCATCTGGACCCGTCCACGATTTTCCAAGGCTATTCGATCCTCGACATTCGCACGAGCCGGGAGTTTCAGTCGGCCCATATCGAAGGTGCGCACTGGGCACCGCGCGGTTGGCTCGAACAGGCCGCCCGCAACATGCAGCAAATGCACAAGCCCCTTCTGGTGGCCCGCGACGAACGCCAGGCCCGCCTCGGCGCGGCACAATTGATCGCTGTTGGCATTCCGTCTGTCGCTTTCGTCGCAGATGGCATGAATGGCTGGCAAGCATGTGGCCACCCCGCGGTACAGGCCGATGTCACGGATTCCCCCTACTACCCCGATCTTGTCGAACCGCCTTATTCGAAGGGAATCGACGAGATGAGGGCATACATCGAGTGGGAAGTGGCGCTGAAATAATGCGTCAAAACATGACTCGTATTGACACCATTATTGTATCAACTAGAATGCGTACAATTCTTGGCGCTGTCCAACGGAGGAGGGGAAAACCTTGAGCGGCATCGTTACATATGGGGCCTATGTTCCGCGCCTTCGCCTCCCGCTCAGGATGATTTCCGAAGGGCAGCCAGGCGCGAAACAGGGCCGTGGAAAATCTGGCGAGCGCAGCGTGTGCAACTGGGACGAGGACGTCATCACGATGGGCGTCGAAGCGGCACGCGACTGCCTGAGCGGCGGCGTCCAGGATATCGATTCCGTATGGCTTTCATCCACTACCGCCCCATTTGCCGACCGGCAGAATTCGGGCGTCATCATGGGTGCCCTCAATCTAGGCGAGTCACTCGGCAGCCAGGATATCGGAGGCTCGCAGCGGGCCGGAACAACCGCGCTGATCAATGCACTGAACATGTCAGGCGAGGCAAAGAAATTGGTCATCGCCAGCGAAAACAGGCATGTGCGAGCCGGCTCGCCGCATGAACTCCGCTTTGGCGATGGCGCAGCTGCTTTCACGACAGGCAATCACGACGTTATCGCGGAGTTTCTGGGGTGCGCCTCCCGTACGATGGACTTCGTCGATCACTTCAGGGCATCCGGCGAACAGGATGACTATTTCTGGGAGGAACGCTGGATAAGGGACGAAGGCGCGATGAAGATCGTGCCTCAAACCATTGAGATTGCACTGGCAAAAGCCGGACTGAGCGCTGACGAAATTGATCACGCAATTCTCCCCTCGCCTGTTCCAAGGCTGCGCGAACGGATCGCGAAGGCGGCAGGATTGAAAGAAGAAGCGATTGCGCCAGCCCTCGAAGGCACAGTGGGCGACACCGGATGCGCCCATCCGTTGCTGATGCTCGCTGCGACACTGGAAAAGGCATCCCCCGGCGAAACCATTCTCGTGGTGTCGTTTGGCCAGGGTTGCGATGCCCTTCTCTTGAGAACCACGGATGCGCTTGCGGGCTATGCCCCGGCGACTGGCGTTACCGGCACCGTAGCTGCGCGCCGCGAGATCTCAGACTATGCAAAATATCTTTCCTTCGCGGGATTGATCGAGCGTGAACTCGGAATGCGCGCCGAAGGCGACAACAAGACCGCCCTCACCCAGGCCTACCGGCGGCGTGACCTTCTTCATGGTCTTGTTGGCGGCGAGTGCAGTGCATGTGGCACGCGGCAGCTGCCTCGCACCAGATACTGCATCAACCCGAATTGCAGGGAGTTGGATACGCAAGAGCCATTCTGCTTTGCCGACATTCCCGCTCGCATCGTTACGTGGTCGGCAGATCACCTGTCGTTCAATCCGGACCCGCCTTCCCATTACGGCCTGATCGAATTCGAGGACGGTGGCCGAATGTTTGCCAACTTCGCTGAAGTGGTGCCCGGCCAGATCGATGTCGGCACGCGCATGCGGATGGCATTCCGCATCAAGGACTTCGACCGCAAACGCAATTTCAGGCGGTATTTCTGGAAAGCGGTTCCCGAAATGGCTCCGTCTGAAGAAACGAGGGACCAGCCACATGGCTAAGGGAATCAAGGACAAGGTCGCCATCATCGGCATGGGGTGTTCCAAGTTCGGCGAGCGCTGGGACCAGGACACCGAAGACCTCATCGTCGAAGCATTTACCGAGTGCATCGCCGATGCGGGGATTGATACCGGCCAGATCGATGCAGCGTGGCTCGCTACTGCGAAGGACGAGTTGCACTCCGGCAAGGGCGGATTGCCCCTGTCCTTTGCGCTTCGCCTACCAAACATCGCGGTCACGCGTGTCGAGAATTTCTGCGCCAGCGGATCTGAAGCGCTTCGCGGAGCTGCCTATGCGGTGGCTTCGGGTGCATGCGATATCGCGCTGGCACTCGGCGTCGAGAAACTGAAGGATACGGGCTATGGCGGCCTGCCCGAGGCCAGCCGCGGCGTTCTGAATTCGATGTGGTGGGCAAACTATTCGGCACCTGGCGCCTTTGCCCAGCTTGCCTCTGCATATCGTGCGAAACACGGCATTGATGCTGACGAACTGAAACGAGCGATGGCGCATGTTTCGGTCAAGAGTCACCAGAATGGTTCACGGAACCCAAAGGCGCACCTGCGCAACATCATCACGGAAGATACCGTCTTGAATGCGCCGATGATTGCAGAGCCGCTGGGCGTATTCGACTGTTGCGGCGTGAGCGACGGCGCTGCATGCGCGATCGTCACCACGCCCGAGATTGCCCGCGCCCTTGGCAAGAACGACCCGGTGACCATCAAGGCACTTCAGATCTCGGTATCCAACGGTCTTGAATCCGGCTTCAACACCTGGGACGGCAGCTATTTCCACACGGCACGCATCGCGAGCAAACGCGCATATGAAGAGGCCGGCGTCACAAATCCGCGTCAGGAAATCAGCCTTGCCGAAGTGCATGACTGCTTCTCGATTACCGAACTCGTGACCATGGAAGACCTCTTCCTCTCCGAAGAGGGACAGTCATGGCGCGATTACCTGGACGGATTCTACGATTCGGATGGTGGACTGCCCTGTCAGATCGACGGCGGGCTGAAATGCTTCGGCCACCCCATCGGGGCATCCGGCCTTCGCATGGTCTACGAAATGTATCTTCAACTTCAGGAGCGCGCCGGACCAAGACAGGTTTCAAACCCGACACTGGGCCTTACCCACAATCTGGGCGGCGCCCCACACCAGAATGTCTGTTCGGTTGCGATCATTGGCCGGTAATGAGCGCGCTTGCGCGCGCCAAGCCTCAAACCGCAAGCAGGGGCCGCGCGCGCTCGTTCATCAGCGCCTTCAGTTTGGCGATACCCTCGGCAAACACGTCAGGTTTTTGTGCCGGGTTGATGGCAATTCGGAATGCCCTTGGCGGCAGTCCGCTGGCCGTATGATTGTTGGACGGAATGATGGAAACACCGACCTTGAGCGCCGCATCGACGAACTCAAGCGAAGTCCAGTGTTCGGGAAGTGGCACCCAGATGAAGTTGCCGGCCGGATGACTCGAATGGGGAATATCGGCAAGGATTTCCCGGGCCGCTTCATGCGCGCGGCCAAGCGCCTCGTAATGCTGCGAAGCCAGCGTTTCCGCCGTGCCCCTGTTGATGAGCGTCGCAGCGATATCGCCGATAATCGGCGAATTGGCGAGCGCCATTGCATGTATCGTGCTCGAGATCCTGTCGTGGTACCGGGCGGGCGCAGCCAGAAAGCCGGCGCGAAGTGCCGGGCTGATGCACTTCGCAAAACCCGTGAGATAAACCACATTGTCGGGCGCCAGGCTTGCTATTGGCGCCGGCCGGTCACGCATGCCACCCACCGATGCGTCATCCTCGATGATCGTCAGGTCGTGACGCTTGGCGATATCGGCAATTTCGCGACGTCTCTCGATCGGCATCGCAGCACCGGTCGGGTTTTGAACCGTCGGCTGTACGTAGAGCAGGAGCGAGCCGGTTTTCTCGACAGCATCTTCGACGGCTGCCGGAATGATCCCGAATTCGTCCATCTCGATTCCGTGAAGCCTGCGGTCGAGTACGACACTCAGCGCCTTCAAACCGGAATAGGTCACCTTCTCGCAGAGGATCTCTTCCTCGGGCCCGTTCCCGAGCGCGAGAATGACGGCCATGATGCCTTGCTGAACACCGTTGAGCACAAGCACGCGGTTGGGTGGAGGTTCGTATCCGGAAATGCTGATCCAGGTCGCACCGGCGGTGCAGTGTGTCGGATATCCCTTTGCAATCGGATAGCGGTTCATCGGCATCAGCGAAACACCGTTGGAAACCTCGACGAGCGCGGAAGAGAGAGCTTCGGACAACCCGACCGGATTGGAGCCGAAAAGGGCGAGGTCGATGGTTCCAGGCTTCAGGTAGGGAAGGAACGAGGAGTAGCCTTCCTCATCAGCGCCGCGGACGAAGGTTCCTCTACCTACTTCGCTACTTACAAGACGTCTCTCGCGAATGATCTTGTAGGCCCGGCCAACCGTGCCGACCGTGACATTGAGTTCCTTCGCCAGGTCGCGTTGGGGCGGAAGCTGCGCTCCGGGCGGCAAGGCTCCAAGATCGATGGCCTCGTTAATCGCGCGCGCAAGCGCCAGATAGCGTGGACCTTCGATATGCGAAATGTCTGGAACCCACATTTTCATCCTCCAAGAAATTCACCTCGGCACCGAAATCGGGATAACCCCTGCCCGGTCGATTGGCGCCGCGGACCGCTCCCAAAAGCACGTAACGGCATCATGCCGGAACACTTACAGCACAACCAGAAAAAATTGTCCTCATTCCATACGCTAAAATCGATGAGCGAATGTCAATCGAATTGAGACAATTTCGACAGATTACCTATGCGCCGATATCGGGTCCTGAAGGGCTCCTGCGCGCGTCAGCCGACCACTATGTACGTATAGCGTGAAGGAGTACAGCCGGATGGAAAACCCTTTCAGAGACTTAACCTACTCGCAAAGCCTTGAAAAACTTTCAAAAAAGTATGGCGACCGGGACGCGCTCGTATTCAGGGATCAACGCTACAGCTTTCAGGAAATGAAGCAACAGGCTGACAGGATGTCTGCGCGCTTCCATGACCTTGGCCTGCGTGACGGAGACAATGTCTCCATATTGCTACCTAATCGCCCTGAATTCCTGTGGTGCTGGCTGGGAGCCGCGCAGATGGGTCTGGTCGTTGTGATGATCAACACCCGCCTTAAACGAGACGAGATTGCCTATCAATTGAATCAGTCAGACAGCAAGGCCGTGATCGTTCCCGGAGAAGGCGCGTTTCGTGATTTCGTGGCGGAGATCGCCGAACTTTCCCCTTCTTTGATCGACGGCAAACCTGGCGAATTGCAGAGCGAAGCGCTTCCCGAGCTGCGCTGGGTCATAGCTCTGGACAAACCGCCGGCAGGCTACAACGGGATCACGGACTGGTCGCAGCCCGCACCGCAAGACCTGCCGCTGCCGCCGATGGTGGAGGATGTCATGCATCCTGGAATCATCGGCTATTCATCCGGAACCACCGCGCTGCCAAAAGGAGCGGTGATCAGCCACCTCGTCTGGCGCAAGGCTTGGGACATCGGCGGGCCTGTCGACTTCACGGAAGACGACTGCCTCTACATGGCGATCCCGCTTTTCGGCTCGATGGCAACAATGAATGGCGCTTTGACCTTGTGGGTCCGGGGCGGCAAAGTCGTGCTTGGAGAACAGTTCGACGCCGGAGCCTGCCTTGCCGCAATAGAGAGGGAGAAAGTGACTGTCATTCACATTCTGCCGCCGATCGTGAAGAGCCTGCTCGAACATCCCGATTTCACGAAGTTCAATCGCCAAAGCTTGCGGGTGGCATATGTGCTGAGCATCGACCCCGAGATCCTGCGGGCGGTCAACGACGATCTCGGCATTCCGGGCATGCTGACAGGATACGGAATGACCGAGACCACCACCGTTCTCACGCGCAACCGTTGGGACGATCCGCGCGATGTCAGGCATTCGACCCAGGGCAAGCCCCTGCCCGACATCGAGGTCAAGATATTCAATCCTGAAACCGGTGCCCAACTGCCGGACGGTGAGACCGGCGAAATCTGGTCGCGCGGCTATTGCAACATGCTCGGCTATTACAAGAAACCCGAGGAAACCGCTCGCACTCTCACAATTGACGGATGGCTTCGTACCGGAGATGTGGGCAGGTTCAGGGAGGATGGCCGGCTTGAATACATCGGCAGGCTGGGCGACGGCTACAAGTCGAAAGGCTTCAACGTATCACCGGGGGAAATCGAATATGTCATCAACAGCTTCGATGAGGTGGAAACAAGTGCCGTGGTGGGCATTCCCTGGCCCGGCGAAAACGACATCGGCATTGCCTATGTGATCGCGAAGGCAGGCAGGCAGATCACGGAAGAAGAACTTCACCAACGGCTGAAGTCGAGGCTGGCAAGCTACAAGCAGCCACGCCACATCTTCATTGTGGATTCGCTGCCTCTGACTTCGGGAACCGGCAAGGTGCAGAAATTCAAGCTCAAGGAAGATGCGAATTCCCGTCTTGCAGGTGAACTCGCCGCAGCCGGCTGAATGTCGTCCAGCACTGTTCTACCCCTGCTGGCCGGCACAGCTGTTGCCGGCCAGTTTGCTCTTGTCAGCCCAGGAAACCGGCTATTCATTCCAATGCGCGAATGGGGACGCGTCAGGGATGCGCGACCTGCTCAGCCATCCTTCTCAACGGAATTTCCCTTGTGCGGGTGTAGATTGCTGCGATGGCGACGAAGATCGCTGCCATCGTGAGGAAGATGGCCTGGTAACCTTCAAGCGAACCGGTGGCGCCGGGCACTTCCGGGAACAGGGACAAAATCCAGGCAGTCAGGCTCTGGCTTGCAAAGACGCCCGAAACGCCCAGCAGCCCGATCATGCCGAAGGCACGCCCGGAATACTCCTTCGAGAACATGCTCTGCCCGTGACTGATGACCACCACGAAGAATGTCGAGGAGAAGATCACGGCGGTGGAAAGCGCCACGGCAAGCACCATCGAGAGATGGCCGACAAGCGCAAGCGCCGCCAACAGGAATGCGACGAGCAGCGCACCTGCGATTACGATGGGTTTGCGCTTGCCCAGACGGGTTTCAATCGGGCCGTAGACCAGCACGCCGGTACCCATCCCGATCATCATCACCGTCAGGGCGAACCCGCGCGTAACGATGTCGAGCCCGTGGATATCGGCAAGATACGGCCCTGCCCACAGGCCGACAAGAATCTGCGATGGCGCATAGAGGAATGGTGCGACGAAGAGAATTGGCCGGATTTCGGGATCCCGGGCAACGGTAGCCAGGCCGGAAAGCACTTCCTTCATCGACGATTTTGGCCGGGAGGCGGCATTCCCGTCAGGGCTCTCCTGCAGCACAAGAAACAGCACGATGCCAAGCACGACAGTCAGAAATGCAATCGCGATATAGACGATACGCCAGCCGTACAACTCGATTGCGACCGCCAGCGGCCCGGTTCCCAGAAGTCCTCCGACCATGCCTATCGACAGAAACCTGCCGGTAATCGTCGAAAGCCTGTCCCCTCCAGTCCATTCGAGAAAATAGCGCACGGCACCATTGAGCATGGGCGCAAAGCCGATGCCGATCAGGATGCGGCCAAGAAGCACTCCGTGCCATCCGCTTGACAGTGCGGCGACTGCGCAGCCGATTGCTGCGACAATAGCAAATATCGCAAGCGTGCGGCGGGTACCCAGCCGATCAACGAAAACCCCACCAGGCAGCTGACCCAATCCCTGGGCGATGAACATCGCTCCGACAAGGAAGGCAATGAGCGATGGTGACAGGCCGAACTCGTCCCAGAAGACCGAAGACAGCACGCCGCCCGACGAGCGGTGCGCCTGCCCCACCGAGAACAGAATGGCGAGAAGAAAGAAGCCCAGCAGAAACTTGCGGTTTCTGGTCGGATGAGGCTCTCCCTCCGCATGCGAGGGAGAGACGTCATTCAGCGCCATGAGAAACTCCGGTCGTTGACATTGATATCATTCTTATAGTGACAATTTTTATATCATGTCACTATATTTCCTGTTCATATGATGGCATTCTTGCTGCCAAGTTGAGTGCATGCTGGCGCGTTGCGCCGGTATATGGAGGAGGAAACGGAGGAAATGCGAACAAGCCAGGGCCAATTGGCGCCGATAGAAACGATCTTCGAGGATGCACGAGCCGGCAGGATGTCCATTCTGGTGGATGACGAGGATCGCGAGAACGAAGGCGACTTGTTCATACCTGCCAAATTCGCGGACGCCCAGGCAGTCAACTACATGGCATTGCATGGGCGAGGCCTCATATGCCTTGCCCTTTCCAGCGAGCGGACGGAAAAACTGCAGCTGCCTCTCATGGCGCGAGGCAATGAGAGCAGGACCGGAACCGCGTTCACCGTATCGATCGAAGCGCGCGAGGGTGTCACTACCGGCATATCCGCGGCCGACAGGGCAAGAACGATTGCCGCGGCGGTCGCGGCGGATGCGAAGCCACGCGACATAGTCTCGCCCGGTCACGTATTTCCGCTGGTCGCGCGCGACGGCGGCGTACTTGTGCGCTCAGGCCACACCGAGGCTGCCGTGGACATTTGCAAGCTTGCCGGCGCAGGCGATGCGGGCGTGATCTGCGAGATCATGAATCCCGACGGAACCATGGCCCGCCTGCCCCAGCTACTGGAGTTTGCAGAGCGTGAAAGGCTGAATGTCGCGACGATTGCGGACCTGATTGCCTATCGCAGGCGAACTGAAACGCTCGTCACGAAAGTCGCCGAGACAGATGTGGAAAGCCGGTATGCGGGAAAGGTCCGCGCAGTCGTCTACCGCAATCATGTCGATGAAGTAGAGCATGTAGCGCTTGTAAAGGGTGACATATCGGGACCGGAACCGGTCCTGGTTCGCGTTCATGCGGTCAACCTGTTCGACGATATCGTGGGCGACTTTGCCTACTCGCGCGGCGGCGCGCTTTATGACGCGATGGAGTACATAAGACGGGCCGGTCGCGGTGTCGTGGTGCTGATGCGCGAAACCCATCGCAGCAGCCCGTCCGAAGTCATTGCCGCACGCAAGACCACCACCCTGAGCACCGGCAGCGCCATACGTGACTACGGAACCGGCGCGCAGATACTCAACCATCTCGGCATACGCGACATGATCATGCTGAACAATTCGGCCCGCTCCATCGCGGCCCTGGAAGGGTATGGGCTACGGATCGTGGATCGCATTTCCCTAAACGGTCGCAATCTTTCTAAATGATACCAAAAAAAGTGATACAATTTCGAACAATTATGCTATAGATACTTCGCATATTCCGGCAGGCGGGAGGCTTGCCGGCGATGAAAGGAAGGGGAGGAGTATGGCTTCCAGCATGTTGGGGCGCACCGCTGTCATAAGCGGAGGCGCGCGGGGCATCGGACGAGCGATCGCAGAGCGTTTTGCCAGGAATGGCGCGAAGATCATCATTCTGGATCTCGACCGGGACGCAGTGGCTGAGACCGCAGAAGAAATAGCGGAAGCCTCGGGCAGCGATGCGCTCGGTATCGGCTGCGATGTGGCCAACCGGGATTCTGTAGAGGCGGCCATGGAGGCGGGAAACGCCCGATATGGCTCTATCGACATTCTGGTGAACAATGCTGGCGTCACCCGGGACAATCTCATTCACAAGATGCCGGACGAGGACTGGGACCTGGTGATGAGCGTTCACCTGAAGGGCACATTCCTGTGCACCTCAGTCGCGCAGCGCTACATGGTGGCCAACAAATACGGAAAAATCGTCAACATCTCGTCGACTTCCTCGCTGGGTAATCGCGGCCAGCTGAATTACTCCACGGCCAAGGCCGGCTTGCAGGGATTCACGCGCACGCTCGCGCTCGAACTGGGCCGCTTCAACATCAATGTAAACTGCATTGCTCCGGGATTCATCGACACCGAGATGACCCGTGCCACTGCGGAACGGCTTGGCTTCACCCCCGAAGAATACAAGGCAAAGCGCGCCGAAAACATCGCCATTCGCCGCGTCGGCGTGCCGGAAGACGTGGCGAATCTCGCCAGCTTCCTCTGCGACGACGAGGCTTCCTACGTCAACGGCCAGATCATCTACCTGAGCGGTGGTCCAGAAACACGGAGATAAAGACATGACTGTAAACATGAAATTTGAAAAGACGCCGTCGGCTGATTTCGTCGATCCCGAGGATGCACTCAACTCGCAGGAAATGCGCGATCTGGAAAAGATGGCCATCGAGAACTTCCGTCCGCGCGGCCGTGACTACGACGCCAAGAGCGTCATGCCATCCGAAAACATTCAGGAACTGCACGAAGCGGGTTGGCTCACCGCCACTCTCTCGAAGGAACTGGGCGGCAAGGGCAGCAATGTCGATTCCGACGACCCGTCGACCTTTCTGCAGGGACTGAGAATGATTGCCCGCGGCTGCAGCGGCACCGCTCACTGCTACCAGGTCACCAACCATACCGCCTGGGCGGTGGAAGCGCTTGGTACCGAAGACCAGAAGGAGCGTTATCTCAAGCCGATGTTCGAGCGTCCGTTCCTCGGATCGTTCGTCGGTTCCGAAGCCAAGCGCAAGCACATGTACATGATGAACACCACTGCCAGAAAGGTAGACGGCGGATACATCGTGCGCGGCGAAAAGAACTATGCCACGAACGGCAGCGACCTCGGCTTCGCAATCATTTTCGCGGCACTCGAGGGCGTCGAGAACTTCCTCGACAACCACCTGATGATCATCATCGAACCGGACATGGAAGGCGTCTCGATCGACACGGGCTGGTACCGTCCTTCCGGCATGCGCTGCGCCGACAGCCCGGTCATCACGCTGAACGACGTATTCGTGCCGGATGAAAATATCCTCGGCGCGCCGGGCGATTACCCGCGCAAGCGCTGGCAGGGCAAGTTCCATCTCGGCTTCGCAGCAAACTATCTGGGCACCACCGAGGGAATGTACAACTGGTACCGCCAGTATGTGGCCTCGCGCGGCAAGGGCGGCGTCGAGATGATCCAGATGCGCACGGGCGAAATGAAGATTGCCCTCGACTGCGCCCAGTCGGTTTTCCATGACGCCATTCGCGCCTACCATGAAAAGCCGATTGTAGAGGCAGAGTTGCTGGCGATGAGCGCCAAGAGCATGGCCGCCAACGTGGCGTTCGAACTCTCGCACAAGATCATCCATGCAGCCGGTTCGACCGCCCTGTTCGACGAATTCCCGCTCAGCCGGTACATTCGCGACCTCGAAACGCATGTCTTGCATGCCGGTCATGACAGAACAGCACAGATCATCGGCCAGTCGGAGCTTGCACAGGAGTTCGACTCCACATTGCAGCGCTAGAAGGCCAATCCCATGGTGGCAGGTGAAACATTCCGTCTTCGCACGGAACCGGTAACGACACGGCAACTGGTGATGTATGCGGGTGCCTCGGGCGACTACAACCCCATCCATTACGACCTGCGCCATGCCGAGAGCGCGGGCCTGGGCGGGGTTATCGCCCACGGCATGCTGACCATGGGGTTCGCTGGCCGGTGTATCACCGACTGGTTGCCCAAGGATGCAACCATTCTGGAGATCGGAGGAAGGTTTCTTTCTCCGGTCCGTCCAGGAGACGTGGTGGAGATGACCGGTACGGTGGAAGCGGTCAACGGCCGCGAAGCCAGCGTTGAGATCTCGGGCACGGTGGGAGAGAGAAACGTGTTCGCGGGGAATGCACGGGTTCTGCTTGGCCCGGCGAATTGAAGCCGGTCACTTTTCCTGAATGCGCCCCTCCTTTAACGACATCGCTGAAAGTGCGCAGACTGTCGAAACCCGCTTTCGCGAGCGCAAGGTGGTTTGGCGCAGATGGGGAACAGGCTCGCCGCTAGTGTGTCTGCACGGCGGGTTCGGCTCGTGGAACCACTTCAAACAAATCATTCCTCACCTTGAAGCGCAGTTCTCCGTGATCTGTCCCGACATGCCGGGCTACGGCGATTCTGACATGCCAGTTTCGGACGATCTCGCCTGCTCGATACCGGATGCGCTTGCAGACGGGCTTCGCCAACAGGTTGGTACTTCCAGTATTGACGTGGTGGGATTCTCCTTCGGTTCCGTGGTTTCGGGACTGCTTTGCCGCAACCTGCGCTCCAAGGCCGAGTATCCCATCCCCCGGCGGCTGGCGCTCATCGGACCGGCGGGGCTTGGTGTCGAAATGGGCCGCATTACCGGGGGACGCAGTCTGCCGCCCGGGCTGGAGCCGCTGGAGCGATACAAGATCCACGCAAACAATCTCTCGCTCACAATGCTTTCCAGAAAAGGCAATATCGACGAACACACCATCCGGCTGCAGGATGCCAATGTCAGACGAACCCGTGTGAGGGGCTTCCGTCTTTCCCGTTCGTCCGCCCTTGAAGATGCGTTGCAAACAATGCCGGTAGAGGCACTTGCCGCCACCTGGGGCGATCAGGACCCCTATCTCGCGGGCATGCATCGGGATGTCGAAAATGTGCTTCGCGGCATCTATCCTGAAACCGAGATACTGATCCAGAAGGGCAAGGGCCACTGGGTTCAACACGAAGCGCCTGAAGCCACTGCCATGTTTCTAAGCGATTTCTTCACCGCCTGACCGGCAGACTTCGCCGCCAAACCGTGCATGGCCGAGAGAGAAGCCCATCAGTTACCTTTCCAGACAGGCTTCCGCTTCTCCTTGAATGCCATCGAACCCTCGACTGCATCCTCGCTCGCCAGCATCCTTTCATAGGCCGGGTAGTGAGCGGAAAATGCATCGCGAAGGGATGCTTCATCCAATCCCCTTGAAATCATCTCCTTCGTGGCCAGGATTGCAAGCGGCGCGCATTCGATGATGTCGGCTGCCATTTCACGCGCAGCGGTCAACGCATCGTCAGGACTGTCCACCACACGGTTGATCAGGGCGTAATCGAGCGCCTCGCGCGCCTGGAACAATTTTGCCCTCAGAACGATATCCATTGCATGTTTTGCAGGCAGTTGCCTTGAAAGACGGTGCAGGCCGCCGGCGGCAAGCAACCCAACGCGCGGCTCGGGAAAGCCGAACCTTGCCTGAGCCGAGGCCACTGCCAGATCGCAGGCGAGCACGACTTCCAGACCACCGCCAATGCAGTCGCCATTTACTGCCGCGATCACCGGCTTGTAGAGATCGAACCGTTCGCACAGTCCGGCAAATCCGGTGGGAGGGTAGTCCTGCCCGCCCGGCTCCATGCGGGCCTTGAGATCCGAGCCGACGCAGAACGCCTTTTCGCCGGCCCCGGTGATGATGGCGACGCGCAGGCTTTCGTCCCGGTCGAATTCATCGAAGATCTCCGCCAGCCGGAAATGGCACGCGGAATCAAGTGCATTTCGAACAGTGGGGCGATCAATGACGATCTCCAGTGTCTGTCCGTTTCTGGCAATCTCGATTTCACCCATCGGTCAACCTCCAGTCTTTGCAGATCAATGCGCCTTGTCAGGAAGCCTTGCGCACCCGTTCGAGAGCTGCCTCCTCGTGGAGAACGCCTTCTGCATTCATTCTTTCGATCTCCTCGGGATCGAAGCCCAGCTCCCGCGCGACTTCGCGATTGTGCTGGCCCAGAAGCGGGGCCGGCATCGACGGCGTCGTGTCGCAGTCCGAAAACCTGTATGGAAGGTTCGGCAGCTTCACCGTACCGAGGAGCGGATGTTCCTGCTCGACGATCATGTTGCGAGCGATGATCTGCGGGTCGTTGATCACTTCCTCGATGTTCTGAACCAGCGCTCCGGGAATCCCTGCCCCGTCCAATTCCGCCATGCACTGACTTGCCGTGCGCGCCGACGTCCATTCGCGCACAAAGGCAAGGGCCGCTTCGCGGTTGGCATTGCGGCTTTCCTGGTCGTGAAACCGCGTGTCCGCGGCAAGTTCTTCGCCACCCATGAGCCTTGCGAGCCTCAGCCAGGCCTCATCGACCTGTGCGGCGACCACGACATAACGGCCATCTGCAGTGCCAAACACGCCATAGACCGTGGATTCCGGCTGGTCGTTTCCGGTCGGTTTCGGCATGACCTTGCCGCCGGAGAGGTAGTACTGTTGCACCGCATAGTCATGCATGGAGACTACACAGTCATACAGTGCGAGATCGATGTGCTGCCCCCTGCCTGTTGTCACGCGGCCAAGCAGCGCGGCACAGATCGCCGCGACGCCGTGGGTGCCGGTATACATGTCGGCAAGCGGCATGCGTAGCAGCGGCGGCGCTTCACCGGGAAAACCAACCTGGGCCATTGCGCCGGATTTGGCTTCGGCAATCAGGCCGAAGCCCGGCCGGGAACTGTCCGGTCCCGTGTGGCCATAGGCCGAAACCGAACAATAAACGAGGCCTTCATTGAGGCGCGACAGATCCTCGTAGCCGAGCCCGAGTTTCTTCAACGCACCGGGGCGGTAGTTCTCGAGAAACACGTCAGCGGACTTCACCAGCCGGTGCATCATCTCCAGCCCGCGCGGGTCTTTGATGTTGATGCAGATGCCGCGCTTGCCCATGTTCTGCTGCAAGAAATAGCCGGAGATGCCATCCTTGAAATGGGCGTGGCGCCTGCCTGCATCGCCGAGTGCGGGCCGTTCTACCTTGATGACATCTGCTCCCATAGCAGCAAGGGAGCGCGCCATGTGCGGACCGGCGAGAAAATGCGAGTAATCGATGACCCGGATGCCCGAAAGCGGCAGCCGTCCCTTGGAGGCATGTTCAGACATTTGCGCCATTCTCCTGAAATTCCGGGCGGCGCAGGATCATCAGCTTGTGTTCGCCCTTCTGCACGACCTCGCCGTTCTGGTTGATCAGTTCCGACGGCAGGACCACAATTCCCCAGCCAGGCTTTTTCACCAGACGCATGGAGCCGACTCGGTACTTGCAGTGCAGCCGGTCTCCCACATGGATCGGCCTGGCGAAATCCCAATTCCAGCCAAGCGAGGCACCGGGCGGAAAGCGCAACGTTCCCTGACATTTGAGACCGTCCGCCAGCGCAAGGCCCAGAAGGCCGTGGGCAACGATGCCACCGAAATGGGAATTCCTCGCATATTCCTCGTCCACATGGACCGGCGTATGGTCTCCGGAAACGTCAGCATAAGCGAGGATCATTTCCTTGGTAACGGTCACCTCAGGTGTGGTGCCCTCATCGCCCACGGCAACGTCATCGTAGTAACATTCACGCACTTGCATCCTGCATATCTCCTCCACTTGCCTGTTCATTTCGCCCGGGGGTCGAGCTTCAGCGCGCCTTCGACCCTACTTGGACTTGCTTCCAACAATTCGACAACGATCCCGTCCGGCAGGGCGAGCCACTGTTCGCCGCGCGGATCGCTTTTCACACCCATCTGCCGCGCAGCTGCAATTGCAGCCGCGGTATCGCAGACCGCTACACCGATGTGATTGAGCGTGCCTGCTGCCGCCTCGTGCTCCGGCCGTGAAACCAGCTGCATTCCCCCAAGCGTCCATGCCTGCGCGGGGTTGCCTTCATCGCCTTCGGTCATTGTCAGCGTCATCCCGAGTACCTCCCGGAAGAAACGCAGATGCCAGCCGATATCGCTCACATTCACCGCCACGTGCTCGACATATGAGCGCGTGGCGCCAACTGGATGCGGCGCCTCACTTGCCGTAGCGCGTTTGGGATCGAGGGCGCGTTCCACCCCCTTGACCATGGCGACAAGCGTGCGGTTCACGGGCGTCGCGATGCCTGCGGCCTCACCAGCGCGAACCACGGAGCCATTGATGAAATCGACTTCCGTGACCGATCCCTTTTCCAGGCTCTGCAGCATCGATGTCTTGAAGCCGAAGGGCAATCCGGCTGAAGCCTTCTGCCACGCCTGCGCAGGATCCGTTGTGGTTATCGGAATTCCGAGCGCTTCTGCGATCTGCATGGCTTCTCGAACTGCGGCGATGCCTGTTTCGCGGATTTCATCGATGTCGTAGAGATTGCCATAGTCGAGGCCCGTCACCGCGGCCAGTGCACCAGTCGCGACGTTCACGAACAGCTTGTCCCAGATCACGGCCATCATGTCGTCGCGCGCCACTGCGGGCAACCCGGCCTCGTTGAATGCGTCTACGATCCGTTGCACCCTGGGCGTGACCGGTCCGTCAACTTCCCCGACAAGTGTTTCCTTGCCCGCGGCCCCCGCCACCACCTTGCCGGGCGAGAGCATCAATCCGCCCACATAGGTCTTCCCGGCCAGGACATGTTCGCGACCGGCGATCTCCGCCAGTATTTCCTCCTGGCCCAATCCGTTCTGCAATGACATGACAACCGTTTCAGGTCCGACAAGATGGGTCGCGGACCGCATTGCGCTTGCCGTATCCTTCGATTTCACGAGCACGATGACAAGATCGACCGGTTCGAGGCCATCGGCTGTCTGGCTTGCCTTCAACCTGACCGGCACCTCCTTGCCGTCAATGACCAGGGTCAGACCGCCGGCGTTGACCGCCTCGCAGAAATCGGCGTTCCGGTTGATGAGCACGACATTGTTGCCGGCTCGCGCAAGATGACCGCCAATCGCGGAACCCAGCGAGCCCGCGCCAAGTATGCAGATTTTCAAGTCATGTCCTCCCGCGCCTTTTCCGGCATCAGTTCACTGGAAAGGCTCCCAAGCCTAGGAATGGCCCATGAATTTGTCTATGCAATGAACTCAATAGTCGGTATTGAAATTTGCAATGACGCATAGCAATCCGAAAGAACTGGAAATCCGCCTGCTCAGGCTGTTCGAAGCCGTTTATTCGACAGGCTCGGTCACGCGGGCAGCAGCAACGCTCGAATTGAGCCAGCCCACCGTGTCGATCGGTCTCTCCGGTTTGCGGAAGCACTTCGGCGACGATCTTTTCGTGCGCACGGCAAACGGGTTCGCGCCGACACCGCTTGCAGACCAGTTGATCTGGCCGGTGCGCGAATTGCTGCAGGGGGCTGACCGTCTGTCCAGTTGGAACAGTGTTTTCGATCCGACGACCGAAGACCGTACCTTCAGGATCGCCATGACCGACGCGAGCCACATTGCGCTGATGCCTCAGCTCTATGCCCATGTGCGGATGACCGCTCCGGCGGTTCGACTGGAGGCAACCAGCATCGATTCCACCCTCGCACGGCGCCTGCAATCGGGCGATGCCGATATCGCGATCGGATTTGTCCACGGCCTTGAAACCGGCTTCTACCAGCAAGCTCTCTACCTGCAGGACTGGATATGCCTGACTCGCAATGGCCACCCCCAGATGAAGGATGGGATGACCCGCGACGCCTATGAACGCGGCGAACATGTTGCCATCATCGGCGGAACCGGTCAGGCATTGCTTGAAGACGCCATAGAGCGCCAGAAGGTAAGCCGCGACGTGAGATTGAAGCTGCCGGGGTTTCTTGGAATAGCGGCAACGCTGACAGGCTCCGACCTCATTTCCACCCTGCCGCGGAACATTGGCGAGTCGCTTGCAAGAAGCGCCGGTCTCGCGGTCCATGCCTGCCCGTTTGCGATCGACGAATTCACTGTCAGACAGCACTGGCATGCACGTTACCATGACGATCCGGCAAACCGCTGGTTGAGAACGATGTGCAGCAATCTCTTCGCCAGACACATCTGAGCGTCCGCCGACAGCGTGATTGAAACACTTCGTTAACCGTGTTCACTGGAGTTGTGGTGCCAAAACCGTTAGGTAACCGTCGAGTTAATGGACCGTTGAAGCGGCATGCACTAGATTGAATTACGGTTCACAAATGATGAGCCGCAAATGAACGCGACGGGAACAGGGGATGTCCGCCAAGGATATGACGGGAAAAGTTTGCCCTGCCCAGCCGCCTCCAAACGAGGCTGCGGGGTTTTCCCGCGTGCGCCGGGCACTGCGGATCCTGTCGAAGAGTACGGCAATCGCAGTGGCACTTTCGCTGTCGGCGCCCGCCCCGGTTTCTGCCTTTGATCTGTTCGGCAAATCGGACGAGGTAGAAACAGCCGACATTGCCGATCCGCTATTCTATACGGCGAGCTTCAGCGGCACAGGTTTGAGCGAAGACGACGAAGCTGCCCTTCGCGATGCATCTGCCTTGCTCGCGGATTCCGAAAAGCCCGTCTCCGGGTCTCTTGGCCTCATCACGAAGGCGACATCGGATCGCGACAACCTTGTCGGAAAGCTCTACGAGCAAGCCAGATATGGCGGACTTGTCGAGATCCGGATCAACGGGACGCCGCTCGAATCCATTGAGCCGACCACGACCTTTACCGGCAAGCCCCAGGTTTCAATACGCATCGAGGGTGGTGAGGTCTTCCGTTTCGGCCGCGTTGAAGTGCGAAGCGATGACGGCAGCATGCCGCCACAGCAGGCACAGGAGATCGTTTCCGGACAACCAGCATTCTCGACCGCCATACTGGCCGAACAGGACAGGCTCGTCTCGCAGATGAAGGCGGAGGGGTATCCCTATGCCGAGATGGCCGATTCCATTGTCGAGGCCGACCATAACAGCAAGCAGTTGGATGTTACTCTCGTTGTCCACGCAGGACCTATGGCAGACATGGGCCTGACCACAGTTTCAGGTGCGCAGGACGTCGATCCGGAATTCATTCGCGAACAGGCAGGAATCGAACCGGGACGCCCCTACTCCCCCGAGGCTCTTGCGGAGGCCGAGAAGCGCCTGCGCGATCTCGAGGTATTCGACAGTGTTGCCGTGCGCGAAGGCGACACGCTGGACGAAAGCGGCCGCGTGCCAATCGAAGTCGAGGTCCAGGAGCGCAAGCAGCGGTATTTCGGGGTTGGTGCAACATACTCAAATGCGGATGGCGCTGGGATCGAAGGGTACTGGGGTCACAGGAATCTTTTTGGGCGCGCCGAGAAACTGCGCGTTGAAGGCTCGGTTTCGCGGATTGGCGAAGCCGACAGTTTCGAAAACCTGAACTACTCGACGGCCATCCTGTTCGAGAAGCCGGCGTTCTACGGCATCAAGAACACGTTCACGGCAAATCTTCGCGGCGTTCAGGAGTTTACGGACGCGTACAAGCGGCGCTCGCTGCGCGGCGGTTTCGGCGTCCGCCGGGAAATCGACAAGCGCCAGACGCTTACTGCCGCGCTGGACATGGACTGGTCGCGCATCACCGAACCCGCAAAGGAGAGCGAACACCTGATCGCCTCGATTCCGCTCGAATATTCCTACGATGCAAGCGACAACAAGCTTGACCCAAGCGAGGGATACCGTTTCTCGGCACTGCTGGAACCAGCCACGGACCTTGCGGGAAGCGCCAGTTTCGTCAAGGTGCGTGTGACGGCTTCGGCCTATTATACGCCGGATGCAGCGGACAATGTCACCCTTGCGGCCCGCGCCTCTGTGGGGTCGATCATGGGGGCGGACCGGAGCGCCATTCCGGCGGACCGCCGGTTCTACGCGGGCGGCGGCGGCTCGATCCGTGGATTCGCCTATCAGGCAGTCGGGCCCAAAAATGCGGCGGGAAAACCCACCGGGGGGCTTTCCGTTGTCGAAGCATCGCTTGAAGCGCGCATAAAAGTTGCCGACAAGTTCGGCATCGTGCCGTTTGTCGATTTCGGCAATGTTGGCACCTCCTCAACGCCGGATTTCACGGACCTGCGCATGGGGGCCGGTGTCGGCATCCGCTACGTGACGCCGTTCGGTCCGCTGCGTCTTGATGTCGGCGTGCCCATAAATCGCCGCAAGGGTGAGGACAGTTGGGCAATATATGCTGGTATCGGACAGGCCTTTTGATTCTGTCTGACCGTTAACGCATATTTGTTCGGGCGCGCCTTGCGGGCGCGGCGACTTCCCTTACATGGAGCCTATGAACCAAACCGCAACTCTCGTCAAAAAGCGCAAGTCACTGCCTCTTCGAATACTGGCAGGATTTGCACTTGTGCTGCTTCTGGTGATTGCGGCCGTTCTTGCCGTTACCGGAACGCCGCCGGGACGCGCCTTGCTGGCACGCACGGTTTCCACTCCAGCGACCAATTCATCCGGCGGTGTCGAGATTTCGGGAATCTCCGGAGTTTTGGCCGGAACGACCCGGGTCGACCGGATAGCCCTTTCCGACAGCGAAGGTGTCTATGCCAGCATATCGGATGCAGAGATCGACTGGAGGCGAACTGCCCTTTTCTCGCTGACCTTCGAGGCCTCGCGCATTTCTGCGGGACGTGTGGAGATATTGAGAACACCCGTGGCCAGCGGAGAAGATTCCGAAGGATCCGCCGGCCTGCCGATCCAGCTCGACTTGCGCGAGATCGACTTGCCGCAGGTTCACCTCGGCGAAAAACTCGTTGGAACAGCACAGGATCTTCGCGTGCAGGCACACCTGTCGGCGCGGCGCGACATTGCCGCTGTTTCGGGTGGTTTCAAGATCATGCCCGAAGGGCGACAGAGCAATATCGCCGGCGATTTCGAGTTCGACGCCGAAACCAATGCCGCCCGTCTGGATGCCGTACTGGAAGAGCCGCCCGGTGGCCTGCTGGCAACCGCATTCGATCTGCCGGGCAAGCCTGCGGTGAATATCACCGCAAAGGTTGAAGGTTCGCTTGATGCTGCACGTTTCTCGCTGCGCGGAAACGCGGGCGGCGAGAACGCCATCGACATATCCGGGACAGGCGGACTGAGGGGCGAGAAATTCAACGTCTCCGCGAGCGGGAACGGTACCCCTTCCCTCATTGTCCCGGAAAAGTTTCGCGAACTACTGGCCGGCAGACTGACCCTGGATGTCGACATGGTGGGCAGCACCGAGGGGCAGCTTGACGTGAAGACCGCCAGGATCGACGCGCGGAATTTCTATGCCGTTATTCGCGGACGACTGGACACGCAGGGGACGAGCGATCTTTCAGGGGGGCTTGTGGCCAAGAATGACGGCGTCGACATTCGAGGTGCCGTCAATGAAGGATTGGCTGCACTGTCAGTGAAAAGTGTTGCATTTTCCGTGAAAGGCCCGTCCGGCAAGGCCGAAATAGCTCTGTCTGCCGAAGTGCCCAAGGCCGGGACCAGCGAAGCAATGCTTTCGGGCATTCGCGCGGTGGCCTCCAGCCCGGCCATGGACCTCTCTCAAAGAATTGGCGAATTCAGCGTTCGCTTCGAGGCAGACAGGGCGCAGTTCGAAAATCCGGACCTGCAGCGCATGTTTCCGGCGCGCACCTATGGCGAGGCATCGGGCAAGATCGATGGCGGGCAGGCCGTCGTGGAAAGTCTCTCCATAACCAATGAAGCACTCAAGTTTACCGGAGACGCTGTAGCCGACCTGGAGGGGGGAAGCGCAAACGGCAATCTTGGACTTGCAATCGGAAGCAGATTTCTTCCTGCCACGATAAACCGCGTACCCGGCGAAGACCTCGCAGCTTCTGCCAAATTCGAGGCAATGCCGGGCGGCGGCTTTCGGGTTTCCGATGCGACAGTCACGAAAGGCGCCGACAAGGCATCAGGCCGGGCTGAGATTGCAGATGGTGAGATTGATGCCAGCCTGAACGCGGCATTCAACTCGCTGAAAGACCTGACGCAGGACTTCGACGGTGCGCTGAAGATTGACGCAACGCTGTCCGGCCCTGTCACAGCTCCCAACACCTCTGTGAACATCACGGCTGACCGGATTGACGCAAACGGACATGAAGTCCGCGATCTCAAGGCCACGGTTTCGGGCGTTGCCGACATGGCAAAGCCAGATCTCGATTTCGAGCTCTCGGGCGCGATAGATGACTTGCCGCTTACCGGTTCGGCCAGGTTTATTGCCAAGAAAGAAGGCCGCGTTCTCGAAGACCTGAAGCTGGTCAACGGCAACAACCGGATATCGGGAAACATCGTCTTGCAGGAAAGCGGGCTGGCGCAAGGCGAACTCTCGGTGCAGCTTCCCGAAATTGCACCGCTCGCAGCACTTGGCGGTCAGGATGTCCAAGGCGGAATTTCGGGAAACATTCTCTTTTCCGGCAGCAATGAGGCCCCCCTCATCAGCGTCAATCTTTCGAGCAACAGGATTTCGCGCGCGGACCTTGCAGCCGAAGGCATTGCAGCGGATATCTCCATCCGCGATTATCTGGCATCTCCCGGTGTGGAGGGTACGATCAAGCTAGACGGTGTCCGGCAGGGAGCCACGTCGATCGATTCGCTTCGGGCGAAGTTCGCGCTGGATGGCGAATGGACGAGCTTCGATGTGAACGGCCGCAGCGATGGCTCACCGGTAGCCGCCAGCGGCCGGGTGAAATCCGCCAACGGCACGACCTCCATCGAACTTGCCAAGGTCTCTGCAAGCTATCGCGGCATTGCGGCGGCACTTGCCTCTCCGACCACTGTCCAGGTACGCGACGGAGAGGCAAAAGTCGACGGCGCCACGCTTTCCGTAGGTGGCGGCACGGCCGCAATAAATGGAAGCATCGGCAACACAATCAACGCTACCGTTCAGCTCTCCAGTATCGATGCCGCCATCGCCAACCGTTTCGCCGGCGATCTCGGCGCGCAGGGACGGGTTTCCGGCAAGATCGATGTTTCAGGTCCGGCCTCCGATCCGCAGGTGCGCTTCGCAATGAAAATGGATGGAGCGAGCCTCGCGGCTTCCCGCTCCGAGGGTCTGGGGGCTTTCAGCCTGAGTTCCGAGGGAACATTCAAATCGCAGACAGTCAATCTGACGATGCGTGCTGCTGGCGGGGGCGGGTTGGACTTCTCGGGATCGGGAAGCGTGGGACTGGGCAGCCGCCAGAGCCTGGATTTTCGTGTTCGCGGTGCACTCCCCTATTCCGTTCTCGCAGCCCGGCTGGCGCGCCAGGGACTTGCTTTGGAAGGCACGGCCAATGCCGATATCACCGTGTCCGGCACTCCGTCTGCGCCAGTGATCAACGGCTCGATTTCGTCATCCGGCGGGCGCTTCATCCACGCTGAATCGGGAATTGCCATCAAGGATCTGGCTCTCGCCGCGCGTTTCGACGGCAAGCAGGCAATCATCGAGAAGCTCACCGGCAACCTCTCGACCGGCGGAACGCTTCAGGCTGGTGGAAATGTCGGCATGTCGGGCGGTTTTCCCGCCGATCTTTCCCTGAAAGTGCGCGACGGAAGGTACACGGACCGCAACACAGTCGATGCGCGTTTCAATGCCAATATCACACTTACAGGCCCCCTGATTGCCGATCCGGTTGTAGGCGGCACGATAAACATGCAAAAGGCCGTGATCACGGTTCCGGACAGGCTTCCCGACAGTATCTCGCGTCTGGACGTCCAGCATGTAAATGCCAGCAGCCAGGTGGAACAACAGGCCGACAATCTGCGTGCGGACGAACCTTCGGGAAACAACAAGGGCGGGTTGAGGCTCGCACTGGCGCTCAATGCTCCCAACCAGATATTCGTGCGCGGGCGCGGAATTGATGCGGAACTCGGCGGTAACATGCGCCTGCAGGGTCCGGTCGCGAACCCGTCTGCCGTTGGCGGTTTCGAAATGCGGCGCGGCAGGCTTTCCATCCTTGGAAAGCGGCTCGATTTCACTTCCGGCACGGTGTCGTTCTCGGGATCGCTCGTACCCAGGTTGAACATGGCCGCACAGACTTCCTCGGACGGCACGACAATCACGATCACGGTCAGCGGGCTTGCGACGTCACCGCAATTCTCCTTCTCGTCCGTGCCCGCACTTTCGGAAGATGAGGTTCTGGCCAAGTTGATCTTCAACAAGAACATGTCGAACCTCTCGCCCTTGCAGATCGCACAGCTGGCGCAGGCTGCGGCAACGCTTGCCGGAAAGGGCGGCAATTCCTCGCTGCTCGACAAATTCCAGCATGCCCTGCAGGTGGACGATCTCGACATACGCACGGATTCAGAGACCGGCGAGACCACTGTGGGTGCAGGCCGCTACATCAACGACCGGACCTATATCGGCGTGGAACGCGGCCAATCAGCGGGCACGGGAAAGGTGCGCATCGATCTGAATATCGGCAAGGGAGTGAAGGTGCGCGGCGAAGCCACCGAGTCGGGCAAGAACAAGGCCGGGATTTTCTACGAACGGGAATACTGACCGGCAGCCTAAACCGCGAGCCTGGGAAGGCTCCTGCCTCAACTGCGCATGAACACCTTTAGATCGAAGTCAGGGTCCTTGGCCTGAGCAGGCGTGATATCCTTGCCCATCTCGAGGAATTTCTTGCCGAACATGTAGGCCTTGGAGTCATTGATGGCATCAACCGCGATGAACCTGCCGCCCGAGAAATACCAGATCGACTGTCCGTTTTCGTGGCTGCCCGGGCGAATGACCGTTTCGTCATAGCCCATGTTGAGGCCTGCGATCTGGAGTTTCATGTCATACTGATCGGACCAGAACCAAGGCTGGGGGACATATCGCTCTTCACTGCCGGCGATGACCTTTGCAGCGTGTTCGGCCTGATCGATGGCATTTTGAACCGACTCGAGCCGAATGTTGCTGCCGCGAAACTCAAACTGCGCGACATCCCCAGCCGCGTGGACATCATAGTGCGATGTACGGGTGTGCCCGTCCACCTCTATGCCGTTCGAACACTGAAGCCCCGCATCCTTTGCCAGCTCATCATTGGGGACTGCACCGATCCCCGCAACCACGAAGTCGCAAGACATCGCCGAACCATCGGCAAAGAGCGCCTTCGTGACGCGGCCGCCCTCGCCTTCCAGTCGATCCAGACCAAGCCCTTCGGAAATCTCCACGCCGTGGCTGCGATGCACTGCCCTCACAAAGTCCGCCGTCTCGACGGATGCAACGCGCTTGAGTATGCGGTCGGCCATTTCGACGACGCGCACTTTCAGCCCGTTTTTCGAGAATACGGCTGCCGCTTCCAGGCCGATGTAGCCGCCGCCGATTATCAGTGCCGAGCGGCCGGGCGTCATCTCACTGCGTAAGGCGTCGGCGTTCTTCATGTCGCGCAGCGTGTAGACACCCTTGAGCTTGCCGCCAATGATTTCCGGCAGTTCGCGCGGGCGGGACCCGGTAGCGATGAGCAGCTTGTCGTATTCAAGCTTTCCGCCGCCAGAAAGAGACAGGCAGTTGTTGAGACCGTCAATCTTCTCGACAGTTGTGCCGAGCAGGCAATCGACCCTGTTCTCCTCGTACCAGTCTGCCGGACGCAGAAGCAGGCGCTCGCGCTCCATGTCACCTATCATGTATGCCTTGGAAAGCGGCGGGCGCTGATAGGGCAGACTTTGCTCGCCTGAAACGATCGTGATCTGTGCATTCGAATCGAGTTCGCGCATCTTCGCTGCAAAGGCGATTGCGGCCTGGCCGCCGCCAACAACTGCAATTTTCATCGTATTCCAACCGCAAGAGTTTCCGGATAGCTCAGGAGAGAGTGTTAGCCGCATGAACCCCGCTAGACAATCTCGCGCGGAGAAGAACACGCAATTTATCCGCCGCCGGCATTCACTGAGGTTTGCAATATTTCTGCAAAGCGTACACGATCCCGCAATTGGCAGCAGAAACGGGTTTGCCTTTCAATTTTTGGCAGGAGGAACGCAGGTGCCGGCAATCATATCGTCAATCAGGAATTGTCTGCTCACCTGCCTTCTGGTGGTTGTTGCAGGGTATCCAGCCGTCGCGCAACAGGCGGCAGACAGTGTTGCGCCGGAATTCGGCAACGAGCGCCAGTCCGCAACGCTGGCACATGCGAACAACTACATGATCGCTGCCGCAAACCCGCTTGCTGCCCAGGCAGGGCAAGAAATGCTCGCCAAGGGCGGCAGCGCTGCCGACGCGCTGATTGCAGCCCAATGGGTGCTTGGACTGGTCGAGCCGCAATCATCCGGGTTGGGCGGTGGTGCCTTTCTGCTATACCACGACGCGGAAACCAACAAGCTGGTGACGCTGGATGGGCGCGAAACGGCGCCGCTCGAGGCTACGCCTGAACTCTTCCTCGATGATGCAGGCCAGCCGCTCAGGTTCTTCGACGCGGTGATTGGCGGCCGCTCCGTCGGCACGCCGGGAACGGTCGCACTCATGGCCGAAGCCCACAAGCGTTTCGGAAAGCTTGCGTGGAAGGACCTGTTTGAACCGGCAATCCGCCTGGCGGAAGAAGGTTTCAAGGTCTCGCCAAGGCTGAACGAACTGATCACCGGATCGGCGGAAAGCCTGTTCCGCTACGAAGCCACCCGCAACTACTTCCTCTCCGAAGAGGCCGTGCCGCTGTTCGCAGGCACACTTCTGCGCAACCCGGAATACGCCGCATCTCTGAGAGCCATCCGCGACGGCGGCGCCGAGGCGTTCTACAGTGGCGAGATCGCCCGGGATATCGTGAAGACGGTCCGCGAAGCCGAGGGCAATCCCGGGGTTCTTTCTCTCGAAGACCTTGCCGCCTATGCGGTAAAGGAGCGTCCGCCTGTCTGCGTCACCTATCGCGGGTTCGATGTGTGCGGCATGGGCCCACCTTCGTCGGGCGGCCTCACGGTTGGACAAATTC
This sequence comes from Nitratireductor sp., assembly GCA_020637805.1. GTDB lineage: Bacteria > Pseudomonadota > Alphaproteobacteria > Rhizobiales > Rhizobiaceae > Salaquimonas. The sequence goes on along the minus strand of JACKJU010000007.1, from coordinate 97,549 downwards.
TCAAGATGCTCGAACCCTATGACATGACGGGACTTGGCCCAGCCAATCCTCAAAGCTGGCGTCTCATCGGCGATGCTTCGCGCCTCGCCTTTGCGGACCGCGGCCGCTACATGGCGGACAGTGATTTCGTGAAGATGCCGAAAGGCCTCCTGAATACGGACTACTTGCTGGAGCGCTCCCGGTTGATCGGCAGTTCCGCGGCCAATCCCGGCAAGGCGCTGACAAAGGATGAAGTCAAGGCTGGCGAGCCGCCAACCGATCACGCACTGCTTCGGCGTGACGACAACTCGATTGAACTGCCGAGCACGACACATCTCTCAATCGTCGACGCGCAAGGCAATGTTGCCTCCATGACTTCGACCATCGAGAACGGCTTTGGCTCGCGGCTGATGGTACGCGGGTTCCTGCTCAACAATGAACTGACCGATTTCGCCTTCGACCCTGGCGAAGCAGCCGATCCGGTTGCGAATCGGGTTGAGCCGGGAAAACGGCCCCGCTCCTCGATGGCACCCACCATCGTCTATCGCGACGGCAAGCCCTGGCTGGCCGTCGGGTCTCCCGGGGGCAGTCGCATAATCGGTTATGTACTGAAGACGCTTGTGGCCATCATAGACTGGGAAATGGATGTACAGGCGGCAGTCAACCTGCCGCATCTGGTAAACCGGTTCGGCACCTATGACGTGGAGGCAGGAACGGCTGCGGAGGCGCTTGCTCCCGCCCTGACAGAACTCGGCTACAAGGTCGAGGCGCGCGACCTGAATTCCGGCCTGCATGTCATCGAGATCGGCGAAGACGGCCTGACTGGCGCCGCAGATCCGAGGCGCGAAGGCGTGGCGACAGGCGAATAGAAACCGGGCCTCTCACATGAAAAACCGCTTGCCGGATGTATCCGGCAAAGCGGTTCCCCAGCCTGGTTCAGGGGCTATTCAAATTCGTCCAGCCGGCACCTTCACCTCGAGATGACGGCACGCCGCCTGAGCGGTCAACTAGATGTTCCGCGGCCTTGTGGCGCGGTCAGCCATTGCGACCGGCGATGGCATGAAGATTGGCAAGCAGGCGGTCCTGCTCATCGGTCAGTTTCTTCATACCCTCGAGGTCCTTGTTCAATTCCGCGCTCAGGCGCTCGGAAATCACCGACATCAGGGCATCGGAGGATGATTTCAGCGCCATCATTCGCGAGATCATTGCCGCACGCGCAAGCGCCGCTTCAGAAGGCGGATATTCGATTTCGCTCTTCACCGGCGCTGCGGTGGATTTTGCGGCTCCCCGATACACTTTGCTGGCCATGATACTCGTCCCACTATTGCTGTTCTGCGCGTGCCGTGCGCTTCACATGAGTATGGGAATACAGGCTTAACAAAGCATGAAGGGATGCCCCGCCCGTGAACTTTGCACAAGGTTCAAAAGGGTGATAACGCTTTGTCCCGCGCCGGTTTTCCGGCACTGTTCAGCCAGTTCAATCTTGCCGGGAATGGGCCGCAACCGATTTCAGGCATCCGGGGGAAAGCTTTGGATATCGCCTTTGTTGCCAGCAATGCACCGGACGCGCAGACAGCGCTCCAGCGCCTGCAGGAAAAGTACAGCCATGTGATCCCGTCAAAGGCGGACACCATCGTCGCGCTCGGCGGCGACGGGTTCATGCTGGCGACCCAGCACAAGTTCATGAACTCGGGAAAGCCCGTCTACGGCATGAACAAGGGCACCGTCGGCTTCCTCATGAACGAGTATTCGGAGAGAGGGCTGAAACGGCGGCTGGAGAAGGCGATCCGCAACACAATTCGCCCCCTGATGATGGAGGCAACCGACATCAATGGCGAGATATTCGTGCGTCCGGCGATCAACGAAGTCTCGCTGTTGCGCCAGTCGTTCCAGGCAGCAAGCCTGCGCATCACCATTGACGGCAAGGTGCGGCTGGATTCACTTGTCGGAGACGGAATTCTGGTCGCCACGCCGGCAGGTTCGACCGCCTACAATCTATCCGCACACGGACCCATCCTGCCGCTGGATGCGCCACTTCTGGCGCTCACTCCAATCAGCCCGTTCCGGCCACGCCGCTGGCGGGGAGCATTGATCCCGGATTCCGCGGTGGTGGAGATTGATATTCGCGATCCGGCAAAACGGCCCGTCAACGCCGTTGCAGATCACTACGAAGTAAAGAGCGTGAAAAAGGTCAAGGTGAGCGTGGACCAGGAGTCCAAGGGCTACATCCTCTTCGACCCCGAGCATTCCTGGGACGAGCGCATTCTGGCCGAGCAGTTTCAGTACTGACACGCCCAGTTGAGCGGACCTGTTCAGGCGGCGCGTTCCTCGGGATGGAAGTCGAATGACCGCGGCAGATCAACGACCACTGGCGGTATCTCGATCTCGTCAGGCGCAACATCATGGTTTGCAACTTCGAGCCCGGCCTTGACCTCAGCAACGTCGAGGCTTTGAGCGTCCTCCTCCGTCATCAAGGCGATTTCCTTTTCGAACGCCGCTGCAAAAATCGCGAAGTCCTCGTCGCTCAACTCCTGGTCAAGGGCAACAGCCCCTACCCTTGCCTCGTCCGCCAGCACCGGTTCCGGCAGGTTTGCTTCATGCGCAGCGTCAATCTCCGCTTCCGCCTCCAGGTCCACATGGACCGGTTCGTCAACTTCATTTGCGGTGGCGGGTTCCAATTCCTCGAGGTTGGCAGTGGCCACCGAAGACTCCCGGGATTGCGAGGCATCCCCCTCTTCAGCGCTATCCTGCGGACTTCCGTTCGCGGATTGATCGATCACCACCATGTTCTCAAGCTGAAGCCTCTCCTGCTCCTTGCTCGCATAGCCCAGCGCCAGCTGGCGCACGTGGCTGCGGGCGTGGTCCCTCGCGGTTTCGGCGCAAATGCGGCCTAGCAACATCAAGAGATCTTCGTTGACACTGCCGCTGCCGGGACGATGCACCACCAGAATTTCGCGAGTGACCATGTAAGGCAGGCGTGCATGGTCCGTGTCGCCAAGGCGGTCGAGCGCCGAACGCCAGCAGGAGACCGCCGTTGCAAATACAGGGCGGGCCGAGGCCGGCAAACCAGCCTTTGTGTAAATTGCTTCGAAGGCGGCATGGCGATTGTCGATGAGCACCCTCTCCACGCGCGCCAACGGTTGGCCCGACAGGCGCGACAGGGCAGTGGCGAAAAGCGAGATATTGCCCATGCAAAGGGCGCGCAGCAGCAAGGCCGTCGTCAGACGCTTTTCCGCTATCAGGGCATCCACGATCTCGAAAATGCCTGCCTGGGAAACCTGTGCCGCATAGGTGATCGCGGCCTTGTCGCAGACCTCGCGCATCTCGTTCTCGCGCTTCTGCCGAAGTTTGGGGCCGGCATCAGGCGGGCATTCTCCGATCAGGGCAAGGGCGTACTTTTCGATGAGATGAAGCCTGGAGCGCATGCCGATGTCATCGCGATCGAGCATTGCGCGGCGGAGTTCCTCGTCCTCGCCGAACCGATGGGCAACCGTGAGGAAATCCTCCGCAGATGGCCGCGCACCTGGATTGAGGATCAGCGCAAGACAGGCGCTTTCACATCCGTGTTCTGCGATCGCCGCGCAGACGTCCGGCCCTACTGCCGGGCGGCAGGCGATGGCGACCTGATATTCGTCATTCCCCTCGGAAACGATGGAAACGAGTTCGGCGTCCAGAAATACGGGGGACGCAGCAAGTACGGGGATTGCGATGGTCTCGGCGTCCTGGGCAAGACCGAGAATGATGTGGCGGGGCGCATCATGGGCTGCGCAAAGCGCCTTTGCCATCGCAAGGCGAACCTGCGGGTCAGGATCATCGAGAAGGAATGTGAGCGTTGCTTCGGCTGCCTCGCGTTCGTCGGACCCAAGCGGCGAGACCAGCCAGGCCCTTGCCAGTGCATTGGTTGCCTGGGCTCTCTTGTCGGAGGGGGCGGTTTCCATCCAACCAACGAAACGCTCGATAAGCATGCGAACTCTACTCCACAAAAACTCGGTACCAATGACAAGGCCACTGGTTGTTCGATGGCCATCCAAACGCAGGCTTGCGCGCTTGCGTGGACGGTTATCCAACCGGAACCCGAGTATTGTGAAACAAAAGGATTAATGATCGGTTCACCATGAAGTGCAGGATTTTGTTAAGGATTTGCACTCCGAAAGGTGAACCGGAATCCGCGGCTCATCCCTTCCAGGATGGCCGGTCGAGCACGAACATTTCCCCCAGCCTGGAATAATCGCGATACCCCAGCCGTGTGACAGGCAGCGCCTTTTGCAGATCGAAAATGCCATCGGTGAGATATTGCTCGTCGATATGGATACCGATGACTTCCCCGATGACGAGATGGTAGGCGCCTTCCGGCCCTCCATCGGCGGACAGATCGACTATCCGGGTCATCCGGCATTCCAGTGCGGCAGGAGCGCCGCCCACGCGCGACGGCGAAACGAGGTTGCACGGCAGCGGCTCAAGCCCCGCGATCTCGAACTCGTTTACGCCATGCGGGGCGGAAGCCGATGACGCGTTCATCGCATCAAGCTGCTTCTCGCCGGCAAAATTGCATACGAATTCACCGGTTTCGCGAATGTTGCTGATACTGTCCTTGGTGCCGTTCTGCGAAGAAAAGCAGACCATGTCCGGGCTCGACGAAATGGCATTGAAGAAACTGTAGGGGGCAAGATTTGGCTCCCCTCTCGCTGACAGCGTCGATATCCAGCCGATTGGCCGCGGTGCAACGATGGCCTTGAACGGATCATGCGGCAGGCCGTGATCGCGTTTTGCGGTTTCATAGAACATGGCCGTTCCTGCCCTCACATGGTCACGTAGACGCGCTCAATATCGGGACGGTCGCGGTCGGTCTTAGGCATCGTTCGCGTACCCATGTGAATGAAGCCGGTTAGCGTTTCGCCTTCCCCGACACCGAAATGCGGCGCGAGCACCTCATCACGCGCGATCCACTCCGAGAGCCACTGGGCGTCGAACCCGTGGGCATTGGCAGCAATCAGCATGTTCATGGCGGCGGCCGCACTCGAAAGCACCTGCTCCCAGTGCGGGACCTTGGGGTGATCAACCGGCGCGGAGATGATGCCGACGATGACAGGCGAACGGGAAAACCGCGTCTCTTCGATTTCCATTTCCGCGTCGGAAATGCCGGGATTGAGCTCCCTGGCCCGTGCGGCAATGCGTTCGTTGAGCTTGTTGCAGGTCTCCTGCGAATATCGCACGAACCGCCATGGCGCGATCTTGCCGTGGTCCGGCACACGCGCCGCAATGGCAACGATCTCGCGAAGCGTTTCATCGTCCGGTCCGGGGCCACCCATGGTCTTGGCAGGCACGGAACGCCGTGCCTTCATGAAATCGATGACCGCCTGGTCGTATTCTGTCTTGTCTATATCCGTCACGCGTTCGTCCATCTTTTCGAGCATTCCAACGTCCTGCACATTGGGCGGATGGTGGCGATTGTCAATTGCGTGCGCCCAAACGCCAACGTGAACACTGTGTTGCCAAAGTCCTGAGGCGAAGTGCAAGTGTTGTGAACCCTGCCGAAACGCTGTATCTGACGGCGGCGCAAATGCGAACCGGACTTCGATTGCCACGATGAACAGTCTGCCTGTCAGGCGCTCTGCCGCCACCACCGCACTCCTTGCCTTGCTGATGCTGCTGTCGCTGGCCGCCAGTGCGTTCGCACAGGCACAGAGCGTGCGAGTTCATTTCGAAGCGCGCCTGACCGAGGATGGAGAGGCGGTAAACGACGGCATCGAATGGCGCATCTTCTCGGATCGTGTGGACGAAAGCGGAAAACTCAAACTGCTGAGCCAGTCAACTGGAGGCAAGCGCACATTCGAAATGCGGCCGGGCGAGTACCTTGTCCATGCCGCCTACGGTCATGCCGCAGCTGTCCGCAAGGTGAAGATCGAGGAGGGACAGGGAGAGACCACCGAGGTCTTCGACCTGAACGCGGGCGGGCTGGCGCTGTCAGCCGTCGCAGGTGACGATACGCCCATACCGAACAACCTACTGCGCTTTGATGTCTACGAGGACAAGCAGGATGAACGCGGTGTGCGCAAGCTGATCGCCCGCAAGGTGCTCCCGGGGCAGGTCATTCCCTTCCAGGCGGGCATCTACCATGTCGTTTCGCAGTACGGAAACTACAATGCCGAAATACGAGCCGACCTGAAGGTCGAATCCGGAAAGCTGACGCGCGCGGAACTTACCCACCTTGCAGCACAGGTTACGCTGCGTCTCGTCCGGAACAAGGGGGGAGATGCTTTGGCCGACACGAAGTGGTCAGTCATTACCGAATCCGGAGAACTGATCAGCGAGTCGACGAGTGCGTTCCCGCGTTTCGTTCTGCTTGAGGGAACCTATACCGCCATTGCTCGAAACAATGACAAGATCTATTCGCAGGACTTCACGGTGCAGGCCGGCGTAAACCGCGACGTGGAAGTTCTCGTCGAGGGATAGATCAAGCGATACGACGGCGCTTGCGCCTGTGTTCTTCCGGTTCAAGACCGAACACTGCCTGGTACAGAAAGCCCGTCAGCGCCTTGCGGTCCCGGATGGCAGCGAGTGTCTGCGCCTCGATCACCGGCCCGACATGGGCGATGATGTCCTTGCCGCAAAGGCGGCGGAATTCGCGGATCAGCAGCGAGGTGCGCAGCGTCATCGAGACAAGCGACGACAGGTGAAACAACCGGCTGCATTGTCCCTCGAAGAAAACAGGGATGACCGAGGCTCCGGCTGATTGAACCAGCTTTGCCGGGAACTGCTTCCAGGGCAGGTCCTGTGCCTTGCCGAAGCCTCTCGGCGCGGTGGCGACGCCGCCGGCCGGAAAGACAACCATCGTCACCCCTTCCTTCAGCAGCCGTACCGCCTCACGCCGGGTTTCCAGGTTCATCTGAAGCGCCTCGCGCGTCTCGTCGAAACTGATCGGCAACGAAAGGGCCCGCATCTCCGGCACCTTCAGCAGGTCATTGTTGATGATGACGCGGAACGGGCGGCCCAGTTTTTCCGCAAGCGAAAGAATGGCGATACCATCGCCTATTCCATAGGGATGATTGGCAATCAGCACGACCGGGGTATCAGGCAGGTTCTGCGGTGGCCAGGCGGTACCACGCACATGCAGGCGCAGGTCCACCAGCGCCAGCATCTCAGTCATCACGTATTCGGAAGCTCCGACGACTTCGGAGCGCCAGGTCTTGTAGAGATCGACGAAGTAGTCCCTTCCGGAAAGGGTTTCGAGCTGGCGTATCAGCCAGCGCTGGAACGGGCGCTGGTTTTCGTTGGCATATGAAAGTTCGGGAAACTCGATGCTGGAATTGTCAAACGCCCTTCGAAGCCTGAGTGCGAACATCCTTGCAACCCTCAAAAAAAGATGCGAATCCGCACCCCTCTACACCCATCACTGTAACAGATTTGTAACGGCACGGGATATGAAGCGGGAATTGATGCGGAGCGCAACATGAAGGAGAAGGTTCGGGAACTCTTTCAGGGCCACGGCACCACCGCGCGCCTCTTCCGTTTCGGCCTTCTGGCTTTCGACCTTTCCAGCATTGCCTACTTTCTCTATTCGTCGACACTGGAAATCGATACGACGATCATCATCATCGATGCCATTCTCGGTTGCATCATGACACTGGAACTGGCCGTGCGGTTCTGGATTGCCGAGAACCGGAAAGCGTTTTTCCTGAACTTCTACACCCTGGCCGACCTTCTGGTCATCGTCTCGCTGTTTGCCGCACTCGTCTTCGGCCAGTTCGCATTCCTGCGCATTCTAAGGGCGCTGCGTTTCATGCGCTCATTCAGAACGATGGAAGACTTGCGGAGCCTGTTCCCATGGGTCGGAAGAAACGAGCAGGTCGTCACTGCGGCGACGAACATGGTCGTCTTCGTTTTCATTGTCACGTCGATCGTCTGGGTCCTGGAACACAGGATAAACGACCAGATCAACAACTGGATCGATGCGCTCTATTACACCGTGACCACGCTCACGACCACGGGATTTGGCGACATCATTCTCAAGGACGATCTCGGCAGGCTGCTGACCGTGGGCATCATGGTGTTCGGCGTGGCATTGTTCCTGCGCCTGGTGCAGCAGATATTCCGGCCCAACAAGATCGCTCATACCTGCACGCATTGCGGGCTGAAATTCCACGATCCCGATGCCTCCCACTGCAAGCATTGCGGAAGCATCATCTACATCGAGACGGAAGGCGAAGCGTAGAGGCTCAGACTCCCGGAAGATCTGGAGACGTAAAACGATCTGCGCTCGCGCGGTTCCAGCGGTACCGGTAGGGTTCGTAGTCGTCGCCTTCCCTGAGCAGGAAACCTTCTGGCAGATACGGAAACACGCGCTGGCCACCGATCATCTGTCCGTCATGTCCGCGCTTCTGGAAATGGTGCGGCATGAACTGCGACGGGTGGTCCAGCCCCGATGCACCCGTCATGGAGCCAAGCGCCTTCATGGTCTCGCGGTGGAAACTCGCAACCCTGAGATACTTGTCCTCGACAACAAGGGCGCGCTGGCGTGTCTTGTCCTGGGTCGCGACGCCAGTTGGACAGCGGTTGGTGTGGCAGGCCTGGGCCTGAATGCAGCCGACGGAAAACATGAAACCCCTGGCGCTGTTTGCCCAATCCGCCCCCATGCCAATCGCCTTGGCGATGTCAAAAGACGATATCAGCTTGCCGGATGCACCGATCTTAACGTCGTCGCGCAGTCCCGCACCGCGCAATGTGTTGTGGACGAAGACCAGCCCGTCCTGCAGCGGCATTCCCAGATGATTGGAGAATTCCAGCGGCGCCGCGCCGGTGCCGCCCTCCTTGCCGTCCACGACGATGAAATCGGGCGTTATTCCCGTTTCTAGCATGGCTTTCACCATGCACATGAATTCGCGGCGGTGACCGACGCACAACTTGAACCCGACGGGCTTGCCCTTCGACAGTTCGCGAAGCTGCTGCAGGAATTGCATGAACTCGATCGGCGTGGTGAAGGCCGAATGACCGGCAGGGGAATGGCAATCCACTCCCAGCGGGATGCCTCGCGCCTCCGCGATCTCGGGCGAAACCTTCGATGCAGGCAGCAAGCCGCCATGGCCGGGCTTTGCGCCCTGCGACAGCTTTACCTCGATCATCCTGACCTGCTCGCTCGCTGCCTGTTCCGCGAACTTGCCCGGGTCGAAATTGCCTTTCTCGTCACGGCAGCCAAAGTACCCTGTGCCAACTTCGTAGATCAGGTCGCCGCCGCCCTGCCGGTGATAGCGCGAGATGCCACCTTCTCCCGTATCATGCGCAAAACCGCCTTCCTTGGCCCCCATGCTCAACGCAAGGATGGCATTTGCCGAAAGCGAGCCGAAGCTCATCGCGGAAATGTTGTAGAGCGAAATCTCGTATGGCTGCGAGCATTGCGAGTTTCCAACCGTGGTGCGGAAATCCGTGTTCTCGATGTTGCGAGGGTTCACCGAATGGGTGAGCCAGGAATAGCCGGTGTTGTAGACGTGCAGCTTGGTGCCGAAAGGCCTTGCGCTCTCCACGTTCTTGGCGCGCTGATAGACCAGCGAACGTTCCTCGCGTGAAAACGGCTCCTCATCCTGATCGCTTTCAATGAGGTATTGGCGAATTTCCGGGCGGATTCCCTCGAAGATGAAGCGCATGTGCCCGAGAACGGGATAATTGCGCAGGATCGAATGATGCGTCTGCATCATGTCATAGATGCCCACCGCAGACAGCGCGCCGAAAACCACTACTCCCAGGAGAAACCACGCACTTACGGTAAGCAGGGCAAGACAGAGCGCGGTGAACGCGATGCAGGCAGCGAAGATCAGGTATCTCTGCCGGTCGTAAAGGTGAAATTCCATCTTTGTCGTCCCTCCCCCAATGAATCTGCAATGCCAGAATCCCTTATCAGGAATGTAACAGCCCTGAACGAGCGTTCAATCTGCAATAAAGGAGGCAGGATGCGATCCATTTTCTCCAGAATTCACCGAATTTTGCCTACCTGACCAGTAGAACCGAGATATCTGCATTGGCCGCGACGTGGCTCCCATGCGAGGCAAACAGGTGGTCGGCGATACCGGGGACATGCGTTGCCATGACAATGAGATCCGCTCCGATTTCGGAAGCAGCGTCTTGTAGCTTGGAATCCAGTTCCACCTGTACATCGACGGCCTTGACCGAATGTGGTGTGAAAGTGACGCCTCTCGCTTCTGTCTGTTTGTTGCAGAAGCCTTCGAGCCTGGCCGCATATTCTTCCGGATCATGCGCGGCAGCGCCAGGCGCCACACCGGTCACCCCTACCGCATGAATTGCCGAGTTGTTGGCCTTGGCGATGCTGGCCGCTGCAGCGAGTGATTTCTCAAGCTTGTCGGCGTGTACCAGATCGATCGGCAACATGATTTTCGCGAACATTTTCTTCTCCCTTTTCGATGGCCGGCAACTGCTTGCCGGCGCATTGCATGTGTCGCAGACAAACACATCAGGGCGGTGCAGGTCAAAAAAAGGGGTTGGGATGGCCCGGTTCCGACAGAACAGCTCAAGGTCAACAACACCTTAGCACCAATTGATTCCGCCTGGTCTGGACAGCATGAAATGCTGTGTCTCTGTTGCTGCCATGTTGAATCGCGTTAGTCTGGGGAGGGTTTCCTCAATCTCAGAACAGAGTATCACATGGCCATGATGACTTCAGAAGAAGCAGTGAAAACGGGACGGATAGCAGGCCTGCTTTATTTGGCCATCATAGTACTTGGGGTATCGAGCGAAGTGTTCATCCGCACGGACTTGATCGACTTCTCTGATGCGGTCGCGACTGCCCGGAACGTCTCTTCCCACACCTCCCTGATGAAGCTGAGCTTTGCTGCGGATGCGGCCATGGCTGTCTGCGATGTGGCACTGGCAGTTCTGACGTTTCAGATCCTGCGGCCTGCAGGACATTTGCTCGCCTTGCTGGGAATGGTTTTCCGGCTTACGCAGGCAGCAGTTCTCTCCATGAACCTTCTCAACCAGCACATAGGCCTGATGATCCTTACGGGCGGCCTGCCATCTTCGGGCACCGTCGCGAATGAGGATATCGCACTTGCTCTCTTTACCGCGCAAAGCCATGGATATGATCTGGGACTTGTCTTCTTCGCGATGAACTGCCTGTTCACCGGCGTGCTGATATGGCGCGCCGCGTGGATGCCTGCCTGGATTGGAGCGGCAATTGTTGCGGCTGGCGCGGTCTATATGGCCGGTAGCGGGCTTCGCTTCCTCGCACCCGAGGCCTATGCGTCGTTCCAGCCGGCCTATGCAATTCCGCTTGCTGCCGAACTCTCACTAGCTCTCTGGCTCACAATTGCCGGTATAAGGCGCAACGCATGGCCGCAAGCAGAAATGGGCGGAAAATGAGCCTTCGACTAGTTCGCCTTACCTTCCGGTGGAAACGACAGCTCTCGCCAAACATCTGTATTCCTTGGTGCATTTCGATTTCGGCGGTTCCGCCAAAATCGAAATTGCCCTAGTTCTCGACAGTGGCGATCGAGCGAATGTCGAGTGCGAAACGTGAGAAAACCCCTACGAGTTCGCCAGTTCCATCCTCCGGTTCACGGTACCGCGCCACGGACTTTATCAACCGGTACTTTCCATCCGGCATTCTAAGCCGCAACACGAACCGGTAGCCAGATTTGCTGCGAATGGCGTCGTCGATCAATCGTCCGAGGGTACGGGCATCCTCGGGGTGATAGAGCTTGAAGGCCTCGTTCATGTCCACGGGACCTTCCGCCGGTTCCAGACCATGGACGTTGAAAACATCCCGGGACCAGAAAAACTGACCTGATTCAAGATCCAGCCGCCATAGGCCGTACGGATCAAAGGAAGAGAGAATTTCCAGCAGATCCTCTGCGTTCAGGTTGAACGAGCCGATCAACTGACGCGGTCTGGGATTGGCAAACACTTCAACGTTCAGCGGCCGGTTTTCCAAGTGCGACTCTCCTCAATCTTCCAGCAGGCCCATCCGCAACGCAACGGCAACCGTGTGTGCCCTGTTCACGGTGTCGAGTTTTGCGGCAGCCGAACCAAGGTGATGGTTGACCGTTTTCTCGGAAATGCCCAGAATTGTTGCGGTTTCACTGCCTGTCTTTCCCGCAGCGGTCCAGACAAGACATTCTTTCTCGCGGCTGGTCAATTGTACCTTGGGCTCACGCTGTTCGCTCAGGTTCAGAAGACGGTCGTAGATATGGGTACTGAGAAGGCTGAGCATTCCCAGGTCGGCGCCCTCGATAGCGTCTTTCGAACCCGCGAACCCAATCGCACCGCGGTTTCCGCTACGATCATTCGTGGGCACATATGCCCCTTCCATGTGATCGAACGTCTTGAACAGCTCGACTGCAACCTGGTCGTTGCCATCGCCCCTGTTTTCGTTCACGTGAGCGAGATTGTAGGTGAAAGGGACGACAGATTCCTTCAACTGGCGAATAATCTTGCTGCCGTTGAGCAACCCCAACTGGTCATAAGCTCTCAGGAGCTCGGGGTTCCAGTTGGATAACAGGATGGATTCATTCAGTTTCATGGCGCCGGTGGTAGGAAGGCGCATCACGATGAAGCTATGGAAGCCCATGGCTGAAGCGATCTTTCTGATCACGCGAAACAGCTCAAACCCCGTCTCGCAGGCAGCTATGTCACCAGTCGCCTCATGCAGGAAACCATCCTGATGCTGGTCGTAACCGATATCCGTCAAAACATCTTTTTCCAAAATTATCCGGCGGAAACGAATCCGCTTGCCCCAACTCATCACGTTTCATGGAAATTAACGCATGTAAAGTAACGTGAGGTTGTGAGACGTAATGCGATTTGTCCCGAATACAAGTTGAACAAGCGGTAAACGCCGGATCGGTGAATTCTCCAGGCAATAAGTGCCGATTTACCGGTTCGCAGCGAAATCATACCATTTTCAGGTAAACGCACGACGTTTCACGATCAGATGCCATGTGGGAAAGGCAAACGGGGTCAAAAATGAAACACGGAAGAAATCCGGCGGCCATCGCGGCGGTCACCTTGATTGCACTATTCGGATGGGCAGCGCCTGCGGCGGCGCAGAATGTGCCCAACATCAATATCGAGATTGCGCAGACCTTCAAATGGGACGAAGGATCGATCCGCAATGTACTCGACAGCGCCGAACTGATCGCCAGGAAGCGTTGCCAGCAGGGTTGCAACATTCAACTGCGGATCTTCGTCGACGGTGTCGTGAACCCGAGCATTCAGAAAAAAGCAGCGTGGCTCCGTGATGCTCTTGAAGCACAACTCGCGCGCAAGAGCATGCAAGAAGTCCGTGTGACCGACATGTTCCAGCTTATCTGATCCGGCAGCAAAACTGCTGGGCAGTCCTCTTAAGCCAGCGGTGCCGGGATTTCATGCCCGCCGGATTGGCCGCACACACAATCCGGCGGGCATGAAACATATTACTGACGGCGAGCGAGATCCGGAGGCGTGGCCTCTTCAAGAAGAGCTGAAATCGCCTCGTCCAGTTTCATCGATGTCTGGTCCTTGGAGCCTAGCCGGCGGATGTTTACCGAGCCATCCTCGGCCTCTCGCATGCCACACACCATTATGACAGGCACCTTGGCCAGCGAATGTTCGCGAACCTTGTAGTTGATCTTCTCGTTACGCGTATCAGCGTCTGCCTTCAGCCCAGCAGCGCGCAGTTTCTCCACAACTTGCTCAGCATAGCCGTCGGCATCCGAGGTGATCGTCGCGACAACAACCTGCATTGGCGCCATCCAAAGCGGGAAATGACCGGCGAAGTTCTCGATCAGTATGCCGAGGAAGCGTTCCATCGAGCCGCAAATGGCGCGGTGGATCATCACGGGCTGCTTCTTCTCGCTGTCTGAATCGATGTAGAAGGCATTGAAGCGTTCCGGCAAGTTGAAATCCACCTGGGTGGTTCCGCACTGCCACTTGCGTCCGATCGCGTCCTTGAGCGTGTACTCGAACTTCGGCCCGTAGAAGGCGCCCTCGCCCGGATTGATACCGGTCTTGATGAGACCGCCGGACTGTTCCTCGATCTGCCGCAGAACCTTGACCATCACTTCTTCTGCATGATCCCAGTTCTCATCCGATCCAACGCGCTTTTCCGGCCGGGTGGACAGAAGAACCTCGACTTCATCGAACCCGAAGTCCTTGTAAACTGACAGGATCAGGTCGTTGATCCGCATGCATTCGGCGGCAAGCTGATCCTCCGTGCAGAATACGTGCGCGTCATCCTGGGTGAAGCCACGAACGCGCATGAGCCCATGCAGCGCCCCGGACGGCTCGTAACGGTGAACATTGCCGAACTCTGCAAGACGCACCGGCAGGTCGCGGTAGGACTTGAGGCCGTGCTTGAAAATCTGGACATGCCCCGGGCAGTTCATCGGCTTGATGGCGAAGACCCGGTGATCGGCTTCCTCGTCGTCGGGATGGGTGAAGGCATGGGCCGATTTCACAGCAAACATGTTCTCCTGGTACCAGCCCCAGTGACCGGAAGTCTCCCAGAGGCTCTTGTCCAGGATCTGAGGCGCGTTGACCTCTTCATATGTGCCTTCGAGGCGGCGGCGCATGTAGGAGACAAGGTTCTGGAACATGCGCCAGCCCTTGGAATGCCAGAAGACCACGCCCGGCCCCTCTTCCTGGAAGTGGAACAGGTCCATCTCGCGGCCAAGCTTGCGATGGTCGCGTTTTTGCGCTTCCTCCAGCATGTGAAGGTAATCATTGAGTTGCTTGTCGTCAGACCAGGCGGTGCCGTAGATCCGGGTCAGCATGGCGTTGTTGGAATCGCCGCGCCAGTAGGCGCCAGCCACGTTCATCAGCTTGAAGGATGTGCCGATATCGCCCGTCGAGCGCATGTGCGGTCCACGGCAAAGGTCCAGCCAATCGCCCTGCTTGTAGATCTTGATGTCCTGATCATCGGGGATGGCGTCGACCAGCTCGACCTTGTAACTCTCGCCCTTCCCGGCAAAGTGCATCTTCGCCTCGTGACGCGACCAGACTTCCTTGGTGAACGGCTTGTTGCGGGCAACGATCTCCTTCATCTTCTTCTCGATGGCCGGCAGGTCTTCGGGCGTGAAGGGTTCGTTGCGGGCGAAATCGTAATAGAAGCCGTTCTCGATTACAGGACCGATGGTGACCTGCGTTCCGGGCCACAGTTCCTGTACCGCCTCGGCCATCACGTGGGCCGCGTCGTGGCGGATCAGTTCGAGCGCCCGGTCATCCTGGCGGGTGACAAGTTCGATCTTTCCGTCGGTCTTGATCGGGTCTGCAAGATCGCGCAATTCACCGTCAAGCGCGTAAGCGACAGATTTCTTGGCGAGCGATTTGGCAATGGATTCGGCGACCTCCGCGCCGGTCACACCAGCGGGGAATTCCTTTGCATTGCCATCGGGGAAAGTGAGAGTGATGCTGGACATAAGTCTTTTCTCCTATCCAGTCCCGCCTACGAGCGCGGGTGGTTGTTCGGAAATGCGGCAATCAAAGCCGCTATGAAAGCCGCCGCGCGAAGCGCAGCCGATGCGCCGCCTTATGACGAAAAGCCGGAGAAATTGCAAACATCTTTGCATGCTTTTGACATGACAGCGAAACGTCTTCCAGGCGCGGGTCCGCCCACTCTATTGCGCGTCCGGATTTACCGATTTGTTCCACTGCTCGAGAAAAATCCGGAGCTTGACCCTGTCGAGACTTGCAAGAAGCCTGGGCGAAAAGGCTATCGGCCTCAGCGCTTCGGCGTTGAAGGCGATTCCACGTTCCCTGAGATAGGCGGAAAGCAGTCCAGGCCCCGCTCCGGGGGAGAAAAGCCTTGCCGAACCGGCAAGCAGTTTCTGGCCTTCCGGCGAAACCGAGAACTCTATCAGCGCGTTGGCCGCCACCGCGTTTAGTGCATTCTCAGGAATGAACGCAGCCCGCGACAAGACGATGGTGTAGTCCTCCGGAAAGACGATGCCGATCCTAGGGTCAGCTTCCTGACGGGCCATTGCGTAGGACCCCAGCACATTGTAGCCAATTGCCAGCCGCCCGTCGGCTACCCTGTCGATGATGTCTGAAGAACTGGGAAACAGTTTCACCCGGTTCCGGCCCAGCCCTTCGAGCAATCGTCCCCAGGTGCTGGCCTGGTACTCATCCTGGAAGGCGAACATGTAGCCCACGCCCGAGCGCTCGATATCGTAGGTCCCGACCTTTCCCTCGAACCGCTCTGTCTGGCGCAGCAGATCGACGAGATCGAACCTGTTCTGGGGGACATCGCCAGAAGGGAATGCCTCCCTGTCGTAGACGATCACCGCCGGTTCGAACGTCATTCCGACGAGCGAATTCTGCCACTGTGCCCATTGCGGGTGGGTGGAAGGCAGTGCAACGGTCAACTGGGCAGCACAGCCGTCATTTACCAGCTTGACCTGCTCGGCAATGGCGGACGAAATCACGATGTCTGCAAAAGGTTCGCCGCTTCCGCAGGCGTCTTTCGCCGCCCGGTAGAGTTCCAGGCTCTGCATCTGCCTGTATGTCACTTCCAGATCGGGGAACCGTTCAAGAAAACCGTCGAGCAAGGGTCTGATTGCCACGAGATCCGTCACACTGGCGATCACCAGGCTGCCGGACCCGTTTCCCTTGGCCCGAAACACGGTTTCCTGCGCCTGTGCGGTGGTGGCAACCGTTACCGCGATTATTGCAGCGAGCATTCTGCAAGCCCGGTTCATGCGGTTTTCCCATCCGGCTTCGGAAACCTGAAGCCGATCGAAAACATTCCGTCCTGCCGCTGCGTGTATAGGCTCGCCCCGTGGAAGTCCGCCACCTCCTTGACGATCGCCAATCCGAGACCGGCACTTTCAGTCTTGCTCGCATCCCTCTGGAAACGGCGGCCGATGGTGTCCTCGTATTCTGCCGACATTCCGTCCCCGCAGTCGAAGACCCTAATATCCGGCAGGCCATTGCCAGTGTGGCCTGCATGAAGACGAAGCGGCGGCTTGCCGTGGCTGACAGCGTTGTTCAACAGGTTCTTGACCGCCTCTTTGAGGCTGAACGAGTCTCCCGTCACCAGGACCGGTTCCTCCTCAAGATCAAGCATTACCGCCGGCGTCTCCCTTTCCGTCGTCAGCCGGAATTCACGCTCGGCCTCGATGGCCACGCGTCGCAGATCCAGTTCGGTCAATGTCTCGCTGTCGGCCCTGTGGGTCACGAGCGCATGGCTGAGCAACTGGTTGGTCAGCCGGTTGAGGCCGATGGCGCGGCTCCTGATCCGCCTGTGCAGCACCTTGAGCCTTTCTGTGTCCCTCTCGTTCAACGCCAGATCGGTCTGCGCCAGGAGCGCGGTTATGGGCGTCCTGAGCTGATGGGCAGCGTCGGCAACAAATGCCTGCATCGAGTTGACCCGCCGGTCCAGCCTGCCCATGAAGTGATTGATCGCGCCGACAAGCGCGGAAACCTCCCTCGGTGCATCCATCGCGAAGGGCGAGAGATCGGATGAACGGCGGGTCAGAATTGCGGCCTCGACACGCTCGAGCGGGCGCATGGCATAGCGCAGAACGAATATCGCAAGAACAAAGATTGCAAGACCGGCTGCGGCGATGACGGCGACTGCGCGCGTTGTGATTTCGCGCGCCAGGATGTTCCGGCTATTGCGCGTATGCGCCACGATCACGTTGACGTTGCCGGTGACCGAACGTTCGGCAAGCGGCTTGGTGACGATCATCGCACGCAGCGGCACGCCCGCCAGGCTCGTCGAATAGCCAAATGGGCCGCTTTGCCCCTCGCGGTCCGGCGGAAGCGTGAGATCGTCATAACCCGTCAGTGTCTGGCCCCCCGGCAAGACAATGCGGTAGAACACCCGCTCCCTGCCACCGAGCGACAACAGGTCGAAGGCTGACGTCGGGACGTCGGCGACGGTCTCGCCGTCGACCACGAATACGCGCTCCATGATCATGCCCGCGGCGCCCGCGAGCACCTCGTCGAAGGCTTCGTCGGCCGCCGTGCGGCCATAGGAATAGGCGGCAAATATCGTTGCCCCCGTCGCCAGCGAAAGAACGACGAAGAGGGAGACCGCCAGCCTGAAGGCAACCGACTGCTGCCGCAGTGGCGGGGCGGAATGGCCGACCGTCCCGGAAAGGGATCTGCCGCCGTCAGATATCGCCATCATCAACTCCCTGGTAGCCCAGCCCGCGCAACGTCCTGATCCTGAAGCCGGAACCTTCTATCTTCCTGCGCAGGCGCCCGACATAAAGCTCGACGGCATTGGAGTTGACCTCGGTTTCGCCGCCGAACAGCCGGATGACCAGGGTTTCCTTTTCGAGCACGCGACCGCGATTGGTCAGCAATATCTCCAGCAATGCGGCCTCGCGCCTGGTCAAGTCGCAGATCTTTCCGGCGATCGCGGCTGTTCTCGATGACATGTCGAAAACCAGGTTTCCCGCGCTGATCTGGCCTTTGGTCTCACCGCCGCGCCGCCTGACGATGGCTCTCACCCGGGCTTCAAGTTCGCCCAGATCGAACGGCTTGACCATGTAGTCGTCGGCCCCGATGTCCAGCATATCGATCTTGTCGTCGATGGCAAATCTCGCGGTCAGGACAAGAACAGGAACCGGATTGCCGGCCGTCCTGATGTTGCGCAAGATGCCGGTTCCCGAGCCGTCGGGCAGGTTGATATCGAGGATCACGGCGTCATAGTCGTTGGCCATGAGAAACAATTCAGCATCTGCAACCGTTGGAGCGACATCGCAGGCATGGCCGGTACTCTCCATCCTGCTGGCAATTGCAGATGCGACGTCCGCGGTGTCTTCTACTATGAGAAAGTGCATGTTTGGCGCGTGACAGATTAATGACAGGATGACAGACTAGTATCCGGCATAATCTCCTTTATCGGGGATTAGTCAATTTGGGAGGATACCATGACGCTCATGAAAATGACGCGCCGCGCGATTGTCGCCGGCGTATTTGCAGCAACTCTGCCTTTCACCACAGCTTACGCCTTCGAACCTGAGAACACCGAGTGCATTGCACCGGCGAACCCGGGCGGCGGATGGGACTTCACCTGCCGCCAGGTTGGCAAGGCCCTTCAGGACCTCAAGCTCATCCCCGGCTCCATGCAGGTGACCAACCTTGCAGGCGGTGGCGGCGGTGTTGCCTTTGCCGAAGTCGTCAACAAGCGCAATGAAGACAACAGCCTGATCGTAGCCGCATCGTCTGCTACTGCCACCCGTCTGGCGCAGGGCGCATTCCCCGGCAACACGCAGGACCAGGTTCGCTGGGTTGGTGCTGTTGGCGCTGACTACGGCGTGATCGCCGTTGCCAAGGACAGCCCCATCAACACGCTTCCCGAGCTGATGGACAAGATCAAGAATGATGCATCGTCGGTCTCGATCGCAGGCGGCTCCGCCGTGGGTGGATGGGACCATCTCAAGGTTCTCATCGCTGCCAAGAAAGCCGGCATCGATGACGTCCGCACCATCAAGTACGTTGCATTCGATGGCGGCGGTGA
This sequence comes from Nitratireductor sp., assembly GCA_020637805.1. Lineage (GTDB taxonomy): Bacteria > Pseudomonadota > Alphaproteobacteria > Rhizobiales > Rhizobiaceae > Salaquimonas. Next base: position 78,117 of record JACKJU010000007.1, on the reverse strand, counting down.
AGCGGTAACCCAGTTGCTGGCCGGTTCGGTTCAGGCCTTCACCGGTGATGCCTCGGAAGCCAAGGGCTTCGTGGACTCCGGCGACATCAAGGTGATTGCAGTCCTGGCTCCGGAACGTCTGCCGGGCGACTTCTCGTCCTTCCCGACTGCCAAGGAACAGGGCATTGATGCGGTTGGTGCCAACTGGCGCGGGTTCTATGCTCCGGGCGGCATGTCCGACGAGGCATACAACTACTGGGTCAACGACATCGCCAAGGTCTATGCCTCCGACGAATGGAAGAAGATCATGGCTGACAACGGCCTTGCTCCGCTCGACCTCCAGGGTGAAGCCTTCCAGGCATTCGTTGCAGAGTCGATCTCCAGCATCCAGTCGATTTCCAAGGAAATCGGGCTGATCAAGTAAGCCATCTTACTGGCAAACCGGTTCGCGGGCATCCGCGAACCGGATTTTTTCAATCATGTGCTGTGGAGGAGATACGGCATGAGCGGAAAAAGCGACCGCCTGCTGGGCATCGCCGGTATTCTTCTGGCCGCGCTGATGGTTTGGCGCGCAACCCTGATCCAGGAATCATTTATTCAGGATCCGCTTGGGCCGAAAGCGTTTCCCATCGTCATCGCGATCGTGATTGCGATTGCCTCCGCCTACATCATTTTCAGACCTGACGAAGAACCGCTCTGGCCACCCTTCGGCCGTATTGCCGAGATCGGCCTGGCCGTCGTGGCGATGGTGCTGTACGCGCAGTTCCTGCCGATTGCAGGCTTCGTTGTGGCGACCGCGTTCGCCTCGACCTACCTCACTTGGCGTCTAGGCACACCGCCCATTCGTGCGGTGGTGGCGGGGATCGTAACCTCCGTTGGCATCTATGCCGTGTTTCACCTGATCCTCGGACTGTCGCTTGCGCGCGGTCCGTGGGGCTTCTGAGGGGAGATTTGCCATGGACTCTCTATCGCATCTTGCAGACGGCTTCTCGGTTGCCCTGACCTTTCAAAATCTTGGGCTGGCCCTACTCGGCTGCTTTCTGGGCACCATCATCGGTGCGCTGCCGGGCCTCGGCCCGTCGAACGGCGTTGCAATCCTCATTCCGCTGGTATTCTCGCTTGGCCTGCCAGCCACGCCTGCACTCATCCTGCTGACGAGCGTCTATTACGGCGCGATGTATGGCGGGCGAATCTCGTCGATCCTGCTCAACATTCCAGGTGACGAACCGGCACTCATGACAACGCTGGACGGTTACCCGATGGCGCGGAAGGGTCAGGCCGGAGAAGCGCTCGCGCTTTCGGGTCTTGCATCCTTCTTCGGCGCATTCTTTGCGACCTGGGGCCTGGTTTTCCTGGCGCCGCAGCTGGTCAAGGTAGCGCTTCTTTTCGGTACCGCCGAGTATTTCGCGCTGTTCGTGCTTGCCTTCGCCACACTTGGCGGGCTGACAAGCCGCAACCAAGCCAAGTCGGCATTTGCCGCTGCGCTTGGTCTGGCGATTGCCATGGTCGGAGTTGACGGACAGACAGGCGTGCCACGCTTCACCTTCGGCGAGGTCCACCTCTATGACGGAATTGACTTCCTTGTTGCTATCGTTGGGCTGTTCGCCTTGTCGGAGGTTTTCATCTTCCTCGAACACCGTGGCGATGATCAGGCCGGTGGCAAGGTCAAGCTGGGCCGGATCATTCCACCCATGGAGATGATCAACAAGGTTTGGGGAACCATGAGTCGCAGCACGGTACTAGGCTTCATCGCCGGTGTCCTGCCGGGCGCGGGAGCTTCTCTTGGTTCGTTCATTGCCTATTCGATCGAGAAGAAGCTGTCGGACAAGAATGGTACGTTCGGCACGGGCGATCCGCGCGGCGTGGCGGCCCCTGAAGCGGGCAACAATGCCGCTGCCGGCGGTGCACTCGTGCCTATGCTGGCGCTTGGGGTGCCGGGATCAGGCACAACCGCCGTCCTGCTTGCAATGCTGCTGGCGCTCAACATCACGCCCGGTCCGCTGCTCTTCCAGAACAACCCGGACGTGGTATGGGGCCTTATCGCAGCGCTGTTCATTGCGAACTTCATGCTCTTGGCACTCAACATTCCGATGGTCAGCATTTTCGTTCGCATCCTGACGATTCCGACCAACTATCTGATGCCTGCTGTGGCGATGATCTCGTTCGTCGGCATTTACGGTATCTCCGGCTCGACCTTCGACCTGATGGTAATGATCGCGTTCGGCGTCCTGGGCTGGATCCTGCGCAAGCTCGACGTTCCGCTGGTGCCGATCATTCTGGGTGTCCTGCTGGGCGACCAGATGGAGAAGAACCTGCGCCGCACGATGACGATCTCCGACGGCGACTTGTGGGCGCTGGTGGCATCGCCGCTTTCCATCGGGCTGTGGACGCTCGCGGTGGTAGGCTTCATTCTTCCGATACTGGTAGGACGCTACTTCCGGCCAAAGATTGCCGACCGGCCGGAGATGGAAGGTGCGGACCCGGACTAGGATTTGATGAGCGAAGTCACCCGTGACCGGATTCTGGAATTCGATCTAGCAAACCCGCCGGAAGATTTCCGGCGGGATCCCTTCCCCTGGTATTCTGCCATGGTTGCCTACGCGCCCGTCCTGCCGCAGCCTGATGGAAGCTTCATCATTTCCCGTCATGCCGACCTCGACATGATCTACAGGGATACGGAGCGCTTTTCCTCGGACAAGCGAAAGCCGTTCGAACCGAAATTCGGCGCGGGCGCCCCTCTCTACGAGCATCATACGACCTCGCTTGTCTTCAACGATCCGCCGCTGCACACCCGCGTTCGCAAGGTGATGGTCGGCGCGCTGAACGCCAGGGCCATCGCCGCGATGGAACCGGGCCTGGCCGACACCATCGATATGCTGCTCGACGGACTGGCCAGAAAGGAGAACGCCGGAAGCGGGATCGATCTGGTCACCGACTTCGCCTCGCGCATTCCGATCCAGATCATCGGCAACATGTTCGACATGCCGATGGAAGACCGCGAGCCGCTGCGCGACTGGTCGCTTGCCATCCTTGGTGCACTGGAACCGCGCCTTTCGGCGGAGCAGTTGAAACAAGGCAACGACTCCGTGACGGAGTTCAAGGCATATCTTTCAAGGCTGGTTGCGGACCGCCGCCGCAACATGGGAGACCCTGAAACCGATGTGCTGTCGCGGTTGATACTCGCTGAGAGCGGAAGCGAAGACGGGGACTATCTCACCGAAACCGAACTCTTGCAGAATTGCATCTTCATCCTGAATGCGGGACACGAGACAACGACCAATCTCATCGGCAATGCACTTGCCCTGCTTGCACAACACCCGGAGCCGAAGGCAGCGCTGATTGCTGATCCAAGCCTTGTGCATACAGCGGTAGACGAGTTCCTGCGCTATCTTTCGCCCAACCAGCTTGGCAATCGCCTGACCACCTGCGACGTGGAGATATCGGGCGTGGCAATTCCTGCAGGCACCAACCTGCACCTTGCAATCGGGGCGGCAAATCGCGATCCCGACCAATTCCCCGATCCCGACAAACTGGATATTGCACGCAAGCCGAACAAGCACCTGGCATTCGCTGGCGGGCCGCATTTGTGTGTCGGTTTCCAGCTTGCCCGCATGGAAGGCCGCATCGCGATATCCCGCTTCCTTGAACGCTTCCCCGATTATCGGTTGCTCCCCGGTGAGCAACTCGAGGGGCGGCTCAGGTTCAGGGGGTACCGGCATCTGCCTGCGCGGTTGCGATAGGCGTCAGTCCTCCCGAACGATCCCCTGTTCCTGCAACTCGGCTTCCGTGCGCCCGGCCCTTGCCCTGTAGCCCGGCATGGTCCAGCCAAAGTGAAGCGCTCCTGCGCGCACGGCAAAGGCAGCAAAGGCGGCGATCAGCGCCTCGGCCAGGGGCGGCATCATTTCGAGCCTCGCCGCCAGCACGAAGACAGCAGCGCCGACCAGGGTGGCGGTCACGTAGATTTCGGGACGCAGAATCACCGATTTCTCGCCTGCAATGGTATCGCGAACGATACCGCCGAAGGTGGCCGTCATCATGCCGGTCACGATGGCCACGGTAGCCGAGCCGCTGGCCTCAAGTCCCTTTGCAGCTCCCATCACGCAATAGGCAGCAATACCGACAGCATCCAGCCACAGAAGAACGCGATACCGGCTCTCAACCAGGTGCGCCGTAAAGAACACGATCAATCCGATCAGCGCGCACACGATCAGGTAGAAGGGCTCCTTTACCCAGAACACCGGCGTCTGCCCAAGAACAAGGTCCCGCAGGGTGCCACCGCCAATGCCGGTAAAGGCCGCGAACCAGACGAAGCCCAGCAGGTCAAGCTGCTTGCGCGAAGCAACCAGTGCGCCGGTGGCCGCAAAAACCGCCACGCCTATGTAGTCAAGAAACTGAAATGGTTCCACGAAGCGCCCTCCCCCGGCAGCATGCCACCCTGCCCGCATTTGGCCAAGAGTGCTTTAGAGCAATTCAGGTTCTGATGGAATCAGAAAACCTGAATGCGTAATTAATTCAGTCGCTTGCTGAAACTATCCGTCTGCAGCTGAAGGTTACACGGGCGACCTGCCGTCAACGGGCAAGATCAGACCAACGTACACGCCAACCTGCTGCCAGTTCGCGACGAGCGATCAACACTTGAGTGGAGAGCATTCAATCGACAGTATGCGCCGACTGATTCCGCACCAGAGCGGATACGATACAGAATTCCGAGGAGATTCGAATGAGCCAGTTTGCCCGTTATCCATCGCTGATCGACCGGCCGGTCTACATCACGGGAGGCGCTTCAGGGATCGGAGCGACACTGGTACGCCTGTTTGCCGAACAGGGTGCAAAGGTGGCGTTCTGCGATCTCAACGCCGAAGCCGCAAACACCCTAGCCGAGGAGTGCTTTTCGCTCGAAACGCCGGATGGCGTGACCGTCCACAAGCCCAGGTTCGCACAACTCGACCTGCGCAATACCTCTGACCTGAAGGCGGACATAGAGGCGGCTGCAGAGGAGATGGGCGGTCTTGCTGTGCTCGTCAACAATGCCGGCCATGACGACAGGCACGACTGGCTGGATGTTACCGAGGAATATTGGGACGACCGTTTCGCCGTCAACCTCAGGCACCAGTTCTTCGCCATCCAGGCTGCCGGACCGATCATGCAGAAGGCCGGAAGCGGCTCAATCATCAACATGGGCTCGGTGAGCTGGATGCTGAAGCAGGATTTCTTTCCGGCCTATGCTACCGCCAAATCCGCAGTTCAGGGATTGACGACGACCATGGCCCACAAGCTTGGGCCTGACAACATCCGGGTCAACACGGTGGTGCCCGGCTGGGTGTTCACAGAACGACAGCTCGAAAAATGGTGGTCGCCGGAGGGCGAAGCAGAGCATCTTGCCCAGCAATGCATACAGCGCCGTCTCTACCCGGAAGAGTTCGCCCGGATCGTGCTGTGGCTTGCAGCCGACGATAGCTCGGGCGCGACGGCCCAGAGCTTCATCATCGACCTTGGCGGTGTCGGAATGTGATGCGACAACCCGCGATCAGACTTCGGGAAAATGACAGGCCATTTCGCCAGCCGGGATTCCGATGCGGCTCCTGATTGGCGGATTGGCGAGTCTTTTCAAGGCGCTTGCCTGTGATTGCGAAAGCGTTGAATCGGCTTCCTGAAGTAGTGATTCAATCAATGCAGCGCAGGCAACTTCGGCTGCGCGCTCAGTGCCGTCATGGCATTTCAGCGCGAAACCGATACCCAGTTCCGGAAGCGATACCGCGAACACGCCCTCGGCACCGATCTTCGTGAAGACCCTGCCGGTTTCGGCGTTCATCGCCTGCATGATCTGCGTATCGAACTTGCCCGTTCCGGCGATCATTTCCGGGTTGGCCATGCACGCATCGCGCAGCCTGGCAACGGCCTTGTTGCGTGCTTCGCCAAAACCATCGCCCGAGGCCACCTTTCCATAGGCACCGGCCAGGGCGCGAAGGGGAATTTGATAGGTCGGGATCGAGCAGCCATCAATGCCGTAGTTGTCTTCCCCATGCCGGGCGCCGGTCGCCTGTTCCAGAACACCTGCCACGGCGCGCTGAACGGGATGGCCGAAGCCGACATAGCCCCTTGTTTCGATACCCTCATGGACGGCGTAGCACAGGAAGCCGCAGTGCTTGCCGGAACAATTGTTGTGGATGGCTCCCGGACCGCCCTCGCTCAACACCATGGCTATGTCGCTCGGGTTCAAGGGAAGCTGTTCGCCACACTCCAGGCAACGCGGTTCGAGACCGGCGCGCTTGAGCATCTCCGTAGCGGCAGCCGTGTGAAAACTTTCTGCGGTGTGGGACGCGCAGGCAAGTGCGAGATATCGGTCTTCGAAAGCAAACTTGTCGGCCGCACCCGATTCGACAAGCGGCAATGCCTGCAGCAGCTTGATGGAGGAACGAGGAAACACGCCCCGGTCCGGATCGCCATAGGCCGCTATCAAGGCACCTTCGCCATCGGACACGACAGCATCGACAAGGTGAACGCTTTCGGTTGTGAACCTGCCCTCGATGCCCCTCGATACGGTGACCCTGAGTGGAGCGTTGGTCTTGTGTCCGGTCATGTTTGCTTGCCCCTCCAGAACTCGCTTGCTTCCGGCGGCAAATCAGAGAGCATGGCCTCGAATCTCTCCGTGTCCACGTGCCGCCACAATACCGTTGCCACGGAAGCGATCGCGTTGTCAGGCGAAAAATTGTGGTGGCGACGCAGTTTGGCGACTTCCGATTCCAGCACGTCTCGGCGGGCAAATGGCAGCGGCGCTGCCGGCCTCCATTCCGCGACGAAGATAGCCCTCAAGACCGGAGGAAGCTCATCGGCGAACCTGCATGCCTGATCGACTGTCAAACGCGCGCGGAAAGTGCGGAAAACGCCTTCCAGCATGGTGTATACCATGTTGTGCGTGGCCAGCAGTGTTTCCTGCTTGAGGTCGTCCATGAAGGCTTCGAAGTCACGCGAAGCGTGCCAATATTCCTGCGGCATCGGCATGGAGGCTATTTCCCGGAAGAACGGATTTTCCAGCGCATTTTCACAGGCACGGGATCGTAGCCGCTGGTACCCAGCGGGTTGCACTTTCCGACGCGCCAGAATGTTAGCCAGCCACCCGGTACAAGGCCGTGGCGGGCAATCGCCTCATAGCCATATTCAGAACAGGTGGGCTGGTGACGGCAGGATTGGCCGATCACGGGCGAAAGTGTGAGCTGATAGAGCCGCAGGAGAGCGATGCCTAGCAGCCTGCCCGGCGTTTTCGGCCAGTCGCCGCCCCAGTTTCGCTCCCCACCCCAGAATCCCGGCGCAGCTCGTTTGCCGTTGTCAGTGCCGGGGGACGCGATTGCGGAAGATTGAATGTCAGAGCACACGATGCTTGATACCGGCCGCAGTCAGCGCGTTGAGCGCGGCCTTCTTCACTTTTGCCTGCTTTTCCTTCTTCGCTGCATCGTCAACCGGGGCAGCAGCCAGCTTGGCCTCGATCTGCTCCAGGCAATCCACTACAGCGTCGAATGTAAGCAGCGTGGAGGCATGGCGCGCCTTGTATTCGCGGACGGGCTCGAGAAACCTGAATTCCTCGAACTTGCCATCGGGTGCCGGTCCGCCCTCCTTGAGCATGGCGTACATGGTTTTCTTCAGCGCCTTGAGTTCGGCAGCTGTCGCACCGATCACGTTGCGCGCCATGATCGAGGATGAAGCCTGTCCAAGGGCGCAGGCCTTCACGTCATGGGCGAAATCGGTGACGACGAGGTCATTACCCTTCATCTCGGTCTTCAGATCGACCATGACGGTGGAGCCACACAGCTTGGAATGCGCCTTTGCCGTGGCATCCGGGTTCTCCAGCCTACCGGTGCGCGGAATGTTCCCCGCATATTCGAGAATCTTGGCGTTATAGACGTCGTCAAGCATGATCTTTGATTACCTTGCGCTACTGACCGGCAATATAGGGTCATCGAGGTGCAAAACCAATGTGATCTTTCGTCAGGCACCGAATGTGACGGACCTGCCAGGCATGATCAATGCAATTTTCTACGGTATTATGTTACCGTATTTTTAAATGACTGTTTTTACTTGTATTTTTCTGACGACTTCGAAACAAACGCCTTGACGCTGATCGAGGCCTACCGTATAAGCCAGCCGAAACAGGCACTTGTCCAAACCGGCGGGTGCCTGTCGGTTTTCCGGAATCGGCCGAAACGCTTCCCGCGCAACCATGCGACGGGATGACATGCACGCCTCCGGCAACAAAAACAGGAATTTGAACCAATGAAAACCTTCTCGCAGAAACCTGCCGAGGTGGAGAAGAAATGGATCCTGGTGGATGCCCAAGACGTTGTTCTTGGCCGCCTTGCTTCCATCGTCGCCTCGCGCCTTCGCGGCAAGCACAAAGCTTCCTACACTCCGCATGTCGATGATGGCGACAACGTCATCGTGATCAATGCCGACAAGGTGAAGCTTACCGGCAAGAAATACACCGACAAGAAATACTACTGGCATACCGGGCATCCGGGCGGCATCAAGGAGCGCACCGCGCGCGCCATCATCGAAGGCCGTTTCCCCGAGCGCGTTGTCCAGAAAGCTGTCGAACGCATGATGCCGGATGGCCCGCTTGCCCGCAAGCAGCTCAAGAACATGCGCGTCTATGCCGGTGCCGAGCATCCGCACACTGCGCAGAACCCGGAAGTTCTCGACGTCGCTTCCATGAACCCGAAAAACAAGAGGAGCGCATAATGGCCGAGCTCAATTCGCTTGAAGACCTGGGCGGCGCTGTAGCCGAAACCTCGCAGCCGGAAGCGCCCGTTCACGTACAGAAACTCGATGCGCATGGCCGCGCCTACGCGACCGGCAAGCGCAAGGACGCCGTTGCCCGCGTCTGGATCAAGCCTGGTACCGGCAAGATCATCGTTGGCGGCAAGGACGTGACCGAGTACTTCGCACGCCCGGTTCTGCAGATGGTTGTCAACCAGCCGATCAAGGCAGCAAACCGCGACGGACAGTACGATGTCATCGCAACCGTTACCGGTGGCGGCCTTTCCGGCCAGGCCGGCGCGGTTCGCCACGGCATTTCCAAGGCGCTGACCTACTATGAGCCGGAACTGCGCGCAGTTCTGAAAAAGGGCGGCTTCCTGACTCGCGACAGCCGCGTGGTCGAAAGGAAGAAATACGGCAAGGCCAAAGCCCGCCGTTCGTTCCAGTTCTCGAAGCGTTAAGTTTCACTTCGATTTCAGAAGAATACGGAAGCCCGCAGCAATGCGGGCTTTTTGTCTTTGGCTCTCAAAGCTTGCGCATCCCTCCGCTTCGCTCCGGACTACGTGCGCTTGGAGTAAGCCCGCCGTTCGTTCCAGTTCTCGAAGCGTTAAAGTCGTTTCGCTCACGCAAGCAGCTTCGCTGCTGCTGCGCGGGCACGCTTCGCGGCAGGCTCTTCGCCTGCTGCAACGCAATCACCGGAGAAGCCCGCAGCAATGCGGGCCTTTTCTTTGCGTCGGCCTCTGTCCGATCCTTGAAACAAGAGTGAATGTGACGTTCAATCGGCGAACAAACGAATCCGGAAAAACCAGCCATGAAACCAGACCGCCCTTCCCTAGATGCAACTCTTCCCCATGTCCTTGCGGCTCCCAGGGATGAAAGCCGGATCGAGTATCTGTGCTACCGCCCCAATTTCGGCGAGCGTGCCTTTGTCGACCGATTGAAGGTAACGAGCGCTGGAGGTGTCGAGAACTGCCGGTGGACGAAGCATCCCTGGATGAAACTGGAAGACGGCTCGCCTGATCCGCGCATCCAGGTCTGCATCATTCCACGGCGCGTGCTGGATCTTGTCTGGAAGGATGGCGACGACGTGGTTCATCCCGGCGACACCTTCGTCGCTGATATAGAGACCAGCGAGGAAAACATGCCCGCCGGGACCCTGCTGAAAAGCGGCGACGTGGTACTCAGGGTATCCGACGTCTGGAACGATGCCTGTACCAAGTGGAAAGCACGCTACGGAGTTGATGCACTCAACTGGGTACGGGACCGCCCGGAATTGCGTCTGCGCGGCCTTCTCTGCGAAATCGTCTCGGACGGCGAACTCGTAAACGGGGCACCGATCTCGGTGATCAAACGGCCCGCCCAGGCATGATGCGGCAGGCCGCCACGCCTGCTTGACGTAAAAGTGCGCACTTCCCACATCTCATCGCGAACAGCCGTTTTCCCCTGAAGGTGAGAACGGCCCCACACAACGGGAAAGGATTTGCGATGGCGGATCATCAGATCGTCTGCACCGAATGCGGTGGCGTGAACCGCATACCGGATGGCAAGGATGCCACTCACGCAAAATGCGGAAAATGCAAAGCCGCTCTTTTCTCGGGCCATCCTGCCGATCTGGGTGGCGCGCAGTTCGAGAAACAGGTTGCGAAGAATTCAGTGCCGGTACTGGTCGACGTATGGGCGCCCTGGTGCGGCCCATGCAGATCCATGGCACCAGCCTACGAACAGGCTGCACAGCAACTCGAACCCGGCATGCGTGTCATCAAGCTGAACTCGGACGACAATCAGCAGATTGCAGGCAGAATGGGCATTCGCGGAATTCCGAGCCTGATCCTCTATTCCGGCGGACGCGAAGTGGCGCGCACATCCGGTGCGATGCCGGCAGGCCAGATCGTGCAGTGGGCGCGCTCACACCTGTGAACTCGCCGAGCTCCGAAATCCCGGAGGATGATCGATAATGCGAAAACGGGGCCAAGCGGCCCCGTTTTGCTATTGCCGTAAATGGGTTGGATCAGGTGTTTTCGACCTTGCCATCCCTCTTGTGAACCGAAACGTGCCCGCCGGATTTTTGCCAGCGGTTGAGACCCATCCAAAGGCCCACACACATCACGATCAGAACAATGGTGAACGGGAAACCGGTCGAGACGGCCATTGCCTGAAGTGCGCTCAGTGCGCTTGAACCGCCCACGATCAGCAGCACAGCGGCCACGAGACCTTCGAAGGTTGCCCAGAACACCCGCTGTGCAACCGGCGCATCGGTCTTGCCACCGGCCGTGATGGTGTCGATCACCAGTGAACCGGAGTCCGAGGAGGTGACGAAGAACACGATAACCAGCACGATGCCGAGCAGCGACGTGACCTGCGCAAGCGGCAGGTGCTGAAGCATCTCGAACAGTTTCAGTTCAAGTGGCGCAGAGGCAATCGCCGCGCTCGGGTCGGAAATCACTTCATGGATTGCTGTCCCACCGAAGATGCCCATCCAGAAGATCGAAACGATCGTCGGGATAATGATGACGCAGAAGATGAACTCGCGCACGGTGCGGCCACGCGAAACGCGGGCGATGAACATGCCGACAAAGGGTGACCAAGAGATCCACCACGCCCAGTAAAACGCCGTCCAGCCCTGGCTGAAGTTTGTATCCTCGCGTCCAAACGGCATCGAAAGCGGAATGATCTGGGTCACGTAGGTAAGGCCGCCATTGACGACCGTTGAAAGAATTTCACCCGTCGGCCCCAGGAAGAGCACGAACAGCATGAGCAGCAGCGCGAGCGCGATGTTGATCTCTGAAAGCACCTTCACGCCGCCGTCCAGTCCGCGAAGAACGGAAATCAGTGCGGCTCCGGTGATGCAAGAAATCAGGATGACCCTGGCAAGATTGCCCGTTCCTGTACCGAACAGATAGTTCAGGCCTGCGAGCGCCTGCTCGGTTCCGAAGCCAAGCGACGTGGCAAGACCGAACAGGGTGGCAAAAACAGCCAGCGTGTCGATGATGTGGCCCCACCATCCCCAGACTCGTTCACCCAGAATTGGATAGAAGGCGGAACGCAGGGTCAGTGGCAGATGATAATTGAAGGAGAAAAAGGCAAGTGCCAGTGCCACTACTGCATAGATTGCCCACGGGTGCAGTGCCCAGTGGAAGATAGTCGCAGCCATTCCCAGATTGCGCGCGGCTTCCGCATCGCCAACGGCTGCTCCAAGCGGCGCCCAGTCTGTGCGCATGCCGTTTTCCATCGCGGTTCCGCCAAGTGAGGACGAGAAATGCGAAATCGGCTCCGAGACGCCGAAGAACATAAGGCCAATGCCCATGCCTGCGGCGAATAGCATCGCGAACCATCCGATATAGCCATAATCGGGTTTGGCGTTCGCGCCGCCGAGGCGGATCTTGCCCAGCGGGCTGATCATCAGAAAGAGACAGAACAGAACGAAAATGTTCGCGGCCGACAGGAAGAACCAGTCGAAGCTTGAGGTCAGATACCCACGCAGCGACGCGAAGAATGCGCTCGCTTCCTGCTGGAACATCAACGTCAACAGGACGAATGCAACGATCGCAAGCCCTGAGATGACGAAAACGGGATTGTGAATATCAAGCCCGAAGGGGGTGATATTGTCCTGTCCGACTTCATAGTCGGTGTCATATTGGCGGTCTGACATGAATTGTGTCCTCCATATTCCTGCACATGCGGGCGACCAGGCCATTTATGATGTGCAGTCTCCACACAGCGGCCCCACACCGCGTTCGGGGAGTTTGACGTGGTTTAGGACTGGCTCTTTGCCAAATCAGGCCCGATTTTCCACAATTCGCGCCGGTTTTGGAACAACCGGAAGCAATTTGCGCCTTCCGGGTAACACGGGCACTTGCCGCGGCGAAACCCTTGGAGCCGTTTTTTCTCGGAAAAACCCGGATTGCGCCGCATGCTGGCAAGTCTTGAAAGAGACGGTTAGGATGCCGTTTTCAGCACATGCCGGTCTGATCGACGGCAAACTCCAAACAAACCTTTTGCAGGAAACCGATGCAGAAATTTCAGGCTTTCAAACTGCTTTTCCTTTGCGCCACTCTACTCGCTTCCGGAACGTGTGCCGTTGCCGGCGGCACGGTAACGGGAATTCCGGCCAGCGCAGCTGACAATCCAAGGGAACTGTGGGGCGCGGCGATGGAGGAGTTTTACGGATCGTATGACCGTAAGGCGAAATGCTGGCGCGGCAAGTCGCGCGACAGCGAAGCGGTCAAGCTGTGCATGCGCCCGCACAAGATGCAAACCGTCGAGCAAGGCGGCAGCACCATCTACTATCTGGTTTTCGGCGGATATGCGCCGGGCGCCGATGGCGGACATGACAACTGCCACGCCTGCTCAGGCCGCATCGGCATGGTCATGCTGGAAACCGGCGAAAACGGGAAAATGCGGCTTGTGGCGCGCGACAGCCTGGGGGTCGCAGCAGGAGGCTGGGGCGATCCTCCGCCGGAAGAGGCATTCGAACTGCGCCGGGCCGGGCCGGCCGATGCCGATATTCCCAACCATGTCTGGGTCATGGAAACCGGCTACACCGGACAGGGCTATACCTATATCAGCAAGGTGATCTACGGCGCGGTGGGAGACCGGATCGAGGAACTGGCAGATGTGCCCTCCGGCTTCGACGATCAGGGCAATTGCGACAATGGCCGCAACATGATGACCGAAGCCCCCTGCTCCGATTTCTCCGCCGAAATCAGTTTCCGCGACATGCCGGGCAAACCCTACAGTGATGCCATCCTGACCTATTCCGGGTCCGACAAGGGAAAACAGATCAACACAACCTACAACCTGCCATTCGACGGGCAAACGATGCGTTATTCCGTTCCGGATGACCTTCCAGGTTCCGAGTGACCCGTTCGGGACTACATGCTCCTGTCATATTGCGACCGCAGTTTTCGGCGACATGCGTTGCGATAATGTACCAAGTGACCATGGCTTGGCAGCACCGCACCCTGCGGGTCAACTTGCGGGAAATCCGGATTTGCATCATGGTTGCGCGCTGAAAAACATCACACCCAATCACGATTCGTGGAGAAAAACATGTCCGGTGCCTTCAAGACGACCGCCCTTGCGATCGCCGTGGCCGTCGCCCTTCCAGTTTCCGCTCATGCCGTTACATGCTCGAATGACGGAGCGAATTTCCAACAGTGGAAGCGGGATTTCACCGCGGAATATGGTGGCCGGTACAAGGCCTCCACGATGAAGAAATTCAACGCGGTGAACTACAACACCTCGGTCATCAAGTCGGACAGGAACAACAAGGCGAAGTTCAAGGGCACCTTCGAGAGCTTCTACGAGCGCCGCTCTAGGGGCGTGGCACCGCTTGCAGCAAAGAAGTACAAGACCTACAAGCGCTACTTCGACAAGGCTGAAAAACAGTTTGGCGTTCCTGCGGAGTTGATTCTCGCGATCTGGGGCCTGGAAACCGCCTTCGGACGTTATTCCGGCAATATCCCGATTCTCGAAGCAACGGCCACGCTGGCCTATGACTGCCGCCGTTCGGAATCCCTCTTCTTCCCCGAACTGCTCGCCGCACTGACCGTGATCGACAATGGCTATGCCGACCTCTACAGCGCGCGCGGCGCCTTCCACGGTGAGATCGGACAGACCCAGTTCCTGCCGTCGCGCTTCCTGCAGGGCGCCATCGACTACGATGGTGGCGGTGTGGACGTATTCCGCTCGCCTGCAGACGTGATTGGATCAACGTCGAAATGGTTTGCCGCAAATGGCTGGCAGGCCGGTGGCGACTATCAGCAGGGTTCGGCCAACTACCGGGTCATCATGAAGTGGAATGCCGCCGACAACTACCAGATGACGATCCCGCGTCTTGCCGCAGAAATCCGCAAGCGGATCAAGTGAGTTTCAAAACCGTGTATTGACTGGAAAGGCCGCATGAACTGCGGCCTTTTTCATTTCCGGCTCCACGCCATGTTCAGGCATAGGCCCAGTCGAAATACATCTTACGCGCCAGCCTGGTTTTCGGGCCTTGCTCGAGCTCACGATCCTCGAATTTTACCGCTGCCTGCACTTTCGACAGGTTGCCGGTCATGAAGATTTCGTCGGCTGCGCGGAAATCATCCAGCGTCAGCACGGTTTCGAAGGCCTTCTCGCCGTTGTCACGCAGGAGTTTCAAAACACGCTGGCGGGTGATCCCGTTGAGGAAACAGCCGTTCGGTATCGGGGTGAAATAGACCCCGTCCTTGACCATCCAGATGTTGGAGGTCGCGGTTTCGGCGACATTGCCGAGTTGGTCGCAGGCAATCACGTTGGAAAAGCCCTTCGCCTGCGCTTCCTTCAGCATGCGCTGGTTGTTGGGATAGAGGCATGCCGCCTTCGCGTTCACCGTGGCTGATGCCAGCGTCGGACGAACGAAACTTGTGGTGGTGAGCGTCGCGGTACGATCCTCGGAGGGCATGGCGATTTCCTCGATCGCCAGGGCAAACCGCGTTGATTCCGGATCAGGGTCGACCACGCCTGGACCGCCCTGGGTAGACCATGCCATGGGACGGATGTAGAGCGCCGTCTCGCCGTCGAATTGTGCGCAGCCATCTTCGGCCAAGGCGACGATGTCTTCAGTGGACATGGGAGGATTGAGTCCAAGCGCAGCGGCCGAATTGTTCATCCGCGCACAATGGCGATCGAGGTCAGGCGTCACCCCGTCGAACCAGCGCGCGCCATCGAAGACCAGCGTTCCGAGCCAGGTACCGTGGTCCGCCGATCCCATGATCGGCACGTTACCCTCATGCCACTTGCCCTCGAACCAGGTCAGTATCCTGCGATTTGCCGGAAGCCCCATCTTACACTCCAAATTCTCTCATTTTATCGTTGCGGCACTTGAACATGCGGTCATTTCGGTTTCAAGATTGCGCAAGGCAAATGAAATCGTGCCTGAAAACGTTTCAGGCATGCTCCCGGGAGGCTTTCAATGTCAACGGTCAATCTCGTTTCCGATGAGGCGGCGGATGAAACCGCGCGCGACGTGTTCGAGGATATTCGCTCGGTCCGCAAGACCGATTTCATAAACAACTTCTGGCGTGCGGCGGCAAACGATTCCCAGGAAATGAAAGCGGTATGGGAAGACATCAAGCGCGTGATGGGACCAGGCGCCCTGGATCCGCTGACAAAGGAAATGATCTATATCGCCGTTTCGGTGGCCAATGCATGCACTTACTGCGCCCATTCGCATACCGCGTCGGCAAGGGCCAAGGGCATGACCGACGAGATGCATGCCGAATTGATGCGCGTCATTGGTCTGGCAGCGCGTACGAACCATCTGGCGAACGCCATGCAAGTGCCGGTGGACGAGGCATTCGACAAGAGCTGAGCGCGCCCGGACCTGTCTCCGGCGCACAAGAACGGGCGGCCAGTACCGCCGCAGGAAAGGAAATTTCATGGCATACGCAATGGTTGCGGAGGAACCCGGCAAATCGAACGTTTTCAAGAAGGTGTCGATAGAGGTTCCCAAGCCGAAGAAAGGCGAAGTGCTGATCCGCCAGACGGCAATCGGCGTCAACTTCATCGACGTCTATCAGCGCTCGGGCCTCTACCCTGCGCCGGGCGGCTATCCAGCCATTCTGGGCAATGAGGGCGCTGGCGTGGTTCAGGCCACGGGGGCTGGCGTGACCGGATTTCGTCCGGGCGACAGGGTTGCCTACACAATGCCGGGCGGTGCCTATGCTACCCACCGCGTGATTGCAGCCGACAAGGTCGTCAAGATACCGAATGCGGTTTCTGACGAGGATGCGGCGGCATCGATGCTCAAGGGGCTGACCGCACAATATCTCATCCATGACTGCTACAAGGCCAAGGCTGGCGAAACGGTTCTCTTTCACGCGGCAGCTGGCGGCGTGGGCCTGATCGCGGGCCAGTGGCTGAAAGCCAAGGGCGTAACCGCCATTGGAACGGCGGGAGGCAAGGAGAAATGTGCCCTTGCCCGCCGCCACGGCTATGCCAAGTGCATCGACTATACCAAGCAGGACTTCGTCGAGGAAATGCGCAAGATCACAAAGGGCAACGGGGTGCCTGCAGTCTATGACAGTGTCGGCAAGACCACCTATCCGGGCTCGTTGAAATGCCTTCAGAAGTTCGGCATGTTCGTTTCCTTCGGCCAGTCTTCCGGCATGATCGAGGACTTCAAGCTGGCTGACCTCTCTGCAAACGGTTCCCTGTTCTGCACCCGGCCAACGCTCTTCCACTTCATCGCCGAACGCAAGGAACTGGAACGGCGCGCGCGCATGCTGTTCAAGGCCATCGCCTCCGGCGAGGTCAAGATCATGGTCAACCAGACCTTTGCGCTCGACAAGGTCAAGCAGGCGCATGACGCACTTGAGGGCCGCAAGACCACCGGCCAGACAGTGCTCAAGGTCGAGTAACGCCGGCATCTGAATTTGAAGGTCGCCAGACCTTCAATTCCCTGTTAAACGGACTCTTGCCCGCTGCACTTCGCATATGCGGTTGCAGCGGGCATTCCTGCGTTCACAATTCATCCTTCCCTCTCCCGGCTTGCGCGCGGGAACCGCTTCCATTTCCGGATCGAGCAGATGAACACGTCCTCCGGCCAGATGCGACTGGCACTCATTCTCGGTTTGCTTGGGGCAGTCGGTCCCTTTGCCATAGACATGTACCTTCCGGCGCTGCCGGGAGTGGCGGCGGACCTGGGCGCGCAGGTGACGACTGCCCAATATTCGGTGATCGCGTTTTTCCTGACTTTTGGCGCCGGACAGATTGTCTACGGACCTCTTTCTGACCACGCCGGACGCAAGCTGGCGCTCTATTGCGGACTGGCGGTCTTCATCGCCGCCTCTGCGGGCTGTGCATTGTCGAGCAGCATCGAGATGCTCATCGGCTTGCGCATGCTGCAGGGCTTTGGTGCCGCAGTGGCGATGGTCATTCCACGTGCAATCATCCGCGACCTGCTTACCGGCACCGCAGCTACACGGCTGATGGCAAGGCTGATGCTGGTCATCAGCGTCTCACCGATGCTCGCTCCGCTGGCAGGAAGCTTCCTGATCGGCTACGGGGGATGGCGGATCATATTCCTCTTCCTCACGCTGGCAGGCGCTGCGAGCTTCCTTGTGACCATCTTCGTGCTGCCGGAAACACTCCCGAGCGAAAAGCGGGTCGCCTTCAACGCGGCCTCGTTTGTCCGCGGAAGCGCAGGGCTTCTCGCCGACAGGCAGTTCATGCTGCTGACACTGGTAAACGGCTTCGGCTTCGCGACTTTCTTCATCTTTCTTGCCAACGCATCCTTCGTCTACACGGAACAGTACGGTCTCACGCCGACCGGGTTCAGCCTTGCATTCGCAGCGAATGCCGCCGGCTTCTTTGCCGCTTCCCAGTTTGCAGGCATGCTGGGCGACCGCTACGGAATGTACCCGATGGTCGCTTTCAGTGTTCTCGGCTTTGCCACCGCAACCGTCGTTCTTGCCATCCTCGTATTCTCGGGGTTCGACAGTCTTTTCGTTCTGATCGCAGGGCTCGTCGTGGCGAACGGTTTCCTTGGGCTGGTGATCCCGTCCACCATGGTGATGGCGCTCGACAGGCTGGGACATATTGCCGGCCTCGCCTCCTCGCTGGGCGGCACCTTGCAGATGCTCACCGGCGTTCTCGTGTCCGCCATCGCCGGTCTGTTCTTCGACGCAACCGCCGGACCCATGGTTGCGGCCATCGCCGCAAGCGCGCTGATCACGCTGGTACTCTCGAGATTCGTGGGAGCCGGAACCGAGCCAGACGCACCGGGGGCCGTTGGTCTCGGGTAAATCGGGCATCGCGTACCTTCGCTGATTGATGCCGATTCCCGGCTGGCGCGGGGCGTTGGCCAACCTGGACCGTGTCAGAGTCAATCGTAGACGGACAGTCTCGGCAAACGGCAGAAACTGGCTGCGCATTCAGGCATTTTCGATTTCGTCAGAGCCTGAATTGCTCTAGGCTTTCTCCGCAAATATCATCTGCGGGAACGAAAAATGGTCGACAAAACAGGTTCCGATTTCGCCATCACCAACACCAGCCTCTACGGCAATGCATCCGATCCGACATTTTCCGGCGTGATGTCGTTCATGCGCCGCAAGTTCACCAAGGATGTTGCCGGTGCGGACGTGGTTGTCTGGGGAATACCGCTGGATACTTCGGTTTCCAACCGGCCGGGCACCCGTTTCGGGCCTTCCGCGATCCGCAGGGCATCGGCGATTTTCGACAACGATCCGCAGTATCCGTTCAACATGGACCTGTTTTCGACCCTTGCGGTGGCCGACTACGGCGATTGCCTGATTTCGTCCAACAGGGTTTGGGAAAATCCCGACCGCATCGAGCAGGAAGCGACGGAGATCCTGAACAGCGGAGCGTTTCTCCTGACGCTCGGCGGCGATCATTTCATTACCGGACCGCTGTTGAAGGTGCATGCCGAACGGCACGGTCCGCTGGCGTTGATACAGTTCGACGCGCATCAGGACACCTGGGCGGACGATGGCGAGAAGATATGCCACGGCACCTTTGTCACGCGCGCTGTGCGCGAGGGAATCATTGACCCAGACCGCTCGATCCAGGTCGGCATCCGGACCCATGCACCGGAAGATTTCGGCATCGAGATCATCTATGGCGACGAGGTCGACGAGATGAGCGCCGAGGAGATCGCCAACCAGATCAAGCATCGCGTCGGCGACATGCCCTGCTACGTCACCTTTGATATCGACTGTCTCGACCCGGCCTATGCGCCGGGAACCGGTACACCGGTTGCGGGCGGACCGACTTCGGCAAAGATGCTCTCGGTAATCCGCAAGCTCGGCTCTTTAGACATACGCGGCGCAGATGTCACAGAGGTATCTCCGCCGTATGACCATGCCGACGTGACCGCCATTGCCGGGGCAACCATTGCCATGTATATGCTCGGCCTCATGGCTGAAAAGAAGCTGGAAGGCTGAACGCGGTCCCCGCCCGGATATAGACCTGATGCAGGGCTTCAAGAAGTTCAAGCATTGATTCCGATTCCGGCGCGACCCATAAAGCATTGAAATCGCAGCAATCACGGAAGCGAGAAATGGCGAAGGCAAAGATATTCATCGATGGCGAACACGGCACCACGGGTCTGCAGATCCGCGAGCGCCTTGCTGCGCGCGATGACCTGGAGGTGCTTTCGATCCCGCATGAAGAGCGGCGCAATCCCGACTACCGGGCAAAGCTGCTCAACGGAGCGGACATCGCAATCCTTTGCCTGCCGGACGATGCCAGCCGTGAGGCCGCGCAGATGCTGGCAGACGCGGGCAACACCACGACCCGGATGATCGATGCATCGACCGCGTTCCGCACGCATCCGGACTGGGTATTCGGCTTTGCAGAACTGGAACCCGGTCAGCGCGAGAAAATCGCCTCCGCGCATTTCGTGTCGAACCCGGGCTGCTATTCCACCGGGGCGATCGCGCTTCTGCGCCCGCTCGTGCTCGCCGGTCTGCTGCCGCCGGACTATCCGGTCACGATCAACGCCGTCTCCGGTTATACCGGCGGCGGAAAGAACATGATCGCGCAAATGGAGGACGCTTCGAGGGATGATGCGATTGCCGCCAATCACTTCGAATACGCGCTGACGCTGAAGCACAAGCATGTACCCGAGATCGTGTCACGTGCAGGTCTTTCGCGCTCTCCTATCTTCACCCCCAATGTGGGGCGGTTTGCCCAGGGCATGCTGGTCAACATACCGCTGTTCACCGACCACATGACGGGCGATGCGACGCTGGCATCGATCCATCATTGCTACGATGCGCATTATGCCGGTCAGGACGTGGTGGAAGTGGCTTCACTCGAAGATGTTGCAAACGCGCCGAGGCTGGATGCGCAGGAAATGACCAATACCGACAGGCTGAAAATTTATGTGTGCGGCACCGCCGGCACCGGTCAGGTGAACCTTGTCGCTTCTCTCGACAATCTCGGCAAGGGAGCCTCGGGCGCCGCAGTTCAGAACATGGACATCATGCTGAAGGGCTGAGCCAGCATATTAAGCTCAATCAAACAAAAGGCCGGTAGTACCGGCCTTTTTTTACATCCGTGAGAGCCGGAACGTCCTATCGCCTGACCTCGATGTCTGTCACCGGCGGATAGGGCCCAACAAGGCCGCGCCAATGGGCGACCGTTGCCGCCAGCAGGATGATTGCCACGCCCTGATGCGTCAAAGCCACATGCAGGGGCACGGACATGAGCACGGTGGTGATTCCGAGAATGACCTGCACCAGCACGATCAGGAACAGGAACATGGTACGACGCTTGTGCGGCTTTTCGGCGGTGGATGCGCGCGCAACGAGCCATTGCACCACGATGACGGAAAACAGGATGTAGCCCATCAACCGATGATTCCACTGAACCGATACCGGATTTTCAAACCAGTTCAGCCAAAGCGGAGACATCTGCGAAATCTCCGGCGGCACCCAGGACCCAAGCATCATGGGCCACTCGTTGGAGGCCAGGCCAGCATCGAGACCTGCAACCAGTCCTCCCATGAAAATCTGTACAAAGACCAACAGCAGCACGAGCGGAGCCAGAAGGCTCAAGCGCGCCGGAGGTTCGAGTTTTGTTGAGTGCGGTGCCAGTCCGCGCGCCAGCCAGAAGGCATAGGCAAAGATCAGCGAGGCAAGCGTGAGGTGTATTGCCAGCCTGTACTGGCTGACATCAACCCGCTCGCTAAGACCTGACTTGACCATCCACCAGCCGATGAAACCCTGCAATCCGCCCAGGAACAACAGGAACAGCAGGCGCGGCTTCAGGCGCGATTCAAGCCTGCCGGTTGCCCAGAAGAAGACAAGCGGAATGAAGAATACAAAGCCGATCATCCGGCCGAGGAAGCGATGGCTCCATTCCCACCAGTAGATGAACTGGAATTCGGCAAGGCTCATGCCCTTGTTGATCTGCTCGTATTCGGGAATCTGCCTGTACTTCGCGAACTCCTCGGCCCAGTCGGACGCGGAAAGCGGCGGTATGATTCCATGTATCGGCTTCCACTCGGTGATCGAAAGCCCGGAATCGGTAAGCCGGGTGGCACCGCCGACGAGGACCATCGCAAATAACATCAGACAGACGAAATAGAGCCAGAACCTGACCATTGCGCGATTGCGACGCTCACGGGTGACAATTGCCTCCACATAGGTGTAGTGGCCGTCGCCCTGTCCAAAGATGTTCGCGGATTGCACGGTCGGATTGTCGGTCATCTGGTCTTCCTTGCTCCCGTCCGGCGATTTGCCCGGTTGCTTTTTTTCCGACAAGCAAATAGGCCGTTTTCAGCACGAGTAAAAGGGCAAATGCCTGACAATGGCGCGTGCGTGACACCGCGCCGCAAACCATTTGCCAAAAGACCAACCCAGGTGGAGCAACCATCCCATGCCGCAAACCCTCCGCAAGCTCATCGGCACGGTGCTGCTTGTTGCACTGGTCGTGATCTATTCGCTGGTCGCCACCACCATCGCCTCGGCCAAACTCGCCGAATCCCCGTGGTGGGTGCATACCCTGTATTTCTTCGTGACCGGGATTTTGTGGATTGTACCCGCGATGTTTCTGGTTTCGTGGATGCTGAAACCCGATCGCAACAGGAACGGCTAAGGCCGGACCGCCTAGTTGACGTTCAGCTTGCCGCCCTTGTTGGCCAGCCGTGTCGTTGCACCGGAAGCCATGGTGGCAACGTATTTGGTTTTCTGGAAACGCCCGTTCAGCGAAATTCGTGGCAGCGCGGTCAGCTGGTCTGCATGTTCATGGTAGCAAACACCGTGTCGCGTCGTGACGGCGGTCTTGAAGCCGAGTTGGCGCGCCATCGTGAATTCCCGCCTTCCCGCCGCAGCCGGGTAGCCGTAGGGATAGGCAAAGTGCTGCGGCCAGACGCCCGTTTCCAGCTCGATCAACCGGGCACTTTCAGACATTTCCTCGAGCGCGAGATCAACAGGTAGCCGAGCAAGCGCGTAGTGATTGATGGTATGCGCACCGATGGTGCAGAGCGGGTCTGCCGCAAGTCGCGCAATTGCCTGCCAGTCCATCACCTGCCGCTCCGGAGGCAGCGTGGTGTCGACACCATACATCCAGCAAAGTTCGCGAACGAATGGCTGAATGCGTCTCTCATCCATCCCGGTTGTCAGGTAGCGCAGAAGGTCGGCATGACCCTGCTCCTTCTGCTTCAGATCCCTCAGATCGACTTCCATGCGGCCAGAGGGAAGATCGATGAAGATGTTGTCCCTGGCGGCAACGAGTTTCTCAAGGTCTTCCCACCAGAGCGTGGCGCTTCCGTCGACAAGGCCGGGAGCAACATAGATGGTGAAGGGAACATTGAAGCGCCGGAACAACGGCACAGCGTAGTCATGATTGTCCTGATAGCCGTCATCCAGCGTGAAGGCCGCAAATGGCGCTGAATTTTCCCCTTTGCTCTCGCGCGCGGAAATGCGCCGGGCCGCCTCATCCATGCTGACGAACTCAAATCCCCTCGCCTTGAGGCGCGCTATCGAGCGCTCCAGGAATTCAGGCGTGACGGTAAGATGCGAGTTGGGCGCAAAGCTTCCGGGCGCGAGTGGCGTTACCCTGTGCAGCATGAAGATCGCACCACGCCCGCGCAGCCAGCGGCTTGCCATGCGCGCCGCACCACTGTGGTGAAGCAGGTTCATGATGAGTTTCAGGCTCTTGTCCGAGGGCATTGGTTTGCGAAACTCTCCTGGAGGCGATGCGAGAAAGGCTAACGCCGCACCGGCAACATGGTCCGGTGCGGCGCTCAGACAACTACCATGTCAGTCTTTAGATTTCCTTGCCCGGTTCAGGCCGCCACAACTTCGGTGTTTGCCGGCTCTTCACTGCGAACCAGAATGGCCTCCGAGTAGCCCGAATTTCGCAGGTCGTTTTCCAGCGCGCGTGCACTCGACAGGTCGCTGCCGGCCGTGGAGACGACGACAACCGTATCCTCCCGGGCTACCCGTGCGATGCCGTCGAGGCCTGCATAGCCGCAATCGACGAGCGTGTAGTCATAGGCCTTGTCCAGTTGCGCGAGCAGGTCCTTCAACCGGTCGAGGCTTGCGGAAGCGCCCGCGCTGTCAATCTTGCCGGCGGGCAACACATGTGCGCTGCTTTCCCGGTCCTCATATATGGTTTCAACAAGTGTCGCTCTGCCCGCCAGGACGTTGAAGAGACCCGGAAGGTCGCTGGTTCCAAGCATCGCGCGGGTCGTGATGGCGTCGCCGGTCAGGTCGACAACCGCGACGCTGCGGTTCCGCTTGGCCAGATAGCGGGCAAGTACCCAGCCTGCCGGAGATCCCTCGTCGCCGCCCGGCGTCACTATGACGACCCTGGAGCGGCCAATCCCCTCAAGCGCCTGGGCGGCAAACTTGATGGAAAATCCGTCACTGTCATTGTCGGCGGTTGCACTCTGAGGCTCGGCCCTTGGAGCATCCGCGATCGTCAGATCAGCATGTTCCGGGGCAAGACCAGGCGCATTTGCAATCATGGCACGTTCCGCGACCACGCGCTCAGGCACGTCCATCTCGCCCATGGCAGGGACGCGGCGCAGCGCGCTGCCGTTCAGGAGTTGGATCGCAAGGCTCGTGACTATTCCGAGCAGCAGGGTTGCGAACATGCCACCCAATACCATCGGCAGGGTTTTCGGGAAGTAGGCAGAGACCGGCAAGGTGGCGCGAGAGATGATGCGGGCGTCCACTGGCACATAGTCGCGCGACTGGCGGCTGTTGGCTTCGCGGTAGCGTGTCAGATAGGATTCCAGCAAGGTGCGCTGGGATGCGGCGTCGCGTTCCAGTGCACGCAATTCGACTTCTGCCTCGGCAACGCGCGAAGCCTCCGCCTTCAGGCGATTGACCTCCTGGACGAGCACTTCCTCCTGCTTGCGTGCGAGGCTGACCGCGTTTTCGAGGCTCTTGACGATGTTGCCTGCCGCCTGGCGGATCTGGCGGTCATAGTCCGGAAGCTGCGAACGCAGCGCACGGATCTTCGGGTGATTGGGCAGGAGCGTGGAGGACAGGTCGGAAATCCTGGCCTGAATATCCACCTGCTTCTCGCGCAGGGACTGGACCAGCGGCGACGCGAGAACTTCGGGAATGGTGTCGATCGACGTGCCGTTGGCCAGCGAGGAGCGGATGGTGTCTATCTTTGCCTCGGCCGCAGTCCGCTCGGCGCGAACCCGCGAAAGTTCGGAGGAGACTTCCGACAGCTGCTGATTTGCCAGGAGCGCGTTGTTGGTGCCGGTGAGCATGTCGGACGAGGTGCGGAATTCGGCAACCTTGGCTTCGGCATCCTTGACCCGCTGGCGCAGGTCCTGGACCTCCGGTCCAAGCCAATCGGTCGCCGCCTCGTTGCTTTCGGCGCGATCCTCGCGCGTGGACGCCAGATATGCATCTGCAATGGCGTTTGGCAGGTCACGTGCAAGCGTCCTGTCATGTGCCCAGAACTCGACGACAATCACCCGCGAGTTCTCGGCGATGTAGGTTGCGAGCCGCTTGCGGATCACGCCCAGCACCCGCTCTTCCGGTGTGACATTGGCATTTGTGCTTGCCTGGGGAACGAACGCAGAAAGCAGCAGCCCGAGCGTGGAGGAAGAGGATGAGGCAAATTCACGATTGTTGACCAGATCAAGTTTCTCGATCACCTGAAGCAACAGATCGTCGGATGCGATGATCTGCATCTGGCTGCCGATCGCCTCGCGATCGAACTGCTGAGTGCCGTTGGTGTCTCCGGGGCGCGTGAATACCGATTCCCTGCTCTCGATGAGAATGCGGGTCGTGGCGGAGTATCGCGGCTCAAGCTGCGAGAAAACAATATAAAGAAGTGCGCCGCTGAGAAATGTGAGCAACAGCAGTACCCACTTCTGCCGCCAGACGTTTGCGAGCATTGCTGCGATATCGAGATCGACATCTTCCGACAGACGTGAGGCACCGGCCATTTGAAGTACTCCTGGGAACTGGTTGCGGCAAATATGAAGAAACATGGTAACCAGAGCGTTAAGCGCGCTTGGGCAATCCGCAGCCCTGCCCCACTTTTTTCCTGTTTCGGGGGAAATGCTGAAAATCGGTAGTTCAGGCCGTGTCTCCTTTACGGCCCATTAACCATAACCGTTCATTGTTCTCGCAACGAAGCCGGGCCAAGAACCCGGTCCCGTAGGGAAAGTGAAAGCCGGGAATGATGCGGTCCAGATTGGCGGAAAAAATTGCGCGCGCGCTTGCGATTGCGACGATTGCAGGCTTTGCCGTCTCGGGCTGCGCGACCTACCGCCCCGTGGACGAGGCTTTCCACAAGGTTCTGAACTCGCCCTACACAATGGATTCCGGCGACGTGTTGCGGATAACCGTCTTCCAGCAGACCGATCTCACCAATACCTATTCCGTGGATCGTGGCGGCTACATCGCCTTCCCCCTCATCGGATCCGTCCAGGGTCGTGGCAGGACAGCCAAGCAGATCGAGGCAGATATCGCTTCGCGCCTTCGCAATGGCTACATCCGCGATCCCGATGTTTCGGTCGAAATGGAACGCTACCGTCCGTTCTTCATCATGGGTGAGGTCAACTCCGGCGGTCAGTATTCCTACGTACCCGGCATGACGGTTCAAAACGCCATTGCTATTGCCGGTGGTTTCACCGGCCGCGCAACGCAGGAAAATGCCGACATCACGCGCCAGATTAACGGACAGGTCATGAATGGAAGGGTACCCTTGTCGGACCCCATCATGCCTGGCGACACGATCTACATACGCGAGAGGCTTCTGTAATCGATGCGCCGTGAAGCGAGAGCCCCATGGAAAATGGAAAACTGCGGATCGTTCACTGTTTTCGCTCGCCCGTTGGCGGGATTTTCCGCCACGTTCGCGATCTCATCGAAGCCCATTCATCAGACTGCCACGAACTCGGCATCGTCTGCGACTCATCCACCGGTGGCGCATATGAGGAAAGACTGTTCGATGAAATCCGGCCGCAACTGGCGCTCGGCCTCATCCGCTTTCCTATGCGCCGCGCCATCGCGCCCTCCGACCTTTCTGCAATCTGGAGAACTTACGGCGCACTCAAGGAATTGAAGCCGGACATCATCCACGCACACGGCGCCAAGGGTGGCGCCTATGCGCGGATAATCGGCTCACTGTTACGGGTATCAGGTACGCGCGTTGCCCGTCTCTATTGTCCGCATGGCGGCAGCGTTCATTACGATGGCTCGGCTCTTTCCGGGCGGCTGTACTTTGGCCTTGAACGCGCCCTGGAACGCATGACGGACCGGCTGATCTTTGTCAGCCGCTATGAAATGGACGGATACAGCGAAAAGGTCGGCATTCCCCGCTGCCCTGTAACGCAGGTCTATAACGGCCTGCGGCTAGGCGAATTCGAACCCGTTTCCCCCGCCCCGGACGCGGCAGATTTTCTCTATATCGGCATGATGCGCGACCTCAAGGGGACGGATCTTTTCATTGAGGCGCTGGCAATTCTGGCCAGCGAAGGCATCCAGGTCAGCGCACATCTGGTTGGCGACGGCCCGGACAAACCGAGATATGCCGCCATGATCGATGAACTGAACCTGACCAGTCAGGTTACCATTCACGATGCGATGCCGGCGAGAAAGGCATTCGCGCTGGCGCGGATCGTGGTTGTCCCGAGCCGGGCTGAATCGATGCCCTACATCGTGCTCGAGGCCATTGCCGCCAACAGGCCGGTGATCTGCACCCGCGTTGGCGGAATACCGGAAATCTTTGCCGGCGAAGCCGAGGCCCTGGTCGAGCCTGGCAGCGCCAGCGCACTTGCCGAGGCCATGAAGTCGGCTCTCAGGGACGCTGACCTTGAACAAACGGCTACGAGACGGCGCGAAATGGTCCAGAACCGGTTCAGCGTAGAGCGCATGGCCGACGACATCATGGAAGCCTATCGCGCCACGCTGGACAATTCCGTGAAGTAAACGAGCGGCACATGCCGTGTGCCAATCCGGCCATGTCATTTAACCGGGCATTTACCAAGGGTGCATTCTAGGCCGTACTGTGCTTCGTTTCGGCACCGTTTCTTGCCGTTTGTTAGTCATTGCTCCCTATCTTCGAGCCTCATTGATCCGGACTCCGTTCCGGCGCATCCGACAAGGTATCGAGGAAACCAAAATGGCAGTTGATGAGATCAGGGACAAACCCGATTTCAGACGGGTCGTGCTGGACAGCCCGCCATCCGGTGAGGAGGACAAACTTCGCCGCGGTCAGTTGAACGCGCTCGCCCGAGAGGTTGCAGAGCAGTTTTCTTCCGACGTCGTGTCGCCCGGCCTTATCGCGGGTTTCGCGCGCCTTGCCGAATTCATGATCATCACGCTATGCGGGTTGGCGGTCTACCATTTCTACGTGACCAATCAGGGCGATGGCGCTTCCTGGGCAGCCTATGCGGCCGTTTCCGCCACCGGCGCGGCGCTCACCGTCATCGCCACCCAGGCGATAGACGGGTACCAGCTTGAGACATTCAAGAACCGGTTGCGGCAGATATCCAAACCGGCCGCAGCGCTCACGGTTGCCGTGATCATCCTGCTGATTGCCGGGTTCTTCCTGAAGATCAGCTTCGAGTTCTCGCGCATCTGGTTCGTTGCCTGGGCCGGCGCCAGCCTTGCCGGTATCGTCGGCTTCCGCATGATGCTGTCAGCCTATGTCTTCCGGCTCATGTCGAGTGGCAGGCTGGAGCGGCGCGCTGTGATCGTCGGCGGCGGTGAACCGGCCGCGCTACTCATACGCCAGCTTGAAAGCCAGCCGCATTCGGACATCCGCATCTGCGGAATTTTCGACGACCGCACGGACGACCGTTCTCCTCCGGTGGTTTCGGGCTATCCGAAGCTTGGCACCATTGCCGAACTCGTAGCATTTGGCCGCATGGCGCGAATCGACATGCTGATTGTGACACTGCCGCTATCCGCCGAGGCCAGGGTCCTGCAAATGCTCAAGCGGCTTTGGGTGCTGCCGGTGGACATCCGCCTTTCCGCGCACACCAACAAGCTCCGGTTCCGGCCGCGCTCCTATAGCTACGAGGGAACCATTCCCTTCCTCGACGTCTTCGAGCGGCCGATTGCCGACTGGGATGCCGTAACCAAGCGCGCCTTCGACCTTGTCGCGGCGTCGGCACTCATCGTTCTGCTCAGTCCGGTCATGCTTGCCACCGCGCTCGCAATTCGGCTGGACAGCCGGGGACCAATCCTGTTCCGCCAGAAGCGCTTCGGCTTCAACAACGAGGTCATCGATGTCCTGAAGTTCCGGTCGATGTACCACGAGATGTCCGACCCGGATGCCAAGAAGGTGGTCACGAAGGGCGATCCGCGGGTTACACGCGTTGGCCGGTTCATCCGCAAGTCTTCGATTGATGAACTGCCGCAATTGTTCAACGTACTGAAGGGCGACCTGTCTCTGGTCGGCCCCCGGCCGCATGCGGTTCACGCACATACGGCCAACAGGCTGTGGGACGAGGTCGTGGACGGCTATTTCGCACGCCACCGTGTCCGCCCCGGAGTTACGGGCTGGGCGCAGGTGAACGGCTGGCGCGGCGAAGTGGATGACGAGGAAAAGATCCGTCAGCGCGTCAATCACGATCTCTACTACATCGAGAACTGGTCCCTGCTGTTCGATATCCAGATCATGCTGATGACGCCCATCAGCCTGCTCAAGACGGAAAATGCATATTGACCGCACTGGCCGCTCATAGCGGCGACGCCGCGCTTTCCGCACGCCCTGCTGCACCAGGCTTTGCAACCGTTCGGCTGCTCGCCGGCATGATGATCGGGCTTGCCGTGTTTCTTGGCGGGTTCGTCATTGTCGAGCCGGCGCCCTACGAATTGTTCCTGGCAGGACTGTTCGCGATATGGCTCATCGGCGGCATGCGGCTCTCGCGCGAGATCGCGCCGCTTCTCGTGCTGTTCACGCTGTTCAACTTCGGCGGCGTGCTCTCGACGTTCATGATCGACGATCTGAAACGCGGCTTCATGTACGTCGCGGTTTCCTATTTCCTAGCGCTGACCTCGGTCTTCTTCGCGACGGTGATCCTGGAAGACATGGGAAGGCTCAGGCTGATATTCCGCGTCTATGTCGTTTCCGCTCTGGTGACCTCGATGCTCGGCATCATCGGCTACTTTGATGCCATTCCCGGATTTGAGATTTTCACGCGCTACCAGCGCGCAATGGGCGCTTTCCAGGATCCGAACGTCTATTCGCCCTTCTTGGCGGCACCGATACTCTATCTGGTCTACGGTATCCTGAACCGTTCGCCCAGCCTGCTTCCGTTGAGGGCCGGCGCCCTGATGATCCTGCTGCTCGGGCTTTTCCTGGCCTTCTCCCGCGCAGGCTGGGGCCTTGCCGTTCTCTCGATTGCGATGTTCTATTTCCTACTTCTGGTGAACGAACGATCCGCCAGCAAACGCACCAAGTACATACTGTTTGCGGCCGGCGGGGTGATGGCTGTCGCCCTATTGATCGTGGTTGCCCTGCAGTTTGACCAGGTAAGCAAGCTGTTTGCGGAACGTGCGCAGGTAGTTCAGGACTATGATGGCGGGCGTCAGGGCCGTTTCGCGCGGCATATCGAGGGATTCGAACTGGCGTTCTCCAAGCCGCTGGGCGTTGGTCCGCTCGAATTCGGCTACATCTTTGCCGAGGACACGCACAACATGCTCCTCAAGGCCCTGATGGACTACGGGTGGCTGGGTTTCCTCGCCTGGATGATCATCGTCACGTGGACACTGGCTGGAAGCTTCAAACTGCTTTTCCGGCCACGTCCGTGGCAACCCTATCTGCAAATCGCGTGGGTGATATTCCTCGGCCACAATCTCATAGGGATGGTGATCGACATCGATCATTGGCGCCATTTCTACCTGATGATCGGAATTATCTGGGGCTGCATGGCGCTCGAGGCACGGCACGGTAGCGAGTATCGCAGCCCTGCTGCCGCTCGACCGGCTGGGAAAAACGGCGCGAGGCAAAGCAAAGCTGCAACTGGCAGGCCAGTTCCATCCCTTGCGATGAAATTCGAGTAAATATTGGGGAAATCATGGTCGGAGCGAGAGGATTCGAACCTCCGACCCCCTGCACCCCATGCAGGTGCGCTACCAGGCTGCGCTACGCTCCGACACGGTCTTGACCGCGCGCGGACAATATGAAAACCGCGCCGCCAATTCAACCTGAATTCTTGGTCCTGAAAAGATTTCCCGATACAGCCCGATTCAGTTGGAGCGAACCTGGTCAAGCAGGCGTTTGCATTCCAGAAGTTCGTAAAGCGTTGCCTGCAGGTTGCGCCTGTCTTCGGCGCTGAGAGCCTTGCCGTAATCGTCTTCTTCGGCCTGACCTGACTTTCCGCGCAATCTTCCAAGGATACCATTGCCGGACTTGCCCGCGCTGGTGAATTCCTCGACGGGAACCGCCCTGCGGCCTGACCCCTGTGCCGGGATTTCCTCTGCCTCCGGCTCGGGTTCGGCAACTGCCACGACCGCACCTGCCTCGACGACCGAAACCTCTCCCGTACCGATTCCGATCACGAACCGGTTTCCCTGTTCCTTGAGAATGCGCTGGACGCCACGGATGGTATAGCCCTCCTCGTAGAGAAGGTGCCTGATGCCGCGCAGGAGATCGATGTCTTCGGGGCGGTAGTAGCGCCGACCTCCGCCGCGCTTCATCGGCTTGATCTGGCCGAACCGGGTTTCCCAGAAACGCAGAACGTGCTGCGGCAGATCGAGATCGTCGGCAGCTTCCGAAATGGTTCTGAAAGCCTCGGGTCCCTTTTCCACGGCAACAACTCCCCTTGTAACGCCAGTAACCTGCAAGAAGGCAGGCATGCGAATCTGCCGCAAGAGGATGCCCGCAACGGCCTGCCAAGGCAAGCGGCCCCGAACCGGATCAACCCGGGCCGCGCAGGCATTCAGCAGACGGGAGCGTGAAAAATGCCAAGATTGCAGTCAGCAAACCGCACCGCTCTGGCGGCGGTGGAAGTCAAGTCAAAGCGTGGGGCAGACTCGTCAGCCCTACTTCTTGGCGTTGAGCTTGCGGTTACCCTCGAGCACTGCGTCCTTGAGGACGTTGGACGGCTTGAACACCATTACCCGGCGCGGCGTAATCGGCACTTCCTCGCCGGTCTTGGGATTTCGCCCTATCCGCTCATTCTTGTCTCGAACCAGAAACGATCCGAAAGAGGAGATCTTCACCGATTCTCCTGCAACAATCCGTTCGCCGATAAGATCGAGGACCATTTCAACCAGATCTGCGGATTCCGTGCGCGACAAGCCTACTCGCTGATACACAGCCTCAGCCAGGTCGACGCGTGTAATGGTATTTCCCCCCATTGGGATATCCTGCCACTTCCTGTTGACCCCAGTTCCATGCGGTTGGACCCGCACAGTTATATATCAACGCCAATATCCGGTCCGGCCATGCCCGATCGGGTGCCAACATCGATTTCAAGCCATCATATCATGCACGCCACAACCCTTGCATGCAATAGATGAGCACCATTCAATGCCTGTTAGCCGGAACAATATTCCGGCGTTGTCCGTGAGACAGTGAATGGACCCGCATTTAGGCAAATTTTCAAATATTTTCAAGCCTCAGGCAAGGAAATTGGATGCTGCATCGCAACCTGAAACCCGGCGCCACGTTTACCAGCGCAACAGTATAGCGCCCCAGGTGAAGCCGCCGCCCATTGCTTCAAGCAGGACAAGATCGCCGCGCTTGATCCTGCCGTCGCGCACTGCTTCACACAACGCCAGGGGAATGGAGGCCGCAGAGGTATTGCCGTGCCGGTCGACGGTGATGACCACCTTTTCGTCGGCAATATCGAGTTTCCTGGCAGAGGCATCGATGATGCGGCGGTTGGCCTGATGAGGGACGAACCAGTCCAGATCGGCTGAGGAAAGTCCGGTTGCCGCATAGGCCGCCTCGATAACGTCGGTAATCATGCCGACAGCATGGCGGAAAACCTCGCGGCCCTGCATGCGCAGATGACCCACCGTGCCCGTTGTCGAGGGGCCACCATCGACATAGAGCTTTTCCTTGTGTGCACCGTCCGAGCGCAGGTGGCACGTCAGGATTCCGCGGTCAGCCGAACTGCCCTCGCCCTCGACGCCTTCGACGACGACAGCGCCCGCGCCATCACCGAACAGGACGCATGTCGAGCGATCCGACCAGTCGAGCAGGCGCGAGAAGGTTTCCGCGCCAATGACGAGAACGCGTTTGGCCTGCCCCGTCTTGATGTACTGATCGGCTGTCGTGAGTGCGAACACGAAGCCCGAGCATACGGCCTGGGAGTCGAAGGCCGCACCATGATGCATGCCGAGCCTGTTTTGAATCTCGACGGCAGTCGCCGGAAAGGTATTGTTGGGCGTGGAAGTCGCGCAGATGATGAGATCCAGGTCATCCACCGTGATGCCCGCATCGTCCAGCGCTGCACGCGCAGCCTTTTCACCGAGATCGGCCGTGGTCTCGCCATCGGCTGCGATGTGGCGTTCGCGGATACCCGTGCGCTGCACGATCCACTCATCGCTGGTTTCGACAACACCTTCAAAGTCGGAGTTCTTCATCACCTTTTCGGGCGTGTAAGAACCGCATCCGATGATCGCAGACCTGATCATGTATACCCCGTTCTATCCAGGAGAATTGTCCCGGAAGGACTTCTCGTTCTTGGCCGGATCAGCTTCCGGCGTCCTCTTCGCTTGCAGAATTCGCCGCTTGCGCGCGGCTGTCGCCGAACTGTTTCAGATCGTCGGTTATCTTTTCCATGATGCCGTTGGCAACCATGTCATGGCCCATTTCGATGGCTGCGGCAAACCCTTCTGCGTCGGTTCCGCCATGGCTCTTGATTACCACGCCATTCAGACCCAGAAGCACGGCACCATTGACCTTTCTCGGGTCCATCTTCTCGCGCAGCTGATCGAATGCGCCCTTGGCGAAGAAGTAGCCGATCTTGGCGAAAAGGCTGCGGCTCATGGCGGAGCGCAGGTACTGGGCAATCTGTTTTGCCGTGCCTTCAGCGGTCTTGAGTGCGATGTTCCCGGCAAACCCTTCGGTCACCACCACATCAACGGTCCCGCGGCCGAGATCATCGCCCTCGACAAAGCCGTGGTAATTCAGCCCGGAAAGACTGGATTCGCGCAGCAGCTGCCCCGCCTCGCGCACGTCTTCCTGCCCCTTGACCTCTTCCACCCCGATGTTGAGCAAACCAACCGTCGGACGATCAAGATCATAAAGGGCGCGAGCCATTGCAGCGCCCATCAGGGCGAAATCGACCAACTGGCCGGCCTCGGCTCCGACATTTGCGCCAACGTCAAGCACCACGCTTTCCCCTTTAAGGGTCGGCCACAGTGCCGCCATCGCCGGGCGTTCGATACCCGACATCGTGCGCAGGCAGAATTTCGACATCGCCATGAGCGCGCCGGTATTTCCGGCCGAGATGCAAACATCCGCATCGCCGCTCTTCACCGCCTCGATCGCGCGCCACATGCCGGACTTCCAGCGCCCGGCGCGAAGCGCCTTGGAGGGCTTGTCTTCCATCGAGATGTGAACGTCGCAATGTTCTATGCGCGAGATCGCGGCCAGCTTCGCGTATTTCGCGAGTTCCTTGCGTATCGCAGCCTCGTCCCCGTAGAGAATGAACTCGAGCTCCGGACGGCGCTCAAGGGCAACTGCGGCTCCCCCGATGACGACCGAAGGCCCGAAATCACCGCCCATGGCGTCTAGTGAAATCCTGTTTCTGCTGGCCATTTAGCGATAGCGCCTGGGAGGTTTGCGTTTGGGAAGAAGCACTCTGGTCGATCCGTGATCCAATGCGGCGTGGCCAATGCGGGCCTTGCGCCGGGGCCTTTCATGTAGCCTTTCAATGCATGGCGATCAAGCGCTGCCGTTGTTCATCAACCGCTACTTGCCGCAGCGGAAGCGCGCTATTTCTCGTCATTTTCGCCCTTCTTGAGGCTGGCAAGCACGGAAAACGGGTTTTCCAGGTCATTTTCCGCACTTTCTTCGGTCTCGGTTGACCAATCGATTTCGCCTGCCCCTTCGGCCCTTGGAAACGGATCGAGCCCCAACAGGAAGTGTTCGATGACGATTTCCCATGCGTCGAGCGTTTCTCCGGTGAATATCTCCGGAGCATCACGCCCATCAGGATCAAGCAGGAGTTCTCCCTCATCACTTAGCCGGGGTTTGGCCAATTTCGAGCCTTCGGGAAGGAAAATCCGGTCGATTTCCTCCTCCACCCTGCCCGCAACCGGATCCAGCGTAACGACACATTCCTGTGTGACATCAGCATCGATCCTGCCCCGGACCTCGACTCCGTTCTTGCGCCAGCGCGTGAATACCAGTTCTGCCACCATCCGCTCGATTGCCGGGATCCCGGCAATCGCGGCAAGCCTTGCACGTTCCGAAACATCCGGTTCCAGTTTCAGGCGAAAGCCCGAAGACGGAAGAACTGCCACGTTGACGGGCCAGTTGAGCTCCTGGTTCCGGCCAGGCCCCTGATCATTGCGTTTCGCAGCCATTCAGCATCGAACTCCAAAGGTCACTGACCGGCCAGTTCCGGCGCCGGGCTCGGCCAATCCAACCTGCCTGACATGATTTCCTCGGCCGGGATCTTTTCCAGTTCGGCGGCCGCCATGAGGATATACTCCGTGGTCAGTGCAGCGTACATATCCGGATTACCCGCGCCAGCTTCGGCGGCAGGGGGGGTCTCCATTGCCTCGCCCGATGCAAAAAAGCGTGCCGCAACGGCCTTCTGGAGCGCCGGCCTGTCGCCTGCCGTGAGCGGCCCGTCGAAGTCCTCGATCTGGCCATAGAAGGTGTGGACCAGCTTTTTCTTTCGTTTCGGAACGCTTTGATCGCCGATTCCAAGTTCGCGTAGCGCCTGATCCAGGTTTTCGACAAAACGGTCAAATACCTCCTGCCCCAGTTCTGCGGCGTTGGCCGATGTCTCATGCTTCATGCGCCGCGAAAAGAGGAACATGTGCAATGCCAGACAGTCAAACCGGCCCGTCACCGTATCGGCAAATCCGTATCGGGTAAAAAACACAGGATTGCGTGCCTGCGCCACAAGCCCGCCATATAGTTGTTGCGGTATCGGCGACCGATCGCGGCGCTTGAAAATATTGAAAATCATCCTGGCGTTTTTTTGTGGAATTGAACGGAATTCGGTCCGTCCGAACGCGGACGGTTGAACTTTTGAACGGTGTGATATACCCAACGCCTCGAAATGCCAACCGGATTGAGCGATCCATTCCTGCCGGTTGCAAATGAGCGGAGACTGAAAATGGCGTGCATGTTTGGCGGGAAGCCCGCAAAATCCGGAATTGCGGCAGCCCTTGCCATTTCCTGTGTGCTGGCTCTTTCCGGCTGCAACACGCAGAAGGTGCTATCCCACGGAGCGATGCTCACGGACACTGACATCCAGCTGATCCCGGTAGGTTCAAGCAAGGAGCAGGTGCTTCTCGCGCTTGGCACACCGTCGACCACGGGCACTTTCGACAACGAGGTCTATTACTACATCTCGCAGAAGCAGGTGAAGAACTTCGAATTCCAGAAACCCTCACTGGTCGACCAGCGCGTCGTAGCCGTCTATTTCGGCGCCGAAGACACCGTCGAAAGGGTTGCAGACTACAGGCTCGAAGACGGCAGGGTATTCGACTTCATTTCGCGAACCACGCCAACGGGCGGCAAGGACCTTACCTTCCTGCAGCGCATTTTCGCGAGCTCGGGAACAACCAAGCCAACCTCGCTTCCGCAGAGCGCGCCGAATACGAGGCCCGGGCTCTAAGGTACATTCCGGCAACGCCTTTCCGGCGTTCCCATTCCTGTCTCGATAGAACAACACAAAAAACCCGCCGGGATCGCTCCCGGCGGGTCTTTTTTCAGCTTGGCGTTGCCCCGCTTAGTGAGCGAGAACGGCCAGCAGGAGCAATGCCACGATGTTCGTGATCTTGATCATCGGGTTGACCGCAGGACCAGCGGTATCCTTGTATGGATCGCCAACGGTGTCGCCAGTAACCGACGCCTTGTGAGCTTCGCTACCCTTTTCGTGTTTTACGCCATCCTTGTCGACAAAGCCGTCTTCGAAGGATTTCTTGGCGTTGTCCCATGCACCGCCGCCAGCAGTCATGGAAACAGCCACGAAGAAGCCGGTAACGATCACGCCAAGCAGCATTGCGCCAAGCGCGGCGAAGGCCTCGGACTTTTCACCGGTGATCAGGTAGATCGCGTAGAAGGCAAAGATCGGGGAAAGCACCGGAAGCAGCGACGGGATGATCATCTCGCGAATTGCTGCCTTGGTAAGCATGTCAACGGCACGGCCGTAGTCAGGCTTTTCGGTACCTTTCATGATGCCCGGCTTTTCCTTGAACTGGCGGCGAACTTCCTCGACAACCGCACCGCCGGCACGGCCGACAGCGGTCATCGAGATGCCACCGAACAGGTAGGGAAGCAGGCCGCCGAACAGAAGACCTACAACGACGTAGGGGTTCGACAGGGAGAAGTCGACCGTGACGCCCTCGAAGAAGGAACCCGGTTCGGCCTTTGCTGCGAAGAACTTCAGGTCTTCCGTGTAGGCTGCGAAGAGAACCAGGGCACCCAGACCGGCAGAGCCGATTGCGTATCCCTTGGTTACGGCCTTCGTGGTGTTGCCGACAGCATCAAGCGCATCGGTGGTAACACGGACCTCTGCAGGAAGTTCCGCCATCTCGGCGATACCACCAGCGTTGTCGGTTACCGGGCCAAAGGCGTCGAGAGCGACAACAAAGCCTGCGAGTGCAAGCATGGTGGAAACAGCGATTGCGATGCCGAACAGGCCTGCCAGGGTGTAGGTGGCGATGATGCCCGCGATGATGACCAGCGCCGGCAGTGCGGTCGATTCAAGCGAAACCGCAAGGCCCTGGATCACGTTGGTGCCGTGACCCGTGACGGATGCCTGCGAGATCGAACGGACCGGACGGTAGCCCACACCGGTGTAGTACTCGGTAATCCAGATGATCAGGCCGGTGATGACGAGGCCGATGAAGCCGCAATACATCAGGTGACGGCCAAGGAAGGTCTTGCCGGTCGAAGTAGTGAACTCGGTATCAAGACCCAGCCAGAAGACGACGATCGCCACCAGTGCAATGGCCGAGAGAACGGCCGTGGCGATGAAGCCCTTGTAGAGGGCACCCATGATCGAGTTGTTGGAACCCAGCTTGACGAAGAAGGTACCGATGATCGAGGTGACCACGCAGGAAGCGCCGATCAGAAGCGGGAACAGCATCAGGTTGGTTGCGGCATCGCCCACGAAGAAGATCGAGGCAAGAACCATGGTTGCAACAACCGTAACGGCATAGGTCTCGAACAGGTCAGCGGCCATGCCGGCGCAGTCACCGACGTTGTCGCCAACGTTGTCGGCAATCGTTGCCGGGTTGCGCGGATCGTCCTCGGGAATGCCTGCTTCCACCTTGCCGACGAGATCGCCGCCAACGTCAGCACCCTTGGTGAAGATGCCGCCGCCAAGACGTGCGAAG
Source organism: Nitratireductor sp. (assembly GCA_020637805.1). Lineage (GTDB taxonomy): Bacteria > Pseudomonadota > Alphaproteobacteria > Rhizobiales > Rhizobiaceae > Salaquimonas. Next base: position 39,931 of record JACKJU010000007.1, on the reverse strand, counting down.
ATCGAGATCAGCGAAGCGCCGAAGCCAAGGGCAACGAGGGCATCGATGACTGCACGGTCGGTTGGAGCGAACCCCTGCACATCGGTCAGAAATGCGAAGTACGCAGAAACGCCGAGCAGTGCCAGACCGGCAACCAGAAGACCGGTAACCGCGCCCGACTTGAAGGCGACACCCAGTCCGGCGCCAAGGCTCTGGCTGGCGGCCTGTGCGGTGCGCACGTTGGCGCGAACCGAAACCAGCATGCCGATGAAGCCCGCAACGCCCGACAGGATTGCGCCAATGGCAAATCCGACGGCGGTGAGCGCACCGAGCAGCCACCAGACGATGGCGAAGACGATGACGCCGACAATGGCGATTGTCATGTACTGACGTGCCAGGTAGGCCTGAGCGCCTTCCTGGATATAGCCAGCGATTTCCTGCATCCGGCTATTGCCCGCGTCGGCATTCATGACCGACATGGTTGCCCAGATGCCGTAGATGATCGACAACACGCCCGCGGCGATTGCCAGATAAACAGCAGTCATTGGATGATTTCCTCTTTGCTTACAGTCCCCAGAAGAAACTTCTTTTGGTTCCGGGATCGGACCATGGTCGATACCCCCCGTCCATCCCTCGGAAGTTTGTCCAGTTTCGCGACTGGATGTCGCGGCTTTTAACCGAAATCAAACGGAAATCCAATCGTTCGAAGGTCAAAAGCACAGAAACGAAACAGCAGTGCTTTCCGCGCCATTATCCCGCCATGCCCAGGCTGTGGGCAAAACACTATTAGGCACTTTCAAAATACATCTTTGACGAATACCCTTACCCACGGGGCATTTGGGAGTTTGCGGGATGACAGCGAGCGAAAATGCCCTCTCTGCGGCTGGTGAAAAGACGCCGGGCAACGAGCGATGGCTCGACCGGGTTTCAAACATGGCACTGCGCAGGCCGCTGTGGTTTGCTCTTGCGGCACTGCTCGGGATCGTTCTTTTGCCCGTCGCCGTCTGGATGGACCTCAGCACCCTGTCCAACCAGGTGCTTACCCAGCAGGCATCCGAACTCAACAGGGTGATCAGCGAGTTCCGCGGTTACTATGCCCGCAACATTGTAAGCCGCATCAACGAAAACAGCGGCATGGCTCATCCCGTGCACAATTATGAATCGATAGCGGGCGGCATACCCATCCCCGCAACCATGTCGATTGAACTTGGCACCCTGCTGGGCGGCGAAGGCGACAATTTCACCTACAGGTTCGTTTCGGACATGCCGTTCAGCGGACGTGCCCAGCACGAACTCGACGCGTTCGAGAGCAACGCACTTGCCGAACTGCGCAAGTCGGGCGGCAAGGACAGGCTATTCGAAACGATCAGCGGATCGCTTCTCGACCGGGAAGTGCGGATTGCCGTTCCCGTAATCATGGGCCAGGCCTGCGTCGATTGCCACAACTCGCATCCCGAGAGCCCCAAGAGGGACTGGAAGGTTGGCGATGTGCGCGGCATCCAGTCCATCAGCGTCAGCCAGCCAATCTCTGCCAACCTGTTTTCCTTCAAGTATCTGCTTGCCTACCTCATCGGTGCGGGTTTCATCGGAATGACGTTCACACTGCTGCAATGGCGCCAGGCAAAGCGCTTCGCCGCCCTCAACGGCGAGCTCGAGGAGGCGAATTCGTTTCTGGCCGCGATCTCGATGAAGATTTCGAAATATCTCTCGCCGCAGGTCTACAAGTCGATCTTCTCCGGCGCGCGTGATGCCGTAATCGCAACCGAGCGCAAGCGCCTGACGATCTTCTTTTCGGATATCGAGGACTTCACGATTTCCACCGAACGGCTGCAGCCCGAGGAACTGACCGCCCTTCTCAACGAGTATTTCACCGAAATGACACGGATCGCCGAATCGCATGGCGGAACGGTGGACAAGTTCATTGGCGACGCTCTGCTCGTGTTCTTCGGCGACCCGGAAAGCAAGGGGGCGGAAGCTGATGCCAGGGCTTGTCTCGACATGGCGGTTGCCATGCAAAAGCGAATGGCAGAGATCAACCGCGACTGGCGCAACCGCGGGGTGGAGAAGCCCTTCCGGACCCGGATGGGAATCAATACCGGCTTCTGCAATGTCGGCAATTTCGGCAGTGCGGACAGAATGGACTACACGATCATCGGCGCCGAGGCGAACCTTGCGGCGAGACTGCAAACCATCGCCGAACCGGGCGGTATCGTTCTTTCCTACGAGACCTATGCCCTGGTGCGCGACAAGGTCGAAGCCGTTCCCCTGGAACCGATCACGCTCAAGGGTATCAGCCGGCAGGTCATACCCTACGCAGTAAAGCCTTCTGAAGACGTTGCATCTGCGGTGCAGGAGGATTTTGCCGAGAGAATCGCAACAATGGTTCGCGAGCACCTGAAGCCCGACGCCGCGTCCCAGCTGGACGAGATAAATATCGAGAATGCCTTCCGAGCAGCAATTGAGGAATTGCGGCGGTCGAGGCCCTGAATGCGCAGGATACCGGCACCCGATGGATGCCGGTATCCTTGCAACAGGCGCTGAAATATCAGCGCAGGAAGTCCGTTACGCGGCGCAGCGTGACGCGGCGATTGCGCCAATCGGCATAGGGCGTGCGAACAAGCAGTTCGTCCTCGCCGAAACCAACCGTTTCCAGTGCGTAGGATGGTATTCCGAAGCTGCGGACCAGCACCCGCTTCAGCGATGCGGCGCGCCGCTCCGACAGGATCTGGTTGGAGTAGCGGCTGCCAACAGCATCGGTGTGCCCTTCGATGACGAAGAACTCGTCACGGTTGCGGCGCAGGAAACGCCGAAGCGCGATCGCAATTTCCTCGACCTTCCAGTACTCGCTGCGCGGGATAGAGGCAGACCCGAATTCGAAATTGATCGTCTGGATATCGATGGACGGCGCTTCGATGCGGATTTCCCTGCGGCGGCGGAATTCCCTCGGGAAATCGCGGCGGTCAATGCGGTCCTCGCGCCGGATCGTGCGGCGCGGCGCGCGGTTCAACTGCCTCTCGATGGTTGCTGCATCCGGTGACCTTTGTCCTGCTGGCGGACGGTCGCGATTGTTGCGATTGCCGCCATCACCACGGCCACCGTTGCCGTTTGCGTCCCGGTCGCCCTGTCCGCGATCGTTGTTCGGGCCTGGATCACGATCCTCGTTTTCCGCGTCGTCAGGTGCCCTTCTTCCCTTAAACTTCAGGCGCAGGCGGCGCAATTCCTCATCGGAAAGCTTTCTTTCCTGAGCAACAGTATTCAACGGCAGAGCGGAGACTGCGCCAAGGGCGACAAATCCGGCGATCAGCTTGCGGCGGTCCATCATGTTGTTTCTCCTTTCAGGTCGCGAGCAAGGCTGCGGGGGACCCTGTGGGCCGTACAATTCCGTTGCTTCGCCTGCATGACATCCTGCATTTCCGCGCTGAACCCGCGCTGAACGGGCCATTCAGCAAAACAGAGGCTTTCGAAGCTCGACGCGCTGAGAACACGGCTGCAACCAGCGCTGCCATGGATTGCCTTTTCCCTGGCCGGACAGCATGTTGGGACCGGTAAGAAACCATCCGGAAAGGCGTTGGCAATGCGGATAGCGATGTGGTCCGGCCCCAGGAACCTGTCGACGGCGATGATGTATTCCTTCGGGGCAAGGCCCGATTTCGCGGTTGTGGACGAACCGTTCTATGCGGCCTACCTGGTCAGAACAGGCCTCGATCACCCGATGCGGGCGGAAGTCATTGCTTCGCAATCCACCGATCCCGAAGAGGTAGCAATTTCTCTTACCGGTCCCATTCCCGGCGGAAAGCCGAATTTCTACCAGAAGCACATGACCCAGCACATGATCGACGGCATTCCTACCGGGTGGATGAAGGAAGTCACCAATGTTTTCCTGATCCGCCACCCGGCCCGCGTGGCGGCAAGCTTCGGGGCGAAGTACGACAATCCGACCCTGGAAGACATCGGCTTCGTCCAGCAGACGCGCCTTTACGAAGAACTGGTTGCACAGGGCCAGACGCCTGTCGTCATAGACAGCTCAGACATCCGGAGAGACCCCGCGACGATGCTGGAAAGACTGTGCAGCGCAATCGGTCTCGCCTACGACCCGGCCATGCTTTCATGGCCCGCAGGCGGCCACCCAGCAGATGGTGTCTGGGCGGCGCACTGGTATGGCGCGGTACACGCTTCAACGGGCTTTGCGCCTGCGGAGGGTGACTTGCCCGAACTGTCAGGACCTCTTGCGCAGCTCGTGCGTGCCGCCCTGCCCCATTACGAGCGGCTGGCCGACGAAAAACTGTAGGCCGCGTCAGCGGGCCTCGTTCGGCTTCTGGAGCACCAGCCAGCCAAGGGCAATCATGCTTACCGCGATGACCGGGAAGACGAGATAATTCATGAAGTCCCAGCCGTAATGGTTCAGCGTCCAGCCCGAGAGGAAGCTGGCTGCAGCCACGGTTCCGAAGAGAATGAAGTCGTTGGCACCCTGCGCCTTGTTCTTTTCGTGCGGTTCGTAGGTATCGGTCACCATGGCGGTGGAGCCGATGAAGCCAAAGTTCCAGCCGATACCTAGAAGGATCAACGCCACGTAGAAGTGGGACAGCGTAACGCCGTTCAATGCTACGATGGCGCAGGCGATCAGTATGGCCAGTCCCGTTGCAACAATGCGCTCCTTGCCGAAGCGCTGGATCAGATTGCCGGTGAAGAAACTCGGCACGAACATGGCCAGCACGTGCCACTGGATGCCCCAGGTGGAATCGGTCACGTCAAATCCGCAAGCGAGCATGGCAAGCGGAGCGGCCGTCATCATGTACGACATCAACGCATAGGAAGACGTGCCGCACAGAACTGCCACGATGAAACGGGGCTGCGAAATGATCTCCATAAGCGGCCGGCCGGAGCCCTTGGCCCGCTGCGCCTCCGAGACCGGTGGATGGCCAGGCTCGAGGAACTGCATGACGATGAGGCTCAGCCCGAACAGCCCTGCCGCCCAGAGATAGGCACCGGCAAACGGTATGGGCTCAAGATAATCCTTGGTGTGAAGGATGAGCTGAGGCCCGACGACCGAGGCCGCCACGCCACCGATCAGAACCCAGGAAATGGCCTTTGCCTTGATCTTCTTGGTTCCACGGTCTGCCGCCGCGAAACGGTATTGCTGGGTAAAGCTGTTGGCCGCGCCCACCATTGCCAGCGACAGGGCGAACAGCCAGAACGACTGGGCATAGATCGCTTTCACGGCAAGCAGCATGCCGAAAATGCCGATCAGCGCACCGGTCATGAAGCCATATCTGCGGCCGATGTTCTTCATCAGCATCGCGGCAGGGACGGCCATCAGCGCAACGCCGAGATTGAAACCGGTGATCGGGGCGGTGGCGAGCGACTTGTCTGGTCCCAGCATCGACGCGCCGGCAATGCCGCCCAGCGCGATGGAGACCGGCGCTGCCGCGCCATTGATCGACTGCAGTATCGCGTAGAGGATGGCATTCTTGCGGGCTACTGCGTTTTCTTCCGTCTCGCTCAGCCCCGTATGGGTTTCGACAGCGCTCACCTTGATTTCACTCCCATCCGTGCTCGTCCATTTCCCCGAAATGGCGGTATGATCCACGTTTGAATTTCATCGCTCTTCCGTCTTCGTCGAGCAGTCGAACCGCATTGGCTCCTTTGGATGCCTCAAGGGTACCCAGTCTGGTGACGGCAACGGAGAGGTTGGAAGCTTCGCGTTCGAATGACGCCGCACTTCCCTGCGGAACCGCTATCAGCAATTCGTAATCATCGCCACCCGTAAGAAGCCCTTCGAGCGATATGCCGCGCCATTTTGCAGACAGCAACCCTTTCGCCTGGCGCGAAAGCGGCACGTCTGCAGCGGGAAACTCGACGGAAACACCACTGGCCTTGCAGAGTTTTTCCAGGTCACCAACAAGGCCGTCGGAAATGTCCATGGCGGCGCTGGCATAGCGCTCGACGAGCGGTGCCAACTCGACACGCGCCTGCGGAAGGAGATAGCGCTTTTCCAGCCAGCGCTGTGGACCGGTCGGGCTTTCCCCCTGACGGGCGATTTCAAGCCCTGCCACCGCGTCACCTATTGTTCCCGTCACGAAGAGCACGTCACCGGCGGAAGCGCCAAGGCGCGATGCATACCTCCCGCGTGCGACATGCCCATAGGCGGTGATCGAGACCACCGCCCCGCCGGGAGAACGGAACGTATCCCCGCCATTCAGGTCAATGCCGTACGCCTTGCAGTCGGCCTTCATGCCTGCGCCAAACCGGGAGATCCACCTGGCATCCCAATCGGGAGGCAATCCGAGCGCCAGGGAAATCGCGAACGGGGTCGCTCCCTTCGCTGCCAGATCGGAGAGATTGGTACGAATGGCCTTGCGGGCTATCAGAGCTGGATCTGTGGACGGCAGGAAATGAACGGTTTCGGCAATCGCATCGTTGGTGACCACGATATCCCGCTCAGAACCGAGACCGCCGGGTACGGCAAGTATGGCCGCGTCGTCCTTCAGTCCGAAGCTGCCGCTGCCGGAAAGCGGAGCGAACCAGCGTTCGATCAGGGCAAATTCGTCAGGCCGTTTCGCCATCTTCTTCGCCACCCGGTCCGGGCGCAGCTTCCGTCTGCTCCTCCGGCTTGTCGCGCAGGCCGTCACCGCCTTCGCGCGAGAGACGCGCCAGCCGGTCGAGAAGTCCGTTCACCAGCTTCGGTTCGTCCTCCTCGAAGAACGCCTTGGCGACATCCACATATTCGCTGATGATGACGCGAGCGGGCACGTCTCGTTTGAAGTTCAACTCCCATGTCCCGGCGCGCAGGATGGACCGCAACAGGGTCTCGATACGCTGAAGCGGCCAGTCCGGAGGCAGATTGCGGTGAATGAGCGGGTCCAGTTTCTTCTGCTCGGCAACAACACCCGAAAGGATTGCGCGGAACCACTGGCGGTCTGCTTCCAGGTAAATGTCGTCGCTCTCTTCCGAGTCGACCTCGCGGCCAATCCGGAAATTCTCGAACTCGTTGACGACGTCCATCAGCTTCGCGCCGGTAAGGTCCATCTGGTAGAGCGCCTGCACAGCGGCAAGGCGCGCCACGCCGCGCTGATTGGCACGTTTTACGGGCTTTTCTTCCCGGCGGTCACTGGCAGGCGATGTCAAGGTTCAGCCTCCCAGCCTGTCGCGCAGTTCGATCATGGTGAGCGCCGCGCGGGCAGCGAAGCCACCCTTGTCAAGCTTGCTGACGCTTGCCCGTTCCCATGCCTGTTCGCCGTTTTCCGTGGTCAGGATACCATTGCCGATCACGTTGGCTTCAAGCGTCAGGTCCATGATTGCGCGCGCGGATTCATTGGCAACGATGTCGAAGTGGTGGGTCTCGCCACGAATGACCACGCCAAGCGCCACGTAGCCGTCATACTCGGTGCCGTCATCCTCCTCAGCGTCAAGCGCGAGGGCAATCGCACCAGGCACCTCAAGTGCGCCCGGGACGGTCACGACATCATAGGTCGCGCCAGCCTCATCAAGGGCCGCCTTGGCGCCTTCCAGCAGCGCATCGGATAGATCGTCGTAGAATCTCGCCTCGACAATCAGCAGATGGGGTTTGGTCGCCATGTCAGCATTCCTTGCGATGTCATTCGAGGGTTCACGATCTAACGGCAACGTGAAACTCAATGGTCATTCTGATCTGTCTTTGCGTTTGGGCCGGCCCGGCATTTTCAAACCGGAGTGGACCGGCATAGCCGGGATTCCTGCCCGCGCGCCAAGAAACATGTGCCGTTCTGCGAGGCAAGGCAAATCTTGCTCGCCCGTCATCAATTTTGCTGTCATTCAAGTGGATCAGCGATATTCCATCAGGCGCGCCGCGTAGCGGGCCATCTGGTCGATCTCGATATTGAGGCTGTCGCCTGCCTTGCGGTCACCCCATGTGGTGACTTCGAGGGTGTGGGCGATCAGCAGCACGTCGAAGCGATTGCCGTCCACGCCGTTGACCGTAAGCGACGTACCGTCCAACGCGACCGACCCCTTGGGCGCGATGAACCTCGCAAGATTTTCGGGGGCTTCGATCACGAACCGTGTGGCTTCGCCTTCTTGCCGGGTTTCCACGATGGTTGCGATGCCATCCACATGGCCCGAAACCATGTGCCCGCCCAATTCGTCACCAATCCTCAGTGAACGTTCCAGGTTCATCCGCTGTCCAGAATTCCAGCCGCCCAGCACGGTGACGCGCAATGCCTCTTCCCAGGCCTCTACCTCGTGCCAACCATCGCCGGTTGCAGTCACCGTGAGGCAGACGCCCGCATGTGCAACCGACGCGCCGATATCCAGCGTCGAATAATCAAACCCCGAACGCACGCGAAAGACCTTGCCCTTGTCGCGCTGGCGCACCTCGTCGAGCGTGCCGATCTGCGTGACGATACCCGTGAACATTTCCGCTACTCCTGATCTGCCCTGACGTAGCGGATCATGATATCCGTGCCAAGCATTTTCCCGCCAGCCGCGACATGCGGCAATACAAGCCGGTCACACTCCTCAAAACCTGCGGGAAGCGTCGATGCGGTCACGGGCGAAGGGATCGCGCCCTCGTCGTTGCCGACCTCAACCGGCCCCTCGAACAGTACGATCTCGTCGACCAGCCCCGCCTCCAGGAATGAAGCGGCAACACGTGCACCTCCCTCGACCATCAGGCTCATGATACCCGTGGCCGCGAGGTCTTCGAGCAGTTCCGGCAGCGCGACTTTGCCGCCGACCGTCTCGCAAGGCATTACCAAGCATCCGGCGGCCGCAAGCGCATCCCGCCTGGCCGGGTCGATATCGGAAGATGCAGCGACGATGGTGGGGACGGCGCTGGCGGTCTTCATCAGCTTCGAGCCAAGCGGGATAGCCGCCGCAGGATCGAGAACAATGCGCCTTGGCGAACGCGCCTGGAGCCCTTCCAGGCGGCAGGTCAATTCGGGATCATCCTCGATGACCGTCCCGGACCCGATGAGGATCGCGTGGTGGCGCGCGCGCATGAGATGGGTCTGTGCGCGCGCAGCCGCACCGGTGATCGCAACCTGTCCCGAACCGCGAACGCCAAGCATGCCATCGGCGGAAACCGCAAGCTTCAGAGTCACTTGCGGGCGTTTCATCGTCTTGTGAATCAGATAGGCACGAAGTCCGTCCTTCGCCTCCTGCGCCATCAATCCGGCTTCAACGGCTATGCCCGCCTCGCGCAGCATTGCGTGGCCCTTGCCGTGAACTCGGCCGTCCGGATCGACCACCGCGGTAACGACGCGGGCCACACCTGCAGATATCAGGGTTTCGGCGCAGGGCGGCGTTGCGCCGTGATGGGCGCAAGGTTCGAGCGTTACATAGGCGGTTGCGCCGCGCGCCAGCTCGCCAGCCTCTGCAAGCGCAACAGGCTCGGCGTGGGGACGTCCCCCCTTCTGCGTGATACCACTGCCGACAACATGACTGCCTGATGCATCATGGCGAACGATCAGGCAGGCGACCGACGGGTTCGTTCCTGTCTGTCCCTGATTGCGGCGGGCAAGCCGAATGGCTGCGGCCATGTATCGCTGATCTAGTTCGGTCGTCGGCATGCAGGTCAAATAACTGGTGATCGCGGATTAGGGAATAGCGATTGTCGACGAACAACGCGTTTGAAGAAGGCGGGCGGTGCGCTTTGCCAAATCTCAAGTGCTGTCAGGCCAGTTCCAGAAACAGTTGCTGCGCGGTGCGGATGGCATTTTCCGCGCTGTCGAGAATGTGGCGCTCAAGCACGAGCGCTCCCTGCTCTCCTTCTCTTTCACGCAGCAAGGAAATTATCCGGGCGTGCTCAGCCAACGTCCTCGTTCGCCTTACGATGTCATTCAGCTCGAGGTTGCGGAAGGCCAGGATCTTTTCCTCGATCTGCCTGAGATCGCGTACCAGCAGCCGGTTGCCGCAGAGGCCTGCCATGGCCGAATGAAACCTGGCGTCATAGATATCCAGACTCTCGAAGTCATCGGTTACGCCTGATGCCGACCAGTAGTCGCAGAAGGCTTCAAGATCGGATGACCCCGCCGTCCGGCAGGTGGTGCGGAACGCCCACATCTCAAGCGCCGCGCGAACCTGGTAGAGCGAGTGGATTTCTTCAGCGTCCATTTCCCGGCAGTGAAAGCCCTTGTTGGGCACGAAAGTCATGAAGCCTTCGGTCACCAGGCGGTTGAGCGCCTCGCGCACGGGAATGCGGCTGACGCCGAATTCGGCCGCCAGTTCACCCTCCTTGATCTTCTGTCCCGGCGCGAAGGTAAAGTCCATCGCCCGTTTCTTGGCCAGTTCGTAGACCCGCTCGACACCGTTCGCCTTGCGCTTTGCCATACCCGAATACCTGTTGCTCACTGGCAAAATGTGTATACACTTTTGCCTTGCTGTGCTAGGTCTGTGCCATACAACTTTCAAGAGGAGCCACCAGATGACAATCAAGCGCCTTTACACGAACGACCGCATGAGCCAGGTCGTGATCCACGGCGACACCGTTTACCTGGCTGGACAGGTCGCATTGAAGGCGCCCGGCGCAAGTGTGGCAGATCAGACCAGGGCAATTCTCGCACAGATCGATGAACTTCTTGCCGAGGCCGGTACCGACAAGTCGAAGGCGCTGACCGCGACGATCTGGCTGTGCAGCATGGACGATTTTGCGGAGATGAACGAGGTATGGGACGAATGGTCGAAGGGCGGCGCAGCGCCGTGCCGGGCAGCCGTGGAATCCCCTCGGCTTGCCGCACCCCAGTTCACCGTCGAGATCGGGTTGATAGCTGCCCGTTAACCGCATGCCCGCATAGGCAAGGAGAGCCCCGATGCATGTAGTTGTTCTTGGTGCAGGCGTCGTAGGGGTCTCCACTGCCTACCAGCTCCTGAAAGACGGGCACTCGGTCACCATCCTCGAACGAGAGGCCGAAGCGGCACAATTCACCAGTTACGCGAATGCAGGGCTTGTGGCACCGGGGCATGCCTATGCCTGGGGATCGCCTGCAGCACCGGGAATGATGCTGCGGTCCCTTTACCGTGGCGATCAGGCGATACGGTTCTCGCCCAGGTTTTCCATGAGGCAGTGGCGCTGGTCGCTTGCCTTTCTCGGACAGTGCACTGCCGAGCGCGCGGCTGCGAACACCTGCATAAAGGCCCGGCTTTGCCAGTATTCCCAATCCATGCTCGACGAGGTTACCGGCGAAACCGGCGTTGAATATGACGGGCGTTCGGGCGGGCTTCTGTACTTCTACAGAAGTCCGGAACGGTATTCTGCAGCATCGAAGAAGGCCGATCTGCTGCGCGAGCAGGGCCTGGAGGTACGGCAGCTTTCACGCGACGAAGTAATCGAGACGGACCCGGGGCTGGAGACCGCACGCCACGCCGTCGCCGGGGGACTTTATACGCCCAGCGATTCAAGCGGCGATGCGCGGATATTCACCCGCGAACTTGCCAAGGCCTGCGCCGGCATGGGTGCCGACATCCGTTACAACACGACGGTCACCGGATTTGTCCGCAAGGACGGCCTCCTGCACTCGGTCGAAACCACTTCCGGACCCGTGGCGGCGGACGCCTTCGTCTTGTGCCTGGGTGTCTACAGCCCGCACCTTGCAGAAAAACTCGGCATCGATCTGCCGATCTACCCCGTAAAGGGATATTCGGTCACGGTACCGGCAGCCGATCTGGACACACCTCCCGCGATTGGCGGCGTGGATGAGGAGAACCTTCTGGCCTATTGCCCGATGGGGAACCGGATCCGGCTTACGGCAACCGCCGAGATTGCAGGTTATTCTAACTCCCACAAGCCTTCCGATTTCAGGGTCATGCTGGAGAAGGCGCGCGAACTGTTCGGCCAGAAGCTCGGTGCCTCTGGCATCGAATACTGGGCAGGCCTGCGCCCGATGACACCAACCGGTCTCCCGGTTGTCGACCGCTCACCTATCGACAACCTGTTCATCAATACCGGCCATGGACACATGGGCTGGACGATGGCGAATGGCTGCGCACGCATGACAGCCGATCTCGTCGCCCAGAAGTCTCTCTCTCACTCGAACGAAGGCATGAGATATGGTGGCTGAGACGTTGATGATCGAAAACCTTCCCTTCAAAACGGAGAAGGTCATCGCCTCGCGCGCAAGAATTGGCATTGTGGTTCTTGCAAGCGACTACACGATCGAGCACGAATTCCGGCACATGATCTCGATACCCGGCGTTGATTTCTACCACGCACGCATCGCCAACTCTCCGCAGATCACGCCCGAAACCCTGCGCGCCATGGAGCCGCTGATCACGCGAACTGCGGAACTCATCCTGCCGGGTGATACGGTTGACGTACTGGCGTTTGCATGCACCTCGGCTGCAATCGTGCTGGGTACTCCGATTGTCGCCGAAAAGCTCAAGGCGGCCAAACCCGAAGCGGCAACGACAAATCCCGCACATGCCGCTTTCGAGGCTTTCAGGGCGCTCGGCGCGAAACGCATCGCGCTTCTTACCCCTTACGAAAAGCCGGTCAACGTGATGGTTCAGCAGACCGTCGAGGAAGCCGGTTTCGAAGTGCCGGTGTTCGGCAGCTTCAACGAACCGAACGATCCTGTCGTCGCGGCCATCGATACCGCGAGTCTCAAGTCGGCAATTGCGCGTATGCTTGAAGGCGCAGACGCGGATGCAGTCTTCATCTCCTGCACATCCGTCCGCATCGCTGAAAGTGTTGCCGAAATCGAAGCCGAACTCGGCATACCGGTTACATCTTCCAACCATGCGCTGGCGTGGCATTGCCTGCGGCTTGCCGGAATTGACGACAAGTTGCCCGAAAACGGCAGGCTGTTTGCCGTTTGACGCCAGCTCCGGCGCGATCAAGGAATGTTCGGCAGGAACTGCTGCCCTTCAGGAAACCCGGCTTTGCCAATTGCTACCGGCGAAGGTTCTCGACGATCAATGCAATGCCCTGCCCGCCACCGATGCACATGGTGGCAAGACCGTAGCGGCCGCCGGTGCGTTCCAGTTCGTACAGGAGCTTGATCAGGATAATCGCGCCTGATGCCCCGACCGGATGGCCCATCGCAATCGCGCCGCCATTGGGGTTGACCTTCGCCGGGTCCAGACCGAGATCGGCGCTGACCGCACAAGCCTGCGCGGCAAAGGCCTCGTTGCTCTCGATCACGTCGAGATCGGCCGCCGACAGCCCGGCGCGGTCTAGGGCCTGCCGGCTAGCCGGGATCGGGCCGAGCCCCATAACCTCAGGTGCGACACCGCCCAGACCGGAGGCCACGATCCTGGCCATGGGCTTGAGTCCTCGCTGTTCGGCCAGTTGCTCTTCGGCGAGAACGAGTGCTGCCGCACCGTCGTTGATGCCGCTGGCGTTGCCTGCGGTTACCGAGCCTTCCTTGCGGAATGCAGGGCGCAGTTTCGCAAGATCTTCTGCCGTCACACTTGCACGGATCATTTCGTCCGTCTTGAATGCCACGGTTTCACGGCGCTGCCTGACCTCGATTGGCAGGATCTGACTCTCAAACCGGCCCTCGGACTGGGCCCTGGCGGCCCGCATGTGGGATTCCAGCGCGAAGGCATCCTGGGCAGAACGGTCAAGTCCGTAACGTTCGGCCACGTTTTCCGCAGTGATGCCCATGTGCCCATGGCCGAACGGGTCATGCAGCGCTCCGAGCATCATGTCGACACCGGAGATGTCGCCCATCTTGGCACCAGAACGCGCAGCCGAGACCAGATGCCCTGCCCTGCTCATGCTTTCGGCGCCACCTGCCAGTGCGATAGCAGCATTGCCAAGAAGTATCTGTTCGAATGCGGAAACGACCGCCTGCAGACCGCTGCCACAAAGCCGGTTGAGGGTCAGCGCCGGGCTGGTTTCCGGAACACCGGCACCAATCGCTGTGACGCGGGACATGTACATGTCCTTCGGTTCGGTATGGATGACATTGCCCATGACCGTCTGACCGATGTCAGCGGCTTCCACCCCCGAACGGGCAATCGCCTCCTTGGCCACCGAAATGGCCAGATCGGTGGGCGCAATCCCCGAAAGGGAACCGCCAAAGGTTCCGATAGCGGTGCGCGCGCCATCGAGAATGACAACGGAATTGGACATGTGGCTCTCCCTAAGGTTCAGTCTTGCTTCTCGGCGGTTTCCATCTCGTGCAGGAAACCCTCGAAATCGTCGACGTTCTTGAAATCCTTGTAGACCGACGCGAAGCGCACATAGGCGACCTCGTCGATGTTCTTCAGGCCCTCCATGACGAGAAGACCGATTTCGGAGGCAGGAATATCGCCTTCGCCGCGCGCTTCAAGCTGCCTGACAATGCCGGAAATCATGCGATCCACACGCTCGGGATCGGCATCACGCTTGCGCAAGGCGGTTTGAACAGAGCGGGCGAGCTTGTCGCGATCGAAGGGCACCCGCTTGCCGGACTTCTTCAGCACAGTGAGTTCGCGCAATTGAACGCGCTCAAACGTGGTAAAGCGGCCACCACAATCATTGCAGACGCGGCGGCGGCGGATCGCAGTATCGTCCTCGGTCGGACGCGAGTCCTTCACCTGGCTGTCTGTGGATGAGCAATAGGGGCAACGCATGAGCAAACCGGCACGTGATTGATGGCGAAGAAGCGAATAGCAGGTTTGAGGGTGGCTGCACCACCCCCAATTCGCCGTCTTTCAATGCCGTGCAGGCAATACCGTTCAGGCAGTGCCGTGAAGGCAATCCCGTGCAGGCAAATGCTCAGCCCATGTATCCGTATATCGGGAACTTGCCAGTCAGGTCGATGACCTTCTGCTTGACGGCTTCTTCCACGGCGGCATTGCCTTCGTCGGAATTCGCGGCCTTCAAGCCGTCGAGAACTTCCGTGATGAGATCGCCGATTTCCTGGAATTCCTTGACGCCGAAGCCGCGCGTGGTGCCTGCAGGCGTACCCAGTCGAACACCAGAGGTGACGAAAGGCTTTTCAGGGTCAAACGGGATACCGTTCTTGTTGCAGGTGATGTTTGCGCGGCCAAGGGCTGCCTCGGCACGTTTGCCGGTGGCATTCTTCGGCCTCAGGTCGACCAGCATCAGGTGGTTGTCGGTACCGCCCGAAACGATGTCGAGGCCGTTGCCGATCAGGTTCTTGGCCAGCGCGTCCGCGTTTTCCTTCACGCGGGCTGCATAGGCCTTGAAGGAAGGCTGAAGCGCTTCGCCAAAAGCAACTGCCTTGGCGGCAATCACGTGCATGAGCGGTCCGCCCTGCAGACCGGGGAATACGGCGGAGTTGATTTTCTTTGCGATATCCTCGTCATTGGACAGGATCATGCCGCCGCGCGGGCCGCGCAGGGACTTGTGAGTGGTCGTCGTGACCACATGCGCATGCGGAACCGGCGAAGGATGAACGCCACCGGCAACCAGACCGGCAATATGGGCCATGTCGACCATCAGGTATGCGCCAACGCTGTCGGCGATCTCGCGGAAGCGCTTCCAGTCCCAGACGCGCGAATATGCGGTTCCACCGGCGATGATCAGCTTGGGCTTGTGTTCTTCCGCACGGGCAGCGATCTCGTCCAGGTCCACAAGCTGTGTTTCCTTGTTCACGCCGTAGGAAACGACGTTGAACCACTTGCCCGACATGTTGACGGGCGAGCCATGGGTAAGGTGACCGCCGGAATTGAGGTCCAGACCCATGAATGTGTCACCCGGCTGCAGCAGCGCCAGGAAAACCGCCTGGTTCATCTGCGAACCGGAATTGGGCTGCACGTTGGCGAAATTCGCGCCGAACAGCTTCTTTGCACGTTCGATTGCCAGTTCCTCGGCGATATCCACGAAATGGCAGCCGCCATAGTAGCGCTTGCCCGGATATCCCTCGGCATACTTGTTCGTCATGATGGAGCCCTGGGCTTCCAGGACGGCCCGGCTGACGATGTTTTCGGATGCGATCAGTTCGATCTCGTGGCGCTGACGGCCAAGCTCATTTCGGATGGCGCCGAAGATATCGGCATCCACTTCTTCCAGCGGTTTGTTGAAAAAGCTGTCCAGTTCCCCGGTCAGATCGTTGACTGAGTGATCCATCACGTTTGATCCCGTATGAGAGTTGTCCGTAGCAGCATTGCCTGCTTGGCATCGAAAGGCCGAATTACGCCGGACGGCAGGACTGGCACTTGTCCATTTACGTCCGCCGGGGCACCGGAATGCGTCCGGGAGCTGTTTTTCGGCAGTTGTTGCAGGCGGCTGATAGCACAGTCCGCAAAAAGTCCAAACATTCGAACTGCAAATTTTGGTGAAAACAGGCCTGCCATTCCGGTGCCGTACGGGCACCGCTGCAGGATTGCTGCCCGCCCTACCCGAGGTCCAATTGCGAAAGCTGTTCCCAAAGAAGGGGGCTGACAGTCCTGATGCGCAAGCTGGTTCTCAATTCGCGATGGGAGACCAGCCATACCGGCAGGGAAGGTATCTGCATGTCCGGCAGCAGGCGGACCAGCTGGGGCTCCTGGCGGGCAAGCCGGTTCGGGCCGAAACCAATTCCAACGCCCTCGCACACCGCGCGCCAGGCTGCGATCTGGTTATCACAACGGAAGCGAAAGAACTTGCGCTGAACCATGTGTCCGGCGGCGGCAAATCCGCGAATGATTGTATCATCGCGATCATAGCCAACTATCGTGTGTGCCGAAAGTTCTCCTGCTGTAGAGGGCGATCCGGCCCGCTCAAGATAGCTGCGATGAGCGTAGGTACCCATACCGAATTCACCGATCTTGCGGGCAATCAGATCGTTCTGCGTCGGGCGGGTCATGCGGATGGCGATGTCGGCGTCGCGCTGCAGCAGGTTTTCCTGCGTATTTGAGGCATGAAGCTCGATCTCGATCCCGGGATAGCGCTCCAACGCTTGCGCCAGTACGGCGGGCAGCAGATAGGTCGAGACGATATCGCTTGCGGTAATCCTGACGGTTCCCCGCAGTGTTTGAGCAGTGTCCGCTGCAGCCGAGGATATGACTTCGCTGCTTCGCTTCATCTCCCGCGCCTGCTCGGCAATTTTCAAGGCGGTTTCGGTGGGCAGCATGCCGCCACGCCCCCGCGAAAACAGCGTAGCATCCAGATCGGCTTCCAGTTCGTCTATATGCCTGCCCAGGGTGGGCTGGCTTATACCGGTTACCCGCGCCGCCGCTGCCAGCGAACCTTCATCGAGAACAGCGAGGAAACTGCGCAATTGGTTCCAGTCGAAACTTCCACCGGTCCGCATGATTCAACCGTTCATTCAATTCAATATTGAATACTTTATATGAATATCTGGAAATTTTCAATTCATACTCAAAATGAAAGAATACTGCATCCTCTCGTCAATCAGGGAATGAGATCATGCAGGAGACGAACACAACCGGCCATCTTGAAACGATCGCGATTGCAGGTGCCAACGGAAGACTGGGCCGTGTAATCGGAGAGGCCTTCCAGGCAGCGGGCTGGAGGGTCATCGCGATTACCCGCAGCGGCAGATGCGGAACGCTGGAGAAACTGGAGAACGTGGAATGCCGCAAGGCCGACGCCATGAACGCGGCTGAACTTGCAGCCGCGGCAGATGGCGCAGGCTTTATCTTCAATGCCCTCAACCCGGCCTACACGGACTGGCCCAGATTCTGTCTGCCGATGGCGCGCAACGTTATTGCCGCAGCGAAGGCCACAGGCGCTATCCACCTGTTTCCAGGAAATGTCTACAATTACGGCACAACGATTGCCCCAGTCCTGAGCCCGTCCACGCCGAAAGTACCCGATCATCGCAAGGCCGTGATACGGGAGGAGATGGAAGAATCGTTCAGGCACGAGGCTTCAGGAAATGCTGTTAAGACAATTCTCATTCGTGCCGGCGACTTCTTCGGCGGAACGGGCACCGGTTCATGGTTCGACCTGTTGATTGCCAACAAGGTGGAACAGGGGCGCTTCACATATCCGGGCGATCCCGAAGCCGCACACTCATGGGCATATCTTCCGGATCTGGCGCAGGCCTTCGTGGCCATCGCGGGCAAGGCACCTGCCCTGCCCACCTATACGGAGGTAAACTTCGCGGGCCACACGCTGACCGGAAACGAGATGCATGCCGCTGCTGAAAGCGCAATCGGGCAAAAGCTCCGATTGAACCGGTTCAACTGGCTACCGGTACGTATCGCCAGCCTCTTCATACCCATGATGCGCGAGCTGGCTGATATGCGCTATCTGTGGTTCACGCCGCACCGCCTCGACGGAACCGCGCTCGAAAAGATAACAGGACCCTTGCTACAGACGCCGGTTCAAGATGCCGTAAGGAAGTCACTTGCAGACATTGGAAAGCCCGGACTGCGTGCCGCAGCCTGAAATCACAGGCTGTCTGTCGTACCCAGTACCAGTTCCTCGGCGCCGTCCCGGTGGTAGATGTCGTCGCGGAACTGCACGGTGCCATCCGGGGTTGCCCAGGCGGTGATGTAGGTGAAATACACCGGCACCGGATTGGTCAGTTCGACATCCACGCGCTCGCCGCTCTCGATCACGTTTTCAAGTTGGCGGCGATCCCAGCCGGGAGTGTCCTTGGTAAGCCAGGCTACCAGATCGCGTACGTTCTGAACGCGTACGCAACCGGAGGATTCGAAGCGCATCAGCCTGCCGAACAGGCCCTGCTGCGGCGTATCGTGCATGTAGACGGCGTGCGGGTTCGGGAAGTTGATCTTCACCGATGCCATCGCGTTGATCTTGCCCGGATCTTGGCGGAACATGTAGTTCACAGCCTCTTCGGTATTCCAGTCGATGGTCTCGGGCGGAATTTCCGAACCGTCGGGACCGAAGATGCGGATCGAATTGCGCTGCAGATAGGTCGGGTCTTTCTGCATCAGCGGAATGATGTCCTTGCGCACGATGGATTTTGGCGCGGTCCAGTAGGGGTTCAGGTTGATCTGCTGGATCTTGGAATTGAGGATCGGGGTCTGGCGGTCGACCTTGCCGACGATTGCCGTATGGCGCGAGGCCACACGGCCGTTTTCAACGGCCTCGATATGGGCCGCAGGAATGTTGACCATCACGTAGCGGTCGCCCAGGTAACCGGACATCGAGCGCAAGCGAACCAGGTTTGTCTCAAGCTGCATGAGACGCGTGCTTGCCGGAATGTTCATGGCAGCAAAGGTATAGTTGCCCAAAACACCGTCTGCAGGAAGGCCGTGGCGTGCCTGGAAACGGCGCACCGCAGCATCTACCCAGGAATCATACACTTCGGACTGGCCGGCAGTGGCGGCAAGATCGCCTGAAATGATGAGGCGCCTGCGAAGGATCGGCACAGCGCTCGAAACCGAACCCAGTTTCAGCTTGGAACCGGCAGGAACAACCGGCCATCCGCCATTCGTGACGATTTGACGGTACTGTATAATGGCCTGCTCGATAAGCGCGGGCGTGCGCTCCGAGAAGATGGGCTCGCTGGACTGCGACATTCCCGCCTCGCCCTTGCGCGAATCGAACTCGTCCGACCACGAGCTCTTGCTCTGGCGCTGGAGGAGCCGATCGATCGCCGATTCCGCATAAGCCGCGCTTGCTACATTTGGCAATGCGGCCAGCGCCACCGTTCCGAGCAGGAATTTCCTTCTGTCCATCATATCTTCAATCACCCCTCAATCAGACCTTCAGCAGTATTCGCTCAAAGCCTGAAAATGCCACAGCACCCGCGATTGCAGCCGAATCGCGGGGCCGTCGTTCTTAATTGGCTAGTCCATCCGGTTTTAACAGTCGGTTAACCAGCAACCTGTCCGGCTCATTAGTCACACATTGTGCTTCAATTTAGGCCGCTTGTCCGGGAAGAACAGATTATTCGGCTCAATAATGCGTGACTGGTTTCCGTAACGTCATTTCTTGATAGCGCATATCCGGACGTATTCCAATACGCCCGGCAGGCTTTTCCCGCTCAAACACGTCCAAACTGGTATTTCCCAACGGGATTCACAAAAGCGAAAGCCGGACTGCCGGCATTCGGCAGCCCGGTTTTCGCTTGTCCCATGCGGAACAATGATCCGTGATTAGAGACGGTAGAGTATCTGGTCGGTCCAGAAGCGCTCCAGACGCTGCAGCGACTTGTTCATGCGGGCGAATTCCTCGGAATTGATGCCACCCACCTTCTCGATGGAGCCGACATGGCGCTGATAGAGTTCCTCTACCAGTTTTGCAATCTTGCGGCCTTCATCGGTCAGGGAAACGCGAACAGACCGGCGGTCGACGCGCGACTTCTGATGGTTGATCAGGCCCTGATCTACAAGTTTCTTCAGATTGTACGAGACGTTGGAACCGAGATAGTAGCCGCGGCTGCGCAACTCGCCTGCCGTCAATTCGGAGTTTCCGATGTTGTGCAACAGGAGAGCCTGGACCGCATTGATATCGTTGCGGCCGTGGCGGTCGAACTCGTCCTTGATGACATCCAGCAGGCGGCGGTGCAGACGCTCGACGAGTGTCAGCGCTTCCAGATACTGGATGCGGACATCGCCGGTCTCTTCCGGTTCAATTGCCTTGCCGATCATTGCGTTCATCGTGTTCATGGTTTGCCTCTCTGCTTTTTACGGCGGGCTTATTTCTGCCCTGCTCGATGCAGATTTCTACATGAAGCGTCTCAAATTTTATTTAAAACACAGGATTAACGACCGGTTACCGTCTTGGCCCTGAACTGGCAAACCCTTGAAATTCCGCCATTTCCGGCGGTTTTCTTTACGACCTGTTAGCCAAGAAGACGCCAAGCAGCTTGAAGGCCAGAAAAATTGCGAAGGTCAGGAGGTGAAACGCCACGATGGCCATGTTTTGGCCGAAAAGGTCGGTTCGCCAGTAGAACATGAACAGTTCGATGCCCATGACAATGAACCAGAGGGCCGCGCCCCAGGGGAACCGCCCCCAAAGGCCAAGAGCCGCGACCGGCATCACGACCGCCAGAACGGTTGCTGCTATCTGCCAGTGCTCCGGCATTGTGTCGAACCGCATGTCCGGTGACATGGCGCCGGTGAGGTAGAGCCAGAAGGTGATTGCGTGAAACAGAAGGACAAGCGCCACCATGCGCAGAAAGGTCGCGTACAGGAATTCGCGGAACCTCTCGGCCTTTCCTGGCTCTTGGAGTTCAAGACTCAACGAAAATGGCCTCCTGCGGCCCTCGTACCACCGGATTTGGGTGACAAGGGGTTGAACGGGCGAATATAATCCTGCACGACATGATCGAGGGCACAACGGCAAGCCCGCGGTTTTTCCGTTGCGCGCACAGCTTTGCGCAAACCGTGATACGGGATCAAGTTATCCGATGACAAGAAGTGTTGATGAAATTACCGGCAGCCGGCGCATGCGCCGCAACCGCCGCTTTGACTGGTCGAGAAGGCTTACACGGGAAAACCTCGTTACCGTCGATGACCTGATCTGGCCGATCTTCCTTATCGAGGGCGAAAACGTCACCGAACCGGTAGGTTCCATGCCCGGCGTAGAACGCATGAGCGTGGATCTCGCCGTAAAGGCGGCGCGCAAGGCGGCAGACCTCGGCATTCCCGCACTTGCGCCCTTCCCCAACATTCCGATCGCCAAGCGCGACGAGACTGGCGCCGCAATCCTCAACCCGGACGGCATCTATTGCGAATTCATCCGCCGCGCGAAGATGGAAGTGCCGGAGATCGGCCTCATTACAGATGTGGCGCTGGACCCTTTTACCAGTCACGGCCATGACGGCATCCTTCGCGACGGCGTGATCGTCAATGACGAGACGGTGGAACATGTGGCCAGGGCAGCCGTAATTCAGGCCCAGGCCGGTTCCGACATCATATCGCCGTCGGAAATGATGGATGGCCGTATCGGAGCAATCCGCGACGCGCTGGATGCCGCAGGTTTCCAGGACGTGGCGATCATGTCCTATGCCACGAAGTTTGCCTCCGCATTCTACGGCCCCTACCGGGAAGCCGTGTCGACCGGCGGGCTGTTGAAGGGCGACAAGAAGACCTATTACCTCGATCCCGCAAACACGGACGAGGCGATGCGCGAATGCGAACTCGACATCGAGGAGGGCGCGGACATGCTGATGGTGAAGCCGGGCATGCCCTATCTCGATATCGTGCACCGGGTGAAGCAGACGTTTGCGATGCCTACCTTCGCCTACCAGGTCTCGGGCGAATACTCGCTTATCATGGCCGGGGTGGAAAAAGGCTTTCTGGACCACGACCGCGCCATGATGGAATCGATGCTCGCCTTCAAGCGCGCGGGCTGCGATGGCGTACTCACCTATTTTGCCCCAAAGGTTGCCGAACTGCTCGCCTCAGGCTGGAAATACTGAGGATCGCACCCGGATCGCCGAATATCCCCTCCTCACGCAAGCGTGAACAAACCGTTCGCCAAGAGCGGCCGTAACCCTTGTGAAGCACGACACAAACGAGCCAGCCCTTTGAAACGGACGGGTATATAGCCCTCGCCGAACAGTGCTTCACGCTGGCATTGAGGAGAGAAAAATGAAATCCCCGATCAAGACACTCGCATTCGTGGCAGCACTCGGAATCGCCGGTTCGGCCTTTGCAGCCAGCCACGGAATGAAAAATCCGATGGTGGGTGGCGCTGAAATGCCTGCCGACAAGAACATCGTGGAAAATGCCGTAAACTCGAAGGATCACACCACGCTCGTTGCTGCTGTCAAGGCTGCCGGACTGGTCGATACGCTTTCGGGCCCAGGTCCTTTCACCGTGTTCGCCCCGACCAACGAAGCGTTCGCAAAGCTGCCTGATGGCACTGTCGACACCCTGTTGAAGCCCGAGAACAAGGATCAGCTCACCAAGATCCTGACCTGCCACGTTGTCGCTGCAGACGCCATGTCTGACGCAATCGGCAAGATGATCGCAGATGACGGCGGCACCCACCCTGTCAACACCGTTGGCGGCTGCACGCTGCAGGCCAAGATGGACGGCGACAAGATTACCCTGACCGACGAGAACGGAAATGTTGCGACCGTGACCATCGCCGATGTGAAGCAGTCCAACGGCGTGATCCACGTAATCGACACTGTTCTGCTGCCGAAAGCCTAATCGCCCGGCCAGTAGATCAACCCTTCGGGGCGGCGGGGGCGCTTGAGGGCGCTCCCGCTTTTGTTATCTCAATTGAGTTTATTTTCATTCCGGATCGCATAGATTCACAGATGAAAGCAGGAGAGAATTCAATGAATACACGCAGGAAATTTCTCGCAGGTCTCGTTGCCACCGCTTCCATCGGCACCCTGGCCATCGCCATGCGCAAGAACAATGTCGCCATGGCTGAAGAGTTCGAAATCACCAAGACCAAGGAGGAGTGGCTCAAGCAACTCGGTCCCGAGCGCTATGCCGTTCTTCGCGAAGAGGACACCGAACGTCCGTTCACCAGCCCTCTGAACGACGAGCACCGCAAAGGCACCTTCAATTGCGCCGGTTGCGACCTGCCCCTCTATTCCTCCGAGGCCAAGTTTGACAGTGGCACGGGATGGCCAAGTTTCTACGAGCCGCTTGAAAATGCGGTTGAAACCAGCACGGACTTCAAACTCATCTATCCCCGTACCGAGGTTCACTGCCGCCGCTGTGGCGGTCATCTGGGGCATGTCTTCGATGACGGACCGAAGCCGACAGGCCTGCGCTACTGCATGAACGGGCTGGCAATGACGTTCGAACCGGCCGAACAAGCCAGCTGACCGGGGAGCATACATGATCCATCCGGGGGCGCTGCCTTGGTTGCCGCTCCGGAGTGATGCTTGAAACCACCCTTCCCGCCACCCACATCTGGCGGGAAGGAGCAGCAATGAACACCAATACTGACAGTACCGGCTACGGCACCTATACCTCCAGCACCGACGAACGGTTTTTCGAGGTGAGGCGCAGGCGAATGATGGCTTTCATCGCCGATTACCTCGTCATCGCAATCCTGACGGGGATCGCCGCAGTGGCAGTCTTTTTCCTTGGCATCCTGACCTTCGGATTGGCCTGGCTTCTCTACTTCATTCTCGCGCCTTTGGTCGCAATGACCTATGTCGGACTGACGATGGGCGGGCCTCAACAGGCGACGCCTGGCATGCGGCTTTTCTCCATCCGGATTGTTCGTATCGACGGAACGCCGGTGGACGTAACGCTCGCGGTTGTCCACGCTGTGCTGTTCTGGATCTTCAACGTGATGTTCACCCCCCTTCCCTTGCTGATTTCCCTTTTCTCGGAAAAGAAGCAGCTCTTCCAGGACATGGTTCTTGGGACGGTGGTCATTCGCTCGGACATTGCCTGATCGGGGCGTGATCCGGGCATGAAATCGGCCAAGGAGATCCTGCTGCTTCTTGTGCAGGCTTCCACTGCGTAAATTCTTTATCGTTTACATCGCTGCTTTCCCCGCTAATGTTCGCTGGCTGTCAGATGGCGGCATGAGAGCGAAACAATCCGGGGAAATACCCATTGGCCGGAAACGTGGCTGACCCATTCCTCATGTGGGCGACGTTTGCGATCATCACCTTTTCGGTGATCGCATTCGCCATCGACAAGTGGTCGATGGAATACATCTCCCTGATCACACTGGTGCTGTTCCTGCTCCTGTTCTCCATAGTGCCGGACAGCGGGGTGGAGCCGTTCGAACTTGTGCAGGGTTTCGCCAATCCTGCACTTGTCACCGTCATTTCCCTGCTCATGATCGGCCAGGGCCTGTTCAATACGGATGCCCTGGACGGGCCGAGTCGAATGCTCTCGCGATTCGCCGGGGGCGGCGTGACCGGCACGCTTCTCATCATCCTGGGCGCTGCAGCATTCATTTCAGCATTTCTCAACAACACCCCGGTTGTCGTGATGTTCATTCCGATCATTACCGCAATCGCGGCACAGCGGAATTTCGACGCAGCCAAGGGCCTGATGCCGCTTTCCTTCATCTGTATTCTGGGCGGCATGACGACACTGATCGGCTCGTCCACCAACCTGCTTGTCGCCAACGTTGCGCGCGGCGTGGGTGTCGAGATCGGTTTCTTCGATTTCCTCGTGCCGGGCGCCATCGTGGCCGGCGTCGGCATGCTCTATGTAATCTTCGTCATGCCGAAGATACTTAGCCAGAGGCCGGGAATGGCCGACCGCATGCGTTCCTCGACGGGAAAACAGTTCGTCTCCCAGATCGAGATCTCGGAAGGGCATCCGCTGACCGGTATCGAATCCCAGCTTGGGATGTTCCCGGCGCTCGCCGATATCACGGTGCGCATGGTAGTGCGCCGCCAGGTGCCGATCATGCCGCCTTTCGAGGACGTCACGCTTTCAGTTGGCGACATTCTGATCGTGGCCTCGACGCGCGAGGCCCTGACCAAGGCACTGGCAAGGGGAGCGGCGAATGTTCCATCCCACCCCGAGGATGAACCTTCGGAGGCGCAGCGCCATCTCGCCGATGAATTCCATCTGGCCGAGGTCGTCGTGGCTCCAGGCTCGCGCTATGTCGGACGCACGATCCAGGGCGCCAACATCCGCTTTCTCGAGGGCGTAGTCGTGATGGGCGTGCAGCGCAAGACGCGCATGCAGCACAAGGCTTTTTCCGAGATCCGCCTCGAACCCGGCGACACCTTGCTTGTTGGCGGTTCGATGGATGCCATATCCTCGCTTAGGACAAAGCGCGATCTCATTCTGCTGGAATGGTCTGCGGAGGCGGTACCGTTGCGACGGTACGCATGGCGGGCGATCGCGATCTTCGCCAGCGTTGTTTTCCTGGCCGCGACCGGCCTGCTGCCGATCATGGTTTCCGCGCTCCTTGGCGTGTTTGCTATGATTGCCTCGCGCTGCCTTAACATCGCGCAGGCGGCACGCAGCTTCGACAGCCGCATTTTCATGCTGGTTGCTGCCGCGCTGGCCAGTGCGATTGCCCTAGAGAAAACCGGGGGGGCGGTATTTCTTGCCAATTCGGCGGTCACGGCAATGGATGGCTTTCCACCGTCAGTCATCCTGTCGCTGTTCTTCCTCGCCGTGGCGATCATTACCAATTTCCTCTCCAACAATGCGACCGCCGTGCTTTTCACGCCGATCGCGATCCAGTTGGCGACGAAGCTTGGCGTGGCCGTGGAACCTTTCGTCGTCGCGGTGATTTTTGCCGCAAACGCCGCCTTTTCAACACCCGTGGGCTACCAGACAAACCTCCTCGTGCTCGGTCCGGGCCACTACCGGTTCGTCGATTTCGTCAAGGCCGGAACCCCGCTTGTAATCATCGTTTGGCTGACCTACTCTTTTGTTGGTCCGTGGTATTACGGTCTTTGAGTCACACAGCCTCAGGCGTGGCACATTTTCGCAAACGGTCCCGATGACGAAGCACTCGCTCGACACTCCCCAGTTCTATCTTACCGCTCCGCAACCGTGCCCCTATCTGCGCGGACAGCAGGAGCGAAAGGTGTTTACCCACCTGATCGGCGAGAAGGCTCCGCAGATCAACGACATGCTGACCCATGGCGGCTTCCGCCGCTCGCAGAATATCGCCTACCGTCCGGCCTGCGAGACCTGCCGCGCATGCGTATCTACGCGCATCATTGCCGATGAGTTCGAGCCCAGCCGCAACATGCGGCGCACCCTCAAGCGAAACAGCGACCTCGTTTCCAAGCAGGTGCTGCCGGTGCCGACCTCCGAGCAGTTCTCGCTCTTCCGTTCCTACCTCGATGCGCGCCACTGGGATGGCGGCATGGTCGACATGACATCGCTCGACTATGCGATGATGGTGGAAGACACCCATGTGAACACGATGGTGATAGAGTACCGCAGGCGCGGGCCGGATACCTACATCACCGGCGAAGGCTCCGGGCCGCTCGTCGCCGTGGCCCTGACAGACGTTCTGAACAACGGGCTGTCGATGGTATATTCCTTCTTCGATCCCGTCGAAGTGAGCCGCAGCCTTGGCAGTTATCTCATTCTCGACCATGTCGAGCGCGCCCGGCGGATGGGCCTGCCCTATGTCTATCTCGGTTACTGGGTAAAGGGCTCAGACAAGATGGACTACAAGATCCGCTTCCGCCCGCAGGAGCACCTGACGCTGAGCGGCTGGGTGCGATACGAGGAAGACGACTGACCTGCATCGCTTAATTCGGCTACGTGATCTGAAGTACTCGTTCAGGCCTCGTCGGCCGGCACGATCCATGTTTCAGCCAGCGCCGCCTCTTCCCATCTTTTCCAGGCAGGATGCGCCTTCATGGCAGCCGTATAGGTGCGCACTGCCTCAGTTTCGGACAATGCATATTTCTCCAGCCGGTTGACGACCGGCGCGAACATGGCGTCGGCATTGGTGAATTCGCCGAACAGGAACGGCCCGCCATACCGGTTCAGGCAACCGGCCCAGATATCCTCGATGCGTGCGACATCGCGCTTCGTCTGGTCGCCTATCGCAATGGCGCGGATCTCGCGGCGCATGTTCATCGGGCATTCGTTGCGGATGCCGGAAAACCCGCCATGCATCTCGTTTGCGACCGAGCGGGCATGCGCCCGTGCTGCCATGTCCTGCGGCCAGAAGCCCAGGTCCGGCAGACGGTCGGCGAGGTATTCGAGGATGGCAAGCGATTCCCAGATGACGAGATCGCCGTCGACCAGAACCGGAACCTTGCCCGTTGGCGAGAATTCGCGGAACTTCGGGTTGCCGCCCGCATCGTCGAACGGGATCAGTTCCTCTTCGAAATCCAGCCCCTTCGCCGCCATGGCGATCCACGGCCGGAACGACCAGGAGGAGTAATTCTTGTTGCCGATGTAGAGTTTCATTCTTCTCTTCCGTTCTGCGGCGCGTTGCCACTCGCCATCATCGTCCGCTTTCCCGAACGATTAACGGACAGCGCAGCTGTACGGCAACCGCATTCCTGTGCCGGAAACAATGCATGATTGGCAAGCATGGGCGCCCGCGCAGGCCGGTCTCATTTCAGCGTCCGATATACCGGGATCATGAAGCTGATGTTCGCTCCGAGAAAAGCCAGCCCTCCCGCCAGAGATATCCAGTCCCCCGCGCGCCAGCCGGCCCAGATGAACAGGCAGGCCGAAACCACGAAAAGCCACCAGCCAAGTTTCACGAAGAACCTTTCAGTCATTGCCAACTCCAATTGCTTCCAGCGTCACCTTACCAAAGTTTCACGAGACGGTAACTTTCGGACAATGTGCCAGGCCGCACCTTGCCCGCGGGGCATTTGTGCAGAGGAGCATTGTCATGAAAACCATTCACCTGACCGCCATTGCGGCCTTTGGGCTTGCCGCGGGCGCAACCACCGCCTTCGCCGTGGGTAACGCCAGGATATCCGAAAGTGCCGGCCGGATCTGCATTTCGTCCAACGGCCTTCCCGAACATTCTACCGGCCAGTTTCCAAACCGTTCTAATCCGAACGCCATCCGCCCGCAGCGTGTATCGGTTTGCGTCCTCGCCAACCCGAAGAAGGGCTACACGGCCCGCGAGGTGAACCGCGGTGCGATCGGGATCGCGCTCAACGGCGTGATGATCCGCCCGGAGGCTGCCGACTGCTATGATCCGAAGAGCCCACGCGGATTTTCGCGGAGTTGCCGGAATGGCTGGCACCTGGAACCGATGGGCCCCGGAAACAAGTTCGGTCTCGACCGGAACAACGCCCATGTCGACAATCGCGGCCTCTATCACTACCACGGAATGCCCTCCGGCCTGCTGGCTTCCACCGGCAAGTCGCTCATCGGCTATGCCGCCGATGGTTTCGAGATCCGCTATGGCGGCAACATGAAGACCGGCTGGAGCCTGAAGAAGGGCAAGCGCCCCTCCGGCTTCTCCAGCCCGAAAGGCACATATGACGGCTCCTTTGTCGAGGACTACGAATATACCGGCGGCGGTCTTGACCGCTGCAATGGCGGCATGAGGGACGGCAAGTACGTGTATTTCGTGACCGACAGCTTTCCCTACTATCCGCGCTGCCTGTACGGCACGCAAGGCAAGGCGTTCCGCTAGGCTTAGTCCTCCTGGCGCGACCTAGAGCGCCTGGTAGACAGCGTTTTGCATGACTTCCGCCAACCGGATCTTCGAACCGAGATACTGCGCCATGAAGACGGCATGCAGCTTTTCCTTCGGGTCGATGATCAGGTATGTGGAAGCCGCACCCGACCAGCCGCATTCGCCGGGCGAGGAAAACACATTGGCCACGCCCGGCTCCACCATCACCCTGCCCGCGAGCGAAAAGCCGTAGCCCGGCAACTGGATAAGCCCAATTGCCAGCGGGCGCATGGCGTCGGGCACCCGGTTGCGCCACATCAATTCCACTGCCTTGCGCGAAAGCAGCGGCTCGCCGCTGGGTGTCAGGCCGGAACCCAGGAACTTCGCCACCACCATGTATTCGCGTGCCGTCGAGAACAGGCCGTAGCCGCCGCGCCCGAAATTCGGATCGTCTGCCGGATAGCCGTCCGACACATCAGCCGGCGTCAACTGTTGCGGGCCGGGTGCAACGCGCATCAGCTGGTCGATATTGGCATTGCCGAACATCGGCATCAGGCGGTGGCGCGCTTCCTCGCGCACCATGTAACCGGTATCGGCGAGGCCGAGCGGGCTGGTCACCCTTTCGCGCATCACCTGGTTGAGCGGTTTGTCCTCGATGATCTCGATGATGCGCGCCAGCACGTCGGTCGCCTCCGAATAGCGCCACTGCGTGCCCGGCTCGAATGCCACCGGGAAGGTGGAAATCGCCTCGACCATTTCGGCCAGCGTCTTTCCGCTGCGGCGCACGCCGGCCTCGCGATAAAGCTTGGCAACCGGGCAATCGGGCAGGAAGCCGTAGGAAATGCCGGAAGTGTGCGTCATCAGATGCGCCACCGTCATGGCGGTGCGCGCCCTTCTGGGCGGCTGGCCCTTTTCCAGGACCTCGACACCGCCGAAGCCCTTCACATAGGCCGAGACGGGCGTTGCCAGATGCAGCCTGCCCTCCTCGATCAGCATCATGGCGATGGCCGAGACCACGGGTTTCGTCATCGAGTAGATGCGGTAGATCGGGTCTTCTGGCAGTTCCACGCCGTTCAGCGGGTCAGCCATGCCCACCGCGCCGCGCTGCCACTCCGCGCCATCCCGGTGAACGTTCCACTCGATCGAGGCAAAGGCACCCGAATCGACATGCGCCTGCGCCGTAGCGGCGATGAGATCAGAGCGGTTTTTCATGGGTTCCCCCTGCTGGATCGTTCCACCTTCAGGTGGAAACGATTGGTTTCAACAAAAAACTGAACTCATTGATGCATTCCGATTCCCTCAAAATCGAAATTGCTCCAGTTGAAACGGGGTTTCCCCGTTGGTCATCCGAGGGCTTGGCTGCAGTGATGAAAGGCATGAGCGAAGAGCTGCACTGTTGGAAACGGGATTGGTGCGAAACAATCCCGTTTCCGTCTCAATAGATTTTGCATTCAGGCCAATATCCTGCTTCAGACCGAGAAGCAGAGATATTTGATCTCGAGGAACTCATCCATTCCGTACTTGGAGCCCTCGCGCCCCAGGCCTGAAGACTTGATGCCTCCGAACGGGGCCTCGGCAGTGGAGACCAGGCCGGTATTGATGCCGACCATGCCGCTTTCAATTTCCTCAGCCACCTTCCAGACCGTGGAGATGTCACGGGCATAGAAATAGGCGGCGAGACCGAACTCGGTATCGTTGGCAAGCGCAATGCCTTCATCGACGGTATCGAATGGAATGATCGGCGCAACAGGCCCGAAGGTCTCTTCCGAAAGCACCTTCATGCCCTTGCCGACATCCATCAGTACCGTCGGCTGGTAGAACGTGCCGCCCAGTTCCGAGCGCTTGCCACCCGTGACCAGCTTGGCGCCCTTCTCCAGGGCGTCCGAGACATGGGCCTCGACCTTTTCGAGCCCCGCCTCGTCGATCAGCGGGCCGATGTTGACACCATCCTCCATGCCATTGCCGACCTTCAGCTTTTCCGTGGCTGCGGCGAGCTTGTCCGCAAAGGCCTCGGCAATCCCGCTCTGGGCATAGATGCGGTTGGCGCATACGCAGGTCTGGCCTGAGTTGCGATACTTGGCGATCATCGCACCCTCGACCGCTGCATCGAGATCCGCATCGTTGAACACCAGGAAGGGCGCATTGCCGCCCAGTTCCAGAGACAGCTTCTTGATGTCGTGTGCGCATTGTTTCATCAGGATGCGGCCAACCTCTGTCGAGCCGGTAAACGTAAGCTTGCGCACCTTGGGATTGGTGCAAAGTTCAAGGCCGACGCCCTTGGAATCCGAACTCGTGATGATCGACAGCACCCCCTTGGGAACGCCCGCGCGCTCGGCAAGCACAGCCATTGCAAGCGCTGAAAGCGGCGTCTTCTCGGCCGGGCGGCCAACGAAAGTGCAACCGGACGCGAGAGCCGGGCCGACCTTGCGGGCGATCATGGCGTTCGGAAAATTCCACGGCGTGATCGAACCGACAACCCCGATCGGCTGCTTGATGACAACGATGCGCTTGTCCTGCTGGTGGCCTGGAATGACGTCGCCATAGACCCTGCGCGCCTCCTCGGCAAACCACTGAATGAAGGATGCGCCATAGGCGATCTCGCCCTTTGCCTCTGCAAGCGGCTTGCCCATTTCGGCCGTGAGGATCTTCGCCAGATCATCCTGGTTTGCGAGCATCAGGTCGTTCCACTTGAGCAGGATCGCGCAACGCTCCTTGGCAGTCTTCGACCGCCACTCCTTTTGCGCCTCGTAGGCAGCGTCGATCGCCTTCGCGGTATCCTCCGGCGTCAGGTCGGTAACGTCGGCAATCTTTTCGCCGGTTGCCGGATTGTTCACGGCGAAAGTCTTCCCCGTTTCCACCCACTCGCCTGCAAGAAAGGCACGGGTTTCCAGTAGCGTCTTGTCGGACAGTGATAGCGGCATCTTGTTTCCTTTCCGCAGCCCTCAGTAAGCCGCACGATAGATTGCCAGTGCATCTTTTTCCGTCACCGGTCTTGGATTGTTCACGAGAAGTCTCGTCTGGTTCATTGCGTCCGAAGCCAGCCTGGGGAGCATCTCCTCTGAAATGTTCATGGCGCGCAGGTTCGGCTGCAATCCGCATTCTGCCGAAAGCCTGGCCAGCCGGTCGCAAAACGCTGCAGCTCTCGCCTGGCCCTCAAGTTCCGCCAGTTCCGGGAAGGCATGCGGCGCAAGTTCTGCGTAGGGCTGTGGCGTCGTCACGATGTTGAAGCGCAGTACATGGGGCAGTACCAGCGCATTGGAAAGCCCATGCGGAATGTGGAAGTGACCGCCGAGCGGATAGGCGAGCGCATGGACGGCCGCCACCGGAGAGTTTGCAAAGGCCTGCCCGGCAAGCATGGAACCCAGCAGCATGTTGCCACGCGCCTCCCTGTCTCCTCCATCGCGAACGGCACGGAGCACGGAACTGCCCATCAATTGCAGCGCCTGCAGCGCCAGCATGCGCGACACCGGATTGTTGTTCGGACTGGCCGAAGCATAGGCCTCGATCGCATGCACCATGGCATCGATGCCGGTGGCAGCAGTGATGTGCGGCGGCAGGCCGTATGTCAGTTCAGGATCAAGGAGTGCAATGTCGGGCAGGATCACGGGCGAAACCACGCCCATCTTCTCGTTTGTCCCTGTGGTGACGATGGAGATCGGCGTCACTTCCGAGCCGGTACCTGCCGTGGTCGGCACCAGAATGAGCGGGAGCCTGGGACCCTTGGCGTTTCCGACACCGTAAACCTCCGCCAGCGCCTCCTTGCCGGGCGCAAGAAGCGCAACCAGTTTGGCGACATCAAGGGACGAACCTCCACCGAACCCGACCACACCATCGACTGCGGCCTCCCTCGCTTTCGCGGCAGCGGCAAGAATGACATGTTCCGGCGGGTCGGCTTCCACATCGCTGAAAAGCTCGACAGTGACCCCGGCATTGTGGAGCGCATCAAGCGCCCGTTCGACCAGACCGGTTGCCACCATGCCCGGATCGGTTACAAGCATGACACGGCCTCCAATCTCGTCGGCTACGATTTCGCCGAGTTGATTGACGATGCCCGAACCGAAGCGGATCGACTTCGATGTATTGAACGTGAACGGGTTCATGATTTCCTCCACATTGGGCTGGTACTTCAGCGCCCGAAGCTGAAAGCAGTTAGAGTAACTTCGATTTAGACGGAACCAGCAAGATCGAAATGCCTGAAAGGATACAGTCGTTTGCTGACGACAATCGCTTCCACCCGAAGGGGAAGCGATCCAGCGCCGCAAGATCAAAGATCATTGCACCAGTTTTGACGAGTACGCGCAACCCGTCCTCCTCGGAGACCGATTGAACACGTTTGAGTTTAAGCGGTGGTTCGCAAGGTGGAATCCCGAAATCGGCCGTGGATGCCAATTCCCTCTGGCAGGCAAGGAACCAGACACCCCCAAGGCCACTTACCCATGCCGCAAGTGACCAGCCCCAAAACGAAGGCATTTCCACCTCCAAGAACTACCCTCCGAACTTACCGTTCCTCGGGAAGCCCTTGGGCACCATGCGGCCGGCCTGGGCGCGGTCACCCATCCATTCGGCCAGTTCGTCCCGCGTCTTCGTAAAGGTGCGGTCGGCGGAATCCTGCCAGGTCAGCCCGGCTTCCATCTTGAAGGGCCGCGCATCCTTGATACCGCCATCCTTGTATTTCTGCAGGCGTACGCCCTTGCCGCGGGTCATCTCCGGCAACTGGTCGAGCGGGAAGACGAGCAGCTTGCGGTTCTCGCCCACCACGGCCAGGTGATCGTCGCCTTCCGACAGCGGCATGCACAGCACCGCCTCGTCTGGCAGCTTGACGTTCATGACCTGCTTGCCCTTGCGGGTGTTGGCGATGATCTCGGCCTCCGGCACGGTGAAACCGTTGCCCACGGATGAGGCGAGCAGGAGCTTGCGCGAAGGCTCGTGTTTGAAGGCGGTGACTATGTCGGCATCGTTTTCCATGTCGACCATCACGCGCACCGGCTCGCCATGGCCGCGCCCGCCGGGCAGCTTGTCACCCGTGAGCGTGAAGAACTTGCCGTTGGTGGTGAACAACACGATCTTGTCGTGGGTCTCCGCGTGGAAGGCGGTTCTCAACTTGTCGCCTTCCTTGAAGGTGAGACTGGACGTGTCCTGCACATGGCCCTTCATGGCGCGGATCCAGCCCTTTTCCGAGATGACGACCGTGATCGGCTCCTTCTCGATCATGGCCTGCTGGACCGCCTCGACATCGATATCCTGGGCGGTGCCGAACTGGGTGCGGCGCTTGCCGAGAGCGGTCTTGGGACCGAATTTCTCGCGGATCTCGCCGATGTCGTTCGACAGGATCTTCCACTGCAGTTCCTCGGAACCGAGGATCTTCTCGATCTGCGCCTTTTCCGCCGACAGCGTGTCGTGCTCGCGGCGGATCTCGATCTCCTGCAGCTTGGCCAATGCGCGCAGGCGCATGTTGAGGATGGCCTCGACCTGGACCTCGGTAAGCTCGAAGCGCTCCATGAGCTTCTTCTTCGGCTCGTCCTCGAAGCGGATGATGCGGATCACCTCGTCGATGTTGAGATAGGCGATGAGGAGGCCCGCCAGCACTTCGAGGCGCTTCTCGATCTGCGCCAGGCGATAGCGCGAGCGGCGCAGCAGCACGTCGCGGCGGTGGTCCAGCCATTCGCGCAGCACGTCTTTCAGGCTCATCACCTTCGGCACGCGGCCCTGCGAGAGCACGTTCATGTTCATGGAGAAGCGGTTCTCGAGATCGGTGACCTTGAAGAGCGATTCCATGAGCAGATCGGGGTCGACCGTGCGGTTCTTCGGCTCGAGGACGACGCGAATGTCCTCGGCGCTCTCGTCGCGCACGTCTTCGAGCAGCGGCAGCTTGCGGTTGACCAGCAGGTCGGCGATTTTCTCGATCAGCTTCGACTTCTGAACCTGGTAGGGAATCTCGGTGATGATGATGCGGTATCCACCGCGCCCGGTATCTTCCTTCTCCCACTTGGCGCGCACACGGAAGGCGCCGCGCCCGGTCCTGTAGGCCTCGATGATGGTGGCCTGGTCATCGACGATGATGCCGCCGGTCGGGAAATCCGGCCCCTTGACGTATTTCTGGACAAGCGTCTCCACGCGGGCATCGGGGAACTGGATGAGGTGGCGGGCGGCATCGCACAGTTCGGCGACATTGTGCGGCGGAATGTTGGTGGCCATGCCGACGGCGATGCCGGACGAACCGTTGGCGAGCAGGTTCGGGAAAGCGCCGGGCAGGACGACCGGTTCCTTGTCCTCCTCGTTGTAGGTAAGGCGGAAATCGACCGCATCCTCGTCGATGCCTTCCAGAAGCAGCGTCGCCACTTCCGTCATGCGGGCTTCGGTGTAGCGATAGGCCGCGGCGCCGTCGCCATCGATATTGCCGAAATTGCCCTGGCCGTCGATCAGCGGATAGCGCTGGGCGAAATCCTGGGCAAGGCGCACCATGGCGTCGTAGACAGCCTGGTCGCCATGCGGGTGGAACTTACCGATGACGTCGCCGACGATGCGGGCGCATTTCTTGAAACCGGTATTGGGGTCGAGCTTGAGCACCCGCATGGCATGCAGGATGCGCCGGTGGACCGGCTTCAGGCCATCGCGCACATCGGGCAGCGCACGGCCCATGATTGTCGACAGGGCATAGGCCAGATAGCGTTCTTCCAGCGCGGATTTGAGGTCGATCACCTCGATGCCGTCGCCGCCGTCCTCGCCATCGCCACCGCCCGGTGGTTTCAAAAGGTCGTTTCCCATGGAACCCGGTTAGCGAAGCCGGTGATTCGTGGCAAGCGCCCTGCTCACGAAGGCTGTGAACGCACGTAGCGCAACAGGGGCAGGATCATCAGGAAACCGAGGCCAGCAACCGCCACGATCAGGGCGGTTCCCGCCCCTGATCCCAGGTGCTCGCCCGCCAGCGCCACGGCCAGCGGCGCGGCGGAGCCCACGAGCAGGCGCATGGACCCCAGGTTACCGGACAGCCTGGCATATCCCTTAGGCCCGAACAGCGCGAGCGGGACATTGCCCCACAATATGTGCGCCATGCCCTGCCCCGCGCCGTAGAAGACGGCAAACAGGATCGCGGCCGTGGGGCCAGCGGCAAGGAAGAACAACACCGTCACGCCAAGCGCCATGGAAAGCGTCGCGATCGTGCCGACACGAACGGGATGGTATCTCTGGGCAAAAACCATGTCGATGAGCCGGGCGCTTACCTGGAACGGGCCGATGCACCCGGCAAAGAAGGCGGCACCCGCAGCACCGAACCCGGCTTCCAGCAGCAGGCGCGGATAATGGGCCTGCACCGCCATGATGGTGAAGGAACCGCAGGAAAAGGCGATCGCCATGATGATGACCGCGCGCCGCCTTTCGGCAGGGTCGAGCGGCGGCAGCTCCGGTGCGAAACGCCCGGATGCCTGCATCTGCCGGGCAGCGATCTTTGCCCTCGACGGCAGGAGCAGATGAACCGGCAGTGTCAGCGCCAGGGTGATGCCAGCAAGGGCGAGATAGGTTCCGCGCCAGCCGAACGAGGCGAGGAGCCAGCTCGTCAATGGCCAGAACAGGGTGGAGGAAAATCCGGCAATCAGCGTGATGACCGATATCTGCGCACGTGCGCCGATGCCGTGGTTTTCAGCCAAAGCAGCAAAAGCGGCATCGTAGAGAATGAGCACGCCCGCAAAGAGCATCAGGAACTGCAGCGCAACAAACGCGAATGGCGTGCCGACCGTGGAGAGCGCGGCCAGCAGAAGGCTCACCAGCACAGAACCTGTCGACATCACGGGGCGGGCACCGAACCGGTCTATCAGGCGGCCCATCAATGGCGAGGCAAGCCCGCCGCCTGCCAGTGCCGCGCTGAACGCGCCGTAGACTAGCGCACTCGACCAGCCGAAATCGGCCATGATCGCCGGCGCGAGGATTGCGAAACTGTAGAAGATCGTTCCGTAGGCCACGGCGCAACTGACGCCAAGGCTCACGGGCATGAATGTGAAACCGGAGGCGATCACCCGCCAGCGCGATGCTTCCGGCCCGGGAGCGCCGGAACCGATCGAGGGCGTGGCGGAGCCTCCCCTCACCTTGCTTCATCCGGATGCATCTAGCGGAAAACGCCTTTCAGGAAACGGTCGATGACGCCGGTCACCTCGCCACTGGTGCCGATGCCGCGCGCAATCGAGCCATGGGTATAGCGTGCGCCATTGTAGAGCGTTACCGGCGTACCGCGGCTCTTGAGTTCCTGCGCATAGGCAACCGAGATTGTGGCGCGGCGTGGGCGGTGCGAATTCGAATACATCACCAGGTGCGGCGGCAGGCGCCCGCCCTTGCGCACATAGGTGATGGGCGACCAGCGCACCCAGTTGGACTTGCTGTTTCCGAACGCGCGCAGATATACGCCATCGATGGAGCCGCGAAGTGCCGCGTACTGCACCATGTCATAGGCCTGCACGTCGTTGGCAATGACGCCTCGAATGCCCGGAACCTTGCCGCGCGCAGCGGCCAGCGCCACCAGATGGGCACCGGCGGAATGACCCATGATGACGATGCGTTTCGGGTCGCCGCCATAGTTTGCAATGTTCTTCTGCGTCCATGCTACGGCGCGGGTAACGTCTGCAAGCTGACCGTCGATATTGGTGCGCGGCACCGGGCGGTAGTCGGTCGAAACCAGAATGTAGTCGCGCGCAGCGGCATAGGCCGGAAGGTTGTAGACCTTGTCGCGGGTTCCGCGTATCCAGCCGCCGCCGTGGACGTAGAGGATCACCGGCTTGAGCTGCACCTTCTTCTTCGGCTGGAAGAGTTTGAGGAACGGGTTGGCCGGCTTGGCAGGAATGGTGGCGCCAAACGCGTTTGCCGTCACCGGCTCGGTCTGCGCCTCTTCCGGCGTCCAGATCTCGACCGAAAGCCCGCCACCAATGGGCGCGGTGAGCTGTTCTGCCTGCGCGGCAGCGGCAAGCAGGAGAAGCGCGGCGAGCGCGGAAACGAGCGTGTTGAACAGGCGCATGAAAGCGTCTCCCGACAGTCAGGAAAATTGATCTTGGCCCCGGCAGGGTTTTCCAACGTCTGGGGAATGTTTTCAAGGGCTTTCACCGTACGCCTGAGTCAAGCTGTTCTGCATCTTGACATACATACCAACCGGTTGGTATTTAACTCTAGTGAACAGGAACCCATCTCCGTCGAGGTCCGGTCCGGAACCGGAACGCAAGCGTGCAAGACGCGGCAGTGCGCGAACACTGATACTGGATGCAGCTGTACAGCTCATTCGAGAGAAGGGCTTCGCGGCAACCAGCGTTGACGATCTTTGCAAGGCGGCAGGGGTAACCAAGGGCGCCTTCTTCCACAATTTCGAGAGCAAGGAGGCGCTGGGCGTGGCGCTGGCCGAATACTGGGGCGAAATGACCGCTCCGATGTTTGCCGCTGCACCCTATCACCAGCCAGCCGATCCGCTGGACCGAGTTCTGGCCTACGTCGATTTCCGCAAGGAACTGGTCCAGGGAGGTATCCCCGACTTCTCCTGCGTCGCAGGCACGCTGAGCCAGGAGACCTATGGGGAGTATCCGGCGATCCGGGAGGCTTGCGGCAACACGATCTTCGGCCACGCCGCGACGCTGGAGCCGGACTTTGCAGAGGCTATCGAAGAATATGGCGTGACGGGCACAACCGCGCCGAGCCTCGCCCGGCACACGCAGGCAGTGCTGCAGGGTGCCTTCATCATGGCAAAGGCTGGCGGCGAACGGGAAGCCGTTCTCGACGCGCTTAGCCATCTGCGCCGGTATCTGGAACTGCTGTTTGGAAGGGAGCCATCACATGGCCACGCATGAACTTGTACTCACCCGTCTCATCGATGCCGATCCGATGGATGTCTACCGCTGCTGGACCGAACCGGAACTGATGAAACAGTGGTTCACGCCGCGACCCTGGACGACGCCAGTGATCGAAAACGATGTTCGCCCCGGGGGAACCAGCTATGTGTTGATGCGCGGACCCGAGGGCGAGGAGCATCCTAATCGCGGTGTTTACCTGGAGGTCGTTCCGGGCCGCAAGCTCGTCACTACCGACGCCTTTACAGAGGCTTGGGTGCCTTCGGAAAAACCGTTCATGACCGCTGTTCTCACCTTCGAACCGGAGGACGGCAAGACCCGCTACACCGCCATCGCCCGTCACTGGAGCGCCGAGGACAAGGAGGCGCACGAGCAGATGGGTTTTCACGATGGCTGGGGCAAGGCGACAGACCAGATGGAAGCGCTTCTGGCGCGTGGAATTTGATTCAAGTCGTTGGGAGGAAGATTCAATGCAGCCGAGCATCTACCTGTTTTTCAACGGCAACTGCCTTGAAGCGATGACATTCTACGCCGAGGTTCTGAAAGGAGAGATCACCGGCGTGTTCAGGAACGCCGACGCACCTCAGGACAGCAGGATGCCCGGCGGAGACGATCTCGTGATGAACATGGCCATGCGCGCAGGCGGCGTATTGTTCATGGCATCGGATGCACCCGGCGAATACTACCGCAACCCGCAGGGCTTTTCGGTGGCACTGCAGGTGGACAGCGTTGAAGAGGCGGGACGCCTTTACGGCAGGCTGGCCGATGGCGCCCTTTCGGTGATGATGCCGCTTGGCGAGACCTTTTGGGCCGAACGCTATGCGATGTTCACGGACCGATACGGCACGCCGTGGATGATCAACTTCGCCGGCTCGAAGCTGAACGGGTGAGCGTCATGGATCACAAGGTCAGAACATGCCTCTGGTTCAGCGCGCAAGCACTCGAAGCCGCCCGCTTCTACGTCTCCCTGCTGCCGGACTCCAAAATCGAGGACGAAGCCAGTTTAGAGAACATGGTGACCGGTGAGGAGGATGGGGTTCAGTTTGTGGAATTCACACTGGCGGGAACGCCATACCAGGCAATGAATGCCGGTCCACATCACGAGTTCAACGATGCGATGTCGATCGTCGTCATGACAGAGGACCAGGCGGAAACCGACAGGCTGTGGAACGCGATCACATCCGATGGCGGCAAGCCGGTTCAGTGCGGCTGGGCGACCGACCGCTTTGGCGTGC
Source organism: Nitratireductor sp. (assembly GCA_020637805.1). Taxonomy (GTDB): domain Bacteria; phylum Pseudomonadota; class Alphaproteobacteria; order Rhizobiales; family Rhizobiaceae; genus Salaquimonas. The sequence goes on along the minus strand of JACKJU010000007.1, from coordinate 98 downwards.
GCTGGCAGATTGTTCCGCGGCGTATGACGCAACTTCTCGCAAGAGGCGAGCGGGAAGGCATTTCGCGCATGTTCAAGGCGATGATGCCAATGCAGAAA
>JACKJU010000006.1:135000-277648 GCA_020637805.1 Nitratireductor sp. | reverse complement strand
CAATATATGCGGAAGATACAGTACTTCAAGAATTATTTTCTGTATCATGGAATATAGCCGAATATTCAGAGGTGGAAGACATCCGCAACCGGAAATTCTTCGGCATTGGTGGCGATCAGAGAACACACTGGCGACGTCAAGCGTCAGGGGGGAGATGTATGGGAGCACTCATGGTGCGTGCAAAAATGCACAACCGGCGGGGTGATTCCGGTCACGTACCCTCACCTTTCGTTGGATGGACTTCCACCTGCCCGGGCGGTTACATCACACCCGCAACAATCTGCGCCTGTGACCCGGAATGTCCTTGGAGGGGGGAGCCGGAGCAGGCATCCTACGCACGGGAGGCGCAAAATGGCATCGGAATATCACGAGATCTATGAAAGCTGGCAGAAGAACCCGGAGGGTTTCTGGGCGGGTGCAGCAAAGGAAATCGACTGGATCAAGCCCGCTGAAAAAGTATTCGATGCGGATGCCGGCACCTATGGCCGCTGGTTTTCCGGCGCCACATGCAACACCTGCTACAATGCAGTTGACCGCCATGTCGAGCGCGGTCGCGCGGGCCAGCCCGCCATCATCTATGACAGCCCGATCACTGGCGCCAAACGCACGATCTCCTATTCCGAACTGAAGGAAGAGGTCGAGGCACTTTCCGCCGCAATGCGCGACCGGGGCGTCGAGAAAGGTGACCGGGTCATCATCTACATGCCGATGATCCCCGAGGCAGCGGTCGCCATGCTGGCCTGTGCGCGCCTGGGCGCGATACATTCCGTTGTTTTTGGCGGCTTCGCAGCCCGCGAACTTGCCACCCGCATCAACGATTGCGCGCCGAAGATGATCATCTCCGCGTCCTGCGGTGTCGAGCCCAACAGGGTGGTGCACTACAAGCCCCTTCTTGATGAAGCGATAGAGATTGCAGACGCCAAGCCGAGTTCTACGATTATTTTCCAGCGCGAGCAGGAAATATGCACCCTGATCGACGGGCGGGATTTCGACTATGCGGAAGTTGTCGGCAAGCACAAGGCTGAAGGAACCGAGGTTCCCTGCGTGGAGGTAGCGGCCACCGACCCGCTCTATATCCTATACACGTCCGGCACCACCGGCCAGCCAAAGGGCGTGGTACGCGACAATGGCGGCCACATGGTCGCACTCAAGTGGTCGATGAAGAATATCTACAACATTGAACCCGGCGAGGTTTACTGGGCCGCATCCGATGTGGGCTGGGTTGTTGGCCATTCCTACATCGTATACGGACCGTTGCTGCATGGCTGCACGACGATCATCTTCGAGGGCAAGCCGGTCGGAACACCGGATGCGGGCACATTCTGGCGTGTCATCGAGGAGCATAGTGTGGTCACGCTCTTCACAGCCCCTACCGCCTTCCGCGCCATCAAGAAGGAAGACCCGGAGGGCAAACTGATCGGCGACTATGACCTGTCGCAATTCCGCGCCCTGTTTCTTGCAGGCGAACGCGCCGACCCCGACACCATCCAGTGGGCCGAGAACAAGTTGGGCGTACCGGTCTATGACCACTGGTGGCAAACGGAAACGGGCTGGACCATTGCAGGTAACCCGGTGGGTCTGGGCGCTCTGCCCATAAAATACGGCTCTCCAACAGTAGCGATGCCTGGCTATGACATTCAGGTTCTCGACGACGCCGGACACCCGATAAAGGCAGGCCAGCTGGGCAATGTCGTCGTCAAGCTGCCACTCCCGCCAGGCTGCCTGCCCACTCTCTGGAACGCAGACACCCGCTTCCGTGAAGCCTACCTCAACGAGTTTCCGGGCTTCTACAAGACCGCAGATGCCGGCATTATCGACGAGGATGGCTACCTCTTCATCATGGCGCGCACCGATGACATCATCAACGTCGCCGGCCATCGCCTCTCCACTGGCGGCATGGAGGAGGTGATTGCGTCCCACCCGGACGTCGCCGAGTGCGCCGTAATCGGCGTCGCCGACAAGCTCAAGGGCCAGATGCCGGTAGGCTTCATCATCCTCAATGCGGGCGTCACGAAGTCCGAGGAGGAAATCGAGAAGGAAATCGTCAAGCTGGTACGCGAGAAGATCGGTCCGGTTGCAGCCTTCAAGACTGCCATCCAGGTGCAGCGCCTGCCAAAAACCCGTTCCGGCAAGATCCTTCGTGCGACCATGCAGAAGATCGCCGACGGGCTTGAGTGGAAAATGCCCGCCACGATCGACGATCCGGCAATCCTTGAAGAGATTACCGAGGCGATGAAGGAACGCGGCATGGTCTAGATCGTTTCTGCCTGTGGGTGAAACGATCGGGTCGAAATCCTGGTAAAATGGAAAAGGGCGGGCCTCGCGGACCCGCCCTTCTTTTTTTGTCATGACATCGCGGTGCACAAGGACCGCAATCCTGTTCGGTCAGGCAACCTGCTCCGCCGCGGCAGCAACATCGGCCGGAACCTCGACGCTGCTCAGCAGCCGGTTGAGCGCAAATTCCGCAGAAGGCCGCGCAACGAAACATGCCTTGCGGCTCTCCTCGCGCGAAAACAGCAATTTTCGTTCGCTCTCCATGGATGCCATGAAGGGCAGCCGCTTCAGCGTCGGTTTCGAGACCGAGGCAATATGACCGGCATAAAGCTGGATCTGGAAGTGCAGACCCGGATAGTCGCGCACTTCGCCCCATGTGTCGAAGCTGAAGAAGCGTTTGTAGAAGGCACCGTGCGCAGGACGGATCACCGAAAGCGAATAATCTACGTCATGATAGACGCAGGCCAGAATGGGCAGACGCAGCGTGATGAAATGCAGGCTGCCCTGTATGGCTCGCACATCCTGATCGATGGTGAAGCGGCTTGAATCGACGAAGCGAACCCCACGCTCTAGCAATGGATTGAGAATTTCCGGATAGCACAGCACACCAGGGGATGCGGTATTGTCCTGGTCCACGTAGTGAACGCGTATCGAGGACAACAGCCTGCCTTCCTCGTAAACTCCGAAGGTGCTCACATTGGGTGCACTGTCAAAAGAGTCGGTACAGATGCGATCCGGGTTCTCGTCGATATAGCCGCTGTTGCGGTAGCAATTGTAGCGGAACCTGAGAACTTCTTCCTTTTCCTCGGAGGTCTCTATCCTTCGGTATTCTACGCGGTTCAGGAGGTCAAAAACCCCCGAAAAGGCACGCGCGTTCTTACGCGCGGCCAGCACGTCGTTAAACGTAAACATTAGCTTCGCCCACTTCCCAATCAAACGGTTAACAAAAGCTTAATGTCTCAATTTGGGATTGGCGAATCGATTCTTCATTAATGGTTAACTTTGCAGGGAAGGCCCAAAATCCGACCTGAGAGCATTGCCATAGGCGAATGGATGCACCGGAGAATTGGCGCTCAACAATCAAGTCGGAATGGCGGTGCGTCAGTTTCGAGCAGTGCAAGGAGGCTCAGGGTAATATATGAAAATATGAATTCATCTTCCTTGGAGGTTCGCCATGAAACTGCTTTCAACGTCCACGATTTCCGCGGCTGCGGCCATTGTCCTGACCGCGCTTCCTGCTTTCGCAGGGCCAGTCAGGGACTTTGAGGATGCTTTCCGCACCACTTATGCCAGCTACAGGGTTTCCCTCTTCAAGACCAACGCCAAGGACCAACAGGCGTCGAACCAGGCTCTCAGTGCCTTTCAACAGAAATGGCAGGCGATGATGAACGATTGGAAGGCCTCTCCCCCGCCTCAGTATGCCGATGATCCTGAATGGTCCGGCACGGTCTCCGCCGTCGATGCCCTCCTCGCAAAGGCCGGAAGCGAAGTGGCGGAAGGTCAGATGGAAGAGGCGCATGAAACGCTTGAAGGTGTGCGCGATCTCTTCTGGGATCTGCACAAGCGCAATAACATTGTCACCTTTTCCGACCGGATGAACGCCTACCACCTGGAAATGGAACATACGCTGGCTCTTGACCCGGCTGCAACCGAACCGGTCGCGATGCGGGAGATGGCTGCCCGTCTCGACTATCTTGCTTCCGATGTCCTTGCCAATCCGCCGGCCGACGCGGCCGGAAATGCGGAATACGAAACGCTTTCGAAGGATTTTTCGTCATCGGTTGCCGCTTTTCTTGAGGCCACCAGGTCAGGGGATGCTGCAGCCATAAAGACCGCCTACGGCGCGCTCAAACCGGCCTACTCAAAGTTCTTTCTCAAGTTTGGATAAGTTCGACTTGCGGCATCTCCCCGGCCTTGACCTTGCTGTCCCGGGACAGCAAGGTCGCTCGGGAAAATCACCGGCCAGCGGAAGGACACGGACATGCCGTCACTCGAAAACAAGGTCGCCATCATCACCGGCGGAGCGCAGGGCATTGGTTATGCGATTGCCGAGCGTTTCGCTCGCGAAAAGGCAAAGGTCATCATTGCCGACGTGCTCACCGACGAAGGCCAGTCGGCTGCGCGCGAGCTGAACCGCATCAATACGGCCAGCTTCATTCAATGCGATGTGAGCCAGAAACTCTCGGTCCACAACCTGATCGCCAAGGCGCTCGACCTGCATGGCCAGATCGACATACTCGTCAACAATGCGGGCATCATCGTCAGCGGTGATTTTCTCGATATCTCGGAAGACGATTTCGATCGTGTCATCGACATCAACCTCAAGGGGTCTTTCCTCGTCGGCCAGGCAGTTGCCAAACACATGGTCGAAAATGTGAAGGCGGGCAACAAGCCAGGCACGATCATCAACATGTCCTCGGTCAACGCGGTTTTCGCAATACCGAACCAGGTGCCCTACTCCGTATCCAAGGGAGGGATAAACCAGCTCACCAAGGTCATGGCTCTGTCCCTGGCACCGTACAATATCCGTGTGAACGCAATCGGTCCCGGCTCGATCATGACGAAGATTCTCGAAGCTGTGGCGAACGACAAGGCAGCAACGGAGCGGATACTCTCGCGCACCCCGCTGGGGCGTATCGGCGACCCCTCCGAAATCGCATCGGTTGCAGCCTTTCTGGCGTCCGATGACGCCAGCTACATCACCGGCCAGACCATCTACGCCGATGGCGGGCGCCTGCCGCTCAACTACACCGTTCCGGTAAAGAGCGATTAGTCGAGACAGCAACACTCCTGACAGACTGCTGTCAGGAGGGGTATGCAATGTTCATGGGGTCGAACAACCCATAAGGAGACTGATCCCATGAGCACTGCACCCAAGGACGCAATCGTCTGGACCGAAATTCCTGTCACTAATCTGGAGGCCGCCCGGACCTTTTACAACACCGTGCTTTCGACTGAAATGAAGGACATGGACATGGGCCCGGACAAGACGCTTGTCTTTCCCTACGACGGCGAAAACGGCGTAGCGGGCCATCTCTATGTCGGCAAGCCCGCTACCGCCGGTTCGGGCCCGACCATCCACCTGGCATTGCCCGACGCGGTCGAGGAAGGCATGAAGAGAGTGGAGGCTGCGGGTGGCAAGGTTGTGTCGCCCGTCATCGAGATCCCGGCCGGACGATTTGCCTATTGCACGGACCCCGACGGCAATTCCATCGGCCTCTTCTCGAACTGACGCGGAGGCAGGAAAATGCGCAGGGCAGACAGGCTTTTCCAGATCGTCCAATACCTTCGGTCAGGGCGTCTTTTGACCGCGCGCATTCTTGCCGAAAGACTGGAGGTCTCCGAGCGGACCATATATCGCGATATCGCGGACCTCCAGGCTTCCGGCGTCCCAATCGACGGTGAGGCGGGCATCGGATACCTGATGCGCGACGGCTACGATCTGCCACCATTGATGTTCACCCGCGAGGAAATCGCCGCGCTGATCATCAGCGCGCGCATCACCTCCGCATGGGGCGGCGTCAAGATGGCTCTGGCAGCCCAGACCGCACTTGAGAAGATCGAAACCGTCCTCCCGGATGACATGAAGCAGAGCGCGGATTCGACCTCGGTATTTGCATTCGGCTTTCAGGTTCCGGAAACGATCCGGACTGCCATTGACGACCTGAACCTGGCGATCGGAGACCGCCGCACCGTCTACCTGGACTACGCGGACGAGAGCGGAGCCAGGACCGAACGCAGCGTCGAGCCGCTGGCGCTCTATTTCTGGGGCAAGGTCTGGACGTTGGTCGGGTGGTGCAGGTTGCGGGAGGATTTTCGCATGTTCCGCATCGACAGGATATCGGCACTGGACGTGACCGAAGAGCGTTTCAAGCCTCAACAGGGCCGGACGCTGCGTGATTTCCTTGTCAGGATGAAAAGGGAGGGGGACGACCCGTCATCACCCTCCTGCAATCGCCCTCACGGACAATAGACACGTCATTTGACGAACAGGGAAATACTGCTTCAGACGACTGAACAGGCTCATGCGCTTCGAGTCGTCCGAAGTCGCAACACCGGCAACGCTATTGCGCGCCGATGCCCGCAATCACTCTTCCTTGTCGTCGCTGTCGTTTTTCAGGTCGTTGAACTTGGAGAACACGGCATCGACATCCACTTCAGCCGAGCTGTCGTCGGCATCACTTTCGTGGCTTTCAGCAAGGACACTGGTCTCGGAAGCGGGAATGAGCTGGTCGCGCATGTCGGCTACCGGCTCCTGCTGCTGGTCGGCCGGGCGGTATTTCGCGGCTTTCTGCACCTCGGAATCAAGCGCCACCTGGGTGCAAAGACCGAGCGTTACGGGATCCATTGGCGTCAGGTTTGCCGCATTCCAGTGGGTACCCTCGCGAATTGCCTCGATCGTGTTCTTGGTTGTGCCGACCAGACGGATGATCTGCGAATCTTTCAGTTCCGGATGGTTGCGGATCAGCCAGCGAATGGCGTTCGGGCGGTCCTGACGCTTGGAAACCGGCGTGTAGCGAGGTCCCTTGCGCTTGGTCTGCGGCACCTTGACCTTCGACTCCTGGAGTTTCAGCTTGTGATTGCCATCGGCCTGCGCACGCTCAAGCTCCTCGCGGGAAAGCTGACCGGTCGAAATCGGGTCTAGCCCCTTGATGCCCTGTGCTGCCTCGCCGTCCGCAATCGCCTTTACTTCAAGCGGATGCAGTTTGCAGAATTCGGCAATCTGGGTGAAGGTCAGCGACGTATTGTCGACCAGCCATACGGCGGTTGCCTTCGGCATCAGCGGTGTGTTGGACATGGATATATTCCTCCTGTCTGCCCGCCCGGGTTCTGGGGGGCGCCCCCTTTGGGGCGATTCTCTGACGGAATGTCTGGGAATTGGCGGTTGTATACTCGAACGGCCTTGCCGATGCAAGAAAAGCCTGTTTCGATTTGTGCCAACAACCGTTTGGGAGGCGGGAGGAACATGGCAGATCAGGCAGACGCGCTTATTGTGGGTGCAGGCCTCGCCGGGCTGGTCGCCGCATGCGAGCTGGCAGGCCGTGGCAAGAAGGTCATTCTACTGGACCAGGAAGGCGAGCAGAACCTCGGCGGCCAGGCATTCTGGTCACTTGGCGGTCTGTTCATGGTGGATACGCCAGAGCAGCGCCGGCTGCGCGTTCGCGACAGCAGGGAACTTGCGTTTTCCGACTGGATGGGCTCGGCACAGTTCGATCGCGAGGAAGACCACTGGCCGCGCCGGGTGGCCGAGGCATATGTGGAATTCGCCGCAGGAGAAATGCGTCCCTGGCTGTACTCGCTCGGGATGCGCTGGTTTCCCGTGGTGGGCTGGGCCGAACGGGGTGGCGCATTCGCGAACGGACACGGCAATTCCGTACCCCGCTTCCACATAACCTGGGGTACCGGTCCAGGCGTTCTGAAACCGTTTGTCGATCGTGCCCGCGAATTCAGGAAAAGAGGACTGATCGAGTTCCGTTTCCGCCATCGCGTCACGGCACTGGAACGCCGGGGCGGCCGGATTTCAGGTGTTCGCGGAGACGTCCTCATTGCGTCCGACGTGGCTCGCGGCGAGAAATCGCCCCAAGAGGCCGAGAAGAATTTCAGCATCGACTGCCCCTGCATCATCGTGACTTCCGGGGGAATTGGCGGCAATTTCGAACTCGTGCGCAAGCACTGGCCAGAACGCCGAATGGGAAAATTGCCCAAGTTCCTTGTTTCCGGTGTGCCCCACCACGTCGATGGACACATGCTTGCGATTACCGGCAAGGCCGGCGCCAGCCTGATCAACATGGACAGGATGTGGCACTACACCGAAGGCCTCAGGAACTGGGATCCAATCTGGCCACATCATGGAATTCGCATTCTGCCCGGGCCATCTTCGATGTGGTTCGATGCAAAGGGAAACCGGTTGCCCGCGCCCTGCATGCCGGGCTTCGACACCATTTCAACAATGAAAGCGATCTTGGCGACAGGCCATGACCACTCATGGTTCATCCTGAACCAGGCGATCATCAAAAAGGAATTTGCCCTGTCCGGTTCCGAGCAGAACCCGGACCTGACAGAGGGCGGATTTCTCGATGTCCTAAAGGCAAGACGCGGTTCCACTGCCACCCCGCAGGTCGAGGCGTTCAAGGAAAAGTGTGCCGACTTCGTCGTGCGGGACGATCTTGAATCGCTTGTCGATGGCATGAACCGCCTCGGTGGAAACCTGCTCGACGCCGGAAGGATTCGCTCTCAGATAGAGGCCCGCGACAGCCAGATGGCCAATCCTTTCACCAAGGACGTGCAGGTCATGGCGATCCGCACGGCCCGCAACTACCTCGGCGACAGGTTGATACGCACGGCCAAGCCGCACCGAATTCTCGATTCTGCCAAGGGTCCACTGATCGCGGTCAAGCTGAACATTCTGACGCGCAAGACGCTGGGCGGCATCCACACCAATCTCGATGCACAGGCACTCGATACTGCCGGCAGCGCAATAGAAGGGCTATTCGCGGCCGGGGAATGCGCCGGGTTCGGCGGAGGCGGCTACCACGGTTACAACGCGCTCGAAGGCACCTTTCTGGGTGGCTGCATTTTTTCAGGCAGGGCTGCGGGGCGGTCGGCGGGCTAAGCCCGCTTTCCCCTGCCGCCATGCGGCCGGCATACTGTCACGCGCACATGCGAGGGATACAGTCTTGAAAGGGCTGTATTTCAGATCGCCACGACAGGTTTTCGCAGGCTCGCCAGCGTCAGCCCGTAGATGCACATCACCACAACGGCCAGTGCTGCTACCTGGTAAAGCTCGATTCTGTCTCCGAGCAGGACAAATGCCAGCACCATCGTCAGGGCCGGCCAGGGTGTGGTGATCGAGCTTGCCAGAGAAACGTCGATGTGCCGGATCGCGTAGAACCAGACCATGAGTTCGAGATAGTAGACCAGCCCCATCAATATCGAAACCGGCTGCATGATCGCCATGGGCAGATCAGCCATGGCGGGAAAGGCGATAACCGCAAGAACGACCACCAGAAAAAACGTTGAAATGGCTACCCTGAAGAATGTCACCTGGGCAGGGGTAACGGGCGTCCGGCTCAACTCTTCCTTGATGATCAGGTGGGCGATGCTCCAGATCAGGGGAACGCCCACCGCGACCAGAAACCAGAACGAAAGGCCGGACAAACGCCATGTACCGCCGGTTCCCAGATAATAGAGTGCTGCGGTGAGCAGGAGTGTAAGGAAGAGTTCCAGCGGCGTTTTCCTGCGCCGGAAGAAAACGAATTCCAGAATGATCGCGAACAGCGGATAGGCCTGCATGGCAACGGCAGCATTGGCCGCGCCGGCCTTTTCCACACCTTCCACGTAGAGGTAGGTCGAGAGGCCGAACAGCGCCCCGGTCAGGAGACCGACAACAGCCATTCGCCAGGCATCGGCGCGCGGCAGGGCCGCAGCGAAGATACCCCGAGTTCCAAGGCGAAACTCCATTGCCATTACCGGCCCCGCAAACACCGTTTGCCAGAAGGACAACGCAACGGCGAATGCCAGGGCGTCAACCGCGGCAGGGCGGCTGTTCGAAACCACCGGCATGATCCCAAGCAGCAACAGGCTGCCGAAGGACAGCATGATCCCTTTGGAAATGGACGGCGCGTGCATGGCGGCGGTCCCAGACAGACATGGTTTTCTACAGCACGTTCCGCAAGCCGCGATTCACAAGCAAGGATTCCATTGCTTCGGAGACAAGATTGCGCGCGAATTCAGCCGCGTTGCGCCTGACGTTGAAACACCGTCATATGCACTGAACCGAAGCTCCGGCTTCGGCCGGTCAACCAGCGTTGAACTGAAGCTTTGCCAGCCTGGCGTAAAGGCCGCTCTTCTTCTTCGAGAGGGTCGCATGCGTACCCTCCTCGACGATGCACCCGTTCTCCATCACCAGGATGCGGTCTGCCTTCAATATCGTGGCAAGCCGGTGTGCGATGACAATCGTTGTACGCCCTTCCATCAGCTTTTCGAGCGCCTCTTGAACAAGCCGCTCGCTTTCGGCATCAAGCGCACTCGTGGCCTCGTCAAGCAACAACACCGGTGCGTCTTTCAAAATTGCCCGGGCAATGGCAATCCGCTGGCGCTGCCCGCCAGAAAGGGTAACGCCCCGCTCGCCAAGTTGTGTCTTGTAGCCGTCCGGCGATCTGGAAATGAACTCGTCGGCATGAGCAGCCTTGGCTGCGGCAACGATCTCCGCCTCGCTGGCACCTTCGCGCCCCATTCCAATGTTCTCGCTCGCCGTGGCGGCGAAGATTACCGTGTCCTGCGGCACGGTCGCAATCGCACTTCGCAGGTCATCCGGATCGAGATCGCTTAGATTTAAGCCATCAAGGGTCACCTTGCCCGACTGCGGATCGTAGAAGCGCAGCATCAAAGCGAACAGCGTGCTCTTGCCTGCCCCGGAAGGACCGACAACGGCCACCGTCTCACCCGGTTTGATGTTCACGCTCAGGCCCTTGAGGCTCTGCTCGCCCGGACGGGTCGGATACGAAAAATCGACGGCCTGGAATGCGATCTCGCCGCGAACTGGCGTTGGCAGTTCGGCAGGCCTGTCCGGTGCGCGAATTTCCGGCTCCTCGTCGAGCAGTTCGGCAATACGTTCGGCTGCGCCGGCTGCCTGCGAAAGTTCGCCCCAGACTTCGGACAGGGAACCGAGAGAACCAGCCGCGAAAACGGCATAAAGCAGGAACTGCGAAAGCACGCCCGGCGACATCGATCCCGCGAGCACGTTGCGGGCACCGATCCACAGCACCGCGATTACGCTCGTGAAAATCAGGAAGATCGCAAAGGCGGTCAGGAAGGCACGTGTACGTATTGCCTTGTTCGCCGCGTCGAAGGAGTTCTCCACGGCGCCAGCATATTTACGGCTGACCAGCGAGCCATTCGCGAATGCCTGCACGACGCGCACGGCTCCAATCGCCTCTGTCGCATAGGCCGTCGCATTGGCAAGCGTATCCTGCGCTGCCCTTGAGCGTTTCCGGACCGCGCGACCAAAGGCGACGATCGGAACGACGATCACCGGAATGGCGGCCAGCACGATCAGTGCGAGATCGGGGGCGGTATATGTCATTGCGCCGACTGCGCCGATGGCAAGCAACGTGTTGCGCAGGGCAAGCGACGCAGTCGCACCAACCGCGGATTTGATCTGGGTAGTGTCGGCTGTCAGCCGCGAAACGATCTCGCCGGACTGGTTGCGATCGTAAAAACCCGGAGAGAGTTTCGCCACATGGGCAAAGACATCCTTGCGCAGGTCGGAGATGACACGCTCGCCCAGCCAAATGACGAAGTAGTAGCGGCAGGCACTGGCCAGCGCCAGCAGGGCCGCAACAAGCATGAGCGCGGAAAAATAGTTGCCGATGAATTCCGGATTGTTACCTACGAAACCGTGGTCGATCATGTTGCGCACGGCCACTGGAAAGGTCAGCGTGGTTCCAGCAGCGAGAAGCAGGAAGAAGAGTGCTGCAGCAACGCGCGGTTTGTATCGGCTCATGTAGGGCCACAAGCGGGCGAGCGGCCGCAAGGAACGCCGCCGCGTTTCGGCAACCGTGCTACCCTCTTGCGCGCCGGTGGCGCTGGCGGTCATGGCTTGATCGGTCAATGTGCTTTCCGCGAATTGTTCCGGACCCTGGGCCCGGGAAGTTTTGACTGCGTTATGTCCCCAAACAGCGATGCCATGCAACCCTGCCGGCTTCCAATGCGGCATTTTGCTTGGACCCGATCAGGACATGCCTCAAAGACTTGCAATACCCGGCTGGCTACTGTATGGAGACGGCCAAGTTCAAGCCGTGGACCTGTCCGCGGCTTTTCAACGTTTACCGGATATTGACACGGGAATGACGAGGCAGGCCTGAAAGGCACGCCACTCTCCCGCAGACGCAGGAACAGGACGATGAAAAAGGACATTCATCCCGACTACCACATGATCAAGGTCGTCATGACCGATGGCACCGAATATACGACCCGTTCCACCTGGGGTTCGGAAGGCGATACGCTCAATCTCGATATTGACCCGACGTCTCACCCGGCATGGACCGGCGGAAACCAGCAGCTCATGGACCGCGGTGGCCGCGTTTCCAAGTTCAAGAAGCGCTTCGAGGGCCTTGGCCTTTAAGCCTTGCTGTCATTCAGTTGCGAAAAACCCGGCCTTTGTGCCGGGTTTTTTGTTGTCTTAGAAAAATGGAACGCCAGAACGCGGCGATCATGCCTTGCGGCGCGGGCCCGTTATGCCTTGCGGCGCGCGCCCAATGCCGTGGAAAGCAGATTGATCTGCTGGTCGACCGGGTTGTCTACCGGGGTCTCGGGCGCCTTGTAATGGTAGAGTTCGGCATCTATCGCGGTGATGCGCGTTTGCAGGCTCAAGGAGCGGTTGACCAGAGCAACGAAGGCCGCTGGCAGTTCTTCCCATTCCGCACCCACATTGCTGACCGGCAGCGTATCAAGGCTGATCTTGCGTTTCTCGGCCAGGAACTGGTCACGCGTCATTTCGCCCTCGTTTGCCGCGCGCTGCAGCAACAGCCAGGACGCAAGTTGCATCAGCCGCGTGGTCAGCCGCATCGACTCGGTGCCGTAGACCACCATTGCCGCCTTGGGCATGGCCTTGGCTTCCTCGCGGCCTTCGCCATCAAGATAGTTCGCGCTTTCTTCGACAAGCTCCATGCCGCTTCTGAAAAGCTGATTGAAGCGATCCGAGAAAGCCAGGTGCTCCGACAGGCTAATCGTGTTTCCGCGCATGCTGTATCCATCCCATTGCCGCATTGGTCAGGATTTCTATCCCTCGCCGGAGACCGGGTAAAGCACCTTTGCGGATTATTGTTAAGATCGGAGGACAGACGCCAGGACAAAAAAAGAGCCGCAAGAAGCGGCTCTGAAGAGTTAACAGGGAGGCGTCAATCAGGATGGATCAAGAAACCACCCGGAATGAATCCGGAAAGTCCGGATAAGTTCATTAATGCCCCATAAAGCTTAACTGAGGGTTAACTCGCATGACGATTTTCGGATTTTTCACTTTTTGGGCGCGAAGAGTGCATCGGCAACCGAAAGATGTTCTGCCTTGGCGCGCGCCGCAGATTCAAGCCGGCCTATTTCCTCCCGCAACATTTCGATTGTAGCCTGAAGTTCTTCCACGGACATCGAATCGAGATTCTGGCCTGGCTGAAACGCCGGTCTCGGCCGGGGTTTGTCGTCTTCCTGCATCTGAAATCACCTCCCGGGTTTGCGTTCGGTTCGCATAATGGCCTGGGCAAACTTGTTCTCGCCCGCGCAGCGCTATATCTGCATGCTGGACCATGACACCAGTAGAGCTATTCGGATTTTGACGAATTCGCAAGAAAACGAAGGCGCAACATGACAAACCAGACATCCATCCCCGGCACGATGACGGCAATCGGAATATCCACACCGGGAGGACCAGAGGTGCTCAAGCCCGAAACCCGCGACGTACCGGAACCCGGATCGGGACAGGTCCTGGTCAAGGTAGCTGCTGCCGGTGTCAACCGGCCAGACTGCCTTCAGCGAATGGGGGCATACCCGCCTCCGCCTGGTGCTCCAGACATTCCCGGCCTTGAAATTGCAGGCGAAATCGTCGCGCTCGGCGATGGCATCGCGCGCGAACATCTCGGGACCCAGGTCATGGCGCTGGTGCCGGGGGGCGGCTACGCCGAATACTGCCTCGCCCATTTTGACAACTGCCTGCCGGTTCCGGCGGGGATGAGCATGGAGAAGGCCGCAGCGATACCCGAGACGTTTTTCACTGTCTGGCACAATGTCTTTCAGCGTGGACGGCTGGTACAGGGTGAGACCTTCATGGTGCATGGCGGCACCAGCGGCATCGGTACAACCGCGATCCAACTTGCCCGCGCCTTTGGCGCAAACGTGATCGCGACAGCCGGTTCCGAGGAGAAATGCCAGGCCTGCCTGGATCTCGGCGCCGATCTTGCGATCAATTACAGGGAAGAGGACTTCGTTTCCAAGGCGCGCGAATTCACCGAGGGCAAGGGCGTCGATCTCATTCTCGACATGGTCGGCGGCAGCTACGTGGAGCGCAACTACGATACCGCCGCAGAAGATGGCCGCATCGTTCAGATTGCCTTCCTGGGCGGCCCGAAAGCGGAGGTGAACTTCGCCAAGCTGATGACGAAACGTCTTACGCATACAGGCTCGACGCTTCGTCCTCGTCCGGTGGCGTTCAAGGCGCAGATCGCGCGCGAACTTGCAGAAAGGGTGATTCCGCTTCTGGAGGCAGGCAGCGTGGGTCCCGTGATGGACAGCAGCTTTCCCCTGACCAAGGCTGACGAGGCCCATGCGCGCATGGAGGAAGGCCGTCATATCGGCAAGATCGTCCTGACGGTGGAATAGAAAGCGACTTGCTTCCAAACAGGTCAGGGGAATCCTGACGTATCAGCGTTCGGTCAGCTTGAGTTCGATGCGGCGGTTCTTGGCACGTGCCTCATCGCTGTCACCCGGTTCGAGCGGCTGGAACTCGCCGAAACCGGCGGCCACGAGTCGCGTGGCAGGAATTCCCTGCGAGATGAAGTATTTCACGACCGAGAGGGCACGCGCCTGCGAGAGTTCCCAGTTGTCCTTGTAGCGGCCGGTTCCCGAAAGCGGGATGTCATCCGTATGCCCGTCCACGCGCAACACCCAGGCGATGTCGTCAGGTATCTCTGAAGCGATCTGTAGCAAGGCATCGGCAACCTTCTTCATCTCCTCCAGGCCTGTAGGATTGAGATCGGCCGAACCCGACGTGAACAGCACTTCCGACTGGAACACGAAGCGGTCGCCAACGATCCGGATATCGGACCGGTCGGAGAGGATCTCCCGCAGCCTGCCAAAGAAGTCCGAACGATAGCGGTTCAGTTCCTGCACCCTTTGCGCCAGTGCCACGTTGAGCCGCTTGCCGAGATCGGCAATCTTGGTCTGGCTCTCCCTGTCGCGGCTCTCGGACGCTTCAAGCGCATCTTCGAGCGCCGCAATCTGGCGGCGCAATGCCGAGATCTGCTGGTTTAGCAATTCCACCTGGCTTTGCGCCCGCTGGCTCAATTGGCGTTCTTCATCGAGTTGCTGCGCCAGAGCGCCAATCCGCGTTTGCGCCTGGTCGGCCGCACCGGAACCCGACTCCAGCAGCTGCTGCAAACGCGAGCGCTCATTCTCTGCATCCGAGAGTGAGGCCGACAGATTTGCAACGGAATCCTGCAGGTCCTGCTTGTTGCCGCGTTCGAGCGCGAGAAGTTCGGTCAATTCGTTGATCTGGGAATTGAGCCGGTTCAGAACCTCGTCCTTGCCGGAAATCTCCTGGCTGAGCAGGAACTGCGCCAGCACGAAAACGGAAAGCAGGAAGATGACAGCGAGAAGCAGCGACGAAAGCGCGTCGACGAATCCGGGCCAGTAATCGACCCGGTTTTCCCGCCTTCTGGAACGTGCAAATGCCATCTGCCGGAACTCTCTCCTGGATTGCTACTGCTTCTTGTCGCCGGACCGGTTCGCCGCCCTGTCGAAGAAGGCGTCGATACGCGTCATGGTTTCCATCAACCTGTTCTGCTGTTCGCCCTGGCGGTCGAGCTGCTGGCGAATGGTCTGCTGTTCGGCACGCATGTGCTGAACCAGTCCCTGGATACTTTCCGCAAGGCTGGCCATCGCGGCCGTGGCGCGCTGGCTGCCGCCGCCGCCCTGCTGCAAGCTCTGGGTGATCTGGTCGAGATGCGTGCGCAGTTCCTCCGACGATGCACCTTTCAGGTTGGTGAAGTCCACGGTCGTGTCGGTGATGGAGGACAGCCAGTTTTCAAGTTCGGTGTAGAAGCGTGTCTGCGCCCTGCCCGCCTGAAGGTCCAGAAAACCAAGAATGAGTGAGCCCGCGAGACCGAACAGGGAGGATGAGAATGCCGTGCCCATGCCGTCCAGCGGTGCCTTAAGGCCCGTCTTCAGAACATCGAGAACATCGTTGGCATCACCGGAATTCGGATTGAGCGACTGAATGGTTTCGCCGATGGAACCGATCGTGTTCAACAACCCCCAGAATGTGCCGAGCAGTCCCAGAAAGACCAGAAGCCCGATAAGGTAGCGCGAGATGTCGCGCAGGTCATCGAGCCTGTTGCCGATCGAATCGAGGATGGAACGCATTGAGGCGGTCGAAAGCGCCATGTTGGCGCTTGTATTGCCGAGCAGGCCTTTCATCGGAGCCAGCAGGACGGGTTCGCGGCGGCTTTCGATATCCCCGCCCTCTCGGAAGGAATTGGCCCAGGAAACCTCCGGCAGAAGGCGTATCACCTGCCCGAATGTCAGGAGTATGCCTACCGCCAGCACGAACAGGATCAGTCCATTCAGTCCCGGGTTGGAATTGAACGCGGTTGCGATCTGGCCGTAGAGGATAGCTGCCAGGAAACCGACGATGATGAGAAAGATCACCATCGACAACAGGAACAGGTGCGGTCTGGAAAACCTGTAGGGATCGAAACTGCGCGCCACTGTCACTCTCCTCGTCATCCGCGGTCCGGCTGTAGAAATGCACCATGTCGCTTGCGCAAACCTTGGGCACCGTGCCGGTGACCAGAACCTAGACCGTTTCACGCCGCAGTGTAAACGGAGGGTCTGGGCAAGGAACTGAACTTACTGCCCTGTTCCGGACGGTCAGCGGCATATAAAGCGGCATTACCTCCACTACCATGAGGGAAGTACTGCCGCGTTCGCCATCTTCTTTTCGGCGGAGAATCTGTCGCTTTCATGAATGCCCAACGAGGCATTCCGTCATGGTCACTTGCCGTTGACGGTCTCACGCAGCTTGCGGTGAATGGTTTCGTTGCCCGCAACAATGCTCGTCTTGGTGAACATGTCCTGACCGCCATCGAGATCAGAAATGAAACCGCCGGCCTCCTTCACGATCACCATGCCTGCCGCCATGTCCCAAGGGGAAAGCCCGGTTTCCCAGAAACCATCGACCCGGCCACCTGCAACGAAGCAAAGGTCAAGCGCCGCGGCACCAAACCGGCGAACCCCGGAAGAGTTGAGCATCACCCTGCGCTGTTGTTCCAGAAAATCACCATGAGCCGGGCGTCCGAGATGCGGAATACCGGTCGCAAACACGCAATCCGTCATTTCCTTGCGATTGGCCACGCGCAAACGCCGGTCGTTGAAGAATGCGCCACCACCATACTCGGCAGTGTAAAGCTCATCCATGACAGGATTGTAGACGACGCCCGCCACAAGCTTGCCCTGGGTCTCAAGCGCAATGGAAACACCGAACACCGGAATGCCGTGCAGGAAATTGGTCGTCCCGTCGAGAGGATCGATGATCCAGCGATGCTGGTCGTCCTTGCCCTCGACCACGCCGCTCTCTTCCATCAGGAAGGAATAGCCGGGACGCGCCTTCGACAGTTCCTCGAATACGATCTTCTCGGCCTTGCGGTCTGCGGCGGACACGAAGTCGCCCGGTCCCTTAACGGAAACCTGGAGGTTGGACACCTCGCCAAAGTCGCGCGCCAGCGAACGGCCCGCCTTCATCGCGGCCTGAACCATGACGTTCAAGAGTGCTGTACGAGCCATCGCTTGCCGTTCGTCCGTTGCTGGAGTTCAGCCGCTTGCCTCAGTCGGCGCGGCGCAGATAGGTGAGTTCATTGGTGTCGACGATGATGCGTTCGCCGGAAGTGACGAATGGCGGCACCATCACGCGTACACCATTTTCCAAGATTGCAGGCTTGTAGGAAGAAGCCGCGGTCTGTCCCTTGACAACTGCCTCGGTCTCGGCGACCTCAAGCGTCACCTGGTCGGGCAGTGAAATTCCGATTGGCTTGTCCTCGTGAAGTTCGACGGTCACCGTCATGCCGTCCTGCAGGAAGGCTGCGCGGTCGCCAACGAATTCCTTCTGCAGTTCAAGCTGTTCGTAGGTTTCGTTGTCCATGAAAACCAGCATCTCGCCCTGTTCGTAGAGATACTGGAAGTCCTTCTGTTCGAGGCGCACCTTCTCAACCGTGTCAGCGGAGCGGAAACGCTCGTTGAGCTTGCGTCCGTCGAACAGGTTTTTCATTTCCACCTGCGCAAAGGCACCGCCCTTGCCAGGCTTCACGTGATCGGTCTTCACAACCGCCCACAGGCTTCCGTCATGCTGCAGCACGTTGCCCGGCTTGATCTGGTTACCGTTGATTTTCATTGCTTCGTTCTCTTGAAAAACAGGTTTGCTTGGGTCGCACCCTTCCGTCTGGGGGATACGGGGACCGGTCGCGCACTCCATGACCACAATTGCAGCGCCGTTGCAAGTGTCACCGCATGTTTCGGACATTGAGAAGAGGGCTTTCAGCTGCCTCGCCAGCTGTTTGCCCTAGAAAGCGCGGTCGAGAAATCCTTCTTGGGAAGGCCAACGAGAAACTCGTCCAGCCAGGCATCGGTCAATCCCGCACGGCGCGCAACGATGTGCCACTTGGCCGCTTCAATGCGGTCGCGTTGGACCCCGATGCCTTCGGCGAACATTCTCGCAAGCCGCGATTGTGCAACGACGTTGCCGCGCATCGCAGCCTGCCGCATCCACTGGAAGGCCTGCTTTGGATCCTTTTCTGTTCCCTTGCCGTTCAGCAGCCAGATGGCCAGCTCTACCTGGGCATTGTCGATACCGGCCTGCGCCGCCTTCAACAGCCATGAATGAGCTTTCCCGATTTCGGGATAGCCCGAAACGATCCCGGCTTCATACAGCTGCGCAAGTGCAAAATAGGCGTCCGGCAATTCCTTTTCCGCCGCAAGCTCGAAATACTTGAGCGCTTCGCGCGCACCTTCCGTCGTCGGACGTCTGTCGAGAACCATCTGCCCGTAATTGTAGGCGGCCGTCGGATGGCCATGGTCGGCGGCCACCTTCATCAACCGGCGAGCCTCCTCCGGATCGGCCTTCACATACCGGCCCTCAAGCAACTTCACCGCATAGGCGAACTGCGCCTCGGTATCTCCGCTCTTGGCTGCAATGCCGAACCATTGGGTCGCTTCCTTGCCGTCACGCGGAATTCCAAGCCCCTTGTCGTACAGTTCGGCGATCAGGGTCTGTGCAGCCGGATCGCCCATCTGGGCGCGCGGCAATGCCAACTGGAATGCAGTCAGGTAATAGCCGCGCTGATAGGCACCATATGCGGGGTCAGGCGGCGGGCCGGCAGCAGCCTCTTCGTCGGTCGGGGCCATGCGGTTGGATATCGAGGCAGGCGCACCGCTGCCCGGTTGCAGAACATCGGCATTCGCGTCGCCGGCTATCCCGGTTTCGGACGGCGCGCTATCCGGATCGACAGCTGCATCCTGCGCCCAAGTCTGCGCTCCCTGAACGGCAAACAGGGTCACGACGGCCAGAATGACCGGAAACCTTCTGGAAAGATGCATTGCGGTTTCACTCGCTTTCAAAACGCGGCGCGTGTTCGTCCAGCATGGCATTGGCCGCCCTGACTGCTTCCGGGGCATCGACACCCTCGGCGAATACAGCCTTGCCGAGGGCCGCGAAATCAGCACCCGTATGGGCAATATCGATTACGCTCTCCACTGCGGTTCCGCCCATCACGATGAGCGAGAACTGCATCACCTCTGCCGCCCATTCGGCAATCTTCAGATTGCGTGGATGCGGCTCGGGCCGGATATCGCCGTCGGTCTTGCCCAGAAACAGGAAATCTGGATTGCGCTCTCCTGCCTCCATCGCACCATGCCGGTCGAACAGTGAAGCAAAGCCTACTATCCTTTTTGGCGAAAAGCGGGCGACGGCATCATCTAGTGCTTCAAGAGAGCCCTCGATCAGAATTCCGTCTGCCTCTGCGCGTCCCATCGCGCGGCTGTCATTGACCACCAACGCAGCCACATCAACTGCCTGTGCGGCTGAAACCAGATCAGCCGCAGCTTTCTGGTATTCGGCTTCATCCAGGCCGCCGGGAACAATGATAACGCTGGCGACATCACCGCCGGCAAGTGCACTCGCCAGTCTTGCCGCATCGCAACTTCCCGCAGGCACGACCAGAACAAGCCTGCAGCGGTCTTCCGCACCCGTGGCCGCTTCACCATTGCCCTGTACTTGTTGCCGTTCCTGTGCCAAGCCTTCATCTCCGCAATTTGCCGCTCACAGCGTGTGCAGCAAATTTGCCATCCAATCAAGAGAACCTTTTCCCGGCAGCCCCACAGCGAAATGATCGATTCAACAGCGCTTTACCTCGAGCCGCAGTTTCTTGCCGTCGCAATTCCTGCAGTCATCCTCACCGGTCTTTCAAAGGGCGGGTTCGGAGGCGGAATCGGAATGCTCGCAACCCCGCTGATTGCACTCACCGTATCTCCGGTGAAAGCTGCCGCCATCATGCTGCCAGTGTTGATCATGATGGACATGGTGGGATTGTACAACTATCGCCATAGCTGCAACTGGTCGGTCATCCGCCACATGTTGCCTGCCGCCCTGGTCGGTATCGGCATCGGATGGCTCACGGCACATTGGGTCTCGGAAGACTGGGTGCGCATCATGGTCGGACTAGTAGCGATTTCCTTTGCCGTCATCCAGTTCCGCCGCGACCTGCTCAAGCATGCGCCTGCAAATCACAGCCTGATTGGAGGTGCCTTC
This sequence comes from Nitratireductor sp., assembly GCA_020637805.1. Lineage (GTDB taxonomy): Bacteria > Pseudomonadota > Alphaproteobacteria > Rhizobiales > Rhizobiaceae > Salaquimonas. The sequence goes on along the minus strand of JACKJU010000006.1, from coordinate 256,809 downwards.
TGGGGCACGCTGGCGGGGTTCACCAGCTTCATTTCGCATGCAGGCGGCCCGCCTTTTCAGGCTTACGCCCTGCCCCTGAAGATGGACAAGATCATTTTCGCGGGAACAAGCGTGATCTTCTTTACGATGGTCAATGCCGCCAAGGTGCTGCCCTATTTCATGCTGGGGCAGTTCACCAGCGACAATCTCCACATCTCGCTCGCGCTCGTCCCTGTCGCGGTCATAGGAGTTCTGATCGGCGTTTGGGCCGTCAAGAAGGTCTCGCAGAAGTTCTTTTACAACGTCACCTATGTAGCGATGCTCGTGATCGGAACAAAGCTGTTGTGGGACGGCCGGGAGGCCATCCAGAACCTGCTGTGAAATCTGAACCTCTCAAACCGCGAGAGGGTTTATTTTTTCAAATCTAGTCGCGAATTGATTCTATCCGGTCCTTGAGCACCAGCTTCTGGCGCTTCAACTCTGCAATTTCGTCATCACTTGAACTGGGGTGCTTGAGCGCGTCCTGCAGTCTCATTTCGAGTTCCGAATGCTTCTGCTTCAGGGAATCGATATGGGAAACCATGGACATCTCTTACCTCCTTTGATTTGCAACATGAAAATTGGACCACAAAATCCCGATCTTGTCCAATGGCGGAATCATACGTATGTCACAAATGTTGAATTGTGGTTTTCAACCGAATCGACGGCTTCCTGAACGGCGCCGCTTCTGGTACGAAACACGCATTCAGACCATATCTTGATCGCGCTGGATCAGCGGCAAAAAGTTGGCGGGAGACCCTATGGGCGAAGACGACCATATCGAATTGCGGGTCAGACTCGCCAAGCTCGAAATCGAGCACGAAGACCTCGATCACGCAATTGATGCGCTCATCCAGGTCGGGACCGACAATCTGCGTATCCAGCGCCTCAAGAAAAAGAAACTGTCGATCAAGGACGAGATCGCCCGCGTCCGGGACGAGTTGCTTCCCGACATAATCGCCTGAATGGCTCCTTCTCCCTGGCACGCACCACGAGAACGGATACGAGAGAAGACATGATGTCCGCCAGCAAAGCCGAAATTGCCATCATCATGGGCAGCCAGTCCGACTGGGAAACCATGAAACACGCCGCCGATACGCTGGACGAACTCGGGATCACCGCTGACATCCGCATCATCTCGGCGCATCGCACCCCCGACCGGATGGCGGATTTTGCCAAGGGCGCACGCAAGGCCGGCTTCAAAGTCATAATAGCCGGCGCAGGTGGCGCGGCCCATCTTCCCGGAATGACCGCAGCCTATACCTCGCTGCCGGTTTTCGGCGTTCCCGTTCAGTCAAAGGCGCTGTCCGGAAAGGACAGCCTGCTTTCCATCGTCCAGATGCCTGCAGGCATTCCCGTCGGAACGCTGGCGATCGGGCGTGCAGGCGCTGTAAATGCGGCCCTGCTTGCAGCATCCGTTCTTTCCGTCTCGGACCCGGCTGTCGCGGACAAACTCGATGCGTGGCGCGCGCGGCAAACGGCAATGGTTGCCGAAAGGCCCGAGGACTGAACCCAAAACCGGCCGATCAGTGCCATGTTTGATGGCAAGGCAGAAACAAGGGCATGCACATGACCGAAACCACCGGAGTCATGAAACCCGGCGACACGCTCGGCATTCTTGGCGGAGGGCAGCTTGGCAGAATGATCGCCATGGCTGCAGCCCGTCTTGGCGTCCGCACGGTCGTGCTGGAACCTGATCCGAAATGTCCTGCCGAACAGGTGGCGAGCCATCACATCGCAGCCGATTACGACAACATGGAAGCGCTCGAACTGCTTGCCAGGGAATGCCGCGCAGTAACCTACGAATTCGAGAACATTCCGGCCGGGGCCGCACGGTTTCTCGATGAGCGCGGCCTCCTGTTTCCCGGCACCATGGCGCTGGAAAAAAGTCAGGACCGCCTCGCAGAAAAGGAGTTCATCCGCCAGTGCGGTGCTCAGACTGCTCCCTTTTACGCCATCGGAAGCGACCTCGATCTCCTGAAACTGTGCGAAGGCGGTTTCGACGGCATCCTCAAGACCCGCCGGTTTGGATATGACGGCAAGGGCCAGGTGCGTATTACGCCGGAAATGAGCCGCGAGGATCTGGAACGGGCTTTTGCGTCGCTCAAGGGTGCCGAATCGATCCTTGAGGGTTTCGTCGATTTCGACTGCGAAATTTCCGTAATTGCCGCCCGTTCCCGCGATGGCGAAATCCGCGCCTACGACCCGGCGCGCAACATCCACCGCAACGGAATTCTGGATACCTCGCGCCTGCCTTCAGGTGTGCCGTCAGCCACCATCGCGGCAGCAAAGGAAATCGCATCGGACATCCTTTCTGCATTGGGCTATGTAGGCGTGATCGGCATCGAGTTCTTTGTGCTCCGCGACGGCTCTCTCGTCGTCAACGAGATGGCGCCACGCGTCCACAATTCGGGCCACTGGACCGAGGCCGCATGCGCGGTTTCGCAATTCGAACAGCATGTTCGCGCAGTGTGCGGCTGGCCGCTGGGCGATCCTTCGCGGCATTCCGATTGCATCATGGAGAACCTGATCGGGCAGGATGTGGACCGTTTCGACAGCCTGCTCGGCAAGCCGGGTCTGAGCATCCACCTCTATGGCAAGTCCGAAACCAGGCCGGGCCGCAAGATGGGACACTTCACGCGCCTTACAGGCCCTGCCTCCTGATGGCTTTCGATTGAATTCATATCCCTGTTTTTCCACGCCAAGTATGGACAATTGCCGGGCATTTTGCTATTGGCCCGCCATCTGGCGATGGTACCCATCGCGGGCACGGTATGGTTTATGCCTGTTCCGAGCCCGAATGCTGACCTGAAAGTCCGGTTTTTCCGGAACTTGAAGGAAAAACCCGCAGCCAAACGAGACAGTTGAGAGCGGCAGGCGAGCCTGCCGGCCGAATAACGAAACGGAGCAAACGTGCAGGTAATCGTACGCGACAACAATGTTGATCAGGCCCTTCGCGCCCTGAAAAAGAAACTTCAGCGTGAAGGCGTCTTCCGCGAAATGAAGCTTCGCAATTTCTATGAGAAACCTTCCGAGAAGCGTGCCCGCGAAAAGGCCGAAGCAATTCGCCGCGCTCGCAAGCTTGCTCGCAAGAAGGCACAGCGCGAAGGCATCATCCCGGGACGTTGATTCGCGCGCTCGAGGTTGGCCTGTCCTGCCAGATACATTGCGTCCCGGCTTTTTTACGTACCGGAGACACTTTGCAGGACAATGAACCGAAGTGCCGTTATTTCGCCCCTTTCATGGGTGAACTGAAATAGGCTCAGGCGGATTGGCATGACGGCCTTTCCGCCTTTTGCTTGTGTTTGACTTACAACTTGACTGCTGCCCCGCGCAGCGTGGGACGCCGGAAGCGCAATGATCCATTCGACGCAAACAGAGTACCGGGAACCGGGAACCAGTGTTTCTGGCCGCCTTGGACCTGTTCGGCGCCTGCGCCTTGCCGCTGCCGCGTCTGTAGTGGCGCTGGGCCTCACCGCCTGCCAGTCGAACACGCAGATCGAAAAGGCCATCGACCTCAATCCGGATCAGGGATCGCAGGAAAACATTGCCTCACTCACCGCAGTCGTCGAGCGCAATCCGAAGAATGCGGAAGCATACAATGTACGCGGAACCGCCTTTGGCAAGGCAGGCCGCAACCGCGAAGCACTGGCCGATTTCACCCGGGCCATCGAGCTTAATCCGCGCTTCTACCAGGCCTATGCCAACCGGGCGCTCATCTACCGTGCCCAGGGCGATCCGGCTGCCGCGATCGGAGATTACAACCAGGCGCTCAAGATCAACCGTGAATATGACGTTGCCTATATCGGCCGCGGAACGGTTTACAGGCTCGCCAGCAAGAACGAACAGGCGATGCGGGATTTCCAGCGCGCAATCCAGATCGGCTCAACCAATCCGCGGGCCTTTCATGGCCGCGGCCTGATCTATCAGGCGCAGGGCAATCACCAGCAGGCGATCGAGGATTTCACAGCTGCCATTTCCCTCGATCCCGCTTCGCCCGAGCCATACAATAGCCGCGCCGTTTCCTACCTTGCCATCAACGACGGGTATAACGCGATCGAAGACGCCGACCGTGCAATCAACCTGAATGGCCGTTATGCGGATGCCTGGATTACCAAGGGCCTTGCCCTTGAGGCGCGTGGTGACAAACGCCAGGCATTCATGGCGTACCAGCGTGCATCCCGTATCGACGCTCAAAGCCGGTTGGCCCGCGACGGGATGACTCGAACGCGCGGCTGAGTTGAAGAGTATATCTGACATGCAAAACCCCGGATCACAGATCCGGGGTTTTGTTTTTGATGCACAATTTCCAAACGCGTCAGAACGCCTTGACGATATCTTCTGTCATCTTCTTGGCATCGCCAAGCAGCATCATCGTTCCGTCCTTGTAGAACAGCGTATTGTCGATGCCGGCATAACCCGAACCCAGCGAGCGCTTGACGAACAGGCAGGTCTTTGCCTTGTCGACATCGAGGATCGGCATGCCGAAGATCGGCGAGGATGGATCATCGCGGGCCGCCGGGTTGGTCACGTCGTTTGCGCCGATGACATAGGCTACGTCCGCCTGCGCGAACTCGCTGTTGATGTCTTCAAGTTCGAACACATCGTCATAGGGCACATTGGCCTCGGCAAGGAGAACGTTCATGTGACCCGGCATACGGCCGGCAACCGGATGGATGGCATATTTGACCTCCACGCCCTCTTCCTTCAGCAGGTCGCCAAGTTCGCGCAAGGCGTGCTGTGCCTGCGCAACAGCCATGCCGTAACCCGGCACGATGATGACCTTGGAAGCGTTCTTCATCAGGAAGGCAGCGTCGTCGGCAGAACCCTGCTTGACCGTGCGGTCGATGCCATCGTCACCGCCCGCAGTAGCAGTCTCACCGCCAAACCCACCGAGAATGACAGAGATGAACGAGCGGTTCATGCCCTTGCACATGATGTAGGACAGGATTGCACCTGATGAACCTACCAGCGCACCGGTAATGATCAGCGCAAGGTTGCCGAGCGTGAACCCGATGCCCGCAGCCGCCCATCCTGAATAGGAGTTCAGCATCGATACCACGACAGGCATGTCGGCGCCGCCGATTGGTATGATGATGAGAATTCCGAGCAGGAAGGAAAGCAGCGTGATTAGCCAGAACACGAAATGGCTTTCGGTATTCACGAAGGTGATCACCAGCAGCACCAGCGCAACCGCAACGGCGATATTGATGAAATGGCGGCCGGGAAGCATGATCGGCTTGCCCGACATGCGCCCGTCGAGCTTGGCAAACGCGATGACCGAACCGGTGAAGGTAATGGCACCGATGGCCACGCCCAGTACCATCTCGACAAGGCTTGCGCCGTGGATGTTTCCAACCGCACCGATGCCGAAGCTCTCGGGCGCATAGAGCGCGGCGGCTGCCACGAGCACTGCAGCCAGACCGACAAGCGAGTGGAATGCGGCCACGAGCTGCGGCATGGCAGTCATGGGGATCTGGCGCGCCACATAGGCACCCACACCACCACCGATTGCCAGGCCGGCAATTACCAGCACCCAGCCCCCGAATGTCGGGGACGCCAGGAACAGCGTGGTAAGGATGGCAATCGCCATGCCTATCATGCCGTAAACGTTGCCCTTGCGGGACGTTACTGGGTGCGACAGGCCGCGAAGCGCGAGAATGAAGAGGACACCTGAAACCAGGTAGAGAAACGCTGTGTAGTTTTCCATCTGATGCCCCGCCTTATCGGTCTTTTTTCTTGTACATGGCGAGCATGCGTTGCGTGACGAGGAAGCCGCCAAAAATGTTGACGGATGCCAGTATCAGGGCAACGAAACCGAAGCCGGTCGCCATTCCGCTGGCCGCTGATACGCCAACCGCGAGCAGCGCGCCTACCACAATTACCGAGGAAATCGCGTTGGTTACCGCCATCAGCGGTGTGTGCAGCGCCGGGGTAACGGACCAGACGACATAGTATCCCACGAAGATGGCAAGCACGAAAATCGCCAGCTGAAACACGAACGGCGAAACTGCGCCGCCATGAGCCGCAGCCTGTGCAGCTTGCACCATGCCATCGGCGGCTGCGGGAGAGTTTGCGGCTTCCATTGCATGTTGAGCAGCTTCCTTCGCCTGGGTGGCAAGCTCTGCGGCTTTCTCGGAAAGGCGGCGGGCTTCCTCGGCCCAGCCCTCCGGGGTAAGGAGCGTGTTGTTGGCCATTATGCGTCTCCCCCTTCTTTCTTGGGTTCAGCTTTCTTTGCGGCGGCAGGTTTGGCCGGCGCCTTGGCTTTGGCGAAGTTCGGATGAACCACTGCACCGTCATGCGTAAGCAGCGTCGCCTTGACCAGTTCGTCCTCCAGATCGAGGCTCAATTCCTTCTTCTCCTTGTCGATCATCGTCTCAAGGAAGGTGACAAGGTTCTTTGCATAGAGAAGAGAGGCCGAAGCCGGAATGCGGCCCGCCATGTTCTCGAAGCCGATAATCCGCACGCCTGAAATATCTGCGACAGCACCTGCTTTCGCACCTTCAACGTTGCCGCCGCGCTCGACGGCAAGATCGACGATGACGGAACCCGGTGCCATGGACGCAACCATTTCCTTCGTCACAAGCTTCGGTGCCGGACGGCCCGGAATGAGCGCTGTCGTGATGACGATATCCTGCTTGGCGATATGACCGGCAACGAGATCGGCCTGTGCCTTCTTTTCGTCATCCGTCAGTTCGCGGGCATAGCCGCCTTCGCCCGAAGCGTCTTTCAGCGCGTCGGTCATGATGAACTTGGCGCCGAGCGAGGCAACCTGTTCGCCCGCGGCTGCACGCACGTCGGTCGCCGTAACCACAGCACCCAGACGCCGTGCGGTGGCAATTGCCTGGAGGCCGGCAACACCTGCTCCCATGACGAATACCTTGGCGGCAGGAACCGTACCGGCTGCCGTCATCATCATCGGCAGGGCTCTGTCGAAATGGGCAGCCGCCTCGATAACGGCCTGGTAACCGGCAAGGTTGGCCTGTGACGACAGAACGTCCATGGACTGCGCGCGCGTGATGCGCGGCATGAACTCCATGGCAAAGGCGGAAATACCGGCCTTCGCCATCGCTTCGACGTCTTTTTCATTACCGTAAGGGTCCATGCTGGCAAGCACCAGCGCACCCTTCTTGTACTTGGCGGCTTCCGCCGGTGAAGGTCTTCTGACCTTGAGGATCACGTCTGCCGTACCCGCTGCAGATCCAACCTTTGCGCCAGCTGCCTCGAAGGCGGAATCGGTAATGCGCGATGCTGCACCCGCTCCCTTCTCGACCGTAACCTCGAAACCGAGTGTTCCGAGCTTCTTCACCATGTCCGGGGAAAGCGCGACACGCGTTTCACCGCCGCCTTCCTTGGGAACAAAAAGCTTCATTCGCCATCTCCAATCTTGACCAGCCGCCAAATACGGCCGGATCCGTAGTGACCCATGTCAGGAGTCCTCCCTCGCATCTCTAGGATGCACAGCAACTCCCCCCACGCAATTCATTTTCGGCGCGGCAAGCTGACCCTTCGGGGAATTTTTCACCGAAACCGCCTGAATGCGCCACTATAACAAGCAAAAGCCGCCCGCAAAGGGCGGCTGCCACCAATTCCCGCCTCCGGCCTGGCCACCGCAAAGCAGCCAGCCGCCTGCATCGTCCAACTCAGAGGACGAAATAGGATACGATCATGAGCAGGATGAACACGATCGAGCCGCCGACGAGCCCGCCGCCCATGAAGAACCCGACCATCATTCCAATCAGCAATGCGACACAGGAGGCAATGCCCCACTTCGCCATGCCCAGGAAGAGCTTGTAGGTCTTGTCGTGCTCGTAATAGTCCATCGCACTGCCAGTAGCGTGCTCGATATCCTTGGCCATGTTCTTTCTCCCCATTGCTGCCCGCAAGCATATTGCCTGCAGGCAAAAATTACAGCTCGATCAAGAAAAACGGATACACAAACACTGTTCTTTTCGCAAGCAGCAAAGCCGCGTGCGGCATTTGTACCACACCTGTAAAGGCCGATCCGGCCCGCGTTTAAAAAGCGCATATGGAGACGTGACCGGCCAGGTGAAGGAGGCGCAGGCAACCGACCGCAACCGTTTCAGTCAGGATCGCGGAGGCCTATGGTTGCCGGCCCGCGCGTCATCAAAACTGCTTGCGCATGGTGAAGGTCTTGCCACTTGCATCCGTGCATGAGAGCAGGTTCGGATCGGGGCGCTGGCAAACGGCGCTGTTCGGCTGGCCGGTAAGCTTGCCGGTCCAGTTCAGATTGACCTCGCTGGCCGAGGAAACCACGTAATTGCCTTCGGAAATCACTGTACCCGTGTCATTCGTGGTCGCGAGGAACTGGCCAGCATTGAAGTTTGCCGTGAAGACATTGTCACCGGAAACCCAGTTCCCTGCCAGCCCGCCGCCACCGGCCAGCGGATCCACCTTTTCCTTCGTGGTATTGCACGCCGCAAGCGTCGCCACCGACGCCAGTACGATACCGGTGAAGAATGTCTTTCTGGTTCGCTGCGTGAAATTGTTCATGTTCACCCCTGTCATCTTGTTGCTTGCCGGGCGGTGATGTCCGGAACCGGCTGCGAGACGTTTCATTGCCCTTCCCTGGCCTTGAACTTTGTCAGGACTGTGTATCGATGGCCTCGAGTTCCGAAATCAGCCCCTCGATAACGCCCAGCCCCTTGTACCAGAACGAGGGATCGCTTGCATCAAGTCCGAACGGCTTCAATAGCTCCGAATGGTGCTTTGTGCCGCCCGCCTTGAGCATGTCGAAGTAGCGCTTCTGAAAACCGTCCTCGGCCTCCTGATAGACGGAGTATAGCGAATTCACGAGGCAATCGCCAAACGCGTAGGCGTAGACATAGAAGGGCGAATGAATGAAGTGCGGGATGTAACTCCAGTAGGAAGCGTAGCCAGGATCGAGGTCGAATATCGGTCCAAGGCTTCGCGATTGCACGTCCATCCAGAACTCGCCAAGCTGTTCGCTGGTCAGTTCCCCGGACCGGCGAGCCTCGTGCACCTTGCGTTCGAACATGTAGAACGCAATCTGGCGTACCACGGTATTGATCATGTCCTCCACCTTGCGAGCCAGCATGGCCTTGCGCTCGGCAGGGTTTTCCGCCTTCTCCAGCAGCGAGCGGAACGTGAGCATCTCGCCGAACACGCTGGCGGTTTCAGCAAGGGTAAGCGGCGTCTGGGACATGAGCGTCCCCTGCTCCGCCGCCAGCACCTGGTGCACGCCATGCCCAAGCTCATGGGCCAGCGTCATCACGTCCCGCGGTTTGCCCAGATAGTTGAGCATTACGTATGGATGAACTTCGGGCACCGTCGGGTGGGCAAAGGCACCGGGAGACTTGCCGGGCCGGACCGGCGCGTCGATCCAGTCCTTCTCGAAGAAGCCGGCAGCGATTTCCGCCATCTCGGGCGCAAAGCCCGAATAGGCCGTAAGTACGATGTCGCGCGCCTCGTCCCAGCCATATACCTTCTCCGTGGCCGCCGGCAGCGGTGCATTGCGGTCCCAGTGCTGCATCTTCTCCAGCCCGAGCCATTTGGCTTTCATGGCATAGTAGCGGTGCGAGATTGCCGGAAACGACTTCTCCACGGCTTCGACCAGGGCGTTGACGACCTCAGGTTCCACGCGGTTGGCCAGATGGCGAGATGCGGCGACATCCGTGAAACCGCGCCAGCGATCCGAAATCTCCTTGTCTTTCGACAGCGTGTTCGTGATCAGCGTGAACGTGCGCGAATTGTCAGCCAGCACCCTGCCGATCTCGCGCGCTGCCGCCTCGCGTTTTTCGCGATCACGGTGTTGCAGCAGGTTGAGCGCAGGTTCGGCGGTGAGTTCCTCACCGTCCACAGTGAAGCGAAGCGACGCCATGGTCTCGTCGAACAGCCGGTTCCAGGCACCACGGCCAGTCACGGATTTTTCGTGGAACAATTGCTCGATCCGATCTTCAAGCTGGTATGGCCGCTCCTTGCGAAGATCCTCGATCCAGGGACGGTAGCGTTGAAGCAGTTTCGAACCGTTCATCGCATTCTCAAGCAACGCATCTGCGATGCGGTTCAGTTCCAGCGTGAAGAACAGGAGGTGGGAACCGGCATCGGTCATTTTTTCCTGGGCGTCGCCATAGAACTTTGCCTTTGCCGGGTCCGTCGTGTTGCCGGTGTAGACAAGTCCAGCATAGGACATGATGCGCCCCATGCGGCTTTCGATACGTTCATAATCAACGACTGCTTCAGCCAGCCCACCGGGATCGTCTTCGGCAAGACCTGATAGCTTGCCGGCATATTTCGCTTCAAAGGCTGCGCTTTCCTCAAGAGAGGTTTTCACGTCCCTTGCATATTCGGGACTGTCCATTCCCGGATAGAGATCGGTCAGGTTCCACTCGGGCAAATTGCCAAGATCCTCTCCCGTTGCACCAGCTCCTGCGGGTTTCTGTCTGGGTACGAATCGCATCATTCCTCGCCTGTTCGAATCTGCCGGTTCCAGAAAACGTCTAAAATTGTTCTTATTCGGGTAACCGACTGTAAATCCTGTCGTTTAAGTGCCTGTTTAACGCCGCGTGGTAGGTTCGTCCCCAAATGAAACAAAGAATTACCTCACCGGTAAGCCAGCCCGTGATGAGATATCATGGAATAACGGCGGTTCGGCAAGGGGACAACCGACAGGGACACAACCTATGACCCACGCCATACTTGCAGTAGATGACGACCCGGTGCAACGCCGGCTTCTGGAAGCTGCCATTGTTAAAATGGGTCACAACGCCGTCAAGGCCGAAAATGGGCCCGATGCACTGGATATCCTGACCGGGCCGCACGGCAAGGCAATCTCTGCCGTTATTCTCGATCTTGTAATGCCGGAAATGAACGGCATGGAAGTCCTGGAGAAAATGCGCGACCTCGGCATCAACAAGCCGGTGATCGTGCAGACGGCACAGGGCGGCATCGATACCGTGGTCAACGCGATGCGAAGTGGTGCATTCGACTTCGTTGTCAAACCGATCGCCTTCGACAAGCTAGAAACCACGCTCAACAACGCCATCCGCTACGAAGGTTCTGCCCAGCAGGCACCGGCACGCACGAGGCGCGCTTCAAAGACCGGATTCACCTTCAAGGACATCGTCTCCAAGAGTCCGGCGATGGTAAAGGTCATGGCAATGGGCGAAAAGGCGGCCCGGTCGGGCATTCCTGTGCTCATCGAAGGCGAGTCGGGCGTCGGCAAGGAACTTGTTGCCCGGGCAATCCAGGGATCCAGTGATCGCGCCGGAAGGCCTTTCATCACGGTCAACTGCGGCGCCTTGCCTGAAAACCTCGTTGAAAGCATACTCTTCGGCCACGAGAAGGGTGCCTTTACGGGCGCTTCCGAAAAACATGTCGGCAAGTTCGAGGAAGCCAATGGTGGAACCCTGTTCCTGGACGAGATTGGGGAACTGCCGTTCGACCTGCAGGTAAAACTCCTGCGCGCAATCCAGGAAGGCGAGATCGACCCCATCGGCGCGCGAAAGCCCGTGAAAATCGATATCCGTCTAATCTCCGCCACCAACCGCAACCTTCTAGACGAGGTTCGCGCGGGGCGCTTCCGCGAAGACCTGTACTATCGCCTGAACGTTCTGCCGATGACCGTGCCGCCGCTTCGCGAACGCAAGGAAGACATTCCCGCTCTTGTCTACCACTTCGTCAAGCGCATGGCCGCCGAAGAGAGGAAACAGAACATTTCCGCGATCAATCCGAAGGTCCTGGAGGTGCTTTCCGCCTATGACTGGCCGGGTAACATTCGCGAACTGGAAAATGCGATCTTTCGCGCCATCGTGTTGTGCGACCGTGAAGAACTGACCCTGGACGAGTTCCCGCAAATTGTCTCCCAGATGCCGGACTTCAAACTCGAAGACCACGCCGGACAACCGGCAGAGCCGGTCGAGATCGGCATGATCACCCCGCTCGGAGATGACTTCCTGATCGAGGATGAACCGCAATCCACTGCAGGGGGATCAGTTGCAACACATCAGGCAACCAGCCCTGTTTCAGTGCGGCCGCCGGAAGGGGCAGAACTCCCGGCCACCGGCCTCTATGGCTACCTCAAGATGATTTCGGACGAAGGTCAAATCCGCCCGATAAACGACATGGAACGTGAGATAATCACGTTCGCAATCGAGATCTACAATGGGCGCATGTCGGAAGTCGCGCGGCGTCTCGGAATTGGCCGTTCGACGCTCTACCGCAAACTCAAGGAATACGGTCTTGAGGAGACGGCTGGCGAAAAGGATACCGGCAAGTAGGATAGTTCATTTGAATGACGGACTGTCACGGGCGGACCGCTGGTGGCAGTCTTGTCTTTTTCCAACTCCGCGGCTGTGTGATGATTGCCTGCGGGCATTACCCCATCGCTGACCGGCAAGGCCATCGATTGGCCAGACAATCTGCAATTCCACAGGGATTGCGGAATGCATTTTGCTGTTGGAAGCCTTAGCCCCCTCGATTGACCATCTTGCTGATCTGGATCATTGTTTCGCGCCCGCATGCGACACATTTTTGCCAGAGCGTTGCTCTACAGCCAATCGGGAAATGGGGCCGGCGAGCCTTCAAAAAACACGATCAGCAATTCCCGCATGGTTAAGCAATGTTAACCATGATGAAGGACAATGTGGGTACTCGCTGTTCACGGCACAGGACGAACTGGGACTTGAAAACCTTGTCAGAAATGGGCTTCCTCACGGAACGCACGCTTTCGCGCGCGGTTCTCATGGCATGCCTGTGCCTGATGTTTGCCGCCATGCTGCAGCCCGCAAATGCGAACGCGGAGACCCGCAGTCTCAAGCTCTATTATCTTCACACCGGTGAAAAGGCCGATATCGTCTTCAAGCGCAATGGCCGCTACGATGCCGCCGGCCTGAAAAAACTCAACTGGTTCCTTCGCGACTGGCGCCGCAACGAACCGACCAAGATGAATCCGCTTCTGTTCGACCTGATCTGGGAAGCGTACCGCGAATCCGGATCGAAGGGCTACATTCACGTCATCTCGGGCTACCGCTCGCCAGCAACCAACGAGATGCTTCGCCGCACCCGTGGCGGCCAGGCGAAGAAAAGCCAGCACATGCTCGGCAATGCCATGGATTTCTTCCTTCCCGATGTGAAGCTTGCGAAAATCCGTGAGATCGGTCTCAAGATGCAGGTTGGCGGCGTAGGCTACTACCCGAAATCCGGCTCCCCCTTCGTCCATCTGGATGTGGGCAGCGTGCGGCACTGGCCGCGCATGAGCCGTAGCGAACTTGCCAGGGTGTTTCCGGATGGCAAGTCATTGCACATTCCCGCAGATGGAAAGCCGCTCTCCGGGTACAAGGCAGCCGTTGCCTCCTATGAGCAGCGCAAGCGCTCCGGCAACCTGGTTCCGAATTCCGGGTCCACCAAGGGTGCTTCGGGCCTGTTTGCAATGCTGAAGGGAAATTCCACGCCGGAACCCGAACCGGACGACGAGGAAGACACGACCGAAGTCGCAGCAAACAACACGCCCGCACCGCGTTCCGTTGCGGTCACGAAGCTGCCGGGCAGCGTGCCCGTTCCCGAAACCGCACCGCGCACGAAGCAACTCGAAACCGGCAGGGAGATACTGCTGGCAACGCTGCCGCCGCAGGACCCGCCTGCCTTGCCGGAGCAACAACCGGCCGAAGAAGAACCGGCAGCAACGGCACAGGAAGAGGAGGCTCCCGCTTCGGCGCTTGCCATGCTGGCCAGCATTCCGGTTCCCGAACGGCGCCCGGAAGACGCTCCCGCGATAGCCCCGGAAATCGGCACCAGAGAACCGGACACCCTGGTTGCAGAAGCTGCATCGTCTGAAACGCAGGAGGAACCCAAGGCCGTCTTCGAATCACTCGAAGACAACTCCAACATGCCGGAAACCGAAACCGAGATCGCACAGGCTGAGCCGGCGGCGGAACCGGATCAGCAAGCAGAGAACTCGAAAGATCTACCCAGCGATTCTGCACCCGACGCATTGGCTCTTCTTGCAGAGAACAGCGACTCCAGACCCGCGGTATCCGAATTGGCGGCACTTACGCCGCGTGAGATCGAGGACCTGCGCCGCGCTGCGGTTCCGCGCAGCGCAATCGGCGTTTCCAATGCCGCAACCTCGAACCAGATCGAACTGGCCGCGCTCGCACCGGCGGATCTTCCCGAGGCTGTCATGACGGAAGTACCACTGCCCACGTCCAGGCCGGAAAATGAGAAGGCAACTGAGGAAACTGCCTCGCTGGAACCGATTGAACCAGGTGTCAAACGGACCGGATTGATTGCCGTACCCGAGGCAAACCCGGTGTTGAGCGAGAAACAGGCCGAGCCGGAAATGGCAACGGCAACCGAACTCGCGGCTGTTGATCGGAACGAGACGCAGGAGCAGCCTGCCGCCGCATCCAACATCCCGGTACCCGAACCGAATCCGAGCCTCGTGGCCATGATTGAACCGTCAGCTCCGAGCTCAGCCTCTGAAGAGAGCCCGGCTCCCACGCAAGTAGCCGGGGAGCCGCAAGATCAGCCCCGTGAAATCGTGATGGCAAGCCTGGAAGACGAACAGATAGACCGTTCGCAACCTGAAACTGGTGGACTGGCAGCACGCACGATTTCGCTCGATCCGCTCTCCGCACCCGAGCGCAATGCTGCGGTGGTTGGCCGCTGGGCGCTTGCCAAGCAGCCGACGGTAGATGTGGAGGCGCCGGTTCAGGCGCCAGCCTATGGCCGCAACATGATCCGCCAGGTACCCGCCGACGTTCCCGTCACCGGTTTTTCGGTGGCAAACGCGGGCAACCCCTATTCCGGCTTCTCCGGAAAGGCCGTGCGGTTCACCAAGTTTGCCAAGCTGATTCGTTGATAACTGACCGGATCGCAGCCATTGCCCGCCTTGCCGGCGCGGCTCAGGCGCAATGCAGTGCAAATGCGCCGGCGGTGTGATTTGCCTGATCCGGCGCAGGTTTCTTTGCCCGCGAAATTGAAAAGGGCGCCGCCCTAGGCCGCGCCCTTGAATCCATACAATGAAACTTCGCGAAACGAATTGCTACGCGCGGCTTCGCCGTATCAGGCCCGCTTCTTGCGCGGCTTCTTGATTTCCTTGGTGATCGACATCACCCGCTCGATAACATCGGCCTGGAATCTCGGGTTCTTCTCGACGTTGGTGTGCTTGATGCCTGGCACGCCGCTGACATTGATGTTTTTCAGCTCGCCTTTGAAACCCGCCCCTGCATGAATGGTATTGTCCTCATCGTGGGGAAGGTAGAAATTGATGACGCGTTTGATGTTCGGACCCACCGTGCGCGGCAGAGTGGGATCGAATGCCACGACATAGTCTACCTTTACGCCGTTCTGCGCGAGGTAGTTGGCCATATCCGGCGCGGCGTTTCCGCCCAGAGAGTGCCCCATGATGACAATGGGATAGGAAACCTGTCCGCTCTTGCTGCGCCGTACGACGTCTTCCGCAATCGGGCGCCAGTCGGCGTGGTTGAAGTCGACCGCATCGACGCCACGTGCGCGAAGGCGCTCCGCCATCCTGTCGATGCCGCGTGAAAAGATGTTCGCCAGCCCGCGCATCATGTAGACCTCGCCGGTGCGGGTCACGAACGCTCTGGAGCGCTGCACATAGGACGAAACGTTCCTGTTGCTTTCCGTCTCCGCGCGCGCGGTGCGTGAATTCACGGCGGCATTGGACGAAGAAGAGCCTGTCGACGCGCAACCGGTCAGGGTCACGGTTCCTGCAAGAAGCAGCGCGGAGAGAATTCGTACGTTGGAGTTCATTTTAGGCATGGCACCCGGAATACCTTCAAATGCGTTAAACTGCTGCCGAATAAAGGGAACTATGGTGTACGTTTCGTAAACTTTTTCCCGTTTCGCAATTCCCAAAGCGAAAAACGTCTCGCAAGGCAAAGGGTTTCAAAAGATCTGTTGCAAAATTGCAATGTTGTGTCGAGGGATTTGCACAGACATTGAGCGAACTGCCGCAGGTTTGGTACATATCCCGGTATCAAACTGCTGGGAATCAGTAGATGCCCGGAATGATGCGTTTCGTCCGTTTCACATAGTCCCTGTACTGCTCCCCGAACTGGTCCTCCATCATCCGCTCTTCCTGCCCGACCCTCAGGAAATAAAGGGTACCGAAGCCCACCACGCCTGCCAGCCCCGCAACCCAGTTTGCCAGCAGGAATGGCATTGAGACCGCCCAGAGCCAGAATGCCGAATACATTGGATGGCGAACCTTCTCATATATGCCCTTCGTCACGAGCTTGTGGCCCTCGCGAAGATCGAGACTGTGTGACCACATCTTGCCCAGCGCCTTGTGGGTTCTGCGGAACAGGTAAAGTGAAAAGCCGAACAACAGCGCCCCGAGAATGACGCTGATTGGGCCGGCCTGACGGTCGAAAGCCGAGGGGACCCCCGTAAACACCCAGATCGCGGGGATAATGCCCAGTCCGAGCTGGGAGACAAACATCGAGAAGCGTTCGATCGGCGGCCGCTTCGCAACGGCAATCCGGATTTTCCTTGCCTTCATGTTCGGACGGAAACGGATCACCCCCCAGGCAACAACGCAGATGCACCAGACAATCCTGCCGGTGAGTTCCCAGTCGATTTCCATGCTTTCCTCCTGGAAGGTTCCGGTTTCAACGGGAACCGGCAACAGATTTGCTGCAACTGGTTGCTGGAGCAATTGCGATTTTGACGAAGCCGGCCAGAGCCAACTCGGCAGCCACGCTCATTACAGAAGCCGTCCTCCAGGATCAAGAGAACCTTTCAGGCATGGCTCAAGGTGAAGAAACCGGAATCGCCACAGATGCAACGCGCGCAGCACTACGGCGACGGAACAGGATTGGTCAGGGAAGCTTGATTTCCTGACCCGCACCAATGTTGATCTGCCGGCTTTCGACCGCATGATTGAAGCTTAGCCCGGCCTCCCCTGCAGAGACCACGTAGCAGCCGGGAGCCACTTCGTAGGTGGCACTCGCCTGCGGCTCAATGGTCTGAGGCTGCGGCTTCGCGAAAGAATTCTGGTTGCAGTCCTGAAAAACCACCACGCCCACGGTGAAATTGTAAGGGTTATTGATGACAACTCTTGCAACCGGCCCGCCAGAAGCCGTCAATTGCAGGTCCTGTGGCCGGTCGCCGCCCTGATCGTCCCCTACACATGCACTCAATACGACTCCGCCCAACACAACAGCAGATTTGATTTGTCTCACGCCTGTCTCCACTAGGATTTCTCAAGACTACCGCCTCGCACGTCCGCCCCAATATGGCGGGGGCGCTATTTCTGTCGCAAAAACAAGGTTGCCTGCGCAACCCCGATGAGTGAAGAAACGACAACAAAATCGAAGGAACTGCCGTCAGAGACCCGTTTCGCCGGGCTTCGACAAGGTCGCGAGATGACGCGCTGAAATCGGCCCGAAAAGCCGCAGCATGGTGTCAAACAATACCCGCTTGTCATAGTGCAGGATGTATTGCCTGTGGGTGCGGTACATCGACTTTCGAATCGCGCGGTAGCGCTTCTTGCCAATTCCCTCGGAAAAGCGGATGCGTTGCAGCCTGAAATCGGCTGGTCTGTTCAATCCGAGAATCTTGAACGGCTCGGCCTTGTAGAAGGCGATGAAATCGTCCTTGGTCTGGATCTCGTGCCAGAACAGGTTTTTCTGTCCGGCGGCAACCGCAACCGAGTCGCGCATCCATTGGGCATCGGGCGCAAGCGCGATCTTCGCGATCGATGATCCTAGTGCCAGGAAGGTGAGTTGCTTGCCGGCGAGGAGTTCAGGATTGTCCCGCAGCGCCCTCGCCAGTGCCTCTACAGCCCACACGGCCCCGAAGCTGTGGCCGACGATAACGATCTCGTCATGCCGGGAAATCTCGATCTCCCGGGCGGTTTCCTTGCCAAACTCCGCGAACCGCGCCTCGATCTCGGGATTGGCGCGCTCGATCATGTCGCGGGCAAAACCCCAATCGGCAATGGTCATGGGAATGTAGAGCTTTTCGCCCGGCCAGCGGCAAAACATCAGGGTCAGGAGAAGCGTGAGGGGCAAAAGCACGGCCCACAAAATCCATCCCGCAAGTCCGGCATGCGAAAGCACGAAATGAAAAAACCCGCCGGCAAGGAATGCAAACGCGAAGCACACCAGGAATGGATAGATCGTGAAGCCGAAATAGCGCCAGCTTGCCTGTAGGTACCTCTTGACCGTTCCGTCGGTGAAGAAGTGCAGGAATTTGCCAAGGCTTCTGAGAAAGCCAGCCGGAAATGGCGCAAACTCATAGCCGTGCACGATGTCGTTCCAGCGGAACTGCACCACCCTGGTTTCGGTTTGCCAGCCATCGCCGCTGGTCAGAAAACCGGCAGCCGTAAAGTGGGAATCTCCCTCATGCACTGTCTCGGTTCGTTCGGAAACGAACCCCCAGGCCTTGCCCGATCCGTTGGCGCTGTACAGGAGGCGGCCAAGCTGCGCCTCGCTGTCGGTCTTCTCGAAGCCCGGAAAGTTGAGTACCAGCCGCGTGGCAATTTTCTGATCGTCGCTCATGCCGCCACTTAGCGGCAGCCGCGTTGATCCGGCAACCCGCATTTGTATCCGCTCAGGCAGATTTTGCGGCGTCGGCCAGATATTTCCACACGTAGTCGGAGAAAGAGCGCCAGCACTCCACCCTGAAGCGGTTTTCCGCTTCCCTGAACAGCACGACTTCCGACTTGCCAAGGATCGTCCGCGAACACGAGCCAACGTGAAATGCATCCAGGGAAAGATCCTGCGGGCAGCCCGAATTGAGAACTGCCTCCACATTCGCGCCTTCAACGATTATCGCCGTATTGCGGTGCGATACATCCACAGCCGAAAGCAGGGAGTTGCCCAGCTTGGCGAATTTCTCAGGAAGAACGGAATCCGCTGAATCGATGATCAGCCACTCGTCCGGCCCCAGCCAGAGGCATGCAAGATCCACCTTGAGCGCGGTCGACTTCGGTTTGACCGGAAGCGCGATGCCAAGCACCTTCTTGGCGGCGGCCATCCCTTCCGCACCGGCACGCAGGCTAATGCGGATGGCCGGGGCGGCTGGTTTGAGCGTGCACCCGTTCGCACCGAACACCCGGCCGGTCAAAGGTCCCTTGCGATCTTCGATTGTGAGGTTCCTGAGCTGTTCAGCCATTTAACCGGTCTCCCTTGGCATCGAAGAACGCCGTATCGCAAACTTCCACCGCAATGGTCTCGTTTTCCATCGGCACGTAGAGTGTCTGTCCCTTGCGGTCGAAACCACCCTCGACAAGTGCCATCGCAATCGAGCGGTCAAGGTTCGATGACCAGTAGGACGATGTTACGAAGCCGAGCATCTTCATGGGTATCGGCTGGTTCGGATCAGCCACGATCTGCGCACCCTCTTCGAGAACCACTTTCGGATCTTTCGTCTTCAGCCCGATCAACTGGCGCCGGCCTTCGGCAACAATATCAGGCCGCGTGAGCCCGCGAATGCCGACAAAATCGCTCTTCTTCTTGCCCACGGCCCAGCCAAGCCCAGCGTCGTAGGGCGTAACCGTCCCGTCGGTATCCTGGCCTACGATGATGAAGCCCTTTTCAGCACGCAGCACGTGCATGGTTTCGGTACCGTATGGCACCATTCCCATGGGTGCGCCGCGTTCCCAAACCGCTTCCCAGACCGCGCGGCCATAATCGGCAGGCACGTTGATCTCGAAACCCGCCTCGCCGGTGAACGACACCCGCATCAGGCGTGTGGGAACGCCGCAGATCCTGCCTTCGCGGATCGCCATGTGCGGCATGGCTTCGGGCGACAGGTCTATACCGTCGATCAGGGGTTCGATGATCTCGCGTGCCTTCGGCCCCTGAACCGCGATGACGGCCCATTGCTCCGAAGTCGATGTCAGCCAAACCTTCCAGTCGGGGAATTCTGTCTGAAGATAGTCTTCCATCATGTTGAGCACGCGCGGCGCACCGCCGGTCGTGGTTGTCACGTGGAACCGGTCTTCCGCCAGCCGCCCAACGACACCGTCGTCATAGATGAAACCATCCTCGCGGCACATGATACCGTAGCGGCACATGCCGACCGGCAGCTTCGCCCACGGATTGGTGTACATCATCTCCATGAACTTGACCGCATCCGGCCCGACCACCTCGATCTTGCCAAGCGTCGACGCATCGAAGATGCCCGCAGACTCACGCACCTGCCTGCACTCGCGAGCAACCGCTGCGGCCATGTCCTCTCCCGCCTTCGGGAAGTACCAGGCGCGTTTCCAGTTGCCCACATCCTCGAAGACTGCACCGTTTTCCTCTGCCCATCCATGGATGGCGGTCCGGCGCGTGACGTCGAAGAGATCGCCCTTTGCATGGTTGACGATGGTGCCGAAGGTCACCGGCGTATAGGGCGAGCGGAAGGTGGTGAGGCCCACTTCCGGGATTTCCTTGCCGAGCGCATTGGCGGCAATAGCCAGCGCATGCAGGTTCGACATCTTGCCCTGGTCGGAAGCCATGCCCGTGGTCGTGTAGCGCTTGACGTGCTCGATGGAATGCATGCCCTCGCGCACCGCCAGCCGGATATCCTTGGCGCAGACATCGTTCTGAAAATCGATGAACGCCTTTACGTGATCATCCGGCCCGGCTCCCTTGGCAGAGCCGATCAGATGACCCGACATGGACCCGAACCCGGCAACCTTCGGAGCGGTAGCGGCACGTCCGCCCACGGCGTCCTTGGCAGAGGCCATCGCTTCGGAAAGCGCCGCTTCCATTTCGTCGGTGCCGTTGCACGAACCGATGGAAACACATTCCTCGACATGGATATCGGGAATGAAACGTTCGCTGTCGGCATCGAATTTCAGCTTGCCGCGCGACTGCGAAAACAGGTGCACCGAAGGCGTCCAGCCGCCGGATACCAGAAGGCTGTCGATCTCTAAGCTCTCTTTCGCGCTGCCGTTGACCGGCTCCACGGTCATCGACTTCACGCGCAGCCTGCCCTTGGTGCCCGTAACGGCATGACCGGTGAGCACCTTGATATTGCGCTCATTGGCCGACGCCAGAAGTGCTTCCGCAACGTCCGTGCGCGGATCGACAATGGCAACCACTTTCACGCCCGCATCGGCGAGGTCGAAGGCTGCTTCATAGGCGGAGTCGCAGGCGGTGTAGACACCGACATTGCGGCCGACGGCAACACCGTAATGGTTGAGATAGAGCCGCGCAGCCGATGCCAGCATGATGCCCGGACGGTCGTTGTCGGCGAACACCAGATGCCGCTCTATGGCTCCGGTCGCAAGGATCACCTTGTTCGCCCGCACCTGCCAGAGCCTTTCGCGCGGCAGGTCCGCATCGGGTTTCGACATGTGGTCGGTCACCCGTTCGGCCATGGAGACCATGTTGTGCGAATAGTATCCGAACGCGGTGGTGCGCGTCAGAACGGTGACGTTTTCCATCGCCGCCAGTTCGGCCTGCTTCGCCGCAGCCCACTCCGCGGCAGGAATACCATCGACTGTGGCTGAGGTCTCTGCCCTCAGCCAGCCGCCAAGCTCCGGGTTCTCGTCGGCAAGAATGATGCGCTTGCCCGATTTCGCTGCAGCAAGTGCCGCTGCAATGCCCGCCGCGCCGCCACCGACAACCAGTAGGTCGCAATGGGCAAACCGGTTGGCGTAACGGTCGGGGTCTGCCTCGTCCGGCGACTTGCCCAGACCTGCCGCCTCGCGCACGATCGGCTCGTAGATCTTTTTCCACGCGGCCTTCGGCCACATGAAGGTCTTGTAGTAGAAGCCAGCGCCGTAGAACGGAGAAAGCACATCGTTGATCGCGCCTACGTCGAAGGTCAGCGAGGGATAGGTGTTCTGGCTATGCGCCTCCATCCCGTCGAACACTTCCTGACAGGTAGCGCGCACGTTTGGCTGGCGGCGAGCCTTGTCCCGCGCGATGTTCATCAGCGCGTTTGGCTCTTCCGGGCCGGAGCCCAGAATGCCGCGCGGACGGTGATACTTGTAGGAACGCCCGGCAAGGTGAATGCCGTTGGCGAGCAACGCGGAGGCAAGCGTGTCGCCTTCCATGGCGTTGAGCCTGCGCCCGTCAAAGGTGAAGGTAACGGTCTTGGCAGGCGAAAGGCGGCCCTTGCCTGCAATGCGGTTTGCACCGGTGTTCACGGAGAAACTCATTTTGCCTCTCCTTTTTCCCCGGTGTTTGCATCAACGGTCCAGACCGGTTCGTTGGCGGGCGTGCCCTTCGCGGGCGGCTTGACCGCATCGATCTGCGCCTGGGTGATCGTTGGTTTCGGTTCGCCTGCCTTGTAGGTCATGATGAACTTGTCGGAGACCGAGTGGCGCGCCGCGTTGAAGAAACGCCCGCAACCATGCATGTGACGCCAGCGCTCGAAGACCAGGCCCTTCTCGTTGTCGCGGATGAAGAAGAATTTCTCGAATTCCTCGTCGGTCAGGTCGGCCATGTTGGTTGGCCGCGCGATATGCGCTTCGCCTGCACCGCGGAATTCAAGTTCCGGGCGGTCTTCCTCGCAATAGGGACAATGGATCAAAAGCATCTCGATATCCTCAGTGCGCAACGGCAGCTGCAGCCGCCTCGTCGATCAGGCGGCCGGTGCGGAAACGCTCCAGCGTGAACCCGGCATTGATCTTGTGCGGCTCATCGCGGGCAATGGTGTGGGCGAAGACATGCGCCGAACCGGGCGTCGCCTTGAAGCCGCCCGTGCCCCAGCCGCAGTTGACGTAAAGGCCCTTGACCGGGGTCTTGGCGATGATCGGCGAGCGGTCAGGCGTTACATCGACGATGCCGCCCCACGAGCGCAGCATCTTCATGCGCCCGAAGATCGGGAACATTTCGCAGATCGCGTCAAGCGTGTGGTTGATGATGTGCAGGCCACCGGTCTGCGAATAGGATGTGTACTGGTCGGTGCCGGCGCCGATCACCAGTTCGCCCTTGTCGGACTGGGAGATATAGGCGTGCACGGTGTTCGACATCACGACGCAGGGGAATACAGGCTTGACCGGTTCCGACACCAGCGCCTGAAGCGGGAAGCTTTCAAGCGGCATGCGCACGCCTGCCATCTGCATCAGCACGGAAGTGTGACCAGCAGCCGATACGCCGATCTTCTTCGCACCGATCGTGCCGCGCGTCGTTTCGACGCCGGTCACCGCCCCATCCGGTCCGCGATTGATGCCAAGAACCTCGCAGTTCTGGATGATGTGGACACCCATGTCGTGGGCCTGGCGCGCATAGCCCCAGGCAACCGCGTCATGGCGCGCGGTTCCGCCACGCCGCTGGAGGGCTGCGCCGACAACGGGATAACGCGCCGACTTGGAGATGTTGAGCGGCGGGCAGTATTCCTTTGCCTCTTCTGGCGTCAGCCATTCATTGTCGATGCCATTTAGCCGGTTTGCATGGATATGGCGCTTGAAAACCTGCACGTCGTGCACGTTGTGCGCCAGCATCATGACGCCACGCTGGGAGAACATGACGTTGTAGTTCAGATCCTGCGAGAGGTTCTCCCACAGCTTGACCGCATGGTCGTAGATGCCCGCGCTCTCATCATAGAGATAGTTCGAGCGGATGATCGTGGTGTTGCGGCCGGTATTGCCGCCACCGAGCCAGCCCTTTTCCAGAACCGCAATGTTGCGGATGCCATGTTCCTTGGCGAGGTAATAGGCAGCGCCCAGCCCGTGACCGCCGCCGCCCACGATGATCACATCGTAACTTGAGCGGGGCTCCGGGCTGACCCATTGCTTCTCCCAGCCTGAATTGTGGCGGAACGCTTCGCGTACAACTGCGAAACCTGAAAACTTGCGCATGGGCAAACCTGTTTTCCGCCTTTACGAAGGCGGTCTCGTAGGGGAATTTACAGCGGACCTGTCCACAGGTAGCCAAATCCGCGATTACCGGCAATAGGCGCTTTTCGCGGCAAAAAGTTGCGACTTTCTGCGACGGCCATCATGCAATTTGCGACAGGCGCCCCCGGCTGCCGTTTTTGCCGCAGCCGGGCAGGACTTTACCCTTCCGCCTTGGCCTTCGCAGCCTTCCAGCGCGCCTTGCCTTCTTCGCTCCATTCCTGGCGCGGGTCGTAATAACCCTCGAAGGAACGTGCGCCCTCGGGCAGGACAACCCAGTCCTGCCTGGTGGAGGTATAGATGTGAACATCTGGCGGACAGGCACCCGGATCCTCCAGCGTACCGACCCTGATGAAGCTGATCGCCTCGCCGCCGCCGCCATAATGGCTCCACAGTGCAACGTGGCAGTGCGGGCAGCGCACCACCTTTTGCCCCTTTCCGCTCGCGGAAGGTATTTCGATCGTGTCCGGCTCACCCAACACCATTTCGACATTGTCCGTCTCGATGACAGCGTTCACGGCAAAAGCCGATCCGCTCTCGCGCTGGCACCAGGAGCAGTGGCAGCAATGCACGATCATCGGCTTTGCCTTGAGACGGTATCGCAACCGGTTGCAGCTGCAATGTCCTTCCATCATTTCCTCCCGGGCTGGCGGCATCAGAATTCAGTTCCTGAAAAGGTTTGCACAGCCCGCAGAAATTTTGAAGTGCCGTCGTTGCACGATATTCTCCGCGACCTTGACATGCGATACTGCTTTGTCATATATCCGGCCCGACTTCGGCGCGCCACAAGCCAGTCTTGGGGGCGCGCTATTGTTTTGCCAAACACTAGCGAAGACAATTCGAACCTGAACCGCCGCTCGGGACGCCGGACGGTGGCAAGTAAACGGACCGGACCGATGAAAATCAAGAACTCGCTCAAATCGCTGAAAGGCCGCCACCGCGCGAACCGCCTGGTTCGCCGCAAGGGTCGCGTCTACATCATCAACAAGACCAACCCGCGTTTCAAGGCACGCCAAGGCTGAGTTTGGCCCTGATTTTCGCCTGAATGCGGACAGCCGGAAACGGCTGGTATGATGAATTGCCCGGCGTGGCTCGACCGCGCCGGGTTTTTCACGTCTTTTTGCGTTGATTTCGCCACCTTTCCGGCTACCCTCATCCAAATGAGAAACTTCGCCGGAAAATCGCTCGCACTTCTGACCGCTGCCATTCTTTTCGCGGCCCCCGTCCACGCCCAGCAGATGCCCGAGCCGGATGTTCCGGAACTGGAAGATCCGGGCGAGGACATCATCACGCCTGATGTCGAAGGCACTTCCGAGGACGACGACGTTTCCTCCGCTAACAAGCGCGAGGCCACCACGCTGGACAGTCTTCTGGCAGACCTCAAACGGCAACCGGACAGCGCTGCAGCAAAGCGCATTTCCCAGCGCGTGTGGCGCATCTGGGCGGATTCCGGCTCCGATACCATCAACCTCCTGATGGACCGTGCGGGCAAATCCATGACCGCCAAGATGAACAATGTTGCGCTTGATCTTCTGGACCAAGTGGTTCGACTGAAGCCCGGTTATGCCGAGGGGTGGAACCGGCGAGCCACGATGCACTTCCAGCGGCGGGACTTCGGCCGTGCGCTGGCCGATATCGAACAGACGCTGAAGCTGGAACCCCGCCACTACGGGGCAATTTCCGGTTTTGCGGTCATCATGGAACAACTCGGCCACAAGGACCGGGCACTGGAGCTTTGGCACCGGGTGCTTGAAATATATCCGGCCAACGAACAGGCCCAGAAGAAAGTGATCGATCTGGAGGAGGAACTGGCAGGCGAACCCGCCTGATATCGCCTCGTTGCCGGTTGGCCCTCAAATCCAATTTGCTGCTATGTCGTTCAGCGCGGCAAACCGTATGGTCATCCCGCGCGTAACCCCTTCATGAAAATGTTCCTTTTTATCGTCCTGCTTCTCATCGCAGTCTCGCTTTCAATGATGCGGCTGGCCACCTTCTGGATCGGCAACCGCGTGGAAGTACTCTACCCGCCCGAAGGTGAATTCGCCGAGGTTGATGGCGTGCGGATGCACTATACCGACCACCCTGCAGGAGATGACGCGGACCTTCCGCCTCTCGTGTTTATTCACGGTGCCAGCGGGAACCTGCGCGACCTTGAGGCCCCAATGCTCGATCGGCTCGAAGGGCGGGCCAGGCTGATTTTCGTCGACCGGCCCGGACACGGCTATTCGCAGGGCTGGACTGCGGCGCAGAAGCATACGCACCTGCCCGATGGCCAGGCCGATCTCATCGCGGGACTTCTTGAAAAAATCGGGATAAGCGAGGCCGTGATCATCGGCCATTCCTATGGCGGTGCGGTCGCTGCTGCATTCGCAGTGGAACATCCTGATAAGACCGCCGGAGTGGTATTTCTCGCACCTGCCACCCATCCCTGGCCCGGCGCCGACGTGACCTGGTACTATGATGTGGCCATGCTGCCGGTAATCGGCCCGCTCTTCGTGCGCTTTCTCGCCATACCCGCAGGCTGGATGATTTACGAGGACGCGGTGCGAGGTGTCTTCAAGCCAAACAGGCTGCCTGCGGATTACCCGGAAAAATCGGGTTCACGCCTGGTGCTGCGCGTTCAATCCTTCACCAAGAACGCACTTGATGTATCCAGCCTGTACGACTTCGTGAGCAACTATCACAAGCGTTACCGCGAGATCACTGCACCCGTATCCATCATCACGGGTGATTCCGACGACGTTGTTCTTGCCGGGGTTCACTCCGAGGGCCTGAAGCAGGACATCGCCAACTCGCGAATTGTCTGGCTGAAAAACACCGGGCACATTCCGGCGTGGATACACCCGGAGACGGTGGTCGCCGAAATCGAACGGGTATCGCAAAGCGCAGTCGTATCGGCCAGGTGAACGAAAAGCCTATTCTCCTGCAGAGGATGTCTGGCCCGTCTCGGTCAGCCGGACAAGCCAGCTGTCGCGCTTGCCGGTATTGATCTCGAAAAACCCGGTCTTGTTGTAGCCGCGGGTGAAGCAGTCCTGGATACCCTCGATCTTGAACTCGCGATCGGCGGTGCACATGAACACGTCGCCACGCCACTGTCCGCCGCGCTCGGCATCTTCGGCATAGACGTAGTAGTACTGGGAATTCAGGTCACCTTCGAGAAGCGAGGCGCAGGTCTCGCCCGGTATCTGCCACCAGCCTTCGGTGATCCACTTGGAACTCTCGCTGTAACCAAGCGCCACGCCAACCATGCTCTTGGTATCGTTGCAGACGCGAAAATCGGCAAGCGCTGCCCCCGCACCCGCCGCGAACAGCAAATTTGCCAGAATGAGAACCCGCGCCTTGCGCATGTAGCGGAAATGCTCCCAATGTGAGTCGGCCAACCCGGCTGTTTTGGCCGAGGCCGCGTGGGGTGTCAACGTCCCGAAGGGGAATGCTTTGGCTGCGATAGTTGCTTTCGGTGGCCCGAATGTGGCGGCTGCCGTTATTTGCCGGCGCGTGGCCGGGCAACCCATACCCCAACCAGGATCAGCGCCCCGCCTCCGATCTGGCCGGGTGTCATGCCTTCCGAGAAAATAAGCCAACCGAACAGGGCGGCCGCCAGCGCCTCGACGAAGATCACCAGCGAGGAAAAGGCCGCAGACAGCGAACCCAGCGCCACCGCCAGCAATCCCTGTCCGCCTGCATGGCTGATGGTTCCGAGCGCAACAAGCGCAGCAACGCCGCCAAGCGTCTGCGGCAACATGGAATTGCCCGAAATCAGCGCCACCACCAAAAGCACAGATGCCGTTACCAGCGTCGAAAGAAAGGTGATCTCGCCTGCCCTGTGGGTTCGCCTGCCGACACGAACCGCAAGGAAATAGAGGCCGAAAAACAACGAGGTGATCAATCCGTAGAGATCGCCTACGATCCGCTCCGGCTCGACCCGGTAGCTCGAACCGATCAGCAGGAAGGCGCCGGCAAGACAGATCGCCAGCCCGTAATAGGCGTTACGGCCCACTTCCTCTCCTATGAATGCGCGCGAGAACAGCACCACCCATACCGGGGCAAGCGTTGCCATCAGCGTTGCATTGGCCATGGTCGTGTTGACGATTGCCAGGTGCCAGAAAACCAGGTCCCCGGAGAAAAAGAGACCGCTGAGCAGTATTGCTCTTGGTAGCCGCCAGTTGATCCCGCGATGCCGCGTCTCCAGGTAGGCCCAGACGAACAGAACCGGAAGGGCGAGGAGAACACGCCAGAACGCGCTGGCGAAAGGCCCCACTTCCGAATACCGGACGAAGACGGGCGAAATGCCCATCGTCACGGCACCGGTCACAAGGAGTGCGAACGCGACAGCAAACGGCAGCGTCGCCCCTTCACGCTCAACCACCGTTCCGGCCTGCGCATCTACATGGATTTGATCTGTCATTCCTCTGCCAGCTCCGGCGGATGATATTCAGGTTGAAAAGCTCCCGGCCCTGTGAGAGACCTTGCCCGAACCGAAGCTGCCCTCCAATCGGAACCACCGTCTACTACCGGTTTTCCCGGCCCGCAATCCATGCCAGACAAGACACCGTTTTTGACCATCGATGGCGATTATTCCAGAGGCCTCGTGCTGATCTGCGATCATGCGCGAAACGCCATGCCTGAAAGCTATGGTTCGCTCGGACTGCCACTAAGCGAGCTGGAGCGTCATATCGCATACGATATCGGCGCTGAAGGTCTGACGCGCGGTCTTGCGGAGCGGCTTGGCGTTCCGGCAGTGATGTCCACCTTTTCACGGCTGCTGATCGATCCAAACCGTGGCGAAGACGATCCGACGCTGATACGCCAGCTTTCCGACGGTGCCGTCATTCCGGCAAACTATCCCCTGAGTGCAGCCGAGCGCGACTACCGCCTGGCTACCTTCTTCCGCCCGTATGACCAGGCAATCGGCGAAATGATCGCGCGGTCGGTCGTCACGGACAATGGTAGCGAAAGAACACCTGTCGTATTGTCCGTCCACACCATGACCGACAAGTGGAACAACCTTCCGCGCCCATGGCATGCCTCGGTCTTGTGGGACAACGATCCGCGATTTGCCAAACCGCTCATGGCTGCGCTCCACGGCATCGAGGGTTGCGTGGTAGGCGACAATGAACCCTATGATGGTGCACTGATCGGCGACACTATGTACCGCCATTGCACCGAGGCCGGTATCGCCCACGCCCTCATCGAGATCCGGCAGGATCTCGTTCGTGAACAATCGGGTATCGATGAATGGGTTGAAAAACTGGTACATGCTGTTGAACAGTCCATGCAGGCACCCGATCTTCACGAACGGCGCCATTTCGGCTCGCGCACCTTGCTGCCCATGCCGCGCCACTCGCATTCGATGAGCGGTAGCGGGCAGGTCTGAGAGAGTGTTGAGGTCCCGCGCAATGAATGGCAAAAACGGAAAATGCCGGGCAACAGCAGGCCAGGAGGATGGCAAATGACCGAAATCGACGACAAGACCCGCACCGAACTTGAGGCCGCCGCGTTCCGGCGCCTTGTCGGCCACCTGCGCGAACGCACTGACGTGCAGAACATCGACCTGATGAACCTGGCCGGGTTCTGCCGCAACTGCCTGTCCAACTGGATGAAAGATGCGGCAGACGAAAAGGGACTCGATCTCGACAAGGAAGAGGCACGCGAAATGGTCTACGGCATGCCCTATTCCCGTTGGAAGGAAGAATACCAGAAGGAGGCGAGCAGCGAGAAGCTGGCAGCCTTCGAGGTCAACAGGCCGAAGGAATAACAACACACCGGTAATGGAAGTGGTCGATCAACCCGCCTCCGGTACCTGAACCCCGAATACAGCGACCGGCCCTTCCCGGCGGGAAGACCGGAAACACGACAGAACACGAGGAACTACACATGGTCGACACTTCCGTAGCACGCGAGCAGTTGAAACAGATCGTCGAACGCATCGAGCGTCTTGAAGAGGAAAAAAAGGCGATTTCCGACGACATCAAGGATGTCTATGCTGAAGCCAAGGGCAACGGCTTCGACACCAAGGTGTTGCGCCAGGTCGTCCGCATCCGCAAGCAGGATACCGCTGAACGCCAGGAGCAGGACACCATCCGCGATCTGTATCTCCACGCCCTCGGCATGCTGCCTGATTTCGAGGAAGACAGCGAATAGGCGGCTTTCTACCATTGCGAATATCCGAGATACCGAACGGCTGATTGCAGGCCCGCTCAACTGGTCGTATACTCAGATATTGTAATTCCAGGGCCTATTTCCCGGGAACAGGGCATCAACATCCTTCACTACGGGTAAACATTTGCCCTGCCAAGTTTGATTCTGCGCGACTTCCACTATCAGAGTGCGCCGGGGCACAAATGGTAGGGGAAGTCGGCACGAGGCTGCCTCCTTGGCGGGACTGATAATACCTCGCACGGCAAGTTTCTCTTTGCGGAAAGGGGCCGGCTCAATTGGTATTGGTGCGTGGAGCACCAGAAAAGAAGCAGGTGATGGCAATCACACTCGTATCGGAAGCAACCGCCGGGCCGCGGGCTGCACGTTCGACTTCACTTCGGTCGAGGACAACCAGACCGGGGAACAGATTCCATCCTCGATTTCTTCCGCTTTGGCTCTTCTGAGGCTGACCGCGAGGGCATGCCAGACCTGACCTCCTCCGTTGCCGGAACTCGCGATGCCGTCTTCATGGGATATGGCACGTAGAACTGACGACGCATGGTTCCCTCTTCGATGCCGGGATCGAGACGGTCGAGAGAACCCGCTCGACTGGCTATGACGATTCCGCTGTTCGCAATGGTTCGGGCCAGACGCGAGAGCGTCACAACCTATGACGACGGACGGGTTTCCACCACCACCTACAACGCAGAGGGCGGCATGACGGGCATTGTCATCACCGATCCGCTCAACGCGGTGACCGGGCAGAGCCTGGAGCAGGAGAATGTCCATTCCGGCGAGATGCAGATGGTCCGCAACACCGCCAGCCACGGCATCCAGTTCATTCTCGGGGCGACCGATGACAACATGCTGACTGGCGGCGCGCTCGACGACCTCTTCAAGGGCCAGGCGGCCAACGACATCTTCTTCTCGCGCACGGTCGGCAACGGACACCATCCCGGACTTCACCGATGGCAAAGGCGGCCTCAATCTGACTGCCTATGGCTACACCGCGCTTGCCGAACTTCAGAATGCCGATGCAAATCTGGTGTTGTTCCAGATCGCCTGGAACCGGTTCCTGAAGCAAAACCGTGAGTGGGCGGCGAGAGCGCCCATTCCCGCCTTGTTTCCGAGAGCGGTAGCCACCACTCACGCTGTGTTGAACATCCTTCAATGACGCGTGATTGCAACTTTTCCTGCGCTCGGACATTAAGGGTTCATGCGCGCATTCACCCTCTGTCTGCTGTTCCTGTTTTCAATCGCCGGAAGCAATGCATTTGCTTCCGGTGTGCCAACTCTCGGAAAGTCGGCAATGGCGAGGGAACACCTTGCAATGGCAGCCGGTACGACCCATGCAAGAGCCGGCGCCGGGATCGTGGAGAGCCTTACCTTTGCAAATCTTCTCACGAAACCTTCGGGGCGGTGTCTCCATCTTCACGCCAAGACATCATTGAATGCAAAGACAGGACACTGCACTGTTTGGTGCAAGCCTCCCGCTGCTTCGGTGGCACCTGCGTCTCTCAGCCGGGTCGACACACCGTCTGCCAGCAGCTGTCTTGAGCCCGTTTCCTGTCTACTTCCGGCATTGAAGGACACGCCGTTCAGGCCGCCCATCCTCTCGGACGCATGAATTCTGCCCTCCGGGCATCCCACATCTGCCGTTTTTCGGCATGACATTGTTTCGAGTATCGAGAGGACGAAATGGTATTCACCAGATCTTCCGCCGGGACCGCATCCCCGGCAACCGGCATCGGGCCGCAGGAACCAGCCATCAACCGGCGTGGATTCGTTAAATCGCTCGCCGGGCTTTCCTGCCTGGCGCTTACAGGTTGCGTGACGACGGAACGCCGTGTCCGCGTAACGCGCCAGCCCGCACCGGAAATGGCCGACCCCTATGGCATGGATTACAAGGCAATCTACGGGCCCCTGCCCTACGAACGCTTTCCAATTCCTGCCGTCGACATCTCCAAGGTGCCAAGGCAATTCCTGAGGCGGCGGGTAGATTTTCCCGCGAATTACAGGCCGGGCACGCTGATCGTGGATACCTCTACCTTCTTCCTTCACCTGGTCGAGGAAGGTGGCACCGCCATGCGCTATGGCGTCGGGCTTGGCCGCCAGGGATTTGCTTGGTCGGGCGAAGGCGTGATCCAGTGGAAGCAGGAATGGCCCAAATGGACGCCACCCGACGAAATGATCGCCCGGCAGCCCGAACTGGAAAAATATAGCGCCGAGAACGGCGGCATGCCCCCCGGTCTCGACAACCCGCTTGGCGCGCGTGCCCTCTACATCTTCCAGAATGGCGAGGACACGCTGTACCGCGTGCACGGAACGCCGGAATACTGGACGATCGGCAAGGCGGTTTCGTCAGGCTGCGTGCGCATGATGAACCAGGACGTGATCGATCTCTACGGACGGGTACGATCAGGGGCGCTCATCGTCGTCGTGTGATTTCCCGGCACCCGCTCAGCCGGCAGTTGAAGTGTGGTCGTTCGGAAAAAAGGGGTCAGGATAGCGGCAGCGCCCAATACCGCTGACGCTATCCGCTTCACACGAGTGAATTGCAGCCAATCGCTGCAATCACTACGCAAGATGATGAGAAAAGGCGGTTCCAGTAGATGGTGGGCGATACTGGGATTGAACCAGTGACCCCTTCGATGTCAACGAAGTGCTCTCCCGCTGAGCTAATCGCCCTATACCGGTTTAGCATCACGCCAAGTCGGGCATGTGCCATTTGCAGGATTTGCCGTCCAGCCGGACAACGCGCCGGATAGACCACAAAAAACAGTTTTCCGTCAAGTTGTGAAACGCCAGGCGCGAAACTTTTTTGCCTGCGCTGCTCGCCAATCTAGGCAGCGAGCATCTTTTCGACCTCGTTCACCAGGTCGCGCAGGTGAAAAGGCTTGGAAAGCACCTTGGCTTCCTTGGGTGCATGTGAATCGGGATTGAGTGCCACCGCAGCAAAACCGGTAATGAACATCACCTTGAGATCGGGATCGATCTCGGTGGCGCGCCGCGCCAGTTCGATACCATCCATCTCCGGCATCACGATATCGGTCAGCAGCAGGTTGAAGGGCTCCTCGCGAAGCCGGTCATAGGCACTGGCACCGTTGTCATAGGACATGACTTCGTAGCCAGCCTTCTCCAGCGCCTTCACCAGGAAGCGGCGCATATCATTGTCGTCTTCAGCAAGCAGGATCTTGTTCATGCCCAATCCGTCTCGAATCCCCGGGAATCAAGTTCGGTAGAGCGAACCATATTCCGGTAAACAACACGTGAAAGAATGCCCCTCGTGGCGGAAAAATCAAGGGCTTGCCCTCAAACACGGGTTTCACGAAAGCGCTGCAATGCCAAAAACAGCAATGGACTTGCATCGTCCGATTTGGCAGATTCCCGCCAGAAACGGCAGGAAGGCACAAATGGCAGCTGATTTTGACGGTTTTGGCGAGCCGTTCACGCTCAGCCTGCCCCTTGACGGGGCTGGAGGCGCACGCGTGCCTTTCGTGTTTAATTCGCCCCATTCGGGCCGCCGCTATCCGCCGAGTTTTCACGCCATGACCCGACTGGACAATCTTTCGATTCGCAAATCCGAAGATTACCTGGTCGACGAACTGTTTGCCGATGTGATTGCCCTTGGAGCACCACTGCTTGCAGCCAATTTCCCGCGCGCATGGCTGGACGTAAACCGGGAACCCTATGAGCTCGACCCGGTGATGTTTTCCGAAGCGCTGCCTGCATTCGCCAATACACGCTCTGTGCGCGTCAGCGGCGGACTTGGCACGATTGCCCGCATCGTTTCCGAGCGCGAAGAGATATACAACCGCAAGCTGACCGTGGCCGAGGGGCTGGAACGCATTGAGCGGTACTACAAACCCTACCATGAACGGCTTCGCACCTTGCTCGCCAAGGCCATAGCGCGGTTTGGCCACGCAGTGCTGGTGGACTGCCATTCCATGCCATCGGCGAGTGCCTTCAGCAGGCGCGCCAGGAACTGGTCGGCGCGGGCCGACTTTGTTGTCGGCGACCGCTACGGATCATCCTGTTCGCCCGCGCTCACCCACGCTGCCACCGAATATCTGAAAGGGCGCGGCTACCGGGTTGCGCTGAACAAGCCCTATGCAGGCGGTTTCATCACCAGCCACTACGGCCGGCCAGGCCATGGGCTGCATGCCATCCAGATCGAGGTCAACCGTGGGCTCTACATGGATGAAGTCCGCATGCGCAAATCTTCCGGTTTCGACCGCCTGCGCCGCGACCTGACCGATCTGGCCGAACACATGATATCACTTCCCTCCGCAGATCTGGCAGGCGAAACCCCGCTTGCCGCCGAGTGACGCCTTCAACGCCTCGGGTTGTGGCCCGCGAATAACCGTGTCGAGAGATCATCCAATGAATGAAACGGAAATCGAAACCGCATTGCTTGCGCTGTGCGAAATCGCCAGGCCGCAAACCATGTCGCGTTTCCGCATGCCGATCGACATCGACGACAAGGAGGCCGATCCAGGCGGCTTCGATCCGGTTACGCTTGCAGATCGCGGCGCGGAGGCCGCGATCCGTGAGTGGCTGATGCGGCATTACCCCACGCACGGAATTCTTGGCGAGGAAGAGGCCCCCGTGAAACCGGATGCAGAATGGCGCTGGATCATCGACCCAGTGGACGGCACGCGGGCATTCATTTCGGGCCTGCCTACGTGGGGAACGCTGGTAGGCCTGATGCGCGACGGTGAACCCGTCGCCGGTGTCATGCACCAGCCATTTACCGATGAAATCTTTCTCAATGCCGGAGGAGCATCAAAATACCTTCGTGGCGGGATCGCGTCGGCGCTCAAGACCTCTCCGATTGAAGCATTGCCGCAGGCAACCGCGATGACCACTTCGCCGGACATTTTCCCCGACCATGAAAAACCGCTCTGGTACAAGATGCTGGAGGCAACCCGTCTCGTGCGCTACGGCTGCGACTGCTACGCCTATGCCATGCTTGCAGCAGGACACATCGAAATCGTCATGGAATCATGCCTGCATGTTTATGACATCGCCCCGCTCATTCCCGTGATCCGGGGCGCCGGTGGAATCGTAACAGACTGGCAAGGCAACCCCTGCAATGAGGGCGGGAGAGTGCTGGCAGCCGCGAACAAGGCGATCCACGAGCAGGCCATTGAACTGCTGAACGCCTGATTTCCTTTTGTTGCCAATGCCTTGCATCCAAACAGGTGTGTGGACACGTCGTCCTCACGCCTGCGTTCCCATGCGCTCACGGATTTTGACAGCCAAGTGATTTCCAGTTGAGTACGCCATTCGGCAGTCTTCTCCCTGTCTCCCGGGCAAGCCGGGACCGACACAAACCTCAGTTGGGAGAAATTCATGTCAAAGAAATCCGCAACCACCGCCGCCCTCGTCGCAGGAGCTATCACCGCAGGCATCGCAATGGCCGCCTCCACCGCACCGGCGAACGCCGCAAAGCTGAAATGCTACGGCGTTGCAATGGCTGGTCAGAATGATTGTGCCGCAGGTCCCGGCACCACTTGCGCCGGCACTTCGAAAGTCGACTACCAGGGCAATGCATGGAAGTACGTCGAGGCCGATTCCTGCGAGAGCATCAGCATCAAGATGGGTGACAAGACCCTCATGGGCTCTGACAAGCCGCTGATGCGCGACATTCCTTCCTGATATCAGCCGCGAAAGGACTCCAGGGTCCTGCAAGCAAACCGAAGCGGGGGAAACGCAAATGACCATGGGCAACAACACGCTGTCTGAGAAAAACAGCGCGGATCCCCGCTTCGCCTCCTGCCCCCTTCCCGCCAGGGCGGGGGCGGGCCTGAAGCCTCAACATGTCGAGGCAATACTCGAGTCTGGAGCCGCCACCGGTTTCTTCGAGGTTCACGCTGAGAATTACATGGGTGCCGGCGGCATGCCCCATGCCCAGCTCCGCGCCATCCGCGGAAAATATCCTGTTAGCGTTCATGGTGTTGGCATGTCGATTGGCGGAGCACGCCCCATCGACCGGGAACACCTGGCCCGCTTCAAGCGCGTCGTCGATCTCTATGAACCCGGCATGGTTTCCGAACACCTGGCATGGTCCACCCATGACGATGTCTTTTTCAACGATCTCTTGCCCCTGCCCTACACGAATGAAACACTGGCGCGAACCGTCAGCCATGTGAGCGAGGTTCAGGAGGCCATCGGACGCCGGATCCTGATTGAAAACCCCTCCACCTATGTCACCTTCGAGCAATCCACCTGGAGCGAAACCGAATTCATGGCCGAGCTGGCCGCGCGCTCGGGTTGCGGTCTTCTTTTCGACGTCAACAATGTGTTCGTCTCTGCGAAAAACCACGGATACTCACCCCGCAGTTATATCGAAGAATACCCTCTCCACCTGGTCGAGGAGATTCATCTGGCTGGCCACGCAACCGACGAGGACAGCGACGGCGAAACGCTACTGATCGACGCGCATGACAGGCAGGTCTGCGACGACGTCTGGGACCTCTACCGGCTGACGCTATCGCACACCGGCCCCCTTCCCTCGCTGATCGAGTGGGACAATGAAGTCCCGGAATGGCCCGAACTTGCTGCCGAAGTGGAAAAGGCGGATTCAGTTCTGTCTGAATTCGCCATCGCGAACCCGGCTCAGCCTTTGATGTTGAGGGCCTGAAACATGGCGAACCCGCAGTTCACGAATGCCTTTGATCATGAGACGGTCCAGTCACGGTTTGCCGGAGCGCTACTTGATCCTGAAGCCCTGATACCGGCAGGTGCGGGCAAGATGGGCAAACCCGACACCAAACGGTTCGGCGTTTACCGGAACAACGTCGCTGTCAGCCTCGTGGAAGCGCTGTCTTCCGCCTATCCCTCGGTGGCTGCAATTCTGGGAGACGATTTTGCTCGCGTCGCCAGAACCTTCATCGACCGGCATCCGCCAACCACTCCGGTCATGGCAGAGTTCGGACGCGGGTTTGCGGATTTCATTTCAGCTTTTGGCCCCCTGCGTCACGCTCCATTCCTGAGTGATCTTGCGCGGGCGGAACGGCTGTGGCTCGACGCCTATCATGCCGCTGACGAATCTGCACTTGATCCCGACGGCTTGGCCTCCATCCCGCCCGATCAGTTGGCAGACATTACCCTTCAACGGCATGCAGCAGCAGCACTTCGGAATTCGCCCTATCCGGTCTTCGATCTTTTCGGTGCGCGCGAAACCTGGCCGCCTGCAGCCGGTATCGATCTCGACGCCGCGCAGGCAATCCTGATCACGCGTCCACAATTCGAAGTGCTGGTGTTTGGCATCGATGCGGCCACCGCCGAATTCTTCGCAACACTCTTTGCCGGAAAGACACTGGGAGAGGCCATTGGCGCTGCAACGTCGAATGACCCTGATTTTCATGTGCCAGCTGCAATCGCACTCATGCTGAATTCCGGCGCGTTTGCCGATTCCGTCAATATCGAAACTGCTCCAGGGAGGGACAGATGAACATCGCAAGGACACTGGTCGACCTGCACGGGCAGGTTTTCACGCGCCTGGAACGCGCAGGGGACTCCTGGCTCATTGGATCAGCGGCAAGGCTGACATTCCTGGCGGTCCTGTTTTTCTACTACATGAACTCGGCCGGAACGAAGGTCGGCGAAGGACTGACCGGCTTCTTCATGATCAGGGACGGAGCCTATTTCCAGATCCTGACGGAACAGGGCCTCATGGCCTATGACTTCGATACCGCCAACGTGCCGTTCCATCTCGATCTGGTCGTCTGGCTTGGTACCTATATGGAGTTCCTGTTGCCGGTGCTTATCGTGATCGGGCTGTTCACCCGGATTGCGGCGGTCGGGATGATTGTCTTTGTTCTGGTACAGAGCTTCGTCGACATCAACTTCCATGGCGTCGGCATCGAAACCGCCGGAATGCTGTTTGACCGTGATTCGGCCTCGCTCATCTACGACCAGCGCACATTGTGGGTGTTCCTGCTTGGCGTGCTCGCGATCAAGGGTGCAGGCGCGATATCTCTCGACCGCATCCTCGCACCACTTCTCAAGTCGCGGCTTGGCTCCATTGACGAAAAAGCGCCCCTTCCTGCTTGAGGAAGGAGCGCTGTCATATAGTGCCCGTCTATGCGAAGGGCGTCATGAACAGGACGGTCAGGCCTCGATCTGCTTGACCTTCTTGGACTTCGCATCAGGCTTGCTGATCGAAATCTGGCGCGGCTTCATTGCCTCGGGAATCTCGCGCACGAGATCGATGTGAAGCAGGCCGTTTTCGAGGCTGGCGTCTTTCACTTCCACATGGTCGGCAAGCTGGAAGCGGCGCTCGAATGCGCGAGAGGCAATGCCACGGAAAAGAACTTCGCGTTCTTCCGAGTTCTCCTCTTCGCGCTTTTCACCCTTGACGGTGAGCGCATTCTGCTTGGCTTCGATTTCGAGTTCGTCCTCAGCGAAACCCGCTACCGCCATTGAAATGCGATAGGTGTTTTCGCCGGTCCGCTCGATGTTGTAGGGCGGATATGCAGGTGCACTTTCCGGCTGGCCCATGTTGTCGAGCAGCGAGAAAAGACGGTCGAAACCGACAGTGGAACGGTAAAGGGGTGCAAAATCTACAGCACGCATGGATAAGTCCTCCTTGAAGCGACTGGTTGCGTAGTTTGTTTGCCCGCTCCTCCATTCTGGCAGGATGCGGGGAATGTGACGGACCCTTTCTGGCGTCCGTGACATTGAGATGGGAATTGGGTTTTGTCCTTTCAAGCCCCGCAACCACCTGTTGGACCGTATTCGAAAGCCGGTTCAGCGCGCTTGATATGGAGTTGACGGGACGGTACACCCTTGTGGTTTTCAACCGGCAGGAAGCGTCTGCAAATGGATGCCGTAAAACACGAAACCTCTGAACGGGGTGATGCGCATTCGAACGAGGATGCGGAGAACTTTGGTTCCGATGCATACCTTGCCGAACTGGAAGGCTTTCCCATGCCGCCCAATCCCCATGCGGGCAAGACCCGCACCTGGGACGGCATTGACCTGCGCTATGCATGGTGGCGGACGACGCGCCCCCCGTTCAAGGGTACCGTACTGCTGCTGAACGGCCGCGCCGAATACATCGAGAAACTCTACGAGACCATCGAGTTCCTGCGCGACAAGGGCTTTGACGTACTTACCTTTGACTGGCGCGGCCAGGGCGGCTCCTCACGCATTCTGGAAGACCCAAGGCGCGGTTTCGTCGAGAACTTCGAGCACTACGTCACCGACCTCGAAACCGTGATGACCAACGTGGCACTGCCCGATTGCCGAGCACCCTTCTTCATTCTGGCCCATTCGACGGGCGCGCTCGTCGCCCTGCTTGCCGCTCCCCGGTTCGGCAACCGCATCCGGCGGATGGTGCTTGGCTCGCCCTTCCTCGGGCTTGGAAAAGCCGGATTGTCGCAAGGCATCGTCAAATGGCTTTCCGGAACGATGCATGTTCTTGGACTTGGCGAAACCTATGTGGCAGGAGGCGCGACGCCTGACGAAAACCGCGCATTTGCCGGAAACCGGCTGACCCAGGATTCGGTTCGGTTCAGGCGCAATTCGGAATTTGCCGGAAAATTCCGCAACCTCACGATTGGCGGGCCGACGGCTAGCTGGATATTTGCAGCGCTGCGCGCGATGGAACGGGTTCTTGACCCGGACTTCCACAATGCCATCACCATACCGACTTTGATGGTTTGCGCCGGCAATGACGAGGTCGTAGACAACCGCACGACGGAGGAGCTTGGCCGCTTCCTGAGATCGGGAACCACACTCACGATCCCTGGCGCCCGCCACGAACTGTTGCAGGAACGCGACGTCTACCGTGAGCAGTTCCTTGCCGCCTTCCTTTCCTTTGTGCCGGGAACCGGCATGAACAAGCCTGCCGAACGGCTCGAACCCGGCAGGCGCCCGCTGGAGTTGTCACTGCCCGGCAGTGCCCGTCCGGCGCAGGAGGCAAAAGCCATACCGTCTCAGCGGCTGAACCGGGACATCTCGGCGCGCAAGGACGAGCCGGACCACCGATAGATCGTTTCACCTGTTCAGCAGCGCTGCGAATGCCTCGATTTCCGCACTCTCTGTCGAGAAATTCGTGACGAGCCGGTAAAGGCCCTCGCCCTTTCCGGTGACATCGCGGTGCGCCGCCGGTCTTGGCCATTCATGGAATGCAGCACCGGCCTCAAGCATCGCGGCAGCCCGGTCCCGGTTCATGACGGCATAGACCTGATTTGCCTGGACCGGCCAGGCGAGACGCGAATTGGCTGAGTTTTCCACGACACCGGCCAGTTCCTGCGCCATGGCATTGGCGTGCCTTGCCAGCTCCAGCCACAGACCGTCACGGAAATAGGCATCGAATTGCGCCGCGATGAAGCGGGACTTGGAGAACAGGTGACCCGTTCGCTTGCGCAGGTAAGCGAAATCCTCGACCAGCTCCGGTTTGAAGCAGAGCAGCGCCTCGGCACACCAGCATCCGTTCTTGGTACCGCCAAAGGACACGATATCGACACCGGCCTTCCAGGTCATCTCTGCGGGCGTGACCCCGAGTGTCACGAGTGCGTTTGCGAAGCGGGCACCATCCATGTGAACCGGCAAGCCTTCGCCATGCGAAATCTCTGCAATCGCGGCGATCTCTTCGACGCTGTAGACCGTTCCGATTTCCGTGGCCTGGGAAATCGTCACAGCCACAGGCCGTCCGTGATGCACGCCGCGCAGCCGGAACTTCTCGAACGCTGGCTCAAGTCCCTCGGGATCGATCTTGCCTAGCTTGCCCGGCATGCGCCTCAACCTGTTGCCGGAAGAGAGAAATTCCGGCGCACCGCCCTCGTCCTCGGCAACATGTGCTTCATCGTGACAAAGAGCGACCCCTCCGGCCTTGCCGCAAGCCGCCAGAGCAAGCGAATTGGCAGCGGTGCCCGTACCGACGAAGAAAACCCCGACCTCGCACTCGAAAATTTCGTTGAAGGTGGCCTCGATCTTCCTGTCGAGATCGGAAGTACCGTAGGCGGATGCCTGGCCGCCGGAATGTGCCATCAGGGCTTCGGCGATTCTGGGCGGCACACCTGCCCAGTTGTCACTGGCAAATTTCATTCTCTTTCACCTCGAAGATGCATGTCGTGGCGCACTATGCCGCCGCTCACCAGCAAAGGGCAAGAACCCCCGGCGGCCGGAAAAACAAGAACCCGGCCCTGCTTTCGCAGGACCGGGCCCTGGAGGCCAGTCACTTTCTAAGAAGGTTTGCCTGCCGGAACCGCGCTCTGGGGGCGACAGCATCGCGGCCGTACAGGAAAACCACCTTGAGACCGGCTCCAAGCAAACTGTCCGCGCAATCATTCGCAGACAAAAATCCGCCCTTGCGCTTCTGAGATTATCAGACGGTCGTCAGCGCAGGATGTGAATCTCAAACCTGAATTGAAAAGTCTCTCCATACACACACACCCGGGCATCATGATGCCCGGTGCTGCGCCCCAACGTAAACTATACGTGCGACGCATCGTCATTGCAACCAAAACCACCGCAATTACAATGGGATTGCCGGATTTGTCCGGCAGTCGTGATACCGCCACCTGCCCTGTGTGACCGCAGTTTGACGATTGAGTATCTCCAGATCGCCGCGTTTCGCCATCAAAAGCGCCTCGGGAACAGGGTCAATTGGTCCATTTCACGGGCGACGCGGAAAACGGCCTTGCCCTGTTCCCCGGTTTCTGGCAATTTGCAGGTTAATAGGACAGTAATGCTGTCCTAATTTTCAAGGCATTCAGATCGCCGCGGCGGCCGTCCTGCAATACAGAGGCCTGGAGCCTTGGCCTGCTGACCTGCCTGAAAAACTTGGATAGTATGCGGGGGCTTCCGATGGCCAATGAAGGCATCGGCAGCGCCCGTTCAAGAGTGACCGGTCCGCCGTGCCTTTGCCCAATACCGGAAAGGCATCAATTGGCGGTCGGTTCGATGTGAGGGAGACGGAAAATGGCATACGAAGACAACAGCTTCGACCCTGATCTAGGCTTTGCGGCAGACCTGAACAAGGTTGCCGGCAAGACCACCCTCACTACCAAGGCGAACGGCAAGAAGCCCAATGGTGCCAGTGGCTTGCCTGCGGCACAGGGTCTCTACGATCCGGCCAATGAGCACGACGCCTGCGGCGTCGGCTTCATCGCCAACCTGAAGGGCAAGCCGTCCCACCAGAACATCGTTGACGGGCTGCGCATGCTCGAAAACCTCACCCATCGTGGCGCGGTCGGTGCAGACCCGCTCATGGGCGACGGTGCCGGCATGCTCGTGCAGATTCCGCACCGGTTCTTTTCTGCCGTCATGGCGGAACAGGGTGTCGACCTTCCGCTGCCGGGCCAATATGCCGTGGCGCACATTTTCTTTCCGCAGGACAAGAAACTGGTCAAGGAACTGGCCAAGATCATCGAGCAGGCCGCAAAATCGGAAGGCCACGAGATCATCGCCTGGCGCGACGTACCGGTTGACAATTCATCGCTTTCCAAGGCGAAGGATATTGCTGCTTCCGAGCCGATCCACCGTCAGCTCTTCATACGTCGGGGACTGGAGATCCAGACCGATGACGAGTTCGAGCGGCGCATGTACATCTTGCGCAAGGTGATCTCGAACAGGGTACACCACGAGACCGATGGCCGCGACAACGGTTTCTACATCGTGTCGATGTCGTCGCGCACCATCGTTTACAAGGGCATGTTCCTGGCCTACCAGGTGGGTGCCTACTACAAGGATCTGAACGACGAACGTTTCGAATCCGCCATCGCGCTCGTTCACCAGCGTTTCTCCACCAACACCTTCCCTTCATGGAAGCTCGCCCACCCGTATCGCATGGTTGCGCACAACGGCGAGATCAACACGCTGCGCGGTAACAAGAACTGGATGGCTGCCCGCCAGGCTTCGGTCGATTCCGAACTGTTTGGAAACGACATCGAGAAGCTGTGGCCGATTTCATATGAAGGCCAGTCGGACACCGCCTGCTTCGACAACGCACTCGAATTCCTGTTCATGGGCGGCTACTCGCTTGTCCATGCCATGATGATGCTGATCCCCGAAGCATGGGCCGGCAACAAGCAGATGAGCCAGGAACGCAAGGCATTCTACGAGTACCATGCCGCGCTGATGGAGCCGTGGGATGGCCCTGCTGCTGTCGCCTTCACCGATGGCCGCCTCATTGGCGCAACGCTGGACCGCAACGGCCTCAGGCCCGCGCGCTATGTAGTCACCAATGACGACCGCGTCATCATGGCGTCCGAGGCGGGCACGCTGCCTGTTGCCGAGGAAACCATCGTCAAGAAATGGCGTCTGCAGCCCGGCCGCATGTTGCTGATAGACCTTGAGGAAGGCCGCATCATCTCCGATGAGGAGATCAAGCAGCAGAAGGCTTCGAGGCATCCCTACAGCGAATGGCTGAACAACACCCAGCTCATCCTGGAAGACCTGAAACCGGTCAAGCCGCGCGACCTGCGTTCGGACGTCACGCTTCTCGACCGCCAGCAAGCCTTCGGCTACACCCAGGAGGACATCAAGCTTCTGATGTCGCCCATGGCAACGACCGGCCAGGAAGCCATCGGCTCAATGGGTACGGACACCCCGATTTCGGCAATGTCGTCGAAATCGAAGATGCTCTACACCTATTTCAAGCAGAACTTCGCACAGGTCACCAACCCGCCGATCGACCCGATCCGCGAAGAGCTGGTGATGAGCCTTGTCTCGTTCATCGGCCCGCGTCCGAACATCCTCGACCATGCCGGCGCCTCACGGCGCAAACGTCTGGAAGTACGCCAGCCCATCCTCACCAACGAGGATCTGGAGAAGATCCGTTCTATCGGCCACACCGAGGACCGCTTCGACACCAAGACCATCGACGTCACCTACCCCTCCAATGAGGGTGCCGCCGGAATGGAGGGTGCCATCGATCGCATCTGCCAGCGCGCAGAGGCAGCAGTCGCGGGCGGCTACAACATCATCATCCTTTCGGACCGCCAGGTTGGCCCCGATCGCATTGCAATTCCTGCGCTGCTGGTCACGGCAGCCGTGCACCACTTCCTGATCCGCAAGGGCCTGCGCACCTCCGTGGGCCTGGTTGTGGAATCGGGCGAACCGCGCGAGATCCACGATTTCTGCTGCCTCGCTGGCTATGGCGCAGAAGCCATAAACCCGTGGTGCGCCTTCGAAACGTTGGCGCAGTTGCACGCCGATGGCGCCTTCCCGCCGGAAGTCGACCCCCACGAGGTGGTACACCGCTATATCAAGGCGATCGACAAGGGCATTCTGAAGGTCATGTCCAAGATGGGCATTTCGACCTACCAGTCGTATTGCGGCGCCCAGATCTTCGACGCCGTCGGCCTTTCGACCGCTTTCGTGGACAGCTATTTCACCGGAACCGCGACCAGGATCGAGGGCGTGGGACTGGCGGAAGTTGCAGCTGAAACCGAACGCCGCCACAGCGCCGCTTTCTCGAAGGACCCTGTCCTGCGTCATGCTCTGTCGGTTGGTGGCGAATACGCGTTCCGCAAGCGCGGAGAAGACCATGCCTGGACACCGGATAACATCGCCGCGCTCCAGCATGCGGTGCGTACTGGCAGCTATGGCAAGTTCCAGGACTTCTCCAAACAGGTAAATGACCTGTCGCGCTCGATGTCGACCGTACGCAGCCTGTTCGAAATCCGCACGGCTGCCGAGGACGGGCGCGAGCCCATCGACATCAAGAAGGTCGAACCCGCTTCCGAGATCGTCAAGCGTTTCGTGACCGGCGCCATGTCCTTTGGCTCGATCTCGCGAGAAGCCCACACCACGCTTGCAAAGGCCATGAACTCGTTCGGTGGCAAGTCAAATACCGGTGAAGGCGGCGAGGAACCGGACCGGTTCAACCCGCTGCCGGACGGTTCGCGCAACCCGGAACGCTCGGCCATCAAGCAGGTGGCTTCTGGCCGTTTCGGCGTGACAGCCGAGTATCTGGTCAACTCCGACATGATACAGATCA
This sequence comes from Nitratireductor sp., assembly GCA_020637805.1. GTDB lineage: Bacteria > Pseudomonadota > Alphaproteobacteria > Rhizobiales > Rhizobiaceae > Salaquimonas. Next base: position 211,900 of record JACKJU010000006.1, on the reverse strand, counting down.
AGGTCGCGCAGGGTGCCAAGCCCGGCGAAGGCGGCCAGTTGCCCGGCCACAAGGTGGACGCGACGATTGCGAAAACCCGCCACTCGACTCCGGGCGTCGGCCTGATTTCGCCGCCGCCGCACCATGACATCTACTCGATCGAGGATCTGGCTCAGCTGATCTACGATCTGAAGAACGTCAACGAAAAGGCGGACATCTCGGTCAAGCTCGTCTCCGAGGTTGGCGTCGGAACGGTTGCCGCAGGCGTTGCCAAGGCACGTGCAGACCACATCACCATCTCCGGATACGACGGCGGAACGGGCGCTTCTCCGCTCACTTCGCTCAAGCATGCCGGATCACCTTGGGAAATCGGCCTGGCCGAAACCCATCAGACGCTGGTGCTGAACGGCCTTCGCTCACGCGTGGCGCTGCAGGTGGATGGCGGTTTGAAAACCGGTCGCGACGTCATCATCGGCGCGCTACTTGGTGCCGACGAGTTCGGCTTTTCCACCGCGCCGCTCATCGCCGCAGGCTGCCTGATGATGCGCAAGTGCCATCTCAACACCTGCCCCGTTGGCATCGCCACCCAGGACCCCGTGCTGCGCAAGCGCTTCAAGGGAACGCCTGAACATGTGATCAACTACTTCTTCTACGTCGCAGAGGAAGTACGCGAGTTCCTTGCGGCCATGGGTTACAGGAAACTCAACGACATCATCGGTGAAAGCCATCTGCTTGAGAAGCGGACACTGATCGATCACTGGAAGGCGAAAGGCCTCGACTTCACCAATGTTTTCTTCCAGCCCAATGCGAAGAAGAAGGAAATCCGGTGGACCGAACGCCAAGATCATCCGATACACGACATCCTCGACAGAAAGCTCATCGCGAAATCGAAGGCTGCTCTCGAAGATGGCGAAGCTGTGCGCATCGAAATACCGATCACCAACGTCGACAGATCGGCAGGCGCAATGCTTTCGGGCCGAGTGGCCGAAAGATACGGCCATGATGGCCTGCCGGAAGACACGATTGCCGTATCTCTGACCGGTACCGCCGGCCAGTCCTTCGGGGCGTTTCTGGCACACGGCATTTCCTTCGATCTGCAGGGAGACGGCAACGATTACGTCGGCAAGGGCCTTTCGGGCGGCCGCATCGTCATCCGCCCGCCCGAGAATTCCAGGATCGTCGCCGAAGACTCGATCATCGTCGGAAACACGGTAATGTACGGTGCCATATCCGGCGAGTGCTACTTCCGTGGTGTTGCCGGCGAGCGCTTTGCCGTTCGCAACTCGGGCGCAATTGCGGTCGTGGAAGGCGTCGGCGACCATGGCTGCGAGTACATGACCGGCGGATGCGTGGTCGTGATCGGCAAGACCGGCCGCAACTTCGCCGCAGGCATGTCAGGCGGCATCGCCTATGTTCTCGACGAGGACGGTGACTTTGCCGAGCGTTGCAACATGGCGATGGTCGAACTCGAGCCTGTTCCCGAGGAAGACGATCTTCTGGAGAAACTGCACCACCACGGTGGCGACCTGATGCACAAGGGCCGCGTCGACGTCTCGTCCCAGATGGACAAGCACGATGAGGAACGCCTGTTCCAGCTCATCTCGCGCCACCTTCACTTCACGGGCTCAAGCCGGGCGCAAGACGTCCTCAACCGGTGGGAACATTTCCGGCCGAAATTCGTGAAGGTAATGCCGGTGGAATACCGCCGGGCACTCAAGGAAATGGAAGACATGCGCTACGGCGGCGTGGCAGCGGAGTAATCGAAACATGGGTAAAGTAACGGGATTTCTCGAAATCGACCGGCAGACGGCCAAGTACGAGCCGGCTTCCGACCGTATTCGCCACTACCGCGAATTCACCTTGCCTATGTCCGATGACGAGGTGGCCAAGCAGGCCGCCCGCTGCATGGATTGCGGCATTCCCTATTGCCATGGCGATACCGGCTGTCCGGTGCACAACCAGATCCCGGACTGGAACGACCTGATCTACAATGGCGACTGGGAAGAGGCAGTGCGCAATCTGCACTCCACCAACAACTTTCCGGAGTTTACCGGCCGCATCTGCCCCGCACCCTGCGAGGAAGCGTGCACGCTCAACCTGGAAAACATTCCCGTTGCCATCAAGACCGTCGAGCAGGCAATCGCCGACAGGGGATTCCAGCTTGGCCTGATCCGTCCGCAACCAGCGGAGGAGAAGACGGGCAAGAAGGTGGCCGTGATCGGCTCGGGCCCCGCTGGCATGGCTGCAGCCCAGCAGCTCGCGCGCGTCGGCCACGAGGTTCATGTCTTCGAACGCGAAAGCCGCCCAGGCGGCCTGATGCGCTATGGCATTCCTGACTTCAAGATGGAAAAACACCACATCGACCGCCGCATCGAGCAGATGACAGCCGAGGGCGTGATTTTCCACTGCAACGTAAACGTGGGCAAGGACAAGAAGGCGAAGGATCTCTTGAAGGAATTCGATGCCGTCCTGATTGCCACGGGCTCGGAAAATCCGCGCAATCCCGGCATCCCGGGCTCGGATCTGGTCGGGGTGCATGCAGCCATGCCCTATCTGGTTCAGCAGAACCGCCGGGTCGGTTCCGAACCGGTCGACAGTGCCGGCTGGCCATCGCCCGAGATTTGGGCCGGCGGCAAGCGCGTCGTGGTTGTCGGTGGCGGTGATACCGCATCCGACTGCATCGGCACCGCCTTCCGCCAGGGGGCGACCGAAGTCACCCAGATGGATATTCGCCCGCAGCCGCCCGAGATCGAGGACAAGCTGACGCAATGGCCGTATTGGGCCACCAAGATGCGCACCTCTTCCTCGCAGGCCGAAGGGGCCAATCGCGAGTTCGCAGCGGCAACGCTCGAATTCGTCGGCAAGAATGGCCGCCTGACCGGGGTCAAATGCGCCCGTGTCGATGAAAAACGTGCGCCTATCAAGGGCACCGAATTCATCATCAAGGCGGATCTCGCCTTCATCGCCATCGGCTTTGCCGGCCCCATCGAGGAGACCTTCATAAGGGAACTGAAGATGGACATGGACACCGACCGCAGGGGCGGCCGTTCGATCCATGCCGACGACAAGGCCTATCGCACATCGGTGCCGAAGGTCTATGCGGCAGGCGATGCCCGCCGAGGCCAGTCGCTGGTTGTCTGGGCAATCCGTGAAGGCCGCCAGGCAGCGCGCGCCATCGACGAAGACCTGATGGGAACAACTATCCTGCCGCGCTAGGCAAAGGTATCAGACTTCCCAAGCGTAAAGGCCGGGCATTGTGGCAATTCGATCTTGGCGGGTCGGGCAAGATCGAATTTCGCTAAAGAATTCAGTTGCTTGACTGGAGTTGTCGTTCCCACCCTATGGTGAAACGATCTGACCGGCCTTTTTTTTCAACTGGAGCAGCCTTTTTCGGACGAGGCTCAATTGGCCGCAGGCGTCTCGCCTTCGCCACCGGCACCTTCCGATCCGGCTGGCGGGAAGCCGTTTTCGAAAGCCGACTTGAAATTCATGCCCCGCATGTTGGCAAGGACAGGTTCGGGTGTCTGTCCGTTGGCGAGTTCGAATGCCGGTTTGCCCCAGTCAGCATCAATACGCCCCGATTTGGGTTCGGACGATTGACCGCGGGCGACAAGTTCGAACCCGTTGGAAAGCCGGGCATCGGCATCGGTAAGGAAACCCTCCCCGCCTTCAAGCTGGCTTCCTCCGTCTGCGGCAGGACTGCCCAACGCTATGACAACGGTCTTTCCGGTACCCGCGGGATCGTATTGCGGCTCCTGTATCGCTGCCGCATCGCCCAGAGAACCGAGGGAAGAAAACAGTGCCTCGCGCCCGAATCCGGTAAGCCGCTTGACGATCTTCTCCGTATAGTAGGCGAGTTTGGCCTCGCCCTGGTCCGTCATGTTGATCCCGTCAGCACGCCTGAGTGTTACGATCTGGCCGTTGACGTTCGGGCCTGAGCGCACATATCCGCCATCCTCGTCCACAAAGCCTTTCCAGACATCCACGAAGCTTCCACCAACGGCCTCGGTCTGTGTTTCGTAGATTTCATTGAACACGAGATAGTCGGAATTCATCGACCCCTTGGAAACTGGCGGCAGGCCAACCCAGATCAGCGGCAGCCTTTTCTCGCGAACGGTCCGTGCAAGCTTGGCAACACGGCTGATGTATTCCTTGCGCCATCCGTCGCTGAGCTTGTCGTATTTGGCGCCTCCGGTGCGCAACTGCTGCCGGTCATTCATGCCGACGAGAACGACCACCGCGACAGGCTTCTGCTCCTCGATCAGGCTTGCCGTCTTTGCCGGCCAGTCCACCACGTCATCGCGCACCAGTCCCGAAAGCCCGCTTGCTTCGTCCACGACCACGATCGAGGGATTCTGCGCGAATATACCGTCGAGGCCATCGGCGAGACTGCCCGCCATGAAGTCACCGACGACTAGCACCTTTGCCGCATCCTCGTTCTTCTCCACAGCATCCGGTGCAGAGGCAGCGGCGCTGGTGGCGACTGCTGCTCCTGCCGCTGAACTGCGCGGCACGGTTACCGACTTCGCACGGGTTCTCACATCACGGGATCTGTCGTCTGAAGACTTCTTGCGCGAGGAAGACGGAGACTTGAAGATCTGCTTGCGCGCACGCTCGGCATTTTTCTTCATGCGGCCGAACAGAAGCTCAAGCAGGTTCTTGCGCTTGGGCCTGGAATCCTGGGCATATGCCGTATCGAAGTGCACCGGCGAAAAATCCGGCACCACAAACCCGGCTAGGGCAATGAGTACTATCGCTAACGCAAGTCGGCGAATCATGACGGCAACTTCCCTGTAATGCCAATTCTTCGTTGCTTCCGGATCTTCAAGCGGATCCGTTGCGACTGCCACCGATGGCAGCCGGTAGTGGCTTTGAGGCCCCGTGCGTCATCGCGCCGGGTCCTTCGGTGCCATCAAGCCCATGGCAGACTTCGCGTCAAGAGCGCTTTCAGCGCCCACGCAGCTTGTCGAGCAATGCCTTGGACGGAAATCCATCGGGCTTCACCCCGTTGAGCTTCTGCCACTTGCGAATTGCCTCGCGCGAGCCAGACCCGATATTCCCGTCAATCTCACCATCGTAAAAGCCACCGCGAAGCAGATAGATCTGCACTTCCTTGCGCTCGGGCTCCGAGAGCGGTGTATAGCCGCGCGGCCATTCCTGCACGAAGGGGCCTCCCCCCTTCAGACGGTCTGCCAGATGGCCGACTGCCAGGGCATACTTGTCGGCATTGTTGTAGCGCTTGATGATGTAGAAATTGCGGATCATCAGGAAAGCGGGACCGTTCTTTCCTCCCGGGAATTTCAACACCGCGTTGTCGGACATCCTGGGAAACGGCCTGCCATCCGGGCGTTTCACACCCAGCTTCACGAAATCGCTGATCTTGTGACCGTTCTTGTCGGCCAGCCCCGTGTTGAAACCACGCGGCAGAATGACTTCGTAGCCCCAGGTATTGCCCGTCTGCCAGCCGTTCTTGCGCAGCAGGTTGGCCGATGAAGCCAGCGCATCGGGCACCGACTGCCAGATGTTGCGGCGGCCATCGCCATCGATATCCTGCGCCCACGCCTCATAGCTTGTCGGGATGAACTGTGTATGGCCCATCGCTCCCGCCCAGGAGCCAACGAGCCCGTCTGCGGATACGTCACCCTTCTGAACGATCTTCAGCGCCGAGACGAGCTGTGCCCGGGCATATTTGGCCCGGCGCCGGTCTGCATAGGCCAGCGTCGCCAGCGATCGGGCGACGTTGTGCATGGCGGTATCCCGCTCCAGCGCCTTGCCATAGGAGGATTCCATCGACCAGATCGCCAGAAGAATGTCGCGGTCGACGCCATAGCGCGCCTCGATGATATCGAGCCAGCGCTTGTATTTCGCCTTCATCGCAAGGCCGTTGGCAATCGTACTGTCTGTAACGCGAGCGTCCAGGTAGTCCCACACGTCGGAAACGAATTCCGGTTGATAGCGTGCCGACTCAAGCACGTATGGATCCGGCGAATCCACACCTGCAAACACTTTCTGATAGGTGTTTTTGGAGATGCCATGCTTGGCAGCGGTGGCGTAGAAATCATTCACCCATTTGCGAAATCCGGCATCCGCGCTTGCGGGTCCGGCACCCGTGAATGCAATCAGGCAACCAAGAGCGGCACCTGCCAGCGATCTGGCAAAGTTGGCAACAAAGACTTTTCTGCATCCGGATATGCGCATTTCCCTCTCCATGAATGGTTCTGGAAGTTGAATCCCGGACAATAGCCCACCATCGTCAACGATCAGTTAACCATCACAGAATGGAAAAAATGTGGCTGTCCTGCAACGCCAAACGGGTCACAGGCCTGCCTTGCGAACAGCTCGAATCGGGTCAGGCGCTCTGCTTTTGGGCGGAGAGTTTTTCCTCCCACGCAAGAGCATCCCGCACGATCTCCTCAAGCCTGTCGTGCCGGGGCTGCCACGACAGGCGTGACATCAGGCGGTGCGCATTTGCGATGACCGAGGGAATGTCACCGGGCCGGCGCGGACCGGAGACAACGGGAAAATTCCTCCCGCTCACCTTCTTGACGGCATCGATGACCTGCTTGACGGAATACCCGCGCGAATATCCGCAATTGGCGGTGAATTTAAGGCCACCCTGCCGCAGGAACTCCAGCGCAACATAATGCGCATTGACGAGGTCCGAGACGTGGATGAAATCACGTACGCAGGTGCCGTCCGGTGTGTCGTAATCGTCGCCGTATATGGTCATGGAGGGCCGTTTGCCGAGGGCAGCCTCGCAAGCGACCTTGATGAGATGTGTTGCATCGGCAGCCGAGCATCCCGCGCGCCCAAGTGCGTCAGCTCCGGCAACATTGAAATAGCGCAGCATCACGTAACGCAGGTCGGACGATAGCGCGGCATCCCGGACCATGATTTCGCTCATCAGCTTGGAAGAACCATAGGGCGACATGGGAGACAGCACCGCATCTTCGCGGATCGGCCCGCTGGTCATCGGCTCGCCATAGACCGCTGCCGTCGAGGAGAAGATGAACTTGTCGATGCCGCTTTGCACCACGGTTTCGAGAAGTGTCCGCGTGTTGCAGGTATTGTTCTGGTAGTATTTCAGCGGATTTTCGACCGATTCCGGCACGACGACCGAACCGGCAAAATGGATGACGGCATCGACGTCATGCTCGGCGATGAGGCCCGATACAAGGCTCTTGTCGCCAACACTGCCCTCTACAAACTCCACGCCATCCGGGACCGCCCATCTGAAACCGGTGGACAGGTCATCCAGCACCACCACTTCCTCGCCATGGTCGAGAAGTGTCCATACCATGTGACTTCCGATGTATCCGGCACCGCCGGTAACGAGTACTGCCATGACAATCATCCGTTGGTTAGAGTTCCTGAACGGTGACTGTAGGAGAAAAACCTTAGCTCGCCACGAAGAGCGGCAGGTGAATTCGATGGAAGTTCGTCACCAAGGTTTAACCATGCCAAGAGCGCCGGAGGAACCCGGACAGGCAAATCCTGCCGTCAGCGCTTGAAGCGAACGCCCGCACGCACCGAAGTGGCTTCGTATTCCTTGGCCTTGTCGTCGCTGGAAAGCCATTCCCGTTCCACGGTGCCGGTAAGCGCCATGTACCGGTTGAGCCAGTAGCGGAACCCTCCCGATGCCGTGTAGACGGTTTCGGATGCAGTACCGTCGTCGAAGCGCGAATGCTCGGCGCTGATGCCGGCATTGAGCTCGAGCCGGTCATTGACTGCCTTGTTCACCTCTCCACCGGCCGTGGTGACAATCGATCCGTTCTGGCCAGCTGTGGAACTGCCATCGAACTTCGTGGAGGCAAACAGGCGGACATTCGTATCGCGTACCGGCGACCAGTTGACCTCGCTATCAAAGGTCAACCCGCCCAGATCCTTCAGATTCTTGTCCTCGAATCGTTCACTCTGCCAGCCAACCGATATTTCCCCGTTGAGTTTTTCGCCCTGATCGAAGGCAATGCCGCCACGCAGCGCCTGAACCTGCGAATCGCGCCGCTCTCCGTTTGCATCCACGGTCAGATCATGTCTGCGGATACCTGCCTCAACTTCGACGAATGGAGAAAGGGCCGGATTCGCGGCGTAAGTGATGCGGCCAACCGCTCCGTAATAGGTATTGTTCTGGTCCTTGCGGGAGGTCAGTCCGTCCTCGTAGATGCTACGTTCCGCAACGCCTCGCAGCGCGAATTGCCAGATACCCGCCTCGCGGCTGATGCCGAGCGAACCGGTGGCGACATGCTTGCCTGCCACAGTGCCGGTATCCGTATCGGTTTCGTAGGAATAGCCGCCCGTGGCGGTTCCCTTCCAGCCGTCGATCAGGTCAAGACGAAGCGATCCTTCGACCGAAGCGGACGGCAATTCGGTCGCGTCCCCGGCTATGCTCCTGTAGTAACTGCCCTTCGCGCGGATGCTCGCCTCATGCCGTGACCAGTCGCTGGTCGCCGAGAAGTCGGCATCGGTTTGCGAAATCGCACCGGACTTTCCACCAGGCGCCTGCGCGGTATTGGAAGAAAATCCCATGGTCTGCTCAAGCGACATCGTCGCTTCCCAGCTACCGATCCTGAATCCCTCTGGCAGAAACAGATCCGACTCCGGGCTCCGGGCAATGCCCTGCTGAACCGGTGACGCAGGTGCGTTTGAGGTCAATCCGTCACGGCCTTGAGCGGCTTCAGGAGCGACCCTTGTATTTCCTGGATATGGGTCCACCCGCACTGGCGCGATGGATGCAGGCATCGTCAGTTCAATGGGTTCCCCATCCTGCTCACCATCCGCCGGCAATGCAGACTGCGCATTGGCGGTACCGCAAGAAAGAGCCGCTAGCAAACCTGCACAAGCCAGCCCCACAGCGCGAGGCCGTGGCGCTCGCGCGCTTGCCGGTGCCCGGTAAGGGCATATCGCAAAAGGTATCGGACGCATCTTGTTTCCGGCCGGAGGAACAGGTTACGCAATCGTAAAGACACATGGTTAACGCTTCCTTTCATCTCACCTGTGACTCGCTCGTCCTAAACCGTTGAAAATATGCCCTGAGCCGCTAAAAGGTCCGTGCGTTCCCGCATTCCGGCGAACCGACCCACGTAACGTCCGAAAGCCGCCATCCCATGAGCGAAGCACCTGAAATCCAATCGGCCCTGCGCACGCTTGAAATATTCACCCGTGGCCTGCAGGCACTTCCTGCAGAATTCACTGGCGGAAAGCTGGGTGAAGCCTTTCGCGAGGCAATCCGACTGATACGCGGCATCACGGGCCGCGTGATCGTTACAGGCGTCGGCAAAAGCGGCCACATCGGAACAAAGATTGCCGCGACACTGGCGTCAACCGGGACGCCCGCCTATTTCGTGCACCCCGCCGAAGCAAGTCACGGAGACCTGGGCATGATCGCCCGCGATGACCTGATCCTCGCGCTTTCCTGGTCTGGGGAAACTGCCGAACTCAAGGGCATCCTGTCATACGCCAGCCGGTTTTCGATTCCGCTGATCGCGCTTACCCGCAACGCGCAGTCGACACTTGGCCGCGAGGCGACCGTCTGCTTCGCGCTTCCCCACCTTGAGGAAGCCTGCCCCAATGGCCTGGCACCTACCACGTCCACCATGCTGCAATTGGCCACTGGCGACGCTCTTGCGATTGCCTTGCTCGAAAGCCGTGGATTCACCGCAAACGATTTCCGCACCTTCCATCCAGGCGGCAATCTGGGCGCGAGCCTGACCCATATTTCCGAGATCATGCATACCGGTGAGGAACTTCCGCTGGCCAATCTGACCACGAGCGTTCGCGAGGCCGTGTCAACGATCTCGCGCAAGGGCTATGGCTGCGTCATCGTGCTTGATGATCAGGGCGATCTGGCTGGCATCATCACCGATGGCGACATACGCCGTCACCTCGACAAGGCGATTGACCAGATGCAGATCGAGGAACTGATGACCCGGAACCCTGTCACGCTCTCACCCGATACGCTGGCGACCTCCGCCATGGCCACGCTGAACGACCGCAAGATCACCTCGCTGATCGTCACCGAGGGCCGCAGGCCCGTCGGTCTGGTTCATCTGCACGACCTCTTGCGGATCGGCGTTGCCTGACCGGCGGCGATAGACATCTCTTCAGGGATCGAAGCGTTTCGCCACGTCTTCCACATCGCCCAGCGCGAGATAGTGCAATTCCCGAGCGAGCCTGATCGCAGGCTTCATGAAGAAGAAGACCGAGCCGATCACGAACAGCCAGATGGCTCCGTTCTCCAGCGACTTGTAGAAGAACATTACCGATCCCGCGATGAAACATGCCGCCGCGAGAAAGTCGACGAGGGTGAACGCCACCTCATATGCCGCATAAAGGCGCCTGTGATAATGCGACCGGTTCCTGTTGTCTGGATCGAATAGTGCCATATGAACACTATGGCATTTCAATCAGCCGGTTTGAACCGCTGAACCTGCAGGTTGCGGCTCGACGCGCAAGGTCGCGGCATCCGCGCCAACCACCACGACCCCTGCCCCTTCTTCAAGATCGGGCCCGGTGGCGCGCCAGGTGGTATCGCCTATGCGCACCCTTCCGCTGCCGCCGGTGATTGCCTGCGAAACCACGGCCATACGGCCAACAAGCTGTTTGCCACGCTCGTTGAGATCAGGTTGGTCACCGCGATCATATCCCCTGCTGTGAAGGAATTTGCGCCCGGCGACAACGAAGATGATCGCCAGCAGCGCGAAGGCAAACAATTGCGCCTGCCAGGTCCAGAATGCGCTTTCCATGCCAAATATCATGGTCAGCCCGCCGACGGCGAATGCCGCAAGGCCGAACCAGAGGAAGAAGGTTCCGGGAGCCAGTACTTCGATGACGACCAGGATCGCGCCCGCAATCCACCACGTCCAGATACCCGTTTCCTGAAGAATGGAATGGATCATGACACTGCTCCCGGCTTGCACTACGAGCCTTTGCCCGACGGATCATCGCCCTCACCCCATGGGCGTGGGCCAAGTGAGGAACCAGGCGTCTGGACAGGGCGCTGGACGCGGTTCGGCGTAGACGTACGCCGCGTGGAAGAACCGCCGCCATTGCCGCCTCCGTTGCCTCCAAAAACCTCCTTGGCGATCTCGCCGATACCGCCGAGCGATCCAATGACATTGGCCGACTCAAGCGGCATCAGGATTACCTTCTGGTTGTTGGCCGATGCGATCTTGCCGAGCGCGTCGACATATTTCTGCGCCACGAAGTAATTGATCGCCTGCATGTCGCCCCCTGCAATCGCCTCCGAGACGACCTGCGTTGCCCTTGCCTCTGCCTCGGCAAGACGTTCTCTCGCCTCGGCCTCGCGGAAGGCCGCTTCGCGCTCGCCTTCAGCCTTGAGGATCTGCGACTGCTTCTCACCTTCCGCCTTCAGGATCTGTGCCTGCCGGAAGCCCTCGGCCTCGAGAATATTGGCGCGCTTGTCGCGTTCCGCCTTCATCTGCCGCCCCATCGATGCAACAAGGTCTGCCGGGGGATCGATATCCTTGATCTCGATACGGGTCATCTTGATGCCCCACGGAGATGCTGCCTCGTCAACGACACGCAGAAGCCGCTCGTTGATCTCGTCGCGCTTGGAAAGCAGTTCGTCGAGGTCCATGGAACCCATCACCGAGCGGATGTTGGTCATGGTCAGGTTGAGAATGGCGTTCTCCAGCCCCTGAACCTCGTAGGCTGCGCGTGCGGCATCGAGCACCTGGTAGAAGGCGACGCCATCTGCACTGACCGTGGCGTTGTCGCGGGTGATGACCTCCTGCGTCGGAACGTCAAGCACCTGCTCCATCATGTTCAGCCTCGCACCGACGCGGTCGACCAGCGGAATGATGAGATTGAGGCCCGGCTTGAGCGTGCGGATATATCTCCCGAACCGCTCGACCGTGTAGTTGTGACCCTGTGGCACCTGCTTGATGCCCGCGATCACTATGACGATCAGGGCCACGACGGCCGCAAGGATCCAGATATCGAAACCCAACAAACCCGGCATCGCAATTCCTCCGTTCAGGCATGAGTCCGCACCACCGCGAACCGGCGAATGCGCTCTTGATACCTGAAAGATAGGAAATCGCCGAGGCGGTTACAAAGGAATTCGGATCAAAACTGACGCTAGGTTAACTGAAAGCTACCCCGAGGCGGCAAAAGTCCTGCAAACGATTGCTACAACCAGCCTTCCAGTTCCCGCCGCACCACCGCTTCGATCACGTTCATGCCGTCGGGAGAATCGTTCAGACACGGGATGTGGGTATAGTCTTTGCCCCCGTGCTCGTGGAAGATTTCCGCGCCTTCGCCAGCGATTTCCTCTAGCGTCTCCAGGCAGTCCGAAACGAACCCCGGATTGAAGACGGCCAGCCGCTTGACGCCCTCCTGCGCCAATTTCTCGATTGTCTTGTCGGTGTAGGGCTGGAGCCATTCCTCCGGTCCAAACCGCGACTGGAAGCAAGTCATCAGCTTTCCGCCAAGTTCCGGTCCAAGCCTGTCGGCCAGCAACCGCGAGGTCTTCATGCAATGGCAGTGATAGGGATCGCCTTTTTCGAAATAGCTCTTCGGAATTCCGTGATAGGAGGCAATGATGCGTTCAGGAACGAAATCCAGTCCCGCCAGATGGTTCTCGATGGAATTTGCAAGCGCGTCGATGTAGGCGGGATCGTCATGATAGGGCGGCACCGTACGCACTGCAGGCATCCAGCGCATTTCCATCAATGCCTCGAATGCCTTGTCATTGACGGTTGCCGTCGTCGCGGCGCTGTACTGCGGGTAGAGCGGGAATATCACGATGCGCTCGCAACCCCTCGCCTTCAACTCGTCCAGCTTCGACTTGATCGAGGGCTGCCCGTAGCGCATTCCCCAATCGACGATCAGGTGTTCGTGGCTGGCGAGCGCCGCACCCAGTTTTTCCGACTGCGAACGCGTATAGGTGCGCAGGTAGCTTTCGTCGCGTTCCTTGTTCCAGATCGACTCATACGCCTTGCCCACCCGTTGCGGGCGCCGGTTGAGAACGATGCCATAAAGGATGGGATACCAGAACAGCCGGGACCATTCGATGACACGTTTGTCCGACAGGAACTCCGCCAGGTAGCGGCGCATCGACTTGTAGTCCGTGCCATCTGGCGTACCAAGGTTGACGAGGAGCACTCCAACCTTGCCCGCCGCAATGCGCGGGTGATCTGCCGGAAGCGGCCCGATTGCCTTGTAGTTCTCGAAACGTTGAGCCGGTTTGTTCATTTCGTCCTTCCGGAAATTGTCGCCGCATCTGCGCCAAAGCTAGGACCGCGAGCCGCCATTTCAAATGCCCCGGTACCATCGACCGGCTGTTGATAGCCGACCGCAACGCAAAAAGTAATCCCCGGAACTTCGTGGCAGGCATAACCTTGCACAACTCCCTCCAGCCAGTCTTGCTTGACCCGCCAACCAACCGGAGAATTTCATGTTTGACCGCAGCACCATGGATGCAATCGCCTCAGCAGCCCGCCACTGCGGCCTCGAACCCTCGACGCTGCTCGCGGTCTGCGAGGTTGAAAGCGGCGGCAAAATTTACGCGCGTGTAAACGGGCGAGATGAGCCGTTGATCCGTTTCGAAGGTCACTACTTCTACCGCCTTCTGCCTGCAGCACGGCGAAATCTTGCCGTTACCCGCAGCCTCGCCCATCGACTGGCAGGCAAGGTGGCAAATCCATGGCGGCAGGCGGGAAGATGGCGACTGCTCGAAAAAGCCAGTGCCATCGACCGGCCAGCGGCTTTGCAATCCACGTCATGGGATATTGGGCAGGTGATGGGCATTCACTGGCAATGGCTCGGCTATGCCAGTCTTGACGCGATGGTCGATAGCGTCCGCAGCGGAGCCGGCGGGCAGGTCGAACTCATGGTTCGCTACATCGAAAGGGCCGGATTGATGGCCGCTCTTCGCGAAGGTGACTGGGCCGGTTTTGCCCGTGGGTACAACGGGCCTGGATACGCCAGGCACGGATATGACGTGAAGCTCGAAGCGGCCAAGGCCCGCCATCAAGACCAAGGCATGAATAGATTGCGGCGGCGCAAAACCCCCTGCCAGCTTCGGCTGGGAAGTACCGGGCCCGGCGTCACCAGCCTGCAGTCCATGCTCGTGCAGGCTGGATACCCGCTTGCAATCGATGCCGATTTCGGGCCTGCCACCGAAGCTGCGTTGATATCCTTCCAGCTCGCAGCGGGTCTCGCAGCAGACGGCATAGCCGGTCCGGCAACATTCGAGGCGCTGGCCCGCCGCCTTCCGCAGCCTGCATATCTTCTGGCGTGAAGCTTTTGCCGGCCTGCCTCTTCCAGTCCATCGGTGATTGCTCTAAATAACGGCTTGAACAGGGGAGCATCATGGACAAGCAGGCATTTCTAAACCACGTCATGACCGCCGCACCGGTCGTTCCGGTAGTCATCGTCAACGATGTCGCGCAAGCGGTGTCGATGTCGCGCGCCCTTGTGGCCGGCGGACTTCCGGCAATCGAGATCACATTGCGCACACCGAACGCCATCGATTGCATCAAGGCGGTTGCAGATGAGGTGGAAGGCGCCATTCCCGGTGCCGGAACCGTGCTCTCTGCCGAACACATGGCAGCGGTCGAGAAGGCGGGAGCGAAGTTCATGGTATCTCCCGGCACCGCGCCGAAACTGATCGACGCGGCACTCGACTGCTCGGTTCCATTGCTGCCGGGAACCGCTACCGCTTCGGAAATGATGGCGCTGGGTGAAAAGGGCTTCACGCACGTGAAGTTTTTCCCGGCGGAAGCGGCAGGCGGCGCCGACTATCTCAAGTCCATCGCTTCTCCCCTTCCCCAGTTCAGGTTTTGCCCGACGGGTGGCGTCAGCATGAAGAATGCCGGCAGCTACCTCTCGCTGCCAAATGTCCTGTGCGTGGGCGGCTCCTGGGTTGCCCCTGCAAATCTGGTCGAAGAAGGCGACTGGGCCGGCATCGAAGCGCTGGCAGCAGAAGCTTCGAGATTGACCCGCGCAGCCTGAACCCGCACGTCACCGGGATCATCCGTGAGCGCGGACAATTCCCTTTGCCGCGTTCAGGCATTATGGTCCGCAAATGAGCAGTATCCAGAGAACATTGCGCGATCCGGGAGTGCTGTGGGTATTCCTGCCCATATGCATACTCATGCTCTCGATTGCAGCGTGGCTCTTCTTCACCGGGCGCGCGGAGAGGATCGCTCTCCAGCGCATGGAACTCAAGGCTGCGGATGCCTTGCAGGTCCAGTCCGAAGCGGTCATGAACCAGCTGGAGAAATACCGGTTCATTCCGGCAATACTGGCTCGCCGAAGTGCCGTTCAGGCCTTCGTGGTTGCCGATCCGGGTTCGAATGCAAAACTTGGTGCCACCATTCGTCTGCGCGAATTGCTTGAACGAACAGCCGGTCTTTCGGGCGCGGTCGACATCGCACTTGCCGACGCGTCGGGAGAAGTCCTTTTTTCGACCAACGGCTTCATCACCACGAACATGATAACCGGCAATGAACTGAGTATCGCCCCGCTGCAGGGACGGCTCGGGCGCGCATCGATTTCCGGTGCCGGAGGCAGGCGCACCTATGCCTTTTCCGCCGTTGTTCCGACAGCGCGCGGCCGCGAGGCAATAATCATCGTTGCCGCCCCCATTGAAGGCATAGAGCGGGCATGGGCGCTTACGGGCGCCCCCATCTTCGCCACCAATGACGCCATGGAGATCGTCGCCGCCAATCCGTTGACGCGCGAACTTTCGCAGGCAGCGCTTCCGGCACTCCTCAATCCCGATCGCCGGGGACAGGTGGAAAAGGAAATCGGCCACCGGCTCTTTGACCGGCCGATCACGATCCTCGACTGGAACCTGCACGTCCTGGAAACGACCGAGCCTGTGCGGCGTGCCAAGTCCACGGCGGGCACGATTGTGATTCTGTCCTGCGCGCTGGTTGGTTTCGTGCTGATGGCGCTGTTCTCCCGCATGCAGCAGCGCATGCGCCGCGACCGTCTGGAGAAAGCCAACGCGCTTCGCCTCGAACGAAAGGTGCGCGAACGGACCCGCGAACTCTCGGAAGCCAATGCTGCGCTGGAGGCCGAGATCAGCGAGCGCCGTCAGGCAGAAGCCGCCCTGCTCAACGCGCAGAAAAACCTCATCCACGCGGAAAAACTCGCCGCCATCGGGCAGGTCTCCGCAACCCTGGCCCATGAGTACAACCAGCCGCTTGCCGCCATCCGGACGTACTCGGAAAATGCGGAACGCTATCTCGATCGCGGACGCGGTGAAAAGGTACACGAAAATCTGGCGCGCATCTCGGCACTCGTCGACAGGCTTGCGCATCTGTCTCGAACGCTTCTCTCCTTCGCCAGCCGCAAGGAGGCGGCGGTTGCACCCGTCACGCTCCGCGACCCGATCGAGGACGCGATCCGTCTTGCGGCCCCCAAGGCAAAACAGCGCCACGCCGTGATTGACTTTGCCAGCGAAAATGCGCGCGTCCAGGTCATGGGCGAACGCATCGCGCTCGGGCAGATTTTCCTCAACCTCATCGTCAACGGTATCGATGCGGTTCCGAGTGGGACCACCCCCCGCATACTCATCTCCGCCAGCGAGGAGGACGGCCGGATCGCAGTGAGCGTCGCCGACAACGGAACCGGCATCGCCGATAGTGACATGGAACGCATTTTCGACCCGTTCTATACAACCAAGGATGTGGGAGAAGGTCTTGGGCTTGGGCTTTCCATTGCCAACGAGACATTGCAGAAAATCGGCGGTGAATTGCGTGCGGAAAATTCCGGAAATGGGGCCGTATTCAAGGTGATACTGGTCAGGTCGTCCGACAACGAGGACAGGCCGGATGGAAACGCAGGCAACCGCAAGAACCGCAAGGGCAGGACGGCACGGGAAATCGCATGAGCACAATTTCGGGCAAGGTCATTCTTGTCGAGGACGATGCAGACCTTCGTCACGCGCTGGAACAGGGACTCGACCTTGAAGGCTTCGAGGTAGAGGCATTCGCCGATCCGTTCGAGGCCCGCGAACTGGTGAATACGGAATTCCCCGGGATTGTCGTCACCGATATCCGCATGCCTTC
The DNA here is from genome assembly GCA_020637805.1 of Nitratireductor sp. Classification (GTDB taxonomy): domain Bacteria; phylum Pseudomonadota; class Alphaproteobacteria; order Rhizobiales; family Rhizobiaceae; genus Salaquimonas. Next base: position 194,879 of record JACKJU010000006.1, on the reverse strand, counting down.
CATGGATGGCATGGACCTGATGGCGAGCATTTTCGAGATCGATGCAGCCCTGCCAGTCATCCTGATAACCGGTCATGGCGATGTGCCGCTCGCGGTCAAGGCGATGCAGGCCGGTGCCTATGAATTCCTGGAGAAGCCGTTTTCTCCCTCCCGCCTTGGCGACGTGGTCGCCCGTGCGCTCCACCAGCGCCGCCTGGTCATGGAAAACCGCGCGCTCAGGGCCGGGCTTGCTGCATCCGAAACGCTGGAGGAAGTGCTTGTCGGCTCATCGCCTGGAATGCGCAAGCTTCGCGCCGAGGTGCTTGCCGTCGCCGGCACGGATGCCGACGTGCTTGTCCACGGCGAAACCGGCGCGGGCAAGGAGGTGGTTTCGAGGGCAATCCACCGCGCCGGGGAACGCTCCGGAAAACCTTTCGTTGCCCTGAACTGCGGCGCCTTGCCGACCGAACTCATCGAATCGGAACTCTTCGGCCATGAGAAGGGCGCCTTTACCGGGGCGCATGAACGCCGCATCGGCAAGATCGAGCATGCCAATGGCGGCACCATACTGCTCGATGAAATCGAGTCGATGCCGATCGAATTGCAGATCAAGCTGTTGCGCGTGCTCGAGGATCGAACCATTGAAAGGCTGGGCTCCAACGAGATCCGGCCCGTCGATGTGCGCTTCATTGCTGCCACCAAGGTCGATCTGGAGAAGGCGGGAAAGCAAGGCACATTTCGTCAGGACCTGTTCTACCGGCTCAACGTGGTCAACCTTTGGATCCCGCCGCTTCGCGAGCGCAAGGACGACATCCCCGACCTATTCTTCCATCTTTGCCGCCTGGCCCGTGCCCGCTACCGCAAGGAAATCCCCGACATGACGCCTGGCCTGCTGGCATGGCTGCAAGCGCAGGAATGGCCAGGAAACGTGCGCGAACTCAGAAACGTCGCTGACCGTTTCGTCCTCGGATTGTGGCGCGAGGAGGCCACGGGATCGGCGTCCGGCGCGGCGATGGAAACGGCGAATGCCGATTTGCGCTCATCCATGGACTCCTATGAGAAAAGGGTCATCGAGGACGCCCTGAGGCGGAATGGCGGCATACTGAAATCAACCTACGAACAACTCGGGATTTCGCGCAAATCGCTTTACGACAAGATGAAGCGGTTCGGGATCGAGGCGGACACCGATGTATAGAATTCTATACATCGCGGCATCAATTGGGTAGATTATCACACGTGCAGGATCGCTTCTCCGCACCCATGGCAGTTTGAGGAGACTGCCAAGTACTTGGATTCCAAGGACTTTCCACAATAATTGGCATGGCATCGCGATCTGGCACGGGCATTGCTTATCAATATGTATCGGCGCACCCGCGCCGTAGCTAAACGCGTAAAAAGATCCTGGGAGGACTTAATGAAACGCATTCTTGGCGCCGCAATCGCGGCATCCCTCACCTTTACCGCTGGTTCCGCCCTCGCCAACTGCGACGACGGCGAAATGGTCATCAAGTTCAGCCACGTGGTTGCCGCAACCGGCCACCCGAAAGGCGACGCGGCTACGATGCTTGCAGAGCGTGTCAACGACGAGATGAACGGCGTGGCCTGCATGGAGGTTTTCCCGAACTCCACGCTTTACGACGATGACAAGGTTCTCGAAGCCCTGCTTCTCGGCGACGTACAGCTTGCAGCTCCCTCGCTGTCGAAGTTCGAAGCCTACACGAAGAAATATCGCCTGTTCGATCTTCCCTTCCTGTTCGCAAGCCTCAAGGCAGTTGATGCATTTACCACTTCCGATGCCGGCAAAGGCCTGCTGAAGGTGATGGAAGACAAAGGCTACACCGGCCTTGGTTACTGGTCTTCGGGCCTCAAGCAGTTCTCGGCCAACAAGCCGCTGCTGCTTCCCACCGACGCTGCCGGCCTGAAATTCCGCGTGCAGACCTCCGATGTGGCAGTTGCCATGATCGAGGCAATGGGCGCTTCCGCTCAGAAACTGGCCTTCAAGGAAGTCTACGGCGCCCTGCAGACCGGTGTTGTAGACGGTCAGGAAAACTCCTGGTCCAACATCTACACCCAGAAGTTCTTCGAGGTGCAGGATGGCGTGACCGAAACCAACCACCAGCTTCTTGCCTACCTTCTGGTCACCTCCACCGAATGGCTCAACGGTCTGAAGCCGGAAGTGCGTGACCAGTTCGTCAAGATTGTCGACGAAGTCACCCAGGAGGCAAATGCCAAGGTTGCTGCAACCGAAGCTGAAAACCGCCAGAACATTCTCAATGCCGGCGGCACCATCCGTGAACTGTCGGCTGACCAGCGCCAGGCATGGGTTGACGCCATGAAGCCGGTCTGGACCAAGTTCGAAGGCGACATCGGCAAGGACCTGATCGACGCTGCAGTTGCCGCCAACGGCACCAACTAAGCGACATCACTGAGGAGAGCGGGCCTGCCCGCTCTCCTTCCCTTTGTTCAGCCAAATGAGCGAAGGGGATGCACGGTATTCCGGATTTTCAGTAGACCTTGAGGTCCTGATCCGGCGTAGGCGTAACGGGGAGAGGGACAATGAGCCAGTACTGGCCATATCTTGGCATATTCATCATTCTTGCAGGTCTGTTTTTCTGGGAACGCCGCAATCCTGGCGCTGTCACGCGCTTCGAGGAAAACGTCATTGCCTCACTGCTGGCGATCATCACCATCGTTTCCTTCATCCAGGTGATTGCGCGCTACGGCTTCAACACAGGCTGGGGCGGCGCGCTCGAATTTACGCGCATTGCCTTCGCATGGATGATCCTTTTCGGCATGAGCTATGCCGTCAAGATCGGCGCCCACCTGGGTGTTGACGCTTTCATTCACATGCTGCCTCGCAAGGCCTTCAGGGCCGTGGCGATATTCGGCGCCTTTTGCGCCTTCATGTATGCCGCCATGCTGATATCCGCCACCTGGATGGAAATATTCGGCGCCAACTCCAAGGGCGGTGCTGTCGACTATTGGTCCAGGATGTTCAAGCTTGGCATCGGCCTGGACGATCTGCGCTATCCCGAATGGGCGCAGCACACCTTTGGCCTGCAGGAACGCATCCAGCGCTGGATCGCATACCTCATCCTGCCCGTGGGCCTCGCACTTTTTGGCTACCGTTCAATCGAGGCAATGGTCCAGATCTGGCGCGGCGAACGCGAACTGATCATCGCCGGTCATGAGGCGGAAGACCTCGTCGCCGAAAACAAAGACGTGTTGAAGGACTAAGCAGATGGAAACCGGAATTCTCTTTGTACTCGTCCTGACACTTCTGTTTCTGGGCGTGCCCGTTGCGGTGTCTCTTGGCCTGTCCTCGATCATCGTCATCGCATTCTTTTCCGCCGACTCCATGTCGTCGGTTGCGTTGCAGCTTTTCACCGCTTCGCAGAACTACACGCTTCTTGCGATCCCGTTCTTCATTCTGGCTTCGGCCTTCATGTCTACGGGCGGCGTTGCCAAGCGCATCATTCATTTCGCGATTGCCACCGTCGGTCACTTCCGCGGCGGGCTGGCAATGGCATCCGTTCTTGCCTGCATGCTCTTTGCCGCACTCTCCGGTTCGTCCCCCGCAACGGTGGTCGCAATCGGCACGATTGCCATCGCCGGCATGCGCCAGGTGGGTTACTCCAAGGACTTCGCAGCCGGCCTGATCGCCAATGCGGGTACGCTGGGCATCCTCATTCCGCCTTCCATCGTCATGGTGGTATATGCTGCAGCCACTGACGTCTCGGTGGGCCGCATGTTCCTCGCTGGCGTGATCCCGGGTCTGGTTGCTGGACTGATGCTGATGACGGCAATCTACATTGTTGCCCGCATCAAGAACCTGCCGGCAGAACCGTGGAAGGGTTTCCACGAGATCATCCAGGGCGGAAAGGAAGCCGGCTGGGGTCTGTTCCTGATCATCATCATTCTCGGCGGCATCTATGGCGGCGTGTTCACACCAACCGAGGCTGCCGCAGTCGCCGCTGTCTATTCCTTCTTCGTCGCCCTGTTCATCTATCGTGACATGGGCCCGATGGCGGGCGTGAGCTGGGTAAGTGAAGAGGATGGCCGCGATGCACTGTTGGGGTTCAAGACGGTCGTCTATGCCGTCTCCTTCTTCTTCGTCTGGATGGTGCTCTCCTTCTTCGCCACCTCGAACTGGGAAGGCATCACCTTTGAGGGTCGCGCCATCTGGGGTGGTTTGATCTCAGTAGCGCTGGGCATTGCCTACGCACAGTGGCGCGGCGGAAACATCGCACGCCTCCCGGCCATGCTGGCTGCCAGCCTTCCTGTCTTTGGCCGCAACTTTGCGCTGATGGGCCGGAATTCACTTCGCGCCTTCTTCAACGAAGAAACACGCAAGGTGATGGTCGATGCGTCCAAGACCACGATCATGCTGATGTTCATCATCGTCAATGCATTGCTGTTTGCGCACGTTCTGACTTCGGAGCGCATTCCCCAGGCAATCACCGACCTGATGCTCGACTACGGCTTTACCTGGTTCACCTTCCTGATCGCGGTAAACATCCTGCTCCTGATCGGCGGCCAGTTCATGGAGCCTTCGGGCCTGCTGCTGATCGTTGCTCCGGTTGTCTTCCCGATCGCGATGGAACTGGGAGTGGACCCTGTTCACCTCGGCATCATCATGGTCGTGAACATGGAGATCGGCATGATCACGCCGCCAATTGGCCTCAACCTGTTCGTGACATCGGGCATAACCGGCATGAGTCTGGTTCGGGTCGTGAAGGCAGCGCTGCCCTTCGTCGGGGTGCTGTTCATCTTCCTGATCCTGGTGACCTATTTCGAGCCGCTCTCGACCTGGTTGCCATACGCCCTGATGGGACCGGAAATCGTCACAAGATAGTCACGGCATTCCGTTGTACTTGCGCTGCGGCATTCCTATCTATGCCGCAGCGTAAACTTTTTCAGGACGGAACCCATGTTCGACGCAAAAGCCCTTCTAGACCAGGTCATCGGCACGGCTGAAAAATATGCCGGCAAGGAAAACATCGACAAGCTGAGGGAAACCGCAGCGAACAATCCGACACTGACGAAAGTGGGCGCGATAGGAGCCGCCGGCGTTTTGCTCAGCACCGGCGCCGGACGCAACATTCTCAAGCTTGGCGCGCTGGCCGGCATTGGCGGCCTCGCCTACAAGACCTACCAGGACTGGCAGGCAAACCAGGGCAAACCCGTAGAAGCACCGGAAGCTGCACGTGAAGCGGTCAAGGAACTTGCGCCGCCACCGGCAGGAACGCCCTTCGACCACGCGACCGACGGACAGGACCGCGCCCTGGCGTTTCTCACCGCGATGATCGCCGCCGCAAAGGCCGACGGTGAAATCGACAAGGATGAGCAGCAGCGCATTTTCGGCAAGGTCAGCGAACTGGTTCAGGATCGCGAAGCACGCGCATTTCTGATGGACGAGATGATGGCACCGCTCGACATCGACAGGATTGTCGCACTGGCGAAAAGCCCCGAACAGGCCGTCGAACTCTACACCGCATCCGCCATGGCAATCGAGATCGATACGCCTGCAGAACGCGAATACCTCAACGTGCTGGCAGACAGGCTGGGTTTGGAAAAAGGCCTGACCGGAATGCTCGAAACGGCAGTTGCAGACGAGCGCAGGTCCGCCTGAACTGGCGGACCGATTGCCGATTGATCCCAAACTTCTCTTGAATTGGCGAGGCTGGCGCTTTATCTGCTAGGGCGTCGGTGACCCGCCAATTCCAATCCCGGGCCGGCATCCTTTGAAGCTCACTTTGGGGGACCCGAGATTGTTGCAGACACCCTATTACCTTGTCGACAAGACGCGACTTCTCTCGAACATGGAGAAGATTGCCCACCTGCGCGAGGCTTCCGGCGCGAAGGCACTGCTCGCGCTGAAGTGCTTCGCGACATGGTCGGTTTTCGATTTCATGAGCCAGTACATGGACGGCACCACCTCCTCGTCGCTCTACGAGGTGAAGTTGGGCCGCGAGAAGTTTCCAGGCGAGACGCATGCCTATTCGGTTGCCTGGGCGGATCATGAGATCGGCGAAGTCCTGGCAAATTCCGACAAGATCATCTTCAACACCGTTGGCCAGCTTTCCCGTTTCGAGGAAGTATCGCGAGATCATGTCCGCGGCTTGCGCGTCAATCCGGGTGTTTCAACCTCCGGCTTCGACCTTGCCGATCCGGCACGCCCCTTCTCGCGCCTTGGCGAACATGATCCGGAGAACATCGAACCCGTAGTCGATCTGATTTCGGGGTTCATGTTCCACAACAATTGCGAAAACGCCGACTTTGCCCGCTTCGACAACATGCTCGGTTCGATCGAACAGCGTTTCGGTCACCTGATCCGCAAGATGGACTGGATCTCGCTTGGCGGCGGAATCCACTTTACCGGCGAAGGCTATCCGCTCAGCGATCTTGCCGAACGCCTTAAGCGCTTTGCTGGCGAAAACGAGGTGCAGGTCTACCTGGAACCCGGCGAGGCGGCGATCACCAAATCGACCACGCTCGAGGTTACGGTTCTCGATACGCTCTACAACGGCAAGAACCTTGCCATCGTCGATTCCTCGATAGAAGCACACATGCTCGACCTCCTGATCTACCGCGAAAGCGCGAAGATGGAGCCAAATGAGGGCCCCGAGGAATGGATGGTCTGCGGCAAGTCCTGTCTGGCGGGGGACATATTCGGCGAGTTCCGCTTTCCCGCTGCCTTGAAGCCGGGCGACCGGCTTTCGGTTCAGGATGCCGCCGGTTACACGATGGTCAAGAAGAACTGGTTCAATGGCGTGAAGATGCCAGCGATCGCGATTCGCGAACTGGATGGAAGCGTGCGCGAGGTGCGCGATTTTGACTATGACGATTTCACTGCGGCTCTTTCCTGAGGGCCGTGCAATCACCCCAACCACCGGAAATTTCAGGAGGTGACCTCAAGTTGAAGAAAAACGCTCTCATCATCGGCGCTGGCGGCGTCGCTCAGGTCGTGGCGCACAAGTGTGCGCAGAACAACGATGTGCTCGGCGATATTCACATTGCCAGCCGGACGCTCTCCAAATGCGAGGCGATCCTTGAGTCGGTCCGTGAAAAGGATGCGATGAAGGTTGAGGGCGTTCTTGAGGCGCATCAGGTTGATGCCATGGATTCGTCCGCGGTTGCAGACCTCATCCGCAAGACCGGAGCGCAGATCGTCATCAATGTCGGCTCTGCCTTCGTCAACATGACGGTCATGGATGCCTGCATCGAAACGGGCGCAGCCTATATCGACACGGCGATCCACGAGGAACCCGACAAGATCTGCGAAACGCCACCCTGGTACGCGAACTACGAGTGGAAGAAGCGCGATCGTTGTGCCGAAAAGGGCGTAACGGCCATACTGGGCGCCGGTTTCGATCCGGGCGTCGTCAATGCCTTTGCGCGTTTCGCAATCGACGAATACATGGACGAGGTGAAGTCGATCGACATCGTCGACATCAATGCCGGTTCGCACGGCAAGTATTTCGCCACCAACTTCGATCCCGAGATCAACTTCCGCGAATTCACCGGCGTCGTCTACTACTGGGAAGACGGCGAGTGGAAGGAAAAGAAGATGTTCGAAACCGGCCGCGACTGGGACCTGCCCGTCGTTGGCACTTGCCGCGCATACCAGTCCGGTCATGACGAGGTGCATTCGCTGGCAACAAACTATCCCCAGGCGGATGTACGCTTCTGGATGGGTTTTGGCGACCACTACATCAACGTTTTCACCGTGCTCCAGAACCTCGGCCTGTTGTCCGAGCAGCCGGTGAAAACTGCCGAAGGTCTGGAGGTCGTGCCGCTGAAAGTGGTCAAGGCAGTGCTGCCAGACCCTTCTTCGCTCGCTCCGAACTACACGGGCAAGACATGTATCGGCGATCTCGTGAAGGGCATCAAGGACAGCAAGGAGACGGAAGTCTTCGTCTACAATGTCGCCGACCACAAGGACGCCTACAACGAGGTTGGTTCGCAGGGCATTTCCTACACGGCCGGCGTTCCACCAGTGGCTGCTGCCATGCTCGTCGCCTCCGGTGAGTGGGATGCAAAGACCATGGTCAATGTCGAGGAACTGGACCCCAAGCCGTTCTTCACGATCCTCGACAAGATCGGCCTGCCGACCCGCGTTCTCGAAGGCGGTCTCGGCGGCAAGGACAAGGCCTGGAACGAATAAGGCCACATGGATGACCGGGAGGCCCGCCAGCCAGCGGGCCTCTTTTTTCTTGCCAAATCCATTTACCTGACTTAAGTCAGACAAATGGAGCGAGAAGCAATAGATCAGGTCAGACGGTTCAACAGGCTCGTCAGCCAGCGCATCGGTGCGCTGGACGACGACTTCCTCGCACGGGGACGACCGTTGAGCGAAGCAAGGCTGTTGCATGAAATCGGAAGCGGGCACAGCAACCTGTCGGAGTTGCGCGAGCAGCTCGGTCTCGATTCGGGATATTTCGCCCGCCTGCTGCGTTCTCTCGAAAGTCAGGAACTGGTGGAAACCCGCGCGGCACCACAGGACGCACGCGCCAGAACCCTGCATCTTACCGCCAGGGGCGAAGAGGAATTCGCCGCCTATGAGGGCCTGTCGGACGCCGCGGCAGACAACCTCCTCCAATCGTTGAGCGAAACCCAGCAGAACCGGCTGACAACAGCGATGGCAGAGGTCGAGAGATTGCTGCGTGCTGCAAAGATTTCAATCGCGCTTGAAGACCCGCGCAGCGCCGATGCCGCATTCTGCCTCGGAGAATACTACGCCGAACTCGACCGGCGCTTTGATTCGGGCTTCGTCCCCGATCCCGATGCACCGGAGGAAGAATACCGGCAGACCACCTTTCTGGTCGCCCGCTTGAAGAACAATCCGGTCGGCTGCGGCATGCTGCGTCCGCTCGACCATGATATCGGCGAGATCAAGCGGGTCTGGACCGCCGCAAGCGTCCGTGGCCTCGGAGTGGCAAGCCGCATCATGGACAGGCTGGAAAGTGCCGCGCGAGATCAGGGCTGCAAGCGCGTTCGCCTGGACACGAACGGCACGCTGAAGGAAGCCCAGGCCATGTACCGCAAGCGCGGCTACCGCGAAATTCCTCGCTACAACGATAATCCGTTCGCCCAGCACTGGTTCGAAAAAACGCTGTGAACGCTGCCGAATTTCCGACCTTTCGGAACCGGCAAGCCCGGACAATCCCTTCCAGGATCACCCCTGATCGTCGGCGTGCCGGTCGATGAATTCAAGCTGCGCAGCAACGATTTCCTGCCAGGCAGGATCGGACGGAAGGTAGATATGGTTGTTGCTGTTTACCTGGAGAAACTCCGCCCCCGGTATGGAACTCGCCAGGAGGCGGCCCTGGGAGACAGGATGCAGGCCATCGCCCTTGGCATGAATTACCAGCGTCGGAGCCTTCACATCTTCCAGAATGTCCGTCACATCGAAATTGTCGATTGCATCGCGGATGCGCACTGCGTTTTCGGGTGAAGCCGACTCCAGCTGGATGGCAACCAGATTTTCCATCTCGGAAGAACTGGCCTCCGGACAGAACAGGGAGGTAAACGCCGACATGAAGGCACTCTTCGGCTTGCCCCAGCCTGCACGGATCATTGCCGCAAGCGCTTCATGCTCCTGTTCCGAATAGGCCTGGCCACGATGCATGCTACCTTGGGCAAAACCACCATAGATGACAAGTGCACTGACACGCTCCGGGTGTTCTACCGCAAACTTTATCGATACCGGCGCGCCCTGCGAGGAGGCGACCAATGCAAATCGGTCGTATCCAGCTTCATCGGCAACGCAGAGCAGATACTGCGCATAAGCATCAACGCTGGCATTCCTCAATTCCGCATCCGACATGCCCGTACCGCGTTGATCATAGCGAAGCAGCATGTGGGACGCCCCCAGTGCTTCGAGATACGGCTTCCAGACCGGGCTGTCCCAATCCATCTCAAGATGCGTGAGGAAATGACCGGCCCGCATGACCTTCGGCCCGGCTCCCGAAATCGCATAGGCGATCTTCGTCCCGTCGGCTGACGTGGCATAGCGAATGGTCTGGCTGCGGCCAAGGCTGGCGGGCGCCGATTTGAATTGCGTTGAAGCCTGCGCTCTATCGCCGTCGGCTTCCACCGGGGCGACGAGCTTGATACCGCGGCGCTGCACTGTCTTGATGACCGCCTGCAACTTGCCGGTATCGCCAACCGCATTGCGCGCAGCATTGATCCGCGCACTGATGGTAGCCTCTGAGACTATTCGGCCCTGCCAGACCTTCTCGATCAGTCGGTCTTTCGTAATCAGCATGTCCGGGTTCTCGACAAGCAACTGCAACAGGTCGAAGACCTGCGGCTCGACTGCCTCTGTCTCACCGTCGCGTTCGACCAGATGCCGCTCCGTATCCAGTACGCAGTTTGCAAAATGGTAGCGCAACGGCCCGGTTCCTCCTCGTTCCCCAAGATTATGCCCGGTGAGCGCCATGTGTAAATCATGCGATTCACAAGGTCTTCTAAAGATTGCCTTCAAGCATTCCCGTGCCGGTTCGGCGAACATGGCTCCAGACTTAAGACAAAGGAGCTTGTGATGACTGACCAGAAAATCCCCTACCGCACCCTGCCCGGCGGCTCTATCGACTATGCTCACTACGCCAGACGGGCACGCACGTTACGCAGCCGCGAAACGTTTGAGGCAATTCAACATGTGCGTTCAGCGCCCGGAAAATTCACGCGTATGCTGAAGCGCCTGTCAGGAGGGCTGTACATTTTCCGGCACGGGACAGAACGCAATTTCGCCGTCCCGGCCGAGTAGAAAACCTTGGCCCGGGAACCGCATGGGGAAATCCCGGGAACCGGCTACTTCGAGTTTTTCCCGAGAAACTCGCCGATCCGCTCCAGCGCCCGGGTGATGTTCTCTTCCGAGTTCGCATAGGAAAGGCGGATATAGCCTTCGCCCAGAATTCCGAAGTCCGGACCGCCGATGGTGGCCACACCGGATTTCTCCAGAAGCGCCGACGCCAGTTCCTTGGCCTTCCAACCGGTTTCCTTGATGTTGGGAAACGCATAGAAGGCACCCTTCGGCGTTTCGCAGGAGACACCCGGAAGACCGTTGGCCAGTTCGACGACAAGTTTGCGGCGGCGGTCGAAGGCCTCCATCATCACGGCTACGTCGTCCTGTGGACCGTCGATAGCGGCAATCCCCGCAAACTGTGAAGGCGCGTTGACGCAGGACCAGCAATTTACCGCCAGCTTGCGCACCTTGTCGATCAGCTGATCGGGCCAGATCGACCAGCCCAGACGCCAGCCGGTCATGGCCCAGGTCTTCGACCAGCCGTTGAGAACGATCAGGCGGTCGCGGATTTCCGGGAATTGCAGCAGCGAGGTATGCTTCTCGCCGTCATAGGTCATCACATCGTAGATCTCGTCCGACATGATGGCGACGTCCGGCCATTTCTCCAGGCCTTTCACCAGCTTGACGATCTCGTCGCGCGAGGTGACACCACCGGTCGGGTTGGCCGGAGAGTTGATGATGATCAACCGCGTCTTTTCATTGATGAGAGCCAGCGTTTCCTCGGCCGAGAAACCAAAGCCGTTTTCCTCACGGATCGGAACCGGAACCGGTTTCGCGCCGGTGTATTCGATCATCGACCGGTAGATCGGAAAGCCCGGATCCGGGTACATGATCTCTGCACCCGGCTCGCCGAACATCACGATCGCCGCGTACATGGTAGGCTTGCCGCCCGGCATGATCATGACGCTTTCCGGCGAAATCTCGATGCCGGTCGTCGTCAGCGTGCGGCGCGCAACCGCCTCGCGGCAGGGCAGAATTCCGTTGGCCGGCGTATAGCCGTGATGCCCGTCGCGCAGTGCCTTGACCGCTGCCTCGACAATGTGCTGCGGCGTCTTGAAGTCCGGCTGACCGATGCCGAGGTTGATGACGTCCATCCCTTCGCTTGCCAGCTTCGTGGCGCGCGCCAGAACCGCAAACGCATTTTCCTCCCCGATACGGTCAAAGGCTGCAACTGTCTTGAGCATGTTCTCTCCCCGGTGAAACGCGGCATCCGGCGTGTTACCGTGCCAATTCCAAGATTGTTAAGGTCACGGCTTTGTGGCATCGGGCAAATGGATTTGCAATTGGGGAATGGGCAATGGACGACCTGTCGAACTGGAAGGGCTGCGAACGCCCTTCGCCGGAAAATCTCGAGGGAAGATTTGTCCGGCTGGAACCACTGGATGCCGAACGGCATGGCGACGGCCTCTACGCTGCATCGACGATGGAAGACGCCGGCGAGCGCTTCCGATGGCTGCCGGAATACCCGCCCGAAAGCCGAGAGGCTTTCCAGCCCTGGCTGGACAAGGCTGAGAACAGCACCGACCCGCTATACTATACCGTGATCGACAAGGCCTCCGGTCGTATCGCCGGGCGCCAGACCCTCCTGAGGATCGACCCTGCCAACGGCGTCGCCGAAATCGGTCATATCTTCTGGTCCTCGATCATTGCCCGCACGCCTGCCACGACCGAGGCATTCTACCTGTTCGCGAAAATGCTGTTTGACGATCTCGGTTACCGCCGGTTCGAATGGAAGTGCAACGATCGCAATGGCCCAAGCAAGATAGCTGCGCTTCGCTACGGCATGCAGGCCGAGGGCGTCTTCCGCCAGCACCTCGTCGTCAAGGGCGAGAACCGCGACACCGCATGGTTTTCGATGATCGACAAGGAGTGGCCAGCCTGCCGGGCTGCCTTCGAAACCTGGTTGTCGCCGGACAATTTCGATGATGCAGGCACGCAGAAGCGGACATTGGCGGACATCCGCACCAATCCCTGAATACCGATCGACTCAGACCGGTTTGGGAGGACAGCTCGACTCCCGGATGCGCAGTTCCGGCTGAATTAGCCGGTCATCGTGTGCATCTTCTTCAGACACCGAACCGGTGAGAATGCGCACCATGGCACGTGCTGCCAGGCGGCCTGCCTCCTGCTGCCCGTTCCATACGCTGGTAAGCGTTGGCGCCGAGATCTCTGCTTCCGCGATATCGTCATATCCTGCCACCGCCACATCCCTGCCCGGCTCAATGCCAAGCGATCGCAGGCCGCTCATCACCCCGATGGCCAGAAGGTCGTTGAAACAGACAATTGCCGTGGCGGCTTCACGATCTTTCGAGAACATCGTTCTTGCCGCGTCATATCCCGCCTTGCGGGTGCGCTCCGAACCGATGCGCAGTTCGGGAACGGCCTCGATTCCGGCCTGTTCCAGAGCAGCCAGAAATCCTTCGCGCCTGTCATTGCCCGTAGAGGTTTCGCGCTTGCCGCCGATGAAGGCAATCTTGCGGTGGCCCATCTCGATCAGGTGGCGGGTCACCATGTAGGCACCCTTCTTGTCGTCACCGCGAAATACCGGAACGCGCGCGCCTTTCACCCACCTTGCCACGAAGACAACCGGTAGGCCGGAACTTTCGATGGCGCGTATGTCGTCTGCGGTCGTGCCGATTGCAGGCGACAGGATCACCCCGTCGGCCCCGAACTGCAGAAGCGTTTCGATGAAGTTCTGCTGGGCCGCGATCTTGTCGCGGTGATTGCACAGGATGAAGGTATGACGCGAAGAACCCAGTTCCTCTTCGATGCCGACAAGGATCTCGGCAAAGAACGGGTTCATGATATCGGGAACAACAACCCCGATGATGCCCGAGCGCGACGTGCGAAGGCTCGCTGCACGTCGGTTGTAGATATAGCCGGATCTGGAAGCCGCTTCCTTGATGCGTTCCTTGGTAGCGTCGGCCACAAGAGGACTGTCGCGCAGCGCCAGCGAAACGGTTGCCGTGGAAACTCCCAGTTCTTCAGCTATGGTGGAAAGCGTAACCTTTCGCACGTGATGCCTCTCCTCACTTGGGCGGCATCAACGGCGCGCCCGCCTCCTCTGTTCAGGTGGCGGGTGTTTTAAACATTTTCCACGCTTTTTAAAACCTTTAAATTCATCCGGCACACGGCATTGCACCGTTTCATGCCGGGTAGCCGAAAACCGGTCAAACCTTGTCGGTTTTCTTTTTCTTCTTGGCCACTTTGCCTGCCTTCTTCGGCTTGGGGGCCTTCTTGTCCGTCACCTTGCCGTCGACCGCCGCTTCAAGTTTGACAACGAGCTTGGCGAGCCGTTCACCATCCTTTGCCCTGAGCTTTTCCAGTATGGCTGCGTCGATTGCTGCATATTCCGCGGCAATCGTTTCCGCCAGTTGGCGGCCAGCTTCCGTCAGAAAGGCATGGTTCTGGCGGCTGTCAATACGTGAAGTCTCGCGCCGGATATGGCCGTCTGCTTCAAGCTTGGTCGCAAACTTGGTGGCGGAGGGCGCGCCGATCCCCAATTGGTCGGCGATCATCCCCATGGTGCTTCCGTCTTCGCGAAGCAGAAACAGCAGGAACGCATCATGGCCGGGTGTAACCGCCTTTCCGGCAAGATAGTCGGTCTGCTTGCGGCGTATCCTCGCCCCGACTTCGATCAGGCGCATTGTGTTCAGACTGGCAGTAGACATTTGCTTTCCCCGATCCGGCTCCGGCGTTGCCAGGTGAAGATGACGCCTTTGACCAAAAACTGCTTTCCCCTCGCCAATATCACGCTCCAATATGACAAGCAGATGAAAGGGCATGCAAGTTGCGCGACACAGTATATCGTGCAAATTCTCGGTTACGCACATCGCATACGCTCAATTGTTCCCGGCAGCAGGAATTTGTCATGAAGAAAGCCCCGCGAATCTGGCTGAAGAACCCGCTGGATATCCTCACTCCGGCATCACCGGGCGGGGACAGCGGCGCCGGTGGCGGCATCGTGGTCGAGGGAGGAAAGATTGCCGAACTGGTTGCCGCCGGCAACAGGCCGGAAAACATCGATGAAACAATCGATTGCTCCCGCCACGTGATTCTTCCTGGCCTCGTCAACACGCACCATCACTTCTACCAGACGCTGACCCGCGCCCATCCCGATGCGATCAACAAGGAGCTGTTCGACTGGCTGGTTGCCCTCTATCCCGTCTGGGCCAAGGCAGTTAACCGCGACAGTTTCAGGCTTGCCACCCGTCTGGCACTGACGGAACTACTGATGTCGGGTTGCACCACGGTCTCCGACCACCACTACGTATATCCGGGCACAATTGCGGATGCCATGGATATCCAGGCAGAGGAAGCGGAGCGCCTTGGAATGCGGATGACGCTGAACCGCGGCTCCATGGATCTCTCGGAAAAGGATGGCGGCCTCCCGCCCGACAGCGTTGTGCAGTCAACCGACGAAATCCTGAAGGATTGCGACCGGGTCATTTCGGCCTATCACGATCCTTCCGAGGGTTCGTTCCTTCAGGTGGCGCTCGCCCCCTGCTCACCCTTTTCCGTGACGACCGAACTGATGAACCAGACGGCAGCGATGGCCAAGAGCTGCAACTGTCGCCTGCACACCCACCTTGGCGAAACCCATGACGAGGACGCCTACTGCATCGAGAAATTCGGCTGCCGCCCAGTGGACTATCTCGAGGAAAACGGGTGGATGGAGAGCCGCACATGGCTCGCACACGGAATTCATTTCAACGACGACGAGATACGGCGGCTGGGCGCCGCTGGCGTCGGCGTATGCCATTGCCCCACCTCCAACATGGTCCTCGCATCGGGAATGTGCCGCACGGCCGAACTGGAAGCTGCCGGTTCTCCGGTCGGCCTTGGGGTGGACGGCTCGGCTTCGAACGATTCGTCCAATCTGATGGAGGGCGTTCGCCACGCGCTGATGATCAACCGCCTCAAATACGGGTCGCGCGAGGTCACCCATTTCGATGCGCTGCGCTGGGCAACCGAAGGCTCTGCGGCCTGCCTGGGCCGGAGCGATATCGGCAGGATCGCACCCGGGATGCAGGCTGACCTGACCTTCTACACGCTGGATGAGTTGCGGTTCTCCGGCGCAGGCGACGCATTGGCAGCCCTGGTGCTGTGCGGCGCACATCGCGCGGACAAGGTCATGATCGGCGGTAAATGGCAGGTCGAGGACGGCCTCCCACACGGTGTGGACATCCAGAAACTGCGTGCCGAACACGGCGCCATCGCACGCCAGTTTGCCGGAGCAATCGGATGAACAGCATGCCCGACCCCGATTTCTCCGCGATGAGTGCAGCTTCGATTGCGCAGGCCGACACCTCCCGCTGGATCGCGGTACTTCCGCTGGGCGCACATGAACAGCATGGTCCCCACTTGCCCTGCGAAACCGACACACTGATTGCAGCGGGGATCGTTGACAGGCTCAAGAAAAAACTACCCTCGAAACTGAAAGTCACCTTTCTGCCGGTTGAGCCGGTGGGGTATTCGCCCGAGCACCTCGACTGGCCGCAGACCCGCTCACTTGCCTATGACGAGGCAATCAACCGCTGGATTGCGAAAGGCGAATACCTGAACTCGCTTGGCATCCGCAAACTTGTGCTTTTGAACGCCCATGGCGGCAACTCGCCCTTGATGACCATCGTCGCCACGGAACTCAGAACGCGTTTCGGCATGCTGTGCGCAGCCACTGCCTGGACACGCTTCGAGCGCCCGCAAGGTTTGATCGATCCGGCACAGGCCGCACTGGACATTCACGGCGGAGATATCGAGACCTCGGTCATGCTGGCGCTGCATCCCGAACAGGTTGATATGCGCAAGGCGAGAAGATTTCCTTCGGACCAGGCCAAATTCGAAAAGCGCTTCAAGTTCCTGCGCGCCTATGGCCGCCATGCCTTTGGCTGGAAGATGCAGGATCTCAATCCACAAGGTGCCGCAGGCAACGCCAAGTCGGCGACCGCTTCCAGGGGCGAGCAACTGATCGAGAATGCGGTGGCTGGACTGGTCGATCTGATCAAGGACGTGGACAAGTTCGATCTTTCGCATTTCGACCGGGAGCCGAAAAGCTGAAGTGCCGGAAATTTGCACGATGCCGGGTAGTGAAAACTGTCCGCTCGACCGCTATATAGGCTGCAAAACGACTTACCGTCTGAACGGAACCAATCATGTCTGAAGCACCAATCGAAACCAGCCAGATTCCCGTAACCGTGCTGACCGGATACCTCGGCGCCGGCAAGACCACGCTCCTCAACCGCATACTGACCGAGGACCATGGCAGGAAATACGCCGTCATCGTCAACGAGTTCGGCGAGATCGGCATCGACAATGACCTCATCGTGGAAACCGATGAGGAAATCTACGAGATGAACAATGGCTGCATCTGCTGCACCGTGCGCGGCGACCTGATCAGGGTGGTGCAGAACCTGATGAAGCGTCCTGGCCGGTTCGACGCCGTAATCGTTGAAACAACCGGACTTGCCGATCCGGCACCGGTCGCCCAGACCTTCTTCATGGATGACGATGTACGCGCCAAGTCACGCCTCGATTCGGTGATTGCGCTGGCCGATGCCAAGCACCTCCTGCTTCGTCTCAAGGACAGTCCCGAAGCCGAGGACCAGATCGCCTTTGCCGACATCGTCTTGCTCAACAAGACCGATCTTGTCGAACCCAATGAACTGGAGCGTGTCGAGAAGGTGATCCGGCAGATCAATCCGTCTGCCCGCATCTACCGCACTTCGCGCGCCGATGTGGATCTGAAGGAAATACTCGAACAGCACCGCTTCGACCTCGCGCGTGCAATCGAGAACGATCCGCATTTTCTCGACATGGATGATACCCATGTTTGCGGGCCGGACTGCGACCACGAACACCACGCGCACGACCATCACGGGCATGACAACGGCCACGATCATCATCACGACCACGACCATGAATGTGGCCCGGATTGCGACCATGAACACCACCACCACGGTCTCGATGGTGCAATTCACGACACGACCATCGGTACGGTTTCGCTGCGTGGCGGCGAACTGGACCCGCAGAAATTCTTCCCCTGGATCCAGAAGATCACCCAGATCGACGGCCCGGACATCTTGCGCCTGAAAGGCATTGTCGCCTTCAGGGACGACCCCGAGCGCTATGTGGTTCAGGGCATCCACATGATCCTAGAAGGCGACCACCAGCGGCCATGGAAGGAAAACGAGGCGCGCCAGAGCCGCGTGGTCTTCATCGGCCGCAATCTCGACCGCGAGAAGCTGGAACGCACATTCGCAGCCTGCGCCGCCTGACCCGGAGAAATATATGCCTTCCATCGCATTGCTCGACACCGGCGACGGTGAAACCGGTCATGTCGAATATGCCGGTTTCATTGGCGGCAATCCCGTATTTGCGATGGTAGACGGCACTGCCCACCTGCTCGCCGGACGGCACCGGGAGATAACGCTGCATGACGGCCTGCTGGCTGCCGCAAGATCGTGGGATGGCAACTTGTTGCTGACCAGCGGCGAGGACGGCCGCGTTTGCGCGCTCGGTTCCGACGGCGGCGTTGTCGAGCGGAATGCTTCGCCCGGCAAATGGATAGACCGCATAGCCGCCGGCCCCAGCGGAGCAATCGCCTTTTCCTGGGGCAAGAAGGGCATGGTGCTGGCCGGCCAGACGCAAAAACCTTTCGAGAGCGAACGCACCATCGAGGGCATTGCCTTTGCTCCCAAGGGCATGCGCATTGCGCTGGCGCGCTACAACGGTGTCGAACTCGTCTGGATCAATACCAGCAATCCATCCCAGTTTCTCGAATGGAAAGGTGCCCACACCGGGGTGTCCTTCTCGCCCGACGGCAAATACGTGGTTTCCACGATGCAGGAGAATGCGCTTCATGGCTGGCGGCTTTCCGACAGCAAGCACATGCGCATGACCGGCTATCCTGCCAAGGTGAAGTCCATTTCCTGGTCGGCAAAGGGCAAATGGCTTGCCACCTCTGGCGCGCCTGCGGCAATCACCTGGCCGTTTTCGGGCAAGGACGGGCCGATGGGCAAGGCCCCGAAGGAACTGGGGGCAATCGGGCGCATTCTGGCTACCCAGGTCGCCTGCCATCCCGAAGAAGATGTGGTTGCCATTGGCTACGAAAACGGCATGGTAATTGCCGTTCGCATCGAAGATGACAAGGAAGCGCTGCTTCGCCGTGAAGGCGCAGGCGCGATATCCTCGCTGAACTGGGACGATGCAGGCAAGCGGCTGGCTTTCGGCACGGAAGCCGGCGAGGCAGGCGTGATCGACCTCACGCAGTGACCCTCAAGCAAGTTACCCATAGGCGATGACCCAGGGGCAATGACAAAGGCGGCAGATGGACATTCTCAACAAGATGAAAGCCTATGTCGAGGTCGTGGATGCCGGCGGCTATTCGCCGGCTGCTCGCAAGATCGGGCGCTCCAAGGCCCTGCTTTCGAAATATGTCCGTGAGCTTGAAGACGAACTAGGCACACTGCTGATCAATCGCACCACACGCCAGTTCTCGCTGACGGAGGCCGGCCGCCTCTACTACGAATCCTCCCTCGAAATCATCGGCCGCATCGACGACATCAATGAATCGGTTCGCCTTGCCGGCAAGGGTGTAGGCGGACGCCTGCGTGTTACGGCGCCCAGGTCGATGGGTGGTTCCAGGCCGATCCTGCCATTGATCGAGTTTGCAAGGGCATATCCGGACATCGACCTCGACATCCATCTGGACGACCGCGTGGTTGATCTCGTCGAGGAACGCTATGACGTCGCAATTCGTGCCGGACAGATGGGAGATTCCTCGCTTATCGCCCGGCGAATTGCGCAAAATTCCACTCGCATCTGTGCCTCGCCTTCATTTCTGGAAAAACACGGCACCCCCAGGACACCGAAGGACCTCGCAAGCCTTCCCTGCATAATCGATACCAACATTCGAGGCCGCAATAGCTGGCCATTGGTCGACGAGAATGGCGGCGCGCTGAGCCAGCCGGTCAATGGCGTAATCGAGATCAACGATCCCGAAATCTGCAAGCAGGCGGCACTGGAAGGGCTTGGCATTGCCCTCCTGCCGATGTTCGTGATTTCCGGCGAACTCGAATCCGGCCAGCTCGTCCCGCTGCTCGAGGAACACATGCCGCCTGCCACGGGAATGTATGTGGTCTATGCCCACCGGCGTCATGTTCCGGCCAAGGTTCGGGTATTTGTGGATTTCATGGCGGAGCACTTCAAGAAGAATTGCCCGCAGGACTAGGTCATGGACCTAAAGGCCATCTGAGCTGCCTGCCGGAAAAGGATGTCCGAGGCAGGTTCCGGCAACAAGGGCGCAAGCGGGAGTTTCAAGCGTGGTGAACAGAGCCGGTGTCTTTAAGTCAGGTCCTATTCGCCGGCCAAGCCGCCCATTCAAGGGCGTACTTCTCGCTGCAGCAATGCTGATTTTGCCGGTCTCGCCAGTGCGCGCGCACCCGCATGTCTACATCGATGCCAACCTCGAAATTGCCCGTGACGATCAGGGAAGGGCGACCGAGATACGTCACGTCTGGCGTTTCGACGAGATTTTCTCATCGTCGGTGGTTATCGATTTCGATGCCGACGGCGATGGCAAACTCGGCCTGAAGGAGCTTGAGGAGGTCGCGTCGACGGTCAAGAAGAACATCGCCGAGTTCAATTTCTACACCGAGGTGCGCGACGGCACCGAGGTCGTCAACTTCTACGAGCCCGATCCATTCCTGGCCGATTTTGTCGATGGGCAACTCATACTCATCCTCGCGCTCGAACTCGAAAAACCCCAGCAAATGACCGGCGGAGGGTTCCGTGTCGCCGTTTCGGATCCGACCTATTATGTGGCCATCGAGTTCAACGCCCTTGCCGGCATCACGGTCACCGGCAAGGGCGGAGCATGCAAGAGCGATGTGGTGGTTCCTGATTGGGACGCGCTGTTTGCCCGCGACGCCGAGCGGATAAACAAGCTCTTTTCAGCTCCCGCCGACGAAACAGTCGAAGCCAGCGATGATTACCTCACCTGGGTCAACTTTACCTGCAGCAAATGATGCCGGCCGATCATCGAAGCACGAGGAAATGCCAATGACCCCCAACAGATATCGTGGCCATGCCTGCAATCGCGGTATCGAAGGCATGTCCGGCGGACTGCACACGCGCCCGGTATTCGCACTTCTCATTGTTGGGACTTTTGCACTGGTCTGGCTCTCATCCGGCAACCTCGCCCACGCGGCAAACTCGCTCGGTCTGGGCAATGCCGAACAGGCCATTCGTCCGGAAGGGATTTTCGGACCTGTGCTGATGTGGATACAGGCCAGGCAAAACGAGTTCTACAAGGCTCTTACCGATGCCTTGAAGGCAATCCGCAATGACGGGTCGGGCGGCTGGCTCCTTGTCGGTCTTTCCTTCGCCTATGGCGTTTTTCATGCCGCCGGGCCGGGCCACGGCAAGGCAGTGATATCGTCCTACATCGTTGCCAACGAAATCCAGTTGCGGCGCGGAATTCTCCTGTCGTTTGCCTCGGCAATGCTTCAGGCGGTAACCGCCATTCTCATCATGTCCGCAGTCGCAATCTTCCTGCGCGGCATGGGGCTCCGCTCGGGAACGATTGCCCACTGGACCGAGGTCACCGGCTATGCGGGCATTACCTTGCTTGGAGCATGGCTTCTGTGGCGAAAACTCCGGCCACATGCCCACGCCAATCCTGCTCACGCGAATTCGCACGAGGACGGCCACGCGCATCTTCACACCGACGAACACGGCCATCATCACGATCACCACCGGCACGAAGATCACGGATCGCACCACCACGAACACGATACGCTTGGCGATGACGGCACTTGCTCCTGCGGACACAGCCACATGCCAGAGCCGCATGTGCTCGGTGCCGAACGGTTCAGCCTGCGCGAGGCGGCGGGCGCTGTCTTCTCGGTAGGACTACGCCCCTGTTCGGGAGCACTGGTCGTTCTGGCCTTTGCGTTCCTGAACGGCATGTACCTGGCGGGAATTCTCTCCACCTTTGCCATGGCGGTTGGAACCGGAATCACGGTCTCCACCCTTGCCGCGATGGCGGTTGGGGCAAAGCACCTCGCCTTGCGCTATTCCGGCGCGTCCCAGGCTTCGGCGGGCATTCTTCGCATCGTGGAAGTATCGGGGGCGGCCCTCGTTTTCTTCCTGGGCGCAACCCTGCTGGCCGCCAGTATTTATTGATAAATCAGCTATTCAAAATCTTCATTAGACTAAAGTTCTACATCTACAACAGGCATTGCCGAATATCTGGGCAAACGCGACAACCGCACGAAAAAATTGACGATTTTGTTTCCTGCAGACCTAGTTAGTCCTTGAACCAGCGGAAATTCTGTACTGTACTCGCGACCAAGTGAACCGGGAACCGAGGAAATCCCGGCTCGCGCTACGCTTGAGAATAGTCCACGTAATTCCATGGGAGGAACATATGGATCGTCGTAAGTTTATTAAGTCTGCCGGCCTCGTAGGCGGCGCAGCAGCGGCCACCACGCTTGCTGCACCTGCAATCGCGCAGTCGTCCAAGGAAATGGTTATCGTTTCCACCTGGCCGCGGGACTTTCCCGGTCTTGGCATTTCGGCACAACGCCTGTCTGCCCGCATTGAAGAACTGACCGAAGGCAGGATCAAGACCCAGTACTTTGCCGCAGGCGAGCGCGTTGGCGCGCTGGATGTCTTCGACGAAGTCGCTTCCGGCAACTCTCAGGCGTACATCGGCGCCGATTACTACTGGACCGGCAAGCACCCTGCCCTCGCCTATTTCACTGCCGTACCGTTCGGCATGACCTTCGGCGAAATCAACGCCTGGATTCTCTACGGCGGCGGCATGGACCTGTGGGACAAGGTTCAGGACCAGTTCGGACTGAAAGGCCTGCCCGCAGGCAGCACCGGCACCCAGGCTGGCGGCTGGTTCAACAAGGAAATCAACTCGGCAGAAGACTTCAAGGGTCTGAAAATGCGTATTCCGGGTCTTGGCGGCCAGGTGCTTTCCAAGCTCGGCGCTTCGACCGTTTCGCTGCCCGGTGGCCAGATCTACGAAAACCTGGTTTCCGGCTCCATCGAGGCAACGGAGTGGGTTGGACCGTACAACGACTACTTCATGAAGTTCTACGAAGCCGCCAAGTACTACTACACCGGCGGCATGCACGAGCCGGGCGCACAGCTTTCGCTGACCTCCAACAAGTCCTGGTGGGGTACGTTGACCGATTGGGAACGCACTGCGATCACCGCTGCCGCGCTCGAGGAAAATGCGGGCTCCTACTACGAGACCCTCGCCCTCAATGGTGAATACCTCAAGAAGCTCGTCGATGAGCAGGGCGTCGAAGTCCGGTCCTTCTCGGATGACACCTGGGATGC
This sequence comes from Nitratireductor sp., assembly GCA_020637805.1. Lineage (GTDB taxonomy): Bacteria > Pseudomonadota > Alphaproteobacteria > Rhizobiales > Rhizobiaceae > Salaquimonas. The sequence continues at coordinate 171,736 of JACKJU010000006.1, read as the reverse complement.
ATTTGGCGAGGCCGCAGCGGCAGTGTTCGAGGAAACCCGCGCGCACTCTCCGCTCGCTGCAGAGGTCGATGATGCCGTGCAGTCGAAAATGCGTGAAATCGGTAGTGCATTCGCGCTGTTCGAGGGCCAGTACGTTAACCAGCGCAACCGCGTTCTCGGCATTGGTTAATGGTCATCACTTGATTGCCCAATGAATGAGGGGCGGGGTTCATACCCCGTCCTTTTTCGTCTATAGGGCTGCCCTGTAAATTTGCCCGTCAATTCCCACACGCAGGTTTGAACATGCCAGGCGAATATCGCGATATCGAAATCCTACGCCAGGGAGCGTCAGCACCGGTTCACCGGGCATTTGGCTGGTCGGTCCTGGCTGCCATGACGGCGTTCCTGATCAACAACGTTCTCGAAGTCGCATACGGCTTTCCAAGTCTCGCCGCCATATTCGGCGGAGCATCCGGCGCCATCGTTCCGGCACTCGTTTACGCGGTGCTGATTGCGGGTGCCATCGCCTATGTTCTTGCCTCTTCCTCGCGCACGTTGCGAATGGACGCCCAGTCGATCCACAACTTCAACATCTATCTTATCCGCGCGCTCTTCTTCTCGGTATTCTTCGTTGGCGTCATCGATGCAGCCATCGCGCTCTTGCGGACCGAGAACATGCTGGAGCCGCTCTTCGGTCAGGCCGCAGCGCGCAATCTGGGCCGCGCCAACTGGGTTGGGCCCTGGATCCACATGCCACTCATTGTCGTTGGCTTCATCGTCGCACTCTTCACGCGAACCCTCGGCTTTACCTGGCTTGCCCTGCTGATCGTGGTTGCAGAACTGCTGATCGTGATTTCGCGCTTCGTATTTTCCTACGAACAGGCGCTGATGGGCGACTTGGTACGCTACTGGTACGCGGCACTGTTCCTGTTCGCTTCCGCCTACACGCTGTTTGACGAAGGACATGTCCGCGTTGACATTCTCTACGCGGCCTTTTCCCGGCGCAAGAAAGGTACCGTAAACGCAATCGGAACCATTCTTCTGGGCATGGCCACCTGCTGGGTGATCCTCGCCATCTGCTTCAACGGCAGCCAGTCCATCGTCAATGCCCCGGTCACCAACTTCGAGGTTTCGCAGGCAGGACCGTTTGGCATGTACGCCAAGTACCAGATGGCGGCCTTCATTGCCCTGTTCGCGATCACCATGATGATCGAGTTCGTCAGCTACTATCTGGAAGCCGTGGCCGACCATCGTGACGAGCCGGGCCATCGCGACATCGACTCGTCTGCGGCGCATTAGGGGGAGGCGCACCAATGGAAATCTATTTTCTTCTTCTTCTCATGGTCGTGATGGCAACTGCGCTGGGTTCCGGCTACCCGGTTGCCTTCGCCTTGCCGGGTGCCGCCATCATCACCGTGGGGATTGCCGCGCTCACCGGATGGCTCTTTGCCGGATCGACAGACGCATTCTTCCACAGCGGTGGACCACAGCAGTGGTTGTCGGCAGGTGTTACCAACCTCCGAGGGGTCTACTGGGAGGTCGAAAGGGATACGCTGATCGCCATCCCGCTCTTCATCTTCATGGGAATTACCCTTCAAAGATCGAAGATTGCCGAAGACCTCCTGGTCGCCATGGCCCAGCTCTTCGGTCCGGTTCCCGGCGGCCTTGGCATTTCGGTGGTTTTCGTTGGCGCACTTCTCGCTGCCACCACCGGTATCGTCGGTGCAACGGTTGTCGCCATGGGCCTGATTTCGCTTCCGGCCATGATGCGCAACAAGTACTCCACACCGCTTGCAACGGGTACGATTGCCGCTTCCGGCACCTTGGGCCAGATCATCCCGCCATCCATCGTGCTCATCATTCTTGCCGACCAGCTTGCCTCGGCAGTCGATCAGGCGAGCACCACGCGCAAGGCGCTCTACAAGGCTGCTACCGGTGAGATTTCCATGCCGTCGGCCTTCGACGTCACGTCGACAAGCGCCGGCGAAATGTTCCTTGGCGCCCTTGTACCCGGTCTCGTTCTCGTTGGCCTGTACATGGCCTACATCATGATCTTTGCGATCCTCAAACCCTCTGCGGCCCCTTCCGTTCATCATGAAGGAAAGTTCGACCGGGCATTCTGGGGAAAGGTTTTCATTACGCTGGTGCCGCCGCTTACGCTTATTTTCCTTGTTCTGGGCTCAATCATTGGCGGTATTGCCACCGTCAACCAGGCAGGCGCAATTGGTGCAGCCGGAGCCATGATCATGGCCGGATACAGGCTTCCCGAACGCAACAGCATGACCTATGTGCCGGCTCTCATCGGCCTTGCCGGCTTGTTCATCATCGCCATTGCTCTGGCCAATTTCGAGATGAACCTGAAGGCGATCTATACCACTACCGACATGATTGGCATTCTGATCGGGCTGCTGGGAACGGTGCTTCTCGTGGTGTCGCTCATCTGGAGCGGTATCCGCATCATGAAGATCGAGAACACCCTCGCCGGAATCATGCTGGAAACATCCAAGACAACGGCTCTCGTCTTCATCATCCTGCTCGGCGCGGCCATGCTTACTGCAGCCTTCCGTGCATTTGGCGGCGAGGACCTTGTAAGGAACTTCCTTGAATCGCTGCCTGGCGGCTTCTGGGCGAAATTCATGATCGTCATGGCGGTCATCTTCGTTCTGGGCTTCTTCCTCGACTTCATCGAGATCGCAGTGGTGGTCGTTCCGATCGTCGCCCCGATCCTTTTGGCCGACCCCTCTGCCAACGTCACCGCGGTGTGGCTTGGTGTGATGATCGGCCTGAACATCCAGACATCATTCCTGACACCGCCCTTCGGCTTCGCGCTCTTCTATCTGCGCGGTGTCGCGCCGGCTGCGGTCAAGACGCTCCAGATCTACAAGGGCGTCATCGCCTTCATTCTTCTTCAATTGGTGGCGCTTGGAATCGTCGGCTACTATCCGCCGCTGGCAAACTACCTGCCCGCGCGCGTTTCCTTCCTGTCCGACACGGCTCCGCCGCCGCGGAACCCGAAACTCCAGGCCTGCCTGGAGGAATATGTCTCGGGCGAATTCGAGGCCAACGGCAATGAACTCAAGGCCGCAAACGATACCGCAGCAGCAATCGATATCTCGGCGCTGCCCAAGGATCTCGCAAGCGCCTGGACCAAGGGCGTGGAAGGTGCGGCAAAGGCTCCGGCCATGCTGGAGGCTGCCCACGTCGTTGATCGCCAGATCGACGAGGCTTCACCGGCATATCGTCCGCTGCACGACCAGGTACGCGATATCGAGGCCAGCATCCTCAAGATCGATCAGCGCGTTGAGGACCTCAAGCGTGAAGCGGGCAGGCTTCAGGGTGAGGAGAACGCAGCCCTGCGCGAAACGAAGCTGGCACAGGTCGCCGAGCTTGAGGCCGAAAAGGCTGCACTTTCAGGCGAAATCCCGGAAAGCTGGAAAGAGACCTATACGGCCTACAGCACACTGATCAAGGAGCGGGACAAGGCCCTCAACCTGTATCGCCGCAACTCCGACTCTGCCTATGGCGACATCAACAAGGTTGTCACAGCGCTCAGGGCAAGCGAACCCATGCTTGCGATGGAGGGAGAACTGAAAGGTCTGCAGGCGAAGCTTGGCACGGCAGCTCCCGAGGAACTTGCCGCCGAGGTGGATGCCGTGGCCGAGAAGTTCAAGGATATCGACGGCTCGTCGAAAATCCGCTCGGAACTGGGCAAGGCCGAGAAAGCTCTTGCCGCCTCCAAACCGGATGCTGCGAAAGCAGGCAAGGCGCTTGACGCTGCGGTTTCCCTCTTTGACGAGCAAAAGGCATGGCGCGAAAAAACTGCCGGCCTGCTGCCGCAGATGGAAGCCTATGAAGGCCTCATCCGCGACACGATCGGCATTCGGACACTCGACCGCATGCCGCGCAACGTGGCGCTGTCGGTTGCAGCGTGCAGTTCCCATCACAAGGATGTCTCGCTGAGCTTCTGATCGGATCCCTGCAGGATCACCTGAAACTGTGACGCCGGCCCTGGAAACCCAGGGCCGGCGTTTTCATTCCCGCATTTGCGCAATCAGATTTCGCCGATTCCGCCAAAATCGAAATTGCTCTAGCCTGACTTGAGAACCAACATGATATCCATGACGTTGGTACCGGTTGGCCCGGTCACGAACAGGCCATCCGCGCGTCTCAACCAGTTGCCGCTGTCTGCGGCCGCCAGTGCATCATCTCCTCCGGGAGTTTCGTTCCAGCTTTCTCCTGTTACGAATCCCCCAGCCGAACCTGTCGGACCATCGGTACCGTCCGTCCCGGCAGCCAGCGCCGCCAGACCGGGCGTCCCCGCAATTTCACGGGCAAATGCCGCCGCCAGGGCCTGGTTGCGCCCGCCCTCCCCCGGATTGTCGGGCAAAACGGTTACCGGTTCGCCACCGAAAATGTAGAGACCAGGCGCACCGGGAAGCACGGTCTTCGCCAGTTCGGCTGCCAGCTTGAACACATCGCCATAGAGGTTCTCGGTATTGACGATAACCTCCAGCCCCAGATCGCTGGCTTCGCGTTCGCATGCATCGCGCGCAATGGCATTCGACGCCACGATTTCCGCATCGAAGTTCTCGTGCCGCCGTGTCGCGGGAATTTCGCCGATACCCGAACCAATGACCGCGACGTCGTCTCCCTCGACGTCGGAAATAAGCAACACCTTCGCACTTGTGCCCGGGAACCGTGCGAGAAGCTTGCCGCCCTTGATGCGAGAGACTTCCTTGCGCCTTGCATTGATGGCGTGAATGTCGAGCCCTTCGGCCAGCATTCTGCGATTCATCGACTGCAAGTCATCAAGTGTCATGCCGCTCGGTAGCGCCTCTGCCAGCGCCGAGGCACCGCCCGACACAAGCAGAAGCAAGCGCGCATTGGTCCCGGATCCCGACACGAAGTCGATCAGTGCCTCTCCCGCACGCAACGTGTTTTCGTCGGGTACCGGATGGGCTGATTCAATGATGGCGAGGTTCCCGCCTTGAAGCTCCGGCTCAGCGTGCCCGTGCTTGGTGACAAGCAATGCCGGCGTATCGAAGCCGTTGGCGTCAAGGGCCGCCCGCAACATCGGCGAAGCTGCCTTTCCGACCGCTGCAACATGGGTGAACGTACCGGGTTCTGTTCCGGCAAGTGCCTGCGCAACGGATTCGTATCCGCTTACCCGGCGCACACCGGCCCACCAGATTTTTTCGAGAGATTCGCGGGCCTGCATGCGTTTTCCTCACACTTTCCTGGCAATTGCCGCACCATCGCATGGCTTGAACGTGCCTGCCAGCATCTGGTTGCACTATCAGCTCTGATTGGCTTCGGAATAAAGCGCGATGGCATCGATCCCCTTCGGCGTGACACCGTAAATTCCGCGCTCGACCCGCTCGAACCAGCCATAGTGATCGTCAGCCATGATATTGCGGGCTTTTTCCACGCCGGTTGCCTTTGCTGCGTCCGACGCCTTGCAAGGGCCGTTCTCGCCAAGGTGATGCAGCAATCGGATCGCGTCCTGCCGGTAGGCGGTCATGATGGTAACGCCGGTCGAACCGCCGGTATTGGGATCTCCCACGCGGCGCTGAAATTCCCTCAACAGGCGCTCCCGCTTGGCCTTGGACTGGCGAGGCTGATAGGGAGCAGGATCAAGATGGATCTCGCTCAGGCCATCCTCCAGCCGGACCGTGATCAAGCCGAGGCCAAGCCTGCGGCACAGCAGCTTGTTGGCGGCAAGCGCCTTCAGGAATGCTCGCCCCTTGCCGCGCGGTGCCGCAATGTAAACGCAGTCAGATAGTTTCATCCGCTCCACTGCCTGGTGGAAAAGGGCGAGCGTGAATCCGGTCTTCAACTCGACGATTACCGGCTCCTCTTCGCCGCGCACGGCGACGATATCGGCAGATGCCACCTCGCCCTTGACCTCATATCCCTGGCTTTCAAGCAGGGTCTTCACCGGCTGATAGAGATCGGTTTCGCGTATCCTCGTTCCTGCCATACCCGCCGTCACTCCTTCAGGCTGTCCGGTCTTGGCAAGCGAGACTGCATCTCCTGCATGCGTTCGAGTTTCTCGAGTACTTGCGATTCCGGTTCGCAGGACCGGCGGGTTTCAAGTGAAACATGGATCAGCAACTGGGTGCAGGTTGCAAGCAGGCGGCCATCCAAATGCCGCATCTCGTGATGCATCCTCAACTTCTTGCCTTCAGCCTGCAGGACCTGGGTTCGAACCTCGATGGCGTCTCCGGCATTGGTCTCGGCCAGGTAAGTGATGTTGTTGTAGACGGTGAAATAGGAGCGGCCCGCATCGATATAGGCCTGATCCGCACCTACCATCATCATGACCGTGTCGCCCGCATCGGAAAACACATGTCCGTAGCGGCTTTCATTCATGTGCCCGTTGTAGTCGGTCCAGTCGATCGGGATTACCCGTTCCAGCGTCTTGAGAGGCTGCGACCAGTCTTCCGGTAGCGGCGGGCGCGTATCATTGGCCCTGAGCACGTGACCTGCACCGGTATCGCGATTCTTCAAGGCACGCAGAACCGCAACCAGGGCATCATCGCGCGAGCGCGGCTCGGCAGGGTCTGCCGCGCCCCGTGCCGCCAAGGCCAATCCTGGTCCATGCATGAGCATATCGTTCAGGAGCTGCGCGGGAACTTCATCGGCCCCCCCGTGCATGAGGATGCGGTTGAGGTACGGCCCATTCGCACCTGTCTCAACTGCCTTCATGCCAGCCATTTCGAGAAAGCGTGCAACAGTCCCGGCCTTGTTTCCCGCCCCGCAGACTTCTGCCAGCGGCAGAAGGTATGACGGCTTCATCACGTGCACGGTAATTGGCGACGCCGCCTCTACCCGCAGGTCCGCGTCACAGACCACGGCAACCGGGATATCCCTGCCGGGAGAAGCGTCGAAACCGCGCGCACTAGCCCCGGCGGCGCAAAGAACAAGATCGCACGGTTCGACGCTGCTGCCCTCTTCAAGCACAAGCTCACCCTCAACCGGGATCGAAAAGTCGCGCAGCGCTGGAAGCGAACGGCGCGCCATCGAATGTATGATGGCCAGAAGTTCGCGGTCCTTGGCAGATGCATTGCACACATGAACCGTCCAGCCATGCAGCAGGAGGCGGGCTGCAAATCCCGCAATCGCCTCGTTCATGCCAAAGATGGTTGCCTTCATCTGCCTTCGAATCTCCCCCTCTGAAACGAGCCCATGGCCAGGCGCCTGTCAACCTCAGGAGAACAGTCCGCGCCAGATCAGCATTGCTGCGGAAGCCGCGGCAAGCGCCAGGAGAAACTTGCGGAAGTTGCGGTCAAACAGTGGCCGCACGAATGGACCAATCAGGAAGCCGGCCGCAAAGGCTGGCAGCAGCATCGCGGTAATCACGATGTCCTTCACTCCCACATGGCCGGAAAGAAACAGGATGATGAAACTCAGCGCGCTGCCGAAGGCAAAGAATGCCTGCAGCGTGGGTCGTGCCGTGGCCGCCTTCTGGTGCTGGTAGACGATTGCCATCGGCGGCCCGCCAACACCTGTAATGGTCGCGGTGAACCCGGAAACGGATCCGGCTGCCGCAATGGAAGGAAGGCTGAACGGCACCGAGATGCCGGAAACCGAGACCAGAACCGCACCGGCGATGGTGAGTCCGAAGAGGAGCATGAAGGCTTTCTCGGAGGGGATCATGCCCAGCACCATGGCGGCAATGATCGCGCCTGCAATGCGGCCCCCGATGCCGGTCCGCGCCTGGCGCCAGTTTACGAGATGGCGCTCCGAGATCAGTGAACTGGTCGCGGTCACGCATGTCAGAAGCAGCACAGGCGCAGGCACGAAATCAATGCTGACAAGTGCTAGCAGCGGCCCGGCTATCAGGCCGAAAGCTATTCCCAAACCGTATTGAACGCAGGTTGCCGCCGTTATCGCCAGCGCCGCTGCCAGCCACTGCCATGCCGGATAATGGGATATCACCTGGAGGATCGTGTCGATGGTCATCGCGCATCCTTCGGGTATCGGATTTCAAAACGCAAGCAACTTTGCGCCTGGTGGTGGAGCCAAATGCGAACCTCATGAAAACGGTTCAACCGCCAGGGCTGGACCGCATGTTCTCTGGCAGCCAGGTTGCGAGATCCGGAAAGGCGATCAGCACGAACACCATCACAACCATTATCGCAAAGAGCGGCAATGCGGCGCGGGCGATGTAGTTCATCTCATGGCCCGTCATGCCCTGCAGAACGAACAGGTTGAACCCGATCGGCGGCGTGATTTGTGCCATTTCCACGACAACGACAATGAATATGCCGAACCAGATGATGTCGATGTTCGCGGCCCGTATCATCGGCTCCACCACTGCTATGGTAAGTACCACGGAGGATATGCCGTCCAGGAAGCAGCCTATTACGATGTAGAAGACGAGCAGCGCCATCAGCAGTTCGAACCGCGTCAATTGCAGCGAGCCGATCCACTCTGCCAGCGCGCGCGGCAGTCCCGTGAACCCCATCGACAGGGAAAGAAAGGCCGCCCCGGCAAGGATCAGCGCGATCATAGCAGAGGTCCGCGTGGCGCCCATAAGGCTTTCACCGAAGCTCTGCCATGTCAGTGACCGCTGGAATGCGGCCAGTACCAGCGCACCAATGACGCCGAAAGCGGCAGCCTCGGTGGCCGTCGCCACTCCCAGGTACATGGAACCTATTACAAGCGTGATCAGCAACAGCACCGGTATCAGAAACCGCGAATTGGCGATACGCTCGCCAAATGTCATCGGCGGGTCCATGACGGGATTGTAGTCCCGCGAAAGCTTGGAGCGTATGGCGGCATAGGCCATGAACATCAGGGCCAGCACCAGTCCCGGCAGTATGCCGGCCATGAACAGCTTGGTGATCGATTCATTGATGGTGACGCCATAGACGATGAGCGTGAGCGATGGCGGTATCATCAGGCCAAGCGTCGCAGCCCCTGCCAGCGTGCCGATGATCATGTGCTCGGGATAATTGCGTCGGCGCAGTTCCGGGATCGACATCTTGCCGACCGTGGTCAGCGTAGCGGCGGACGAGCCGGAAACCGCGGCAAATACCGTACTGCCGACGATATTGGTATGGATCAGGCCACCCGGCAGTTTCGCCATCCAGGGCGAAAGCCCGCGGAACATGTCCTCCGACAATCGCGTCCGGAACAGGATTTCACCCATCCAGATGAACAGCGGCAGGGCCGTCAGCGTCCACGAAGAGGAGGAACGCCAGATCACCGTCATCATGGCATCGCCCGCCGGGCGTGTGGTGAAGAGTTCCATGCCCACGAATGCCACGCCGAGCAGCGCCAACCCGACCCAGACGCCAGTGCCGAGCAACAGGAACAGGACGAACAGGAAAATGCCTATGGCATAGAATTGCTCCATCGTTCAGCCCTCCGTCCTGCCGAGGATCTCAGCGTCGTCGCCATGTGCTCCCTCGACGACTTGGTGACGGATATTGTCCGATCCGGTTGCAACAATGCTGATCAGATTGTCTATGAATGCAATGGCGAGCAGGATCGCGCCAAAAGCCACGGGCAGTTGCACGATCCATAGCGGTGTCGCGTCCTGCCCCTGGCTCACGTCGTGGAACCTGAGGCTCACCCGCACCATCTTGACCGCATACCAGGCCATGTAGGCGCTGGCGGCACTGCCGATTGAATAGGCCCACAATTCCCCCCAGAACCGGTGACGGCCAAGCGCGGTCAAGAGCAGGCTGACCCTGATATGGGAACCGGAATTCAGTGCATGGGCAAATGCCAGGAACGAGGCCGCCGCCATCAGGTAGCCGGCATATTCAGACGAACCCGGAAAGGCGATCCCGAACCAGCGCGCTCCCATTTGCAATACGATGACGGCAAGGATTGCCATCAGGCATGCCGCAGCAAGGAATGCACTCACTCTGTACAGTCCGTCCAGAAAGCTCCGGATTGCCCTCATTCTTCCCCCTCGCGCGCTGGTGACGTCGGCTTGCTCCAGAGACTGCAGCGGCCCGCGCCATGCAAGGCCGGGCCGCATGCATTTCATCTCATGGCTTCGACGATCACTGGTTGTAGGCGTCGATGACCGCCTTGCCGGCATCGCCCGCCTGCGCGAGCCATTCATCGGTCATCGTTTTTCCGAAAGCCTGAAGTTCGCTCTTGAGCGTGTCGGATGGTGCAGCGGTTGTCATGCCATTTTCCGCGAGCCCCTTGATGTAGAAGTCAGTCAGTTCCTTGGCCTTTGCCAGACCGCGTGCAGCGGCTTCCTGGCCGCAATCCATCACTGCACCCTGGGCATCGGGTTCAAGCGCCGACCATGCGTCCTTGTTGACGAACACCACATTGCGCGGCAGCCAGGCCTGGACGTCGTAGAAGTACTTGAGCTGCTCCCAAACCTTGCGGTCATAGCCGGTTGAGCCGGAAGAGACGAAGGCTTCCGCCACGCCGGTTGCCAGCGCCTGCGAAAGTTCGGCGGCCTCGATCTGAACCGGAACCATGCCTGCAAGTTCCGCAATGCGCGCGGTTGCCGAATTGTAGGCGCGGAATTTCACGCCCTTGAGATCGGCAACGGAGTTGACCTCGTTCTTGGCGTAGAGCCCCTGGGGCGGCCACGGAACGGCATAGACATAGACGAGATTGTCGGCATCAAGCGCTGCCTGAACCTTGTCGCCTGCGGCACGCCACAGCTTCTCGGAGTCATCGAAGGAGGTTGCCAGGAACGGGATGGAATCCACGCCGTAGATCGGATTTTCGTTGGCGTGCGCGGAGATCAGGCGCTCGCCGATATTGGCCTGGCCGGTCATCACGGCGCGCTTGATATCGTTGCCGCCAAACAGCGAGCCGCCGGGATGGGTGACGATCTCCAGCTTGCCGCCGGTCTTGTCGGTCACGCACTTGGCGAATTCAGCAGCATTTTCGGAATGATAGTTTGTCGCGGCATAGGCCAGCGGCATATCCCATTTCTCTGCCAGCGCGGCATTTGCCGACACGGACAGCATTGCAGCGGTGGCAAATGCACCAACGATTTTCTTCATGACGTTCTCCCTTTCCCGGCCGTTACCGGATCTTTCTGTTGTCGTCTATTTGAAGCGTAATGGGCTGTAGGGCTCAAGGTCAATATTGGGCTTGGCACCATCGATGATTTGCGACAACAGCCTGCCAGTAGCGGGACCACCGGTCAGCCCGACATGATGATGCCCGAAGCCGGCAAAAACACCCTTCGCCCCCGGCAACTCCCCGATTACCGGAATGGAATCGCTGGTTGCAGGCCGGTGTCCCATCCAGCGCGTCGTCTGCTTCCACGAAATCTTTGGAAAGGCATCCCGGAATTTTTTCTCCAGCAACCTGTAGGGGGCCTCGGAAGGAGCGGCATCCAGACCACCGAATTCGAGAATGCCAGCGAGACGGATGCGTCCGTCCATCGGCGTGACCACGAATTTTCCGGCGGAGATCATCAGTGGCGCAGGCACGGTTTCCGACGGGTCCCACAATTCCATGTGGTAGCCGCGCTCGCTCTCGAGCGGCACGTCGATACCCAGCCGCTTCATGAGCTTTGCCGACCAGACGCCCGCATTCAGAACAACCTTGTCGAACTTCTGCAGACCGTGTGTCGTGACGATACCTGTAACCTCACCATTCGAAATCTCGATATCCGAAACATCGGTCTGTACGAACTCGCCGCCCTGCGAGATCACGTGCTCTGCAAGCGCTTTCACATAGGCGCCGGGATCCGAGATCCGTCCGTGATTCTTCAGCCTGATGCCAAAGGAATCACGTTTTGCCAGTTGAGGAAGGTAGACCCTGAGCGACGGCCCGCTCAACTCGTCCCATTGAAATCCGTATTCGGAGCGTATCGACCAGGAAAATGCCTCGCTCTCGAACTCGCTGCGGTCGTTGTAGACATAGACGTAGTCGGAAGGATGGAGGTATTTCTCGGCAACCGTACCCCGGGCAAGCGCCTCGTGGTCCGCCAGGCTGTCGGAGATGATAGGCGCCAGCGCGGCCGCGATGCGGCGCGTGTCGGCCGCATTGCAATGGCGCATGTATTTCATGAGCCATGGAGCAAGCCTTGGCAGGTATCCCCATTTCATGAAAAGCGGCTGACCGGAAGAAAACAGCATCGCCGGAGCCTTGGCCCAGAGGCCTGGACCGGTCACGGGCACGACTGCACAGGAAGCCAGAACGCCACCGTTGCCGAAGCTTGTCGCCTCGCCAATGCCCTTCCCGTCGAAGAGCGTTACCTTCCAGCCTGCGCGCTGCAGCCAGATCGCGGTTGAAACGCCAACAATTCCGGCGCCGATAATCGCCGCGTGTCCTTTGCCGGACCTGGCTTCAGATGCCATCATGCCCCCGGAGCGGTTTCACCCGCAATGCAATACCCTTTTTTCGCTCTTGGCAAGTATCCTTTGCGGAAGGCTCGCCGGACTCATGCTGGCCCTATGCCTCGAATTCGAGCAGCAGGTCCTTGGCATCCACTCCCTGTCCCGGAGAGACATGAATCGCAGCAACCTTGCCCGCACGTTCGGCATGGATCGCGGTTTCCATCTTCATGGCCTCGATGGTGAAGAGGACATCGCCACGCGCCACTTCCTTGCCTGCTTCCACGCCGACTGTGGCAATGGTGCCGGGCATCGGCGCACCGACTTGTGCCTCGTTGCCATCCTCTGCCTTGCGGCGGCGAAGTGCGGTCGCAGCCTTCGAACGGTCGGGGACGCGCACGTTTCGCGGCTGCCCGTTGAGTTCGAAGAATACCTTTACATCGCCCTCGTCGCTCGTCTCGCCAATTGCGATCAGCCGCACCTCCAGCGTCTTGCCGGGATCGATCTCGACCGAAATCTCCTCGCCCGATTGCATTCCGTAGAAGAATACCGACGTTGGCAGGGTGCGAACCGGCCCGTAGACGCGGTGACGGCCCATGTAGTCCAGGAATACCTTCGGATACATCAGGTAGCCGCAGAGATCCTCGTCATCGATCTTGAAGCCTTCCAGTTCTTCCTGGAGTTTTGCCCGTGTGGCCTCGATGTCCACCGGCTCCATGATCGAGCCGGGGCGCACCGTGATCGGCTCACGATCCTTCAGAACCTTCTTCTGAAGCGCCTCCGGCCATCCGCCGGGCGGCTGGCCCAGATTGCCGTAGAGCATGTCGGCAACTGAATCGGGGAAGGAAATATCCCGCGAGGGGTCTTCAACGTCCGCCCTCGACAACCCCTGCGCAACCATCATGAGCGCCATGTCGCCCACCACCTTGGATGAGGGCGTGACCTTGACGATATCGCCAAACATCATGTTGGCATCGGCATAGGCGTGGGCGACCTCGTGCCAGCGCTCTTCCAGTCCCATTGAACGGGCCTGCGCCTTGAGGTTGGTGAACTGGCCACCCGGCATTTCGTGGAGATAGACCTCGGAGGCGGGCGCCTGCAGACCGGCCTCGAAGGCCGAGTACTGGTGGCGCACAGCATCCCAGTAATCGGAAATCTCGCGAATGCGCTGGATATCGAGCCCCGTATCCCGCGGCGTGTTCCGCAGTGCTTCGACCACCGAGCCGAGACAGGGCTGCGAGGTGTTGCCGGAAAGTGCGTCCATCGCGGCATCGCAGATGTCGGCCCCGGCATCCGACGCCGCCAGGATGGTCGCGGCTGCAATCCCGGACGTGTCGTGCGTGTGGAAGTGGATCGGCAGCCCGGTTTCTTCCTTGAGAGCCTTGATCAGGATCGTTGCAGACGAAGGCTTCAGCAGGCCCGCCATGTCTTTCAGGCCAAGGATGTGGGTTCCGGCCTTCTGCAGTTCCTTCGCCATTCCGACATAGTATTTGAGGTCGTACTTCGAGCGCGAAGGATCGAGAATATCACCGGTGTAGCAGATCGCCGCCTCGCAGATCTTGCCCGTATCGCGGACAGCCTCGATGGCGACTTTCATGTTCTCGACCCAGTTGAGGGAATCGAAGACGCGGAAGACATCGATACCGCTCTTGGCGGCCTGATCGACAAACTTGGCCACGACGTTGTCGGGATAGTTCGTGTAGCCGACACCGTTGGACGCGCGCAGAAGCATCTGCGTCAGGATGTTGGGCATGCGGGCACGAAGGTCGCGCAACCGCTGCCACGGGCATTCCTGCAGGAAGCGGTAGGCCACGTCGAACGTTGCGCCACCCCAGCATTCCATCGAAAACAGTTCCGGCAGATTGTGGGCATATGCCTCCGCCACGTTGATCATGTCGGTGGAACGCATGCGCGTTGCCAGCAACGACTGGTGGCCATCGCGCATCGTCGTGTCGGTGATGAGCAGCCTGTCCTGCTCAAGCAGCCATTTCACGACACCTTCCGGCCCCTTCTCGTCGAGAAGGTTGCGCGTGCCCTTTGGCGGACTGCTCGCTGCAAGTTCGGGCGCACGAATGGTGCGCGCACTGAAGTCAGGCCTCGGTTTGCCAGCCGTCTCGGTGTGACCGTTTACGGTGATGTCGGCGATATAGGTCAGGATCTTGGTTGCCCGGTCCCGCCGCTTCTTGAACTCGAACAGTTCCGGCGTCGTGTCGATGAACTTCGTCGTGTACTTGTTGTTCAGGAAGGTCGGATGCTTGAGCAGGTTCTCCACGAAGGCGATGTTCGTGTTGACCCCGCGAATGCGAAATTCCCTAAGGCTGCGGTCCATGCGGGCAATCGCCATCTCGGGCGTTGGTGCCCATGCGGTAACCTTCACCAGGAGCGAGTCGTAGTAGCGCGTTATCACCGCACCGGAATAGGCAGTACCGCCGTCGAGGCGAATGCCCATGCCGGTAGCCGAGCGGTAGGCGGTGATGCGGCCATAGTCGGGAACGAAGTTGTTCTGCGGATCCTCGGTCGTAATGCGGCACTGCAGGGCGTGGCCGTTCAGTTCCACATCCGACTGGCTTGCTGCACCGGTCGCCTCCTCGATCGTCTTGCCTTCACAGATCAGTATCTGCGCACGAACGATATCAATGCCGGTGACTTCCTCGGTGACCGTGTGCTCGACCTGAATGCGCGGGTTGACCTCGATGAAGTAGAAATCGCCCGAATCGATGTCCATCAGGAATTCGACAGTGCCTGCGCACTCGTAGTTCACGTGCTGGCAGATTTTCAGGCCGAGATCGCAAAGATGCTCCCGCTGTTCCTGCGTGAGATAGGGCGCGGGCGCGCGCTCCACGACCTTCTGGTTGCGGCGCTGCACGGAGCAATCGCGCTCCCACAGGTGATAGATCTTGCCGTGCCGGTCGCCGAGAATCTGCACTTCTACGTGGCGCGCATTGAGGACCAGTTTCTCCAGATAGCCTTCGCCATTGCCAAAGGCAGCTTCCGCCTCGCGGCGTCCCTCCAGCACCTTCTGTTCCAATTCGTCAGGCCCCATGATCGGCCGCATGCCGCGGCCGCCACCGCCCCAGGATGCCTTGAGCATGAACGGATAGCCAACTTCGTCTGCCATCCTGCGCACTTCTGCCATGTCATCGGGCAGAACTTCCGTTGCCGGAACGACAGGAACACCGGCTTCGATGGCCACGCGGCGGGCAGAGGCCTTGTCGCCCAGTTCGCGCATGGTCTTCGCCTTCGGACCGATGAAGACAATACCCGCCTCGTCGCAGGCATCCACGAAATCGGGATTTTCCGAAAGCAGGCCGTATCCCGGATGAATTGCATCGGCACCGCACTTCTTGGCGATGCGGATGATATCGGGAATCGAGAGGTAGGCCTTGATCGGCCCAAGACCTTCACCAACCAGATAGGCTTCGTCCGCCTTGAACCTGTGCAGGCCCAAACGGTCTTCCTCGGCATAGATCGCTACTGTCTTCTTGCCCAGTTCGTTGGCTGCGCGCAGCACGCGAATGGCAATCTCGCCGCGGTTGGCAACAAGGATTTTCCTTATTTCCCTCATGGAAGCTCCCCTCGAAGGTATCCGGGTCTGTCTTTCGGCACAGCAATACCGCAGTGCACAAAAGCCACTTTAGAAGTTGAATTGGCTATTTACCAGATGCAAGAGGCAGCAAAGTTCAGATAGCGGCTATCGTTTCGCGCAATGCGCGATTTCAGGCCATTTCTCGCAGAATTTGCCGCAGCCCCTCATCCAGATCGGATGAAACTAGCCCCCTGCCACACCTGTTTGCCGCTTCCCCGTGAAGCCATACCGCCGCGCATGCCGCCTCAAAGGCGGGCATTGACTGCGCCAAAAGACCGCCGGCGATACCGGCCAGCACATCACCCGATCCCGCCGTCGCAAGCCAGGGCGGTGCATTCGTGTTGATCGCAGCACGGCCATCCGGAGCGGCAATCACGGTATCCGCCCCCTTGAGGATCACGACTGCGCCACTGATGCGTGCAGCTTCCCGGGCACGATCGATTTTCGAAACATCGCTCGAAATACTGCCGAACAACCGGGCAAACTCGCCTTCGTGCGGTGTAAGCACCGTCTCCTGACCGTCGCGCTTCAGAAGTTCGAAGAGCTCACCCGGCTCATTTGCAAACACGGTCAGTGCGTCGGCATCCAGAACTGTTCTGCGCCTTGCCATCACAACCGCCTCGACTTTTTCACGCGCTGTTGCATCGGTTCCAAGCGCGGGTCCCGCCACGATGGCATTGAAGCGCTTGTCTGCAAGAATCTCCGCAATGGAGCCGGCATCATCCGCGCGCTTCAGCATGGCGGAGGTCAGATGCGCGGCATTGACCGCAAGCGCGTTTCCCGGACTTGCCAGCGTGACAAGCCCCGCCCCTGCCCTGAGCGCAGCCCCCGCCGCAAGCCGCGCAGCGCCCGTAGATGTCATTCCGCCAGAAAGCACCAGCGCATGACCGCGAGCATACTTGTGTCCGTCGCTGTTGGGGGTCGGAAAATCCTTGCGCCAGAGTTGGGGGAGATTTTCGAAGACCGAGGGTTTGATTTCGGCAAGAACCGAAGCGTCGATACCGATCTGGGCAAACACCAGCTTCCCGCACAATAGCCGTCCGGGCAAAAGCAGATGTGCGGGCTTCTTCCTGAAGAAGGTGACGGTGGCATCGGCCTCGACAACCGGGCCGTCCGCGGCACCGGTCATGCCGTTCAACCCGCTGGGCAGATCGACCGCGAGTACGGGACTGCCCGACCTGTTGATTGCATCAACGATCCGGCCCGCCTCGCCTTCAAGCGGCCTGTCCAGCCCCGCCCCGAACAGGGCATCGACCACGAGATCGCATTTCCAGCCGGAATTGGTTGCGGCTTCCGTTGTACCTTGCCATGCCTGAAACGCGATGAGCGCATCGCCCTTGATCCGGCCTACATCACCAAGCAGGCGCACGGTGACCCTATACCCGGCAGCAGCGAGATGGCGCGCCACCACGAACCCGTCGCCGCCATTGTTGCCAGTGCCGCAGGCAACGAGCACAGTTCCACCTGCAGGGGTCATGACCATAGCCTGACGGGCAACCGCCTTGCCCGCAGCCTCCATCAGATCGATACCGGGTAAGCCGCCTTCGATCGTCAGCCTGTCGGCCTCACTCATCTGGCGCGCATCGAGAAGTTCATGCATGGGCCAATACTTGCCGAAATCCCGTTTCCCGGCAACGCCAATCGGAACTCTCGGCAAACGAGTCAGTTTCTCTTGCGCCTGAAGTCCTCATGGCATGCAGAACACGCCTTGCCGACTTCCATGAAACTCACTTTCATGGAAGCAGCGCTATCGGCTTTCGACAATGCCTTTGCCTTTTTCTCCAGGTCCACCGCCAACGCCTTGAAACGCGGCATTTCCTCCCAGACGCGTTCCGTGGCCTCGGAAACCTTTTGCCTGCTTTCCTTCGTGTTCGGAAACTGGCCGGAAATCCGTGACGCGTCCCTGGCAAGTGATTTGCCTGCTTTTGCCACCACACTGGCGTCGAACGGTCTTTCCTTCTTCACCATTGCGCCGATTTCAGCCATGGCGGACTTCATTTCCTTCATCGTTTCCATGCGCTGCTTGACGATGCCGGTTGCGCCCATATGGGCAAAGGCTGAAAACGACGCCGCGACCAATATCAAGGCCGCGAACGTAACTGGTCTCTTCATTCCATGATCCTAGTTGATTCCGTTCGCCCGCTGGAGAGTGCGCACATAGGCGATGATCTTGTTGACGTCATCCTCTCCCACACCCGGCACGGGAGCCATGTTCCCGAATGGCCAGTGATGTGCACGCACGCCCTGTTTCACCGCCAAATGGAACGCAAGATCCCCATGATGGTTCGGCTCATAGATAACATGAACAAGCGGCGGACCAAAACCGTTGCGGCCTGACGCATTCTCGCCATGGCATTGCGCACAGTTTGCAGCAAAAATCTGTGCGCCATCCCCGGCCGCGCCCTCCAGGGCTGGCACCTTTACTTCCACAATGGGCTCACCGGCAATTGCTTCGCTGCCATCCTCGCGAATGGCGAACCACCAGACAACACCGGCGGCCACGGCAAGAACCACCGCCAACAGTACGTTCCTCATTGATGTCCCCTCCAGGCAGGATGCTTGATTTCAGATCAGTTTCCCGCCAGATCATCGATGATCGGACAGTCTGGCCGGTTGTCGCCATGGCAACTCTTGGCCAACCGGCCCAGCGTGTCGCGAAGAGACTGCAGTTCGGCAATCTTCGCATCGATCTCGCCGATCTTCTCGACGGCCATGGCCTTCACGTCCGCACTCGCGCGATGATCATCATCGTAGAGTGACAACAGGTTTCTGCATTCATCGATCGAAAAGCCCAGGCCACGCGCCCGCTGCAGAAACTTCAACCGGTGCACATCGTTTTGCGAATAGTCCCGGTAGCCGTTCGGCAGGCGCCCCGGCTTTAGAAGAGAAATCTCCTCGTAGTACCGGATCGTTTTCGGTGGCAATCCGGAATGGCTGGCAGCATCACCAATATTCATGGTTCACCTCACAGTTTCAGACGGCGCAGGCGCAGTGCGTTGGATATGACAGAGACCGAGGACAGGCTCATTGCCGCCGCCGCGATCATCGGTGAAAGCAGGGTGCCGGTGACCGGATAGAGAATGCCAGCGGCAATCGGCACGCCCAGCATGTTGTACCCAAAGGCGAACATCAGGTTCTGCTTGATGTTGCGGATCGTCGCATCGGCAAGATGCCGTGCCTTGGCAATGCCGGAGATGTCTCCCTTCAAAAGGGTGATACCAGCGCTCTCGACCGCGACGTCTGCGCCCGTACCCATGGCAATGCCCACATCGGCGGAAGCAAGCGCAGGCGCATCGTTGACACCGTCACCGGCCATTGCCACCACGCGTCCCTGCGATTTCAGTTCGTCAACCAGCGCCTTCTTGTCTTCGGGCAATACCCCAGCGCGAACCTCGTCGAGGCCTAGCGCACTTGCCACCGCTTGCGCGGTCACCTCGTTGTCGCCAGTCGCCATGACGATGCGCAGTCCGTAATCATGCAGCGCCTTGACCGCTTCCCTGGCGTTTTCCTTGACAGGATCTGCAACCGCCAGCAGCCCGGCAAGCTTGCCGGCTTTTGCCAGGTACATCACGGTCTTGCCCTGGGCGCGCAGTTGCTCCGCCTTGTCATCATCTTCGAGGGATATGCCCTCAGCTTCCATCATTGCGCTGTTGCCGAGTGCCACGGCATCCTTGCCGGATTTAGCCTTCACGCCCTTGCCGGTAATGGCCTCGAAGCCCGAAACCTTCACCGGTTTGGCACCACGCGTTTCAGCGCCCTTGAGAATTGCCTCAGCCAAAGGATGCTCGGATCCCTGCTCAAGGCCTGCCGCGAGCGACAACAGCGTCGCTTCGCCGCTTTTCCCGAAGGAGACGACATCGGTCAGTTCCGGCTGTCCGCGTGTAAGCGTACCAGTCTTGTCGACGACAATCGTGTCAACCTTGGAGAGCCGCTCCAGCGCCTCGGCCTCCTTGACCAGAACACCTGCCTGCGCACCCCGTCCGGTTGCCGTCATGACCGACATCGGCGTCGCCAGTCCAAGCGCGCACGGGCAAGCGATGATGAGCACGGATACCGCCGATATCAGAGCGTAAACGAGAGCCGGTTCGGGCCCGAACCATGCCCATGCAACGAATGCGATGATCGACGCCAGCACCACGGATGGAACGAACCAGTTCGCCACCCGGTCGGCGAACGCCTGAACGGGCGCGCGGGAACGCTGCGCGCTCGCCACCATGGCCACGATGCGTGACAGCATGGTTTCCTCACCGACCTTGCGCGCCTCCATGATGAAGCCGCCCTGCTTGTTGAGGGAGCCGCCCGTGACGTCATCGCCTTCCTGCTTGGAAACCGGCACGGGCTCA
Source organism: Nitratireductor sp. (assembly GCA_020637805.1). GTDB lineage: Bacteria > Pseudomonadota > Alphaproteobacteria > Rhizobiales > Rhizobiaceae > Salaquimonas. Next base: position 151,550 of record JACKJU010000006.1, on the reverse strand, counting down.
CCGGTTATCATGCTCTCGTCCACGTGGGAGGCACCTTCCAGAATGACACCGTCGACGGGCACACTCTCACCCGGCCTTACCCTGATCTTGTCACCGCTCAGGATGTTGTCGAGCGGCGCATCGTATTCGGACCCGTCGTCATTGATGCGGCGCGCCGTCTTGGGAGCGAGGTCAAGCAGGGCTCGTATGGCATCGCCGGTGCGTTCGCGCGCCCTCAATTCCAGCACCTGGCCGACGAACACCAGCGCGACGATCACTACCGATGCCTCGAAATAGACCGGCACGCTGCCATCGGCGGTGCGGAACTCGGCAGGGAACAGTTGTGGCACCAGCGTCGCAATGACCGAATATCCGTAGGCTGCGCCAACCCCCAGCATGATCAGCGTCCACATGTTGAAATTGCGCGTCACAAGCGATGTCCAGCCGCGCTGGAAGAAGGGCTTCGCCGCCCACAGCACAACCGGCGTGGCAAGTGCCAATTCCACGAATTGCGCGTTGCGTTCGCCCAGCCACTCGCGGAACGGCAGACCGATCATGGCGCCCATGGTAAGCAGGATCAGCGGAATGGCCGCGAGCGCACTAACCCACAGCCGCCGGGTGAAATCGATCAGTTCGTGGTTCGGTCCTTCGGAAATGCCGGATGCCGGTTCCAGCGCCATGCCGCAGATCGGGCATGTACCGGGACCTTCCTGTACGATCTCAGGGTCCATGGGGCAGGTGTAGATCGCATTCTTGGGTGCCGCCTTCGCCTTCAGCTTGTTGTGGCCGGTGAGATAGAAAACGGGGTCGGCCTCGAACTTGGTGCGGCATTTCGGATTGCAGAAATGGTATTCCTCGTCCTTGTACTTGAGTGATGGCTTGCCCTTGCCCAGCGTCACGGTCATCCCGCAGACGATATCTTTCACCTTGCCGTCCATCGGCACGGTCGCCGCCTTGTGAATTTCCTCGGGCGTGGGCAATGGTTCGGGAGCAGCATCCTGTTTCGAACCGCCGCAGCAGGAAGACGCCTGCGCCTCCGAATGTTTGGCGCCGCCGCCACAGCACGACCCTTCGGCCTTTGCTACCGGTTTGTCCGTCTGATGATCATGTCCGCCGCAGCAAGAAGAACCCGCCTTTTCCGCAGGTCCCTGATACTTGGAATCGTGGCCGTGACCGCCACAGCAGCCTTCGTCTTTTTCCGGCTTGTCCATCTTCGCGCTCCTGTCTCGCATGCCTGCGTACAGGCACGGGCAATATCTAGTGTCAGGAACGTAGCCCTTCCAGTCACTGGAAGGTCAAGGGAGAAATATCACCTGCAGGAACTTGGCACGGCAGCCATGAACCGGGGACTGGTCAGGCATTCCGGTTCACCGAAGCAGCCAATGCGCGGCTGGCAGCCTCGAGTGCTCCTTCACCATGCTCGATACCCAACGCTTTCATGGCGGCGTCGATGGCACCGGCAACGCCCATCATCATCGGAATGTTGTTGTGGCCCATGTGTCCGATGCGGAAGCGGCGCCTGGCCTCGGCGGAGGAAGGCGTTCCGAAACCGATGCCGATACCGAGCGTCACACCCGCTTCTTTTTCGCACCAGTCGCGGATTTTTTGCGCATCGTCTTCCGCTGTTTCGATGGTGGAAACGGCGACTGTACGGAAGGCCCGGTCTGCAATGTTGTGCTTCATGCTGCCTTTCGATCCCCAGGCATCCAGGGCAGCCCAGTAGGCACCGGCAAGAGCCTCATGCCGGCTCCACACATTCTCAATGCCCTCCTCATGGACCAGCATGTCGAGGGCTTCGCGCAGGCCATAGAGGTGGCTTACGGGCGGTGTGCCACCAAAATACTGATAGAAAATTTCTGGCTCCGCGCGCGGTACCCAGTCCCAGTATTGTCCCGGAACCGCGTGCTTGCGAAAGCTCTTTGCCTTGTCGTTGAAATAGACAAAGCCGAGACCCGGCGGGGTCATCAGGCCTTTCTGGCAGGCAGCAACCGTAACGTCGGCGCCCCAGGCATCCATCTCGTACCTGTCGCAGCCAAGTGACGCGATGCAATCGACCATGAACAGGGCATCGTGGCCAGCAGCGACAATTGCATTCTTCAACTCGGCCACGTCGTTCTTCACCGATGTGGCGGTATCCACCTGAACCGTTGTGACAGCCTTGATTTTGCCCTCGGTATCGGCTCGCAGAACCTCCTCAAGCTTGTTCGCATCTGCGGGTGACTGCATTCCGAAGTCGAGTTTCTGAACATCCACACCCATCTGACTGGCAAGAACGCCCCAATTGGTGCCGAACCGCCCGGTCTGGATCGCGAGGATCCTGTCGCCGGGTTTGACCACGTTTCTGAGAGAGGCTTCCCAGGCACCATGTCCGTTGCAGATGTAGATCGCCACTTCATGCTCGGTACGTGCAACGGCCCTCAGATCGGGGATCATGCCCTCGACCTCGGAGACGATCTCGCCCTCGTAGATGTTCGGCGAAGCGCGGTGCATGGCATTGAGCACGCGGTCTGGAATGACAGAGGGACCAGGTATGGCCAGAATCTTGCGGCCCTGTGAAAGTGGCATTTCGGGTCTCCGGACGGGAAAAATTGCCTGAACTCAAACCCGCGCCGTCAATAAAAGGCAAGCTGAAAAAAGTACCCGGAACACAAAAAGGCCGGCACCTTCCGGCACCGGCCTTCTGCATTTGCGAAAGCGGTATCAGGCGCGCTGCGTAAACACGGGCGCCTTGACTGCCAGACCGTAGGGACGGGCCATATCCAGGAAGCCGTTGTAGCTTTCCATCACCCGCTTGAAATCAGGGTTGGCGTCGGCATTTTCCGCCATCACCTCGGCAGATGCCTTCTTGAGTGCTTCCACCACATCATCGGGGAACTGGTTGAATTCCACTCCCTGCTCCTTCAACTGCTTCATGGCGAGCGCATTGAAGTATTCGAATTGTGAAAGTGTCTCGGTGTTCGTTGCATCGGCCGCGTTGGCGACAATCGCCTGCAGGTTCTTCGGCAGGCTGTCCCAGGCCGCCTTGTTGACCACGACCTCGAGACCTGCCGACGGCTCATGGAAGGCAGGCACATAGCAGTACTTTGCAACCTTCTGCAGGCCAAACGCCTGATCGAGCATCGGGCCTACCCACTCGGCAGCATCGATTGCGCCCGACTGGAAGGCCGGGAAAATTTCCGGAGGCGGGAGAAGAACCGCGTTCACGCCAACTTTGCGCATGGCTTCGCCGCCAAGGCCGGCAATTCGCATGTTGAGACCGGACAGATCGGCCACGCTCTTGATCGGGTTCTTGAACCAACCGGCAGCCTGGACCGTGGAGTTTCCGGAATAGAACGGCACGAGATTGCGCTGGGCGTAGATATCGTTCCAGATATCCTGACCGCCGCCATGTCTGAGCCATGCAGTGGTTTCATTGGCCGTCAGGCCGAAGGGAACTGCCGAGAAGAAGTGCAGCGCGGAGTTCTTGGAGGCTGCATAATATGGCGTGGAATGGCCGATCTCCGCAGCACCCTGCTCCACCGCATCCTCAACACCAAAAGGCGGAACAAGCTCACCGCTTGAAAACACCTTTAGGGTGAGCTGACCGTCCGACATGTCCGCGACGCGCTGGGCGAAGCTCGTCGCATTCGTTCCAACGCCGGGCGCCTTGGCCGGGAATGACGTCGGGAATTTCCACTCGATCTTGCCTTGGGCAATCGCGGGAGCCGCTAGGCTTGCTGCCGCAGGGATCGAAACCGCTGCGGTCTTCAGAAAATGTCTTCGTTGCATGAAATATCCTCCTTTGGAGACGGGCGGCCGGAAATCAGCCGCTGAAAAGCATGGACGGCAACCACGTCGCAAGCGACGGCACCATTGCCAGAAATCCTATCGCGACAAGCTGTATGATGACAAACGGCAAAATGGCGCGATAGATCGTCGCCGTCGTGATGTCGGGAGGCGCAACCGACCGGAAATAGAACAGCGCGAAGCCGAAGGGCGGCGTCAGGAAGGACGTCTGCAGGTTCATCGCGATCATCACCGCAAACCAGACCGGGCTGATATCGGGCGATTGCAGGATTACCGGCCCGACGATGGGGATCACGATGAAGATGATCTCCACGAACTCGAGGATGAACCCCATCAGGAAGATCACGAGCATGGTGGCTGCAAGCATGCCGTAAGGACCGCCTGGAACGCCGTTCAGCAGATGGGCAACGAGTTCGTCGCCCTCGAAACCGCGAAAGACCAGCGACAGGATGCTTGCGGCAATGACGATGCCGAAGATCATTCCCGAAACTGTCAGTGTTTCCACGACCGCAGGCATCAGTATCCCGGCTCGCAGTATCACGAACGCATGCCAAGCAAGCGCCAGCAGCAGGGAAAGCACGAGCAGGCTCGTGACAATCGTTTCCGCCGTTGGTTCGAGGTTGCCACTGCTGAAATCGACATGGATCACGCCCGCAATGCTGGCAAACAACATCAGTATAGCCAGCGCCCCGGTGGCCATGGCAGTGCGCGCACTGACCGGCGAAACCTGGCCGGCAGCAATCAGGATGGTGCCAGCAACGCCCACACCTGCCGCCTCGGTTGGTGTGGCTACCCCGACCAGGATGGAGCCCAGCACCGAGAAGATCAGCAAGAGGCTGGGCACAATGCCGTTCAGCAGGTCGCCGATTTCATGGCGCTCGATTGGCTTTACCTGCTTGGTCTCGCCGGGAGATGAACGCAGCCGGAACACGACATAGATGCCGTAGAGCAGCACAAGCAGCAGACCGGGAAGCAGCGCACCGGCAAACAAATCGCCAACTGTAACGGTGTCCGGCGCGAAATTCCCGGCCTCTTGCTGCGCCTCGATATACGCGTTCGAAACCTGGTCACCCAGCAATATCAAAACTATGGAAGGCGGGATTATCTGGCCAAGCGTACCGCTGGCACAGATGAGACCGCTCGCCGTCCGCCGGTCGATGCCAGCCTTGAGCAGGGTCGGCAGGCTGATCGTCCCGAGCGCAACGATGGTCGCCCCTATGATCCCCGTCGACGCGGCAATCAGTGTTGAAATGAACAGGACCGACAGCGCCAGACCGGTTCGGCTGGAGCCGAACAGGCGGTTGATGTTCGTCAGCATCCGCTCTGCCTGTCTGGAGCGATCGAGAAGCACCCCCATCATCACGAACAGCGGCACCGCGATCAGCAGGCGGTTTTCCATCACCCCGAAAATGCGCTGCGGTGCTGCCTGAAAGAAGGTCAGGTCGAAATGGCCGAAGAGCGAAGCCACCAGCCCGATCACCACCGGAACGCCGGAAATCACGAAGATCACCGGCAGGCCGGTCAGAATTCCGGCAAGCAGGCTTATCGCAAGGATGATGACCCAGATGGTGTCTACGGTCACGAAGGATCTCCATGACCGGACGAAGTACGCCCGCCTGCGATAAGTTCGGCAACTGCCTGGATGAGGATGAGTGCACACATTACGAGAAGTGTTGCCTTGACCAGGAACAGACCCGGCAGTCCGCCGGTCTCGCGAGAGCCTTCGGCAATCGCCCAGGAAGAGGAGATCAATGGCCATCCGTCGCGCGCAATGAGCGCAAACACCGGAATCGTGAAGATGACATGCCCGAGCTTGTCTAGCCGCCGGGCGGCATGTTCGCTCATGTCGCTACGCATGATGTCGACGCGGACATGCCGGTTGTTTCGCATGGCAAGCGGGATCGTGAGCACGACAAGACAGGAAAACGAGTAGATCACGGCGTCCTGAAGTTCCAGAAATCCGACATGCATGACGTAGCGCATGAGAACGATCGTCACCTGGCCCGCAAACATGATCGCAAACAGGACAATGCAAAGGGCAAGCGTAATTTTGTAGAGCATGTCAGCCAGTTTCTGCATGGGGACGGGTTTACTTCGCCGTGGCCGGGACTGCCAGCGCAATTTTGCAAGATCGCTTCTGGCAGACGGTACTGCTCTTGCAATCAACGTCATCGCACCGGCTTGCCTACTGTCGCTAAAATTGGTGGCGCGGCCTTCAGGGCGGGTTAACCAACGCACACGCAGAAAATCGGAAGTTGTGATTCCGTTAAGCAAACAATGGTTTCATCCGCCGGTCCGAATTAGCCCACATGAGAGACAATGAAGAAGACAGCCATTTTGCTCCGCAAGTTCACCCGCCGGTTCGCGATCTCGGAATCGGGCAACTTTGCCGCCATTTTCGCCATTGCCGCTGCCGCACTCTTTACTGCTGCGGGCGTGGCTGTGGACTATTCAAATCAGCATCAGCACGCTTCAAGGCTTCAGGAGATAATCGACGCATCGGTGCTTGCCGGAGCATCCCAGGCAGGTGACGACGATCACAAGAAGCAGGCTGCGCAGGATTATTTCGATGCCCACATCGCCCTCGGTGACACCTACCTGCAGGCGGCAAGGTCCGAATTCTCCATCGTCGACGGCAATACCGTCGCCGGAACGGCAGAGGCGGATGTTCCTCTACTTATCAGCGGCTATTTCATTCCCGGTCCGCTTCAGGCTGGCGTTTCGGCAGCGGCCTATTTCGGTTCCAGCGCGGATGCGGGCAACAAGGCATGCATCCATGTTCTCGGCGACAACAATCAGGCCCTTTTGGTCAATTCGGGCGCAGATGTTAGCGCTCCCAACTGTGAGATTCATGTGCATTCCGTGCAAAACCCGGCATTCATCATGAACTCCGGATCCAGTCTGAACCTTAAGAAACTCTGTGTTAACGGCACACAGTACATAAAGAACGGTGGCTACATCAGCAGCCTCGAAACCGGATGCAATGTGGAAAGCGATCCCTATGCCGGTACGTTGACAGAACCTTCCGTACCCTCCAATTGCACTACGCAGGGTGCCTACAATCCTGGTTCCCATAGTCTCGATCCCGGTGTCCATTGCTGGACAACCTTTAACGGGCAGTCCCAGATCACGTTCAAGCCCGGACTGCACATCATCAAGGGAACCATGATCATCAACGACGGATCGGTCATCAATGCGCAGGGAGTTACCTTCTACTTCCCCGATACCGGCAGTGAAATGCGCGTGAACGGGGGACTGACGATGAATGCAACGGCTCCTTCGGCTGGCGCCTACAAGGGTGTCCTGATGTTCGAGAAGACAAGCGACGCCGCCAACAACGCGAACAAGCGGCAATACATCTTCAACGGCTCGAAGGGCGAACATCTCGAGGGACTCATCTACCTGCCAAACCGCGACGTGACCTACAATTCGACGACCAACGTAAATGCCAGCAACACGACGCTTGTCGTGAATACGATGATAATCAACTCGGCCAACTGGAACTTCTCGGGAGCAGACATTGGCTCCACGTCGAACAGCACTCCGCAACAGGTTCGACTTCTCAAGTAGGCGGTCAAGGCCTCTTTGCCTGGCATGCGGCATGCCAGGTGCCATCGCTGTGTGAGAATTGCGCCGCCACGGAGGGAGAATCCCTCTCAGGCGAGCGCGCCCTTGAGATAGGCTTCCAGATTGTCGGTAAGAATGTCCGAAAGATAGCCGCCCTCCTGAACATGGACAGTCGGCAGGCCAAGCGACGCAATCGAACGGCCTATTTTTTCGAAACCCGGCGTAGTAACCGCCAGCCCCCTTAACGGATCGTGTTCGGAGGCATCGAGGCCGAGCGCCACGACCAGCGCGGTGGGCGCAAAGGTCGAGATCGCGGCCTTTGCCGTTTCAAGCGCCTGCAGGAACGCGCCGTCCGGCGAATCCGGCGGCAGCGGAATGTTCAGATTGTATCCTTCTCCATCCCCCTCGCCGCGCTCGCATGCATGCCCCCATACGAATGGATAGTAGTGCGCGGGATCGCAATGGATCGACACCGCAAGCACGTCGTTTCGACGATAGAATATGCCCTGCGTGCCATTGCCGTGGTGAACGTCGATATCGAGGGTCACTACCCGCTCGTGCTGCGACCGCAGAAATTGCGCCGCAATGGCTGAATTGTTGAGAAAGCAGAAACCGCCCGCCATGTCGGAAAAAGCGTGGTGGCCAGGCGGACGGCAAAGTGCATAGGCTTGCCGTTCTCCGTTCAAGAGCATGTCGGCAGCCGTTACCGCCGTGTTGGCAGACGCACAGGCTGCCTCGAATGTATGTTCTCCGATGGGACAGGCGGTATCGGCCATATGCCAGCCTGCGCGTCCCACGATACTCTTCGGGTAGGTGGCTGGATGACGCAGCGGATGAATATTGGCGATGACTTCTGGCGACGGTTCTCCCGGTAGGTCCTGCCATTCTGAATGGGCCGATTTCAGAAAGGAGAGATATTCCGGCGTATGGACTGCAGCGCGCGGTCCCGCACCAAAGTCGCGGGCCGGCAGTACCGGTATGTCCAGCCGTTCGAGCGCCCGCATGAGGCGCGCCGCCCTTTCCGGCTGCTCCGTGCTCTGCGCAGGTCTGCCGCGTACAAGAAAGAATTTCGGGTCATGCCTGGCCTGAACCGGGTCGTAGAATGCACTTATCCTGCTTTTCATGCCCGCATCAGAACATCTTTGCGCTCAAAGGCCAATGCGTGAGGCAATCGCAACTGCATTTTGTTCGCCTGCACACCCGGGCCGGGGCAGCACTGCCGGAACCCTGGCATTCAGGACGATTCGACAGCTTCGGCCTCTTCATGACGGATGAGCCGCACTCCGAAATCTTCCAGTATCAGCAAAATTGCAGGCGTAACGAAAAGCGACAGGATCGTTGCAGCGCTGAGGCCGAAGGCGAGGCTCGCAACGATGGGCCGCAAGAACTGCGCCTGCGTGCTCTGTTCAAAAAGAAGCGGTCCAAGACCCACGACCGTAGTCAGCGAGGTGAGGAAGATGGCGCGGAACCTGTCGCGCACTGCTTCGCGTCCGGCTTCCAGCATGCTTGCGCCCGCAGCGCGCCTTTCGCCAATGAAGGCGTCGAGCAGGATCGAGTTGTTCACGACCACTCCTGCCAGCGTGGCGAGACCGACAAGGCTCGGCAAGGAAATCTGCAGCCCGAGCAACATGTGTCCCCACATCACGCCGACCAGGCTGAGCGGTACCGCTGCAATCACCGCCACGGGCCGGATGAAGCTCGACATGTAGAATGCAAGCAGCAAGTAAACTCCCAGCGCACCGGCGGTCATGTAGCGCACAAGCGAAGCGCCAGTGGTCGCCGTATCCTCTTCCTCTCCCAACACGACAACCTTCACGCCGGGGCGTTTTGCCGCCAGATCTGGAAGGTAGTCGGCACGCATCGCCGCCATCAGTTCACGTGAATTGGCGACCGCGGGGTCGATGGTTCCCTGAACCGAAACGGCACGGATACCATCCACGTGAGTGATCGTGCTGAAGCCGCGGGTCTGGGTCACATCCGCGACGGCAGAAAGCGGGACCAGCGCACCATTCGCGCCGGGTACACGCAAGGCGAGGACGTCTGCAATGTCGCGCCGCTCGCTAGCTGAAAGCCGGGCAACAACATCAACTTGGCCAAATGAATCGGCAAAGCTGACTGCAGTGTCCCCACGGAATGCAGAGCGCAATTCTGAGGCAAGCGCGATCGGCGTCACACCAAGAAGGTTCGCCGCAGCGGGCTTGATCCGCACGACAAGCTCGGGTTTGCCCGGCTGCAGGTCGAAGGTCACATCGCGTACACCGTTGAAGCCGCGGAAGAATCTGCGCAACTCGCGGGAAGTGATGGCGAGTTCGTCGAGGTCCGCTCCCTTGACCAGAAGATCGATCGGCTTTCCACCTGCACCGCGCTCCTTGTCCGTGATCCGGAAGGCGGCCATGTCCGGCATCTGGCCTACGCCTTTCTTCCACCCGTCGAGCACTGCACCGACACTCGTCGTGCGCGTACCTGCCGGGAGAAGTGCTGCGCTCACCGTCGCCATGTTCGGCCCTGAAGTTGGACTGTCTGCATTGGAGCTGTAGGTTATCGTAAAGCTTCGAACCAGTTGCTGCCCCTCAGGCTGCTCGGGTGTCAGTTCCTCGTTGAGCTTTTCAAGCGCATTGACCACCTTCGCCACACGGGCCTCGGTGCGGTCGAGGGGCGAGCCTTCGGTCAGCAGAAGCCGCGCCTCGACCGTGTCGGATTCAAGGGTCGGAAAGCTCTGAAACTTGATGAAACCACCCGTAAACGGGGCGACTGAAAGCGCCACGAGCAGGATGGCCACGCCCACGGTCAAGTAGCGCCAGCGCAACGCAAAATCGGCCATCGGTACAATCACACGGTCGCGGAGCCGGTCAAAGGCCCCGTTCACCATCCGGCCGATCCGTCCCGGCTCCATGTCCCTGTCAAGAGAATGGCGCATGTGGGAAGGCAGGATCAGGAATGCCTCGATCAGGCTGACCGTTAGGGTAATCAGGAGAACGATCGGAATGTATTTTAAGAGCGCCCCGATATTGCCGGTCAGAAAGCTCAGGGGGCCGATCACCATTGCCGTGGTGAGGAAGGAAGCGAAAACGCCGGGCCCGACCTGTTTCACGCCCTTTACCGCTGCAACATGCGCCGGTTCACCTGCCTGGCGGTGACGCACGATATTCTCCGAAATCACGATCGCATCATCCATCAGGAGACCGATCGCCACGAGCAGCGCGACCATCGTCATCATGTTTACGGTGTAACCCAGCAGTTGCATGGCGAAGACCGCACCCAGGAAGCTTACAGGCAGGCCCATCGCCACCCAAAAGGACATGCGCAGCCCGAAGAAAAGCCACATCACGATCAGAACCAGGATCAACCCCTGCACGCCGTTCGACCCGATGATCCGGAGCCTCTCGACAATGTTGGAAGTCGAATCCTGCGAAATGGTCAGTTCAATGTTTCCGGGCGCATCGGCTTGGGCTTGCGCCAGCTTGCGATCTAGTGCCGCCTTTACCTTCAATGCATCCTGCGAAGCTGTCTTCGATACGGAAACGATGGCAGCACGCTTTCGCCCGAAATAGGTAGCTTGCGCCGGATCGGCAAAACCTTCGCGGATTGTTGCGACGTCGCCCAGCCGCACCTCGCCGCCGGCGGCCGATCCCTTGAGCGTGATCTTTGCCAGCTCCGCCGGTGTTCGCTTTTCGCCAAGGAAACGGATTGCAACATCGCCCGCCCTGCCCTCCAGGGTGCCGGCAGGCATGTCGAGGCTGTAGCGTGCCAGGGCGGCACCAACCGAACTTGCGTCGAGTCCGAACCGTTCGAGAGCCGCGCGGTCAAACTCGACCGAGATCTCCCGGTCCGAAAACCCGTTTACATCCACAAGCGAGATCGCCGGATCCGCCCTGAACCGGTCTGCCAGATCCTGCGCATAGGCATAGAGTACGGCAGGGTCCTCGGGTCCTGTCACTGCGACTGACGCGACCGATGCCGTACGCTCGACGATCTGCGTAACCGGCTCGTCTGCCTTGTCCGGAAATGTCGAAATTCCGTCAACCGCGTCCTTGATATCGTTGTAGAAGCGCGTCATGTCCGCGCCCTCGATCATCTCGGCAGTGATCTGGGCAGCATTCTCCCGCGAAAGGCATGTCAGCTTGGCGAGGTTCTCGACCTTCATCAGCAACGGATCGGCCACCGTGCAGATTCCGGTTTCCACCTCCGAGGGTGCCGCCCCTGGATAGGTGATCCGGACGGAAACCTCCGAAGGCGGGGTCAGTGGAAACGTATCGCGCTGCAGCGTCGGCAGCGCCATAAGTCCCAATCCCAGGATTGCAAGCATCAGTATGTTGGCCGCCGTGCGGTGGCCCGCGAACAGGCTGATCATTGCGCGACCTCCTGCGACTTGCCCGCGCCGCCACCCTTGCCAGTGCCTGTCTTCGCCGTACCCGGTGCCTGTCCCAGTGCCTCGGCCGCAATCTGCGCCTTGCGTGCCTCGTCTTCGACCGGTTTGACCGACATGCCGGGAACGGCGACCGAAGGATCGGTTACGACCAGTTTGTCGCCCGCTTCAAGCCCCTTGGTCACCACTGCCAGATCGCCAGATGTGAAGCCGGTTGTCACCGGGCGCTTCTCGAGTTGGCCTTCGGCAGAAACAACCAGTGCTGTGCCGCCTGCCACTGCTTCTGCCGGAACGACGATAGCCTGCACCTTGGGCGCAACAAGCTGCACCTCAACCACCATGTTGCGCCGAAGCGGCGGCCGTTCACCTGCAACACTCTGGCCTTGCGGATCGACAATCCGCACCACAACCGGAGCGTTTTGCGTGGTCTGATCGATTGCATCGCCCATCCGCTCGACCGTCGCTTTCCAGAAGACCGGATGATTGGCTACCGGAAGACTGACCTTTGCCTTGAGATCCGTAACCTCGGCACCTTCGCCAGCCAGCCGTAGCAACGGACCGATGCGCCCGATCGGGAACTGCGCCGAAATATCCACGGCTTCGGTTCCCTCTCCGCTCAGCATTACCTGCCCCCGGTTCACGTATTGGCCGAGGTCGGCGTCAAGTGATGTCACCCGCATTTCATAGGGCGCGCGCAACTGCGAAAAACTGATCGAACGCTCCACCGTTGCTCGCTGGGTCAGCAACACTTCCCGTTCCGCAGCATTGAGCTTGAGCTGATTCTCCAGCTCCTGGACCTTTGTCCGCGAAACAAGTTCCTGGCGCCGCGAAGCTTCCAGCGCAGTTTGGGTGACGACCCCCTGCTTGTTCAGGCGCTGCTGGCGTTCCAGGTCCTCCTGCACAAGCGAAAGATCTGAACGTGCAAGTTCAAGGCTGGCTTCAACGGTTTCGTCCTTGACACTTGAGGCAGATATCTGGGCCTCGATATTGGCCAGGCTTAGCTTCAGATCGCTGTCATCGATCGAAAAGAGAAGTGTATCCGCTGATACGATGTCTCCGGCAGCAAGTGGCTGGGCGATTTGGCGTATTTCGCCCTCTACACGGGCAACCGCACGCCATTCACGCACCGGCGCTACTGTGCCGTAGCCCGAAACACTGGGCACCAAATCAATCGGTGCAACTGTGATGACACGGACCAGCGCCGGAGGACGGTTACTTGCAGCTGGTTCGGGCAGGCTCTTGAGTTTCCCGGCATACAAAATCGCCGCGACCCCGATTGCTGCAGGCACGGCCACCATCAGGCCACGCAACAGAATTTTCCCCGGCTCCGCCATGCTCACCTCCTGCTTGATGATTCAAGCGGGATGATGCAGCCTGATTTATATTCATACAATGCAATATGATGGCAAATAACGGCCTGCGACCATTCGCGCCTGAGGAAAGCAGTGCGATTCCATCTTGTGAACAGTTCTTCTCGGCGAAGCACTGAAACGCAAAAAGCCCGCCTTGACGGCGGGCTGTTTGGAATAATCAAATCAGGTATGTGTTTGGTTGCGGGGGCAGGATTTGAACCTGCGACCTTCAGGTTATGAGCCTGACGAGCTACCGGGCTGCTCCACCCCGCGCCAATGAAGCAATCGCCATTGTTGGGCGAATGCAACGTTCACACTAGGCCTGCCGCAAGGCAGGCACACGGCGCAATGTCAATTGCATGGCAATCGGCGAAAAGCGCCAGAAGAAAGCCGGAAACAAAAAAGCCGCCGGCCAAGTACTGGCAGACGGCCCTTGATATCCGGAACACCGAAAGAGAAGAACCTCGTGAAACTAACGAAAACATGCATTTGGCAGACCTGGCAGCGACCTACTCTCCCGTGCCTTAAGACAAAGTACCATTGGCGCAGAGGCGTTTCACGACCGAGTTCGGAATGGGATCGGGTGCAGCCACCTCGCAATAACCACCAGGTCGGCGAAATGCATGTATCTGGTCTTTCTAACCTTCTTTCGAAGGTGATGTTGCCATATCCGAAGCCGGCAGAGCCGGACTTCAGACAAAATGGGCATGGGTAATGAGAACGATCAAGCCGATCGAGTTATTAGTACCGGTAAGCTTCACACATTGCTGCGCTTCCACACCCGGCCTATCAACGTGGTGGTCTTCCACGACTCTCAGGGAATACTAGTTTTCAGGTGGGTTTCCCGCTTAGATGCCTTCAGCGGTTATCCCGTCCACATATAGCTACCCTGCTATGCTGCTGGCGCAACAACAGGTCCACCAGTGATGTGTCCATCCCGGTCCTCTCGTACTAGGGACAGATCCTGTCAATATTCCTACACCCACGGCAGATAGGGACCGAACTGTCTCGCGACGTTCTGAACCCAACTCACGTACCGCTTTAAATGGCGAACAGCCGAACCCTTGGGACCTGCTCCAGCCCCAGGATGCGATGAGCCGACATCGAGGTGCCAAACAACCCCGTCGATATGGACTCTTGGGGGTCATCAGCCTGTTATCCCCGGCGTACCTTTTATCCGTTGAGCGATGGCCCTTCCACGCGGGACCACCGGATCACTATGACCGACTTTCGTCTCTGCTCGACTTGTCAGTCTCGCAGTCAGGCTGGCTTATGCCATTGCACTCGACGAGCGATTTCCGACCGCTCTGAGCCAACCATCGCGCGCCTCCGTTACGATTTGGGAGGCGACCGCCCCAGTCAAACTACCCGCCACACAATGTCCCGGACCCGGATAACGGGCCGCGGTTAGATATCCATAGTGATAAGGGTGGTATTTCAAGGATGACTCCACGCAGAGCTGGCGCCCTACGCTTCAAAGTCTACCACCTATCCTACACATGCCAATACGAATACCAGTGTGAAGCTGTAGTAAAGGTGCACGGGGTCTTTCCGTCTAACCGCAGGAACCCCGCATCTTCACGGGGAATTCAATTTCACTGAGTCTGCGTTGGAGACAGCGGGGAAGTCGTTACGCCATTCGTGCAGGTCGGAACTTACCCGACAAGGAATTTCGCTACCTTAGGACCGTTATAGTTACGGCCGCCGTTTACTGGGGCTTGATTCAAGGCTTGCACCTCTCCTCTTAACCTTCCAGCACCGGGCAGGCGTCAGACCCTATACGTCGCCTTGCGGCTTCGCAGAGCCCTGTGTTTTTGATAAACAGTCGCCACCCCCTGGTCTGTGCCACCCCACAAGAGTTGCCTCCTGCGAGGTCATGCTTATCCCGAAGTTACGCATGTAATTTGCCGAGTTCCTTCAACGTAGTTCTCTCAAGCGCCTTGGTATACTCTACCAGTCCACCTGTGTCGGTTTGGGGTACGGTCTATACGGGAAAGCTATTTCCTGGAACCGCTTCACTGCCCGGACAATCCAATAAGTCCGAACAACACACGCGATCCGTCACTATTCCCAGGCCCACGAATATTAACGTGGTTCCCATCGTCTACGCATTTCTGCCTCGACTTAGGGGCCGGCTAACCCTGCTCAGATTAACTTTAAGCAGGAACCCTTGGACTTTCGGCGAGGGGTCTCTCACCCCTTTGTCGTTACTCATGTCAACATTCGCACTTCCGATACCTCCAGATGCCCTCACGGGTCATCCTTCACTGGCTTACGGAACGCTCCGCTACCGCGCACTTACGTGCACCCGCAATTTCGGTGTATGGCTTTAGCCCCGTTACATTTTCGGCGCAGAAACCCTTATTTAGACCAGTGAGCTGTTACGCTTTCTTTAAATGATGGCTGCTTCTAAGCCAACATCCCCGGGTTGCTTCTGGATTTTACTTCCTTCACTCGCCGGCAACTTGGGACCCGCACTGGCGGCTTGTAAGCCAGCTCTTTCCACGACGGACGTTAGCACCCGCCGTGTGTCTGCTGAGTAGTACTTCCAGGTATTCGGAGTTTGGTTAAGTTTGGTAAGTCGGTGAGACCCCCTAGCCCATCCAGTGCTCTACCCCCTGGAGTATTCGCTCAACGCTCTACCTAAATAGATTTCGCGGAGAACCAGCTATTTCCGAGTTTGATTGGCCTTTCACCCCTAGCCACAGGTCATCCCCGTCTATTGCAACAGACGTGGGTTCGGCCCTCCAGTACGTGTTACCGTACCTTCAGCCTGCCCATGGCTAGATCACTCGGTTTCGGGTCTGATCCAACTAACTAATTCGCCCTATTAAGACTCGCTTTCGCTGCGCCTACACCTACCGGCTTAAGCTTGCTAGTTAGACCAAGTCGTTGACCCATTATACAAAAGGTACGCCGTCACCCTTTCGGGCTCCGACAGTTTGTAGGCATCCAGTTTCAGGTACTATTTCACTCCCCTCATCGGGGTGCTTTTCACCTTTCCCTCACGGTACTGGTTCGCTATCGGTCATGCACGAGTACTTAGGCTTGGAGGATGGTCCCCCCATGTTCAGACAGGATTTCACGTGTCCCGCCCTACTCAAGGACAAAGAAGAGATTTACCTGTACGGGGCTGTCACCCACTTTGGCCCGACTTTCCAGACGGTTCCAGTTTGCTCTTCAGTGCCACTGGCCTGATCCGCGTTCGCTCGCCACTACTAGCGGAGTATCGTTTGATATCCTTTCCTACGGGTACTTAGATGTTTCAGTTCCCCGCGTTCGCTTCTTACCCCTATGTATTCGAAAGTAAGATACCCTTGTATTGATCACTGGAAATCCGAAGCCGGATGCACGAAACCGTCTCCGGCTTCGCAATTCCAGTAATCAAGGGTGGGTTTCCCCATTCGGAAATCGTCGGATCAAAGCTTATTCGCAGCTCCCCGACGCTTATCGCAGCGTATCACGTCCTTCATCGCCTGTGCATGCCAAGGCATCCACTA
>JACKJU010000006.1:0-130000 GCA_020637805.1 Nitratireductor sp. | reverse complement strand
AAGTTTCGCCAGTTCCATCGCATCCCAGTTCGTCAGCCTGATGCAGCCATGGCTTTCAGCCCTGCCGATTCGCGACGGCTCCGGTGTGCCGTGGATCCCGTAGGTAGGTTTGGAAAGGCCTATCCAGGCCGTGCCGACAGGATTGTTCGGGCCCGGAGCAACGCGGTAGTTGCGCCTCGTGGAAACGAGCTCGAACGTATTTTCGTGCGACAGCGTGTAGAACGGATTGGCTGCCTTGTTGCGAACAGTGAATGTTCCGTGCGGCGACGGATTGTCGGTCGAACCGATACTGGCCGGGTAAATCCCGATCAGCCCGCCTTCGAGATCATAGGCCCGGACAAGCCTGTCCCGTCTGGAGGCAACCACCCTGCCAACCCGCCGGTCCATATCCCTGCCGGTCATCGCCACCTTGATGATCGTGCCCGCTTTCGAGAAATCGGAATCCGGGTTGAGAAATCTCAGAAAATCCTCGTCCATGTGAAAACGTTCGGCAAGTTCTTCGGCCACCCCACGATAGGACAGCCGCCGCAGCGTTGTCTGATCCTGGATGCGTGCCGGTATTTCCGCCACGAAGGGGCCGGAGATGTCCTTTGCAGTGATGGTGTAGTCACCAAAAGCCTCGCCGCCGCTTTCTGCCAACTCAGCCTCGACCGCTTTCGGGGAAAGCAGGTCCGCCTTGCGGCCGGTAACCTCTTGGTAGCTTGCCCGCGCTCTTGCCAGGTAGAGATTCGCCAAGCCGTCGATTGCTCCGGGAGAAATGCCTGCCCTGTCGAGCAGCACCTCCAGCTTCGCAGTTTGCAGCCGCTTCCTGCGTTTCTCTTCCGCATTGACTGCCATCCGCCTTCTGTTTGCAGCGTCCCGCAGACCCCGGTCCACATCGCGGACAGGCCAGGCACGCTCCGATTCGGCAGAACTCGCAGAAAAACGCTCTCCCGAAGCCATGGCAGTTGTTGACTGCAGCGCTACCAGGACGGCCAGCATCAGCGCCGGAAGGCGGTGCACCCGCATTGAAATACCGAGTTTTTGCATGATGACTACGCGCATTCCCCTGAAGGGCCTATCGATCGGCCCTTTTTGGGCCAGGCCCTCTTCCCTCAGGAAGACGCCATTTGCCAGCGTCAAATCACGTTGCGCTGCAACCGGCAAGAGGGGAGAATGAAGTCTGTTCAATACTGCGCGGGGGCGCTCACGACCACAAGCGTGGATTCGAGGCTTCCTGAATTGCTCTGGCGGCTTCAATCCAGCCCGAGTTCCCGCTGTCTCTTTTGACTTAGCCCGGACGCCACGATCCGGTGGCTCTCCCGCAGATAGTCGCGCAGTCCGTTATCGTCGACCGCTCCATCACCGGTCCGCTGTATCCATTTCATGCCGCGGGAAGCCAGATAGGGCGCCGGCCTGCAACCGGGCAATTCCTTGAGGATGTCATAGGTCAGTTCGGAAACCTTGAAAGTGACGAACAATTCGCCTGGCTCCGCTGGCTTACCCATCTGCCAGCCGCCGATGGCGAATACCTTGCCGCCAACCTTCCAGACATGCGCACCGCCCCACTGAACGACATGGCTGGTGGCAGGCAGGCCTGCACAGAATTCATTGTATGCTTCGAGCTTCATGCGAAGGTTTTTCGCATGGTTTTCGGAAATGAAAAAGGGCGCACCCGCTTCATCCGGATGCGCCCTTCCAATACTCGCGATACGGCGAAAACCGTCAGGCAGCCTTGTCTTCCGTTTCAGATGCAGGAGCAGCACCTTCGAGAACAAGCTGATCACCCGCAGCAGAAACCGTGACGGTCATCCCGTCATGGATTTCGCCAAGGAGAATCTTCTCGGCAAGCTGGTCCTGCAGCTTCGACTGGATGACGCGCTTCAGCGGACGCGCGCCATAGGCCGGATCGTAGCCACGCTCGGCAAGCCATTCCACTGCATCCTTCCCGACATCGAGACGTATACGCCGGTCAGCCAGCAGTTTCTCCAGCCGTTTGAGCTGGATTTCGACGATGGCAGCCATGTTGTTCCGCTTGAGCCGGTGGAACAGCATGATGTCGTCCACGCGGTTGAGGAACTCGGGCCGGAAGCTTGCCTTGACCACATTCATCACTTCGTCGCGCACGGCATCAACGTCCTCTTCGTCCTTCAACGCGGTCAGGTATTCCGCGCCAAGGTTGGAGGTCATGATGACCAGCGTGTTGCGGAAGTCGACGGTGCGGCCCTGGCCATCGGTAAGGCGGCCGTCATCCAGCACCTGCAGCAGCACGTTGAAGACATCTGGATGCGCCTTCTCGATCTCGTCGAAGAGAACGATCTGGTAGGGCCTGCGGCGAACGGCCTCCGTAAGGACACCGCCCTCGTCATAGCCGACATATCCCGGAGGTGCTCCGATCAGCCGGGCCACGGAATGCTTCTCCATGAACTCGGACATGTCGAGACGTACCATCGCGTTGTCGTCGTCGAACAGGAAGCCTGCCAGTGCCTTGGTTAGTTCCGTCTTGCCGACACCGGTTGGTCCAAGGAAGATGAACGAACCGATCGGGCGGTTGGGGTCCTGCAAACCGGCTCGGGCACGGCGCACCGCGCGCGAAACCGCCTGCACTGCCTCACCCTGGCCAACGACGCGTTTGGCGAGTTCGTCTTCCATGCGCAGCAACTTGTCGCGTTCGCCCTCGAGCATCTTGTCGACCGGAATACCCGTCCAGCGCGAGATGACGTGGGCGATGTGGTTGGGCGTGACAGCCTCTTCCACCATGGCCGCCCCGGCCTCTTCGGTCTGGCGCTCTGCCTCGACAAGCTGCTTCTCGAGTTCCGGGATCGTGCCATAGGCAAGTTCCCCTGCCCTGGCCAGGTCGCCAGATCGCTGCACGCGCTCAAGCTCGATACGGGCCTGGTCGAGTTTCTCCTTGATGTCGCGGGCACCGGAGAGTTTTGTCTTCTCCGCCTGCCAGCGCGCGGTCAACCCGTCTGCCTTTTCCTGCAGATCGGCAAGTTCGCTCTCCAGCGATTTGAGCCTTTCGACGGAACCCTTGTCGGTTTCCTTCTTCAGAGCCTCGCGCTCGATCTTGAGCTGGATGATCCTGCGATCAAGTTCGTCGAGTTCTTCCGGTTTCGAATCCACCTGCATGCGCAGGCGCGCAGCGGCCTCGTCCATCAGGTCGATTGCCTTGTCCGGCAGAAACCTGTCGGTGATGTAGCGGTTGGAAAGCGTTGCTGCAGAAACAAGCGACGAATCGGTGATCCGCACGCCATGGTGCAGCTCGTATTTTTCCTTGATGCCACGCAGGATCGAAATCGTGTCTTCCACGGTCGGCTCGTTGACGAATACCGGCTGGAACCGGCGTGCAAGGGCAGCATCCTTCTCGACATGCTTCTGGTACTCGTCGAGCG
Source organism: Nitratireductor sp. (assembly GCA_020637805.1). Lineage (GTDB taxonomy): Bacteria > Pseudomonadota > Alphaproteobacteria > Rhizobiales > Rhizobiaceae > Salaquimonas. Next base: position 126,626 of record JACKJU010000006.1, on the reverse strand, counting down.
TGGTCGCACCTACGCAGTGCAGTTCGCCGCGCGCCAGCGCCGGCTTGAGAAGGTTCGACGCATCCATTGCGCCGTCCGCCTTGCCTGCACCAACAAGCGTATGCATCTCGTCGATGAAAAGAATGATGCCCCCGGCTGCGGCCTGAACTTCGGAAAGAACCGCCTTCAATCGCTCCTCGAATTCACCACGGTATTTGGCACCTGCAATCAGTGCGCCCATGTCGAGGGAAAGAAGTTTCTTGTCCTTGAGCGATTCGGGCACATCGCCATTGACGATGCGCAGTGCGAGCCCTTCGGCGATGGCAGTCTTGCCGACGCCGGGTTCGCCGATCAGAACCGGGTTGTTCTTCGTGCGCCGCGAAAGCACCTGAATGGCGCGGCGGATTTCGTCGTCACGGCCAATAACCGGATCAAGCTTGCCGTCGCGCGCTTCCTTGGTCAGGTCGCGTGCATATTTCTTGAGGGCATCATAGCCCGCTTCCGCGTTGGCGGAATCGGCAGTGCGCCCCTGACGCAATTCGTCGATGGCCTTGTTGAGACCGCTCGCGGTAACGCCCGCCTTTTCCAGAATGCCGGAGGTCGGCGAGGACTTCTCGATCGCCATGGCAAGAAGGAGGCGTTCAACGGTGACGTACGAATCGCCTGCTTTGTCAGCCGCCGTTTCGGCGGTCGAAAACACCTTTGCCAATGGCTGGGACAGATAAAGCTGGCCGTTGCCGCCCGAAACTTTCGGCAGCTTGTCGAGCGCGAGCTCGGTTGCCATGAGGGCGTCCTTCGCCCTGCCACCAGCCTTCCTGATCAAGGAGGCGGCGAGGCCTTCCTCGTCCTGCAGCAATACCTTGAGAAGCTGCTCGGCCGTGAAATGCTGATGTCCCTCTGAAAGCGCAGCTGTCTGCGCGCTCTGGATGAATCCCTTCACCCTGTCGGAATATTTCTCGATATCCATTTTTCATCTCCTGGTCCCGCCGCCCTTCTGGAGGCACGGCGAAAGCGATTGAAGACAAGGCCCCCGAACCGGCGGGCCCGCTATGAACTTCATATGGGAATGTGCGCGCTGCGGTTAAAGGGCTGCGGCTTGTTGACCATTACCAAAAAGCAAAAACCCGGCACGAATGGCCGGGTTTTTTATGTTCAATCCGCATTGTGCGAAGTGCGATCAGGCGGCTCCGCCCAGAATGCTCTCCGGAAGGCCGGCAGCGTCCTCGCTCACACCCTCCATGCTGGGCTTCTTGGCTGCGGCCTGCTTGTCGTCGCGGGTGCGCGACCGTTTGCGGCCATTGCCGTTTCCGTTCGATGCAGCCTTGCTGCCGGCTTCATCGTCGGCATCGTCGCTGTCCGAAGAGGCCTCGACGGCGTCACTGCCGGTGTCGGCCTGCTCGCCCTCATCATTGTTGCGCGGCTTGCGCGGACGGCGTTCGCGCCGGTTGCGCTTGTTGCCATCATCTCCCGAAGCCGAAGCGGCTGCTTCGTCCCTGGTGTTGCCGTCATCATTGGCAGCGGACTGTTCCTGTCCGTCTTCGTCATTGGAGAAGTCGGGCTGCGGCTGATTTTCGGACCGGTTGACTTCCTTCTGGGCATTGGCCGCTGCAATCAGGCGATTGTAGTGTTCCGCATGCTGAAGGTAGTTTTCCGCCATCACGTGATCGCCCGAAGACTGAGCATCGCGTGCAAGCGACGTATACTTCTCGGCGATATGGGCCGCATTGCCGCGGATCTTTACGTCCGGTCCATTGCTTTCGAAATTGCGGTTAAGCGGATTGGTCTGCTTGCTTCTGCGATTCCGCATGCGGTTCTTGTTTTGCTGAGGTTGCCTCATGAATTTCCCGATGTTCCGTTTGAATCAGTTCTGCACAGACGGCGGGAAACGGAATACCCGCGACGCGGCAAAGATATGTCTTTCTGGTCGAGACCTGCCGGCCCGATACCCGGAATTCGCCTTGGCATCACCCTGACAGGCTTTGAATTGCTGAACTGCGGTCTATCCCTATTCGCAAGCTGCCCCGCCGGCAGCAATGACGCGACACCGGAAATCCGGTTGCATTAAATTTCGCGACTGCTCCCCACTTCGATACGGCCCCCGCCGTCCCTCGCTCGCCAACCCCGGGTTTATCTTGCCCTTGTTATTCACACGACCGGAACCGGCCATGACAATATGTGTGTTGGGAAGCGGAAAAAGCTGTCTGCGACTCATTCGGCAGCATCTGCTCTGACAGTTATCTAGCCAGTTATTATGGCGATTCCAAGCCCTTTCTTGTCGCAGGCTTAACGAAACCGGTGAACAGTTGCAGCAGCGCAACGGCCCGGCTGCCCGCAGATTCTCAGATTGAAAAGACCATTGTCCTGGGCAGGCCGGCCAGATCGTTCAGCGCCGAGACCAGGTTCCACCCACCTGCGGCAGCAATGCGCTCGATCCCGGCATGCTGATCGTGGCCCGTCTCGAGATAGACCCGCCCTCCCGGAACAAGGCGGCTTTGCGCCTGCGACAACAGCTTGCGATAGAAGTCGAGGCCGTCCTCGCCACCATCCAGCGCGATCAACGGATCATGCTCGCGCACTTCCCGGTCAAGACCCGCAATATCACCGCTTGGTATATATGGCGGGTTGGAGACGATGAAATTGAACGGACCCGAAACTTCTTCGAGACAATCGGTTTCCACGAGTTCCAGCCTGCCCGAAGTTAGCAGTCGGTCTGCATTTGCCTTCGTGCATTCGAGCGCCCTTGCACTGATATCCGTGCCGGTCGCAATAGCATTCGCGATTTCGCAAAGAAGGGTGACGCAGACGGCACCGCTGCCGGTGCCGACTTCGCAGAAGCTGATTTCGCCCTTCTGCCCGCGCCAGTCGGCAAGAACGGTCTCGACAAGAAGCTCGGTATCGGGACGCGGTTCCAGCGCCGCTTCGTTCAGTACGAATTCGCGTCCGAAAAACTCCCGCCGCCCCAGAATCCGGTGGACGGGTTTGCCGGACATGCGTTCACCGATGAAAGCCTCGAACCTTTCCGCTTCTGCCGCGTCCGCCACGTCACGCAGTCTCGAAATCAATCCCGCCGTGTCGCATCCCAATGCCGCGGCAAGAAGCATTCGCGCATCCGTGCGGCTGTCCAGGCACCCGGCCTCGTGCAACCTGGCGGCAGCACCGTTCAACAACTGATCGAGCGTGCGAACCGGTCCGGCGGACAAACGTCAGGCTTCCTCTTCAGCTGCAAGCAGGTTCGTCTGGTGGTCAGTGACAAGACCATCGATGATCTCGTCCAGTCCCTCTCCAAGAATGATCCGGTCCAGCTTGTACAAGGTAAGATTTATCCGATGATCCGTTACCCTGCCCTGCGGGAAATTGTATGTCCTTATGCGCTCTGACCTGTCGCCGGATCCAACCTGACCCTTGCGTGAATCCGCGCGCTCCTTGTCCGCCTTCTGGCGTTCCATGTCATAGAGCCGCGCCCTGAGCGTCTTCATGGCATTGGCGCGGTTCTGGTGCTGCGATTTCTCCGAAGAAGTGACGACGATGCCCGTGGGTAAGTGGGTGATGCGCACAGCCGAGTCGGTGGTGTTGACGTGCTGGCCGCCAGCACCGGAAGCACGCATGGTATCGATGCGAATATCCTCGTTGCGGATTTCGACATCAATGTCCTCGGCCTCTGGCAGAACCGCGACAGTGGCGGCAGAAGTGTGAATGCGTCCGCCACCTTCGGTTTCCGGCACGCGCTGAACGCGGTGAACACCGGATTCGAATTTCAGCCGGGCAAACACGCCCTTTCCGGTGACAGAGGCAATGATCTCCTTGTAGCCGCCAACCTCACCCTCGCTGGCTGAGAGCACTTCCACCTTCCAGCCCTTGGACGCGGCATAGCGCTCGTACATGCGGAACAGATCGCCGGCAAAAAGCGCGGCCTCCGACCCGCCCGTACCAGCCCGTATCTCGAGCACGGCGCTCTTTTCGTCCGCTTCGTCCCTTGGCAGGAGCAGGAGCCGGATCTCGTTCGACAATTCCTCGACCTTTTCTTCAAGATCGGGATATTCGAGCTCCGCCAGCTCACGCATTTCCTTGTCGGTCGATGAATCGGCCAGAAGTTCGTCCAGCCCTGCCAGGCCATTCTGGACTTCCTGCAACTCGCGGATCTTTGCAACCACCGGCTCAAGTTCGGAATATTCCGAGGCCAGCTTCACATAGGTCTCCGGATCCGGATTTGCGGCCATCTTTTCCTCGATGGATTTGTGCCGGTTGGTCAGTTGTCTGAGTTTGGCGTGGTCGAGCATGAGATTCCATTTCAGGGAAAACGGAGGCTTGGACGGAAACTGCCGTCAAACAAGAAGCGTGACGTCGATGCCTGGCTAGTACGGAATACCGTTCTGGGCGGCATAGTCGGTCAGGAATTCGCGCATGGTCTGCCCGCCTGAAGGCTTGTCCAGTTCCGGCAGAAGCGCCTGCTCCAGCCTTGCAATATCCGTCTCGATCAGCATCGCCTTGACCGGCCCTATATAGACCGCAGACATCGAGATCGAGCGAAAGCCGATACCGAGAAGCGCGAGCGCGGAAATTGGCTTCCCGGCTATTTCTCCGCAAAGGGTGAGCGGCGTATCGAACCGCGCTGCGGCATCGACGATCCGGCGAAGCGCCCGCAGGAACGGCCTGCTCATCGGATCGAACCGCTTCGCGATCCGCGGATTGCCGCGATCCGAGGCGAACATGAACTGGAACAGGTCATTCGATCCTACCGAGACAAAGTCCACGGCCTGCATGAGTTCATCCAGCTGGAAGAGAAGCGACGGCACCTCGATCATCGCGCCCACTGCAAGACGTCGCGGTACCGAATGCCCAAACCGCGTCAGAAGCTCGACCTCGCGATTGATCAGCTTGCGTACCGCCGTTATTTCGCGGGTCTCCGATACCATCGGGATCATTACCCGCAGTTCACGGTTGGCGGCCGCCTTCAGAAGGGCGCGTATCTGCGGGCGCAAGAGGCCCGGCCGGTCGAGGGAAAGACGCACGGCCCGCCATCCGAGCGCAGGGTTTTCCTCCTGCTCGTGACGCATGTAGGGCAGCACCTTGTCGCCGCCGATATCCAGTGTGCGGAAGGTGACCGGAAGACTGCCGGCCGCTTCCAGAACCGCAGAGTAGAGATTCTCCTGCTCGTTCGGGCGCGGCATGTGAGAAGCGACCATGAATTGCAGCTCTGTTCTGAACAGGCCGATCCCCTTGGCTCCGGAGCGCTCCAGATTTGGCAGGTCCATCAGCAGGCCAGCATTCATCAACAGGTTTACCGCGACACCATCCTTCGAGACTGCAGGCTCATCGCGCAGCTTGTCGTAGATCTCCTGGCGCTTGGCCCTGAAGCGGACCTTTTCGCTGTAGGCAGACTGAATTTCCTCTGTCGGCCGGACATAGACTTCGCCGTCAAGGCCGTCGGCGATGATCGCATTGTCGGTATCGGCGAGCGACAGGACGTTCTGGACCTGGCCGACAACCGGAATGCCGAGCGCTCTTGCCACGATCACAACATGGCTCGTCGGAGCGCCCTCTTCCAGAACAAGACCGCGAAGCTGCGGGCCGTTGTAGTCGAGAAGTTCGGCCGCGCCCATGTTGCGCGCCACGACGATGTAGTCGCGGGTGGACTTCTCCTTCAGGGGGCCGTGAGGCTTGCCCACGAGTTCGCGCAACAGGCGGTATGCCAGATCGTCAAAATCGTGAAGCCGCTCGCGCAGGTAGGGATCGGACTGGCGCATCATGCGCGCGCGGTTGTCGCTTTGTACCTTCTCGACCGCCGCCTCGGCTGTCAGGCCGTTGACGATCTGCTCCTCCATACGCCGGACCCAGCCGCGGTCATTGGCAAACATGCGATAGGTCTCGAGAACCTCGCGATGTTCACCGTCGCGGGCAACATCAGGACGTTCGAGCATGTCGTCGATCGAGATCCGCAACTTGCCGAGTGATTCGTGAAGGCGCCGCGTCTCGAATTCGGCGTTCTCGTTGAACAGGTTGGTGACCAGAACGCGCGGCTCGTGCAACACCACGTAACCAAGGCCGATACCGTCGGCCAGCGCCACGCCCTCAAGGCGCTGCGGGCGCGACAGGTCAAGCCCGGCGCCTTTCTTGTCGAGGCCTTCAAGCTGTCCGGCGGCGATCAGTTCCGCCAGAACCATCGCGGTCGTTTCGAGCGCCTCCACCTCGTCGTCGCGGTAGTTGCGCTGCGCCTGGTTCTGCACCACCAGAACACCCAGCGGACGGCCCGCACGAAGGATCGGCACACCCAGGAAGGAGTTGTAGATCTCCTCGCCCGTTTCCGGCAGATAGGCAAAGGCCGGATGGTGCTGTGCATCGGAAAGGTTGAGCGGCCGTGCCGTCGAGGCGATGGTACCAACAAGGCCCTGGCCTATCTTCAGCGAGGCCTCGTGCACCGAACCGGGATTGAGGCCCTCGGTGGCGAAGAGTTCGAGCACACCATCGGAACGCAGAACATAGACCGAGCAAACCTCGGCAACCATATTTGCCGCAATGTGGCGCACGATCTTGTCCAGCCGGTCCTGCGCACCAAGCGATTCCGCCATCACTTCGCGCAGCCGCTTCAACAGAACGCGCGGGCCTGAAGTCGGCATGTTCACGATTTACTGCTCCCTGCGGCGGAAAAATGCGCCCGCCCGCTGTTTGCCGTCCGGAATTCAAAGAGGTTATAGCGACCGGGCTGGCCGCAGCGTGACCCCATTTCCCAATAGCACAATGCCAAACGCCTTGCACTTCCCCGATTGAATTGCCGCGGGAAAACCGGCAGCGGTCCAGCTCCGGTCGCCTCTAGGCGACCTTGTCCAATCCATAGACCGAATGCAGTGTGCGAACCGCCAGTTCGGTATACTCGGAATCGAGCAGGACCGAAAACTTGATCTCGGAAGTGGTGATCGCCCTGATGTTGATCCCCTTTTCGGCCAGCGCGTTGAACGCCGTGGCCGCAACACCCGCATGGCTGCGCATGCCGATACCGATGACGGAGACCTTCACGAGACCCTTGTCGCTTTGCATGATCTCGTAGCCGATCTTTTCGCGATTGGCCTCAAGCACCTTGATGGCCTTGGCAAGATCAGCGTCGGGAACGGTGAACGTCATGTCGGTGCGCGAACCGTCCTCGGAAACGCTCTGCACGATCATGTCGACATTGACATATTCCTCTGCCAGCGGCCCGAAGATCGAAGCCGAAACGCCCGGCTTGTCGGGTACGCGCCTCAGCGAAATCTGCGATTCGTCGCGGGCATATGCAATGCCGGTCACTACCTGCTTTTCCACGATATCATCCTCGTCGCAAATCAGCGTTCCCACTGGCCTGGCATCCGGCGAGGAATCGATCTCCTCGGGATTGTCGAAGCTGGAACGCACGAAAGTCTTTACCCCGTGTACCATGGCAAGCTCGACGGAGCGAACCTGGAGCACCTTGGCGCCAAGCGAGGCCATCTCGAGCATTTCCTCGAATGAAATGCGGTCAAGCCGGCATGCCTTTGGCTCTATTCTGGGGTCGGTGGTGTAGACGCCGTCAACATCCGTGTAGATGTCGCACCTGTCTGCATGCAGCGCAGCGGCAAGCGCCACAGCCGAAGTATCGGAGCCGCCACGGCCAAGTGTCGAGATACGCTTGTCGGGACCGATCCCCTGGAACCCGGCTACCACGGCAACCTGGCCGTTGCCCATGCGCTTGATGATCTCGGTCCCGTCAATGTCCTCGATCCGGGCAGCACCATGTGCATTGTTCGTCTTGACCGGTATCTGCCACCCAAGCCAGGAACGGGCATCGACACCCATCGACTGCAAGGCAATCGCCAGAAGCCCACTGGTTACCTGCTCACCCGATGCAACGATCGAGTCATATTCACGTGCATCGAAGAACGATCCGCCCGAACCCGCAACCTTGGGCATGGTTTGCACCCAGTTGACCAGTTCATTGGTCTTTCCTGCCATGGCGGAGACGACAACGGCCACCTGGTGTCCCGCGTCGTGTTCGCGCTTCACATGCTTTGCAACATTGTGGATGCGCTCCAGATCGGCCACCGAGGTGCCGCCGAATTTCAGCACGATGCGCGCCATGATCGTCCAGGTCCGTTTGCAGATGCATTACCGGAACCGAACGGGCCCCGGGATGGTCAAACAAAATCGCTCCGGACGGTCCTGTCGGCCACCTCCTGGAGCGAGCGCGCTTTCCATACTGAATTAGCGCCCTGCATGCAAGCATGTCCCGATGTCGCAATAGACAAGGCCTCGCACGCCCCGCTGCGACGGCGGCGCGCTTGACATGACGCCTCCCTGGACCGACATGGTTGCGGGTGAGTAAACTGTTGGACCGGAATGTACGATGAGCGCCGCAAACGAAAAGACCGCCCAGACCACGATTGACCAGGCAGAGGTAGACCGTTTTTCCGCCATGGCCGCCGAATGGTGGAGCCCAACGGGCAAGTTCCGCCCGCTGCACAAGTTCAATCCTGTCCGGCTAACCTACATCAAGGAGGCGGTTTGCAGCCATTTTGGCCGCGATCATCGCGATCCCAAGGCACTTGCGGGACTTCGCGTGCTGGACATCGGTTGCGGCGGAGGCCTGCTTTCCGAACCGATGGCACGCATGGGCGCCACCGTCGTTGGTGCGGATGCATCGGCAACCAATATCGGCATCGCCAGTACCCATGCCGAGCAATCCGGCGTCGAAGTCGACTACCGTGCGGTGACGGCAGAGGAACTCAATGCTGCCGGAGAAAAGTTCGACATCGTGTTGAACATGGAAGTGGTCGAGCACGTCTCGGACGTACCTTTCTTCATCGAAACCTGCGCTGAAATGGTCAAGCCCGGCGGTCTGATGTTCATTGCCACGATCAACCGGACCTTCAAGGCCCAGGCTCTTGCGATCTTCATGGCCGAAAACGTGCTTCGCTGGCTCCCCAGGGGAACGCACCAATACGAAAAACTGGTGAAACCGGAAGAAATCGAGGCGCCATTGAACCATGCCGGCATGCAGGTAATTGACCGCACCGGCGTGTTCTACAATCCGCTCTCAGACAGCTGGAACAAGTCGCGGGACATGGATGTAAACTACATGCTGCTCGCAAGCCGGCCACAGTAACGGCTAGGCCAGATCATCGGTCTGCAGGAAGTCAGTTCTTTTCTTCCGGAAGATCGGGTAGCGGCAGGAACTCGATCCCCTCTTCGATCATTTCGATGGCTTCTTCGGGCTTGGCGCTGCCGAATATTCCGCGCGCTTCCTTTTCGCCATAGTGAATGGCGCGCGCTTCTTCGGCAAACCGGCTGCCAACGTTCTCGGAATTTGCAATGACATGCTTCTTCAGTTCACGAAGCTGGCGAACGAATTCCTGGCGTGCCTGGGGCGGAAGGGCAGGCAATGCGGCGACCGGTGACTGATCAGCCGCGGCGGGCATGCCGGAAGGCTCCGAATTTACTTCTGCAACCTCGACGCTGCCCGTCTCCCGGCCCTTCGTGCTGCGTACATTTGGCGCCATCAGGGATTTCGTGACAGATGCGTCTCCGCAATGCGGGCACGACAGATAACCCTCCCCCGCCAACCGGTCATACTCGGCCGAGGATGAGAACCAGCTTTCGAAAACGTGGTCATTGCTGCATTCAAGCGTGAACTTGATCATCTGCATTCACAATTCGGGTTACGCCAACTCGCTGTGCCCGCCTGCTGCAACCGCCTTAAAAGGCGTCTGCTAAACGGCAGTACCGATCTCAGATATGGTGAAATCCCTTTCATTGGCAAGTGCCGGGATCTTCGCGCGCGCATCGCCGGCTTCCTGGAGATCGATATCGCGAACCAGTATTCCCGGCTCGTCATGCTCCAGCTCACCTACGATTTCTCCCCATGGACCAATGATAATCGAGTGCCCCCAGGTCGCTCGCCCGTCCTCGTGTTCGCCGCCTTGTGCCGCCGCGATCACGAAGGCGCCGTTTTCGATCGCCCGGGCAGTCAGCAAGGTTTTCCAGTGCGCCTTTCCTGTCGGGCGCGTAAAGGCTGCCGGCAATGTGAGTATCTGGGCACCACACTGGGCCTGCTTGCGGAAAATCCTGGGGAAGCGGACGTCATAGCAAACGGCCATGCCAAGCTTGAACGCGCCGGTATCGACGACGACAGACTGGCCGCCCGGTTCATACCGGTTGGACTCGCGATAGGATTCGCCGCCGTCCAGATCGACGTCGAACATGTGAATCTTGTCATAGGTGGCAACGCGCTGTCCGCGTGGAGAAAAAAGCGCTCCGCGGTTTGCTGCCTTGCGTTCGCCCAGCTTGATGGCAGTCGAACCCAGATGCAGCCAGATGCCGAGTTCCCTGGCAAGGGATGCCGCAGCTGCGAAGACCGGGTTTCCCTCGTCTTCGGATATCTGGCTCAACAGGTTGGCGGGATCGCGCTCCATGATGCCGGTCATCTCCGGTGTCTGGACATAGACAGCGCCCTCGCCCGCAGCCTCGCGCACCAGCTTTTCCATAGCCGCAATATTGGCAGCTTCGTTGGTTCCCGAACGCATCTGAACACATGCCACGCGCATCATACCCATCTCAGGCACCTTTCAGCATGGGGTCGAGCTTGCCGGCATGCTCGAGTGCGAAAAGATCGTCACAGCCTCCGACATGCTTCCCGTCGATGAATATCTGCGGGAAAGTGGTGCGGCCCGATTTCTGGATCATTTCCTGTCTCAGGTTGGGGTCGTGCGACGCATCGAACTCGCGAAAGGCAGCACCCTTCTTGTGCAGCAGACCTTTCGCCGCCGTGCAGAATCCGCACATCTTCCTGGTATAGATGATAACTTCTGCCATGCCCGTTTCCGCCTTGTCGAAGTCAGGAGTTACGGAAGTAATGCTGGCCGAAACCGACTTCCGCTGAAAAGCTCAATTGCCGCTATATAAGGCCTTGAGCTCACCCGTTTCAACTCTGGCGAAACACAGCACATCGACATCGCTGGCACCCGCACGCTTCAATGCCCGCACCGCCGATTTGACCGTTGCACCCGAGGTGTAGACATCGTCCACCAAAAGAACCTGGCGCCCCTTGACCAGCATTCGCCTCTCCGAAGGCACCCTGAACGCGCCCTGTACATTGCGACTGCGTGCATCCCTGCCAAGACCGACCTGCTGGCGGGTCTTGCGTACCCTCTCCAGTGCAGAAGGCGCATGCTCAAGCCCTGTCACCCGGGCTACATGCCTTGCAAGTTCCGCAGACTGGTTGAAGCGCCGGGCAACGAGGCGCGACCTGTGCAGTGGCACCGGCACGACCACGCTGCACTGCTGCGTCAGTTCCGTGGCGCTGGCAGCCATCCAGCGTGCCATCCATGGCGCAAGGTCCAGACGGTCGGCATATTTGAGGCCTGCAACCAGCCGCCTTGCCGCGTCATTGTAGAGAAGCGGAAACCGCAGCCGCCTGAAGGGTGGCGGATCGGCGATGGCCTCTGCCGATAGAAGTTCCGCGCCCGGGTCGATGCTGAAGGGAGTACCCATCACCGGACAGCGCGGCTCTGACACATGATGCAGCCTTGACCAGCATGAGGCGCAGACACCGCCGGGATCCCCCACCCTGGCGTCACACAGGAGACAAAGCGGCGGTATCACCGTATCGCGAATGGCGCGCAGAAGGCCGGGAACGGGGCCTGACCATCGCGCCAGCGTGTCCGGGCGATCCGGAATATCGTCAGAGAAAATTCCCACTTGGCTCAACCACTCTTGCCGCGTCTAGGCATGCCGATGGTGCGGAGCATAAATCAACCGCCTCCGCTGTTGTGGGTTGACACAAGTAAACCGGAAAACGGACCATATGGCGAGTCCGTCGTGCAACAACCGTCTGTACTCACGCTGTCTGTGGAATTATGTGAGTGGCATGGACAACTTCGACACAAAACTCCTCGCCCTCAGGCGCGCTCGGGCAGCAAGGCGCAGCGCGCGCAACGGCCTGGAGTCCGCCGGTTTTCTGCATCTTCACGCAGCCTCGGAGATTGCCGAGCGTCTCGAAGTGACGAAACGGGAGTTCACGAGACCGGCGCTCCTCTTCGATGGGCCGTTTGCAGGCATGATATGCGAGAGACTGCATTCGCTGGCAAACGTTGGCCGCCTGCCCGAAGCGCTCGCCCTGCCGCAACAAAACGGGCATGGCAATCTGGGACTTGAGCCGGAAAGCCGGGATCTGATCATCTCCGTCTTCGACCTGCACTGGATGAACGATCTGCCGGGCGCCCTCGCACAGATCAACCGCGCCCTTGTACCGGATGGCCTTTTCATGGCGGCCCTGCCTGGTGCGGCGACGCTCGGGCAACTGCGCAATGCACTCTTGTCGAGTGAAGTGGAGCTATCCGGCGGAGCGGCACCCAGGGTCGATCCTTTCGCCGAAGTCCGGCAGTTTGGCGATCTTCTTCAGCGCACGGGGTTTCGGCTTCCGGTAGCAGACCATGAGGAATTGGCCGTACGATATGCGGACGTTTCAGGCCTCATTCGCGACCTGCGCGACACCGCCGCGACGAGTACCTTGGCGGCTCGCAATCCCGGTCTTCAGCGAAAGGTCTGGAAAAAAACGGTCATGGACCTGGAGAATGGCCGCGAAACAGACGGGAAATTTCCCGTTAGTGTCGAAATCGTCAATCTTTCCGGATGGAAACAGCACGAAAGCCAGCAAAAACCGCTCCAACCGGGATCGGCACAAAAAAAACTTGCCGATGCTCTTTCGCGGCAAGGCAAGTGATGAAACCCCGGCGCCGGAGCGCGTGCGGTCACTTCATGTGTTCGGCAATTCCCTCAAGCTGGACAATGGTCGAGTTGCCGATCTGCGTGATGCCGGAAATGATCGCAAGCGCGATAAGGCCCGCGATGACGCTATACTCGATGGAAGTCGCACCACCGGTAGCATTCAGGAATGTTCGCAAGTACCTGAGCATCGTTTTCCCTGTTTTCATTACTGCTCCGGAGGATACAACCGGCATGCAAAGGATACGTTAAGGGATAGGGTTAATCATTCGTCAGTTTGAAGCCGCAAAGGGGCGTCCGCCACAGAACCCGCAGGCTTCAGTCAGTGGTCATCCAGAACACTCTTGCGTATGACGTAGCGCTTGCCCTCGACGTCCCTACCGATACTGCCCGTCATGGTACGGTCGATCCCCATTGATTGATCCACCGCATACCGCTCGGACGCATCGCGGAGCTGCGGCGCGAGCAAAAGTGCCATCGCGATACCGATTCCGCCGAACAGGAGCGCGCTTTGCATGGCAGCTCCACCGCGCGCATCGTCGCGAAAACGACAAGCGAATTTCACAAGTCTGGACAACATGATCTGCACCCCGTTCTTATGCACGGGAATTCATATCCCGCACCAAACCGGCCGAATCGGATGCGCATCGCGCAAACCGGCCCCGAATGCCTAAAATTCGCAATAATTCATAAAAGATCGATTAACGCTGGTATCAGCGGCTCGTCTGCGGGTGGCATGGGATAGTCCCGCATGTTGACCGGGCGAACCCATTTCAGGCCCTGACCCTCACGCGCGACAGGCGATCCTTCCCATCTGCGGCACACGAAAAGCGGCATCAGCAGATGGAAACTTTCATAGGAGTGGCTGGCGAAGGTTACCGGCGCGAGGCAGGTTTGCCATGTCGTGATCCCCAGCTCTTCCTCCAGTTCGCGTATGAGCGTCTCCTCGGGCGTTTCGCCCTTCTCGACCTTTCCACCCGGGAACTCCCAAAGACCGGCCAGCGCCTTGCCCTCGGGGCGTTGGGTGATCAGCACGCGATTGTCGGGATCGACAAGCGCACAGGCGGACACCAGCAGTATGGGCTTTGCGCCACTCATGATTTTCGATCCTCCTGCCGTTCGCGCGGGTGTTGCCAGTAGACGTAGCGGTAGACCTCCCTGAAGCCCAGCGACTCGTAGAGGTGAACGGCTGGGCCATTCTCGGCAACGACCTGCAGCCATGCCTGTCTAGCACCTTGGCGGCGTGCCCATGACAGCGCGGAAAGGACAACGTTTCGGCCATGCCCGCGACCACGCATTTCTTCTCTTGTCACGATATCGAAAAGGCCTGCAAGATCACGGTCACAAACGCAACGTGCCGCACTGACATTCCTGCCATCCATGTCGGCATGCACAAACAGACCGGTTTCAGGTTCCGTCGCCTCGATGATTTCCGCCAATCCGGGTTTCAGCGAGCGATCTTCTCCGGAGAGCTCGATGAAGGCATCGACCCAGGCGCCGGTATCTTTCAGCGGCACCCGGTCAACCGCATTGTCGAGAGCCAGTCCGGAAAGATTGAGCAACATCACGATGCTTTCATCGAAAGGCTGCCAACCGTGATCAACGAGGTAGCTGCCGAGCCTTGCCGGAGCAAGCGGCGAAAGGCGGAAGACCAGCGGCCGACCGAAACTGGAGAACCTGTGTTCCGCAGCACCGATGCGCCGCTCCATGTCCTTGTGGTCACCAGGGTCCAGCGGCGAAATGGAATTCAGCCGCTTTGCGGGATGCGCGGCAGTCAATCTGATTGCCCATGTACCGTCAAAGTGGGTGGAAGCCGCCGGAAATGACCGGAAGCTCGCTGCCTCAATCCGTCTGATGTTTGCCAGTTGGGGCATGATTTACCAGCGGAGCTGCCCTGCCTTTCCTTGAGCAATTTCGATTTTGACTGCGCCGGAAACGTTGAATGCGCGAACAAATTCCGTCGCCGTCCGGGACTATCCGTGCGCAGCTGAAGCTGATCCGGCCTAGCTGCGATAGTCCGCGTTGATCGAGATATACTCGTGGGTCAGATCGCAGGTCCAGACGGTGGCACTTCCCCGGCCGACACCGACATCCACGCGGATCGGGATGAACTCCTTCTTGACCACGGCACTTGCAGCTGCCTCGTCGTAATCCGGATCACGCTCGCCCTTGTGCGCAACGCGAATATCGCCGAACTGGATTTCCATCCTGTCACGGTCCGCCGGTTCGCCTGCCTTGCCAACCGCGGCAACGATACGGCCCCAGTTGGCGTCCTCGCCCGCGATGGCGGTTTTGACCAACGGAGAATTGGCAATCGAAAACGCAATTCGGCGGGCCGACTTGGCCGACTTGGCACCGGTGACGGTCACTTCCACCTGTTTGGTCGCACCTTCTCCATCGCGCACGATCAAGATCGCCAGTTCGTGCAGCACCTCGTGCAGCACCTTGCCGAATGTCTTGAGTGCACTGCCGGAAACGGGCTTGCGGCCGTTGCGGGCGGAAAAAAGCATCAGCGTGTCGCTGGTCGATGTGTCGCTGTCGACAGTGATTGCGTTGAAAGTCGTTTCAACATGCTTGGACAGCAGTTTCTGCAGGTCCTCGCTCGCCACCGGCAGGTCCGTAACCACGTAGGATAGCATGGTCGCCATGTCA
Source organism: Nitratireductor sp. (assembly GCA_020637805.1). Taxonomy (GTDB): domain Bacteria; phylum Pseudomonadota; class Alphaproteobacteria; order Rhizobiales; family Rhizobiaceae; genus Salaquimonas. Next base: position 111,269 of record JACKJU010000006.1, on the reverse strand, counting down.
GGCGCGATCATGCCCGAACCCTTGGCAACACCATTGATCAAATAGGTCTTGCCCTCGATCTCGAAGCTGCGCGTCGACATCTTCGGATAGGTGTCCGTGGTCATGATGGCGCGCGCCAGGTCGTCCCAGCCACCGGCGGCGGCGGCCGAACCGGCCTCGCTGAGCTTCTCGGCAAAGCCGCTCGTATTGAGCGGTTCGCCGATTACCCCGGTCGAGGCGAGAAACACGGTCGACTTCTTGCAGCCGAAGGCATCCGCTGCTGCTTCCGCAGTCAGCTTGACGGCTTCCGAGCCCTTCTTGCCAGTGAAGGCATTCGCGTTGCCCGAATTGATGACTACCGCATTTGCCTTGCCACCGGAGAGATGCTTGCGGCACCAGTCCACGGGTGCCGAAGGGCATAACGAACGGGTGAATACGCCTGCCACTTCTGCCGGCTTGTCGAAGAGTATCACGGCGAGATCCTTGCGGTTCTTGTACTTGATACCGGCCTCGACTGCTCCGGTTCGCACGCCTTCGATTGCCGGCATTGCGGGATAGGCTTCAGGGGCGAGAGGAGAGATCTTGGACGCCATTTTTTCAATCCGGGATGATTATGAAGCTTGGAAGTACCCAAGGTCATTCGGCCTTGGGCTGGGCTTCCTCATACTGCTTTTTCAGGTTCTCATCCAGAATTTCGATGTCGACGCCCTTCTTCGAGTCCTGGACCACGTTGAAGTACTTCTCGCGCAGCAGGATCTGGCGAATTGTGTCCTTTACGTCCTCGAAGCTGGGCAGTGGCTCGTCGCGGTCTTCTTCGCGCAGGATCACATGCCAGCCGAACTGCGTCTGGACAGGCTCCTTGGTGAACTCACCATTCTTCAGATCGAAAGCTGCCTTGGAAAATTCCGGCACCATCTGCCCGGCCGAAAAGAACCCGAGATCGCCACCATTGGGACCGGAGGGGCCCGTCGACTTTTCCTTGGCAAGAGTGGTGAAGTCTGCTCCGCCTTCGAGTTCCTTGATGATTTCCTTGGCTTCTTCTTCAGTCTTCACGAGAATGTGTCGGGCCTTGACCTGCTTTTCGGGCGTGATCGATTTGACCTCCTGGTCAAAGCGGGCCTTGATTTCCTCATCCGAAATGCTTTCGGCGATCTTTTCCTGGAAATACTCGTTGTGAAGTGCCCGCATTTTCAGGAACGCCATGCGCTCCTTGAAACCCGGATCTTCGCCCAGCCCCGCTTCCTCTGCCTTGGCGGATAGCGAGACAATGTCGATCAGCGCGGACAGGATTGCTGCCTTGCGCTTGTCTTCAGGCACCTGCGCAAACTGCTGTTCGAGATCTGCGGCAGCGAGTGCCAGCATGTTCTCGGTAATTTCGACGTTTCCGACCTTGGCTACCACGCCCTCGGCCGCCCAGGCCGAACTGACAGGGGAAGAAAGTGCAATTGCGCTGGCAAAGGAAAGCGCAATGAAGGTGCGTGCTGCTTGCCTGCATGCCGAACCTTGCGACGCGGAGTGCATGAATTTGGGTAGTATTGCCAGCATTGACGACATTCCTTTTCGTTCTTGGCCGATTTTTTGCCCATGCCATCGCATGGCCGTCGTGTCAGGCCGAGTAGAGTTGCGGCGTTGACATCGCTTTGCCCCCCTCTTATCTGTCCCGTTGACCAACGTCCACTTGTCCTGAGCAAATTTTGGGACCGGCGACGGGTCTAACTTCAAGTTTCAGGGAACACTCCCGCACGATCGATCGCCGCATCAACGAACGGACGATCTTTCATACACCCTACCAAGGACCCCCAATGGGCATCATCTCGGGAATCGCAAAGAAAGTTTTCGGCTCCGCAAACGAGCGCCAGATCAGGACGCTTCAGCCGAAAGTCGCAGCGATCAATGCTATGGAGGAAGAGATTGCGGCTCTTTCCGATGAGCAACTACAGGCAAAAACGGCAGAATTCAGGAAACAGCTGGAAGACGGGGCAAAACTCGACGACCTGATGGTTCCAGCCTTCGCCGTCGTTCGCGAAGCTTCGAAACGCGTGCTCGGCATGCGGCCTTTCGACGTTCAGCTGATCGGCGGCATGATCCTTCACAACGGCGGCATTTCGGAAATGCGCACCGGTGAAGGCAAGACGCTTGTCGCCACGCTGCCGGTCTACCTGAATGCGCTGACCGGCAAGGGTGTGCATGTCGTTACCGTCAACGACTACCTGGCATCCCGTGACGCCGAATGGATGGGCAAGCTCTATGGCTGGCTCGGCATGACCACCGGCATCATCGTTCACGGGCTGGACGACGAACAGCGCCGCGCCGCCTATGCCTGCGACATTACCTACGGAACCAACAACGAATACGGTTTCGACTACCTTCGCGACAACATGAAGTTCGATCTGGAATCGATGGTTCAGCGCGGTCACAATTTCGCGATTGTCGATGAGGTGGACTCCATCCTGATCGACGAAGCGCGGACACCGCTGATCATTTCGGGACCTCTGGACGACCGCTCGGAACTCTATGTCACCATCGACAAGTTCATCCCGGGGATCGACGATTCCGACTACGAACTCGATGAAAAACAGCGTTCGGTCAACTTCACGGAAGAAGGCACCGAGAAGCTGGAAAACCTGCTGCGCGACGCCGGTCTCCTCAAGGGTGAATCGCTCTACGACATCGAGAATGTCGCCATCGTGCACCACGTCAACAACGCACTGAAGGCCCACAAGCTCTTCCTCAAGGACCGCGACTACATCGTTCGCAACGACGAAGTGGTGATCATCGACGAATTCACGGGCCGCATGATGCCGGGCCGCCGTTATTCCGAGGGTCAGCACCAGGCACTCGAAGCCAAGGAAGGCGTCACCATCCAGCCTGAAAACCAGACGCTGGCTTCCATCACCTTCCAGAACTACTTCCGCCTCTACGACAAGCTTGCCGGCATGACAGGCACCGCTCTTACCGAGGCCGAGGAGTTCATGGACATCTACGGCCTAAACGTAATCGATGTGCCGACCAACCTTCCCGTGGCGCGTATTGACGATGACGACGAGGTCTACCGCACCGTCGAGGAAAAATACCGCGCCATCGTCAATCTGATCAAGGAATGCAGCGAGCGCAGCCAGCCGGTGCTCGTCGGCACGACTTCCATCGAGAAATCGGAGATTCTTGCCGAGCGCCTGAAGGAAGAAGGCCTCAAGGACTTCCAGGTTCTGAACGCCCGCTACCACGAGCAGGAAGCCTACATCATTTCCCAGGCTGGGGTGCCCGGCGCCATCACCATCGCGACCAACATGGCCGGACGCGGCACCGACATTCAGTTGGGCGGCAACCTCGACATGCGCCTTGAAAAGGAACTCGAGGGCATTGAAGACCCAGCCCAGCGCAAGAAGATCGAGGAAGAGGTCCGCGCCGACGTCAAGCGTTTGAAGGAGCAGGCATTGGCAGCCGGCGGCCTCTACGTCATTGGCACCGAGCGCCACGAGAGCCGCCGGATCGACAACCAGTTGCGCGGCCGTTCCGGACGCCAGGGCGATCCGGGGCATTCTCGCTTCTTCCTGTCGCTGCAGGACGACCTGATGCGCATTTTCGGCTCCGACCGCATGGACGGTATGCTGCAGAAGCTCGGCCTGAAGGAAGACGAAGCAATCATCCACCCATGGATCAACAAGGCGCTCGAGAAGGCGCAGCAGAAGGTGGAAGCCCGCAACTTCGACATCCGCAAGAACCTGTTGAAGTTCGACGACGTGATGAACGACCAGCGCAAGGTGATCTTCGAGCAGCGCATCGACCTGATGAAGACCGAAGATGTGTCCGATACGATCAACGACATGCGCCATGAAGTCATCTCCGACATCGTCGAGCGGCACATTCCCAAGAACGCCTATGCCGACCAGTGGGATGTCGACGGTCTCGACGAGGAGGTAAAGAGCGGGCTCGCACTCGGTCTGCCGATTCGCGAATGGGCCGAGGAAGAAGGTATCGACGAGGAAGCGATTACCGACCGCATTACCGGTATCGCCGACGAACATGCTGCCGAGAAGGCGGAACGCTTTGGTCCCGAGGTCATCCGCTATGTACAGAAATCCGTACTGCTGCAGACAATCGACCATCTCTGGCGTGAGCATCTGGTGAACCTCGATCACCTGCGTTCGGTCATCGGCTTCCGCGGCTACGGCCAGCGCGACCCGCTGCAGGAATACAAGGGCGAAAGCTTCGAGCTGTTCCAGGCCATGCTGGCCAACCTGCGTCAGGCCGTCACCAGCCAGATGGCCCGCGTCGAACTGGTGCAAGAAGACCCGCTGGCCCAGGCCAAGCAGGCCGCAGCCAAGATGCTTGCAGACGGCGAAGGTTCGGACGAGTTTGACGCCTCCGAGTATGGCGACGAGGAGCTGGATTTCTCCAATCTTCCGGAAGGTTGGCAGAATACGCGCCGCAACGATCCCTGCCCTTGCGGATCGGGCAAGAAATTCAAGCACTGCCACGGCAAATACGTCTGACGGTAGTCTTGAGGCCCGTTGATATCTCAACGGTACGTGGAACCGGTATTTCCCGGTCCCGCGTACCGGCCTGATACCAGCCATCGGAGCGCATCGACCCGTGAACGAAACAACCCGGCCCGTATTCGTGTTGTGCCCCGGCTCGCAGAAGAGCGGAACCACCTGGCTAAGAACCTATCTCGACAGTTTCGATTTCTCAGATTTCGGCCCGTTCGGGGAGGGGCACATATGGGAGGTGCGATCCGGCGCGGAAACGAAGCGCCGGGTGGGGCCGCGCAAGCTGCTTTCCCTGCGCCGCGATGTATGGCTCAGGTTTGCCATGCAGAATTTCGACGGATTCTACGAGCGCTATTTCGCCGGCCGCATCCGGGGCAATGTCCGGATGACCGGCGATGTCACGCCTGCCTATGCAACACTGGACGCCGCAACATTTGCCGAAATCCGTAAACGCCTCGAGGGCAAGGGATTCGCGGTAAAGGTAGTTTTCCTGATGCGTGACCCGGTTTCGCGCTGTGTCAGCGCGGCTGAAATGCAGCGCCGCAAGGCCGGAGACGGCAGCATGTTCGCCCATGATCAGTTGAGGAAACGATATGCCTCGAACTTCTTTCAGGCCCGCACGCGCTACGATCTGATCATCGAAAGGCTGGAGACTGTCTTCGGCTCAGGCAACGTCCACTACGGCTTCTTCGAGAACATGTTCACGGCGGAAGCCCTGACGGAACTTTCCGGATTTCTCCAAATCCCTGCCAAGACGGACTTTCTCGACAGGAAGATCAATGCGGCTCGCGGTGCGCAAACGCAGATCGATCCCGCGCTCCTGGCCGAAATCCGCAGCTTTTATCAGCCTGTCTACGAATACTGTTTCGACCGGTTCCCGCATACACGCGAACTCTGGGCCAAGCGATAGGCTTCACCAGCCTAGTGTCAGCGCTCGGCTGGCGTCGGGATCACGTCGATTGTTGGCGGAAGCTTTCTCACCGTTGCAGGTTCGCCAGATGCGGCGACTTCGGAACTGGGGCCACCACCCTGGTCGCTCACGACCACAGGTGCACCGGCGGTTTCTCCGGCAGCTTGAGAAGTGCCCACCTGTGGCGGCGCAGCATCTGTCAGTGCTGCAGTCTCCGGTTCAGGCTGCGGTTCGGGTTCCGGCGCGGGGGTCGGAGGCGGGAGCTGTTCGGACCCCTTGGCAACGATGGTCAGCGAAGATGGGCCAAGATTTGCAAAGTCCTTTCCGGCAAGCCTTGCCCGCGCAATTTCACGCGACATCACCTTGCGAAAGGTTTGATCCTCTTTCTGGCGGTAGCTTGCATAGGCCGACAACAGGTTCGGATTCATCGTCGCCGGAGGACATGCATCGGAAGACGAAAAGGAACGGCCTTCCTCCTCAAGCCAGTTGAAGACGTAGCGTTTCTCGCAGACATCGACCTTCGGCTCCATCTTGGTGAGTTCGAACTGGTCGAACCCCTCCTTGAGCATCTTCCAGAACTCGAGGTGCTGGCTGTCCGCATGCTTGGCAAGGTTTTCGGCTGTCAGGCGGAATGGATAGGCCTGGACCTGGAAGGATTTCTGTCCACCGTCGAAACTTTCGCGCGCAAGCGCGTAGATTTCGGCGATCCGCTCGTCGGTCATGGAATAGCAGCCGGCCGAGGAGCAAGCGCCGTGGACCATGAGATGCGTACCGGTGCGTCCGTGCGAACGATCGTAGCGGTTGGGATACCCGATATTGAACGACAGGTAATAGCTGGATTTCGGGTTCATCTGCCCGCGCGTGATCGTATAGAACCCCTCGGGCGCCTGCCGGTCGCCTTCCTTGAACTTCGGCCCGAGTTGGCCGGACCATTTGCAGATCTCGTATTCTTCAAGAAGATCGAAACGCCCGTTGCGCTTCTGCTTCCAGACTTCCAGCTTGTCCTCTTCCTTGAAGATACGGATCAGGATCGGCGAAGCCGGATCCATGTCCTTCGCCTTCATGCGTTTGACGAGCTTCTCGGGAACCGGCGCCTGCGCCTTGGGAAATGCGTCATCGATTCCACCCTGGCAGCCGGCAAGCGCCAAGAGCATCATTGCAGCCATTGCCGCAACGATCATGCGCGGATTGAAAATGTTCACCAATGCCTGTTTCATCGTTCCCGGCGTTCGCGGCTTTCAACCGAACGAACCCTGTAATCCCTGCAGCAGAATCACTGCTTGACCTTCATTCCCGAATTTGTCCGGTCCCAACTCGTCCGGCAGAATATTCGCACATGTCTCGTTGACAAGGCGTTACCGCCAAAATCACGGCTTTGTCATCCGGGCAATGCCCATCGCCACGCCCTCGCCGGTATCTGCGGGGAAAAATAGGCCGATTTGCGGCAACCGGGTATCGCGGGCTTCGTGCGGCAGAAACCCGGAAAGGTCAGGACAGATTGCGGCCTATCGCGAGGAACTTGTCGCGTCTGGCCTTCTTGAGGGCAGGTCCGTCCATGCCCGAGAGCTCGCCCAGCGCCTTGCGAACGGCATCACCGGTACGCTTGATCGTCTCGGCGGGGTTGCGATGCGCGCCTCCCATCGGCTCCTCGATGATTCCGTCGATGATACCGAGTTCCTTGAGGTCCTGCGCCGTGATTTTCATCGCTGTCGCCGCTTCTTCCGCCTTGGCGGCATCCCGCCAGAGGATCGAAGCACTGCCTTCCGGCGAGATCACCGAATAGATGGAGTGCTCGAGCATGAAAACACGGTTTGCCGAGGCGATGGCAATGGCACCGCCCGAACCGCCTTCGCCGATGATGACCGTAACCAGGGGCACTTCGAGATTGAGGCACATTTCCGTGGATCGTGCGATCGCTTCTGCCTGGCCACGCTCCTCGGCACCGACGCCAGGATATGCACCTGCAGTGTCGACCAGCGTGATGACCGGAATTTCGTAGCGGTTTGCCAGTTCCATGATCCGAACTGCCTTGCGATAGCCTTCCGGACGGGCCATCCCGAAATTGTGTTTCAGGCGCGACTGGGTATCGGAACCCTTTTCCTGGCCGATCACGGCAACCGCTTCTCCGTCGAAACGGGCGAAGCCGGACGGCATCGCATGGTCTTCGGCATAGTATCGATCACCCGCCAGCGGCACGAAATCGGTGAACAGGCCCTTGGCATAATCACCGAAATGCGGCCGGTCGGGATGACGGGCTACCTGGGTTTTGTGCCACGGCGTCAGCTTCTGGTAGAGGGTTTCCAGCGTCGATTTGGACTTCGCTTCGAGCTTGCGGATTTCCTCGGTGATGTCCATGTCGCCATCCGGCTCGGTTATGGACTTCAATTCGTGGATCTTGCCGTCGAGATCGGCGACGGGCTTTTCGAAATCGAGATAGAAACGCATGGTCATGCCACCTGTATGACTCGGCAGCGCGGCCGGTCTGGGTCCTGTTGAATTGCGCGGCACACTGGCCGCAAGGCCTTTTCATGTCAAGAAGGACTGTGGTTCTGCCACGATGGCGGGAACGCCCTGGGCCAGCGCTTCTCAACCGGATTTTTTCATCGCCTTTGCCATGGGATGATGGGTTTCCACGAGCTCACGCAACCGCTCGTCCAGAACATGGGTATAGATCTGTGTTGTCGAGATGTCCGAATGACCAAGCAATTGCTGAACGGCGCGCAGGTCTGCACCGTTGTGGAGCAAATGACTTGCAAACGCATGCCGCAGCACATGCGGCGATAGGCGCGACGGAGAGATGCCCGCAGCCACGGCCAGATCCTTCAGGTCACGGGCGAACGCCTGACGTGTAAGGTGCCCTTCCCTCGAATCCGCGGCAAACAAGAAACCGTCACTGCCTGCTTCCTCTCCAAGCACGTCGAGCCAACTTGCCATGGCATCCTGCGCACGACCGGAAAGCGGAACCAGACGCTCCTTCTTGCCCTTTCCGGTCACCGACAGAAAGCGCCCGCCGGTCCGGGCCGCCGATATGGGCAGGCTGACCAGTTCCGAGACGCGCATTCCAGATGCATAAAGTGTTTCGATAAGCGCATGCATCCGGGCAGCCTTGCGCACGCCCTTGCCCGAGGAAAGTGCCTCGTTCAAACATGTCCTTGCCGCTGCGAGCAGCCTGTCCACCTCCTCAACCGACAGGATCTTCGGCAATGGGCGTCCGGCCCTCGGCGCGTCCACCACCCCGGTCGGGTCATCGCCACGACGGCCTTCCGCGAACAGGAACTTGTGGAACTGGCGCACGGTGGAAAGATGCCGGGCCTGGCTGGAAGGAGCCATGTCCTGGTCAGCCAGCATCCGCATGAAGGCGCTTACATCATCTGATGTGCAGCTAATGGGGCGTTTGCCGCGCTTGCCCAAAAAAGTGAGATAGCGCACCAGATCACGGCGATAGGCAGCGATGGTATTTGCTCCAGCGCCACGCTCGGCCAGCATCATCTCGAGAAAGGCTTCGCCAAGATGGGCATCCGGCATTGCTGTCATTGGATCTGGCCCGTTTATGCCTCTGTTGCCACTTCCGCGGCAGCCGCCATTCGTCAGTTCAGATCGATCGCATTGGACGGCAATCGCACCTGTATCTCGCGCGGTTTGGGTTCGACAAATATCGTCAGCGCAAACATTGCGCCAAACACGATGCCTCCAAGTACGGCCAACAAGACAATGAATCGGATCAGGCTAGGCATGGTTACTCCCCATCTTGGCCATTTAGCGGAAAGCGGCCCGCGATTTCAACGCCAATTGCCGCACATCGGTCAAATAAACCTTTGGCTTGCCAACCAACGGCTTGACCTTTTGTGCACTTTGGTGTGCTTGGGCCTTCGAATTGGAAGGGAGAGCGCCCTTGCGGAAGGCGCCGGAGAAATGAACGCGAATACGAAGCCGGATACCGTGGATCAGGACACATCGGGAAAGGTGCCCGACAGAAAGACGCTGGCCAGTCTGCTGGACGGCCGGTCTCTTGTCTTTGTGGGCATGATGGGTTCGGGAAAGACGGCAATCGGCAAGATGGTTGCCTCAGCGCTCAAGGTTCCGTACTTCGATTCCGACGCCGAGATCGTCAAAGCGGCGAACATGGAGATCCCCGAGATATTCGAGAAGCATGGCGAACCCTATTTTCGCTCCGGCGAGGAAAGGGTCATTGAACGTCTCCTGCGGGACGGACCAGCCGTGATTTCGCTCGGTGGCGGCGCCTTCATGTCGGGCACCACGCGGCGCAACATTGCTGAACATGCGATTTCGATCTGGCTGAAGGGAGACATCGAGCTCCTGATGGGTCGGGTACTCAAGCGCCCCGGTACACGCCCGCTGCTGCAGACAAAGGACCCGCGCGCAACGCTCGCGGAATTGATGAAAAAGCGCGAGCCCGTCTACGCGCTGGCAGACATACATGTCGAATCCTCGCGTGAGTCGAAGGGCAGGACGCGCGACGCCGTACTTCGCGCCCTTGAACAAGCGCTTCAACAGCCATCTTCAGACTGACCGCTAGAACCGGAGGCAAGCCCGTGTCCATCCAGAAGACCGTGACCGTCGACCTTGGCGAGCGCTCCTACGACATCGTCATCGGACCGGGTGTTCTGGCCCAGGCGGGAGAGCGGATCAAAGCGATATCGCCGGGCGCGCGCTGTGCCATCGTGACCGACGCGAATGTCAATGCGGCGCACGGCGAAGCACTCCGCGCCTCCCTCGATGCCGTTGGCATCGAGCATTCAACGCTTGAAGTCGAGCCGGGCGAACAGACCAAATGCATGGCCGTCTTCGAGCACGTCGTCGGAGGTCTGCTGGACGCCAGGCTGGAACGGCGGGATCTCGTACTGGCACTTGGCGGCGGGGTGGTGGGCGACCTTGCCGGATTTGCCGCATCCGTTACCCGCCGCGGGATGGATTTCGTCCAGATACCAACCTCGCTCCTGGCCCAGGTCGATTCATCGGTCGGCGGCAAGACCGGCATCAACGCGCCCCAGGGCAAGAACCTGATCGGCGCCTTCCATCAGCCTCGCCTGGTACTCGCCGATACCGATGTGCTGAAGACACTTTCGCCGCGCGAATTCAGGGCAGGCTACGCCGAGGTCGCCAAGTACGGGCTGATCGACCGGCCCGATTTCTTCGAATGGCTCGAACGCAACCGCCAGAAGGTGTTCGCATTCGGCCCCGAACTGGTAGAGGCGGTCGCCGTATCCTGCCAGTCCAAGGCCGATGTTGTCGCCCGCGACGAACTGGAAGGCGGGCTGCGCGCACTTCTGAACCTGGGACATACCTTTGGTCATGCGCTGGAAAGCGCCACGCGCTACGATGGTTCCCGCCTCGTACATGGTGAAGGTGTGGCCATCGGGATGGCTCTGGCGCACCGCTTCTCCAACCGTCTCAACCTGTGTTCGATGGATGATGTGAACCGGGTCGAAGCGCATCTGCGGGTCGCTGGCTTGCCGGTTACCATTGGCGAAATCCCCGGAGACCTGCCGGGACCCGAAAAATTGCTCGACTACATCGCCCAGGACAAGAAGGTCTCGCGCGGCAAGCTTACCTTCATCCTTACAAAAGGCGTCGGGCAATCCTACATTGCCAGAGACGTGCCCTCCTCGGAGGTGCTTCAGTTTCTCAAAGAGGTCACCTGAACCATGACGACACTTTATTGGTTGATGCTGGCGGCAATCTTCGTACTGCTGGCGCTTTCCGCATTTTTTTCCGGTTCCGAGACTGCACTGACTGCAGCATCCAAGGCGCGGCTGCACCAGTTGGAGGAAGCTGGCGACCACAGGGCAAATCTGGTCACCCGCCTTATCGCCAAACGTGACCGCCTAATTTCGACGCTGCTGATCGGCAACAACCTCGTAAACATTCTGGCTTCGGCGCTGGCCACCAGCGTCTTCCTGAAGCTGTTCGGCGAAGCAGGCGTCTTCATCGCAACAATCGTCATGACGATCATCGTGGTGATCTTTTCGGAGGTGCTGCCGAAATCGTGGGCCATCGCCAATGCAGACCGCTTTGCCATCGCGGTCGCGCCCATTATCCATCCGGTCGTTCTTGCCCTTGCCCCGTTCGCCTACCTGATCAACGGGCTCGTCAGGCGAATTCTCGGCATGTTCGGCGTCAAGCTCGATTCGGAGACCGACATGTTGTCCGCTCACGCAGAACTGCGCGGCGCCTTCGAGGTGTTCCACAAGGAAGGCGTGGTGGTGAAGGATGACCGCGACCGCCTGGGCGGCGTGCTGGACCTGCACGACCTGGAGGTCTCCGACGTAATGATCCACCGGACAAGCATGCTGTCGCTTGATCTGGACGAACCCAAAGAGCAACTCGTCGAGCAAATTCTCTCCAGCCCGTATACGCGAATGCCGGTATGGCGCGGGGACAGCGACAACATCGTCGGGATCATTCATGCCAAGGACGTACTGCGCGCCATCGGGCACGGTGAGAAGATCAGCAATCTGGACCTCGAAAAACTCGTGGCCAAGCCATGGTTTGTTCCCGAAACCACCACGCTTCGCGATCAGCTGAACGCATTTCTGCGCAAGAAGGCGCACATGGCGCTGGTGGTGGACGAATATGGCGAGGTGCTGGGCCTGGTCACGCTCGAAGACATCATCGAGGAAATTGTCGGTGACATTGCCGACGAACACGATGTCGAGGTCTCGGGTGTCAAGACCGAACCGGACGGTTCCATTCTCGTGGACGGCTCGGTCCCGATACGCGACATCAACCGCGCGCTGGACTGGAAGCTGCCGGACGAGGAAGCAACCACGATTGCCGGACTGGTCATTCACGCGGCGCAGATGATCCCCGAGGAGAAGCAGGCCTTCACCTTCTACGGCAAGCGCTTCATCATTCTCAAGCGCGAGAAGAACCGAGTCACGCGATTGCGTATTCGAAATCTTTGAGGGGCTTCTACTGCACCGGTTGGCGTTGTGCGCCCGGCTCGTCCGGCGCAAGGGCAGTGATCGCGATCGCATGAAGGCCTTCGGCTATCTCATCGGCAATCAGTGCATTTACCGCCCGGTGCCGGTCGACGCGCCCCATGCCCTTGAATGCGTCGGCAACGATGCGGATCCGCAGGTGGGTTTCCCCCGAACCGTCGAAACTTTCCTGATGACCGGCGTGCAAATGGCTCTCGTTGACAATCTCCAGAGCCTGCGGAGAAAACTTCTCACGCAGTTTCGATTCGATGCTCTTGCTGAAGCTCATGGAAGGGTTCCGGGGTTGGAGGACTGACGCGGACTTGCCGGTACAATTGATACTCGACGCACGAAGCGCCCTAACCGGGCTTTTTGGCGGCAACAAAACCGATTGTCAATTCTTGTTCATGCGCGGCGATGGGACTAAATACGGGCTATGAAACCCACCTCGAAATATTTCGATTCGATCCGGATCAACAAGTCCGCCAAGGCAAAGGCACCGAAGACGGCTGCCTCTGTACCGGATTCGGACGAGAATTGCTGCCAATGGAACGGCTGCGACCGGCCTGCCACGCACAAGGCACCGCTCGGCCGCAATCGCGAAGGCGAGTACATCAGCCTCTGTTTCGAGCACGTGAAGGAATACAACAAGAATTACAATTACTTCTCGGGACTGGATGACGATTCGATCGCCAAGTTCCAGAAGGATTCGATCACCGGCATGCGGCCAACCTGGGCCATGGGCGCCAACAAGTGGGGTGCCACCGGCGGCCAGACCAGCTACGATCCGCGAGACGCAGCCGCCGAGCGTATCAAGAATCGCGGCAACTACGCTGCAAACGCCCGCGCCGGACGCCTGCACATCAACCGCCAGCGCAAGCTCAAGACGCTTGAACGGCGCGCGCTCGAGACCCTGAACCTGCCGGAAAGTGCAACGGCAGAGCAGATCAAGAGCCGCTACAAGCTATTGGTCAAGCAGAACCACCCGGACGCCAATGGCGGAGACCGCTCTTCGGAAGAGCGTCTGAGATCGATCATCGTTGCCTACAAGCAGTTGAAGCAGTCGGGCTTCTGCTGACCCTGGCAGTTCTGCGAACGCGCCCTGTCCCGGCCTGCCGCTTCAACGGCATTGTCGCCGTTACACAAAGCCGTTTCGCGCCATTGTTTCCCCTGCCAAAACGGGTTAATCCAGTAACCGGATTCCGGACTGCCGCAGTGCAATATTTCGATTGCTTGCGGAAAGGCAAAAATTGCTGGCCGAATACACGGGTGAGCGGATTGTCCCTTCGCCTTGGGCCATGTCTTTCTTGAACGGAATAATTACGTCCATTGCGGACGATTGAGGATTTGGAGCTGTTTCAATGACCGAAGGTGTTCCGGACACGAAGGTAAAGGTCCGCGACGTATTCAACATCGATTCCGACATGGTTTGCCCGGCCTACTCCGAGCGCACCGAATACGTGCCGGAAGTCGATCCCGACTACCTGTTCGACAAGCAGACGACTCTCGCCATTCTGGCGGGCTTTGCCTACAACCGCCGCGTCATCGTGACGGGTTACCATGGCACGGGCAAGTCGACCCATATCGAACAGGTGGCCGCACGTCTCAACTGGCCATGTGTCCGTATCAACCTCGACAGCCATGTCAGCCGTATCGACCTGATCGGCAAGGATGCCATCGTCGTTAAGGACGGTATGCAGATCACCGAGTTCAAGGACGGCATCCTGCCCTGGGCCTATCAGCACAATGTTGCGCTTGTCTTCGACGAATACGACGCCGGACGCCCGGACGTCATGTTCGTCATCCAGCGCGTGCTGGAATCCTCGGGCCGCCTGACCCTGCTTGATCAGAGCCGCGTCATCACCCCGCACCCCTATTTCCGCCTGTTTGCCACCGCCAACACCATTGGCCTTGGCGACACGACCGGCCTGTACCACGGTGTGCAGCAGATCAACCAGGCGCAGATGGACCGCTGGTCCATCGTCACCTCCCTCAACTACCTGCCGCATGACGAGGAAACCAACATCATCCTCGCCAAGGTCAAGAGCTTTGCCGGCGACAAGGGCCGCGAAACCGTTTCGAAGATGGTCCGCATCGCCGACATGACGCGCAACGCCTTCATCAACGGCGATCTTTCGACCGTGATGAGCCCGCGTACCGTCATCACCTGGGCGGAGAACGCCGAGATATTCAACGATATCGGCTTTGCCTTCCGCCTGACCTTCCTTAACAAGTGCGATGAACTGGAACGCGCCACCGTGGCAGAGTTCTACCAGCGCGTCTTTGGCGAGGAGATAACCGAGAGCGTGGCCAACCTGGTGGTTGGATAATTCGGATCACCTGACGGCAATACGGACTGAAACAAGATGGCCGGTCCCGGCGACAACCAGAAGAAAGGCTCCAAGCCGCCCGATTTCGAGCCACTGAAACAGGCGCTCGCCAATTGCGCGCGCGCCATCGCCCAGAAGGGCGATCTGGAAGTCGTCTTCACCAATGACCGTCCGGTGCTGGTCGGCGATCAGATCAAGCTCACCGATCCCGGCCGCAAGTTTTCCAAGGCGCAGCTTGCCGTTACACGCGGTGCAAGCGATTCCATGGCGCTTCGTCTCGCCTGCCACGACAAGGCAGTCCACGCGCGCTACGCGCCCGAAGGACAGGCCGCTCGTGCCGTTTATGACAGCGTCGAACAGGCCCGCTGCGAAGCCATCGGCGCCCGCGACATGTCCGGCGTGAAGTCGAACCTGTCGGCCATGCTGGAAGATAAATACTCCCGCGCCAACTACCAGAACGCCATCGAAAGAAGCGACGCCCCGATCGAGGAGGCCGTCGCCATGGTGGTGCGCGAAAAGCTGACCGGCATGCCGGTGCCGGACAGCGCAAAACATTTCGTCGACCTGTGGCGCGGTTTCATCGAGGACAAGGCGGGCAAGGCAATCGACGCACTCGACGGGGACCTTGCCAACCAGGCCGAGTTCGCAAAATCCATTCGCCATCTCATTGCCTCGCTGGAAATGGCCGACGACCTGGGCGACGAGGACCTGGACCAGGAGGACGAGAACTCCGAGGACCAGGAGCAGAACCCCCAGGACAACGAGGACGACGCCCAGCGCGAGAACGAGGAAGCCACCGGCGAGAACGAGGGCGAATCGGAAGAGACTGAGGAATCCGCCGAAAGCGAACAGGGAGAGATGGAAGCCGTCGAAACCGGTGAGGACGATTTCGACGACGACGATCTCGACGACAACGAAACGCCCGGTGAGGCCGAACGCCCGGAGCTGCCTTTCTCGCAACTCCCGCCCGATGCCGACTACAAGGTCTTCACCTCCGAGTTTGACGAGATCATTACCGCAGAGGAACTTTGCGACGAGGCAGAGCTCGACCGGTTGCGCGCCTTTCTCGACAAGCAGCTTGCCCATCTGCAAGGCGTGGTAGGCCGTCTCGCCAACCGGCTGCAGCGCCGTTTGATGGCCCAGCAGAATCGCGGCTGGGATTTCGATCTCGAAGAGGGCTATCTCGATACTGCCCGCCTGCCCCGCATCATCATCGACCCCATGACCCCGTTGTCGTTCAAGATGGAACGCGAGACGGTCTTCCGGGACACGGTCGTAACACTCCTGATCGACAATTCGGGCTCCATGCGCGGCCGCCCGATCACGGTTGCCGCCACCTGTGCCGACATTCTTGCCCGCACGCTGGAACGCTGCGGCGTGAAGGTCGAGATCCTTGGCTTCACCACCAAGGCCTGGAAGGGCGGCCAGTCACGCGAGAAATGGCTCAAGGCCGACAAGCCCCCCCAGCCGGGACGGCTGAACGATCTGCGGCACATCATCTACAAGAGTGCGGACGCCCCCTGGCGACGCGCGAGGAGCAATCTCGGCCTGATGATGAGAGAAGGGCTTCTCAAGGAAAACATCGATGGCGAGGCACTCCTCTGGGCGCACCAGCGCATGATGGGACGGCCGGAGAAGCGCCGCATCCTGATGATGATCTCCGACGGCGCGCCGGTCGACGATTCCACGCTTTCGGTCAATCCCGGAAACTATCTGGAACGGCATCTGCGCCACGTCATCAACGACATCGAGAGCTTCTCGCCCATTGAACTTCTGGCAATCGGCATTGGCCACGACGTCACCCGTTACTACAAGCGTGCGGTGACAATCGTTGACGCAGAGGAACTGGCTGGAGCGATGACCGAGCAGTTGGCCTCCCTGTTCGCCGAGGAAGGCTGGCAGGAAGCCCAGAGCCGCCAGCGCGGCTTGAAGCAATCCGGGGCCTTGAAAGCGGCGCGCCGCTAGCCTGACCATTTGTTGTGCCTGCGGGTCTTTGACCGGCCCGCTTCCCGCCGCAGTTCGAGATTACTGGCAGCATCCATGAAGAGAAAACTCAGGATACTCGCCCTCGCGGGCTGCGCGGCCCTTGCACTCCACGCCGTGATGGGCAGCGGCGCTGCGCAGGTGGCGAATCCCCAGGTCATATCAAGCCGGATTTCCTCCTTCCCTTTGGCAGAGGGTAGCCCGCTTACCTTTGTAGGCGGGCTGAAACTGACATCCGAAGACGGCCGTTTCGGCGGCATCTCCGGCCTTCGCCTTTCAGATAACGGCAGCCGGATCGACATGGTCACGGACGAGGCCAACTGGATGACGGCCGAAGTGCAGCGAAACACCGGCGGCGCAGCCACCGGCATTTCGAACCTTCGCATCAAATGCCTTTGCAAGACCGATGGCACGCCCTATGGCGGCAAGCACTGGGGTGATTCCGAGGCATTGGAAATCTCGGGCAGCACGGCCTATGTGGGCTTCGAGCGGCTGAACCGGATCAACGCCTACGATCTCGGCGAAAACCGCCTGCCGGGCAAGCCGCGCACCATCAGCCCGCCTTTCAAGCCGCTCAGGATAGCCTACAACGAAGGCCTCGAATCCATCGCGCTCGCTCCGAAGGCAAGCCCTGTTGCCGGGAAATTCGTGGCCATTGCCGAACATTCGCCGAATGCTTCCGGCGATCACCGCGCCTTCATCGTTGATCAGAAGAACATCCGCGAATTTTCCATCAAGGCGAGCGACGAGTTCTGGGTCACCGATGCCACCTTCCTGGAGAATGGCGATCTCGTCATCCTGGAGCGAAGGTTCGGATGGAGTATCGGCCTCGACATGCGCATTCGCAGGTTCGACGGTTCGAAGATTGCACCTGGCGCCACACTGGATGGCGAGGTTCTCATGCAGGCCAGCCTGACCGATGGGATCGACAACATGGAAGGCATTTCCGCGTGGACGAATGGCAGGGGCCAGACGGTTCTTTCCGTCATATCCGACGACAACTTCAAGTCCTTCCAGCGAACGATCCTGCTGGAATTCGTGCTCAACGAAAAGGGGCAGTCCTGAGGCCGCCCCCTCGTTGAAGATCACGCTGTCTTCAGGTTGTCCGTCCATTTCAGGAAACCGGCATAGGGCAGCAGCGCAGCCACGCCGATCATGATCTTGACCATGAAATCGCCCAGTGCCAGCGAAGCGTAGAGCGGCATCTCCACACCGAACAGGCTTGCCGGGAAGCCGAGCGAACCGTCTTCCATGCCGAAAGCCGCATCAATGCCCGCAAATACCGGTGCAAATGCGATACCGAAGAAAATCACGGTGTCGATCGCGGAACCGAACATGGTCGAGACGAAGGGTGCCTTCCACCAGGCCTGGCGGCGAAGCGCGCCAAAGACACTCGTATCCAGCATCTGGGCCACGAAGAAGGCCGTACCGGATGCAATGGCGATCCTGGGCGTTGCCAGCCAGACAGACAGCGCAACCGCCAGGACGAAACCGGCGACCACGACGAGACGGGCCGCCGCGCTGCCGTAGCGGCGGTTGGTGACATCGTTGACGAAGAAGGCGAAGGGATAGGTGAATGCCCCCCATGTCAGGATTTCACCAAGCCCGAAATGGGCGAAGGGATACTGCACGAGGACATTGGACGCCACGACAACGATAGCCATGGCAAGGATGTAGGGAAGAAGGCGCACTTTGAGTGTCTCCATTTTTTTATCCTGGGTGATGGCACCAGCGATAACGAAACCCGCCTAATGGCAGGCAATCAAAAGGCCCCGCCTGAAGCAATTTCGATCTTGACGGAAACGGCAAGATCGAAATGCGTAAATGAATTCAGTCGGTTGTTGAAGCAATCTGTTTGCACCTAAAGGTGAAACAGTCCAGACGGAGCCTCGTTCTTCAGCCCGAAACGCCTAGCCTCAGGCGGCGGCTGCTTCGGCCTGCTTCTTGGCGATCTGGCGCTTCAGCAGGCGAGCCTTCGGCGAAAGTTCGCGCTCATTGGCTTTTGCCAGGAATGCGTCGAGGCCACCGCGATGCTCGACCGTGCGCAGAGCAGCAGCAGAAACACGCATGCGGACGCGCTGGTTCAGCAAGTCGCTCATCAGCGTCACGTTGACGAGGTTCGGCAGGAAACGGCGGCGGGTCTTGTTGTTGGCGTGGCTGACATTGTTGCCGTACATCACGCCCTTGCCGGTCAGTTCACAACATCTGGACATGTTCTAATCCTCAAAGGTGTCTTGATGCCCGGAGTATTCCGGGTCTGATTCAAATCCATGTTTCCGGGGCATTTGGACAAGCCAAAACCGGTTTGCCGCCCAGCGTGTTGTTGCGTGCCGGGCGCCGGCAGACGGCCCATGTTCCGGAAAAGTCGCGCTTCCATAAACTTTTGCAGGCGCAACGTCAAGTATCCTGCCCGGATTCGGCAGGCTGTGAACGGGTCAGATCCTCATACAGCAACTGCGCCTCGGGATAGGAACCGCGCCGGGTTCCGCAATCGACGATCCTGAGCACGTTTACGCCATGTTGCAAGGAAACCGTTATCACATCACCCGGCCGCACCTGACGCGCCGAATTGACGATTTTCTCGCGATTGAGGCGTACCTTGCCGCCCGTCACCAGCTTCTGCGCCGCGCCGCGAGTCTTCGCCTGGCGGGCAAACCAGAGCCACTTGTCGATGCGGATTGTCCCGGACGTTTCGTTCAAGCTGGATGCCGCGTCATTTCTTGTTCAGGCTGTCCTTGAGTGCCGCGAGCTTGGCGAACGGCGAATCCGGATCCGGTTCCCGTTCCTTTTTCTGCCTGCCCGGGTTGGCACCGCGTGAAAGCACCTCGCCGAACTGGTTTTGACCACCCTTCCCGGGCTTGCCGCCACCCTTGCCCGGCCCGCGGCCACCGGGGCGCTGGCCCTTGCCATGCCTGCTACCGCCTGGCTTCCTGCCCTGGCGGTCACCTTCTTCACCCTGGGCATCTCCCTGGGAAGACCTGCCACCATGGCGGCCACGGCGATTGTTGCCTTCACCCTTGTTCGCAGCCCTGCCCTGGCGCCACACAACGATCATCTTGGGACCGGCCTCCGCATCTTCAGCGGCGCTCGCCTCGTGAGGCATGACATCCTTGTCGGCAGCCGGGTCGTCCGACGGAACGGCGTGGATCGCCTCTTCCTCGGCCTCTTCAGCTACGGCGATATGCTCTGCCACTTCCGCATCTGCCTCGGTCTGCCCGGTTTCCTCGGCGCTCGCCACATGCTCAGGCTCGTGAGTGGTGGTTGCCTCGTCCTCGGCTTCCTGCGCATCGGACAGATGCTGCGCCACCACATCGGGCGAAGTGTCAGCGGCCGCTGTTTGCGCAACCTCTTCCTCTGCAGGTTTGATTTCCGCCTCGGGCTTTGGCTCGCCACGGTAGCCCAACCCCTTGAGGATCAGTTCCATGTCCTCATGGGTGGCACCCAGTATGCTCATCATGGCAGGCGTCACGTAGAAGCTCCGCCCGTCAATCGCGCCTTCCGGCTTCTTGCCATCCGCCGAAGGCTTCCAGAACATGGCCGGGCGAATGAGATCGGCAAGACGCTCGAGAATATCGATGCGAACCGCCTTCTTGCCCAGCATCCGGTATCCGCAAAGCCGGTAGGCTTCGGTCTCGAATGAGGGATCGATTTCAGTGGAGGTGCGTCCCGAGGCCAGCACTTCCGGCACTTCGGTCAGCCCCGGCGCGTCGGTCTTGCCATTGAATATTCCCCAGAGCTGGCAAAGAAGCGAGGCCGGCGCAGGCTTCAGGAGCGCAGGGATGAATACGTTGTAGAAACCGAAGCGCACACCATGGCGGCGCAGGCCCGCCCGTGCATCCTGATCCAGCGACTGTACATCGGAGGCGATTTCGCGCCGGTCGATGTTGCCGAGATTTTCGACCAGCCGGTAGGCAACGCCGCGCGCCATGCCTTCGAGTGTCTGGTCGGCAGGCATTTCGATCAACGGTTTCAGGACATTCGCAAGATGGTTCATGACCCAGCGGTCGAGCCTTTGGGCCACCTGATCGCGTGCCGGACCAGTAAGCTGCTCATCCGCAAGCAGGATAACCTTTGGCCGCAGAATTGTGTCTCCGGCCACAAGCTTGGCGACCGGCTCCCCCATCCAGCGCAATGATGCGTCGGACGACAGGACAATGTCCGTGTTGGCCGAAGCGGCCAGACGGTTCGCACGCCGCTCGATCTCGGCGGCAAGCGCCTTCATCGCAGCAGCTGTCTGCGCCCTCGCTTCCGGCGTGTCACCGGCAGTTTCGGGTGTGAACCGGAATCCCATCAGCCGGCCCACATGGTGGCCCTCGACCGTTACGTCCCCGTTCGATTTGACTTCCGACTCCAGCATCCTGTTTTCCCTGAGCCTTTTCATCAGGACGCTTGTCCTGCGATCAATAAAGCGTTTCGTCAAGCCTTCGTGCAAGGCATCCGAAAGCCGGTTTTCTATATCGCGTGTCTTTTCCTGCCAATATGTGGCATTTTGCAACCAGTCAGGCCGGTTGGACAGATACGTCCATGTGCGGATTTCCGCAATCCTTGCCGAAAGCGCATGAACATCGCCTTCTGCGCGGTCTGCACGATCAACCTGACCTGCAAACCAGTCCTCGCCGATATGCCCATGCCGGGCGATGCCGGTGAAGACCGTACCGAGAAGCTGTGCGTGCGAGGCAGGCGAGATCTTCCGATAGTCTGGCGTCAGGCAAACTTCCCACAACAAACGCACAAGATCACCGCCGGTTGCACATATATCGGCGATTTCCATGTCCCGCGCCAGTGTTTCCAGCGCCACGACATCGGTGGCAGGACGCGCCTTCAGAAGAAGCCGGCTGGCCGACGGCGCTTCGAGGCTGTCGCGCAGGCTGCCGATCGAGGAAAAGTCGAGTGACCGGTTGCGCCAGATCAGTACCTTTTGCGGATCGAACGAATGCGTTTCAAGCCGCTGCACAAGTTCGTCCTCGAAAGGAGCAACCTTTCCCGTAACGCCAAAGGTTCCATCCCGGGTATAGCGGCCGGCCCTGCCGGCGATCTGCGCCATCTCGGCCGGTGTGAGCCTGCGATGCTGAAAGCCGTCGAACTTGCGGTCCTGTGCGAAGGCCACGTGATCGAGATCGAGGTTCAAGCCCATGCCGATGGCATCGGTCGCCACAAGGAAATCGACATCGCCCGACTGGTAGAGCGCCACCTGGGCGTTGCGCGTACGCGGTGAAAGCGATCCAAGAACCACCGCTGCGCCGCCACGCTGGCGGCGGATCAACTCGGCAATGGCGTAAACTTCATCGACGGAAAATGCCACGATGGCAGACCGGGCCGGCATGCGTGTTATCTTCTTCGATCCTGCGTACTGCAGCATCGACATGCGCGGGCGCGAGACGACGTCGATGCCCGGAAGCAGTTCGCGCAAGACACGTTCCACGGTCTGTGCACCCAGCAACAGCGTCTCATGCCGTCCGCGCAAATGCATGAGACGGTCGGTGAAGACATGCCCCCGCTCCATGTCGGCAGCAAGCTGTACCTCGTCGATTGCGACGAATTCCGCATCCGTCTCGGAAGGCATGGCCTCGACCGTGCAGACCTGGTAGCGCGCACGGTCCGGCGTTATCTTTTCTTCGCCGGTAATCAACGCGACATTACTGTAACCAACCTTCTCGCAGAGCCGCTGATAGACCTCGCGGGCAAGCAGTCGCAATGGCAATCCGATCAGACCGGTGCGGTGCCCGGCCATGCGTTCGATCGCAAGATGGGTCTTGCCGGTATTGGTAGGCCCAAGTACGGCGGTCACGTCGCGCCCGCTGGCAGTCGCAAGAACAGGTTTGGGGGAGTTCATCGAGGGCGCTGCCGGGCAATCTGCCCGCGTCCGGACAGGCCGGGCGCTGGCGTTCTTGTTCATGGCGGACAGTGTCCGCCGGGTTCAACCGTATTTAGTGTCAGCTGCCGGATTTTGAAAGAGCCCCGTCAAAAGCCACTGCGACGTTGAAACGCTGCAAGGAGATCCTGGCTGCAGCGCGACCTTCCAATTCATGATTAAGAATCCGCTAAACCATTCAAGAAACATCGGATCTCGGACCGTAACCAAAATGAAAACCTTTGTCTGTAGAAACGGTTTCAGATCCCAATGGGCGATGGCAAAAAAAAGAAAATGAGAATAATCGATCGGTTTGCGCGCAACGAAGCCGGCAACTTCGCAGTCATGTTTTCTCTGGCAATGATCCCCCTGGTGGCCGTCGCAGGTCTGGCGGTAGACTACTCTCGTACATCCGACATGCGTTCAAAGATCCAGTCTGCCGCAGACGGAGCCGCAATGGCGGCCGCGCTGGAATACCGGAAGACAGGTAACAAGGACAATCTGTCCAATATCGCGCAGCAGTACTTCGAAGCCAATCTGGCGGGGGGCTTCGCTACCACCCCTCAGGTCCAGCTCTCATATCCGGATGCAAGTTCGATCAAAGTCAACGTGGCCTACGACATGCCGACGACCATCAGCGAGGTACTTGGCGTGAAATCCTTGCCGGTAGAAGTCGTCTCGCAGGTCGAGGCGGGCGGCGAAACGCAGAAGATGGAAATTGCGCTTGCGCTGGATGTTACCGGCTCCATGAACCGCGACAACAAGTTGACCGTGCTGAAGCAATCCGCCAAGCAGTTCATCAGCGATGTCACACCCGCCACCGGGCCGTCAAACGTGAAGATATCGGTGATCCCGTTCAACACCACGGTGCGAATTGACCCCACATGGCGAACCGAGACATGGCTCGACCTCAATGGCATGCTTGAAACCCTGCCGGAAAAGAAAAAATCAACAGGCGGCGGGCTTTTGGGCGGCCTTTTCGGCATCGTTACGGGATTCTTCGATCTGATCACGGGCCTGCTCGACGGCACCAGCGAATCTTCAGGAAAGGGCAGCGCCACACAGGAATGGATCGGTTGCGTCTGGGACCGGGGTTCCAGTTGGGATTCCACCACCACTAATCCGATCGTTGGCGACACAGGTTCAAAATACCAGGCCAGCCCGCCCGATCACTACTCCACATCGATTTGCGGTGGTCTTGTCAAAGTAAGGCCCCTTACCGACGACACCAGCCTGCTGAACCAGGACATTGATGCACTGGTGGCCGATGGCGACACCAACACCAATATCGGAATGTACTGGGCGATGAACTCACTCGACGGCAACCAGCCCTACCAGCAGGCAACCGAAGGCTCGAAGAAGATCATTGTTCTGCTTACCGACGGCGTCAACACGAACGGCCGCATCGTTGCCAATGGCGGATCCGTTTCTCAGATGGATACCGCGATGCTCGATACCTGCAGTGAAGCAAAGGGCAAGGGCATCGAGGTCTACACAATCCGCGTGATCGACGGCAACCAGGCCATGCTGAAGAGCTGCGCTTCAGACGACAGCCACTTCTTCAATGTCGTCAAAGCGAGCGATCTCTCAGGCGCATTCAACAACATTTCAACGCAGATTCTGAGCAGCGGTTTGCATTTCTCCCGCTGACACCCGGCAGACTTCATCGCGGTCATGGCAGGGAAGCCTGCCATCCCGCCCGGCTGTAGCTTTCGCGCGCGAACGCCGGTTAGGGTTTGTTGGCAGGACAACGATTATTGGCTCGCAAGAGATGTCATTTCTGCTAGAGTTGCGAGGTCGGGAGGGGCGTGCCGGCTTGTTCTGTCTCCAATTCACGAAGGGGAATAAGCAGTGTCTTATACTCAGCCGTCCATTTTTTCATCGATTCGCAGAAGGCTTGGCCGCGTGGCGCTTCATGCCGGTTTGACGGTTCTTGCAGCTGTCAATGCAGTAGCACCTGCCAAGGCCCAGTCTGAGGATTATTATGCCGAACTGTTTTACCAGCAGGGGTACGGCTACTGCGACGCCCGCAAACTTGCCAAGATTTACCGGACTTCCGATTGGCAGGCCAAGGTCATTGCCGGGCGGAAGATTTCCTTTGGCAACCTGAACATCGTCCGCAAGGATTGGAAAAAAGGCGTCAAATTCTTCCGCAAGCATGGATTCAGTTGCGACCAGAGCAGCCTGAGTGCCGACGAGCGCAAATTCGCCTATAATGACGCCGAAACCATTGCCAGGGCATGGACCGGCACGAAAGGCTGAATTCCAGCCGAAGTTCCAGGGAAACACCGGCTTTAACCACTTCCGGAATTTCCGGGAGCAAGAATGCGGGTACGCTGACGGCTGGCCCGCATTCCGTTCCTGCACCTTGGCGTATCGGCATCGAAATCGAGCTGCTTGCTCCGCCGGGGCGTTCGCGCAGGGACCTGGCCGAAGCGATTGCCGTTGCACATCAGGGCAGCGTTGAACGCATCTTTCATCCGCAGTCGGAATTCACCCCGGTCGAAGGCGCGCCGGTGTTCGAGAACCTGACTCTTGGCTTCGCCGTCAGGGAAGCCAACGGCAATGCGTTGGTCAAGTGCGTCGATGATTTGACCCTTGTCGACGATCTCGATCCTTCGCAGCCTTCGCTGGCCGGCTGGTATCGGGTCATGAGCGACGACAAGCGGTTCCTCAGCCTCGTCGAGCGCCATTGTGATGCCACCGCGGACCAGATCAGCCTTCTTGAACCTCTGGCACAGCTCTTCGGCACGGCCGTTGAGATCGTCAATGACGAACCTGTAACGCGGGTTTGCGACCACAACAATGCCAGTGTGGCGATGACGGCAAGCCTGCCCGGAGAAAGACATCGTCCGTGCGAACTCGTGACGGCACCGCTGGAAGAAAACCGGGAGGCCGCCTTGCGCGAATACCTGGGTTTTGCAGAGAGGCTCGGCTTCAGCGTACCTGCCGAAGCGGCGACCCACATTCATCTCGACGCCAGCCGTTTGATGAATGTGGCGGCCATACGCAATCTGATCGCCATCTTCGGCCACTACCGGATGGACCTGAGAAACCTGGTGGGTACGAACCCGCGCTGCCGCCGGCTTGGAGATTGGCCACGCGAAGTCTACAGAACCGCTTTCGGCAGCGATTTCCGGCAGCTTGACTGGGAAGATGCCCGCAAGAAACTGATCGCCGCCAAACCGGTAAAATATTGCGACTTCAACATCTCGAACATGCTGGCCGGAAACAGCGCCAAGGACACGGTGGAAATTCGCATCCTGCCGGGCTCAATGGATGCGGAATTCATCCTGCGCTGCATCAGGCTGTTCGAAACGCTCCTGCTTTACAGCCTAGGCGAATCCGACCTGCATGGCCGAGACCTTCCAGAGCTGCCTGTTCTCCTCCAACAGGCCGGCCTGCCCGGTTCCGATCTCGAATACTGGCAGGAACGGCATTCCGAAGCTGGAAATGGTGGTGGTATCGGAAAGCGGGTCGCGAGGGGGCTTGGATTGTTCAGGAACTGACGGAATTCGGCATTCCTGGATAATGGAACAAGATCACTTTCCTGCTGGACCATGAGGTTCAAAGGAATGATCCCTGACCTCCGCAAAAACGGAGAAGACCTGTTGGGCACATCCGGTTTTCGAGTGCCACGCCACGCGCCAGCCGGTGCATGGCACGACCATAATCTCGTGCAGGTTACCCTTTCGACGGGCCGAAATATTCCGGCTCCGCAGTGAAGGTTCCAAGCCATGTGGGAACGACGATCTTGATCGGCGTGAAGACGGCTGCGGTCACATCGCCCTCCTGGGGAATCGGTGCCAGCCAGATCTCCATGCCGTCATTGTCGGCCATGCGCTGGGTATTCTCGTTGTTGCGCTTGTAGCCTGCCACGGGCACGTATTTCAGCCTGCACACATACGCCCAGCCTTTGTAGCCCTTGGTTTCGACCTTGCTGTTCGTCTTGTAGGACAGCGCCATGTCGTAGCGTGCCACGCCATCGAATATCTTCAGACGTCGATTGCAGACCGCATTCGGGTCGTTTGCCTTGTCGGGCCCGACAGGCACCACCAGCGCACTTGCCGGATCGATGACGCCCTTCAAATGCTGCGGCTCGATGAGAACGTATTTCTTGGCATTGGTCTTGGGCTTCTTCTCGGGCTTCAGTGCAATCTTGGTGACATCACCTGAAGTGAAGCCCATGTCGAGCGTTTCGGTCTTCTTGCCTTCGGTGATCGAGATGAAATGCTGGTCCGCCTGCACCACATCGCCCTTCACCAGGCCATTGCTCTTCATGTCGGCCTTGCCGGCGGCAAACCATTCGGCAAGCCCCTTGGTCTTGCCGTTTCCTGACAGCACGTACTGGTCGCCATCAAGGTCGACATTGAAATCCATCTGGCCAAGCGAAAGGCTGCCCAGCCTGACATCGAACTTTGTAAGATGCCGCTCACCGGCATGGGAGACGGCGGGCAGCGCAAAGGCTACTGCAGCCGCAAGGCAGGTATTCCGGATACGCGAAGTCGTCCCCATCAGGTCCCTCCAGATTGCTGATCGCTTTGTACAGAGTTCTAGCAATTGTGAATGAATGCAAACTGAATGAAGTGAAACACCTTCATTTGGCCAAAAGAAGGGCGAACCCGCTGCGCCCGCCTCGCGCGACGAATTGACGGTTGAAGTGACCTGTAAATAGCAGTAGGGAACCGGCAAAAATATTCGCACACGGCTGCGGGAGCTGAAATGACCTATATCGTCGACGACAAATGCATCAAGTGCAAATACACGGACTGCGTCGAGGTTTGCCCGGTGGACTGCTTCTACGAGGGCGAGAACATGCTCGTCATCCATCCGGAAGAATGCATCGACTGCGGCGTATGCGAGCCGGAGTGCCCGGCCGAGGCAATCAAGCCCGACACCGAGCCGGGCCTCGAAAAATGGCTCAAGATCAATGCCGAGTATGCGGAAAAGTGGCCGAACATCACGATGAAGAAGGACCCCATGCCGGAAGCCGAGAAATTCGATGGCATGGAAGGCAAGTTCGAGAAGTTCTTCACGCCTGAGCCGGGCACCGGGGATTGAGCGCCAAGCGCGTTTCTGGCAGTCGGTCCTGCGGGATTTTTTCAAATTCCGCGCATCTGTTAAACATATTGGTAAACCATTGGTGTTAAATATTGAGCACCACAAAGCTCGCAGGTGCGGGAACAAATTGATTTTCGCCGATTTTTGTGTTACCTAAACGTTAACAGTCGAAACCAGCACACTTTCTCTCATGCCAGCTGCAATTTTGCGAAGGGCAACCCGCTTGCTCCAGGGATGTGGGAAATTGTGAATTCAGGAATTCAAACGCGTCGCTTCAGCCCACTTCCAAGGACCTGAAATCAAAGCCAGGTCCGGCGTTATTGCGCCTGTGGCTTCCAAAGACACGTACACTTTCCAATCTCGACTGGTCTAACGCCCGGATTATATTCCGGGCGAACGGCGGCTGTACCCGCAGCCGTAACCCAATCCGCCCGTGCCAGAGGGGCAAGGCGGGCAACCAGGGAGTAAAAAGCGTATGGCAACAGCCAAGAAAGCAACCCAGCGTCAGGGATTCAAGACCAATGAGTTCGTGGTTTATCCCGCACACGGTGTCGGCCAGATTTCCTCCATCGAGGAACAGGAAGTCGCCGGTCACACGCTGGAATTGTTCGTCATCAGCTTCCAGCAGGACAAGCTGATCCTGCGCGTTCCGGTATCGAAGATCGTTGCCGCCGGCATGCGCAAGCTTGCTGACACCACCACAGTGGAAAAATCGCTGAAGACGGTTCAGGGCCGCGCACGCGTCAAGCGCACCATGTGGAGCCGCCGCGCTCAGGAATACGAAGCAAAGATCAATTCCGGTGACCTGATTTCGATCGCCGAGGTTGTGCGCGACCTGTTCCGCTCCGAAAACCAGCCCGAGCAGTCCTATTCCGAGCGCCAGCTCTATGAAGCCGCTCTCGACCGGATGGCGCGCGAAATCTCCGCCGTCAACAAGATCTCGCTCACAGAGGCAGTGGTCCTGATCGAGAAGAACCTCGCCAAGGGGCCGCGCCGTGGCGCTGCTGCCGACGAGGAAGGCTCCGAGGAAAAGGCTGCCTGACACTTCGGATCGAAGTTTTCTACGCCATCAAGAAGCCCGGAGATTTCTCCGGGCTTTTTGCGTTTCATGGGCCGGTCTTGGCCCCGGTCGTGGCCGAGGTGAACAGGCTGTTCACAAAAAAGTTTATTTCCCATGCATCTATTTGTCACTTTGATGCGTTACTTCTCAGACGCGTGAGAGGTAAAAGATGGCTTCCCCCGAACATGCCAGCAAAATGATCATGAACGCTGCTGCCGCAGCGCCCTATCTGCGCAAAGAGGAAGAATACGACCTCGCCCAGAGATGGGCGCAAAATGACGACCAGCAGGCCTTGCATCAGCTTACAATGGCCCATATGCGCCTTGTCATCGCGCTGGCAGTGAAATTCCGCCATTACGGTCTTCCGGTAGCAGAACTCGTTCAGGAAGGTCATGTCGGGCTTCTTGAGGCGGCAAGCCGTTTTGAACCCGAGCGTGGCGTACGATTTTCGACCTACGCAACGTGGTGGATACGCGCCTCCATCCAGGATTACGTACTGCGCAACTGGTCAATCGTTCGCGGCGGGACCTCTTCCGGCCAGAAGGCACTGTTCTTCAAACTGCGCCGCCTCCGCGCAGAAATCGCCAAGGTCAATCCTGATCGCAACTCGCGCGAAATATTCAAGGAACTTTCGCTGGCCCTCGGCGTGTCCGAGAAGGACGTCGCCAACATGGATGCCAGGCTTTCCGGCCCGGACATGTCGCTGAACGCACCCGTCAGCGACGAAGGCGAAGGAAGTGCCGAGCGTCAGGATTTTCTTGAGAGCGACGACCTCACCCCCCACGACAATGCTGAATCGTCGATCGATGGCGAGCGCAAGACCCGCTGGCTGACCAAGGCGATTGCCACGCTCAACGAGCGCGAGCGCTCTATCATCAAGCGGCGCCGCCTTACCGACGACGTGGCAACCCTCGATGAGTTGGGCAATGAGATGGGTATTTCGAAGGAACGCGTGCGCCAGATCGAGGTGAAGGCACTCGAAAAGCTCCGGACAGCGCTTCTTGAAATCAATCCGGAATTCGCAGGCCTCGCTTCCTGACCCGGTTGTTCATCAATCCGTGACGATCTTCACCTTGGTTCCAGGCTGGGGCATTTCTCCCGGCTTTAGCCCGTTGAGAACCTGGAAGAGCGCCAGGTTGTTCGAACCGGCTTTCATCCGGCCTGACAACTTGCCCAGCGTATCGTCTTCAGCCACCGTCACCACGTGAATGGTAAGCGGCCTGAGTTCCGCCCTCTCGCGGTCGTTCAGATACCTGAAGCTCGTCGTCACCGCATTGGAAGCACCTTCCAGCGCAGGGTCCCCGGCAGGTGCGGCGGTTATGAAGCGGTATACATCGCCACCAATCTGGAAGACGCGGATCATGAAGTCCCATTGATCGGCAGTCGCCTTTGCCGAGGCTGACGGGAACCCGTTGAGCGTTCCGGACTGGATCGAACCTTCTTCCAGGCCATTGATCCACCCGCTTGTGAGATATTTCTCGAGGCTCTGCCCGCGCGGAAGAACCGCCGCATCGAACCGCGTCGCGATCTCGCCGGGCCCGTTGACCACCACCGCAGTGGACTGGTTTTCCATCTTTGCGCCCTGAGGGGCGGAAAAGGTGATTCCCAGGCCCGCATGCGCGAACCGGTTGCCGCGAACAAAACCTTCTTCGACGCTGTCACCGAACAACATGCCATCGATACCGGCCAGGTAACGTTCCCGGCCTGCAGGAACGGTTTCGGGTGCTCCGAAGAACCGGGCGTGCTGGCGCGCGAGTTGTACCCTGCGCGGTGTCGCCGGATGGCTCGACATGAAGGAATAGTCACCCAGGCCATCATTGCCGCGGCTGCTCATGCTCTGATAGGCCTGCATGGTTTCCAGGAAGCGCGCTGCGGCAAACGGATCGAAGCCTGCATTTCCAAGCATTCGGATGCCGATGGAGTCGGCCTGAAGTTCCTGGTCCTTGGAGAATTCGGCAAGCTTGAGCTGGTTCGCCGCCATGGCGACCCGGCCTGCAACCGAATTGTCTAGCACGCCGGAAACCACCTCGTTTCCAACCTCGACCGAGCGTTCCTTCTCGCGCCGCAGGATCGAGTGCTGCGAGGAAACATGCGCCATTTCGTGCGCGATGACCGCGGCGATCTCGGAGGAATCGTTGGCAAGTGCCAGCAATCCGCGCGTGATGTAGAGATACCCACCCGGCAGCGCAAAGGCATTGATCTTGGGCGTGTTGAGAATGGTCACCTTGTAGGTGCGCGCCTTGTCGTCGGAGACGGCAACCAGCCGCCCGACGATCAGGGCAAGAAGCTTCTCCACCTCGGCATTGCGGTATTCACCGCCATATTTCGCCAATACGATCGGGTGTTCACGCGCACCCAACTGGTCCTGGGCGTCGTCCGGCCTGATCCAGCTCGACACCTGGGACTTGGTGTCCTTGTCGTTGACCGCGTTGGAAAGCACACAACCCTGCAATACCGCTGCGCCGAGCAGCAGTGCCATTCCACCTCTGACAGGGCGGATGCGATCGAATTGCATCTGGACCATGGGTTTCCCGTTCGGGATGCGTGTCAAATCAGCATCCTTATCGCCAATTCTCATAAAAAGGTAAACTGGAGCGGGATTATGGCACCGGGCATGCGAAAAATTTGCAGCGGGCGCCGCTGACCACGGCCGGGGGCTCCTCGCTTTCCGGTTCCGGGCCGCCCTTGGCGCGCAATACTACTTGCCTGCGGTAACGTCCGGCCGCCCGATCGAAAAATAGGAAAGACCGGTGCCCTCAAGCTCTGCCCGTTTGTAGATATTGCGCAGATCGACAAGAACCCTGTCGTTGAGCAGTCCCGCAACGCGTTCGAGATCGAGCGCCCTGAATTCATCCCATTCGGTGATGATGACCGCGAGGTCCGCCTTTTCCATGCATTCATAGGCGCTGCCGCGGTAATCGACATCCGAAAAATGCTGGCGGCTTTCCTCCATTCCTTCAGGGTCATAGGCCCGGATCGTGGCACCGAGTTCCTGCAGCCCGGGAATGATGATCAGGCTGGGCGCATCGCGCATGTCATCCGTGTTGGGCTTGAAGGTCAGACCGAGCACAGCGATTGTCTTTCCCTCAACGCTGCCGCCTGCGGCCCGCACGATCCGGTCGATCATCGACTTCTTGCGGTTCTCGTTCGAAGCCACCACGGTATCGACGAGCGTGATCGGAGTGCCGGCATCCCTCGCCGTCTGCGTCAGCGCCAGCGTATCCTTGGGAAAGCACGACCCGCCGTAACCCGGTCCCGGATGCAGGAATTTGGATCCTATGCGCTTGTCGAGGCCAATACCGCGCGCCACCTCCTGGACATTGGCACCAACGGCATCGCACAAGTCGGAAATCTCGTTGATGAAGCCGATCTTCACCGCAAGGAATGCGTTGGCGGCATACTTCGTGAGTTCGGCGGTTCTTCTGCCCGTGGCCAGTATGGGAACCTCGTTCAGATTGAGCGGCCGATAGAGTGTTCTCAGCAGCTTCTCGGCGCGCGGGCTTTCGGTTCCGATGACAACGCGATCCGGACGTTTGAAATCCTCGATCGCCGCACCCTCGCGCAGGAATTCGGGATTCGACGCAACATCGAAATCCGCATCGGGCGCATTGCGGCGGATGATCTCCTCGACCTCGTCGCCCGTGCCTACCGGAACGGTCGACTTGTTCACGACGACCGTGTAGCCCCTGAGCAGGGGCGCCAGTTCCTCGGCAACCGCATATACATACTGCAGGTCGGCGTAACCGCTGCCCCGCCGCGTGGGCGTTCCAACCGCGATGAAGACGACATCCGCCTCGCCCACGGCTTCCGCCGGATCGGTCACGAAGGACAGGCGGCCTGCCGCAACATTCTGGCTGACGAGTTGATCAAGCCCCGGCTCGAAGATCGGGATCTCTCCCTGCTTCAGCCGCTCGATCTTGTCGGGATTGTTGTCCACGCAAACGACATCATGGCCGAAGTCTGCAAAGCAGGTCCCTGAAACCAGGCCCACATAGCCGGTACCGATCATCACAACACGCATGGAATTCAACTCCAGAAGGGTATTTCTTCCGGCATGCTTCAGCCGATGCCGGTATGCGGCTGAGGCCTACCCTCAAAGCGCGCATTTCGCAAGCGGGAACGCCCGCTAATGCCTTGCCGCGCGCGCCATTACATGTTCGGATGACACCCTGATTACAACCGATTGACATGCCCGGGCAGAAGCTCCCGTGGTCAGGCAGGACATTCATCCATGGCACAGCACGGATATGAAAAAGGCAGGTTGAACCTGCCCTTCGTCGGCATTCCAACGTTTGCCAAAAGTCCCTATTGCGAGGACTGGAGCAAGCTTGATGCTGACGTGGCCATCCTGGGCGCACCTTTCGACTTCGGCACCCAGTGGCGGGCAGGAGCACGTTTCGGCCCGCGCGGCATCCGCGAAGCATCCACCCTGTTTTCATTCGGTCATGGCGGCGCCTACGATCATGAGGACGATATTACCTATCTGCCCGCAGGCGAGGTGAAGATTGTCGACATGGGCGATGCTGACATCATCCACACGGACACGGAGGGAAGCCATGCAGGTATCCGCACAGGCGTCGAGGCCGCTCTCGCGGCAGGTGCCCTGCCCGTCGTTCTCGGTGGCGACCACTCGATCAACATTCCCTGCATCGACGCCTTCGCCGGCGATTGCGAAAAGAACGGCCCGATCCACATCGTGCAGATCGATGCGCATCTGGATTTCGTGGACGAGCGTCACGGTGTCCGTTTCGGACACGGCAATCCCATGCGCAGGGCCGCGGAAAAACCCTATGTCTCGGGCTTGAGCCAGATCGGCATCCGCAATGTTTCCTCGACCGCCAAGGAAGGATATGACGACGCCCGTGCGATGGGATCGGATATACTCTCCGTCCGGCAGTTCAGGAAACTGGGTGTCGAACAGGTGCTCGGGCGCATTCCTGCAGATGCCCGGATCTATCTGACCATCGATATCGACGGTTTCGATCCCTCGATTGCACCTGGAACCGGTACCCCCTCCCATGGTGGATTTCTCTATTACGAAATTCTTGAACTGATTGACGGTCTGGCCAGGCGCGGCAACGTCGTTGGCATCGATCTGGTCGAGGTCGCACCCGACTATGACCATACCGGGACTACGGCAATCCTCGCCGCGCAATTGCTGATGAACACGATCGGCAGGATCATGCACCACCGCAAATGAAGACGGCCTGCACATCGCTGGAGGGTGGTGGCAATCTGCAATTGAATTTCACGCCCGGTTTGTTATCTAGGGCCTGTTCGCGCTTGCCGGAAAACGCAAACTCGAAACGCACTATTGGTCCCGTAGCTCAGCAGGATAGAGCATCAGATTCCTAATCTGAGGGTCACAGGTTCGAATCCTGTCGGGATCACCAATTTTTTCAAAGACTTGCATTGATAAATTGCTGAGCTTGCTTTCACATTGAGGCTCCCTGGTTCCAGCGAGACTTCAGTCACTCTTACCCGCAAACGGAAATTCTAGTCGTTCGGATCGACCGTGCCGCCCAGCGCAATCTCGAGTGAATTCCCGATATGCCGGTCGAGCGCGCGCCTGGTTCCCTCGACGTCCCGTGCGGCAAGCTTTTGGAGGATCACGGCGTGCTCGCTCAGGACACGTGCAGCATTCCTGCCGGTAACACGTATTCTCGACTGAACCGCCATGCGTATCTTGATGGCGGTTACCCTGTAGATGTTGTTGACCAGCGCATTGGGCATGGTTCGCACAAATGTTGAATGGGTTTGCCAGTCTTCGCGCTGAATTCTGTCGATCAGTTCCTGGGGAGGATTGCCATCATGCGATTCCAGCTCCGCCTGCAATGCCTCGAGGCGTTCGATGAATCCCCTGACCGTGCTGTCATCCATGCGTTCCACCACATGGGGAACAGCTTCGCGCTCGATCATGCGGCGCACCTCGTAGGCATCGCGCACGAAAGAAACGTCGAGGCTCGGCACCATCAGGCCCCTTTGCGGGACGGTGACAAGCAGGCCTTCGGCCTCCAGCCTCGGCACGGTTTCTCGCACGGAACCAAGCGTCGCCCCGGTCATCTCCACGAGTTCCCGCTGGGTGATCAACTGGCCGGGGCGCAATGCGCCGCTGTTCAAGAGATCCTCGATCTGCTCATAGGCAAATTTCCGAAGACCTCCACGGCCGGGCTCATGGTCTTCCCGGCGCACCTCCCCATCTGCAAGCAATTCATTCTGCGCCATGCGACCGATTTACGAACCTCCACAAATTCGTTGAAAACATATTACTGACATGTTAGTCCGATGTCTAGGCTTTCCCGCCCGGCGAATTGTTGGCCGAGTGCGGTATCAGGCCAGTTGAGCAACTTTGGGAGGTAGCCAGAAATGAAACTCACCCGCCGCAAATTTAACCTGAGCGCAGCCGCGCTGACCTGCATGATTTCCGCAGCACCGCTGTTTGCCCAGGCAGAAGACAAGGTAACGCTTCGTCTTTCCACCCCGGCATCCGAAACCGACCAGCGCAGCGTCGCTCTTGCCGGCGTCTTCGGTCCGGCAGTTTCGGGTTTTGCCAATTACGAGCCGCACTACAACGCCTCGCTGATCGCACAGGGCTCCGAACTCGAGGCAATCGCCAATGGCGATCTCGAAATGTCGATCGCTTCCGCACAGGAACTCGCGACCTTCTTCCCGGAGTTTTCGATCTTCACCGCAGGCTATGTGCACCAGAGCGCGGAACATCAGGTTGCCGTCTTCAACGATGCCGTCATGGATCCTTTCAAGAAAAAGGTCGAAGACGAGCTTGGCGTGAAGCTGCTGGCCGTGATGTATCTCGGCAAGCGCCACGTGAACCTGCGCTTTCCCCGCTCGGAACGCGACGTCAAGACACCGGCTGATCTTGCTGGCGTGAACCTTCGCATGCCGGGCAGCGATGCATGGCAGTTCCTTGGCCGCGCGCTCGGTGCCAACCCGACTCCGATGGCATTCACCGAGGTCTATACCGCACTCCAGACCGGCTCGGTCGACGGACAGGACAACCCGCTTCCCACAGTCGTGGATGCCAAATTCTACGAAGTCACCAAGCAGATTGCCCTGACCCAGCACCTGGTTGATCTCAACTATGTCGCCTTCTCGAAGGCTGTCTGGGACAAGCTCTCGGAAGAGCAGCAGGCAACCGTTCTCAAGGCAGCAACCGACGCTGCCGAGGCTGGCCGTCAGGCGCAGCTGAAGAAGGAAGAAGACCTCGTGGCCTTCCTGAAGGAAAAGGGTCTGGACCTCTACGAGCCTGATCTTGCCGCCTTCCGCTCGCATGTTCAGGCAGAATACCTTGCCTCCGATCTCGCGGCCGCATGGCCCGAGGGCGTGCTCGACCGCATCAACGAGCTCGGCGAGTAACGGCACCAGTCCTGCATGAAGGGCGCACTGCGCCCTTCATGATTTGAGGGGAGAGCGCTTGCCATGACCGGCATTATCAGGCTCGCCCGCCATCTGGCGGAAGCGGTGGCCGCCTTCTTCATGTTTCTGATGTTCGCGACCTTCATTATTCAGGTCGCCATCCGCTACGGCGCCCGCATTGAGGGCATCGCGGAGACATTCCCCTTTCTCGATCCCAACCGGTATGGCTGGACACTCGAATTCTGCCTTGCCCTGTGGGTCTGGCTGATCTTCTGGGGTTGCGCCTTCGTGGTGCGACGCCAGGATCACGTGACTTTCGACATCCTGCTTCTGGCCGTCCCGAGAAAGACCCAGAGGGTATTCCTCACGGTCACCGGCCTCGTCATCGGCATCGCACTGCTGACTTCGATCGAACCCACATGGAGCCGCTTTGCCATCCTGCGTCTCAAGCAGACAGCCACGCTTGGCGATCTCCTCGGAGACTGGATACGCATGCGCGATGTCTACATCATCTACATAATCTTTCTCATCGCCGTGGGCTTTCGCGCACTGTGGTCGGCTGGCCAGGCTGCCTTCAACCTGGGCGGCGATCCGCTGGCCGATCACCCAGGCGAGACTGTGAACGACCCCGCTGAACGGAACGGCGGATGACCTTCGAATTTTTCCTCTGCATCGCTACTCTTTTCCTGATTGCCGGCATGGGTGCCCCCATCGCCTATGCGATCATTGTCAGCGCATTCGTCTATCTCATTGCCGCCGGACAGAGCATCGGGGTAGCCGGCAAGGTGCTTATGGACGGGCTTTACCAGAGTTTCATCCTGCTAGCCGTCCCGCTGTTCATCGTCGCCGCAAACATCATGAACGCAGGCACGGTCTCCGACCGGCTTCTGCGCTTCTGCGTGGCGCTTGTAGGCCGCTTCAAGGGTGGCCTTGGCCATGTAAACGTGGTCGCTTCACTGGTCTTCTCTGGCATGTCCGGGTCTGCCGTGGCTGATGCCGCTGGTGTCGGCAAGATCGTCATCGACATGATGATCAAGTCCGGCCACTACACCCGCGGATATGCAGCGGCAATCACCGCCGCCTCGGCCACCATCGGCCCGATCATTCCCCCCTCGATCCCGATGGTGCTCTACGCGCTGGTCTCCAACACCTCCATTGGCTACCTCTTCCTGGGTGGCATTCTGCCCGGCCTTCTCATGGGTGTGGTGCTGATGGCGATGAACTTCTGGCTTTCGCACAGGCGTGGCTTTGGAACCGAGGAACCGATCCCGCTGAGCGAAATACCGCAAGTCACGATACGCGCCTTCCCTGCGCTGATGATGCCCGCGATCCTGCTCTATGGCATCTATGGCGGCGTCACGACCCCGACCGAAGCGGCCGCCGTCGCGGCCTTCTACGCACTTGTTCTGGCCGCCGTATTCTACCGCTCGCTCAGCCTTCGCGGTTTCTACGAAATTCTCGTTTCAAGTGCCCGCTCCTCCGCCTCCATCGGCCTGGTCATCGGCGGCGCGCTGATCCTCAATTACATCGTTGCCTCCGAGAACATTCCAGGGCGTGTTGCAGAAGCGCTTGTCGGCCTGGATATCAGCCCCCTCGTCTTCCTGCTTGGCGTCAACCTGCTGATCCTGGTTCTGGGCTGCATACTCGATGCCTCTACCATCATCCTGGTCATCATCCCGCTATTCCTGCCAAGCTGCAGGGATCTCGGGATCGACCTGGTTCACTTTGGCGTGGTTGCGATCGTCAACTGCATGATCGGGCTGATCACGCCCCCCTATGGAATTCTGCTTTTTGTCATCAACGCGGTGACGCGCATTCCGCTTAGCGAAATCATCCGCGAGATCTGGCTGTTTCTGGCAGTCCTGATTTTCGCGCTGATGCTGCTGATCCTGTTTCCAGGCATCACTTTGTGGCTGCCGCGAACGATGGGCTATGCGGGCTGACGCCTTGCCATTCACGGGAACCAAAATGAGTCACGATTTCTCCGGAATTTATCCAGTCGTCATTACCCCCTTCGATGCGCAGAACAGGATCGACTGGGACGGATATGCCAGGCTTATCGACTGGTACCTTGCGAACCGTGCCAGTGGCCTTTTCGCCGTCTGCCAATCCTCGGAAATGCAATTCCTGTCGCTTGAGGAAAGATGCAGTCTTGCGCGCTTCACCATGGAGCGTGTCAACGGTGCCGTTCCTGTCATTGCCTCCGGCCATATTTCGGATTCCGCTGAAGAACAGAAAGCCGAGATGAAGGCCATCGCCGAAACCGGCATCGATGCGACGATCCTGGTGACCAACCGTCTCGCACGTGCTGACGACACGGACGGTACACTGCTTGCGCGGTTGAAGGACCTGATCTCCGCCCTGCCCTCCGACATGCCGCTTGGGTTCTATGAATGCCCGGCACCTTACAGGCGTCTGCTGACCGACGACGAAATGAAGTGGTGTGCCGACAGTGGGCGTTTCGTTGTTCTCAAGGACGTATCCTGTGATCTCGACACCGTCAAAAGGCGTCTTGAACTCACGAAAGGCACACCGCTCACGATCAACAATGCCAATGCCGCGATCGCCTGGCCGGTCATGCAGGCCGGCGGGCGGGGGTTCTCCGGCGTGATGAACAACTTCCACCCCGACCTGTACCGCTGGCTCTACGATCACGGCTCGGCCAATCCGGCCCTTGCGCGCGACCTGGACAACTTCCTTGTCTTGTCAGCAATGAGTGAGGCTTTCGGCTATCCCAAGCTTGCAAAACGGTTCCACAAGCGCATTGGCACATTCGCCTGCGAGCATTCACGTGTGGTTTCCTACGATCTTCCGGAACGCCACTG
This sequence comes from Nitratireductor sp., assembly GCA_020637805.1. Classification (GTDB taxonomy): domain Bacteria; phylum Pseudomonadota; class Alphaproteobacteria; order Rhizobiales; family Rhizobiaceae; genus Salaquimonas. The sequence goes on along the minus strand of JACKJU010000006.1, from coordinate 72,465 downwards.
GGCAATCGATGTGGTTCTCGATCACATCGCAGCAGAAGCCGGCCGCTTTCGCGAGCGTATCGGCAAGATGGATGCTGCAGCATGACAATTGCGGTATTCGGTTCGGTCAACATGGATATCGTTGCCCGCGTTTCGCATCTCCCGGCACCGGGAGAAACCTGCCATGCCCTCGGCCACTCGGTCAGCCTCGGTGGAAAGGGCGCAAATCAGGCAGTGGCCGCGCAGCGGCTTTACCAGGGCGAGGTGCGTCTGAGCGCTGCCATTGGTTCCGACACCTTCGGCACACAGGCACTTGAGATGCTTGAAGGGCACGGTCTTGGGACCGGTAGTGTAATCCGGATGCCGGATCACGATACAGGCCTTGCGCTCATTCATGTCGATGCGGCTTCGCAGAACAGCATTACCGTGATCGCCGGTGCAAACATGTGCTGGCCCGATGCGGGTCCGGGCCAATCCGTGTTTGCCAGCGCGAAGGTAGCGCTGTTCCAGCTTGAAACCCCGATCGAGGCGGTCGCAAGTGCCATGGCAGATGCGAGGGCAGCCGGGTGCATGGTCATTCTGGATCCTGCCCCGGTTCCTGAACGGGACATCTCCGGTCTCATCGCGCTTGCCGACATCGTCACCCCAAACGAGCGCGAAACGGAGGCCATATCAGGCTTGTATCCGTCAGATACCGCAAGCGCACTCGAGGCCGCCGAACGGATCGTCGCACAAGGTTGTGGCATCGCCATCGTCAAGCTGGGTGAACGTGGCCTAGTATTTGCCACCTCGGACGGCCATTCGGGAACCGTGCCAGCCTATCGGGTCGAGGCCATTGATACCGTGGCGGCGGGTGATTGCTTCAACGGAGCGCTCGCAGCCTCACTTGCTGCCGGAAAGGATATCGATGCTGCGCTCGACTTCGCTGCGGCGGCGGCCGCATTGTCAACCACCCGCCATGGCGCTGCCGATTCGATCCCTTCGCTGCCGGAAGTGCTGGAATTCATGAAATCCGCGTGACCCTGCTGGCCCCTACCGGCTTCATGCCCGCGAACGGTGCAGTTGCACAATCAGGCTTCCACCTCTCCAAGAAGTGACACGAGCTCCGCAAATGGGCGCGCCTCTGCGCATGGATTGTCGAGCAATACGGGCAGGTAGTAGGTTGCCATTCCCGCGCCGACCCCTGCCCTGACGCCGGAGGAGCTGTCTTCCACCACGGCAATTTCCTGCGGCGGAATATCCAGCAGCATGGCAGCCCTGAGATAAGGCTCCGGATCCGGCTTTCCCTTCACGACATCGTTGCGCGTCACCGTCACCATGCCGGGACGCGCAAGGCCTGTTGCAGCAAGGTTCGCGTCCATGAGCATGCGGTCGGAATTGGAAACGATTGCCTGCACAATGCCGCGCTGTTCGTTGGAACGCCAGAGACGGAAACTTTCCTTGACCGGCTGCAAATCGCCAATCAGCTTCAGGTAGTGGCGGTAACGTAATTTTCGCCACTCGTCATAGCCCAGCCTGAGACCGGTTCTCTGGCGGATCCACTCGTAGTTCTCTGCTTCGGCTCGTCCGACAACGGCAGAATGGAAGCCGTCCGGTACGTCTATCCCACAGTCGGCAAAGGCATGAACAAACGAAAGCTCATGCAACGGCTCGCTGTCTACCAGCGTGCCGTCCATGTCCCACAGGACCGCCCTGATCTGATTCCCTATGCCGCTCATCCGGCAAATCGTTATAGGCCCTTGAGATAGGCTTCAAGAGTGGACTGCGTGCCATCTCGCCACAACATGTTCAACCAGTGGGAAAAGCGCGACGCAAACTCGGGATTGGACGCAGATTCTCCATAGACTTCCCTCATCGCAAGCCATTCCCCCGGATTGGTTTTCGCCCTGACTGCGCGCTCCTGCAACCTGTCCCAATTGGGGTCGTTGGGCTCTATCACCCTGCCGCTGTCTGTTTCGCCGAAGCAGTATCGGCACCAAAGTGCCGATTCCAGCGCAAGTCCGTTTACCGGCCTTCCTGCAAGAAGATTGTCGGTAATGACGGGAATGATGAACTTCGGCTGCCTGTTTGACCCGTCGAGACAAAGCCTGCGGACGGTATCGCCAATCTTGGGGTTCGAAAACCGGCGCACGATCAGCTTGTAGTACTCGCCAGTGTCGGTATCGGGAACCGGAGGAACGGAAGGTACGATTTCATCCTTCTCTATCTTGTCCAGAAACGCCGAGACCAGGGGATGTTCCATTGCTTCGTGAACGAAATGCACGTCGAGCAATCCGGCGGGATAGGCAATGACAGCATGCCCGGCATTGAGTATGCGCAACTTCATCAACTCGAACGGCGTGACATCATCGACGAACTGGACACCAACCTCCTCAAGCGGCGGGCGCCCTTGCGGGAAATCATCTTCCAGAACCCATTGCTTGAAGCCTTCGCAGAATACCGGCCAGCCGTCCTCGATTCCGTATTCGTCCGAACAGATCTTGCGCTCGCGATCCGAGGTCGCCGGCGTGATCCGGTCGACCATGCCATTGGGAAAGGAAACGTTGTCACGAATCCATCGCGCCATGCCGGGATCTGAAAGTTCAGTCAGACCGCAAAGCGTGTTGCGGGTTACCTTGCCATTGTGGGGAATGTTGTCGCAGCACATCACGGTAAAGGGTGGCAAGCCCTTTTCCTGGCGCCTGCGAAGCCCGGCAATGATCAACCCGAATACCGTTTTGGGATCTTGCGGATTTGCCGCGTCAGCAGCCATCGCAGGATGTTTCGGATCGAAATTGTCGTCCGCATCCAGGAAATAGCCCCCTTCGGTAATGGTCAGCGAGACAATCCGGATCGCAGGGTCGGCAAGGGCTTCGAGGATTGCCTCGCCGTTTCCCGGTTCGATGTAGTCGATCATCGAGCCGGTTACATGAGCGCGGCTGTAATCCGCTTCCTGCTCGACCACTGTCGTCAACCAGTCCTGGGCCGCCAGTACGTCGCGAGCGCGCTTGTCCCCTTGCATTACGCCCGCGCCGACCAGCGCCCAGTCCTGCCCCAAGCCCTTTTCAAACAGCCTGTCGAGATAGACAGCCTGATGCGCGCGATGGAAATTTCCGACACCGAAATGAAGGATGCCGCGTGAAAGGTCCGATCGCGCATAGCCGGGGACGCCCGCCCTTGCGGAAATGGTCTCCAGATTGGCAAGACTTAGCGGAACAGCCATCATTGTCTCCTCAACTCATCCACTGGCCGCCATCCACGTTGTAGGTCTGAGCCACAATGTAGTCGGCTTCCTGCGAAGCAAGGAAAACGGCCATGCCCGTGAGATCGTCTGCGGTCCCCATCCGGCCAAACGGAACAGCTTCCCCGACCTCCCTTTTCTTCTGGCCCGGCTTCTTGTTCTCGTATTTGGCAAAGAATGCATCTACCCCTTCCCAGTGCTCGCCATCGACGACACCGGGCGCAATTGCATTGACGTTGATACCGTGCCGGATCAGGTTGAGCCCGGCCGACTGGGTCAGCGAAATCACCGCCGCCTTCGTGGCACAGTAGACAGCCACCAATGGTTCGCCCCTGCGTCCCGCCTGGCTTGCCATGTTGATGATCTTGCCACCCTTGCCGCGCTCGATCATGTGGCGTGCCACCGCCTGCATGGTGAACAGTGTACCCGCCACGTTGATCGAGAAAACGCGCTCGTAGTCGGCGCGCTCTATCTCGACGATCGGAGCAGCGGTGAAGATCGCCGCATTGTTGATCAGGATATCGATACCGCCCAACCGGCTCACTGTTTCGGCAACCGCTGCATCGATGCTTTCCTGCCGCGTAACGTCCATCTTGACGGCGATTGCACCATCCCCGATCTCTCGCGCGCTGTTTTTGGCACGCTCGATATCGACGTCGGCGATTGCCACGCGTGCGCCTTCGCGCACATAGGCTTCGGCAAACGCACGCCCGATACCGCGTGCGGCGCCCGTGATCACAGCAGTTTTGCCATCAAGCCTAGGCATTCTGTTCAACTGCTCCGTTCAGCCGATGGTCTTGCCGTCTTCGTCGAACCGGTGAATGCGGCTCTCGTCCGGCGTAATCCAGCACTTGTCGCCGTGCCGCAAACCGAACTCGCCGATAGCACGCACCGTGAGCACGCCCTTGTCTGCGGTCTCGATGTGGAAGAACGTATCCGAGCCAAGGTGTTCTGCTACCTCGACGGTCCCTTCCCAGGCACCGGCAACTTTTTCGGCCGAAAGGGCGCAATGCTCCGGTCTGATCCCGATTGCATGTGCCTTGTGCCTTGCTGCGCTCTCCCCCTCGATGAAGTTCATCTTCGGCGAACCGATAAAACCCGCGACAAACCGGTTGGCCGGGTTGTTGTAGAGTTCGAGGGGCGAACCGACCTGCTCGATGTAACCGGCTCTCAGGACCACGATCTTGTCAGCCATGGTCATGGCTTCCACCTGGTCGTGCGTCACGTAGATCATGGTAGTCGCCAGGTCCTGGTGAAGTTCGGAAATCTCCAGCCGCATATTGACGCGCAGCGCAGCATCCAGGTTCGAGAGCGGTTCGTCAAAAAGGAAGGCCTTGGGTTCGCGCACGATTGCGCGCCCGATGGCGACACGCTGACGCTGCCCGCCCGAGAGCTGGCCCGGTTTGCGCTCCAGGTAATCGGTGAGGTTCAGAACGCTTGCTGCGGCCGTCACCTTCTCCTCGGCCACCTTTGCATCGACGCCGGCCATCTTGAGAGGAAACGCTATGTTCCTGCGCACGCTCATGTGTGGATAGAGCGCATAGGACTGGAAAACCATCGCCAGACCGCGCTTGGCGGGAGGCGTGAGTGTCGCATCGGCACCGTCGATCTCGATCATGCCGCTCGATACGTCCTCCAGGCCCGCAATCAGTCGCAGCAGGGTCGATTTTCCGCAGCCGGAAGGACCGACAAACACGACGAATTCGCCGTCATTGATTTCAAGGTCGAGCGGCGGAATGACCTGCGTCGCGCCGAAGCTCTTGCTGACTTTTCTGAGCGTGATGGATCCCATTTTTTCCTCCACCTGTTGATTGCTGGCGATCCGGCCGGTGTGGCCGGACTGCCTTTTGGATCGTACGGCTCTACTTGACCGCACCGAATGTGAGACCCCGCACCAGCTGCTTCTGGCTGAACCAGCCAAGTATCAGGATGGGAGCAATTGCCATGGTCGATGCAGCCGAGAGCTTGGCGTAGAAGAGACCCTCCGGGCTCGAATAGCTGGCAATGAACGCGGTAAGTGGCGCTGCGTTCACGGTCGTCAGGTTCAGCGTCCAGAACGCTTCGTTCCATGCCAGGATGACATTCAGCAGCAGCGTGGACGCAATTCCCGGGATCGCCATCGGCGTCAGGACGTGGATGATTTCATCGCGCAGCGTTGCCCCGTCCATGCGCGCTGCCTCCAGAATATCGACCGGGATTTCCTTGAAGTAGGTGTAGAGCATCCACACGATGATCGGCAGGTTGATCAGCATCAGCACCGTTATCAGCAGCAGATAGCTGTCATAGATGCCGAAATAGCGCGCGATCAGCACGATCGGATAGAGAACGCCAACGGCAGGCAGCATTTTCGTGGAGAGCATCCACATCAATACGTCCTTGGTCCGCTTGCCGGGCACAAAGGCCATTGCCCAAGCCGCAGGAACGGCGACGATCAGGCCGATGACAGTGGAGCCGAGCGACAGGATAACGGAGTTCCACAGGAACCGGACATAGTTCGAGCGCTCCTGCACGACCCCGTAGTTCTCGGTCGTCCAGTCGAAGAACAGGAAGGACGGCGGGTCGGAAATCGCCTCTGCCTCGGTCTTGAAGCTGGTCAGGAAAATCCACAGGATCGGAAAGAAGATGATGAGTCCGACTGCCCATGCGGCTATCGTGTAGAACGTCTTCTTGCGGGTGGAAACTGCGCGAGCCATGGTCTTCTCCTCCCCTAGGCGTCGAGGTTCTTGCCGACGATCCGCATCAGGAAGATCGCAAGTATGTTGGCGAGAATGACTGCGAATATGCCGCCAGCTGAACCCAGGCCAATGTTCTGGCTCTCGATGATCCGCTGATAGATCAGATAAGTGAGCGTGCGGGTGCCGAACGCGCCCCCGGTCGTCACGAATATTTCGGCGAAAATCGAAAGCAGGAAGATCGTCTGGATCAGGATCACAACCGTGATCGCACGGGCCAGATGCGGCATGATGATGTAGACAAACCGGCTGAGCGAACCTGCTCCATCCATCTCCGCAGCCTCGATCTGTTCACTGTCGAGCGACTGGATTGCGGTCAGGAGAATGAGAGTGGCAAACGGCAGCCATTGCCAACTGACGATCACGATGATCGAGAAAAGCGGCATTTCGCTTAGCCAGTCGATCGGCTGCAATCCCATGAACTTCCACAAGTAGGCCAGCAAACCGTTGACCGGGTTCATGAACATGTTCTTCCAGACCAGCGCTGAAACGGTGGGCATCACGAAGAAGGGGGCGATCACCAGAATTCGGACAATTCCCTGGCCCCAGATCGGCTGATCGAGAAGCAGGGAAAGCAGGACACCCAGAACCAGCGTGATTGCCAGTATCCCGCCAACCATGGAGAGCGTAGTGGTAACACTGTCCCAGAAACTCGACGATCCCATGAATCGCGAATAGTTCTCCAATCCGACACAGCAGTCGAAAATCCCTCTCAGCGGACGGTAGTCCAGAAAGGAGAAGTAGAGCGTCATGATGAGCGGAACGAGCATCCAGCCAAGCAGCAGAATGACTGCCGGCGAAATCATGAAACGGGCTGCGGATCTGGAATGCTGGGTTGCCATCGTATCCTCCTCGGCGTGCTTCAGGTAGAGCTCGCCACGAATAGCCTGGAAGCAGAAACTGTCATCGGTGAAACGTATACCGGCCCCTCTGCTGGAAGAGGCGGGCGCTCAGTTGCTGACAGGGAAGCGGAGGGCCGGCTGGTCAGCCAGCCCTCCAGAGTGTTCGGATGCGGCTTACTTGTAGCCTGCCGCTTCCATTTCCTCGTTGGTCAGCGCCTGGGCTTTCTCCAGTGCCTGCTCGGCAGTCTGCTGGCCGGCGAGAGCGGCGGAGAATTCCTGTCCAACCTGAGTTGCGATACCTGCAAATTCCGGGATCGCAACAAACTGAACACCGATATACGGAACCGGGTCGACCGTCGGATTGGTCGGGTCTGCCGAGTTGATGCTTTCAAGCGTCATCTTGGCAAACGGCACCTTCTGATATTCGGGGTTCTCGTAGAGAGAGGTGCGGCTGCCGGGAGGCACGTTGGCCCACCCCTCTTTGGAGGCAACAAGTGCAAGATAGTCCTTCGATGTAGCCCATTCGATGAACTTCTTGGCTGATTCCTCCTTCTGGGTACCGGCAGGGATTGCCAGTGCCCAGGCCCAGAGCCAGTTGCCGCGCTTGCCGAGTCCTGCATCGGGAGCCAGCGCAAACCCGACCTTGTCTGCAACCGTGGAGTCCTTCGGATTGGTCACGAAGGATGCAGCAACGGTCGCATCGATCCACATTCCGCATTTGCCCTGCTGGAAGAGCGCGAGGTTCTCGTTGAAGCCGTTGTTGGCGGCTCCTGGAGGTCCAGCATCGTTCATCAGGTCAAGGTAGAATGTGAGGGTCTTTTTCCACGCGTCGCTGTCGAACTGGGCATTCCAGTCCATGTCGAACCAGCGCGCACCGAACGAGTTGGACATGGCGGTAAGAAACGCCATGTTCTCACCCCATCCGGCCTTGCCGCGCAGGCAGACGCCATAGATCTCGTTGCCCTTGTCGGTCATCTTGCGAGCCGCATCTGCAACGAAATCCCAGGTTGGGGCATCGGGCATCGTCAGACCGGCCTTTTCCATGAGGTCGGTGCGGTACATGATCATCGAGCTTTCGCCGTAGAACGGCGCAGCATAGAGCGTGCCATCCACGGACAGGCCGCCACGCATGGCGGGCAGGATATCATTGACGTCATAGGAATCCGGCAGGTCGTTGAGCGCAACGAGCCAATCGTTCTTGGCCCAGATCGGCGTCTCGTACATGCCGATGGTCATGATGTCGAACTGACCGCCCTTGGTGGAAATGTCGGTCGTCACACGTTGGCGGAGAACGTTCTCCTCAAGCGTGACCCATTCCACGTCGATACCGGTTTTGGCCGTGAAATCGTCGGTCAGACCCTGCATGCGGATCATGTCGCCATTGTTGACAGTGGCGATGGTGATTGTTTCTGCCAGGGCAGCAGGACCCATGCAGGCAAGCATGGTTGCGCCCATCAGAAGGCTCTTAAGTTTCATGGATTATCCTCCCAGAGAAAAATTGAGCATAAGCCTCGCTCATCAGCAATTACTCATTAAACCGATTGAAGTGTCAATATGAAAAAGTTGACGCGCCGCAGCAAATCTGCCCGGCGCGCGATTTTACAACATTATATCAATATCTTAGATTATGGCCTGAATTGCCCGGCGGTTCCGGTAAAGAACGCAGGAACGTCTAGCCAACAGATGGAACCACTTGTTTCGGCAAAAACTGATGTCCTTATTGCATTTCGATCCCGCCGATTCCGTCAAAATCGAAATTGCTCCAGCCCACCGTCCCGAAGGCACAGGTGATCTACCTGACGCCTGAACGATGCAGGAATTTCCTGATTCTCATACCGGATTCTCGATGCTGGAAGGGAGAATTCCGGAACTGGCCCGTAGAGAAACCGGACGCCGGCCGTTCAATACCAGGCATCTTCCATGGAGCGCTTTTTGCGCTCGATGAAATCACGCAATTCGCCGTCCTTGCCCGCGTCGATATCGGGCGGCTGGTATTCCTCAAGCAGTTTCTTCCAGCGCCTGTTGGCGCGGGTAGCCATGTCGCTGCTTCCTTGTTCCGACCAGGTTTCGAAGGTCTGATTGTTGTCCAGATCGCTGTCGTAAAAGGCAGTCTGATAGTGGGCGATGGTATGTGCGACGCCAAACAGGTGTTCGCCTGGCCCCTTCTCCGCAAGTGCATTGAAAGCCAGTTCGTCTTCGTCGATGCGCACCCCTGCAAGATAGGTGTGCAATGCTCCGCAAAGATCGGTGTCCATGACGAATTTCTCGTAGGACATGGAAAGCAACCCGTCGAGAAACCCTGCCGAATGGAGAATGTAGTTGGCGCCGCAGTGAACTGCGGACATCATTGACATCATCGATTGCTGCATGGCCTGGGCATCGGGCAGTTTCGACGTCGTGAAGTTGCCGGCGCAACGAAGCGGCAGGTTGTAGCGCCGCGCCATCTGGCCGTAGAGAATGCTGCCGAGCGCCGGTTCGGGTGTTCCAAAAGTGGGCGAACCCGAGCGCATGTCCATCGATGAAATGAAGCTGCCAAGCACGACAGGGGCACCAGGTCGCACCAGCTGCGCAAGCGCGCAGCCCGTAAGGCTTTCCGCCAGGCACTGGGCTACCGATCCTGCAATGGTAAGCGGAGCAACCGCGCCCCCGAGCAGGAACGGCAGGATGATCGAGCCTTGTCCGGCGCTCGCATAGGCGCGAATGCCGGCGGTGGTGTTTCGATCGAGCACCAGCGGCGACGTCGTGTTGAAATTGCCGATCACCACGCAGTTTTCGTCCACGAACTGCGAACCGAACAGGATGCGGCACATCTCGACCGAATCCTCGGCGCGCTCGGGTGCGGTGATCGAACCGAGGAAGGCGCGGTCAGAGTACCGGATATGGGAATAGACCATGTCCAGATGACGCTTGTTGACCGGAACGTCAGTTGGTTCACAAATGGTGCCACCGGAATGGTGCAGCCACGGGCTCATCTGGCCAAGCTTGATGAAATTCCGGAAGTCCTCGATCGTGCCGTAACGGCGCCCCCGGTCCATGTCCATGACGAATGGCGAGCCATAAGCTGGCGCGAAGACGACACTGCCGCCGCCGATTTCAACGCTGTTCGCCGGATTCCGGGCGTGCTGGGTGAAGGATGCCGGCGCCGTGCTGACGAGTTCGCGCATCATTCCCGGCTCGAAACGGAGGTTCCACTTGCCTTCCGCAAGCGTGGTTACCTGTGCACCCCCCTCGCGGAACAGCCGGATTGCCTCTGGATCTTCCCAGAACTCGATGCCGATCTCGGCCAGGATACGGTCTGTCGTTGCCTCGATCCGGGCCAGCCCTTCCTCGGAAACGATGTCATATGGCGGGATGCCGCGGACAATGTATGGAACCTTCAGGTGAAGATCAGCCTCTCGCGGCCCCCGGCTGCTTCTGCGAGAGGTCTTTCTACCACGTCTGACCTGGCCGGTTTCCTGCTGTTCCATGGCTACGCCCTCCCGGCGGTTGTTGCGCCAGAGATTAAGAACCTCGCTTGGGACGGAGGAAAGACACCAATTGCGGCAAAAATGGTTTGCCAACGCCATTGCCGGGAAAGACTGTGCCGCCATTGACGTGGCTGCAGCACGCTTTCGTTTGACAGCGCCAAGAGCCGGCTCCTGATCGTTTCCCCTTCAGGTGGAAACGATCAGTTCCGGCAAACAACTGAATTTTTTGATGCATTGCGATTTTGCCGATTCCGTCAAAAGCGAAATTGCTCTAAGCCATTTCAGGCATCCCAGACGCTGCCTCAAATTGCGAGACCACAGCATGATATCCGGCCACACCACGCTCCTGGCACACATCGGCGTTCCCACCGAAAGCTTCAAGGCGCCGATGATCTACAATCCGTGGTTCGAACAGAGCGGCATAGATGCCGTGGTCGTTCCGATGGGGTGCGAGGCGGAAGAGTTCCCGGTATTCTTCAAGAGCCTCATGCGCTTGCGCAACATTGTCGGCGCGCTGATCACCATGCCGCACAAAATTTCCGTTGTCGGCCTCGTAGACGAAATCACGACCACAGTGAAGATCTGCGGCTCGTCAAACGCGGTCCGGAAAAACGCTGACGGCACACTGACCGCCGACATGTTCGACGGCGAGGGATTTGCCCGCGGTGTTCTATCAAAGGGGCGCACCATCCAGGGAGCATCCGTCATCGTCGTCGGCAGCGGGGGAGTGGGTTCGGCCATCGCCGCCTCGCTCGCGAAGGCGGGAACTGCGCGCATGACCCTGTTTGACACCAATCAGGACAGTTGCAACCGGCTGGCCGAACGCCTGAAACAACACTATCCGCAGATCGAAATCACGACCGGTTCCAACGATCCTGCGGGACACGATATCGTGGTCAACGCGACGCCGCTTGGCATGAATGCAGGCGACCCGCTTCCCATGGACACGGATCGCATTGATCCTTCCGCATTCGTCGGTGAGGTGGTGATGAAGGCGGAACAGACGCGGTTCCTGGCCGCAGCAAGCGAACGTGGTTGCGTCACCCAGGTCGGCACCGACATGCTCTTCGAAATGATCCCGGCCTATCTGGAATTCTTCGGCTACCCCCCGGCCACCCCGGATGAACTGCGCAAGGTGGCAACCATTCGTTACTGAAACACACCCGGATATTTCAGCCGAAAATGGCTTCATAGTCGGCCGGTGCGAACCCGACCCAAATGCCGCCATCATGCTCGATAACGGGCCGCTTGATCAGCGTGGGCCGGGCAAGAGCTGCAGGAACGGCCCCGGCCGCATCCATGTTCTCGCGTTCTTCGGGCGACAGTTCCTTCCAGCTTGTGGAGCGGCGGTTGATCACCGTTTCCCAGCCAAGCGCGCCGATCCAGGCGCTTATCTTTTCGCCATCTATCCCGTCGCCGCGAAAATCGTGGAAGGTGTAGTCGACACCATTTGCCTCCAGCCATTTGCGGGCCTTCTTCACCGTGTCGCAATTCGGGATACCATAGAGTGTGGTCATCTGGCGCCTTTCGGATTTCCGGCTTTCAGGATTTCATAATGGTGATTTCGCTTGCCGGAAAAACGCGTCTCGCGAACAAATCCCAAGATGTCATCCAATGATGCAGGATGGAAGCATCTTCAGCGCGACGGACCCGAAACGCCGCACGAAATGCCAAACCGGCAAACACTCGCCTCGCAGGGGCTCTTTTGTGCATGGACAAGTTAACTGGTGCGCCTAAGCGGAACAACCTCCAACCGATCCGACGCCGGTAAAACTGTGAACGAAGAGCGAACCTTCAGGCGCGAGCATTGCAGCGCAATTTGCGAGCAAGAAAGATATTTGGAGCCGCTGATAGGACTCGAACCTACGACCCCATCATTACGAATAACAGGGGCTCGACGCCAACCCGCTTGATAACTCAGTGTTTTCTCTAGGCCGTCTGCTGCATTGCAAGGATGTTGCAAGACCTAGCAGTCAGACGCGCGCCTCATACTGCTGGCTGACTCGCGCGAGTGCTGCACCGTAGTTGAGCAAAGTCGCGCGCTCGTTCGACCAGCGGAAGGGATAGGGGTCTTCGTTGGACGCCTCGAACCTCAAGACAATGAACTCGTCGAAGGCTGGCGCGGCCAACTGGAACAACCGTCGCTCTGCCTCATCCGCCTCGTCGATAGGGTGCTTGTAGGTTCCCGAGCCGTCTGTCTTGAATGACCGGCTGCCTTCATAGGTCGTCGTGTAAGCCGCCCGGTTGATACCGACCACCCCGACGCAGACAGGGTTGCCACCTCGCGAGCGGAAGTGCACGGCTTGCCCTTTGAGGTCTGAGATCACGCGGTCAATTTGCTTGATCATCGCCTTCATCAGGATCTTCACTTCGATCCCAATTTCTATCGTCGCGATGGGTCCACGACAGACGATGAACCCCTTGTCCTTTATCGGGGCCTCGTTCGGAATGATCTCCCCGAAACTACCATCACCTCGCCGTGCCTTGACCCCGCGCCGGGTGTTCTGGGTGTTCAGTACCGAAAGCCCAGTATCGACCCTGTGAACGAACTTGGGGGACCGGCCAAGTTGGTGCAGGTCTTCGTAAAGCCGCATCGCGACGGAATCGCCCAAGTTGGACTTCCTGTGCAGGTAAGGTTGCCCATCGAACAGACCCTGGAATGTGTCGAGCAGTTGATAGGCCGAAACTACCTCATGCGGTCTTCCGCCGCCGCTTCGGGGCAACAAATTCTGCGTTCACCGCGCCAGCTTTCCGTTCCTTCTCGATGGCCGTCTCGATGTTGTCTCGGGCGAGCTTCAAGTAGGTGGCATCAATCTCGACGCCGAGAGAGTTCCTTCCTGCCGCAATCGCCGCAACGGTCGTGCTACCAGTTCCTAGGAACGGGTCCAATACCGTGTCACCGGCAAAAGAGAACATGCGGATCAGGCGTTCGGCCAGCGCGGGCGGATACGGCGCTGGGTGTCCGGCGCGCGTCGATGCGCCGCGAACATCGGTCCAAATCGACCGCCACCAGTGCTGCATCTCCTCCTTCGTCAGGATCGAGAGCGCCTTTTGTAGAGGGCTGACACGCCGATACTCGCCACCCTTGCGCATGAACAGGATGTACTCAACATCGTTCTTGACGACCGCGCCCGGTTGGTAAGGCTTGCCATAGAAACCAGCGCCGTTGCCTTTTGCTTCCGTCACACCGTTCGCAATCTTGTGCCAGAGGATCGGCGTCAGAACATCGAGACCAAGTTCGCGGGAGCGGACCTGAATATCTGCGTGCAACGGCATCACGAAGTGCCGCCCGTGGCGGCGTCTCGGCACACAGACATCGCCCACGACGCAGCAAATGCGGCCACCGGGCACGAGGACACGATTGCACTCCGCCCACACCTTGTCGAGTTCGTCGAGGAACGCCTCATAGTCCTCAATGTCGCCAAGCTGCCCTGCTGACTGGTTATACTCCTTGAGGGTCCAGTATGGTGGTGAGGTGACGACGAGGTCCACAGAGCCGTCTGGAATGTGAGACAGGTCGCGTGCATCGCCCTGCTTGATGCTGTGGGTAGTCTTGTCGAAGGGCTCTGGCCAAGGAACCGTGCGGAAGTATGCGTTCGCGGCGCGGAACACCTTCAACGCCTCCGACGTGTTGTCGGCTGTCGGAAGTTCGATGTCTTCGCCGTGTAGGCGCACCACATTGCTGGTCAAAGCCTGTCCCCTTTCTGAGATGAATACTCAACGCATAGCGTCGAGGGAAGTAGAAACTACAAGATAAGGCAACCAGTCGGCTGCCCGCCTGCATACTACCTCGCACAAATGCGGGAACAAAGCATGAACTGAGTGGATGGTGCCGCTGATAGGACTCGAACCTACGACCCCATCATTACGAATGACGTGCTCTACCAACTGAGCTACAGCGGCACATTGACCGGCGTCAGGACGCCGTCAGGCGGTGCGACTTATACACCAAAGTATCCCGATTTGAAGCCCCAAATCATCCGGATTCGAGGCTTTCCGGATTGCGCACCGGGAAGGCGCAGTTGACGCTTCTCCTCAGAAGAGGCCGAAGCGCTTGCGCGGTTTCTCATCCGGCTCATCGTCGTTGATGCCCGGATCATCCGGCCGGTAGCCAAGCACCGGCTTGACCATGACATCGCCGTCATCGGTTTCATCGTCACCTTGTTGCGCCATCAGGGAAACACCATCGTCGGAAACCTTCGAAGCCGGCTGAATCTTTGCTTCCGTTTTGCCGGAACTTGCGGCAGGCGCCGCGACTTCCTTGTCGCCAGGCGCTTCCTCGCCGGCTTCCGTTCCAGGCATTTCGATTGCACGCTCAGGCAGTAGGTCGCCTTCATCACTTTCAGGTTTGGCTACCTTGGCTGCTTCCATCTCCGGCGATTTTCCATCAATTGCAGAAACATCGCCGGTATCGGTTTCCGTTTCGGGATTGGCTGTCACATCCTTGAGCGGTCCAGCATCGTCAGGTTCCCCGGTCGCACTGCCAGCGGCAGCACTGGCAGCCGCAACGGCGCTGGCGCGTTCTTCTTTCTTCGAGGCATCCTGTGCCGGTTGAGAGGCATCTTCCTTCGCACCCGTTTCGGGTTTGGCGTCAAGCGGCACCGGCACGATGATCGCGTCTTCGGCATCGGCAGCGCCAGGAATGCCGGAAATCACCCGAGGCTCCGGATCGGCAGGTTTGGACGCGGCAAGATCTTGCAGGTCGCCCGCATCGAGAACTGGCGTGGATGGCGCGCCCAATTGCTCGACCGGAACCTTCCATTCGAATGCATCGATGCGTCCGGAAACCGGCGAAATCGGCAGCCAGTGTTCCGAGACATGCCCGTCTGCGGTCCACGCCGCATCTTTCGGTGCCCGCACGGCACGCGACAGCCAGTCGCGCACGCGGCCACGGTCGCCGAACTCGCCTTCCTCGATATCAGCCATGATCAGGCAGGCGCGCTCGGTGGGACGCGACGAAAGAACCGGCTTCATCGCATTGCGGGCAGTCTCCCAGTCATGCGCCTCGATGGCAGCCTCTGCGATGATGATGTTGCCCTCTGGATGGTTGGGCCGCATTGCGGCCAGTTTCCGGGCACGCTTGAGACGGTCCTGCGCCGAATCGCCCAGACGCAGGTCTACATAGGCGCGTGCGATCTCCGGGTGCGGATCCTTTTTCCACACCGATTCGAGCAGGCCGGCCGCACGCCCGATATCGTTGTTGCGCATCAGCGCCTTGGCGCCGATCACCGCAGCCGGTATCAGGTCCGGCGCAAGCTTGTGCGCCTCGCGCGAATACTTTGCCGCGCGCTGTGGTTCCGCAGGTTCCAGCGAATGGGCAAGAGCGGTCAGCAGCACGGCACGCTGGCGCCTGGCCGCATCCTTGTCGATCAGGCCTGCCATTTTGTTCGATTCGAGCGCCTTCAACGCAGCATCCCAGTCACCGTCCATGGCGCGGTAACGCAGGATGGCATTGCCGGCCCAACCAAGAGCGGGAGCCTCCCTGTGGGCTTCCTCGGCATAATGGCGCGCCGCCTCGCCCGCATTCTGTTTTTCGGCCTCGATGTAAAGTCCGCGCAAGGCCACAAGCCGTGTGTCGTCATCCTCCAGCATCTTCTCGAAGCGCGCACGGGCTTCCTCGCGCTTTCCTTCCAGAAGAGCCGTCTGCGCGTCGAGCAGTTGTACTAGTGGCGCACTGCCCAGCAGCTTTTCGCTTTCCTTGGCATTTCGCCGAGCCAGTGCGGGATCGCCAGCACCCGCCGCGATCAGCCCGCGAGACAGGGCTTCGTAACCGCGGTCACGTTTGCGGTTGCGCCAGAAGCGGCGCATGAGCCGTGGTGAATTCAGGACGATACGGATGGCAGCCCAGACGAACATCACGGCCGCGATCAGTGCGACGACACCCGCAACCACGACCATGAGGCTGGTTTCATAGGTTGTTCCCTGCCACTGCAGCGCCACATCGCCCGGACGATCTGCGATCCAGGAAAACCCGAAACCGAGTGCCAGTATCAGCAGGAAGAAGAAAACGAGTCTGATCATGTCCGGTCTCCCCTCAGCCTGCCGCTCCGAGCTGACCAATCAGCTCGTGCAGGTTTTTCTCGGCATCAATTCGCATCTTGAGCCTCGCAGCCCAGTCCGCCGATACCGATTTGGCGCTGTCGGGCAGGGTTTCCCACTGTGAATAGGCCTCTTCGAGGGCACCCGACTTGAGCGCAGCCTCAACCCTTGAGACGATCGCGGTGACGGTATCACCTTCAACCGGGCCGGCCGGACGCACCTTGACCAGCGATTTGGCGCTCGCCATGAAGCGCGCCACGACACCGGCATCGTCTGGTGGCAGGGTGCTGCCCTCGATCATCGTATTGGCGAGCGGCTGGAACTCGGCGAGAAGTTCAGCCTTCGTTGGCAGTCCCTGCGCTGCAACCGGTGCCAGGGCCTCGCTTGCAGGCGAGGGACCGGCCAGCGCTTCGGCTGCGGCCAGTTCGCCGGAAAATTCGCCGCCCTGCTCCAGAACGGAGGTCAGTGCCCGCGCACTTACCGATTTTGCAATGCTCTGACCGCGCTCTGCCGTCTGTGCCGCCTGCTTCACCGTTTCCATGGCGGGCAGGATCTGCGTGTTCACACTATCCTCCACGGCCTGGACGCGACCGGTGAGTTCGGACACCGCCGTATCGATCCGTTGAAGCTCCGGTGCAACCTTGCCAACCTCGTCCTTGAGCGCGGCAATGTCCTCGCTGGCTCCCGGCGCAGCTGCCTCGCCGGAATTGATCGTAGCCTTGAGTTCACCGATCTGCTGGAGCGCCTCGTCGGCCTTCCGTGCCGCTTCGTTTGCAGCCGTCTGGTCAACTGGTCCGGATGCGGAAGCGTTCGTTTCCTTCAAGGTACCAAGCGCAGCCTCCAGATCGTCAATGCGCTGGGCGATCGCTGGGTCTGCGGCCGGAGCGCCGGATGCGGGCGCCGTTGAAGCCAGCTCATCAAGCTTTGCCTGCAATGCGTCGATACGCGCATTGGCGGCCTGCAGTTCCGTGTTTTCGCTGCTGCTGTCCTGGGTGGCAAAGGCACCGAGCCCCGGAACATTTTCAATACCCGGTATCTTCGAAGCGAAACCGGCACCCGCCAATGCGACCCCGCCGCCAAGCAATGCCGACACCAGCATCGCGGCAAACGAGGTCTTCTTTTCCACTCTGGTAACCGGAGCGGCAGCCGGCTGCGGCCCGGCAACATCGTCATCCGATTGGCTCACGGACATATCGTCCTCTTGCGCAGCACCATCTTCGGCTTCATCTGCCTTATCGGATACATCGTTCCCCGGCTCCGTTGAATCATCCGCGTTTACTTCTGACGCCGGATCGGAGGCCGCTTCGTTCTCGCTGGCGGCAGCCTCCGCTGCCAGCTCTGCATTGGCCTCCACCACGTGCGCTTCGACCGCCTCCGCCGCAGTCTCGGCTTGCAATTCAGATTCCGTATCTTTTTGTACGGATTCCTCCTCCGGAGTTACCGGATTTGCTTCACCATCTATGGTTTTCGGAGATTTTCGGCCTCTGCGGCCACCCGTCTGTCTGCTTGCCATTGCCGTCGCCACTTTCATTTCCGGTTAACGATCCGACAGCATACCGTAAAGTTTAGTACGATCGGATACTCTTCCCGCTCGCGATCAACCAAACACAATACCTCTTGGAAAACAACTTCACGGATATCAAAATGCCGCGGCCTGCTGTCCCACTTGGGCCAATGCGAACCCGATCCGCGCAATGCCACTTCGAATTCGATCTGCCAGACGCCGCAGCAGGCACTGTGCCGGTCACATCACCTCCCATACACAGGTATGCTTGACCTCGCTGTCTTCAAGCGCGCGGGTAACGGCAATGTTGTATTCGGCGCGCTTTTCCAGCCCATCCTTCGGCAGATAGGCACGCCCCGGATCGCCGCAGAGCACTCGCATGCCGGCATCGGCGCAGCGTTTCAGAAATGCAAAGGCACTTGCCGAAAACATCCGGTCGTAGAAGACGTCACCAGCCAGCACACAGTCGACTTGCGGCAGGTCCGAACCCGAAGCCAGGAAATCGTTCCCGTCAAAACGAAGGGAAACGGCGTTGACCTGGCTGTTCAAGCCGACTGCCGCCTCGCAGAATGGATCGACATCGTTCGCCACTACCTGCGTGGCACCCGCCGTCTTCGCTGCGATGGCGACCAGGCCCGACCCGGTCGCCAGATCGAACACCCGCTTGCCGCGCACCAATTCCGGATGGTCCAGCACATGACGGGCAAGACCCTGCCCGCCTGCCCAGGCAAATGCCCAGAATGGCGGGGGAAGGCCTATCCGTTCCAGTTCCTCTTCCGTTTTCAACCACAATGCATGGGCTTCGTCTGCCAGACGCAGTCGGATTTCAGGGACATGTGGAGGTGTCAGGACCGAGGTATTCTCCAAAACGAAGCGCTTCGCCGTTTCACTATCGAAGGCCACGGTGATTCCGCCCACATTCAAAGCGGTTTCAGCGTCTTGCCATCCAGCCCGCCCATGCGGCAGACCTCGATCCATTCGTCTTCCGTTACCGGCTGAACGGAAAGGCGCATGGAGGTTACGAGCGACATCTTGGAGAGCTTCTCATTGGCCTTGACCGCCTTCAGTGTCACAGGCTTCGGCATGTCGCAGACAGCCTTGATGTCCACGCAATCCCAACGCTCGTCATCAGTCGTGGTATCCGGATGGCTCTCGGCACACACTTCCACGATGCCGACAACCTCCAGACCCTCATTGGAGTGGTAGAAAAATCCGCGGTCGCCAATCTTCATCTCCCGCATGTTGTTGCGGGCGAGATAGTTTCGGATGCCGTCCCACTGCTCTCCCTCTTCGCCCTTGGCCTTCTGCATCTCCCAGGACCACTTGAACGGTTCGGACTTGAACAACCAATACTTCATTCAGCCTATTCTCCTTCACTTTTGAGCGGGCGGGCAAGCAGGGCCTGTTTCGCTTCCCCTGCAGTCAGCCTGCCTTCCACCATCGCCGCCACCATCGTCGTCAACGGTGCCTCTATTCCTCTTTCTTTCGCGATACGCGCCGCCACGCCAGCGGTGAACGCGCCTTCGGCAAGCGGCAGCCCCTCGGTCGAAACGCCCTGCCCCAGTTTCATGCCGTAGGAGAAATTGCGTGATTGCGGGCTGGAGCAGGTCAGCACGAGATCGCCCAGGCCGGAAAGCCCCATCAACGTTTCATTGCGCGCACCAAGCGCCGTTGCGATCCGCATCAACTCCCTGAACCCACGCGTGATGAGTGCCGCTTCCGCGCTCGCGCCAAGTTCCATTCCGCGGCAGGCACCCACGGCCACTGCGATCACGTTTTTCAGTGCACCGCCAAGTTCCACGCCGGTCAGATCGTCACTGGCATAGACCCGGAGGTTCGGGCCGGAAAGCTGTTCGGAAAGTTGCAGCGCCGCATCCATCTGCGAAGCCGCGAGCGTCACCGCCGTGGGTTTGCCTCTTACGATATCTGCAGCGAAACTCGGGCCCGACAGCGCAGCTATCGCACGGCCCGGAAGCACCTTCTCCAGTGTCTGCGCAGGAAGAAGCCCCGACTCCCGGTCAATTCCCTTGGCACAAACCACGAGCGGAACGCCATTTCCCAAAGGCGTTGCACCGGCGAGAAGACCGGCAATCCTGCTGATTGCCTGTGCCGGGATCACGATCAGGACAACGTCCGCACCGTCAAGGGCGGCTTCAAGACTGGTGGTCGCATCAAGTCCGCCTGGCAACGCCGCATCGCCGAGAAAGGCCGAATTCCGCCGGGTTTCGTTGATCTCGCGGCAAACCGCAGTGTCCCTGCCCCACAGGCGAACGCCATTGCCCGCAGAAACCATGGCGGCGGCAAGTGCCGTTCCCCAGGCTCCGGCTCCAAGAACCGCGATCATGCGTTTTTCGCCCATTGCGCAATCACTCCGATTCCAGATCTATCTCAAGCCTTCGGACCACGCCGCCCCGAACCGACCACAGCGTCAGACACTTCGTCCAGTGGCCAGCGTGACCGGGGGGCAAGCTCGAAGGGCGACGGCGGAAACTTGTCCATGCGTTCAAGTCCTGCCCAGGCGATCATTGCCGCATTGTCAGTACACAAGGCAAGGGGCGGCGCATCAAGCGTCCATCCGGCTTCGGCGACAATCGCTTCGAGGCTGGACCGGATCTCCTGATTTGCGGCGACACCACCTGCCAGCACCAGGTGTCCGGCGGCACCGGGATTGCGGTCCTCGAACAGGGCAATCATCTTTCGCGTCCGGTCGCAAAGCACATCGACGATTGCAGCCTGGAACGACGCGCAGATATCCGCGACGTCCTGGTCGGTCAGAGGTTCAAGCTTCTTCGCCGCCTGGCGTACCGCCGTCTTGAGGCCAGAGAACGAGAAATTCGTCTCGCCTTTCGAGGTCAATGGCCTTGGAAAATCGAAACGCGCGGGATTTCCCTTTTTTGCCTGAGCCTCAACTTGCGGCCCGCCTGGATACCCGAGCGCCAGAAGCTTCGCCGTCTTGTCGAATGCCTCGCCCAGCGCATCATCTATCGTCGTGGCAAGACGCGTGTAGTCGGCAAGACCGGCCACCTCGACAAACTGCGTGTGCCCGCCTGATACGAGAAGCAGAAGATAGGGAAACGCAATGCCCGCCGTCAGGCGTGGCGTAAGGGCGTGGCCTTCCAGGTGATTGATCGCAAAATAGGGTTTGCCGCTTGCCGCAGCCAACGCCTTGGCGGTCATCATGCCGGTTATCAGGCCACCAATCAGGCCGGGACCGGCTGTGACCGCGATGGCGTCCACATCGCCAAGCGACATTCTTGCTTCTGCAAGGGCAGCGGCAATCAGCTTGTCGAGAATCGACAGATGCGCCCGCGCCGCGATTTCCGGAACAACGCCTCCGAATTCGGCATGTTCGGAAATCTGCGAATAGACGACGTTCGAGAGGATGTGGCCACGGCCCTCTTCGTCCCTTTCGACAACGGCTGCTGCCGTTTCGTCGCAACTTGTCTCAATTCCCAGAACGCGCATTGTATGGAGTTGTAAAACCTTTTAAGACCGCTAGAGCAGTTTCGATTTTGACGGAATCGGCGAAATCGAAATGCATGAAAGAGTTCAGTTGTTTGCCGGGAGCATTCGTTTCCGCCTGAAGGTGAAACGATCCAGGCACGAATTCGAGCCGCTTCTCGGCAAGCAGGCTCCCAGTAACAGGAACTGTCCGCAAAGAAAATGGCTTCCGCAGATACAACAGAAAACATGATCCGAATTGGCACCCGGGGCAGCCAGCTCGCCCTCGCTCAGGCAAACGAGGTTCGCGACCGGCTCATCGCCGCGCACGAAATGGACCTCCAAGTGGAGATCGAGGTCATATCCACCAAGGGTGACCGCGTGCTGGACAGGCCGCTTTCCGAGATCGGCGGCAAAGGGTTGTTCACCGAGGAAATCGAGGAACGCCTTGCAGACGGGCGCATCGATATCGCGGTTCATTCCACCAAGGACATGCCGACTGCTCTGCCGGACGGGCTCGAACTTTCATGCTATCTCCCGCGCGAAGCGGCGCAGGATGCATTCATCTCGAACAATTACGAAAATGTCGACGAGTTGCCCGAGGGTGCCGTGGTCGGGTCGTCCTCCCTGCGCCGCAAGGCATTGCTGCTGCGCATGCGTCCGGACCTGAAGGTTGTCAATTTCCGGGGCAATGTGCAGACCCGCCTCAAGAAACTCGAAGAGGGACAGGTCGATGCAACGCTTCTCGCCGTGGCCGGTCTCAATCGTCTCGGCATGCAGGATATCATCCGTTCGACAATGGATGAGAAATCCTTTCCGCCCGCGCCTGGCCAGGGCGCAATCTGCATTGAATCGCGGACAGGTGACGAACGCATTTCGAACCTGCTCGCCCCAATCCACGACCATGTGACGGCTGTTCGCCTGGAAGCCGAGCGTGCCTTTCTGCGCGAACTCGACGGCTCCTGCCGCACGCCGCTTGCCGGATATGCCGAGTTCGACAACGACATGCTCCTGTTCCACGGCCTGATACTCAAGCCGGACGGCACCGAATCCCACGATGTGCACCTGGCCGGCCACTGGCAGAACGCGGAATCGCTGGGCACGGAAGCCGCCATGCGGCTGCGCGAGCAGGCGGGTGACGGATTTTTCGACGACTGGACCTGAGGCCTGCCCTTGAAGGTGTTGCTAACGAGGACCGAGGACGGTAACCGGCGAACCGCTCGCAAGCTCGCCGCACTTGGTTTTGAGGCGATATCATTGCCCCTTTCCGAATTGGGAGCGACGGGCAAGAGCCTACCGGGCACGCATTTCGACGGTATCATCTTCACGTCCGCTTCCGCGATCGCCACGCTTCCGGCGGAAACAGCCTCACAGTTTAGCGCTAAACCGGCTTTCGCCGTCGGAGAGAAAACGGCAAAGGCCGCGCTAGAAGCGGGCTTCGACACGGTGGTTACTGGTGCGGGCGATGCCGCCGCGCTCTCGCAGACCATCCTGCAACACTTCGAGGGCAGGACTGCGCATCTCGCCTATCCGTCCGGAACCGAACGCGCCTTCGACATGGAGGGTGCCCTGGAGGGCAGCGGCATCACACTCACGCTTGCAGAGACATATTCCGTGGAACGCCTGTCACCGCCAGTGGAAAGACTTGGAAATGCACTGGGCAGCGCGGATGCCGCCTTCTTCTATTCTCCGGCTGCCGCCCGCCACTTCACTGGCATTGTCTCTTCAGCTGGGCTCGAAGCCAGTACCAAGCGGATCCACGCGGTAGCAATTTCGCCAAATGTTGCAGCAGAACTGGGTATGTTCGGCCATGTACAGGTGGCTCAATGGCCAAATGAGGCGTCGATGCTGGACGCTTTGCAGAAACTGGCAGGAGGGCAATCATGAACGTTGCCGAATGGCTGCACCGCACCGGAAAGCTGCATGCGGAAAATCCGGCGCTGATGTCCGGCACCACTCTGCTTTTGGATTACGCAAGCTTTGCAGGCTCCGCAGCCGCGCTCGGCCACGCCCTGCGAAACAGCCACGGAATCGCTGCCGGGGACCGCATTGCCGTATTCGCCAAGAACCTGCCCGAATATCTCGTTGCGCTCTATGGCATCTGGTATGCCGGCGCCGTGGCGGTCCCTATCAATGCAAAGCTGCACCCGCGTGAAGCAGCGTGGATCATGGAAAATTCGGGCAGCCGTATCACCTTTGTTTCCGGCTCGCATGGCGAGGATCTTGCAGGTGTCCTGCCTCCCTGCGTCGAAACCGTGATCGATCTGCATTCACCTGCCTTCGAGGCCCTTTGCAATGGTGCGCGGCTCTCTACCCCGGAGCCACGCAATCGCGACGACATGGCCTGGCTATTCTACACCTCCGGCACGACCGGCAGACCGAAGGGCGTGATGATCACCCATGGCAATATCCACGCCATGACCTTTTCCTACTTCGTGGACGTGGACGAGGTATTCGAGGGAGACGCAGCCTTCTACGCCGCGCCGATGAGCCATGGCGCGGGCCTGTACAACTTCATGCACGTTCTAAAGGCAGCCCGCCATGTGGTCCCCGAGTCGGGCGGCTTCGAGCCCGCGGAAATATTCGGCGCGGCGCGAGAAATCGGCAACCTTCACATGTTCGCCGCTCCAACGATGGTCAAGCGCCTGGTCGAACATGCCCGCCGGTCCGGCGATACCGGCGAAGGAATTCGGACCATTGTCTATGGCGGCGGGCCGATGTACCTGGCCGACATCGTGGAAGCGGTCGAAGAACTCGGACCGCGATTTGTCCAGATCTACGGACAGGGTGAAAGCCCCATGACCATTACTGCCCTCTCAAGGGCGCAGGTCAACGACCGCAATCATCCGCGCTGGCGAGAGCGGCTTTCCTCCGTGGGCACGGCTCAATCCTGCGTCGAGGTTGCGGTTCTCGATGAGCGTGGCAATCCTGTTGAACCCGGTCAAAGCGGAGAAATCGCGGTTCGCGGCGCTCCCGTGATGAAGGGATACTGGAACAATCCCGATGCGACCGCCAATGCAATCCGCGATGGATGGCTCTGGACCGGCGATGTCGGTTCGCTCGACGAGGACGGGTTCCTGACGATGAAGGACCGTTCGAAGGATGTCATCATCTCGGGTGGCACCAACATCTACCCCCGCGAAGTCGAGGAGGCGCTCCTGACCCATCCTGCGGTCTCCGAGGTTTCGGTGATCGGCAGGCCGGATGCGGAATGGGGAGAGACGGTCTGTGCCTTCGTCGTGCTGAACGAGGGGATGGGCACCGACGAGGCCGCGCTGGATACCCATTGCCTTGAAAACATCGCCCGCTTCAAGCGCCCAAAGACCTACCGCTTCGTCGTGAGCCTGCCGAAGAACAATTACGGCAAGGTGCTTAAGACGGAACTGCGCAGGATGCTGGACTGAAACCTGTTTCAGTGCGCCTTGTGCCGGAAATGCCGGATGCCGTTGCCGGGCGCAAAGCGCTCCGGATTGCATACATAGCCTGCAATGCCGGTAATCGCCGCATCCTTTGCCGTCATCACGTAGATCGGCATCTCGCGCATGATTGCCGAGAACGGCGTCTTGTCGTCGAATGTAGTCCGGAACTCCGGCGCGTCCAGGATCGGAAGCACATGCTGGGCGATACCGCCTGCCAAGTATATGCCTCCCCGCGCCATCGTGGTGATCGCAAGATCGCCCGCAAGCCGGGCCAGCAGCCTGGTCATGGTCTCGACCGCTTCACGTGCGTGCACGTCTTCATCCGCCAGCGCAAGCTTCGAAATCTCGGCGGCGCGCATGCTTCCCGGTTCCAGCCCGTCAGCCCGCCGGACAGCGCGACACAGGTTTTCCAGCCCCTGGCCGGAGATCGCGAGTTCCGCTTCCATCCGGCCGGCCTGCTTGCGCAGGAAGGGCCAGATGGCAAATTCACGCTCCGAGCGCGGCCCAAGATCGACATGGCCGCCCTCGCCGGGAATGACCACCCACTTCTCATCCGCCTTTACTGCAAGCGCCACCCCGAGGCCGGTTCCGGGACCGACGATGACGCGGGGAGCATCTTCGTCACGCGCCGCACCGCCAATCTGGTGCAGATCCTTCATCGGAAGGGTTATCGAAGCCAATCCCTGCGCCATGAAATCGTTCATGACCGAAAGCTGCAGGAAACCGGTCATTTCCAGGAATTCTGCGGGCACGATCTCCCAGTCGGCATTGGTCAGGGGAAAGGTATCGCCTGATATCGGACAGGCCAGAGCCATGACCGCAGCCTGCGGACGTTCGCCCGGCCAGCTCTCAAGCGCATGGCATGCGGCAGCCTCGGCACTTTCGAAATCACGCGTGCCGAACGTGCCCAGCGGCGCGGTTCGCCCATCTGCCTCGACGACAGTGAAGCGCGCATTGGTTCCGCCGATATCGGCCGCAAGAATGGGAAATGCGTGCATGGCGGAAGGGCCTTGTTCCTCGTCTATTTCAGCAGTTCGATAGCGGAAAGCTCGTCGGTGATCAGCCCGTTGACCAGCCCGCCAGTGAGTGCGCCGCGCATCGGCTCGATCTTCACGGCACCCTTGGCGATGGCTACGACGAGGCTGGACGCTGTGGACGGCAACTCCGCACTCGCAACGCGTTCATTGGTGAGGCCGTCGATGAACCGGCCGCCTTTGTCGTAGACCCTGCCGGTGATTTCACCCACAGCGCCAACCTGCCTCAATTCGGCAAGTTCTTCCTTGCTGATGAAACCATCGAGGACAAGCGGAGCATTGTCTGTAAGGTCGCCAATCCCGACAAAGGTTACCTGCGCCTTGGCGGCAAGTGCGAGCGTTGGACGGATCATCTGCTGCGCATGGAGCATTTCGCGTTCGCTTGCCGAACTCGCGAATACCGGTAGCGGCATCGGGAAAGAACGCACGTTGACGATATCGCTCAAGGTGAAGATGACGTTGTAGTACGCCGCCGAACCATCTGGCGAAATGTTGCCTGTCAGCGAAACGACCTTGTGCTGCGAACAATCCATCGGACTGAGCTGTTCGACGGCGGCTCTCAGGCTTCTGCCCGTGCCGACCGCCATGATGATGGGGTCTTCGCGTTTCAGCCATTTCTCCATCTTGGCAGCAGCCAACTGGGCAATTCCGAAGCTGGAATCCTCGCCATCGGAAGGCGCCACTTCGCAATAGGACAGGCCGTATTTCGACTTGAGCTTTTCGGCAAGGTCCAGGCATTCGGCAATCGGGTGGTCGATCCTGAACTTGACGATCTTCTCGGACACGGCAAGCGACACCAGCCGCTGTGCCTTCTGCCGCGACACGCCGAACTTGTCTGCTATCTGGTCCTGCCGCAACCCGCCGATGTAGTAGAGCCATGCTGCCCTTGCTGCATCGTCCAGCCACTTTGAACGCTTTTTCCTGCTGCTCGACATTCCCTCGACCGCCTTGGAATTCCCTTTCAAACGGATTGCACGAGTGCACCCGGCCGCTCAAGCAAAATCTGAATTCACGCGGAGTTTGAACCCATTCGAAAGGGCGCACCTTCGCCAGCATCTCACGCACGAAACCGCCCGGAATTTCATGCTTCAAGGCCCGCCAGACAACTTAAGTCACCTCTTTTCACCCGATCGGGTGATTGAAGCAATTGCGCCGGTTCGGATACTTCCCGGTGTGTGGGCAACCACTTCCAATCCCGCTGCTTCAATACGGACTTCGCCCCAAGTTCCGTAATGGCAGCGGGATTCCTGCAGGTGTTGCGTAGGGGGGCAGGAGATTTCTCATGACCATCAAATTTTTTCGCGAAACGTTTCTCATCGCCGCAGCCGGTTCCCTGCTAGCAGGCTGCGTTGGCGGTGGCGCCGGAAGCGGCGGCGGCGCGGCAGGCGGCGGAACGGGTGGCGCTGGCGGTGGAGCCGGCCAGTCATTGCCGGTAACCGCAAAAGGAAGGGCAATCGCCTTCCGCGTGGCCTCGGACTTCACTTCGGGCACGAATTCCTACACCGGACTGCCAACCTCCAGCCACAACCCGACTTCCACGGCTGTTGTCGAGCGCTCGGCCAGGGGTGGCATCGAGATCGAGGGCTCGGCCACAGAAGACACGAACCCGGCACCCTATCAGGGCAATGCCATGGCGCCTGCTGCCCTGATCAGCGCAAGTTCGCCAGACACGCTGGAAAACGGCACGGCGATTGCCGGAATGAAGGATGCCAAGGGCAATGTGTATTTCGAGAACGGCAACTTCGCCAATCCGCAAGCCGAGGACGCCAATGCAGCCGTTTCCACTGTGGGCGTCTACAACATCTACGACAGCAACAACCAGTTCGTCGAACAGATCGTGATGAAATACGGCACCACGGTGCGTTACCGCGAAGGCGCAACGGGCGATCCAAATGCCACATACGCTGTTGGGTTTATCGGCGAGAATACCACCAGCATGCCGAAGAAGGGTACAGCCACCTACAAGGGTTTCTACGAATCCGGCCAGTCCTACTACAATGACAACGGCACCATGAAATCGATGTATTTCAAGGATGGCACCGTCGAACTGGTTGCCGACTTCGACAAGGGCAAGGTCACCGGCGGTATCAGCGGAGCCGCGCTCAATGGCAACGACAACGGAACGCCAGTTGACCTCAATTCGAATATCGACGGCCTTGCCATCAACGCAGACATCAACGGCTCGAATTACGACGGAACCGCGATGCTGGTGGACGCCGCCGGCAACCAGGTCGGAACATCCAGCTACAACGAGGCTATAGGCGCATTCTTCGGCCCAGATGCCAGCGAGACAGCCGCAGCCGTGCTTATCGAGGGCAATGCCGACCTGAATGGCAGCGCCAGCGACTACGTGATTTCCGGAACTCTGGGTGGTGTGAAGAAGTAGGGTTCGGCCAAGGGGCAACTGCATGTTCGCCGGTTTCGGGAAGATTGCAGGCCGATGCCGCCGGTCCCTTTTGGGGACCGCGCGGCTTCTTTGCGTGCTGGCGGCTTTTTCTGGCATCGTAGATATCCGTGAGGCATCGGGGCAGACACCGTTCGACCAGGCGCAGCAGATGATTGCCGAAGGCGACTATGCTGGTGCTGAAGACACGCTGAAGAAAAACCGCTTTTCCGGCCGCGAGGCGGTGCCCGCTGCCTATCTTCTGGCCGTGGTCTACGCCCGTACAGGCAGATTGGCCGAAGCCGAGAAGCTGTTGCGGGAGATCGTCGCGCGCGATCCCTCGCTGGATCCTGTCCGCTCGGAACTGGTTCGCGTCCTGATCAGCCAGGGAAAACGCGAGGCTGCGGGCTACCACATCAATCGCCTAGCAGATGCCGCTGACCTGGGCGAGGATCGCGGTCGCCTTGAGCGTCTGTCGAGACAGCTTGGCACGCGTGAAGGTTTCTCCTTCGGAACGTGGTTTTCACTGGCACCGTCAACAAACATCAACAACGGCACCTCCAGTTCGACGATCAATGTCGGCGCAGTGCCATTCAAGATAAACAGGAACGCGCGGCAGAAATCCGGGATCGGTGTGAAAGGCGGCGTCAGTGCCGGCTACAACCATGTTCTGTCGGAGACCTTGTCCACCTACGCTACGCTGACCCTCGGAGCCACGGAATACGCAAACGAGGGGTTCGACACACAGTATTCTGAAATGCGTGTCGGAATTCGCCGCAACGAACTCGGATCGCAGTTGCTGGCAGAATTCATTGGCGACCGGCAATTTGCCGGCTGGAAGGGCAGCAGCAGCGCCCTGGGCGGGCGGGTTTCGGCGAAATGGAACCTCTCGCCGGGATGGTGGCTGTCAGGCGAAGTCCTCTACATGCATCGCAGCTACGACAATGACAACGCCGCCACGGCCTTCACCACCCGCACGACCGGCTCGCTGCGCCGTGCATTCGCGCCGGGACTGGCTCTGACGCTTGGCGGCGGATACGAGCGCGAAGTCGTGGCGGACCGGCCATGGTTCAGCTATCGCAGCTTCCACGCGCTTGGCGGCATCGAAACGCCGATAGGCCACGGCATCCAGATGACCGCAAGCGTGAAGGCGGGAATACGGAAGTTCGACGAACTTTTCCCCGGTGCCACACATGCACGCGAGGACAAGTTCTACGAGGTACGGGCCGCCTTCCAGAAAAACAACTTCCAGATTGCCGGATTCTCTCCTGTTCTCTCCGTTTTCTACAAGGATCAGGAAAGTGACATAGCGCTCTATCGCTATACCTCATCCGGCGTCGAACTGACGTTTACGAGGGCATTTTGAGTAAAGCAGCTTGTCGCCCGCAACGCTGAATGTGTATGATTCCTGCAGGGGTGGAATGGTGGCGAAGTCTCAACAATGAAGGAAGCTGAGGGAAACGGCCTTTCGAGCGCGGTCGAGGCGATCTATTCCTATTTCAAGGGCGATCAGGAGTTCACGGAACTGATACGTGACCTTGAGCAGTTTCTTGCCAGCAGCCGGGATGGAAGCCCCGAGTTTTCCACCGAGATCGACCAGCACTTTGCCATTGCCGGCCAGCTTGCCGAGCGCATATCCCCAAGCCCGGAAGCCCGATACCGGCCTCTTGTCGAGGGGCCTGCACTGAAGCTGATCGTGGACCGTAATTTCAGGATAGTGGCACAGAGCCGCTCTGCACGGCATGCATTTGGCGACCTTGACGGTCTCGGCATCGAGCTCGGTGGAAGCAGCCGTTCCGCGCTGCCCCTCAACCCGGACGGCACCGGTGTGACCCCAGCGAGCGAATTGATCGGCCTGCTCGACAATTATGTGCTGGAAACGATCGCCGAGATATTCGCAGACAGGGACAAGGATACGGCCTCCACGCGCAGGTTTGTACGCGCAGGCGAGGATGGTGCTTTCGTCTCCGTGACCCATGAGAGCGAATTCGATGTCGTCATCGTCACGCTTCCTGCAGCAAACTGGGGAGACAACATCGCTCTGATGCTCCAGTTGTGCCTGGATCTTTCCAAATCGGAAGTCGAGATCCTGGAGCAGATGGTCGCCGGCAAATCGAACGTTGAGATTTCGAGAGAACGGTCGCGTTCGCTTGATACGGTGAAGAGCCAGACGCAATCGATTTTCAGAAAGCTTGGAGCATCCTCGCGCGTCGAGGCCGTGCAGATCGTCAAGGACATTACCAGCCTTGCCGCTCTCTCGGGCGAAGCGCCCCGCTCACCGGTTTCGGCAATTCGCAGCAGGGACAGCTTTCCCTATGCCCATGATCCATCCGTCTGGCGCATGGCGGAACGCGATGGCAGGAAAATCAGCTGGGTACATCACAGGTTGCCGGGTGGAAGGGACACCGACAAACCGCTTGTCCTGAACTTTCACGGACTTCTTCAAAGCCCCGAACTTTCGCAGACGGCACGCATCAGCTTCGCCCGGCATGGCTACGAGGTGGCAGGCGCTTCGAGACCGGGCTATGGCGGCACGGACAAGCAGCCTGTCCGGAGCGACTATATAGAGACGTCCGTAGAGGACGCCCGCATGATCGCGGAGAGGTTCGAGGGACGCCGAATCATCCTGCTCGGACATCTGTTCGGTACGAGGATAGCGATCGAATATGCCAGGGCCCATCCTGAAAGGGTTGCCGGGATTGTCCTCTGTTCGGCCTATTTCCCCTTGCAGATGGCTGAGCATCTTGTGCCGGCAGGCGCGATCCAGAAGCTGGCGATGTCGAGCGGAATCGCCTCCTGGGCAGCGCATCGCTTCATCGCGCATACCGGTTTGAGCTACCTGCGGTTCGGCGGCGCGACACGCTACATCGCAGCGCTGGCCGAAAGGAGCACGGCGGACAAGAACGCCCTGCGCGATCACGATATCTACGGCCTTCTGCATGCAGGCATCCGGCATGTCACTACAAACGGAACCGTCGGATTCCTGGGAGATACCGGCGCCAGCAATCACGACTGGAGCGACATCATTGCCGATATTTCCGTGCCACTGTTCATCCTTCATGGAGAGCAGGATCCTGCGGTCAATCCGGAGATCGCAAAGTTGGCGGCTTCTCTCGTGCCTCACAGCAGGATCGAAATCGTACCAGATGCCGGGCAGCAAATGCTGCACGTGATGCCGGAAAAGGTTCTCGAAGCATTCGCCGCAGTAGAAGCCGCTTCAGAAGGCTGAATTTTGCAGCGCGCGGCGCCCATCTTCTTCTTGCATGCGCTGGATCATGGCACCTAGTTGTCCGGTGTATGATACTGGTCCTTTCAGATACGGCTCCTGTACCGGAGGATGAAAGACCTTCATGATCGTTGAAGACCAGAGCGACACGATTGCCTTCCTGCAAGACCCGGCCTCCCACGGTTTGCCGGGCCCGGTCGAGCGGATCGAGACCCATATCTCGGAGATTTTCCTCCTCGGTGACAAGGCGTTCAAGCTCAAGCGGGCCGTTAGCCTTCCCTATGCCAATTTCTCGACGCCGGAACTCAGGCTCGAATTCTGCCACCGCGAGGTCGAGCGCAACCGGCGCACCGCGCCCGGTCTCTATCGCGGCGTTCGCACGATTGTCCGCAATGACAGCGGCAAGCTCCAGTTTGGCGGAGAAGGCGAACTCGTGGACGCGGTTGTCGAGATGGTTCGTTTCGACGGACAGACCATTCTGGACAACATGGCAAAACGGGACGCTATCTCCCCAGGCCTGATGCGCGATGTCGCCGATGAAATAGCCGCTTTTCACGGCGGGCTGGAACCAGTGACAGGCGTTCGTGGCTCCACTCTCATGAACGAAGTGCTGGCGATCAATGAAAGCGGATTTGCTACAAGCGATGTGTTCTCCCGTGAAGAAATCGCACAGC
Organism: Nitratireductor sp.; assembly: GCA_020637805.1. GTDB lineage: Bacteria > Pseudomonadota > Alphaproteobacteria > Rhizobiales > Rhizobiaceae > Salaquimonas. The sequence goes on along the minus strand of JACKJU010000006.1, from coordinate 40,505 downwards.
TTTGTTCGGCCTTTCGTCTGGCACTCGAAAAACACCAGCAACGCCTTGACCGGCGCTCGGACGAAGGGCACATCCGACTCGGCCATGGCGATCTGCATCTGCGCAACATCTGCATGCTCAATGACAGGCCCACGCTGTTCGACTGCATCGAGTTCAACGACCGCATCGCCACCGTGGATGTACTCTACGATCTGGCCTTCCTTCTCATGGATCTTTGGCACCGCGGAAAGCACGATCTCGCCAGTCTCGCTGCCAACCGCTATTGCGACCGTACCTCAAACGATGACGGCTGGTCCCTGCTGCCCTTCTTCATGGCGGTTCGCTCTGCGGTGCGCGCCCACGTCACGGCAACCCAGCTGGCCGAGGCAGACAGCCTGGACGAAAAGTTGATTTTTGCCGCACGCAGCTATTTCGACCTTGCCTGGGAGCTGCTCGGAGAAACCGGGCCTCGCCTCGTCGCGCTGGGCGGATTGAGCGGGTCAGGAAAATCCACCCTTGCCGACGCGATCTCTCCCGTGCTCGGTCTTGCGCCAGGTGCCCGGATTCTCGAAAGCGACCGGATCCGGAAGGCGCTTCATGGAACCGCACCTGAAACCGCCCTGCCTGCCGTGGCCTATGCACCCGAGGTTTCCACCCGTGTCTACGGCGAGATGAACCGACGGGCGGAGCAATTGCTGTGCGATGGCTGCGTCGTCGTGACAAATGGTGTCTTCGCCAATCGCCGCCAGCGCCGCGCAATCGGCGAGGTTGCAAGCCAGGCCGGCGCTCCATTTGCCGGGATATGGCTGGAAGCGCCGCCAGAAGTCCTGCTGGACCGCGTTGCGACACGTTCGAAGACAGCCTCTGATGCCGATGTCGCCGTTCTGCAGAAACAGCTTGCCGGAATCGGCCGCGCGGACGACTGGCTTTTGCTGCCTGTCACCGGGCCTGCCAGCGAAACCGCCAAGGCGGCACTCTCCGCAATTCTCCAGACCGGAAATTGAAACTTTTCACATTCGCTGTACATTCCGCACCATGCAGACCGATCTTTCCACCTGTTTCCCTTTACGCCCGGCGCGCATGCACGAGGCCAGCGGCCCCGGCGCAGCAGCTTTCGCGGCCATCGCAGCCGCAATGTCTCAGGGCAATCTGCTGTGGGTGCGTGAAGGCTGGCGCCCGGAACGCATCAACCCCGTCGGCCTGAGCGGGTTTTTCGACCCCTCTCGCCTGCTGCTCGCCGAACCTTCCAGCCAGTCCGATTGTCTGTCGGTGACCGAGGAAGCCCTGCGTGACGGCTCGCTGTCGCTTGTCGTGGCGGAAGTGAACCAGGATATCGGCCTCACCGCCGGACGGCGCCTGCAACTGGCCGCGAAGACGGGCAATACCACTGGCTTGTGCCTCATACCCGAAGGCATGGGCAGCAATGCCGCCGAGACAAGATGGCATTGTGCACCCGTTTTCGATTCTGCTGCCACCTCTGGAGACTCGACTCTTCAGCGCTGGGAAATTATAAAGAACAAAACAGGAACATTAGGTATCTGGCATGTTCGATGGGATCGGGCGGCGCATCGTCTCCATGTGGTTCCCCCGGCTGGCAAGCGACCGGGTTCTTCGCGCACGCCCGGTTGAAGGATCCTTTGCAATCACCCTCAACACCGGCAATGCAAACCGCATCCACTGCCTGAACGAGGCAGCAGAACAGCAGGGGCTTGCCCGCGGCATGCCGCTTGCCGATGCTCGCGCCTTTTGTCCCAGCCTTCAGACAAGCCCGGCTGACGATCTGGCCGACAGGCGCTTCCTGCGAATACTCAGCCGATGGGCCACGCGTTATTGCCCCTGGGTGGGGCTGGAAGGCGAGAACGGGCTGGTGCTGGACATCACCGGTTCGTCGCATCTTTTCGGCGGCGAGGAAGAGATGATCGCCGACATGCACGACCGCCTGGCAAGATCCTCGATAACCGTGCGCATCGGGCTGACGGGAACGCGCGGCGCAGCATGGGCCCTGGCCCATTACGGCCTGGCTTCCACACAGGACGTCACCGGCCTGCCTGTTGCCGCCCTCAGGCTGGACGGACAGATGGTCACCGCCCTGGAGCGGCTTGGCTTGAAGACCATTGCCGATCTTGAGAATGCTGCACGCCCGCCGCTGGCGCGCCGTTTCGGGCCGGAACTGATGATGCGTCTCGACCAGGCACTGGGCCGCCAGTCCGAACCGGTCACGCCACTGGGCGAACCGCCCCATTACGGGGTGCGGATGACCCTGCCCGAGCCCATCGGCCTGCGTGACGATGTGATGGCGGGTACGTCGCGTCTCCTTGAGCGGCTTTGTGCCAGGCTGAAGGCCCAGGAAACCGGCGCGCGCATTCTTCGTCTTGACCTGCGCCGGGTCGATCAGGAGGCGCGAACGGTTGAATTGCGCCTTGCCCGCCCGATGAACGACCCGGCAAGCATTCTCTCGCTTTTCGAACGCGGAATAGGCGATGTCGACGCCGGTTACGGCATCGACCAGATGCGCCTTGCCGCCATCGAGACCGGCCCCGTTCCCGTTTCCCAGTTGAGCCATGTCTCGACTGCCCGCAAGGACCGGCTGGACGACCTGATCAGCCGCCTCGGCACCCGCATCGGCCTCGATAGCATCCGCCGTTTCCTGCCCTCCGACAGCCACATCCCGGAACGCAGCTTCATCATCGCACCGGCTGCCCATTGCCAGCCGCCCCATTGCCAGGCCGAAGGTTCATGGACAAGCCACCGGCCCCGCCCCTTGCGCCTGTTTCCGCCGGAACCCCTTCCCGGAACCGGCCATTGTCCGCCAGGCCGATTCCCGGAAAGATTCCAGTGGCGGCGCATGCTGTTTACCACGGCGCGCGCCACCGGCCCTGAACGCATCGCTCCGGAATGGTGGCACTCGGACGGCAACTGGCGCTCAGGCATGCGCGACTACTGGTATGTGGAAACCAGCCAGGGCCGCCGCCTTTGGCTTTATTACACGCCGCAAAATCCCGCCTGGTTCGTGCACGGGGAATTCGCATGAACTATGCCGAACTGTGCGCCACGACCAATTTCACCTTTCTTACCGGGGCTTCCCACCCCGAGGAAATGGTCACCCGCGCCGCCGAACTCGGCCTCGAAGCCATCGCCATAACCGACCGCAACTCGGTCGCTGGCGTGGTGCGCGCCTATTCGGCACTCAAGGAACTGCGGCGCAAGCACGACGGCGCATCCCTGCCCCGCCTCATTCCCGGCTGCCGCCTTGTGCTGGACGACAGCACCGTGGACTGGATCGCCCTGCCCGCCGACCGCACCGCATGGCAGCGCCTGACGCGGCTTTTGACACTTGGCAAGCGCCGGGCACAAAAGGGTGAATGTCACCTCGGCATCAGGGACATGTTCGAAAACTGCACCGGCATGATCCTGATCGCCCTGCCCCGGGCCACGCTTAACCAGGCACGCCAGCACGTCCAGGAAATGCAACGGCGTTTCCCGCGCCATGTCTTTCTCGGTGCCGTACCGCGCTATGACGGCTCCGACCAGGCATGGTTTCAGGCCTGCGCCCGGCTGGCGCAAAGGGCATCAACGCCCATGGTGGCCGTGGGTGATGTACTGATGCACCGCGCCGCACGCCGGCAGCTCGCCGATGTGCTCACCTGCATGCGTGAACACGTCACCATCGACGAGATCGGCAGCCGCGCCCTGCCAAATGCCGAGCGCCGCCTGAAGGGACATGCGGACATGGCACGCATTTTCCGCGACCATCCGGCTGCCCTGCGCCGCACGCTGGAGATCGCGGCGCGCTGCTCGTTTTGCCTGAGCGAACTCAGCTACGAGTATCCCGACGAAATATCCGGCAGCGAAACCCCGCTTGCCCGGCTGGAGCGGCTGGCCCGCGAGGGGCTGGAATACCGCTATCCGGGCGGCGCACCGCAACGGGTGCATGACCTTATGGAAAAGGAACTGAAACTGATCGGGGAACTCAATTTCCCCGCCTATTTTCTTACCGTCCATGACATCGTCAAACATGCCAGGGACGAGGGCATACTGTGTCAGGGCCGCGGCTCGGCGGCCAATTCCATACTCTGTTACCTCTTGCGCATCACCGATGTCAGCCCTGACCAGATCGCCATGGTCTTCGAGCGTTTCGTGTCGAGATACCGCGGCGAACCGCCGGACATCGATGTCGACTTCGAGCATGAACGGCGCGAGGAGGTGATCCAGTGGATCTATTCGAGATATGGCCGCCACCGCGCCGGGCTTTGCGCAACAGTGATCCATTTCCGCACCCGCGCCGCGATCCGCGAAGTGGGCAAGGTAATGGGCCTTTCACAGGACGTGACCGCAAGCCTGTCCGGCCAGATATGGGGCATGTCGAATGGCGGTGCCGACCCGAAGCGCATTCGCGAACTGGGACTGGACCCCGATGACCCCCGCCTTGCCCAGACCATCCGCCTGATTGGCGAGGTCATCGGCTTTCCCCGCCATCTTTCCCAGCATGTCGGAGGGTTCATCATCACGCGCGGCAGGCTGGACGAATTGTGCCCCATCGAGAATGCGGCAATGGAAGACCGTACCGTCATCGAATGGGACAAGGACGACATCGACACCCTCAATATCCTCAAGGTGGATATTCTGGGCCTCGGCATGCTCACCTGCATCCGCAAGGCCTTTGCCCTTCTGGACAGTCATGAACACCGCCAGATGACCATCGCCGCCGTTCCGCAGGAGGACAAGGCCACCTACACCATGCTGCAGAAGGCCGACGCCGTGGGCGTGTTCCAGGTGGAAAGCCGCGCGCAGATGAACTTCCTGCCGCGCATGAAACCGGCAACCTTCTACGATCTGGTGATCGAGGTTGCCATCGTCAGGCCCGGCCCCATCCAGGGCGGCATGGTGCAACCCTATATCCGCAGGCGCCAGGGACTGGAAAAGCCGGAACCTTTCGGCCCGGCACTGGAAGAGGTGACGAAACGCACCCTTGGCGTGCCGCTCTTCCAGGAACAGGCAATGCGCATTGCCGTGGTCGGAGCAGGCTTTTCCGCCGAGGAAGCCGATCACCTGCGCCGCTCGCTCGCCTCGTTCCGGCGCATGGGCACGATCGGGGAATTTCGCGACAAGTTCGTCAACGGCATGCTGGCCAACGGCTACAGCATGGAAGTGGCAGAGCGTTGCTTTGGCCAGATCGAGGGGTTTGCAGATTACGGTTTCCCCGAAAGCCATGCCGCCGCCTTCGCCATGCTTGCCTATGTATCCGCCTGGCTGAAATGTCATTATCCGGCGGTATTCGCCTGCGCGCTACTGAACTCCCAGCCCATGGGATTTTACGCGCCTGCCCAGATCGTCCGCGATGTCCGCGAACATGGCATCGAGGTACGCCCGGTCTGCGTGAACGGCAGTGAATGGGATTGCACGCTGGAGCGGCGTTCGGATGGCACGCTGGCATTGCGGCTGGGCTTCCGCCAGATCAAGGGCTTCAAGGAAGCCGATGCCCGGCGGGTCGTCTCTGTTCGTGGCAACGGATACCGCGACCCGGAAGCACTGTGGCACCGGGCCGGCCTTTTGCCCGCCGCACTGGAGCGGCTGGCCGAGGCCGATGCCTTCTCTGACATGGGCCTTACCCGCCGCGATGCCCTGTGGCGGGTCAAGGCGATCCGCAGCCCGGAACCCCTGCCCCTGTTCAACGATCCGATCGACGGGGAGAACATCCGCGAGCCGCAGGTCGATCTGCCATCCATGCAACTGGGCGAGGAAGTGGTGGAAGATTATGTTTCCATGCGCCTGACACTGCGTGCCCATCCCATGGAACTGCTGCGGCCTTCAATCTCCGGGCTCACGCCCCATGACCGTTTGACGGAAGCACCACTCAGACGCACCAGCGTATGCGGCCTCGTGATCACCCGCCAGCGGCCCGGCACGGCGTCAGGTGTGATCTTCCTGACGCTGGAGGACGAAACCGGCGTCTCCAACATCGTCGTCTGGCCCAAGGTCTATGAGCGCTTTCGCCGCGCCGTGATGGGCGGACGCCTTCTGCGCGTGACCGGCCATCTTCAGCGCGAGGGCATCGTCGTTCACCTGATCGCGCAGCATATCGAAGACCTGTCCCACCGGCTGTATGACCTCGGCCATCCGCTCGACGATGCGGTGGGCATCACCCAGCCGCAGGCCGACGACGCGCCGCGTCCCCGGCGGCAGCCGCCAAGCGCCAGGCATCCGCGCGAACAGGCCAAGCGCCTGTTCCCGAGCCGCGACTTTCACTGAAAAGACCTTCAATATTTACCCGGCGGGTTCTTCGGCGAGAATCTGGTCGTAAAGTTCCCACGCCGAGCTCGCCTCTTCGGCAGTCATCTTCTGCATGGCATAGCCGCCATGCACCATCACCATGTCACCCGGCGACAATTCCTCGTGTTGAATGAGAAACAGGCTGATCCTGCGCTCGATACCGCGCGCCTCGCAACGCGCGTCGAAGCGGTCGATTTCCAGAATCTGCATCGGGATTGCCAGGCACATCCGCTTCACTCCGCCCAACGGTGCGGCCACAATTGCCATCATGGGGAAAATTCAGGTGCCCGCAACCTGAAAGAACCGCACAAGAACACCGGTTGAAACCGGTAAAGAACAATTTTTCATACTACATTGTTTCAAATCAATGCGTAAAATTAAATAAGTGCATCTAATGCCAACCAGCCTGAGAAAAGCAGCGTGATCAACGCGTGCGAAGGAGGGAGGCGGCAATGGGTACTCCGTACAGGATACTCGTTCTGGGACTGGGCAATCGCCTCTTGAGCGATGATGCCGCAGGACCGCTGGTCATCGACATGCTCGAAGCGAATCCGGACCGCAAGAGTGGCGATCTCATCGCATTGCGCGATGGTGGAACCATGGGGCTGAGCCTGCTGCCCGATATCGAAGATGCCAGTGCAATGATCGCCGTTGATGCGGCATCGTTCGGCGCGAAGCCGGGTACCGTCCGCGTGTTCGAAGGTGAAGCGATGGACCGCCTGCTCACCGGAAACAAGAAAACCGCACACGAAGTGGCCCTTGCAGACCTGATGGGTGCTGCGGCCTTCAACGGCCTTCGGCCATCCCGAAGGGCTTTGATCGCGGTTCAGCCGCACACGACGCAGGTTGGCCTCGAACCAGTTCCCCAGGTCCTCGCGGCCCTGCCCTTCATGGTCGCCGAAGTCGAGAAATTGATCGTCCGCTGGCTCGCAGAGGCCGAAGAACAAGCCATGGCGTTGGAGGTCACAGCATGACAGCTCCCCTTCTACCCGATTGCGCACAGACCCACCGGACCGGACTTGCCGATGCGGTGCTGCGCGAGATTGCAGGCCACCTGGAACGGCTGGCTTCCGATCCGGCATTCGAGGAAACCATCGATCTTCGAAGCCTGCCAATGACCGGCCGTGATCGCGAGGAACTGCTCGAACGGCTTGGCCTGGGAGAGGTCGAGGCGGTGTTGAACCTCGCCGGAGAAACCCGAATTGCCGAGACCGCACATGCCGGCGTTTGGCACATCCACCACATGGGCGCGAGGAACAAGACTGCAAGCGAGCAGATCGTGGTCACACTCGTTCCCGAAATCCTGAAGGCACATCCAGCCGACGTCGCAATCGCTGCCGCGAGCCTGAGAGGTTCGATTGCCGCGCATACAGACTTGACGGACGGCGCCAGCGGCGCAGCGGGAAATGCTGCCAACCAAACCGTTCAACTCCAGGGAGAACGCTCATGAACGAGCATGTCACCGCGATATCGAAGCGCAGGGACGAAACACTGGGTGATGCACTGTCCAGGCAGGGCATCTCGCGGCGTGCCTTCCTGAAGTATTCAGCCTATCTCGCCTCGATCATGGCGCTTCCTCCCTCTGCCGCAAAGGTGATGGCGGAGGGCCTGGCCAAGGCCAGACGCCAGGCAGTCATCTGGTTGTCCTTCCAGGAGTGTACCGGCTGCACCGAGTCGCTGACACGTTCCTTCAGCCCGTCGCTTGAAGATCTCATCTTCGATTTCATCTCGCTCGACTATCACCACACCTTGCAGGCTGCTTCCGGCGAGGCCGCAGAAGCCGCCAGACGTCAGTCGATGGAAGAAAACAAGGGCAAGTACATTGTAATCGTCGACGGATCGGTGCCGATGGCCGATGGCGGCATTTACTCGATGATTGCCGGTCAGACCAATATCGACATTCTGGCGGAGACCGTGGAAAACGCGGCGGCAGTGATAGCGGTTGGCACCTGCGCGGCGTTCGGCGGATTGCCATTCGCCAACCCGAACCCGACCGGCGCTGTTCCGGTTTCCGATCTCGTCAAGAACAAGCCAGTAATCAACATCCCCGGATGCCCGCCCATTCCTGAAGCGATGGCCGGAACGATCGCGCATTTCCTGGCCTTTGGAAAAATCCCCGAACTTGACGATCTCGGCCGCCCGAGAAGTTTCTTCGGCGAAACCATCCACGACCGCTGTTACCGGCGCCCGTTCTACGACCGGGGAATGTTTGCAAAGAGCTTCGATGACGAAGGCGCGCGCGAAGGCTGGTGCCTGTACGAGGTCGGCTGCAAGGGTCCCGTAACCTACAACGCTTGCGCCACACTGAAATGGAACGGCGGCGTATCCTTCCCGATCCAGTCCGGGCATGGCTGCCTGGGTTGTTCGGAGCCGAATTTCTGGGATCGCGGAAGTTTCTACAAGCCGCTCTCTGCCTCCACGGCAGCGCCCGGAAAGACGATCGCTGCTGCCGCAGCAGCTGGCGCCGCACTTGGAGCAGGCGCTGCCATGCTTGCCCGCAGCCGCCGCAACGCACATCTGAAAAAGGACTGAGATCATGGACCTGCTCGACTTTGCCCGCGGACCAGCCATTGAATTCTCGCTTGCAGTATTTGTGCTGGGCACAATCTGGCGGCTCGCCGCCGTCCTGCTCTTGCCGCGCAGGGGCGACCTTTCAAAGGCGCGCGAAGGCGCGCCATCAAGAGTTTCAGGCGCGATGGGAACCGTTTTCAGGCGCATGTGGCCAAACAAGGCCTTCATCCATCGCACCATTTTCACAACGCTCAATTCCTACGTCTTTCATCTCGGGCTGGCGATCGTGGTGTTTGGCTTCGTGCCTCATATCCAGTTCATCCACGGATTGTTCGGAGTGTCCTGGCCAGGCCTGCCGACCAACTTCATCTATGGCGTGGGCGTGATCACACTGGTCTCGTTATTCGCTGCGCTGGCGCGCCGGCTGTTCCACCCGGTTGGCCGCCTCCTGTCAGGAGTTAGCGACTACATCTCGTGGTTCATGACTGCGGCACCCGTGCTGACTGGCCTGCTTGCCACCAGCCATCTTGGCGCACGCTACGAAACGCTTCTCGCGATCCACATACTCTCAGTTGCGGCGTTCTTCATATGGTTCCCGTTCGGCAAGCTGATGCATGCCTTCCTCTTCGTGTTCTCACGTGGAGCCACCGGGGCCCGCTTCAGCCATCGCGGCGTCAACGTATAGAGGGGAGTTCAGACATGAGCACAGCACAAGCAACCGCTCCCGCTTTCGACAGCCAGGGAAAACTCGGCAACGAAGAACGCGTCGAAGAGGCCATGCATGGCTTCGTACGCGAATTCGGAGTGACGGCCGCCCTGCACATGGAATCCTGCGTTCGATGCGGGATGTGTGCCGAAGCCTGCCATTTCTATCTGGCGACAGGCGAAGCCAAGTACACGCCAGTCTACAAGCTGGAGCCGTTCCGCAAGGCATACAAGCGGGAAATGGGTCCGTTTGCCCCGATCTACCGTCTGCTCAATCTAGCTTCCAAGGTGACGATTGAGGAACTCGAGAACTGGCAGGAACTCATCTATGACAGCTGCACCATGTGCGGACGCTGCACCATGGTATGTCCGATGGGGATCGACATCGCTGAACTGGTAAAAGAGGCGCGCCACGGAATGTTCCGGGCGGGGCTCATCCCCGAGCGCCTGGCCCTCATGGACCGAACCGCGAAGGCGTGGTCGAGCCCGGCGACGCCGGCAGAGGATCTACCCGACATCGTCGAGGAAATCGCAGAGGAACATGGCGTCGAAATCCCCTGCGATCTGGAAAAGGCAGACTACCTTGTAACCGTTGCGCCCGCCGAACTTGGCGATCATACAAAGGCACTGGCCGACGCGGCAAAGATCATGAACAAGCTAGGCCTGTCCTGGACCATGCACCAGGAAGGTTTCGACGCCTCGAATATCGGCTTCATCGATGGCGATACCGATCTGCAGGAACGGCTGACCCGAAACATCATCGATACGGCGATCAAGATCGGCGCACATACCGTGATCCTGCCCGAATGCGGACATGCATACGGCGCCGCACGCTGGGAGGCCGCACGCTGGTACGGCCACCAACTACCCGTGCGGATTATCCACATGACGGAGTTTCTGGCCGAAGTGATCGGTCGCGGTGACCTGAAGGTCAAACCCATTGGTGAAACCGGCACCTTCCACGACCCGTGCCAGATGGTGCGCCGGGGAGGCTTGGAAGCCGCGCCACGCATTGTCATGAAAGCGCTGGGGATCGACCTGCACGAACTCAAGGATACCGGCAATCTGGGTTTCTGCTGCGGAGGTGGAGGCGGCGTCGTATCCAACCAGCGCGCCACGCCGCTGCGCTACAAGGTGTTCGAGATGAAGATGCGCCAGGTCGACGATACCGGTGCCAAGCGCTTCATCACCTCATGTGGTCAGTGCCGCATCACGCTCGATATGGGCGCCAAACACTTCAATTGGGACAAGCGACCCGAGAGCCTCCTTGAAATGGTGGCCGACAATCTCGCCGACTAGAGCTGAAAAGAGAAGGAAACCGCGATGACCAAGCGCGTCGTAGTCGATCCCATCACCCGTATCGAGGGGCATTTGCGCATTGAGGCGGAAACCAGCCCTACAGGTGGAATTACCAGTGCCTATTCTTCGGGAACCATGGTTCGCGGCATCGAGATCATCCTGAAGGGCCGTGACCCGCGCGACGCCTGGGCATTCGCACAGCGCATTTGTGGCGTGTGCACGCTCGTGCACGGCATTGCCTCCGTGCGTTCTGTCGAAAACGCGTTGAACTACCCCATCCCGGCAAATGCGCAACTCATCCGCAACCTGATGATCGCCGCGCAATACGTGCATGACCACGTGATGCATTTCTACCATCTGCATGCACTCGACTGGGTGGATGTTGTTTCCGCTCTCAAGGCAGATCCCAAGGCGACATCCGAACTGGCGCAGTCGATTTCGACCTGGGCAAAATCAAGCCCCGGCTATTTCGCCGAGACCCAGAAGAAACTGAAGGATTTCGTGGAAGCAGGACAGCTCGGCATCTTCAACGGCGGCTACTGGGGGCACCCGGAATACAAGCTGCCACCCGAAGCCAACCTCATGGCAGTCGCCCACTATATCGAGGCACTCTCCTGGCAGCGCGAAGTGGCCAAGCTTCACGCGATCTTCGGCGGCAAGAACCCGCACCCGAACTTCCTCGTCGGTGGCGCGCCAAGTCCGATCAGTGCTGCGCCCGGTTCATCCGGTGCAGCCGCGACGGCGGTCAACATCATCAGCCTCGAAGAGATCCGCAATGTCATCAAGTCCATGCAGGCCTTCGTCAACCAGGTCTATCTTCCCGACACGATTGCCATCGCATCCTTCTACAAGGACTGGTTCGCGCGCGGCGAAGGGGTCGGTAACTTCCTGACCGTCGGCGACTTTCCGGCCAACGGCACGGACGATCCGTCAACCTGGTTCATTCCGTCCGGTGCAATCCTCAATCGCGATCTCTCCCGGATCGAGCCTGTCGATCTCAATGACCCCGAGCAGGTGCAGGAATTCGTCGCGCACTCCTGGTATGACTATGAGGGCGGCAAGGAGAAGGGTCTCCACCCCTACGATGGCGAGACCGCCTTCAACTATGACGGCCCGAAACCACCCTACGACCAGCTTGATGTGGACAAGGGATATTCCTGGCTCAAATCACCACGCTGGCGCGGCAATGTCATGGAAGTGGGACCGCTCGCGCGCGTCCTGATGCTCTATGCCAAGGGGCATGAACAGACGCGGGATCTTGCCGGTTCGGTTTTGTCGCAGCTCGATCTCCCGATCGACGCGATGTATTCGACCCTTGGCCGCACCGCTGCCCGCACGCTCGAATCGAAGATCATAGCCGACCAGATGATGGTCTGGCTCGACAATCTGATTGGCAACATCAAGGCTGGGGATGTCGCCGTTCACAACCCCGACAAGTGGGAACCATCGACATGGCCCTCGGTCGCCAAGGGCGTTGGCTTCATGGAAGCGCCGCGCGGAGCACTGTGCCACTACATTGTCATCAAGGACGGCAAGATCGACAACTACCAGGCCGTGGTGCCATCGACCTGGAACGCCGGACCGCGCGATCCGAAAGGCCAGCCCGGCCCTTACGAGGCCGCACTGATGGACCGCCACCAATTGCACGATCCCTCACAGCCACTGGAGATCCAGCGCACCGTGCATTCCTTTGATCCGTGCATCGCCTGCGCCGTACACGTCGTCGATCCGGATGGGGAGGAACTGAGCCAAATCAGGATACGCTGACCTGCATCATGTAGCTTCGAGCCGTATGGCCGGCAGCATCCCCTTGGTCAGCATCAAGAAGAGGATGTCGGCCACGCAGCGCCGCCATTCGGGACTTTCCGTCAGGTCTGCAGAAAACAGGCCGGGCAGACTGTGCAAAGCGGCACTGATCTCTTCGGCGGTATTCAAATTGCCGATGCGTGATCCTATTTCATCTTCCCTTGGATCCCGCAGCGCATAGTGCATTCCGTCTGCCTTTCGGCCGACGCAATACCGCATCCATGCAGCGGTCGCGAATGCAAACGGCCGTATATCACCGCCGTGCCTGAGCGTATCGGCAGCGGGGGCAAGAATACGCTGAGGCAGCTTTTCGGTTCCGTCCATCGCGATCTGGTAGGTCTGGTGCGCAATTGCCGGGTTTCGGAACCGCTCAAGCAAGTCGTGCCGGTAGGTGTCGAGGTCGATGCCTTCAAGCCTTGGCAGGGTCTTTTGCGCTGCCTCCATGTGCCTGTCGACCAGCGCCGCGAGCGTGGCGTCGGCCATCACGTCGCGTACGTAGGGATAGTCCGAAAGGTAGCCGCAATAGGCGAGCATCGAATGCGCACCATTGAGCATGCGCAGCTTCATCAGTTCATAAGGCTTCACGTCCTTGACGAACAGCGCCCCGCCACTCTCCCACTGCGGACGCCCGTTGCAGAAATCATCCTCGATTACCCATTGGCGAAACCCTTCGGTTTCAATGGCGCCCCGGTCCTCGCACCCCGTAAGTCTTTCCGCATTTTCGAGTGTCTGCTGCGTTGCAGCCGGCGTTATCCGGTCTACCATGCAGGATGGAAAGGTAACCTCCGCAGTGATCCATTCAGCCAGACCCTGGTCGATCCGGCGCGCAAAATCGACAACGCCTGCCTTCAACAAGAACCCGTTTTCGGGAAGATTGTCGCAGCACAGAACCGTGAATGGTGCGGTTCCCGCTGCCCGGCGCAGGCGCAGGCCCTCCACGAGAAGGCCGAGAACACCCGCAGGGTTTCGCGGTTCCAACAGGTCTGCCGAAACGGCGGGGTGCGACGGATCGGCAGCCATTGCCGCACGGTCGATGCCATAGGCCTTTTCGGTTACCGTGAGCGTGACGATCCGTGTCTGTGGAGAGGCCAGCGCTTCAAGCGGCGCCTTGCGATCTGTGCTGGCAGCAATGACACGATCAATCGCTGCAATCACGCGTGCATGCGTGCCGTCGATACCCCGCTCTATCAGGGTGTAAAGGCCGTTTTGCGGGTTCAGCGCATCGGCAGCATCCGTTCCGCGAAGGCTTACGCCTGTTATGCGCCAGTTGCCGCCCGCCGCACCCAGCGCATCATCGGTATATGCTGCCTGATGCGCCCTGTGAAATGCGCCAGCTCCAAGATGAACGATGCCGCATCCGTGTTTTTGAGGGTCGTAGGACGGCAGTTTGGCTTCACCTTCCACGTTCCCAAGCCTGTCGAGACGTTTCATCTGGAAGCCGTCACTTACCGCTCTCGACAACGCCTGCCATCGCCGGATGGCTCAGCGCTGTCATGATTCCACGCAACTCCGCCAGCCCCTTGAGCCTGCCTATCGCAGGATACCCCGGCTGCGCCTTGCGATTGTGGTCGTCCAGAATGTCCTGACCGTGATCCGGCCGCATCGGGATCGAGGCGTCGCTGCGTCCTGCCTGCCTGCGGCGCTTCTCTTCGCGCAGCACCGCAGCGATGACCGCAACCATGTCGGTGTCTCCGCCAAGGTGCTCCGCCTCGTAGAACGATCCGCGTAGCTGAGCGGTATCGCGTTTGACATTCCGCAGGTGCAGGAAGTGAACCTTGTCGCCCAGCCGTTCCATCATGCCCGGAAGATCGTTGTCGGGCCTGGCCCCAAGCGAGCCCGTGCACAATGTGATCCCGTTGGCCGGCGAATTCACCGCCTCGGTCATGTAGCGGTAGTCCGCTTCAGTCGACATGACTCGCGGCAGGCCCAGAAGATCAAAGGGCGGATCGTCGGGATGACAACAAAGTCGAAGGCCCAGTTTCTCAGCAACCGGCACCACCTCGGAGAGGAAATCGACGAAGTGCTGTCTTAGCCTGTCATGGGATACATCATCGTATTCGGCCAGGTGCATGCGCACATCATCGAGCGAAAAGTGTTCGGCCGCTCCGGGCAGACCGAAAACGACGTTCTTCGCCAGTGCATCGCGTTGTGGCTCGCTCATGGCCCTGAAGAGGTCGTCCGCCTGTTCGGCGATTTCCTCCGGGTAGTCCAGCGCAGCACCCTTTCGCCCCAGAATGAAGATGTCGAAGGCTGCAAACACGGCATAGTCGAAGCGCATGCAGGTGGCACCGCTTGCCACGCTCCATGAAAGGTCGGTCCTCGTCCAATCCAGCACCGGCATGAAATTGTAGCACACCGTGTCGACACCGGCCCGGGCAAGGTGACCCAGACTAGTCTTGTAGGTATCGATGTGCTGGCGCCATGCACCCTTCTGCTTCTTGATATCCTCCGAGACCGGGAGGCTTTCGGCCACATCCCACCTCAGCCCAGATGGCGAACCGTCACGGCGCGTCGCAATCTCGTTCTGCCGCTGTGCAATTTCCTCAGGTGTCCATACTGCGCCGGTCGGAACATGGTGCAGAGCAGACACCACGCCTTCGACACCCGCCTGCATCATGTCGTCTACAGAGACCAAATCCTTGGGTCCAAACCACCGCCAGGTTTGCCGCATGCCTTTTCCTCCACCGCACGAAACACAGGCCAACAATAGCCGAGCGTCGCCGCATTCTCACTTTTTACTTGTTCCATCTAGCAGCTTACCATTCCGTTGACTAGTATGGAAGTATGGTGTAGTGAGCCTTTCGGGAGCGAGAACAGGCATGACCTATCAACCGAAATCTCAGAATTTGCTGGATCACGGCACCACCGTGGGTCCGCAGATCTATCGCATTTTGCGCGCACGGATCATCAGCAACGAGATGGAGCCGGGCATCCGCATCTCGGAGTCGGAGATCGCCTCCGAGTATGATGTCAGCCGCCAGCCCGTGCGAGAGGCCTTCATCAAGCTCGCCGAGGAAGGCCTGCTGGAAGTGCGCCCCCAGCGCGGGACCTTCGTTCGCAAGATCACTGTTTCAGCAGTCATGGATGCCAGGTTCGTGCGTGAAGCCATCGAGGCCGATATTGCCCGCTACCTTGCCGCCAATGCCAGCGACGCCACGATTTCGAAATTGCGTAGCCAGATTTCCGAGCAACGCGCCGCACTGGACAATCCGCAGCGCTTCATGGAGCTCGATGACATATTCCACGCCACCCTCGCCGAGGCTGCCGGCAAGGCCCGCGTATGGCGGATTGTCGAAGGCCTGAAATCGCAGATGGACCGGGTCCGTCACCTCTCGATGCTCCGGTTTCCTGCGCCAAAACTCGTTTCCCAGCATGCCGCAATCGTCGAGGCAATTGCCAACCACGACACCGAGAGTGCCGTTGATGCGATGCGCGGTCACCTGCAGGAAATTCTGAATGACCTTCCCGAAATCGCGAAGGGCCGGCCCGAGTTTTTCGAGGAGCGGCCTTAGCCGCCGCTTCCGGAAAAGAAAACAACCCAAGGAGGATATGATGAAATTCAACAAACTCTCGAAGACACTGCTTGGCGCACTTGCCGCGGGCATGCTTGCCACGTCTGCCCTCGCAGCAGACACGACCCTCAAGCTTGGCCATCTCGCCAACGAGGACAACCCGTGGCACAAGGCTTCCGTCAAGTTCGGAGATGAACTCAAGCGGCTGACCGATGGCCGGATTGAAGTTGAAGTCTATCCCAACGAGTCGCTTGGCAAGGAAATCGACCTCATCAACGGGATGCAGCTCGGCACCGTCGACATGACGATAACTGGCGAGAGCCTGCAGAACTGGGCGCCGATGGCAGCGCTCCTCGCAGTTCCCTATGGCTACAAGTCCATCGAACACATGGACGAAGTTGCGTCCGGCGAGATCGGCGACAAGATCAAACAGCAGATCATCGAAAAGGTCCAGATTCGCCCAATTGCGTACTTCGCACGCGGTCCGCGCGATCTGACATCCAACCGCCCCATCAAGTCACCGGATGATCTCAACGGCCTGAAAATGCGCGTGCCAAACGTGCCGCTTTTCGTCGATGTCTGGAAGGCGCTTGGCGCGAACCCGGGCCCGATGGCATTCTCGGAGGTCTTCACCTCGCTGCAGAACGGAACGATCGAGGCCCAGGAAAACCCGCTTGCGCTGATCCGTTCGGCAAACTTCAACGAAGTGCAGAAATACGTGAACCTGACGGACCACGTGCGTTCGTGGATCTACCTGACGATTGCCGAATCCACCTGGAACAAGCTCTCCGAAGCAGATCAGAATGCCGTCATGGAAGCAGCCAAGACGGCACAGGCCTATGAGCGCGAACTGTTCAACGCATCCATGAAAGACGACCGCGAATATCTCGAATCCAAGGGCATGACCTTTGTCGAGGTCGATGGCGCCGCCTTCCAGGCAAAGGCCAAGGATGCCGTTCTTGCCAATGTGAACGACGAGATCAAGCCGATCGTCGAAGGTCTGTTCGCACAGTAATCGCGGCACTCGGCACTCTGCCTCCTGAACAAGACGCCGGGCCTTTGGGCCCGGCGTAGCCAATACCGGTACGATGGATCAAGCCAGGGAAGTGCAAGCATGAAGCGCGCAATAGCCGCCCTTGTATGGATGAGCCGGATGGCAACCCTGGCCGCATTCGTTGCCCTGATGGGAACGGTAACGATCCAGGTTCTCGGCCGCTCTGTGTTCAACAACTCACCTGTCTGGACAGAAGAGCTTACCCGTTTCGCCCTGCTCTATCTCGCCGCCTTCGGCGCGGGTCTATCCTTTAGAAGCGGAGACCTCGTCAACGTGGACATCATTTCCGAATCGCTCCCCGGCGAGTGGCCTCGCCGATTGCGGCTCGTCGGCGCTGTTTTGACTGCAGGTCTTTGCGCGATGCTCATACTGCCCGCGTGGAAATATACCTCCATCGGCGCCATGCAGACATCGCCTGCGCTTGGCTGGCGCATGGATTTCATCCACGCCAGCGTTCTCGTATTGATCGTTTCCCTGATGGTCTTCTCGGCTGCGCGCGCAGTCTCGATCCTGATGGGAATATCGGACGGATTGCCCGCCAACCGGATGGAAGAACAGCAGCAATGAATCTCGCAATCCTCATTTCGGTATTCGTGGCCGGGCTGGCGCTGGGCATACCAGTTGCGGTAACCCTTGGACTTGCCTCTGCTGCCTACCTGCTTTCCGCCGGCATACCTCTCGTCGTCATGCCGCAGAAAATGTATGCCGGAATGGATGTCTTCGTGCTCTTGTGCATCCCCGGTTTCATCCTTGCCGGAAACCTCATGAACAATGGTGGCATCACCGAGCGCATCATCCGTTTCGCCAACGCCTTGGTTGGTTGGGCCCGCGGTGGACTGGGTCTCACCAACGTCGCAGGCTCCATGCTGTTTGGCGGGATTTCAGGCACCGCTGTTGCAGATGCGGCCTCAATCGGCGGCATGATGATTCCCGGAATGAAGAAGGCAGGCTACCCTGCCGATTTCTCGGCTGCGGTTACCGCTGCATCCTCCACCGTCGGCCCCATCATACCGCCCTCTGTCCCGATGATCATCGTTGGCGCATTGTCGGGCATATCCGTTGGCCGCATGTTCCTTGCAGGCGCGGTTCCCGGCATCCTGATGGGCCTCGCCATGATGGTGACAACCTATCTGATCGCCGTCCGCAAGGATTTCCCCCGTCAGCCCTGGCAGGGGGTTGGCGAACTTGGGAAATCCTTCCTCGGCGCCTTCTGGGCCATCGCGATGACGGCGCTGATCATTGGTGGTCTCATGTCGGGCATAGCCACACCCACAGAGACAGCAATCGTTGCCAGCATCTATGCCTTCGTCGTCGGTGCCTTCATCTACCGCGACCTGAAGCTGAAGGAAGTGCCACGCATCATCATCGAGAGTGCCGTATCCTCCGCCGCGATCCTGGCACTGGTCGGGTTCGCCAACGTATTTGGGTGGATACTGGTCTCCGAGCGTATTCCCCAGATGATCGCCTCGTCCGTGCTCTCATTTACCGACAACAAGTACGTCGTGATCCTGCTCATCAACCTGCTGCTGCTGTTTGTCGGCATGTTCATGGAAACAATTGCGGCGCTGATTATCCTGTTCGTTCCGTTGCTTACACTGGCACAGGGAGTTGGCGTCGACCCGCTCCACTTTGCGACCTTTGCCGTTCTGAACCTGATGATTGGCCTGACGACACCGCCGGTCGGTGTCTGCCTGTTCATCTGCGCCAACATCGCGAAACTGCCGCTGACGCCTGTGATCAAGGCCATTGCACCCTTTCTGCTTACCAACATTCTGGTCCTGTTGCTGGTCTCGTATGTTCCGGCAATAGCGACCTGGCTGCCCTCGGTTCTGCTCGACTAGTCGCATGACCTCAACAACCCGATGACACGGCCACAGGCCGAAAGAACCCGATTTCAGACTTTGAATGCCGGTATTCCGGTGAAATCCTCACAGGATCAAGAACATGCAAACCCGCGTCTGCAAACTGTACGACAAGCACGATATCCGCATTGAAACCGAGACGCTCGGTGAGCCGGGACCGGACGAGGTGCTAGTCCAGATGAGTGCCGCAGGGATCTGCGGATCGGACCTTCACTACTACCATGATGGCGGTTTTGGGCCGATCCGGGTGCGCGAACCGATCATACTTGGGCACGAGGCGTCGGGCATCGTTGCTGCAACAGGAAAAGACGTTTCAATGCTCGCAGTAGGTGACCGCGTGGCCATCAGCCCGAGCCGGCCCTGTGGCGAATGCGAATACTGCCTGGACGGCATGTTCAATCACTGCCTGAACATGCGGTTCAGCGGCTCGGCCATGCGCATGCCGCACGAGCAGGGTTTGTTCCGCGACCGCATGATCGTCCCTGCTGCCCAGTGCCACCGGGTTGGCGATGCAACAACCATGGCCGAGGCCGCCTGCTCCGAACCGCTCGCCGTATGCCTTCATGCAGCAAGGATGGCGGGCCCGACTGACGGCAAGCGGGTACTTGTGACGGGGGCAGGCCCGATTGGCGCACTTTGTGTCGCAGTCGCTGCGCGCGCGGGTGCAGCAGAGATCGTTGTGACCGACCTTCAGGACGCCGCTCTGGCCGTTGCCCGGAAAATGGGAGCGACCAGAATGATCAATGCCGCGACCAATCCCGACGCGATGACAGCGTATTCAGCAAACAAGGGCTATTTCCACACCGTCTTTGAATGTTCCGCTGCCGCTCCCGCGATCAAGTCTGCAATAGCGGCGCTGAGGCCGAAAGGAACCTTTGTTCAGGTTGGCGTCGCCGGAGATACGCCTGTGCCGTTGAACCTGATCGTCAGCAAGGAAATCACCCTTCAGGGCACACACCGCTTCCACGAGGAATTCGCCCAGGCGGTAGCGGCGATCTCTGCGGGTGAAATCGATGTCCGGCCAATCATCACTGCGACCTATCCCCTCGCGGAGGCTCAAAGTGCATTCGATGAGGCCGGCGACCGCAGCCGCGCGCTCAAGGTTCATCTTTCCTTCGAGACGGCGTGACCCGTTACGCCGAAAAGGCGGCAACGGTCCTATCGGGGAGACGGCATGATTTGCCACCTCCTTCGTTCGGTTTCTTCGGGTATCGCGCAGCAAACGGTAACCGCCCCTGAGCAATTTTGATCTTGGCGGAATCGGCCAGATCGAAATGCATCAATGAACCCGGTTGTTTGCCCAAAGCAATCGTTTCCAGCCGAGGCTGAAACGGCCTAGACCGAGAAGCAGAGATACTTGATCTCGAGGAACTCATCCATTCCGTACTTGGAGCCCTCGCGCCCCAGGCCCGAAGACTTGATGCCGCCAAAGGGTGCCTCGGCAGTGGAGACAAGGCCGGTATTGATGCCGACCATGCCGCTCTCGATTTCCTCAGCCACCTTCCAGACCGTGGAGAAATCCCGGGCATAGAAATAGGCTGCGAGCCCGAATTCGGTATCGTTGGCAAGCGCAATGCCCTCATCGACGGTATCGAATAGAGTGATCGGCACAACCGGCCGATCGCCGGAGTTGCCGTGAGCCTGCTCGCAAGCGAAGTATCAGGGGAAAGCCAGAAACGGATCATCGAAGACGTGAAGCGAATTGCCTCGCAATTGTCTCTGCGCATGGGTGCCGAACTCGACTGAAGGCTACCGGCACCCATTCTGCCATTGCCTGTTTGACTTCACGGCGCCGCCGGTATCGCCGGCGGCTAGCGGGTCCACGGCATGGCGCGGCGTTGCAGCCACTGCAGAAGATAGGTCAGGAAAATGCCCAGCATCATGACCACGAGCAGGCCTGCGTACATCTTCTCCGGATTGAGCACTTCCCAGTAGTAGAAGGTAATATAGCCAACCCCCTGCTTCGCACGGACGAATTCAACGGAGATCACCACGATCATTGCCGTGCCAAGCGCGATCCTCAGCCCTGCAAAGATAACCGGCATGGCGCCCGGTATGATGACATGACGCATCATCTGCCATCCATTGGCGCCATAGTTTCTTCCTGCCATGAGATAGACACGATCGATGCCGCGAACCCCAGCCATGGTGTTGATCGTCATCAGGATGAACACCGCCAGCGCCACGACGAGTATCTTGGGGCCCTCACCGAACGGATCGGCAAACATCAGCATCACGATCGGGAAGATCGCAATCTTCGGAAGCACGTAGATTGCCGAAAGCGTGGTGTCGAGCATCAGCCGCACTGTCTGGTTCACACCCATGACGACCCCGAGAAGAATGCCCGGGATCGCACCCAGCAGAAAGCCACAGAGCACGCGGCTAAGCGTTGCCAGAACATGGCTCTCGCTCAAAAGCGCCCACACGCCGTGCCAGCCATCCTTGCCAAAATACTCGGGTATCAACCAAGGCCGGCCGATCAGGCTCGTTCCAGAAAACTTGTCATAGCGCACGATCATGTCCCACAGGCCACCCAGAATGCGGCTCGGCTGCGGAAACCAGGTCGGGTTGATCAATCCGATATCCCCGGCAACCTGCCACAGTGCAAGCACCAGCGCGGGAAATCCAAATGCCAGCAGGCGTTCGTATCCCTTGCGGCTGCGCGCAGGAACCATTCTTCCCGCACGCTCGCAAATCAGAACAAGGAGAATGAAGCTGGCGGCGATGGCAAACCCTGCGAGCGGCCTCCAGATTCCTGCAGCATAAAGACCGAGGTTGAGCGCGATTGCCATGGCAAGGTAGAGCCCGATAGCCTTCCTGTCTGCCTCGTTGTTCCTTGTGACGGAGGGTGCGGCAGCCGGCGGCGTGGCGGTCAGGGTCTTCATTGCTGCTGCTCCATCGCGCGGGTAACCTCCCGGGAAAGCATCGCCCAGATTTCGGCACGGTATTCGGCAAATCGCGGGGTGTTCATGGTATCGATGGTGCGAGGCCGGGGAAGGTCTATGTTGAAAGTCGCAAGTTTGCGTCCAGGCTGCGCACTCATCAGGATGACGCGATCACCCAGAAACACAGCCTCATCCAGGCTGTGCGTTATGTAGACCACCGTCTTTCTGGTCTCTTCCCAGATACGCATCAGTTCATCCTGGAGCACAACGCGCGTCTGTGCATCAAGCGCGCCCAGTGGTTCGTCCATCAGGAGAACCTCCGGATCGTTTGCAAGCGCCCGTATGATCGAGACACGCTGCTTCATGCCTCCCGATATCTGCTGGGGATAATAGCCTGCGAATTTTCCAAGCCCCACACGATCAAGCCACATGCGGGCTATCTCGTGACGCGTGGCTTCATTCACACCACGCATCTGCAAACCGAAGGCGACGTTCTCGATCACGGTCTTCCACGGAAAGATGGCGTACTCCTGGAAAACAACCGAGTTGAGAGGTTTGGCAGGATCTTCCCCCGGTCGGATATCAATGGAGCCGAACGAAATGTCCTCAAGTCCAGCCAGCATTCGCAGAAAGGTTGACTTGCCGCAGCCGGACGGCCCTACGATGCAGACGAATTCACCTTCCTGCACATCCAGGCTGAAATCATCAAGCGCAACGATTGAGCCGTCGGCAGTGTCATAGATCTTCGACACGTTCCGGGCGGAAATCTTCGCGCCTGGTTGGGAATTCGGTGCGGTATGATTCATTTCAAGATTTCCGGCAGAGTCCCGCGGAGCCACTCCTTGTGCCTCCGCGGTTCCATGAAGTTACCTGGCCAGGCCGAGTGCCATGGCGGCCTCGTTGGTGAAGGTTTCGTTCACGACCTTGGTAATGTCGATCGGATCCTCATATTCGGTACGGCCATTTTCACGGTGTACGCGCTCGATGTCGGCGAGTCCGGCTACCGGGATCTTGAACGCAGGATCGTAGACAACTGGAATCCCCTTTTTGAGAGCTTCTTCCGTCGTCGCCGTGTGTTTCAGGTATCCAGCGACATTTTCAGGCGAGAGATAGTCTTCTCCCTGCATCATCTGGGTTGCCTCGGCCAGCGCCAGAACGAAGCGTTTGGCTGCTTCGGGGCGTTCCGAAATGAACTTGCCGGAAGCGACGAAGGCGACGGTCATCAATCCGGGTGTCATATCCTTTGCAAGAACGTCGGCCGTGCCAGCCTTGATTGCCTGATCGGAAAACGGGGAACCGGTCATAGCCGCATCCACCGATTTGGCGTCCAGCGCCGCTGGCATGTCCGCATTGCCGACATTGATCATTTCGACATCGCGAATTGTCAGACCAGCGGATTCGAGCGCCTTGGAAATCTGGTATTCGCCCCCACTTCCCGGACCGCCCGCCGAAGCGACGCGCTTTCCCTTCAGGTCGGAAACAGACGTGATTGCCCCGCTTTCCTTGAGGTCCTTGCGGACGAGCAAGACTGTCGGTCCATCCTTCAGCGGATCGAGAGCGCCAGGCGCGATGATCGGCATGTTCAGGCCACGGCTCCAGGCTGACCAGAGCGAGGCGACGATGGCGATCCCGCCCACATCGACCGTACCCTGATCAAGGAAGGCGATCGCCTCGGTGCCGGATTTCACGCGTTCGAATTCGACATTGAGCCCGTACTTGGTGAACAGGCCGCGCGCGTCGGCGACATAGGCCGATGCAAACTTCATGATCGGCACATAGGCGAACTTGACCGTCTGCGGCGGATCGAGCGGCGCCACATCCTCGGCATGGGAAGCAATGGTGCCCAGCCCCAACATGAACGCCAGGGGAATGGCGATGGCTTTCTTGAGTATCTTCACAAACATGGTCTCCTCCCGGTTTGCGTTGCGATTCTGTTGTCTCGTGTTTCGGTGCGCTGATAACGAACCGGCACGGCGGCAATTACTTCTATACAGCCTCCCGCGACATCTGCCGCGCAGGTATTTCATTTAGATGCGCACCCTGTTCAGCAAGACACGCACGCAGTTCGTCAATCGGCACCTTGGCCACATCGATTCCACGATCTGCCGCGATTGCCGCCGCAGCTCCGGCTGCATGGCCTGTCAGCCAGCACTGCGGAATTTCCCGCATGAAGGAATGACTGGTCGCATCGCACGAGAGATGTCTTCCCGGAGCAAGCAGGCCCTCGAGATTTCTCGGAACGATGCACCCGTAGGGTATGGACACATTGGCGAACTTCGGCGACAGTGACGGGCTTACCCCGATCTCGTCATTGGCGATGCGGCCATCCCACAAGTCACGCGTCACCTTGCCAAGCCCATCAAGCCTGCGTCCGTGGCGGACACCGATTTGTGGAGCAGACAGCATCAGGGTAGCCGCTTCGAAGCCAGGTGCATGTTTCCGGTAGAAATTCAAATGCGCGACCATCAGGTCGCGGCTCTTCAGTTCGACCTCGGTGAGATCATCAATGTCGAGTGGGGAATATCCCGCAAGGCGGGGGCCCATGAATACCGCGACATCCCTGCGCCATGAAACCGAAGGCTTGTCGAAAAACCCCACGCTCTCTCTGCCGCGGGCCATGAATGACGCGAACTGATCCGGCGTCTCCGAGCGGAACCTGAGAAACGCCTCCATGTCGACATCGCCGAACAGCCATGGTGTGTTCATGCTTCCGTGTATGTCGCGCTCGTCGACTTCGGTGGAATAGGTTGCACCTGCCATCGCATAGAGATCGCCGTCTCCGGTAGCGTCGATCGTGACGCCTGCAAGTATGGCACGCCTGCCCTGCTTGCTTTCGAAGATGCATCCCCTGATGGTAGTGCCCTCGACAATCGGGGAAGCTCCGAGGCCATGGAACATGATCCGAACCCCGCTCTCGCGAGCCATCGCAAGCGACTCCGCTTTCAGCCATTCGGGGTCGATGGTCGGTGAATAGGTTACGATACCGTGATAGGCAGCAGTTCTGAGGGCCCAATAGGACGCGCATTCCTCGTCGCGGGAACCCCACACATCGCGGGATGGGCCGGCTATGCTGTCCGGTTTGAGGCGAGAGAGCAGCTCATCTGCAAATCCGCGAATGACGTGCTTGCCATCCCAGTCCGTCATCCTGTCGATCCAGATTACCAGCCCCCCGGTGGAAAGCCCGCCAAGATGATTGTAGCGCTCAAGCAGAACAACATCGGCGCCGCGCCTTGCAGCCGCCACTGCTGCTGCTGTCCCGGCAGGCCCGCCACCGACAACCAGAACGTCGCACGATGTGTGAACTGGGATATCGCGGGCAGCTTCGGGAACCGTGCGTCCGTCTTCTTCACGCTTCTTGCGTTCGGCCCGATAGATGTCCGATGTGAAAAACAGACGCCCGCCTTCGGACTGACCGTCGCTCATCGTTCCCGTCTCCTCCACTTTCCGTGAACGATTAAAGCGTAGCGGCTGGATTTACCTTGTTCAAATGCATTTTTTTCCTTTATTGATTAGAAATATTCATCAATTAAAAGGCCCTGACCACCTGTCATGGACATATTGGGACTGGAAGCATTCATCCGTATCGCTGAAAGCGGAAGCTTCAGAGCGGCGGCTGCCACGATGGGGCTTTCCCAGACCGCGCTCAGCCACCGCCTAAAGAAGCTGGAGGAGGAACTCGGACTGGTTCTCCTGCAGCGCACAACCCGCAGTATGGTTCTCACCCGCACCGGTCAGGAATTCTATCCGCAGGCGCGTGAATTGATGCAGCAATTCAGCGGCCTGTTCGAGGATTTCAAGGCACGTGGCGGGCGCGGCGGCGACCGTCTTGCCATCGGATGTCTGGCATCACTGGGCAAACGGTTCCTTCCACCCGCCCTCCACATTTTCCGGGAGCGCTACCCCACCGTCACGGTGATCATCAATGACGTCCCTGCGCCGGCCCTGTCGGAACGGGTTCTTTCCGGCGAAATACAGTTTGCGCTTACGATACTGGGCGCACAGCACTGGGCGCAGAAATCACGAACCCTGTTTACCGAGGAATTCGCGGCGGCCGTGCCGCAAGACCATCCTCTGGCCACGAAGAAGGAACTGCTTTGGGCCGATCTCGTCGGTTATCCATTGGCCAGGGTATCGGCGGAAACCGGTCACGGCACGATCCTCGCTCAAAGCCTCAGCAAGTTTCCCTACAGGCTGGATTGGCGATATGAGTTTCAGTACATGCCCATGGCGGCGAGCCTCGTAACCGAGGGCCTTGCGATAAGCATTTCACCCCGTTCGTCCATACCCGAAGAACCCGGCATCAAAATTCTGCCTATCAGTGAACCTGTCGTCACCCGCACCGTGGGCATCATATCGCGCAGCGGAATTCCCCTTACCCCTGAAGCACTCTATCTCGAACGGCTCCTGGTGCAGGAGATAGAAAGCACGAAAGCGAACGAGGGGTGATCTTTCACAGTTGCATGGCCAGCCAACGCCACCCACTGCCGGCAAGTGCTGTGGCCCCTGCACTTGCACCACAGAAAGCTGGAGAAATGCAATCGGCATGCCGGGCATGCCATGGGCATTGGGCAGGCGTCCAACAACTACAAATTCAGCCGCGATCCTGTGATGGAACTGCAGATGCGGCTGATGGAACTCGCATGGAGCCGGGTGAGATACGGATAGCGGCGTCCGCACATTCTGCCATAGCGTGAAGGCTAGCTGCCACAACGTGAAGGCCGAGTTGAACGGGTCGCCCGCTCCACCAATGGCACCTTCATGTAAGACGATTGAACTGCAATCCAACGGCAGGACGAGATCAGTGGCACGAAGCAAGCGTTCTCCGCAACAGCACCCGCATTGTCACATGCGGCCCTTGGCTGTCGCCCGGCTGTCCACCTTTCAATGTCCGCTGATCGCCCTCACACCGGTCGCTTCCCACTCGATGTCAAGGCTCCTGAAGCCGCTGCCAGGCAAGTTTGCCAAAGGTCTTGGAAGGAGAAATTGCACAAATCTGCGAAGAGGCCTGATTCATACCCTCGTCCAGACTGTGAGGATTCAAACGCTGATACCTGGGACAGAACATGTAGGTCACATCCGTTAAGTTTCGCTGGGGAAACGGTGATCCACGCACCCAAGTTTTCCCATGTTGCTTGCCAATGGAAAATAAGCGACAAGAACATTTCATTTACCTGGTGAAACAGCGTCTGCCGCCGATCTCGTGGCTCTTGACGTTCCAGGCCGAACACGTTTCCAGACGGACAATCCCAAATGCAAGATACCGAAATCGCGAAACGCCTTGAATTCGCGCTAAAGATCGCCGCAGAAGCAGGCACTTTCGCAAAGTCGTTTTTCAAAGAAATCGACAATCTCAAGATCGAGAGCAAGGGGCATCAGGACCTTGTCTCCAATGCCGACAAGGACACCGAGACAATGATCCGCGCGGCAATTGCGCAAAGCTGGCCGGATGATGGTATCGTCGGGGAGGAGCATGGCAGAAAGCACGGCACATCCGGTTATGACTGGGTCATCGATCCGATCGACGGGACGGCCAATTTCGTTCGCGGCATTCCGCAGTGGTGCGTCGCCATCGCCTGTTCATACAACGGAGATGCGGTTATCGGGGTGATCAACGAACCGGTTTCCGGCGAATTGTTCTCTTGCAGGCGAAATGGCGGCGCGTTCTGCAACGGAAAGCCGATCAGCACGTCCAGCCTTTCAAGCATCTCCGAGGGGTCGGTGGGAACAGGCTTTTCAGGCCGTGCGCCTGCCGGGAATATCGTCGGCATCATTGCCAGGATTGTCGCCGATGGCGGCGTGTTCTTTCGCAATGCCTCCGGCGCGCTGATGCTTGCCTATGTGGCCGCAGGCAGACTGCTCGGCTATCTTGAGGAACACATGAACAGCTGGGATTGCGTTGCGGGTCTGCTGCTGATCGAGGAGGCTGGCGGAACGATCGTGAAGCCCGACCCGAATACCGTGCTCGACCATGGAACAGTGGTAGTTGCCGGAGCGCCGAAGGTGTTTGCGGAAATCGATGCGCTCGCGCGAGAGAACTTCACCGTCAAGACCTGAATAGCGCTAGCTGGATACAAGAACGGCGCCCCGTTCCGGAATGATAAGAGATACTTCGTCGCCTGCCTTCAACGGCGCATCGACATCGGGACAGATTGCAAAAATGCGGCCGATCCCGGTCTCGGCGAAGCATTCCAGATGCTTGCCGACATAGATCACGCGATCGAGTTTCGCGGGAATTCCATTGCTTGCTCCCGGCTTGCCGATGGATATTCGCGTCGGGCGCACCGCAAGCCTGGCCGGACCTGCCTGCATGCCACGAGAAGGAATGCAGAGTTTTGCGGGGCCAAGATGGACCATGGCCTTGCCCTCCTTCACGCTCTCAATTTCGCAATCGAGCAGATTGGCTTCACCAATGAAGTCGGCAACAAAGGCGCTTGAAGGCGCATCATACAGTTCCCGGGGGGTACCCTCCTGGGCAATGACCGCATTCTTCATGACGATGATCCGGTCGGAGACCGCGAGCGCCTCCTCCTGGTCGTGGGTTACATAGACTACGGTCAGTCCAAGCTTGGTCTGAATATCCCGTATGTCCTCGCGAACCTGACGGCGCAGCTTGGCATCGAGGTTCGACAACGGTTCGTCGAACAGGAGGACTTGCGGCTCCAGCACAAGTGCGCGGGCAACCGCAACCCTTTGCTGCTGGCCTCCCGAAAGCTGGCTTGGCAGGCGCGCGCCGAAATCCTGCAGGCCCACGAGCGACAAGCCGCTCATCGCCCGCTCGCCGATTTCCTTTTTCGGAAAGCCCGAGAACTTCAGGCCGTACTCGACATTTTCCCGAACGGTCATGTGCGGGAAAAGCGCATAGGACTGGAACACCATCGAGACGTCGCGCTCTGTAGCGGGAATGGAGGTCACATCATGGCCGCCGATCAGGATCTTGCCAGAGGTGGCAAACTCCAGTCCGGCGATCATGCGTAGCGTCGTTGTCTTGCCGCAGCCGGAAGGTCCGAGCAGCGTCACCAGCTTGCCGGTTTCCACATGGAGCGAAACATTGTCGACCGCCGGAACCTTTGACCCAGGATAGACTTTCGAGACGCCGACGAATTCCACCGAAGCGGCATTGCTTCCCAATATAGCCACTATCCGCCTCCCGCGACCTGAACCTGTTGTACACCTGCATGCCCCCGGCGGCCGATATCCCGCCGACCGACGATGAGTTGCATGACGCCTATGACAGCCAGCATGACTCCGATCAGGGCAGTCGCATAGGCAATGGCAACCCCGTATTCATTATTTTCGACCCGTCCCACGATGTAACTGGTGGAAAGATCATAGCGCGCGCTCACAAGGAAGATCACCGCGCTGATCGCCGTCATGGCGCGCACGAAGGAATAGACCAGCGCTGCCAGGATCGCCGGCCTAAGCAATGGCAAGATCACCCGGACGAAAGTCTGGAACGAATTGGCGCCAAGGGTGAGCGAGGACTCGTCAAGGCTGCTGTCCAGCTGTGACATCGAAGCGACCCCGGCGCGAACACCAACCGGCATGTTCCTGAAGATGAATGATAGGATCAGGATGATCGCCGTACCCGTGATCTCGATAGGGGGAACGTTGAACGCCAGCACATAGGAGACGCCAATCACGGTGCCGGGAATGGCGAATGAAAGCATGGTTCCGAATTCGAAGGCGTTCTTTCCGGCAAACCGCTGCCGTACCAGGAGGTAGGCCGTCAACAGTCCGAACAGAGCGGTAGGTATAGCTGAAACAAGCGCGATCCAAAGCGTTGTCCAGAACGAATCCCATGCCGATCCTTTCCAGTGCAGGCCGAACTCGTTCCATCCCACCGCAAATGCCTGGACGTAGTGGTCCAGGGTAAGGGAATCGTCCACACCCCACAGCTTTACGAAACTGGCATAGAATATCGTGACATAGACTATGACCGTCACGGCAATCCAGAACACAGCCACAGAACCGATTACGATCGAAAGTGCGCGTGGCAATGGCGGGTGAACCCCCGCATCTCCCTTGCCGGCAACCGTTGTGTAGGACTTCTTGCCGAGCCAGAAACGCTGGGCATAAAACGCCGACAGGGTGAAGATCAACAATGCGATGGCCAGCACAGCTGCCTGCGCCTGATCGTATTGTGCACCTACTATCGCGAAGAAAATTTCCGTCGACAGTACATCGAAGTTGCCGCCGAGAATCAGCGGGTTGCCGAAATCGGCCATGCTCTCGATGAAACCAAGCAGGAAGGCATTGGCGAGGCCCGGCCGCATCAGTGGCAGGGAAACGGTCCAGAAGGTCTGCCAACGGTTTGCCCGCAGTGTCTGGGCGGCCTCCTCCATCGACGGGCTGACACCCTCGACCACACCGATGAGAACGAGAAACGCTATGGGCGTGAAAGCCAATGTCTGGGCGATCAGAAGCCCCGGCAAACCATATACCCAGCGCGTGGGCTGAACATCGAATACCCACGCCCATGCCTGGGTGAATGCACCGGAAAGACCGAACAGAAGGATGATGGCCAACCCTATCACGAAGGGCGGCGTGATCACCGGCAATACGGTGAGCGCCCGAAGTATCCGTTGAAATCGCATTCCGGTTCGGGTCGCGATGAGCGCAAAGACAAGGCCAAGAATGGTCGTGATCACACCGACCACCGCAGCCAGCAACAGCGAATTCCACGCAACGCCGCAACGCGAACCGCCGACGAGGCAGTCAAGGCTCCAGATCCTGCCGGAAAAGAACTTGCCGACAAATGACACTATCGACAGTCCGCCCTCCTCGGTAATCAATGCGGTGAACAGCATCTTGAGGATGGGCATGAAGATGAACAAACCGACCAGTCCGATGATCAGACCAACCGAACTGACGACGAATACATCTCCACCAACGGCCCCGCGCGCAGCGATGCCCAGGGTGAGCAGAAACAGAAAGGCAATGCCGGTCAACACCGCGCCATAGCCCATTCCGAATTGCCGGTCGCCCAGTTCTCCGAACAGGCCGTTGAGGAAGGAGAAGTTCCAGCCCCGAATACTGATGCCAAACCCCTGAAGGAAGAACCAGAGAAGGCCGGCAGCGCCAACCCAGATCAGCAGCGTGCCGAAAAGCGGATCGTTCTTGCGCCTCTTCCAGAGAAACAGCGGCAGCAAAAGCGCCAGACCCATGGGAGCGAGCCACGGCTTCTTTCCCTGCAACAGGAGGAAAAGCGCCGGCGCGTAATCCTCGTCGAACGGGTAACCGTCGAAAAGCCATTCAAAATTGAAAAAGCCGTCCTCAATGCCGTACCACGGCAGTAGGCAGAAACCTGCCAGCCCCACCATCATCCAAAGAACGATGGCGGGGTGAAGCGACGGGGTGGAAGCCAGACGGCGCATCGGCTGCCTATTGCGGCAGCGTCGATACCTCGTCGTCCCATTTCTTCAGAAGGCGCTTGCGCTCGTCACTGGCGCCGTACTTCTTGAAGTCATAGTCAATCAGCTTGATCTGCGAGAGATCAGGCGCCAGGGGCGACTGGGTTGCGCTCTTGTTCGATGGCACCTGGAAAGATTTGACATCCTTGGCCCTGGACTGGACTTCAGCCGTCAATGCCCAGTCATAGAACTTCTTCGCCTCGTCCAGGTGGCGCGCACCCTTGATTATGGACATTGAGCCGATTTCGTATCCGGTGCCCTCGCACGGTGCCACAGTCACGATCGGGAAGCCGCTTGCCGCCTGTGCCACGGCATCATGCATGAACACGATACCGATGGTGTTTTCGCCAAGGCCGGCCGCCTTGATCGGTGCGGAACCCGACTTGGTATACTGGTTGATGTTCTTGTGCAGGTCCTTCATGTACTGGAACCCACCCTCTTCGCCGAAGAGTTGCACCATTGTGGCAAGCGTCGTGTATGCCGTGCCAGAGGAATTCGGATTGGCCATCTGGACGTGGCCCTTGTATTCGGGCTTGGTAAGATCCTTCCAGCAGGCGGGCACCGGCAGGTTGTTCTTTTCAAGAAGATCCTTGTTGTAGCCGAAGCCCAGGGCGCCCGAATAGATTCCGATCGTGCGATTGGCTGCGGATTCGGCCTGGCGGATGGCCCAGTCGTTCAGCTGGTCGCGCATCGGCGAAACGTATTCCTCGGTCAAGCCCTCCTCGGCAGCCTGGAGATGCGGATCACCCGTACCGCCCCACCAGATATCGCCCTTGGGATTCGATGCTTCGGCCTTGACCTGGGCAAAGGTTTCGCCCGAACTCTTGCGAGTCATGTCGACCTTGATGCCGGTTTCTTCCTCGAATCCGCGTGCCATTAACTGGCACCAGGCTTCATCCGCCGAGCAATAAAGTGTCACGCTGGCAGCATTGGCTGCACCTGCCATGAGCAAGGCGGCAAATGCCGTAGAAATGGATATGGACTTCGTTTTCATGGTAACCTCCCGAACTCGGCCGCTCCTTCAGCCGATTGAGCAAATCTTGGCCATTTTATTTGCACTTGGCAACCATTTTGCCGGTCATTTTCTTTTTAGGATCATCATGGACGCGGCATGATGAAATCAGGGACCAATCCGGTCTGGCGTATTGCCGGTTCCGGATCCGCTCCGCCGAAGAAGCCGTAACCGGTAACAAGCGCGGTTTTGAAACCCACCGCCCGGCCGCCAAGAATGTCGGTGTGCAATGTATCTCCCACCATCAGGATGCGATTGGGAGGCGTTTCGCCGCCAAGCACAGACATCGCATAGGTAAAGACGTTTGCGAACGGCTTGCCGAAAAAGAGCGGACTGCATCCGGTCTCATCGGCCAGCAGGTGCGCGTAATAGCCGGGCTCGCGGGACAATCCGCCTTCATAGGGCGCTACGATATCGGGATTGCCGACCAGCACAGGCCTTGGATTGGCAGCGATTGACCGTACCAGCAGTTTTTGGCGCTCATCGTTCCAAGCGCTTGCGCCTAGCATCAAGACGGCATCAACCCGCTCATAGGTTTCGGGATCATCGGTCAGGAGTTCGAAGGGCTCGGGCAACTCATCGAAGCCGAATTTCGGATGGGCGATGATGCCCCAGCGACTGACCTGCATACCTGAAATTCCCCGCAACAGGGTGGCCCTGCTGGAGAACACCTCCTCTTCGGAAAACGAAAATCCAAGCCTGTGATAGCGCCCATGCAGATGGCTGGCCGGATATCCCGCAGCATTCGTTACCACTGCCACTTTCTTTCCGAGCGCGCGCAATTGCCGGATTCGCTCTGCAACTCCCTCAATCGCGGTTTCGCCGATGTTGAGGACTCCAAAGGCGTCGAGCAGGAAGATGTCGAAGCGGTTCGCCAATTGCGAAAGGTCGGAAACATATTCCGAACGTTCCGGAAATACAGCATCGGGAAGCCGCGCCCGGCTCTGCCGGTAGGCATTCAATGCCCACTCAATGTTCGCTTCATACATGAATTGCTCTGGATCCCGGAATTACTCAGATTATGGCGCCGCGAACCTTGGCAGACACCCATTCGCTGAGCACGACTGCAAGCAATATGATCAGCAGGATCAGGCTGACCTGCGGCCATGCCAGCACGTTGAGCGACGACGACAATTGCAGGCCGATACCTCCGGCTCCGACCAGGCCAAGCACGGTGGATTCCCGGATGTTGATGTCCCAACGGAAGACCGAGATTCCGGCAAAGGCCGGGAGGATCTGCGGAACGATGCCATAGGCCATGACCTGCCAACGGCTGGCCCCGGTTGCGGTCACCGCTTCCACCTGGGAATGAT
This sequence comes from Nitratireductor sp., assembly GCA_020637805.1. Taxonomy (GTDB): domain Bacteria; phylum Pseudomonadota; class Alphaproteobacteria; order Rhizobiales; family Rhizobiaceae; genus Salaquimonas. The sequence continues at coordinate 6,887 of JACKJU010000006.1, read as the reverse complement.
CGATCTCCTCGATCGCCTCATACAGCAGCTTGGCGCAGAATCCGATCGACCGGATCGCTATGGCGACAATACCGGCGAAGACGCCCGGGCCGATGATCGCGATCAGCAGGAGAGCCCAGATGAGTGAGTTGATCGAGCGCGTGCTGACGATGATCAACAGGGCAAGTGGTCGAATGAAATACCTGCTCGGCGTGGTATTGCGCGCCGCCATGAATGCCACAGGCACTGCAAGCACAAGCGCCATCAGCGTTCCCAACGTTGCAATGTTGAGCGTATCCCAGATCGGCCACCACAGTTTGCTGATGTAGGACCAGCGCGGCGGCATCGCCCTTTCCAGAATGTCACCGGCGATGTGCGGCGCATCGAGAACGAAGAACCAGGTCGTTGCGCCTGAAATTCGTTGCCAGCACCAAACAAAAATTGCGGTGCCCACAAGCCACATCGCCCAGCGCGCAAGCTGCTGCTTCCGTTCGCGGCGTTGCCAGGCCTTCCTGCCGTCAGCGAGCCTTGAAACCGGCATTACTGCACCCTCGCGCGGATGATACCCGACACATATTCAAGCGCCATGACGATTGCGATGATGATGATGAGGATCGCGGCAGCCGTGTCGAACTCGTAGCGGTCGAAAGCTGTGTTCAGCGTAGCCCCGATGCCCCCCGCGCCGACAAGGCCGAGGATCGCACTTTCACGGAAATTGATGTCGACACGGTAGATGCTCAGCCCGATCAGCCTCGGCATGACCTGCGGCTGCACACCATAGTTGATCCATTGTGGCCACGATGAACCAGTCGCCCGAATGGCTTCTGCCTGCGACCGGTCCATCGACTCGATGTTTTCCGCGAGAAGCTTGGAAAGAAACCCGATCGTCGCAAATGAAAGCGTTAGGAAACCCGCAAGCGGTCCAAATCCGAAAATGGCCACCAGCAGGATCGCAACGATGATTTCCTGCAATGATCGCGAAAGAGCAATTATTCCCCTGCAGATCATGTAGACTGGAAGCGGGGCGATATTACGCGCCGCCCCAAGGCCGATTGGTATCGAAATGAGGATGCCGACCACAGAGGATGCCACCGTCATGACGATACTCTCGGTGATGCCTTCGCGAATGTCGGTCGCGCGCGTCAGGAAATCGGGCGTCAGGAAGGACGCAATGAATGCGGCACCACGGTCCAGCCCTTCATAAACCCGATGCCAGTTCACCTCCACCGACGCGATGCCCAGTACCAGGTAGACGATTGCGCCGACCGCTATCAGCCAACGCAACCATGCACGCTTGATGAAGGGTGGCTTCTTCCACGGTTTGCCCAGATGCAGGGAAAGCGCGTCACTCAACGGCTTCCTCCTCTTCCTCAACCTTGCGAATTGTAGCCTGCCAGTCTTCCTCACCATAGATTTGCGTGAGTACTTCCGGAACGAGTCCATCCGGCGGACCGTCAAACTTGATCTCCCCGAATTGCAGGCCGATTACCCGCTGTACAAACATTTGGGCCAGCGCGACATCATGGATATTGATAATGGCTGCCAGGCCACGTTCAGCGCACAATTCGCAGATGAGCCGCATGATCTGGCGAGACGTCTTGGGGTCGAGCGAAGCCGTTGGCTCGTCGACGAGTAGCAGTGCCGGATTCTGGATAAGCGCACGGCAAATGCCCACCCGTTGACGCTGGCCGCCGGACAGTTCGTCCGCCCGCTTATCGGCCATTTCCAGGAGACCCACCCTGTCGAGCAGCCGGAATGCCTCATCAATGTCGGACTGTGGATAGCGCCTCAGAAAACTCTTCCAAAAGCCGACATAACCGAGTCGCCCAGAAAGCACGTTTTCCATAACGGTCAGGCGTTCGACCAGCGCATATTCCTGGAAGATCATTCCCATGCGTCTTCTCTGCTGACGCAGGGCCGTTGCTCCAAGACTGGATATCTCGATATCGCCCAGCCAAACCTTTCCCGAAGTAGGTTCAACGAGACGGTTGATGCAGCGGATGAGCGTGGACTTGCCGGCACCGGAAGGGCCGATCAGTGCCACGACCTGACCTTCCGGAATTTCCAGATCGACAGCCTTGAGGGCTTGATCTCCGGTGCGGTACGTTTTCGTTAGTTTTTCAAGACTAAGCATCAGGATCCCGGAGCTGGGCCGAACTGGAAAAGAGCCGGCACCGCAGGGGCGCCGGCAGCTACGGGATTACTCGCAGGCGTAGGAAACGCCGTTGGCCGCATCGATCTTGCGGATGACTTCCCAGAATTTCTGGTAGGTCATTTCAATGAACTGCGCCTCGTTCGACTTCGAGAATTCCTGCTGCAGGGTCGAGCCCTCCCAGTTGAAATTGAAGAAGGCGTTGCGGATCTTTTCCTGCAGTTCCGGCTTGAGATTGTAGACCACGCCAAAGCCGGTGGTGGGGAAGGTCTGGGATTTGTAGATCGATACGACCTGTTCCGGCTTGATGACATCCCGCTGGATCATGCGATGCATGACCGAGTTGGCAATCGATGCTGCCGGATAGTCCTTGTTCGCGACACCGAGAATGGAGTTGTCGTGCTTGCCCGAAAATACCGGCTCGAAATCCTTCTCAGCTTCCATCCCGAAATCAGCCTTCAGAATTGCAGAAGGCGCCTTGAAGCCGGAATTCGAGGTCGGCGAGGTAAAGGCAAGCTGTTTGCCCTTGATGTCCTCGACCTTCTCGATACCCGATCCCGGATAGGTGATGATCTCCATCTCGTACCCGAAATTGCCATCGGCGGAAGCCATGATCGTGAAAGGGCGGAAGCCGGCGCAGTTCACGGCCAGCGGATTGGATCCCGTATTGAAACCCGCGATGTGCAGGCGGCCGGAACGCATGGCCTCGATCTGGGCAGCATTCGACTGAACCGGGAAGAAAACAACTTTCTTGCCAGTTTCCTTTTCCAGGTGAGTGAGGAAATCCGACCATGCAGTCTTGTAGACAGCGGGATCCTCCACCGGCGTGTAAGCGAAAATCAAAGTATCCGGATCGAGCTGTTGCGAGGCGTCTTCGGGAACATCGGCGATCAGGTCGCCGTCACGATCGCAATAGCGCTTGTCGAGATCCCCGCGCGGGCACTCCTGTGCTACTGCCGGAAGTGCAAAAGCTGCTGCCGCAGCTGCCAGCAAAGTTGCTGCCAGAAAATTCCTGATTCCTGTCATGTCATTCCTCCCTTTGTTCCGGCCCCTCCCAAGGCGCGGACATTAAACAAGCGCTGATTGTGAACACAGAAGCCTCACCGGATCAACTGAATTCCGGCGTGCTATATTTGCCTGTGGAAACTGGATGCCTGCGCGGCATTGCTGCGGAATTAGCCACAAAATCCAGCCGGGCAACAGTTGCCCCTGCCCGATCATCCCACTCCATTATCCGGTAACTATCTGAAAAAATTCAATGCTCTGAAAGCCTGCTGTCGAGGAGATCGCCGGTTCTGGAAAGGATCGGATAGCCCGCCATCGAAAAGGATGTGTTGATCTGCTTGAGAGCGCGCAACGTTTCCTGATGAATGTTGCTGGTCTCGATGCTTTCGACAAGACCCTCCCGCAGGCGTTCAAGATGGCTTCTTTGCAGCTTCTGCTCGACTGCGCGCACAATGTCCTTGGCTGCGACCAGCTCGCGGGCGGCATCCGGATTTTGCGTCATGATCACGTTCAGTGCCAACTGCATGTTGTGAAGGACACGATCGGAAAAATCGGCGATTTCCTGCTTTCCGTTCTCGGAGAAATTCACGCCTTCGAGTTCAAGACGGCGGGCAAGTTTCAGCACATTGCGCGAAAGCACGTCGGATGCCGCGTGGAGATGGCCGGACACACCAGCCAGGTCGAGCGCGCGCTTGCTCGTTTCCTCGTCCTGGGCGGCCTTGGAAACCTTTGCGAGATAAAGCTTGATGTTCAGGTTGGTATCCTTGACCAGTCGGTCCTGCACTTTGACCGCCTCGGCGCTGACATCATCCCAGTCGTCGTAAAGTGGCATTATGGTACGGAACATCGCTTCGATCATCTGCCCCATCCTGAGCAGCTCCCGCGACGCGCAGTCGAGCGCGCGTGCTGGTGTTTCCAGCATGGCGTTGTCGAGCGCGGTAACGGCATGGAGCGCCTCTGCACCCGCATTTGGTGCGGGCAGGATGAATCCAGCCAGTCTTCCGGCAAGCCCTGCCACAGGCAATGCCAGAAGAGCCAGCACCGCATTGAACGCCAAATGCAGATTGATGACCTGCCTTGCAGGCGTCGCTCCAAGATAATCGAGGAGTTCCGGCATGAATTGCATGCCCAGGAGAACCAGAATTGCGCCGCCGCCCCTCAAGATCATGTTGCCGAGAACCATGTGGCGAGCAGTCAATGGGGCTGCGAGTGTCAACACGAATGCGATGAACGATCCGCCTAGATTGGCGCCGAGAACCATTGCAGCCGCTCCCGCTAGCGGCAGGATACCCTGACTTGCAAGTGTAACGATCAGAAGCACAGCTGCCACGGAGGAATGAACGACCCACGCAAACACCGCCCCGATGGCGAAGGCGGTGAACGGCTCACTGCCGAGATATTGCAGCACGACATGGGTGCCATTGCTTTCGACGAGCGGTAGGGTTGCCGCACGGATCATGTCGAGGGAAACGAATATCAATCCAAGACCGACCAGTATCCTGCCAAGCTGGCGCGTGGTGCTCTTGCTGCCACGCTGGAACAGGATGACACCAGCGAGCAGAAGTGCCGGAACCATGAAAGGCTGCTTGAGAAGGAGAAGTTGCGAAACTACAGCCGAGCCAACATCCGCCCCGAGAAGGATCGCCAATCCCACTGCGGTGGTCAGTCCGCCTTTGGCGACGAAGTTGGACACCAACATCGCCACGGCGGTTGAGCTCTGCAGAAAAATCGCGCTCAGCATCCCGGTGCCGGCAGCGAGTATGCGGTTCTGCGCAGAACGCCGCAGCCAGAGCCGCAACTCGTTTGCAAAGGCACGTTCAACACCGGTCCGTACCAGCCGTACGGACCAGATGAGCAATGCCGCGGCACCAGCTATGTTAAGAAGAAAGATCAACTCCCGGCCTCCATCCGGATCTCTTTTTTATTTATCGGCGGAAATTAATTTCTGGCAAGGGGAAGCTTCGTCATATTTCCTGCGGAGCTATGGAGAACTTCAGGTTATGGGGTCTGCCACTGTCCGATGAGGCGGCCATGGTTCCGTACACGATTGGATTGTATGGCCATTGGCAGGTTTGGACGAGAGATGATCGTCTCCCTTCCATACGCTCCATCCGTATCGCCTACTTTACTCACGCGCATAATTGTGCGGCCAATCCCGGAACAAGATCAAATTCGACCAGATCGTCAATTTCCCCAGGAGTGACTCACTTTGCCTTCTTGCGAACGCGGTCTGCCGCGCTGCTCCCGGCCCTGCGCTGTTCCTCTGCCACCAAAGCCGAGAGACGGTAGAAGCCGTGGATCATCTTGGTGAAAGGCAGGAGAAGGAAGAAGCTGAGAACCGATCCCAGATGCACCGCAAGAAGGGGTGAGACCAAGTGTTGTGCCCGTCGCGGCATAGAGCGCAAGCCCGCTTAGTCCCACGAAACCCAGCAGCAAGACGAAAGCCATCTCTCCGCCCCAGACGCGGCGGCTGCCGAGATTCGGGTCGGCCCGGGTCTTGAGCCATGCCAGACCGGCACAGCCAAGCACCAAGAGGATACCTCCCGGAACCCCCAGCAGCTTCGGCGGACTGAAGAATCCGTAGGGTGCCTGCAAGCCGAATGCATAGTGCATGAGCGTCGCCACAGATGTGGAGGCGAAGCAAAGCAGGAACCCGTACATCACCATCTGGTGCAGCAGACGGCGGCGGTCCGAATAGCGATCCTCGCGCTCGAAGTTGCAGCCCTGCCCTTGTCCGCCATCAAGATTGCGCAGCACCGCTGCTTGCCGGACGGCTTCGCCAAGCGCGGCAATGGTGACCGCGCCGGAGCCGGTTTCACGCCAATAGGACCGAAGCGCGAACGCAACCGCGAGCAATGGAAAAATGAAAGCCGGGGCGAATATTGCGACCATCGCACCATGGCTCAGCACCGAATAGAACCCTTCGCCGCTATAAGGTCCAAGAGCCTTGATTGCCGCAAATAGCGCGGCGATGCCGGCCACGAGGACCGCCGCCAATGCAACCCCATTTTCGTGGAACAGTCGCGCGGCGGCGCCCGGCCAGGCATGGCGCTGCCAGCTTTCCTGCCTCACCTCCGCCAGAGCGGCGGGCAGGTTGAGTTCAAACTCGTGCGGTGCCGTGTACTGGCAGGCGTAGTAGCAGCCCCGGCAGTTGTGGCAGAGATTGGCGAGATGCGTGATATCGCCGTCGGAAAATTCCTTTTGCCGCATCAGCGACGGAAAGACTGAGCAATAGCCTTCGCAGTAACGGCAAGCGTTGCAGATCTCGACCTGACGGCGCGACGAAGGTACTTTTCCTGGATGTTGTCCATCCGCTCCTTGAGCTTTTTGAATTGCTCTGCACCTACGCCATCAAGCTTGGGGCTTTTGTGGATCGTGTCGTGCGCCGTTTCCGACCATGCATGATCCAGGATGGTCTGAACCTGGATTTCGCAATACATCCCCGCGAAGCGCTTGTATTCCGCTAGTGCCGTACGGTCGTCCTTGAGCCGCACGACATAATTCTCGCCGACGAACTGGGAATCGACTTCACCATCTTTCGGAACAGGAAAATGCAGCTTTGTCCGATCCCAATCGATCTCGAAATTGTCGCGCAATACGCCAGAATTGTTCAAGCGTGCAACATCGCCATTGGTGTAGACGACGATGCGAACGCCAGCTAGGTCCTTCACCTGGTCCTGGATATCATCGTCAGGGTCTTTGAGCTTCTTCAGGACTTCAGTGGGTTCCTTCGCGCGTTTCTGGATCACCT
>JACKJU010000005.1 GCA_020637805.1 Nitratireductor sp. | reverse complement strand
TTGTCATCGGCTTCGCGCTCTGCGCGCCATTGCTTGTCGAGTCTGTCGATCTCGGCCTGATCGATATCGCCGATTCTCGCGTTCTGGGCGTTGACGGCAACACGGACGATTTCTGTATCCGTCCATTTCCGGATTTCATCGATCGCCTGGGCGTTGATCAGTTGATGTGGATTGGGTTTGGGTGTTTCGGCAATTCCCGGCAGTGCAGTTGCAACCAGAATGGCGGCAGCGAGCGGCAATCGCAGCACTGTTGATTCAAGACTTTTTTTCATGAAGTTCGATCCCATACTCGTGGCCTTCAGCTATCAGGGACAGACATACGTTCGCGGAAGAACTCCCGGTCACGTCAAGGCTGGCCGCACCCCCATGCGGAGCCTGTTTTCGCCTTGCAGGTCAATCCGGCCCTTCTCTCCAGTGAAATTCGTCACGAGAAGCCGCACGCAAACCGCAGCCTTGGCTGGCCGGCAATCCGTCGTTTGTGACGGAACTCGAATTTTCAGGAGAATAAGGGCATCATGCCCGGGTGCCCGCAATAGCTGCGCAAATGCATTTTGCGCAATCTCACGCTAGCGACCGTGCCTTAACAACATGTGAACTCTGTTAATGGGTCACTAGATCAAATCTTACCATGAAGCGCTGTTTCGCCTCTCTCACGACCACCCTTCTTGTCATCAGACTTTTGCAATTGTGACCGATACGCGTGTTTGCAGGTGTCGGGGGAATGGTCGCAGCCAATGCAACAAGGCATGGAACCGGACGCTCGCCTCGGCGTTTACACGTGGCAAATGCAATATACGAGGTTTCCCGATGGCTTCAGATCGCAGTCCTTTCAAGACAAGCATACTCACAGGCATTTCTGCGCCGGCAAGCAGGCCTTCCGAAGTCAACCCGCGCAGATACCATGTCGACGAGGTTGCACTCCTTGCGCAGGATCACTTCCTCCCTGGAAATGGAAGTGTACAATCGCGTAAGCCCAAGGCCGGATTCGAGTCGCGCGCACGCTATCTCGGTGCAGTTTGACCCATTTGCGGGCATTCAGCCCTGCCGTACCGGCGGAAAATTGGTTTCAACACCACAAAACCCTTCTGTCATGGTAACAATACGTCCGGATTGTCCCATTGACCGGCCATGCTGGAAAAACTAGTTTCTATGCATGTCGGAAATCGCACATGAAGCAGGCCGCCTCGGCGGCACAGGAGAACTGATCGACCCGTTCGGACGGGCCGTTACCTATCTGCGCGTGTCGGTAACCGACAGGTGTGATTTTCGCTGCACCTATTGCATGGCAGAAAACATGACCTTCCTGCCGAAGAAGGATCTTCTGACGCTGGAAGAACTCGACCGGCTCTGCACGGTGTTCATATCGAAGGGTGTACGCAAGCTCCGCCTGACCGGTGGCGAACCGCTCGTGCGCCGCGATATCATGACACTCATCCGCTCTCTTGGCCGCCATCTCGATTCCGGCGCCATGGATGAACTCACCATTACCACCAACGGATCCCAGCTGGCCCGTTTCTCCGGCGACCTCTACAGCGCAGGTGTTCGCCGGGTAAACGTTTCGCTGGATACCCTGGACCCGGACAAGTTTGCCAGGATCACGCGCTGGGGCCGCCTCGAACAGGTCATGACCGGCCTTGAGTCGGCCAGGAAGGCCGGGCTTTCCATCAAGATCAATGCCGTTGCACTGAAGGGCGAGAACGAGCACGAGATCGAGGACATGCTGCGCTGGGCACATGGCGAAGGCTACGATCTGACCCTCATCGAGACCATGCCTCTTGGCGAGATTGGCGAGGACCGCACGGATCAGTACCTGCCGCTTTCCACTGTGCGCGAGCGCCTTTCGCAAAAATTCACGCTCAACGATATCCCCTTCAAGACGGGCGGCCCTGCCCGCTACGTGGAAGTGAGTGAGACCGGCGGGCGCCTTGGCTTCATTACGCCTATGACGCACAATTTCTGCGAAAGCTGCAACCGCGTGCGTCTCACCTGCACGGGCACCCTCTACATGTGCCTGGGCCAGGACGATGCCGCGGACCTGCGTGCGCCGCTGCGTGCGTCGGAAGGAAACGAACTCGTTTCGCAGGCAATTGACGACGCGATCATGCGCAAGCCGAAGGGCCACGACTTCGAAATCGGGCGCCACTCAGGCCCCGCAGTGGCACGGCACATGAGCACCACTGGCGGCTGACAACAAGGCCGCGGCTTCTTCTTCAAAATGCGGTTGCCGAGCGCCGGCACCGTTTCCGGGACTACAACGATGACCTTTCGCACCAAGGTGCCCTGCTTCTTCTCTGCGTTGCTGGTGCTGGCGATCACGCCCTGCGCAGTCAGGGCGGACAGCCTTACATACACCAATGCCCGGTTCGGGACTTCCGTCACCTTTCCGGCTGAACTGTACGAACAGCGCACGGGCATGCCCGAGAACGGCGATGGCATCCTGTTCACATCCTCCGACGGAGGAAGTCTGGCGATCTGGAGTTCGAACAACGCTCTGGAGGCCACGCCTGAATCCAGCGCAGCAGACTCACATGCCCTGGAAGGCACGGATTTCTCGATAACCTATGAAAAACGTGGCGATGACTGGCTCGTCCTTTCCGGATACGAGGAAGGACTGATCTACTATCAGCGCACCGAGTTCGGTAGCGATGGCATCCTGCGCGGTATCAAGCTGAAATATCCCGAAGCAGCCCGGCAAAAATACGACCCGGAAATCGCGGCAATTGCCGCCAGTCTCTCGGGACCTCAGGATGTAACCCCTTCAGGTGCGCAATGAATTTCGCCTCCGGCAACCAGCCTGCAAATGCGCAGGATACGGGCTTGTCCGCCATTCCGGATGGTCCTGATCCGTCTCCCGGCGCAGGCGAACATGCAGACAATCTGCGCGGCAGCCTGTTCATGGTTGTTTCAATGGCAGCATTCTCCGTCAATGACGCCATAATCAAGTATGCCGGAACCGAGCTTGGCGTGGGCCAGACGCTCTTCATCCGCGGCCTGTTTGCAAGCATTCTCGTTTACGTGGCAGCGCGTATTATGGGCCAGTGGCGCAGTCCCGCCGTACTGCTGGATCGCGCACTGGGATTGCGAACCATCGGCGAACTTGTTGCAACAGGATGCTTCGTCACCGCGCTCTTCAACATGCCACTTGCCAACGCCACAGCGATTCTGCAGGCGCTTCCGCTGGCGATCACGCTTGCCGCGGCTCTGTTGTGGAAGGAAGAAATCGGCTGGCGGCGGATGCTTGCAATTCTTGCAGGCTTTACCGGGGTAATGATCATCGTGCGCCCGGGTCTTGATGGGTTCAACTGGTACTCGGTAATGGTGATCGTGGCAGTGGTGGGCTGCGTGGTTCGCGACATGTCGACGAGGATGGTGGCCGATCATGTTCCCGGCATGATGGTCGCATTCGCAACCGCTGTTTCCGTCGGAATCATGGGAGCGGTGCTGATACTGTTCCAGGGCTGGCACCCCGTACACGGCGGCAACATCATCGGAATAGCGGGAAGCTCCGTCTTTCTGGTCGTCGGCTACTATTTCATCGTTCTGACCATGCGCAAGGGCAACGTTGGCGTCATCGCGCCCTTCCGCTACTCAATCCTGATCTTTTCGATCATCCTTGGCCTTGTTGTCTTCGGCAATTTCCCGGATTTCTGGACTTTGACAGGTTCCGCGATCGTGGTGATCGCCGGTATCTACACGCTGTATCGCGAGCGCCATGTACGCAAGCAGGCGATCAACGTGCTGCCCCAGCGGTAGACGCCACGAAATCGTCTCAGGAATTCCAGTATGGACCAGACAAATGCCAAAGCGCCGCCGCGAGTAAGGTTTCTCGACCCTACAACGCCTCCCCATATCGTGACGCTGGTGCTGATCGCGGGCCTTTCGGCCCTGACCATGAATCTCATCCTGCCGTCCCTTCCGACCCTTACGGCCTATTTCGAGGAGGACTACGCGCTCGTACAGACCGCGATCTCGGGTTATCTGGCAACGACTTCCGTATTGCAGCTTCTCATCGGCTCGCTTTCCGACCGCTACGGCAGGCGGCCGGTTATCCTGGTCGCGCTGCTGATCTTCCTCCTGGCCACGATCGGAGCGATCTCCTCCTCCACGTTCGAGGTCTTCCTGGCGTTCCGCATGATGCAGGCAGCCGTTGTAACGGGACTGGTCCTGTCGCGGGCGGTCGTGCGCGACATGGTTCCCATGGACCAGGCTGCAAGCATGATCGCCTATGTGACGATGGGCATGACGCTTGCTCCCATGATCGGCCCGACGATCGGCGGGTTCCTGGAGGAGGCCTATGGCTGGCAGGCAAGCTTCATGTTCCTGCTCGTGTCGGGAGTTGTCGTGCTTTTCATCACCTGGTTCGACCTGGCCGAGACCAACCACAACAGGACATCCAGCATGGCCGGCCAGTTCAGGTCATACCCGGAACTTCTGACCTCGCGCCGCTTCTGGGGCTTCACCCTGACACTTGCCTTCACCACGGGCGCCTTTTTCGCCTTTCTCGGCGGCGCTCCCTTTGTGGCGGAATACCATTTGCACCTTGGCCCTACCCTGCTGGGCCTGTATTTCGCCCTGATCGGTCTTGGCTACATGATCGGCAACTACTTCTCCGCCCGGTACTCGGTCCGCATAGGCGTGTTCCCGATGATGATGAGCGGCAACGTGGTGATGAGCGCCGGCCTGTTGCTGGCATGCCTTCTGGCGTTTGCAGGCTGGGTGACACCCTACACCTTTTTTGGACCGCTGTTCTTCGTCGGCCTTGGCAACGGAATGACGCTTCCGTCAGCGAACGCTGGCGTTGTCAGCGTACGTCCGCACCTGGCGGGTTCTGCCGCCGGTCTCTCCGGTGCCATGATGATCGGCGGCGGCGCGGGACTTTCGGTTCTCGCAGGCATCCTGCTGACACCCCAATCCGGACCGCTTCCGCTTCTCATACTGATGCTCATCTCCGGCATTTTGGCATTCCTTTCGAGCCTCTACACATGGCATGTCGACAGGACGAGCGACCGGGCACTCGAAAGCGGAATTCGCAGATGACCCGCCTTGCCGGCATCATCCTGGCAGGTGGACGGTCGACCCGCATGGGTGGACAGGAAAAGAGCCTGCTAAGTCTCGCCGGAGAAACATTGATCGGGCGCGTTGCGCGCCGGCTTTTGCCTCAGACGGAGATACTCGCCATCAGCGCCAATGGCGATCCAAATCGGTTTGCCGGGCTCGGCCTGAAAGTGATTTCGGACACTGCCATTAGTGTTGGCCCGCTTGCAGGAATCCAGTCCGGCCTCAAATGGGCCCAGGAACAGGATGCCACCCACCTTTTGACTGTGGCGGCAGACACGCCCTTCTTTCCGCTCGACCTGGCGTCACGCCTGCTGGACGCGTCGAATGAAGTTCCGGTCATGGCGTCCAGCGATGGCCGCCTGCACCCGGTTTTCTGCCTTTGGCCCGTTTCAACCGCACAGCACTTGAGCAATTGGCTGGACGAAGGCGGATCGCGATCTGTTACCGGTTTCTGCGAAAGCCTGAACTACCAATGCGTGGCGTTTGATGTCCCGGTCATTTCAGGCATGCAAGCTGATCCATTCTTCAACATCAACACGCCGGAAGATATGGAGACGGCTCAACGTCTCGAACGGCTTCAACGCTGACTGAATCCGTTTGCGAGCTATTCCCGGCAAGCCACGGAAAGGACTCGCAGATCAGACGAACAGATCGATCTTTTCGAACTTGCGGACATCCACGATGCCGATGTCGGAAATGCGCAACTCCGGAATGACAACCAGTGCCAGCAGCGAATGCTGCATGTAGGCATTGTTCAGTTTGCAGCCCATGTCCTGCATCGCCTTGACGACTGAACCCGCCTTCTCGGCGACGATTTCCGCCGGCTCATCCGAAATCAGGCCGGCAATGGGAAGTTGCACCAGCGCAATTTCCTTGCCTTCATGGAAAACGCAGACCCCGCCCCCAACTTCCCGTAACCGGTTTGCCGCCAGCGCCATGTCTTCGTGGCTGGTGCCGACAACGATCATGTGATGGCTGTCATGCGCAACCGTCGACGCCACGGCGCAGGCCTTGTCGTAGCCGAACCCCGAAACGAGACCATTTACCACGGTGCCCTTTTCCCGGTGGCGTTCGACCAGTGCGATCTGGCAGATGTCGCGTTCGCGATCCATCTGCGCCACGCCATCGACGATATCCACATCACGCTCAAGCGCCTTGGTCGGCGCCTGGTTTTCCACGACCCCGATCACGTTGGCGCGCTGTTTTCCGCTCTTGCCCGGCACCTCAATCCTGAAATCGGAGGCCTGCAGATCGCGCTTCATCTTCACCGTGCCGCGCGAGGATGCCGGGTAGGTGAATTCGGGCATTTCGGCAGTCAACCGGCCTGCTTCCGAGAGGCACTGGCCCCGCGCATAGACGGCATCGATCGTCAGTTCGGCAAGGTTGGAAACCAGCAGGAAGTCCGCCCGCCTGCCCGGCGTGATCGAGCCCAGTTCGCGCTCAAGCCCGAAATGTTCAGCCGTGTTGATGGTTGCCATCTGTAGGGCTGTGACGGGTTTGAGGCCCTGCTGGATTGCGTGGCGCACGACACGGTTCATGTGACCGTCATGGACCAGCGTGCCTGAATGGCAATCATCCGTGCACAGGATGAAATTGCGCGGATCCAGCCCCATTTCGGAAACCGCACGCACCTGCTCCGCCACGTCGTACCAAGCCGAGCCGAGCCGCAGCATTGCCTTCATGCCCTGCCGGACCCTCGCTGCGGCATCGATCATCCGCGTACCCTCGTGATCGTCAGCCGGACCGCCTGCCACATAGGCGTGGAACGGAATGCCGAGGTCCGGTGAGGCGTAGTGGCCGCCAACGGTCTTGTGCGCGTTCTGAGTTGCTGCGATCTCTCCCATCATCCGGCTGTCGGCAGCGGCAACGCCTGGAAAGTTCATCACTTCGCCAAGCCCGATGATGTTTGGCCAGTTCATCGCCTCGGCCACCTCTTCCGGTCCAAGCGACGCGCCTGCATTTTCGAGACCCGGAGCCGACGGGACACACGACGGCATCTGGACGAACACGTTGACCGGAAGGTTCATGGCCTCGTCATGCATCAGCCGCACGCCATCCATCCCCAGAACATTGGCGATTTCGTGAGGATCGACGAACATGGAAGTGGTCCCGTGGGGAATGACGGCGCGGGCAAACTCCGTAACCGTCAGCATGCCACTTTCGATATGCATGTGCGCGTCGCACAGGCCGGGCACGGCGTATCTGCCGGCGGCATCGACCACCACCGTATCCGGGCCGATCGTGTGGGAGGCATCGCTCCCGCACCAGGCAAACCTGCCACCGGTAACGGCAATATCGGAATTCTCCAGCACCTCACCCGAATGGACGTTTACCCAGCGGGCGTTGCGGACAACCAGATCTGCAGGCTTGCGGCCGGATGCGACGTCGACCAGACCCGCAAGACTTTCGGGCCGTGATTTGAGTTGCGCCATCAAATGATACTCCTGCTTTGATTATCGGCTTTGTTCGGGATGGAGCGTGAATGTTCCCAGTGCCTGCTTGCCATAGGTTTCAGCATTTGAAGGTATCTTCACATACTTCACTGCCGCCCAGTCAGCGACCATGCTGTCATAGTATGGCGACATCACGTTTCCGCTCTGGCCGGTCGATATGATGTAGAGCGAATCTTCCATGTTGGACAGATCGTAAATGCCGCGAAATGCTGAGGCATGAACCGTGGCATAGGGATGGCTCTTCTCGCTGTAATGGTTCTGCGCGCGCATCAGCGTGTATGGACCGCCCTGCATATCCCGTGTGATGGTGAAATAGGGTGACAGCGCCGTAACCTTGCTGAATGGCCGGTGTTCGTGAATGGAAGCATGAGCCGCTGCCCAGCGCCACTTGGTCCAGTCATTCCCGTATTCCTTCGAAAGTTCGCTCAGCGCCGTCTCCAGAGACTGGAACAGTGCATCGCCACAGGTTTCCACTTTCGAAGTGTCGATCCGGTCGCACCAGTTTCGGGAACCGCCCGTCGTCAGGATGTTGATGGCTCGCGTCAGGTTGCCGTTCGCAATCGGCGCGTAGCTGAAATACTCCCCGAGATCATCGGCAAAGACCGTCTTGTTGAAATAGCGGTGCCAGGCGGAAAGGATCAGCGGCTCGGGCCGGTCACCATCCATCATGCCGTTCCATGCCATCAGCGAACGAGTCACACCCTCGTTGATCCGCACCCCTTGCGGCAATTGCGCAATCGCCTCGTCCCTGAATTGGAGATAGGCACGCGACAACCGGTCGGCTTGCCCCTCAGCCATCGTCTTCATCGAATGCTTGCCGCCATCATCGACAAACAGTTCTTCCGCACGCGCCTGCCGGAAATGCTCGGCCCAATCTGCAGAGATGAAGGTCTTGTACTGCGGAGGCATCCATTTCGCGTTTGCAGTGGCGAGTGCGCCCTTTTCGGGATTGTACAGCCTGGGCAGGTTGTTGAACGGCTGGAAACCCTGCCAGTCATAGGTGCCGATCCACCCCGGCGCGGGCGCCCTGCCCTGGATCAGGTTGTAGTCCTCGCGGATGGGAATCCGCCCCGGCGCGATGAGACCGATATTGCCGTTCACATCGGCAACGGCGATATTCTGCATCGGCGCCACCACGCTGCGCGTGGCCTCGAAGAAATCGATCACGCTGTCGGACAGGCTCAGGTCAAACACGCCGTCAACGGTCGTGTCGTCCTCGGCAAGCGCTACCCAGCTCAATGCAGCCACGGTGTTCTCCGGCAGCAGTTCTCCCAGTTTGCGATAGGTATCGGGGAGAACCGGCCCGTGCCGCGTGGACCGCCTGGTGAAGACGAAATCCTCTTCCCCTTTGACGCGTATACGGATTTCTTCATTCTTGAAGGCGACGCTGCCTTCCGGTGTCCGGTAGCTTCCAGGGTTGTCGGGGTCGACCTTCTCGAGGAACAGGTCCTGTGAATCCAGATTCGTGGTGGTCAGTCCCCATGCCACCCGGTCGTTGCGCCCGACCAGGAACAGGGGCGCGCCGGGCAGTGTTCCACCGACAAGGTTTCGCGTCCGGCCATCCTTCGTGAATTGCACATGAGCGAGATAGAAGGGTGACGGCGTAGTGAGGCCAAGATGAGGGTCGTTCGCAAGCAGCGGCATGCCCGTATCGGTGCGGCTGCCTGAAACTGCCCAGTTGTTGGATGCCTGGACCTGGATCGGCCACGCAGGCTCTGTTACCTCCGGCATCCCTTCGGCAAGTTTGAACGGACGGGATATCCCGGCCTTCTTCACCCCGTCAAATCCGTAGAGCCCACCAAGATTTGGCAGCAACGGCAGATTGTCCCGGGGGCTTTCCGGCAGAATGTCTGAAATTTGCCGGCCGTTGAACCCCTTCTTGATCAGCGCCAGCCGCACAATCTCGTCATCCATGTTGTGGCCAAGGGTCACCGCCATGATCTTGATCGCGGCAACGCATTGCCATGCCTGCCATGGCTCAGGATCATGCCCGAGAACCATGAACTCCACCGGCAGCCGTGGCTCTATCAGTCCCCGCTCACGGTTGAGCCACGCGTTCACGCCCTCGGCATAGGCCTCGAGAAGTTCCCGAGTATCCAGCCGCAACCGGTCGAAGGATGCGCGCGCGCTATCTCCGATGCCCACTGTTCGGAGAAAGATGTCGGACCCTTTGGTTGCCTCACCGAACATCTCCGACAGCCGGCCCTGCGCCGCCATGCGGGTGACCTCCATCTGCCACATGCGGTCGCTTGCGTGCAGATATCCCAAGGCACGCATCGCGTCGGCCCGGGTCTTGGCCTCGACATGGGGAACGGCATTTTCATCGCGCACGATGCGCGTTGCCGCATCCATGCCGGCAATGGTCATGTTGCCGTCAAATGACGGGAGTGATGCCAGCAGGATGAAATAGAGCGTAGCTCCAAGAACGGCCGCCACGAGAAAAACGCCAAGGATGATCCGGAACGCATACCTGAAAAAGCCTGAAACCATCGCACCCGCTCCCCGTGATAATGTCGCTGGCAGGGTTGCGGCACACGCCGCCGCAACATAAGAATCCCCCACAAACAGTCGCCGGAAATGTGCAGAAAGGAAGTTGCAATGGCAAGAGTCGCTTTCATCGGGCTTGGAGTGATGGGGTATCCGATGGCCGGGCATATCGCCAAGGCTGGCTACGACGTCACCGTCTACAACCGGACCGCTGCGAAGGCAGAGAAATGGGCCGGCGAATACGGCGGCAAGACCGCTCCCACGCCTGCCGAGGCTGCCAAGGGTTGCGAATTCGTCTTTTCCTGCGTTGGAAATGACGATGATCTGCGCTCCGTGACGACGGGTCCCGACGGCGCCTTCTCGACCATGGAGAAAGGCGCAATATTCATCGACAATACAACCGCTTCGGCCGATGTCGCCCGCGAACTCGGCAAGGCGGCTGCAGAAGGCGGATTTAGCTTTCTCGATGCGCCCGTTTCCGGCGGTCAGGCCGGTGCCGAAAACGGCGTGCTGACCGTCATGGTAGGCGGCGACAGCGACGTGTTCGAAAAGGCAAAGCCGGTGATCGACTGCTACGCCCGCATGGTCGGCCTCATGGGAGAGACCGGCGCCGGACAGCTCACGAAGATGGTCAACCAGATTTGCATTGCCGGACTGGTTCAAGGACTTTCCGAGGGCATTCACTTTGCCCAGAATGCGGGCCTCGACGTGGAAGGCGTGATCAATGTCATTTCCAAGGGCGCGGCCGGTTCCTGGCAGATGGAAAACCGCCACAAGACCATGAATGCCGGAAAATACGATCATGGCTTTGCCGTGGACTGGATGCGCAAGGACCTGGCAATTTGCCTGGGCGAGGCAGACCGGAACGGTTCCTCCCTGCCCGTCACCGCGCTGGTTGACCAGTTCTACAAGGATGTTCAGAAACTCGGTGGCAACCGCTGGGACACTTCAAGCCTCCTGGCGCGGCTGAACGCCGTCCGTAAGGGCTGACATCCATGCCCCGCCGCCCCTTCACGGTTGAGGAGGCGGTCAGCGAACTTGGGCGCCATGCCAGAGAAGAAAACCGCGCTGGCATGGCGCGTTTCGGTATCGAGGTATCAAGCGCGCTAGGTGTGCCGGTTACCCGTGTTCGGGCCGTGGGCCGAAATATTGAACCCTCTCACCAGCTTGCGCTGGACTTGTGGGAAAGCGGCATACACGAGGCGCGCATTCTCGCCTCGATCGTCGATCGCCCCCTTTGGGTGGACCGCGCCCAGATGGACCGGTGGGCAGCTAATTTCAACTCCTGGGATCTTTGCGACCAGGTATGCCTGAACCTCTTTGAAAACTGCGGACCTGCAGAAGAATGCATCCGTGACTGGTCAAGGGATGAACGGGAGTTTGTTCGACGGGCTGCATTTTCGCTCATGGCGTGCCGCGCGGTTCATCTCAAATCCGAGCCGAACCAGACCTTCCTCGCCTATCTGCCAATCATCGAGAAATACGCTTCCGATCCGCGCAATTTCGTCAGGAAGGCCGTCAACTGGGCATTGAGACAGATCGGCAAGCGCTCACCCGAACTGCACGAACCATCGCTCGCGCTGGCCCGGAAACTGTCCGGCAGCTCCGTCAGAACGGAAAGATGGATCGGAAAGAACGCCGCGCGAGAACTGACATCCGGTGCCGTTCTGAAGCGTCTTTCGCAGGGCGCGCGCAAGTAAAGCGATTTTGATTGGTCTCGCGCCACCGGATCGTCCTATCGTTATGGTGGGAGGATGCTTGATGGCTAACGAGATCAACCGCCGCAGGTTCACGGCTCATTCAGTCGTGGCACCCTTCGCAGCGGCCACCGGCCATGGCATTGGCACCGCCAACGCCGCCGAGGTTGGCGACAATGGCCTGCACGTGCAGCCATGGTTCATGGAAACCTTTCTGGAACTACCCTCCGACAAGCAGGAGGTGGAAACCGCCGGCAAGCACCTTGCCGTGTTCTTCGAGCAGCGCGGCTGTCCCTATTGCCGCGAGATGCACACCGTGAACCTTGAGCGTCCGGAAATTTCCGATTTCGTCAAGACCAATTTCGGCGTCATCCAGCTCGACCTGTTCGGTTCACGCGAAGTGACCGACTTCGATGGCGAGGCGATGGAGGAACGCGAAATGGCAAGGCGATGGTTCGTCAACTTCACACCGACCATCGTGCTCTTTCCCAAGGGAGATGTTGAGCAGAAACGCGGACCTGAAATCGAGGTTATCCGCATGCCGGGTTATTTCAAACCGTTCCACTTCCTGACGATGTTCGAATACGTCCACGAGGAAGCGTTTTCCCGCATCGATTTCCAGCGTTATCTGCAGGAAAAGGCAGACAGGTTGCGCGCCGAGGGCAAGCCCGTGGAAGTCTGGGAAAACTGAGACCCGAAGCTTGTTGTGTCAGGCGTTGGGTCAGGCCTTGTCGAACTTCATGTAGTCGAGCGGCAATTCAACGGTATCCTTGATGCGCTCCATGGCGAAGGCCGACGAGACGTCCTCGATGTCGATCTGCGACACCAGGCGTTTGTAGACTTCATCATAGGCTGCAATGTCTGGAACCACGATCTTGAGCAGATAGTCCACCTGCCCGCTCATGCGAAAGAAACCGACGACTTCCGGCATCTTGGTGATGACTTCCGAGAAGCGCTTCAACCATTCCACGTTGTGCTGGTTGGTCTTGACCGAAACGAACACGGTAACTCCGAGATTGACCATGTCCGGGTTGAGCACTGCGACACGGCGCTGAATTACCTTTTCTTCCTCAAGCTTCTGGATGCGCCGCCAGCACGGTGTAGTCGACAGGCCCACGCGCTTGGCTATGTCAGCCACAGGCATGGTGGCATCACGCTGAAGGAGGTTGAGGATTTTTCTGTCTGTCCGGTCCATCACAGGCTCACTTGGAATTTCATTCCGGAATTCACTAGCCTACCAAACCTCATTTTGCAATATCGCTGGTTGTAGCCCTAAAATTAGTAATTTCTTCCAATCGGATGGTGTGGGTTCTGACCGGCGCTTTGCTGCCTTTCACTTGACCAGCCTGCGAATTTCATCACGCAACACGGGAAGGAGTTCCTCGCCAAACCAGGGATTTTTCTTCAGCCAGCCAGTATTCCGCCAGGACGGGTGAGGCAATGGCAGTGTCCGAACACCGTCCTGCGGCTCGTCATGGTAGCTTCGCCAGTTCCTGACGGTTTCCGTTACGCTGCCTGCTGCCATCTTCCCCAGATGCCACTTCTGGGCATAGCCGCCGATCAACAGCTTGAGTTCGATCTGCGGCATCGCGCGGAAAATCTGTTCGTGCCATGTCCTGCCACACTCCTTGCGCGGCGGCAGATCGCCACCATGGCGGTCCAGACCGGGAAAGCAGAATCCCATCGGCACAATGGCAAACCGGGCCGGATCGTAGAATTCATCTCGCGAGACATCGAGCCATTCCCTGAGGCGGTCTCCCGACGGATCGTTGAAGGGTATTCCGGTCTGATTGACCAGATTGCCGGGAGCCTGACCGCATATCGCAACGCGCGCAGTGCCGGAGAGCACGACAACCGGATTTGGCTCATGCGGCAGCGGCTTCTCGGCCTCCGCGCAAATCCTGCAGGCCCGAATACGCTGATGGAGTTGTTGAAGTTCCGTCATCGATCCTCCCTTTGGCGCAGCACCTCGATCCATGCCGCCACCCGGTCGGCAATCCGGCCCATCCACCTGCTGATATCGGGCGCGATGAGCGGCTCGTCCATGCCACCATGAATTCTGCGCCAATCTCTGGGCTCGATGAAATCCCCCGCCCACATTCCCCTGGAGCCTGCCCGCGCGGCGGCTTCCTGAACTTCATAATCGCCGAAAGCAACGGCAAGTCCCGCCTCGACCATCGCCGCGTTTATGTCGGTCTCACCGATCCTGCAGCGTACCAGAAGGCGACCATACCGGTCTTCGCCATGGGACCTGCAGCTGGTCCGGCTGCCGGAAGCAAGTCCGGAAAGATGGCGCGCCGCTTCGCGGCCGCATGCCCATTCCTCCCCGCCATTTCGGCGGCAGACCTGGCGAAATTCCGGTGCATCAATGCCCTCAAGCCGGAAACGCTTCCCGTTCGCTTCCAGGCTATCGCCATCGACAGCCCTGAACGGGCCCGCAAACACCTCGCCTGTGACTCCTGACAGCCACGCCGCGGAAAACGCGATCACGGCCAGCACAATGGCGGCAAGAAGGTAGTCGGCCATCATCCGCAGGACCGGTCTCCTGCTGCGATTTCGGTGTCCGGCGGACCGCCGCTTCCGAGGTGCCATGTGCTCCGTTCCGCCCCTTGCAAACAGCCTATTCCGCCTGCTTCTACCGGCAATTCTAAAGAGGATGTTAACCTATTCCATTTAGCTTTTGCCAACAGCAGGACCGGAACTCAAGCAATCCCCATCGTTTCCACCCAAGGGCCTTGAAGGCGCCGGTTTCAAACGCATGTCAACCGGTCCAAATGCAGACGAAGAAGACCTCATCCACCGACAAGAACATTGTCGACAAGACTAAGCGCAAGAGCGCTTCGTCGAGGCTTGTCGCTGACGCAAGACAATCGGCAAAAAACCGGCCTGCAGGCGAAATCGCCTACGAATACGAGCGGTTGTGCGCCTACGCGCTCAACCACGTCAACGCACGGCTTGCGCTTCCTGTTTTCGTTCTCATTGTCACGCTGGTCATGGTCAGATGGACCGGCTGGATGCTGGCTGGCTGGTGGGCAGCCAGCACCATTCTTGCCTATGGCTTGAACATCACGATGGGAAGCCGCTTCCTCGGCATGAAACGCGAGGATGTGGACATCCTGCGCTGGCGGCGCAATTTCCTGATGGCCCAGGGCGCATTGGCCCTCTGCTGGTCGCTCTTCGCCGTCTATCTGTGCGACACCTGCGGTACCGACTATACGTTCCTGATCATTCAGTTCTCCGCGGTCCTGGTCTTCCAGGCAGTAACGATGATCCTTGCGTTCCCCTTCGGAGCCAGCGTTCTGCTCACGTCGGCACCTGCCACAATCGCCTTTGCCCTGGCCCATTCCATGTCTTACGACATCGCCTCTCTCGTCATGGGCGGCATCGCGGTAACCTCGCAGGGTTTCTTCTATCTGGTTGCCGACCGTTTCAGGTTGTCGACCATGTCCGAACTGGCACACCGGCACGAGCGCGAAGACCTGATTGCGGAGCTGGAAACGGCAAAGTCGATTTCCGAGGAAGCTCGCCGGCGCGCCGAAGAGGCAAACATGGCCAAGTCCAGGTTTCTTGCCACCATGAGCCACGAACTGCGGACGCCGCTGAACGCGATCCTCGGTTTTTCGGAAGTCATGCAGACCGAGGTGCTCGGGCCGGTCGGAAACGACACCTACAAGGGCTACATCGACGACATCCACTCCTCCGGCAATCATCTGCTCAACGTCATCAACGAGATACTCGATCTTTCTCGTATCGAAGCCGGGCGCCAGGAATTGCAGGAAGAAGCAATCCGCCTGAGCCACGTGGTGGATGATGCCATTCACATGGTCGACCTCAAGGCCAAGAACAAGAACATCACCCTGACATCGGATTTCGAGAGCGACATGCCCCAGATCTGGGCAGACGAGAAGGCGATCCGGCAAATCACCCTCAACCTGCTCTCCAATGCCCTTAAATTCACGCCGCCTGGCGGCAGGATCGCTGTACGTGTTGGATGGACCAGTACGGGCGGGCAATACCTGTCCATTCGCGATTCCGGTCCCGGCATACCAGCCGAAGAGATCCCGATCGTCCTCTCATCCTTCGGCCAGGGATCGATTGCCATCAAGAGCGCCGAGCAGGGAAGCGGTCTCGGACTTCCAATCGTGCAGGCGCTTGTGCACATGCATGACGGCCGTTTCGATCTCAAATCCAAGCTCCGCGAGGGAACCGAGGCAATCGCAACATTCCCGCGTTCGCGCATCCTCGAGGTGATGGAGCGTACGGAAAACACCGGGACCGCTCCGCGCCCGCGCCAGCCCATAACCAGCCTCCAGCGGCCGACCACGACAGCCTGATTCCGTTATTTCCTGCGATTTACGGTCGAAAATTCCCGGCCCACAGAGAACCGGGCCGCCGCCATTCAGCTGTCGTGAGAAATCACGGTTCCCGAATGGACTTCCGAAGCCAGCCGTATCTGGGCAATCGCTGCGGCCACATCGGCACCGTCCACATAGTCCGTGAATGTAGAGGCAATCGTATCCACTCCTCCCGCCGCTGCCGCCGTTGCTGATACCCTGTCGGATGGATGCAGCACATGGCGGCAATGTTCGCCCGCCCCTACCTGCTGCGCCTCCAGCAGGCACTGGACGGCAAGCGCCGTCATGCCGCCTGTCACCACCGGCACATGCTGTGTACGTGCAGAGAGCATGGCCCCCGCCATTGCCGAGAACTCGCGTCCGCCTACCCGCCGCAACAGCTCAAGCGGATTGCCGCGGGCTGCACCATGAAGAGAAACTGCCTTGGATGCAGCGGCCAGCGCCGCATTTCTTGCTCTGTCACTGCTTCCCGCGGGCATGACCAGCCAATCGCCAGGTTCGCCACCGAGAAGAATGGTCAGGATCGCAGCAGACGCGATTTCGCTTCCCTGCCCGAAAGCAGCGAGACCCAGAATATCGACGCCGCCCGCTACCGCCTCCATCCCGAAACCGACGGTGGCAGCCGATCCTTTCTCATCCATCGCCTCGGCAGAGGTGATGTCTTCAACCGGATACTGAAGAGCGAGATCGAAGGCCTTCAAGCCGATGTCGGCTGAGGCACAAACCTGGTTCGCCGGAGAGCCGCCAGCAGCAAGCCGCGTCACGATCGAAAGCGCGGGTTCGCCCGGCACGGCCTCATCGGCATCCATGCCGTAGTGCTCGCAGACCTTGTGCGTGCCTGCAAACAG
This sequence comes from Nitratireductor sp., assembly GCA_020637805.1. GTDB lineage: Bacteria > Pseudomonadota > Alphaproteobacteria > Rhizobiales > Rhizobiaceae > Salaquimonas. Next base: position 277,908 of record JACKJU010000005.1, on the reverse strand, counting down.
CGCCAGTACCGGACGCGAAACTTTCGGGCTCTTGCCGCTCCACCTTGCAAGCCATTCCGATGTTCCGGCATCGGACTCATCCACGCAAGAGAACGCCTCCGAAATGGCCATGGCGCGTTCACGGGCGATCCTGCCCGCAGTCTCGTCGGGAGGCGGCAGTTGCGCCATCAGCTCGCGTATGTCGTCGAATGGCAAACCGGAAACACTCATGAAACAGCAATCCCCCTGTTCATCTCGCGGGCCGACACAAAGACCATCCGGCAGGCGAATGCAATGAAAAACATCCCCGTGGCGCAAGACGCTTCCATTGCTGCGCTCCCGTGCCTATATCCGTTGGACAAAGAGGGAAACGAACCCGTGGAGCACGCTTGAGCCGTATTGAATCCCCCTGCATCCTCGTATGCGCGATCGATCCGAAGACAGGTTTCTGCTTCGGATGCGGGCGTACATCTGCTGAAATCGCGAACTGGATCCGCTACACAGCCGAGGAAAGACGCGAAATCATGGATTGCCTTTGCGGGCGTCTGGAGCAGGTAGAACGCAAGCCCCGGCGCATGACCCGCCGCAGGGAGTTGGCACAATCCCGTGGCGGAATGCCCTCGCGAGCCGCGACCTTTGACGAAAACACCGGCGAAGGTTGACGCCATGTGGATCCCCATCGCCATTATCGCCATTGCCGTCGTCCTGCTCATCGCCAATCACGATGGCGGCACGATCCTCGGCATGGCAGACAACCAGTTTGCCGGACTGCTCTACGCGGCAATCCTCGTATCCGTCATCTCGGCCGGAATGATCCGGCGCCAGGGAGGGATTGGGAAGGCTGCGCGAAACGCCGCCATTTGGGTCCTGATCATTCTGGTACTGATGACCGGTTACATCTTCCGCTATGACCTGCAGGATTTCGGGTCCAGGTTGTCGGCAGGTATCATTCCGGGTTCTCCGGTTTCCACAATGTCGGTGGACGGCAGGAACCAGGTAATGCTCGTGCGCGCGCGCAACGGCCATTTCGAGGCGGATGGAAGGCTGGATGGCGCCCCTGCCCGGTTCATGGTGGATACCGGCGCCTCGACGGTTGTGCTCACACATTCGAACGCTGAAGCCGCCGGTATAGACACCAACGCACTCAGCTACTCCATACCGGTGATGACGGCAAACGGCCGCGCCCTTGCCGCCCGCGTCACGGTTGCACAGCTCAAGATTGGCGACATCACCCGGGAACGCGTACCTGCGCTGGTCGCACAGGATGGCAGGCTATCGACAAGCCTCCTTGGCATGAGCTTTCTCGATACCCTGTCAGGTTTCGAAATCCGCGGCGACAGGCTTATCCTCACGGACTGAGACCAGACCGCTTTTGCCCGGCCAGCACCTGGCTAGAGAAGCGTAAGGAAAAAGCGGATCGACACGACTACAAGGAACAGGCCGAAACCGACTTCCAGCTGACGCTTTGTCAGCTTGTGCGCAACATTGACGCCAATCGGAGCAACAAACAGCGTGATCGGTATCACCATCGCAACCATCAGAAGGTTGACAAAGCCGATGGAAAACGGCGGCAGGCCCGGCTCACCCAGACCGGCCAGGATGTAGCCAATGAAACCGGGAACGGAAATCAGCACGCCCACGCCCGACGATGTTGCCACGGATTGGTGCATGGGCCGGTTGAACAGCGTCATGAAGGTGTTGTTGAACACGCCGCCGCCAATTCCCATGAAAGTCGACAGGAAACCGATCAGCCAGCCCGCCAGTCCACGCACGGGATTTGGCGGAATGTCGTTGCCGAGTTTCCAGCTGTCACGTCCGAAGAGCAGCTTCATGGCAATGACGAAAGCCATCACTGCGAAGATGACCCTGAGGCTCGCACCTGACAGATATGCCGTAACGATGGATGCGCACACCACGCCGAACGGCACGAAAAAGAGGAACGACTTCAGGAGGTCCATATCAACGGCACCGCGTGCCTTGTGCTTGCGGAACGATTGCAGCGATGTCGGAACGATGATCGCCAACGAACTCCCGACGGCGACATGCATGCGCACCGCCTCGTCCACGCCCAGAACCGTCAGCATCTGGTAGAACACCGGCACGAGTACCGCCCCACCGCCGACACCGAACAGCCCGGCCAGAAAACCGGCCACGGCTCCCGTTGCCATCAGCGCAAGTATGAAGGGATAGAGTTCGGATAGAGGGGGGAGAATTTCCATGGAAGATGCGCACCGGTGGTAGGAACCCGTTCCTTAAGCCAATTCTGGCGCCAACGAAAGCTGAAATCCCTGTAAAACAGCCATTCTCAAGCATGGCATGCGCCTCGGCGCCTGTTCGCTGGCATGCAGCCGTTGGACAGGGAAACAGACACCCTCTGGACATTCAGACGTTAGTATATATACTTTGGTCTAACACAGGAGGAGAAACAATGGATCGTTGGACAGCAGTATTCGTTGCATGCTTGGGAATTGCCTTTCTCGGCGCAGGATTTACCCCGAGCCAGGATTTCCATTATCGCGACTCTCAGCCTTCGGCTTGGGGTGCCCTTGCCGTTCCGAAGCCGGTAACGCCTTGAGCGATACGGGTCACCCGAACGGAATTCGAGCCGCCTGAACTTGCACTTCTGGTGCACATTTCACGATGGCCGCTTGGTGGCTACCGGTGCACGGCCTGCAAAGTCAGGCCGCCAGTCGCGCTGAAACCGCTGCATATGCCTTGTCGAGAACCTCCAGACCGGCATCGTGCTCACATGCCTCTGTCGAAAGAATCTGACGCCAAAGCCTGGCGCCCGGCAATCCGTGGAACAGGCCGGTCATGTGGCGCGTAACGTGATGCAAGCGGCCACCATTGGCCAGGTGACGCCCAGCATAGGTCCGCATTTCGCCGACAATCTCGTCAAAATCTTTCCGGGACCCGTCGTCGCCATGGAACAGGTGATCGACATCCCGAAGGATGGCCGGTTGCTGATATGCCGCCCTGCCAAGCATGACACCATCGAGTGGCGGATTTCCTCCGAACCCTTCGTCCAATGCCTGATTCAAATCCTTAAGCCCTCCGTTCAGGCCTATGAATTGACTCGGGTTTTCAAGCTTCAGCTTGCGCACCCGCTCGTAATCGAGCGGCGGGATTTCGCGGTTCTCCTTCGGGCTTAACCCCTGCAGCCATGCCTTGCGCGCATGCACCCAAAGGGCATCCGCTCCCGCGCTCCAAACGCAGGATGCAAGGTCATCCAGCGCCGGTCCCGTATCCTGCTCGTCGACCCCGATCCGGCATTTCACCGTTACGGGAACGGAAACGGCTTCCTTCATCGCCTCGACCAGCCTGCCAACCAATTCAGGCTCGCGCATCAGGCAGGCACCGAACGTGCCCGACTGGACACGGTCGGACGGACACCCGACATTCAGGTTAATCTCGCAATAGCCGAACCCCTCGCCCACCTTCGCAGCTTCCGCGAGCTTCGCCGGATCGCTGCCGCCCAGCTGCAGCACTACCGGCCCGCCGGTATCGTCGCCCAGCAGCTTCTGCCTGTCGCCGTGCAGGATCGCATCGGCAACCAACATCTCGGTATAGAGCGCCGCACGCCTGGTCATGACCCGGTGGAAGAACCGGCAATGCCGATCCGTCCAATCGATCATGGGCGCGACTGCAAAGCGCTGTTCCTGATAACCCATCTTTTCATTCATTATTTCAAAAGCCTGGCCTCGTGGCCAATTGCACGCGCAAAACAACAGAGGAACTATCCAAAGAGCACATCGCTCAACTGCTGTCAGACATGGATTTCATCAACCTGATTTAGAGAACGGGCCCAATCGTGGCAATCACGTTGTTCCAGATGCGCCTGTGCCATGGCCATGCTGCAACCAGACCAAGGCTCACGGGATCAGATTGAGCGATATAATCCTCCTGGCGATCTCGCACGGCGCCTGTCACACCACGATCTTGCAGAAGTATGTTGTTTTCATAGTTCAGATCGAAGCTGCGAATATCGAGATTCGACGATCCGATAAGAGACACTTTGCCGTCAATTGTGAGTGTCTTGGCATGCAGGAGCCCACCCTTGAACTCGTGTATTTCGCATCCGGCCGACAGCAGTTTGTGATAGTAGCTTCGGCTTGCCGCTGCAACGATCCAGCTGTCGTTCACTTTGGGAAAGATCAGCGTAACCGTTACTCCGCGATGAGCAGCAGAACACAAGGCCTCCAGCACGGTCGCATCCGGCACGAAATACGGGGTTGAGAGCGTCAAGCTGTCCTGCGCGCATGCAATGAGGGCGGAGAAGAGCTGGGGTGTGGCACCCCGGCGCTCGGTCGGACCATCCCCCATCACCTGCGCAGGAAACCCATATTGTATCGGGCTTGAGGTAATGGAGAAGCCATCAAGAGCTTCGCCGGTTGCCTGCATCCAGTCACTGATGAACAACAATTCATTCTGCGCGACAACGGAACCTTCAAACCGCAGCATGATATCGACCCAAGGCGCATATCTGGCTTTGACCAGGAATTCCGGGTCAGCGGAGTTTCGGCTGCCGCAATAGGTGATCTTGCTATCAATGACCGTGATCTTGCGGTGATTGCGCAGATCTACGCGGCTTTTCAGCAAGGTGCGGAACAGATTGTCCAGCGGCAGGGCCACCGCCAGCTGCACACCGGCATCTTTCATCTGCTGCCAAAGTGGCGACTTGATAAAGGCGCGCGATCCCAGGCCGTCAGCCATTGCCCGGCAGGTAACCCCGCGTTCCGCTGCGCGGATCAAGGCGTGCGCGATGTCCGTTCCGGTATGGTCATTCAGCCAAATGTAATAGAGCACTTGAACATGACTTTGTGCAGCATCGATATCGGCGATGAGACGCGCATTCGTGGCAGCAGCATCGTCCATCAATTCGGCATGGCTGCCAGCCACCGGGTGAAATCCGTTGATCGAACCCGAATATCGAAAAGCTGGTCGGTAAAGCGGATCAATCAGTCGTTCTGTGTCATCGGGCGTTCCCATGAGATGGGAAGCCTTGGCGCGAATTTTGTCGAAAACTTCTTTGTGACGCTTGTTCGCGTGGTTCCCAACATCGATTTCGCCAAATAGAAAATAGATGACGCTCCCTATGTACGGCAGAACCGTGAGGACAACGAACCACGCCAGTCGCGCCTGCGGAGAAAGATCATCCCTGAGCAATATGCGGAGTGTAAATCCGATGATGATCAGCAGGTGAAGAGTAAGCAGGAACGCCGCCGTCATGTGGCCTCCGTGAATGCAATCTCGACCACGATGGGCAGATGATCCGATGCAATTTTCGCAAGAGAGGAATGATGAACATGCGCCGATACTGCCCGCAACCCTCGCCCGAGAACAAACCTGTCTAACGCTGCCGTCGGCCGGCTTGCATGGAAGGTAAGTCCCGGAGAAACGACGGTTGCAGACTCACCGAACGGTAAACGGCTGGAATTCCATTCATTGAAATCCCCCGCCAGCAACACGGGACGATCGCTCTCTCCCAGCATCTCTTGCAGCGTTGACATCTGTCTGCGACGCATGCCGGGCGTCAGGCCAAGGTGAACGCCTATCACTTCAAGATCCGGTTGCCTCAGCTTAACTGAAACCGCCCCTCGCGGCTCAATCGTTGGCAACTCTATCCGTCCGGCAACGAGATCAGTGAAACTTGATCGAACGAGTATCGCATTTCCATGCCAGCCATGACTGAGCGGGCGAAGTGAAACGTCCGTCATGACGTAGTCAAGTTCGGTTTCCAGGCGATCTAGGGGCAACACACCTGCACGCGCGCCCATCCGCCGGTCAGCTTCCTGCAAAACCACGATATCCGCATCGATCTCGCCCAGGACATCAACAATCCGATCCGGATCACGTCGCCAGTCGAGCCCCACGGCCTTGCGGATATTGTAGCTCGCGATCCGCACAATCAGCCTCTGGCAATGTTGTCATTGTCGCCTAAACGCACAAACCCGGTCTCGCGGCGATACCTGGCCATTTCACGCATGGCGTAGCGCCGCCTGGTATCTTCCTGCGGGTTCGCATGATTGCCAAGATGGAACAGCTCCATGTGTATTCCTTGTGCCTGCAGCACGCTGTTGTTCAGGCGGCGCCTTCGTGGCGCCGCTTGCCGGTAAAACGGTCTACGTCAGAACTCTATCGCAGGAAATTGTCGCGCAGAAGCGAAACGACTTCGCGCACACGGCCATCGAGCACGGCCTTGATCCCGAACAGCGTTGTCGAGGCGACCTGACCGGCCTTTATCTTGGGAGGCATGACCAGTTCCATCCGGTTCACGCGCACATCAAGAAGCGCCGGGCCTTCGGCAGAGAGCCATTGCGTCATTGTCGCTGTGTCTGTTGCCACGCAATGAGAGCAACTTTTGCGCGAATGTTCAGATTTCGACCTAGCCCCCTATTCAGCGCGTCCCATGAAAACGAGGGCGGATGAGCCCAATTTCGTATGACTGAACTTATGAATGTCGATGTATATATATGTTATAATTGATTTTTAGCGCCTTACTCCTTCCCGTCGATTATGGGCGCGACGGCGAAAATTCGGCGTTCTTCATTCATGCGAATTCTGGTTCCGGGCCGCACAGAGGGCAAGTTGACCGCAAGTACTAAGAGAGCTGGCTAGTTACGGTTTCGTCGATTTCGCGTCTATACCGCAGCAAGCAGGCCAACAGCACCGTCACGCACAAGACCGGTTCCAGAGGCCGAAAAAATACTCAGCACCGAGATAAATATGGTCCGCCCTGCCACCATCAGCAGGGATTTGGAGCGCACGGAGCGCCTCCCCCGGCAGTATCGAGGGAGGCAGCACCTGCCCCGTCGATTCAGCCCTCCCGGTAATAGTAGCTGTAGCCGTTCAGTGCAGGCGCGCCGCCCAGATGGGCATACAGAACCTTCGATCCTTCTGGGAAAAATCCCTTGCGGGTCAGGTCGATCAGGCCCTGCATGGATTTGCCCTCATAGACCGGGTCGGTCATCATGGCCTCGGTGCGTGCAGCTAGCCGGATGGCGTCATTGGTCTCGTCGGACGGCACGCCATATGCCGGATAGGCATAGTCCGGGTTGATGACGATCTCGTCATCGCGAACCGCCCGGCCAAGTCCAACCAGGTCAGCGGCATTGTCAACGATCTCTCTTACCTGGGCACGGGTTTGGTCCGGCGTACCGGAGGCATCGATGCCGATTACCGTCTCTGCCCGGCCTTGTGCTGCAAAACCCACGATCATGCCCGCCTGGGTCGAACCGGTCACCACGCAGACGACGATGTAGTCGAATTTGAAGCCCAGTTCTTCCTCCTGCCGGGCCACCTCTTCGGCAAAACCGACATAGCCAAGCGCTCCATACTTGTGCACCGACGCGCCTGCCGGAATCGGATAGGGCTTGCCGCCAGCATCCTTGACCGACTGGATCGCGTCTTCCCAGCTCTTGCGAATACCGATGTCGAAGCCGTCATCGACCAGCCGCGAATCCGCGCCCATCAGGCGGGTCATCAAGATGTTGCCGACGCGATCATAGACGGCGTCATAATGGGGCACCCACTTTTCCTGGATGACCACGCATTTCATCCCGATCTTGGCAGCCGTCGCCGCAACCATTCGGGTGTGGTTTGACTGCACGCCACCAATGGAGACGAGCGTGTCAGCGCCCGACGCGATGGCATCGGGAACGATGTATTCGAGCTTGCGCAGCTTGTTGCCGCCCATGGCCAGCCCGGAATTGCAGTCATCGCGCTTGGCATAGATCTGGACCTTGCCACCGAGGGACTCGGTCAGTCTCGGCAGATGCTCGATCGGCGTCGGGCCAAAGGTAAGCGGGTAGCGTTCGAATTTTTCCAGAAGTGACATTGGCTGATCTCCATTGTGAGGGGTCAACGGAAGTTAGCCAAATTGCGCCGTAATGTGCTTTCAAACTTGCGCCGTTAAATTCGTGATTATTTAATCCGCCTTACGTTCTTCAAACTTCGATGACCAAAAATAGAGAAAATATGGAAGATTCTTCCGCCGCCGAGCCGGACCGTATCGATATCAGGATATTGCGCGCGCTGCAGAGCGATGGCCGCCTAACAAATGCCGAACTCGCAAACCGCGTGGGAGTAAGCCCGGCGACCTGTCACCGGCGCACGCAGCGGCTCTTCGAGCTGGGACATGTCACCGGCGTACGCGCGGCGATAGCGCCTTCAGCGGTTGGCCTTGGCGCGCTTGCAATGGTCGGGGTCGTGCTCGATCGCTCCACGCCCGAGAGTTTCGCAGCCTTCGAGGAGGCCGTACTGGCGATGAAGGAGGTTCTCGACTGTCACCTGGTTGCAGGCGATTTCGACTATCTCCTGAAGATCAGGGTTCGTGACATGAACGATTTCAACAAGCTTCACGGTCAAAAGCTGATCGCGCTGCCGGGCGTTCGCCAGACACGCACCTTCTTCGTGATGAAGGAAGTCAAGGAGAACGGCAATCTGCCATTCTGAACGCCATTTCGATGTCAGCGAACACGGTCAATTCCTGCCAGCTAAACAGCCGGCGCACCAGCTCTTGAAAGCAACAATACGGAACTCGCGGAACTCCAATCGATCCACTATAACAATGCGATGAAAGTTACGCTCAAGCATGTAGCCGAAAAGGCCGGCGTATCCCGCTCGGCTGTGTCCCGAACATTCACGCCCGGCGCGTCGGTATCTGCCGCGACGCGCGAACTGGTGATGCAGGCGGCAAAGGAACTCGGCTACACGCCCAGCATTCTGGCGTCAGGTCTCAGCACCGGCCGGACAAAGCTGATCGGCCTGGTGTCGAACAACTTCAAGAACCCCTATTTCCTGGAAATCTTCGACCGCTTTACCCGTGCCCTGCAGGGGCGCGGCCTGCGGCCCCTGCTTGTCAATCTCTCCGATGAGACACAATCGGGAGACTGGGCCCGTATCCTGCGGCAATACTCCGTCGATGGTGTGGTTGTCGCCTCTTCGACCCTGCCGCCGGACTTCTCAACCGCCTTCGCCGAGGCAGGCCTGCCGGTTGTTCACGCATTTGCCCGCCATTTGCGAAGGCCGGACGTCAACACGGTCGGCGTCGACAACGTGGAAGTCGGCAGGCTCGCGGCGCGCGAACTGCATGCTCGGGGATACCGGCGGGTTACGTTCCTGGGCGGCCCCGAGACTGCGACGTCGACGATCGACCGGAACAGGGGATTTATCGAAACCGCCTCCACGCTCGGCGGCATGGTCGCCGCGACGCATTTTTCGGGCAACTACTCCTTCGATGCCGGTTTCACGGCAATGACGGATTTGCTCAGGCAGGGCTCCCCCTGCGAGGCCTACTTCTGTGGCGACGACGTGATATCCATCGGAGCCATGAGTGCATTGAAGGAAAACGGGTTCGAAACGCCGGGCGATGTGGGAATTCTCGGTGTAAACGACATGGAAATGGCGCACTGGCAGAACATCCGCCTTACCACGATCCACCAGCCGGTTGGCGCGATCGTCGATGCGGTCATTTCGCGGCTCGCCACGTTAATGGAGAACCCGGAAGATCCGGCAAGGGCAATTTGCCTTGATGCCCATGTGGTCGAGCGCGACACGTTGCGCAAACCGGTCTGACATACCTCCTGGTTGAGTTCTCGCGTCAACGGAACATGGGAGGCCTGGCGTCGAGCCATTCTCCATTTTTCCCGCCCGATTCAGCCACCGCGTAGATCGCCGCGATGGACCTCAGTCCGTCTTCGGCTCTGGGGTACAGATCGGCAGCCGGGTCCGGCTGACGCCCCGCCTTTGCGGCACCGATTACCTCTGCCAGGTCCTTGTAGATATTGGCGAATGCGAGCGGCATGCCCTCGGCGTGACCTATCGTGACCCGTGTAGTGCGATCGGCCTCAGGCGACAGACCGGCCTCGCCGCGCTCAATCGTCTGCAACCGTCCACCCAACGCCATCCAGTACAACTGGTTGGGCTGCTCCTGCGCCCAGCGAAGCCCCCCCTTTTCACCGAATACCTGAAGTGTAAGACCGTGCTGCCTGCCGATTGCAACGGAGGATGTCCAAAGCCGCCCGACCGTTCCGCCATCCATGCGGAAATTCACCATCGCGTCGTCTTCGAGTTCCCGGCTCTCGATGCAGGATACACAGTCGGCGGAAAGCTTCTCGACCTCCTGGCCGGTGACGAAACTTGCCATGTGAAGTGCATGAATTCCGCAATCCGCGAACTGCGCGGAAACGCCAGCCTGTTTCGGATCATAGCGCCAGCGGACACGCGGGTTGTCGGCATCTGCCGCGTCAGCGTGATGGCCGTGTGCGAATTCGGCCTTGACCAGCCGAATGCGGCCGAGATCGCCGCGGGCAACCATCGCACGCATATGACGGACGAGAGAATAGCCGGTATACCCGTAGTTCACCGCGCAGATCCGTCCCGTACTCCTGGAAAGGCGTACGATTTCCTCGGCCTCTTCCACCGTGATCGTCATCGGCTTTTCGCAGAGCACGTGAAAGCCAGCTTCCAGGAATGCCTTTGTGATTTCGAAATGAGTGTTGTTGGGCGTTGCAACGGTAACCAGGTCGACGCGATCATCGCGCGCGGCCTCGCCTGCCAGCATCTCGCGCCAATCACCATAGGAACGGCTGGCGTCGAGGCCAAGGCGTTGCCCATACTCCCTGCCCGCTTCGGGCCTGTGGTCCAGCGCACCGGCTGCAAATTCGAACAAACCGTCAAGACCGGCGCCCAGCCGGTGTGCGGGTCCGATCTGGCTGCCTTCGCCACCGCCGATCATACCCCACTTGAGTTTCTGCATGAGTTTTCCCTGATCCCTGTTCTGGAAATTCAATTGTCTGAGACTGCCTGCCAGCTACCCGTTTCATGGCTCTTCGTGCAGGCAGCGGTTACCTTGAGCACTTCGAGGCCATCCCTGAATTTGGGCCAGACCGCCTTCCCGCTCTCGATCGCACTCAGGAAGTCCTTGGCCTCAATGATGATCTGGTCCTGATAGCCCGTGCCATGCCCGGCACCCTGGCAAAATGGCAGAAAATCAGGGTGTGCGGGACCAGCCAGTATCTTCACGAACCCGCGTTCGGCTTCCGGTCCCCTCGCTCGATAGAGCCAGATCGAGTTCTGGTCTTCCTGGTCGAAGCGGATTGCCCCCTTGGTGCCGGTGATCTCATAGGCATAGCCCATCTTCCGGCCATGACTAATGCGGCTCGAGAAGATGTGCCCCATTGCGCCGTTGGCAAACCGGATCATCATCTGGCTTTGATCGTCATTGGTCACCGCTTCCGGTCCATCCCGGCCAGGACGCTCCTTTATGACCGTCTGCCAGAAACCGTTGACGGCCTCGATGGAACCGGCAAGCGCAAGCGCGGCATTCACCGGATGGGGTGCCAGATCGCCCATGTTTCCGCTGGCCCAGTCGCGGGTGCGCCAGTTGGACGGTTTTTCCGGGTCAGCGAGGAAATCCTCGGTATGCTCGCCCCGGTACCAAACGATGTCGCCGATCTCTCCGTCCGCGATGAGCTTGCGGGCAAACTGCGTGGCGGGCGTGCGGATATAGTTGTAGCCGACCATGTTCACGACGCCTGCGGCTTCTGCCGCTTCCGTCATCTCCAGGGCCTCTTCAAGCGAGACACCCATGGGCTTCTCACAAAGCACCGGTTTGCCGATCGCAATGGCCGCCAGCGCGATATCGCGGTGGGTATCCTGCGGCGATGCGATGATCACGGCCCCGACCGCCGGATCCGAAACCAGCTCTCGCCAATCGCTCGTGGCGCGGCGAAAGCCGTATGCCGATCTGTATCGTTCAGCCGACTCGGCGGAAGTTGCGCAGACCATCTCAAGTTGCGGGCGCAACCTCGTCTCGAAGACTGCGCCGACTGCTGCCATGGCCACGGCATGGGCCTTGCCCATGTAACCGCCACCCACGATTCCTATGCCGATATCGGTCATCTTCCTCTCCCCTGTGATGGCGTTTGCAACCGGTTGCAATATGTGTAAACTTGAGCCCGAATTGGGTCAAGCGGAAAGCTTTTCCCGGCAGCCGGACTGGGGCAGTATCCTACCTTGAACACAGCAGAAGAGAGATATCTTGTTGTCGGCAGGGCCGGTATGGACCTTGCGCCCGAGCCTGCTGGCACGGGAATGGACACAGCGGTGGCCTTCCTTGCAACGCTCGGAGGCTCGGCAGCAAATATTGCTGCCGGCATTTCCAGGCTCGGAAGCAACGCGATCCTTTTCTCCTGCGTTTCCAGCGATCCCGTTGGCGACTACTGCCTGAACCAGCTTGCCGCATTTGGCGTGGACGCCACCCATGTCAGCCGCTCTCATGGCGAAACACGCACCTCACTCGCACTGACCGAAGCCCGGGTGAATGATCATCGAACCGTCATCTATCGCAATCACGCTGCCGATTTCGAGATAACCGCCGCACAGGCAGACGCAATCGATCTATCCACCTTTTCTTCCGTGATCGTGACCGGCACCGCGTTGGCGGTCGATCCCTCCCGTTCCGCCGTTCTTTCACTTCTGAAACGCGCCCGCGAGGCCGGCATCCAGACCGTTCTGGATATCGACTACCGCCCCTACTCCTGGGCCTCGGCAGAAGACGCTGCCGCAACCCTGGACAGTGCGGCCCGCTATTGCGAAATCGTTGCCGGCAATGAGGAAGAGTTCGCCTTTCTCGCTGGGAAAGAATGCGACGGGCTGAAATTCGCCGAAGAGTTCGCCAGGGGTCATGGCAGGGTCGCCATCTACAAGCGTGGCGAGAAGGGCGCGACCACCTTTCATGCCGGACAGCGCACCGATACAGGCATCTGGCCTGCCAATCCTCTCAAGCCCACCGGTGCCGGAGATGCCTTTCTTGCCGCCTTCGTAACCGCCTACAATGCCGACACACCGCTGCGAGACGCAGTTCTGCGCGGCTCAGCTGCTGCGGCGATCGTGGTGTCCAGGCCAGGTTGCGCGCCCGCAATGCCCTTTCCCCACGAACTCGAAAATTTCATCGCCGCAAACAGGCAACCCGGAACGCCAGTTTCATAGGAGATTGCAGATGCACATTCCGCCCCACGACAACCAGAACAAGCCGATTGTGGACGCCGGAGACGCCGTTGTTCCGCTGAATTATTTCAACATTGTCCGGCTCGGCAAGGGCGAAACCTTCTCCTACAGCGTGCCGGGATACGAAACCTGCATCGTGCCCGCCACCGGAACAATCGACGTCGCAGTCGGCGAATTTCAGGCCAGCGAACTCGGTGGCCGTGGCGTCGACGTCTGGGACGGCGAACCCGAGGGCGTATACGTGCCCACCGGTGTCGAAGCGGTAATTACATGCGTCTCGGACAGCGCGGAGGTCTTCGTCGCAGGAGCAAAGTACGACGAAGTGCTAGAGCCGTTTGCCGTGCGCGCAGACGAGATCGATCTGGTTCAATACGGATCGGACGACACCAAGACCCATCGAAAGATCAAGCATATCCTGGGGCAAAAGCAGGCGGACAGGGTTGGACGGTTGCTGGTCAGCGAACTGTACACGGTAGGAGCAGGCGGCTGGTCCGGCTTTCCCAGCCACAAGCATGACACGGACCGGGTGCCAGTCGAAACCCGCCACGACGAGACCTACAATTTCCGCTTCCGGCCGAAGCACGGTTCGGGAATGCAGATGCTTCAGCGGGAAGAGGGAAAACCCGGCGACGCATACCACATCATGGACGGCTCAACCATCTGCATCGACAAGGGCTACCACCCCTGCGCGGTGCTGCCCGGCTACGAGATGTACTATTTCACCATTCTGGGCGGCCTCACTCAGCGCTCGCTCATTCAGTACTTCCAGCCCGAGCATGCAGATCAGATCGAGACCATTCCCGGCATCAAGGACATGATAGCGAAGTTCAAATGAGCCGGGCAAACCTGCGTGATGTCTTGCTACCCGCGCGCGACGGCGAATACGCGGTCGCTGGTCTCGTCGTGCTGGGCTGGGAGGATGCACGCACATTCGTGGAAGCTGCAGAAGCGCTAGGCTGCCCCGTGATACTGCAGGCCGGGCCGGGTTTTCGCAGGCACATGCCAATTCAGGTGATCGCGGCAATGTTCAATCACCTCGCCGAAAATGCGAGCGTTCCCGTGGTTGCCCATCTCGACCACTCGACATCGAAAGAGGAATGCCGCATCGCGCTCGATAGCGGCTTCACCTCGGTTATGTTCGATGGGTCGCGCCTCGAATTGACTCAAAATATCGAGAAAACTTCGGAAGTCGTTGAACTGGCGCGAGAATTCAGCGCGTCGACCGAGGGTGAAATCGGGTTCGTGGGTTATGCCGAAGGTGAGCCTGGAAACGTCACCGACCCCGAGGAGGCTGGCCGTTTTGCCCGGCAGACCGGGATAGATGCAATGGCCGTTTCAGTCGGCAACGTTCATCTCCAGACTGAGAAACAGGCAATCATCGATTTCGATGCCATTCGCGCCATCGAGTCCCAAACGGATATTCCCCTCGTTCTTCACGGCGGATCTGGCATTTCTCCTGAAACCCGCCGCAAGCTCGCGCGGGAAACCCATGTGTGCAAGTTCAACATCGGCACGGAATTGCGAATGGCGTTTGGCTCCAGTCTGCGAGAGGTTCTGGCCGAGGACCCAGTTGTATTCGACAGGCTGACGATCATGGATCGCATTGCCCCGGCAATGCGGGAGGCAACAAGAGAAATACTGCGCAACATTTCCGTTGCCTGAAACAGCGGCGCAGAACCGGCAGAACTATGGAAAACGCCAGGGTAAAGCATCAGGCGCGTGCGCGGCCGGGAAGCAAATGATGGAGGAATGAGACAATGACTTCGCATCAAATGTCCGCTCAGTCAGCGAATGGTGGCTATTTCTCGGAAGAGCTGTGCGACATCGAGGAATTCAAAGCGCTTACATCGCGCACCACTAATCCCGGGATGGCACCAAGCGCCTCGGTAATAGAGAAGAATGTTCCGCTCTATGATGCGCCCGATATCGAGGGTCTGCTCGGCACACCGCAAAGCCGCCGCGCACTGATGGCGGAATGGGCCGCAGTCCTGATGAACGGACCCGGCGTACTCGTGATCAGACAAGCGTATCGCGATACTGCCTGCCTCGATGCGGCAACGGAAATTTTCGAGCGCATCATCGCCTCCGAGAAGAAGGCAGGCGGCGGTGCCGACCACTTTGCAAAGGCTGGAGCCAACGATCGCATCTGGAATTCACTCCAGAAACTGTGCATGGCCGATCCTGGCGTTTTCGCGCTCTATCACGGCAATCCATCAATCGACGCCGTCTGCGAAGCCTGGCTCGGCCCCAACTACCAGATGACTGCACAGGTCAATCTCGTAAGGCCGGGCGGCGCTGCCCAGCAGGCACATCGCGACTATCACATCGGCTTTCAGACGGCGGAAATCTCCGCGTCCTACCCCGCCCATGTGCATCTTCTGTCACCCGTGATGACCCTTCAGGGCGGAATTGCACATGTGGACATTCCCGTTGAGGCTGGGCCGACAAAACTGCTCCCCTTCAGCCAGGCCTATGCCCCCGGCTACGCTGCGTGGCGGCGCGAGGACTTCCGGGCCCATTTCGAAGAAAATTACATACAGCTACCACTGAAAAAGGGAGACGCGATCTTCTTCAACCCTGCCCTGTTCCACGCAGGCGGAGAGAACCGCACATCTGACGTTCAGCGGCTCGTCAATCTCCTGCAGGTCTCATCCGCGTTTGGGCGCGCCATGGAAACAGTGAACCGGAAGGAGATGTGCAAGTCGCTATATCCGGCAATCCGCGACATTGCCGGTTCCAGCCAACTGACGGAACAAGGCATCCATGCAGCAATCTCCGCCTGCGCCGAAGGCTATTCCTTCCCCACCAACCTGGACCTGGATCCTCCGGTTGGTGGCTTGGCTCCCCGTACCCAGAACCAGCTGTTCCACCAGGCCTTATCGGAAAACTGGACAGACGAACAATTCTTCCATGAACTCGACGCACTGGAAGAACGCCAGCGCGCCTGAGTACCGGAACTCAGCCGACATCGACGAAGATGGTACCGCCTTCTATCTTCACGGGATAGGTTTGCAGATTGACGCAGACCGGGGCGCCCAGCGCCTTTCCGGTCTTGTAGTTGAACCTGCCATTGTGCTTGGGGCATTCGATTACGTCGTCCATGACCAGCCCCTCCTCCAGATGCACCTGCTCGTGGGTGCAAAGTCCGTCGGTGGCAAAATATTCGCTGTCCGGCGACCGGTAGATAGCAAAGGTCCTGTCTCCATGATCGAAACGGATCAGGTCTTCTTCCTCTATTGATTCGGCAGAACATGCCTCGACCCAGTTTGCCATATCTCTTCTCCCCTTGTCTCATCGTGGAATTCGGCAGTTTCCTGATCCCCGAAACCGGGGCCTTGGCATTTGCTGGAATTTGTTGGGCCAATGCTGCCCCTATGCAGCGGAAACTCGCATCTCCAGCATGTGGAAATCCGCCTGGTAAGGCTTGGCCGTCGGCGGCAATTCGCGGAGCAGGAAATATTCCTCGTTCCGCAACTGCCGTTTGATGGCGGGCCACATCTCCCGGTAGGCGTCGGCAAACGAGGTGTTTGGCGCGGGCAGGTCATCCTTGATCAGCGCGTGCAGCCGCGGCAAGGCGTGGTAGGGAACCATCGGGAACATGTGATGTTCGACGTGGTAATTCATGTTACAGTAGATGAAGCGGGATACCGGATTGAGATAGACCGTCCGGCTGTTGAGCCGGTGATCGGTCACGTCGTCGGCAAGGCCGCCATGCTGCATCAGCCCGGTCAGAACATGGTGCCATGCACCGTAGAGACGCGGAAGGCCGATCAGCATCAGCGGCAGGATCGAACCGGTCCACAGCGAAACGGCAATCGTCGCAACATAGATGGCTGTCCATATGCGGGCCACCCGCAGCATTCGGCCGCGTTCCATCTCGGGCACATAGTCCATCACCTCTGGATCAATACTGCCGAAGGTGTAGCGGATCATCTTTGCCCAGCCCGAAAGCGCGTCGAGGATGCCGAAGAAGTTCAGGAATATCCTGAACAGTTCGATGGGCTTCATGAACACGATCTCTGGATCGCGGCCGACAATGATGGTGTCCGTATGATGGCGGGTATGGCTCCAACGCCACTCAACGGGATTTCGCACGATCATGAACGAGGCAATCTGGTAGACGGCATCGTTCATCCAGCGCGTTCTGAACGCGCTGCCATGACCACATTCGTGCCAGCGCGAATCCGAAGCCGAGCCATAAAGCACCCCGTAGCAGAACAACGGAAGCGCCGCCCACCAGCTCGGCCACAGCCATGCGGCCAGAACCGCGAGGACTGCCATCGATCCCAGCCATATCAGCGTATCCCTGATCGCCGGACCATCGGTGCGTTTCATCAGGTCTTTCATGGTCTTGCGCGGAATGTCGCTGTGATACCAATGGGCAGAAGCCAGTCCCCTCTCGATGGCACGGCGCGCATCCTCACCCAGCATCGAATAGTCCCTCTGGCGCACCCGCCCTGCGACACCACCTTTCGCATTGCCGTCGATAGCCGTCGCTGTCATTGACCTGCCTTCCTTTTCAGTGTCATCAATACGGGGGCTGCCGCGGCCTGCTCAAGCAAAGATGGCCCATTCCGGCATGCTTTCTTGCAATTGCTTGCAAGGAATTCTATCGCTGAATGATGGTTTTCTATCATCAGGAGCAACCGTGCCGAAGCGCCCCACTCTCCATGATCTCGCCCGCGAAGCCGGTGTAAGCATTGCAACGGTCGACCGCGTCCTCAATGGACGCGCGCCGGTACGCGAGGAAACCGCCAAACGTATCTACGAGGCCGCACACCGCATCGGCTATCATGCCGCAAGCGTTATCAAGCAGCGCATGCAGGCCGATATGCCGGTGGTGCACTTTGGCTTCATCCTCCAAAAGGAGCGCCAGTATTTCTACCAGCGTTTTGCGGAGGCAATCGCCGAGGCAGTACGCACCGCGCCGGGTGTTCGCGGCATTGAAACCATCGAATTCGCTGCCACGTCGGCACCCGACGAAACAGCGGCACTCATCGAAAAGCTCTCCGGCCGCACGAATGCAATCGCTGCCGTCAGCATCAATCATCACGCCATTTCAACTGCCGTGCAGTCCGCGAGGGAGCGAAACGTTCCGGTGTTCTCGCTTCTCTCCGATTTTGCACCCGGCCTAAGGGAAGCCTATGTCGGCCTCAACAATCTCCAGATTGGCAGGATAGCCGGCTGGATGATTGCGAAGGCAGCACGCAGTCCGGGCAAGGTGGCCATATATGTCGGTGGCCATCGCTGGCACGGGCATGATCTTCGCGAAGCAGGCTTCCGCAGCTATTTCCGCGAACATGCCCAGGACTTCCACATTCTCGATACGCTGGTGAATCTCGAAACCCGGCAACTCACCTATGAGGCGACGCTCGACCTGCTCCACCGCCATCCGGATCTTTGCGGCTTGTATGTAGCCGGTGGCGGCATGGAAGGAGCAATCGCTGCCGTCCGCGAAACGCGACAGCCAGACGAAATTGCGCTCGTCGTCAACGAACTGACCCCGGAAAGCCGTGCGGGCCTGCAGGAGCGCTATGTAACGCTGGTCGATGCAACGCCCCTGCCCCGGCTCTGCACGGAACTGATCGGCCTGATGACCCATGCCGCATTGAACGGGGTTTCCGGCACGCCAGGCCAGCACTTTCTCGAACCCAACCTGTACACGCCCGAAAGCGTATGAGAGATTCTATCATCCGCGTCCGGCAAATCTCTCAGCCATGCAAGTGGAACCGCTGCTTTTGAATTGACGTGCAATTCGGCTCCGGCTTGTGATGCGCAAAGGGTTGCGACCCGCGCGAAGATGGCGCGGGAGAGACTTCCGGAGAGACACCCATGACACACAAGATACCATTCGCGCTCAACCACATTGCTGCGCTATCACTGGACACGGAAGGCTTTCTCGATCTCGCTTCACGGCTAGGCTGTATCGGTGTCGAGCTTCGCAACGACCTGATAGACAAGAAGCTTTCTTCCCGCGCATTCTTTGACGGCCTTGAACCGGGCACGATTGGCGAAATGGCCCGAAGCCGGAACCTGAAGCTTCTCGGACTTTCGGAAGCCTATGGCTTCAATCGCTGGTCCACGGAGATGGAGGCGAAGATTGCCCTCTTGATCGAACAGGCAGTGCAAAGCGGCGCTGAAACGATCAGCCTCATTCCCATGAACAGCGGAGCAAATGGCAGCAAGGCAGACCGCATGGCCCAGTTGCGCGACACACTCTCCAGGGTGAAGGAGATGCTCGACGGAACCCCGCTGGTCGCTCTTGTTGAACCGCTTGGCTTTGTCACCTCCTCGCTAAGACTGAAAGCCGAGGCCGTGGAGGCGATTGAGGCGGTGGACGGCACATCGAGGTTCAAGCTCGTTCATGACACCTTTCATCATCACCTTGCTGGTGAAGCCGATTTCTTTCCCGAGCACACGGGCATCGTTCATATCTCGGGCGTTACCGATCCGGGACTGGAACCCGAGGAAATGCAGGACGGGCACCGCGTCCTGGTCGACCAAAACGATCGCCTGGGCAATCTGGCGCAGATCCGGGCGCTGATCGAAGGCGGGTATGAAGGTGCGTTTTCATTCGAGCCCTTCTCACCGCTGGTGCATGCCGCAACCGATGTGAGCGGCGACCTCGAAGCCAGCATGACATATATCTGCAATCACCTGTGAATACCTTCAAAGCACCCGTTTTTGCCCATGCTGCCCGCCAATTCGGGCGAACCAGGGCCTGAATGCGAGGTTCAAGGGCCCGCCGCGCGGGCATTTCGCACAGAATTCAAAATGGAATATAAATTTTATCTTGATTTCCGTTCGGTTTTTTTGTTCCATCCTCACGCATCTAACCGGCGGCACACCGCCGGAAGGCCCTGAGCGGCCAATCCGGTCTATCCGGCGAACCGGACGCCAAATGCACCTGGAGGAGAATTGAAATGAAAAAATTGCTGATGGGAACTGCGCTTGCCGCAATGATGACAACGTCTGCCATGGCCGAAAACATCGGGGTCAGCATGGCCTTGTTCGACGACAACTTCCTGACCGTGCTGCGCAACGGCATCCAGAAGATGGCCGATGAAATGGACGGCGTGGATGTTCAGATCGAGGATGCGCAGAACGATGTGGCCAAGCAGCTCGACCAGATCAACAACTTCGTGGCATCCGGCGTGGACGCAATCATCGTCAACCCGGTTGATACTTCCGCCACGCAGGCAATGACCGACGCTGCCGCGGCTGCAGGCGTTCCCCTTGTCTATGTGAACCGCCAGCCAATCAACGTCGACACCCTGCCCGACAACCAGGCATTTGTTGCCTCCAACGAAATCGAATCCGGCACCCTTGCCGCATTCGAAGGCTGCAAGCTTCTGCGCGCCAAGGGCAAGGCCGGCGGCGCCAAGATCTATATCCTCATGGGCGAACTCTCCAACCAGGCCGCGGTCCAGCGCACGAAGGACTTCGATGACGTCATCGGAATGGACATGTGTAACTTCATCAGCGTTGTCGACCGCCAGACCGCGAACTGGTCTCGTGACGAGGCGCAGGACCTGATGACGAACTGGCTTTCCTCCGGTGAGAAGTTCGACGCCGTCTTCGCCAACAATGACGAAATGGCAATCGGCGCCATCCAGGCCATGAAGGCCTCCGGCGTTTCCATGGAAGAAATGATCGTCACCGGTGTCGATGCGACCCAGGACGCACTTGCAGCGATGCAGGCAGGCGATCTCGACGTCACTGTGTTCCAGGATGCAGCCGGCCAGGGCTCCGGCGCGCTCAACGCCGCGCTGTCGCTCGCCAAGGGCGAAGATGTTGACCAGAAGGTCTACATCCCGTTCCAGCTCGTCACACCGGCGAACGTCGACAACTTCCTGTCGAAAAACTGATCCGGCTCGATTGAGCTGGAGGCTTCCGGCCACCCGCATGTGGTGGCCGGAGACCGGTCTTGATGGCGGCCTGCAGGGCATTCCGCCATCGGGAAACTTCTGATGTGCCGCCGTTCACCGCGCTGGCATCATGTTCGGGGAGGAATTAATGGCAAAAGCAGCACAGGGAACCGGCGGTCAGACGTTCGATACATCCAGACGGAACTGGCCGAACGAGCTGAACATCCTGACAGCACTCATCCTGATTATCCTGATTTTTGAAGCGCTGGGCGCCATGCTTATGGGCCAGAGCTTCCTCTTCGACTCGGCAGGCCGCTTCGACAGCATCTTCAACGAAGCCCGCCTCTACATCATCGTCCTGCAGGTATCCATTGTCGGCATAATCGCGATTGGCGTTACCCAGGTGATCATTTCGGGCGGGATCGACCTTTCGTCCGGTTCGATCGTCGGCGCAACGGCGATGATCGCCATGAGTTTCGCCCAGACAGCGACCGTGAACGGCAACCCGAACCCGAAGGCAGTCTTCGGCGAATGGGCAATGGATCTGCCGATCATTGTCCCGATCCTGGTCGGCCTCGCCTGCGGAACGCTCGCCGGGGCAATCAACGGGTCGCTGATCGCTTTCACCCGGATACCGCCCTTCATTGCCACTCTCGGCATGATGGTGACCGCGCGCGGAGTGGCGAAGTGGTGGTCCAAGGGCCGCCCGATTTCCTTTCCCACGGATGACTTTGCAACGCTCGGCAATGGCCTCGGCGGCTGGTCGCCGGTCATCATCTTCGTCGGCCTTGCGATCCTGTTCCACCTGATCCTGAAATACACAGTCTACGGCAAGCATACTTACGCAGTCGGCTCGAACGAGGATGCCGCACGCATGTCGGGCATCAAGGTCGGCCGCCACAAGATACTCGTTTACACGATCGCCGGAATGCTCGCTTCCCTTGCCGCACTCGTTCTGAGTTCGAAGAACCTGACCGCACAGGCGGGCATGGGCGTGATGTATGAACTCGACGCCATCGCCATGGCCGTTATCGGCGGCGTCTCGCTGACCGGCGGGCGCGGGTCGGTTATCGGCACGGTTCTGGGTGCGCTGATCTTCGGCGTCATCATCTCCGGTTTCACCTTCCTGCGCCTCGACGCCTATTACCAGGAAATGGTCAAGGGTGCGATCATCGTTGCCGCCGTGGTTCTGGATCAGTGGCGCCAGTACCGCGCAGCCTACAGAATGTGAGGAGAACGCCAATGAGCGATGACATCATTCTCAAGACGGAAAATCTCACCAAGCACTATGGCGGCCTGCACGCGCTCGAAAACGCCAATTTCGAGATACGCAGGGGCGAACATGTGGCGATCATGGGCGACAACGGCGCGGGCAAGTCGACCTTCGTCCGCCAGATCACCGCAGTCGAGCAGCGAACACGGGGCAAGATCTGGTTTGATGGCCGCGAGGTCGATTTCGAAGGCCCGATGGCAGCGAGAGAAGCCGGCATCGAGACCGTGTTCCAGAACCTGGCATTGGCGGACGATCTGGACGTGTCGGACAACATGTTCCTTGGCCGCGAAAAGACCCGGTTCGACTGGCTGGGCCCGTTCCGTCTCCTCGACTACAAGGCGATGCGGGAGGCAACGCTTGCCGGTCTGCAGAAGACCGGGGTGAAGATCCCGAACATCCGCAACACCATCCAGAACATGTCGGGTGGACAGCGCCAGTGCGTCGCGATTGCGCGTACCGCCGCCTTCCACTCCAAGCTGACCATCATGGACGAGCCGACCGCCGCGCTTGGCGTTCAGGAAACGGCGCAGGTGGAGAACATCATCCGCGGACTGAAGGAACAGGGAGAACCGCTGATCCTCATAAGTCACAACATGCGCCAGGTGATGGATCTGGTCGACAGGATCGTTGTTTTCCGCCGTGGAAGAATCGTCGCAAATCTGCTGAAGGAAGAAACCGACGGTCAGGACGTGGTTGCCTATATCACCGGGGCCAAGACCGGAGCCGAATACGAGGACGCCGCGTGATAGCGGCGGCTTGGAATAACACGCGCAATCGACGGCTCGATCATCGAATTCGGAAGCAAGACCGCCCGGACTTGTCCGGAATGAAACAGAGGAAAAAATGACAGTCAAATTCGCCCTTCTTGGCGCAGGCCGTATCGGAAAGGTTCACGCAAAGGCGCTTTCGGGCAATCCGGACGCCGAGCTCGTCGCGGTGAGCGACGCATTTCCCGACGCAGCCAAGGCAATTTCCGCTGCCTATGGGTGCAAGATTTCAACCATCGACGA
The DNA here is from genome assembly GCA_020637805.1 of Nitratireductor sp. Classification (GTDB taxonomy): domain Bacteria; phylum Pseudomonadota; class Alphaproteobacteria; order Rhizobiales; family Rhizobiaceae; genus Salaquimonas. The sequence continues at coordinate 254,767 of JACKJU010000005.1, read as the reverse complement.
GATCGCGGCAGATCCGGCCATCGACGCAGTCGTCATCTGTACCCCCACCAACACGCATGCCGATCTGATCGAGAAGTTCGCCCATGCCGGAAAGGCCATTTTCTGCGAAAAGCCGATCGATCTTTCCGTCGAGCGCGTCCGCCAGTGCCTGGAAACGGTCAACCAGACGGGCGCCAGCCTGATGGTCGGGTTCAACCGCCGGTTCGACCCGCAGTTTGCAGCCGCAAGGCAAGCCATTCTCAACGGCAAGATCGGCGATGTCGAAATGGTTCACATCACCTCGCGTGATCCCGGACCGCCTCCGGCAGATTATATCAAGGTTTCCGGCGGCATTTTTCGCGACATGACCATCCACGACTTCGACATGGCCCGTTTCCTGTTGGGGGAAGAACCGGTTGAGGTCTTTGCCACAGGGTCCGTACTCGTTGACCCGGAAATCGGCGAGCTTGGAGACTACGATTCCGTTTCGGTACTCATGAAGACCGCCAGCGGCAAGCAATGCTCCATCACGAATTCGCGTCGCGCAACCTACGGCTACGATCAGCGCGCCGAGGTGCATGGCTCCAAGGGGCTGGTTTCCGTTCTGAATCCCTATCCCGTGAACCTGCAGGTTGCGGGAAGCGACGGTTTCACACATCTGCCGCTGCACGACTTCTTCATGACCCGCTACACCGAAGCATACGCTGCCGAGATCAGCGCCTTTGTGTCCGTGGTGCAGGAAGGAGCCCGCCCCTCGCCCAGCGGGGAAGACGGACTGCGGTCGCTCCTGCTCGCAGACGCGGCAGTCAAATCGGCTGCCGAAGGCATAGTGGTCCAGCTTTGAGAGGAACCACGGGAAGCGGATGATGGAAGAGGCGAAGGCAACCAGTTTCGATGAATTGCGCAACCGCATCGCGGAGGCGCGCGAAACCATGCCCAAGCGCCTGGTTCAGGCAGCAGGATATGTGCTCGCCCATCCCGACGATACCGCACTCGGCACGGCTGCCAGCATCGCAAAGTCAGCCGATGTGCAGCCCTCCACCCTCGTCCGCCTCGCGCATCACCTGGGCTATGACGGGTTCAGTGACCTGCAACTGGTCTTCAGGGACCGGCTGAAGACGCGTGCCTCCACCTATGAGGAACGTCTGCACAATCTCGAATCCGACAACGACCCCGAGGCCATAGAGGCGACATTGCTCGGCGGGTTCATATCCGCTGCCCGCCGATCAATCGATGGCCTCGAGGCAAACCTCGATCCAGGCCAGTTCACAAGGGCCACGGAAGTATTGGCCGGAGCTGACACGATCTACCTGATCGCACGGCGACGCTCTTTTCCACTGACCGCCCAGATGGCATACGCATTTGCCAAATTGGGCATCCGGAACATGATGGTGAATTCAGCCATCGGCATCAGTGACGAAATTCTCGCGCAGGCGACGTCGGGCGATGCGGCTGTGATCTGTTCGTTTTCTCCATACGCACCAGAAACAATCGCCCAGGCAGGTTACCTGGCTGAAAGGCAGATACCTTTCGTGGCCATCACGGATTCTGCAATGTCGCCACTATGCAAGGGTGCATCCGTCTGGCTCGAGGTCTCGGAAACCGATTTCGCCGGCTTCCGCTCGATCTCGGCCAGCATGGCGGTTGCTGCCGCGCTTCCGGTTTCGGTTGCCGAGCGGCGCAGGAAAAACAGTTGAAGAAAAAGATCATGTGCCACTCGAAAAATCAGAAATCGTCAGTTGAGCGGATTGAACAGCCTTCCTGGCCCGTGCCTTCGGCGCGTGTCCGTATCCGCACAAGGGAGGTGCCGCGACATGGCTGAAGCGGGTACGCGGGACCTGGACCTGATAACGATTGGGCGCTCGTCCGTGGATCTTTACGGAGACCAGATCGGCGGCCGCCTGGAGGATATGGGCTCGTTCTCGAAGTATATCGGCGGCTCCCCCACCAACATCGCCGCGGGGTCCGCGCGACTGGGCCTGAAGTCTGCACTGATAACCCGTGTCGGCGACGAGCACATGGGCCGGTTCATCCGCGAGCAGTTGAACGCGGAAGGCGTCGATACGACCGGCGTGATAACCGATCGGGAGCGGCTCACCGCGCTGGTGATCCTGGGAATCCGCGACGAGAACACGTTCCCCCTGATTTTCTACCGGCAAGACTGCGCCGACATGGCCATCTGCGAGGACGACATAGATCCCGATTTCATTGGCAGGGCGAAATGCGTCTGCGTTACCGGCACGCATCTTTCCAATCCGCGTACCGAGGCCGCGGTACTCAAGGCACTGCGCATCGCGCGCGAAAACGGCCAGCTCACCGCGCTGGATGTCGACTACAGGCCGAACCTTTGGGGATTGGCGGGACATGGCGATGGGGAAAGCCGGTATATCGAATCCTCAAAGGTCACGGCCAAACTTCAATCCACCCTGCACCTGTTCGACCTGATTGTCGGCACGGAAGAAGAATTCCACATTGCAGGCGGCACCACCGATACCATTCAGGCCTTGCGCAATGTTCGCAAGGTCTCTCAAGCCACGCTCGTCTGCAAACGTGGACCGATGGGCGCTGCCGCCTTTGAGGGCGACATTCCCGAAAGTCTGGACGATGGCCAGACCGGACCCGGATTTCCGATCGAGGTATTCAACGTCCTGGGTGCCGGTGACGGCTTCATATCCGGTCTTCTGCGCGGCTGGTTGCGCGGCGAGGACTGGCCGACGGCGCTGACCTACGCAAACGCCTGCGGAGCATTTGCCGTCTCGCGCCACGGCTGCACCCCCGCCTATCCGAGTTGGGAAGAACTGCAATTCTTCCTGAAACGCGGAGTGGTCCGAAAGGATCTGCGCAACGATACCGAACTCGAGCAGATCCATTGGTCGACCAACCGGCGGGGTGACTGGCCGCAAATGCGCGTCTTCGCCTTCGACCATCGCATGCAGCTTGAAGAAATAGCCGACGAGGCAGGCACTACCAGGGAAAGGATTGCCGATTTCAAGGAGCTGTGCCTTTCCGCTGCGATGGAGGTGGCAGCGGACGGAAGCGGCTATGGCATTCTTTGCGACGACCGACTTGGCCGAAGGGCGCTCCATGGCGCAGCAGGGAGCGGATTGTGGATTGGCAGGCCGGTCGAGTGGCCGGGATCAAGACCGTTGCGTTTCGAGCCGGAAATCGGTGCCGACATGGGCGGGTTGCGCGAATGGGCCCGCGAGCATGTTGTGAAATCTCTGGTTTTCTACCACCCTGATGACGACGCCGGGATGCGTGCAGAACAGGAGCAGGCCGTTTCTGCAATCGCTGCAGCGGCGCGGCGCAACAACCTCGAATTCCTGCTCGAGATCATTCCGTCAAAGGCCGGTGAGGTCGATGACGAGACCACCGCAAAGGTAATACAGAGGTTCTACGATATCGGTGTTTACCCGGACTGGTGGAAGCTGGAGCCACTGCGGACGGAGCAAGCGTGGGAGATCACCTGCTCCACCATCGTAAGGAACGACGCCCACACGCGCGGCATCGTGGTACTCGGCCTTGATGCGCCGGAAGCGGAACTCGCTGAGAGTTTTGCCATTGCGGCGCGTCAGCCACTGGTAAAGGGGTTCGCAGTGGGCCGAACCATCTTCGGCGATGTGGCACGCTCATGGTTTGCCGGGTCGCTTGAGGATTCCGCTGCCGTGGCGCAGATGGCTTCAAACTATCGCCGGTTGTGCAGGATATGGGACGAGGCGCGTGCAAACGCCGGGAAAGGTATCGCGCAGGGAGAAACCGCATGAAAACGATCCGTCTGACAGCCGCACAGGCTGCCATCCGATATATCGCAAACCAGTTCAACGAGGATGGCGAGCAATTCGTCGCCGGATGCTGGGCAATCTTCGGCCATGGCAATGTGACAGGTCTTGGTGAAGCACTCTATGCAGAACGCGAGGCGGTTCAGACCTGGCGCGGCCACAACGAACAGACCATGGCGCACACCGCAATCGCCTATGCCAAGCAGATGCGCCGGCGGCGGGCAATGATGGTAACGTCCTCCATCGGACCGGGCGCGACCAACATGGTTACAGCTGCCGCGCTGGCCCATGTGAACCGTCTCCCGGTCCTGTTGATGCCCGGCGACGTATTCGCAACCCGGCGCCCGGACCCTGTGCTGCAGCAGGTCGAGGATTTCCAGGACGGCACCATCTCGGCCAATGACTGTTTCCGGCCGGTGAGCCGGTATTACGACCGCATCATGCGCCCCGAGCACATTTTGACCACCCTTCCCCGCGCCTTTCGCACGATGACCGATCCCGCCGATTGCGGTCCCGTGACGCTCGCCTTTTGCCAGGACACGCAGGCCGAAGCCTATGACTATCCCCTGAGTTTCTTCGAGCGGAAGGTTTGGCGCATGCGCCGGCCCGAGCCCGACCCGGAAGAACTGGCGCAGGCTCTGGAAGCAATCCGCAACGCCAAGGCTCCGCTCATCGTCGCAGGCGGCGGTGTCCATTATTCATTGGCGACGGATACGCTGAAGAAGTTTGCCGAGAAGCACGTCATCCCCGTGGTCGAAACACAGGCGGGAAAATCCGCCCTGCCCTGGGATCACCCGCTGAATTTCGGACCGGTCGGCGTGACGGGTTCTTCCAGCGCCAATACGCTGGCCGAAAAGGCCGACCTGATCATCGGCATCGGCACCCGTTTCCAGGACTTCACCACCGGCTCATGGTCACTCTTCAAGAACCCGAAACGGCGCATTCTTGCGATCAATGTGCAGGCCTATGACGCCCACAAGCACAATGCGATCTCGCTGGTCGCCGATGCGCGGACGGCCATGGAGAAACTCACGAAGGCACTTGGCAAGCACCGGGCAAGCGCTCCTGCATCGAGGCTGAAGGACAAATGGTTCAAGGATGCCGATGCAGTGACTGCGGCACCTGATCCTACCTCCAATGCACTACCCACCGACATGCAGGTGGTTGGAGCGGTTCAACGCTCGGCTGGCAAGGACACCGTGGTCATGTGCGCAGCGGGAACCATGCCGGGTGAACTTCACAAGTTGTGGAAGGCGGAAAAGCCGATGTCCTACCACATGGAATACGGTTTCTCCTGCATGGGCTACGAAATCGCCGGTGGCATCGGCATCAAGATGGCGGAGCCGCAGCGCGATGTCGTCGTCATGATCGGCGACGGCTCCTACATGATGGCCAATTCGGAACTTGCGACCGCAGCCATGATGGGCATCAAGATCACGCTCGTGATCACCGACAACCGGGGTTTCGGCTGCATCAACCGGCTGCAAATGGGCACCGGCGGCGAGGAGTTCAACAATCTTCTCGACAAGGCGCACCACGTCAATCCGTCGAAGATCGATTTCGCCGCCCATGCCGGATCGATGGGCGCGGAGAGCATGCATGTCGGTTCGATTGGCGAACTCGAAACGGCACTCAAGAAGGCTCGCAAGGCCAAGGGCCCGGTTGCTATCGTCATCGATACCGACCCTTATCCCTCGACAGAGGCCGGCGGCACCTGGTGGGAGGTCGGCGTTCCCGAGGTATCCACCCGCAAGCAGGTTCTCGAAGCCCGCGAAAAACACGATATCAACCGCAAGGCGCAACGCGCCGACTAGACCAGTACAGGACAGGACCCCAAATGAGCGTGAAGATCGGAATTTCCCCGATTGCATGGCAAAACGACGACTTGCCGGACATTACCGCTGCCTACACAATGGAACAGGCTCTCAGGGAGGCGCGAGAAATCGGCTATACCGGGGTCGAACGCGGACAGCGCATGCCGCATGATACCGACGGGCTGAGAGCCTATCTCGAAACCTATGACATCGCCCTTTGCGGCGGATGGTGTTCGGGCAATCTGCTGGTCAACGACGTCGCAACAGAGCGGGAGGCAGTGCGCCAGCAGGTGGAGCAATTCATAGCGCTCGGGTCTCCCTGTATCGTCTACGCGGAGTGCTCCAACACGGTTCAGGGACAGATCTGCACGCCCGTGAATGACCGTCCCAAACTCGACCGGGACCAGATCGCCGCATACGGGGCGAAGCTTACCGAACTTGCGAGCTGGATGACCGATCAGGGCATGCCGATGGCGTACCACCATCACATGGGCTCGATCATCGAGGCTGAAGAGGATGTGAACTGTCTCATGGAAAGCACCGGTCCGGAGGTCAGTCTCTGCTTCGACACGGGCCACCTGCTGCTCGGCGGCGGAGATGTGATGGCGACCTTGAAACGATGGAGTGATCGCGTGCACCACGTGCACTTCAAGGATATCCGTCCCGCCGTCGTGAAGGATGTCCGCGAAAACAATCGCAGTTTCCTGGACGCCGTAATCGCGGGCGCATTCACCGTGCCCGGCGATGGCTGCATCGATTTCCAAGCGGTAGCCGATCACCTAAAGGCGATTGATTATGAAGGCTGGATCGTGGTCGAGGCGGAACAGGACCCGGCCAAGGCGCCGCCCTATGAATACTCGAAAATGGGCTATGACCACATCGTCGATGTTTGCGGCAAGGCGGGATTGAATATCGCCAATGCTTGAATGGTAGACCGATGTTCGACCTTCGAAACCCATTCTTCGATCCACTGTGGATACGTATCCTCGTCTGCGCGGTCTGTCTTGGCTGGGGAATTTTCGAATTCGCCACTGCCAGCCCCTTCTGGGGCGTGCTGTTTGTCGGGATCGGGCTGAACTGCGTCTACGTATTCTTCTTCAATTTCAAACCGCAGGGCGAACAGAGCGGGAGTGAGAAAGACAGCGATGAATGAACTTCTGATCCGGCCAAACGGAACCTCCGGCAAGGTGCACCACATCACGCCTGAGAACGCCAGGACGGCAAAATCCCCGGACTGGAATTACGTCGGCTTCTCTGTCTATCGGCTCAAGGCCGGGGAATCCGCGCGGGAAGAGACCGGTTCCAATGAGGTCATGCTGGTCATGGTCGAGGGAAAGGCTTCAATATCCGGTGCCGGGCAGGAATGGGGCGTGCTCGGGGATCGCATGAGCGTCTTCGAGAAGTCTCCGCCACACTGCCTGTATCTACCGAATGGAACGGACTGGCAGGCAACCGCGGAAACCGATTGCGTGATCGCTGTTTGCGCGGCTCCGGGCAAGGGCGGCCACGAAGCGCGCCGCATCGGACCTGACGGCATAACCCTGACCGAACGCGGCAAGGGAACCAACACGCGCTACATCAACAACATCGCCATGGAGAGCGAGGACTACTGCGACTCGCTGCTTGTGACGGAGGTTTTCACGCCTGCCGGGCACTGGTCCTCATATCCGAGCCATCGCCATGACGAGGACGATTTTCCACGGATCACCTATCTGGAGGAAACCTACTACCACCGCCTGAATCCGGCATCCGGCTTTGGCATCCAGAGGGTCTATACGGACAATGGCGAACTCAACGAAACCATGGCTGTAAGCGATGGCGATGTTGTGCTCGTTCCACGCGGTCATCATCCCTGCAGCGCACCCTACGGGTTTGAAATGTACTATCTCAACGTGATGGCCGGACCGTTGCGCAAATGGCGTTTCATCCTCGCTCCAGAGGTCGAGGAAATCGCTGCCCGCGACGCCTGAACGTACATTGGGCTGCGGGTGCAATTGCACCCGCATTGCTTCTCCCGAATTTACCCGTGGGCCGGTTCCGGACCATCCTCACCTTCGAGCACCTTCAGTTCCTTCGACGAAATGAAGGTATAGAACATGGGCACCACGAACAGCGTGAACATGGTTCCGATGAGAATGCCCGAGAAGATAACCAGCCCCATGGCCTGACGCGCAGCGGCACCCGCTCCCGACGACAGTATGAGCGGCACGACGCCGAGTGCCATTGCCGCCGTCGTCATCAGGATCGGTCGCAGGCGCACCTTTGCAGATGCGATGATGGCTTCATTGCGCGACAAGCCGTGCAACTGCCGCTGCTGGTTGGCAAACTCGACAAGCAGGATCCCGTGCTTCGTGATCAGGCCGATCAGGGTAATCAGCCCGATCTGCGTGTAGATGTTCAGCGTTCCAAGCCCCAGATTGAGCGGCACGATTGCCCCGAAGATCGACAGCGGCACGGCCATCATGATGATGAACGGGTCGCGGAAACTTTCGAACTGTGCTGCGAGAACCAGATAGATCACCACGATGGCCATCGCGAATGCGATCATGATCGTGTTGCCCTGCTCTTTCTCCAGCCGCGACTGACCCGAAAAGTCGATGAAGAAACCGTCGGGAATGGCCGCCTGGGCAATTTCCTCGATGGTCTGAAGTCCATCGCCCGTTGTGACCGTTGGCAGAGGCAGAGCGGATATCGTGGCCGAGTTGAGCTGGTTGAACTGCTCGATGGATGCCGGTGAAGCCGCCGTGGCAACGGAAGTCACCGCCGACAACGGGACCATCTGGCCCGTTGAGCTGCGCACGAAGAATTCTCCGAGGTTCTCGGGGTTCTGCCGGTATTCGGGCCTTACCTGTGTGATGATGTCGTAGCTGTTGGAGTCGCGGTCGAACTGGGAAATCGAACCGCCGCCCACCAGCACACCAAGCGTCGCGCCGATCTGGCTTGCAGGAATATTGAGCGCAGCAGCGCGTTCGCGGTCAACGGAAACCGTAACCTGCGGCGCATCGAAAGCCAGCGAGTTCTGGACAACGATGAACCTTCCCGACGCCTGCGCCTTCTGCTTGATTTCCTCGGCGATCTCGTAGACCTGGTCCGGCGAACCGGTGGACTGGAGCACGACGGAAATAGGCAGGCCGCCACCAGCACCTGGCAGCGAGGGCGGCGCAAAGACCAGCGCCTGAACACCCGCAACCTTCGAGAGCCTGCCCTGGATATCGGTCTGGATCTCTTTCTGGGATCTGGTGCGGTCCTCCCAGTCCTTGAGGGCCCACACGGCAAAACCGCTGTTCGTCTGGCCACCCATGCCGATAATCGAGAAGTTCGCCTTGAGTTCAGGCAGATCCCCTGTCAGTTCGCGCATCTGGTCGACATAGAGATTGGTGTAGTCGGTCGTTGCATAGCGCGGAGCCGTGATGAGCGAAAACAACGCGCCGCGATCCTCCTCGGGAGCAAGCTCCGTCGATGTCTTGAGAAACAGGAATCCCGTCACGCTGATCAGTGCGATCACGATCATCAGGGTGACGGGGCGGTATTTCAGCGAGCCACCAACCATCCGTTCGTAGAAATTCTCCAGCCGGGTGAACGTGCGGTCGACAAACGACTGGAACCTGCTTTCGCCATCATGCGCCAGCAGCCTTGCACTCATCGCCGGCGTGATCGTCAGGGCAACGATACCCGAAATGACCACGGCGCCCGCAAGCGTAAACGCAAATTCCTTGAACAGCGAACCTGTCAGGCCGCCGGTGAATGCAAGCGGCGCAAACACCGCTGCCAGCGTGATCGTCATTGCGACGACCGCGCCCGAGATCTCGCGCATTCCGACAAAAGCCGCCTTGCGGGCGCTCATGCCCTCCTCGATGTGGCGGTGAATGTTTTCCACGACAACGATGGCGTCATCGACAACCAGACCGATTGCCAGCACCATGGCGAGCAACGACAGCAGGTTGATCGAGTACCCCATGCCGAGCAGAAGGAAGCAAACGCCCACGAGCGAGAGCGGAATGGTGACGATCGGCATGAGCACGGACCGGAAGGAACCCAGGAACAGCAGAATGACCACGACGACGATGGCAACGGCTTCGCCGATCGTCTTGAACACCTCGTAGATGGACGCGCTGATGGATTCGGTGGCGTCATAGACCATGTCCATGGTCATGCCTTGCGGCAGCGTCGCCTGGATATTTGGAAGTTCGGCGATCACCGCAGCAGCCGTGTCGAGCGGGTTGGCAGCAGGTGTCGGAAACACGCCGATGAACGTACCCGGCTTGCCGTTGAACTTGACCACCGTGTCGGTGCTTTCGGCTGCCAGCTCGATATCGGCGACATCGCGCAGCCTCACCACCTCGTCGCCATTCGATTTCAACGGCAATGCACCGAAGGCCTCTGGCGTGCGAAGTGTCGTCTCGGTGGTGATCGAATAGGTCACATATTCGTTCCGCGTCTTGCCCGGCGCAGAAAGGAAGTTGGCCTGATTGATTGCAGCCACTACCTCCGAAGCGGTAACGCCGCGCGACGCCAGGCGTATCGGATCGATCCATACGCGCATGGAGAAGTTCGCCGCGCCGATGATCTGCACTTCGGCAACACCCTCGATGGTCGACATGCGCGGCTGGATAACCCGCTCGATGTACTCGGTCAGCTCTTCCGAAGACATGTTCGGGTTCTGCATCGCGATGTAAATGATCGCGAATTGCCGCCCGGTCCCCTTGACGATGGTCGGGTCCTGGGCATCGTCGGGAAGCTTGCCGCGCACCTGCTGAACCTTGGACATCACCTCGGTGAGCGCCACATCGGGGTTCGACCCCAGCTTCATCTGAACGGTCACCACGCTGGCCGAGGGACGGCTCTGCGAGGTTACGTAATCGATGTTCTCTGTAGTGGAGACCGCTGCCGCAATCGGGGCCGTCACGAACCCCTGAATCAGGTCCGGCGACGCGCCCGGATAGAGCGTCGTGATGGTGACCACGGTTTCCTCGACCTTCGGATACTCGCGAACCGAAAGGTTGAAAATGCCCTGAACGCCTAGCAGTAGGATGAGGAAGGCGAAGACGGTCGAAAGTACCGGCCGCCGGATGAATAGCGCCGAAATGTTCATTTCGCGCCCTTTCCGCCAACTGCGGGCTGGATGTCATTGTTGATGGTTACCTGAGCACCGTTTGAAAGGCGATTCTGGCCAGCATCGACCACCACGTCACCTGGCTTCAATCCCTCGACAATCTCGACTGTTCCGTCAGAACGCCGCCCGACCTGGACGAATACCTGTTCCACCGTCATCTGCGGCTTTGTTTCGCCGCTGCCATCGCTGGCGGCCGCTGTGCCTTCGCTCTGCTTGATGCGGTAGGCATAATCCCCGTAGAGGCTCGCAACCAGTGCCGTCTGCGGGATCACGATCACGTCCTGTTCGACAGGCAACTCGACGCGCACGCGCACGAACTGCCCGGGGTTGAGCTTGCCGTCGGGGTTGTCGATCTCGGCACGAACCGAAACCAGCCGGGTGGCAGGATCGATCTTCGGATCGATGCCGGTAATCTTGCCGGTAAAGGGAAGATCGTCCTCGGTCAGGCCGATCCTGACCGACTGACCGATCTTAAGAACGTCGAACTGCTGCTCGGGCACGGTGAAATTGACACGCATGGTACCGAGATCCTGCAAGGTGGCAACGACCGTGCCGGGCGAGACATACTGGCCGATGTCAATGCGTGGAATGCCGATCGTACCGTTGAAGGGCGCTGTCAGGAGCTTCTGGTCGAGCACCGCCTGAAGCTTTGCCAACTGGGCCGATGATGCCGTCGCCGCTGCTTCGGCACCGTCGAGAGTGGACTGCGTTCCCACTCCCCTGCTCTGCAATTCCTTGGCACGCTTCAGAGCCAGCTGGTTGAGCTCGTCCTGCGATTTGGCCGCATCCAGATCGGCTTGCTGCACTTCGTCATCAAGACGAACAAGCACTTCTTCCAGTTTCACCTGCTGGTTGGCTTCGAACAGGATCTCCTTCACCACACCGGAGACCTCCATCGTCAGGTCGACACCGCGTGCTGCATTCACGGTTCCGATTGCCCTGAGTGTCGGCTGCCATTCGACGGCATCCACTTCGGATGTTGAAACGGTGACCGGCGGGCGCTTCATGTTTGCAAAGAAGCCCTGGATGGCCTGATCCCTGAAAATATTGAAGCCTACCAGCCCGCCGACGATGAGCACGAGCAAAATGAAAGCAATGATGAAGCGCTTGATCATGCGATGAAATCCGTTTTCTGTTTCTGGCTGGCAGATGTGCGCCATCCGAAACGCAGGAATGCCAGATCGGACCGTTCCTGGTCCGATATTGTCCCGATTCCCGCCAACATCCCGCAATCCGGAAATTTTGGCAATGGCGGCAACTCGGACCGGTTGCTGAATTTTGCCATTTACTGTACCGTCTGGACGGTAAAGTCAATACGGGAGGAGGAACCATGTCAAAAGACACGACGTCAAGGCAGCGCATACTGAATGCTGCGGCAGAACTGGCCTTCGAAGATGGCGCAGCCCATATCTCGCTTGATGCCGTTGCAGCAAGGGCGGGCATGTCGAAGGGCGGGTTGCTCTACAACTTCCCCAGCAAGGCAGCCCTCATGCGGGCGCTGGTCGAGGACTATCTGGACGGGTTTCGCAAGGAACTGGAACACGTTGGCGGAAAATCAAACGGACACGAGCTGGCAGCCCGTTATCTCGAACTGGGCTTGAAACGCCTGGAAGAAAAGCCTGCGCCATCCTCGGGCCTTCTCGCGGCACTCGCCGAGGACCCTCACCTTCTTGAACCGGTGGCCAGGTTCAATCGCGAACTCCTCGACCGAATTACCGACGAAGCGGGCGATCCCGCGATCATTCTGTTGATCTTCCTGGTTCTCGAAGGACTTCGAGCGCAGAACGTTTTCGGAACCATGACCATGAGCAAGGCCGAACGCGACCTCGTGGTCGGAAGGGTCGCAAGCCTTCTCGAAGCGGGAAAGCAGCCCTGAACGGGACTACCCTTCCACGGCACCGGGACCGGGAACGGCTCCCGGCGGGCACTTGCCGGCGATGATCATCCCAAGAACCTCGTCCTTGGTGACGTCCTTGATATCCGCCGTTCCAACCACCTGGCCGTTCTTCATGACGCAAACCCGGTCGCACAGATCGAAGACGTTGTGAATGTCATGCTCAATCAGGAAAATCCCGATCCCGTCCTGCTTGAGCTGAGTGATCAGTTCGCCAACCTGCGCCGTCTCCTGCGGACCAAGGGCTGCCGTCGGCTCATCCATGATCAGAATGCGGGCATTGAACAGGATGGCCCTTGCAATCGCCACCGACTGGCGCTGACCGCCCGAAAGAAGCTTCACCGGCTCCTTGAAGCGCTTGAAGTTCGGATTAAGGCGCCCCATCACCTTTCGGGCATTCGCCTCCATCGCCACGTCATCCAGCGTTCCCCAGGCGGTGAGGAGTTCGCGCCCAAGGTAGAGATTGGCGGCCGCATCCACGTTGTCGGCCAGGGCCAGCGTCTGGTAGATCGTCTCGATGCCATATGCCTTGGCATCACGCGGATTGGCGATATGCGCCTCCTCGCCATTGATGAAGACATGTCCGGAATCGCGTTTGTACGCCCCCGACAGGATCTTGATCAGGGTCGACTTGCCGGCACCGTTGTGACCGAGCAGACCGACGACCTCTCCGGGGTGGAGATCGACGGAGGCGTGATCCACAGCCTTGATCCCGCCAAATGCGATCGACATGTCGCGCAATTCGACCAGCGGTGTGCCACGATCTGCCTTCTGTTGCACTGATGCCTTTGCCATGATCGCCTCCCTCACTTCGCGCGCTTGCGATAGACGGTGTCGAGCCACACCGCGACCACCAGAACGGATCCGACCACAATCTGCTGGATTGCTGCATCGAAGCCAATGAGCACCATGCCCGTCTGCAGCGACTGCATGACAAGCGCGCCAAGTATCGCGCCGTAGATCGTTCCGATACCGCCGGAGAGCGAGGTTCCGCCGATCACTGCCGCCGCGATCACGTACAGTTCGTCAAGCGTGCCAAGGTTGTTCGTGGCCGAGTTCAGGCGTGCACTGGCGACCACGGCGGACAGCCCGCACAAAGCCCCCATCAGTGCGAATATCTTGAGCGTGACCCACTTGGTGTTGATACCCGCCAATTCCGCAGCCTCGGGGTTGCCGCCGATCGCGAACACATAGCGACCGAACCGCGTGCGCGTGGTCAGGAAGGTCATGAAGATACCGACTGCGATCAGGATCAGAACCGGAATGGCAAAGCCATGGCTGATGAAGAGGCCGCCCTCGGGAACTTCGATGTTGTTGGCCTGCGCATACTGGCGCACGATCCCCCTCGGCCAAGGATAGGAGTTGACGAGGATGACGAAGCCAAGGATGACGCCGCATCCGATTACGCCCAGCAGCCATTCTGCCCACACGGGGCGCAACGGGAAGCCGAAACGCTTTCTCTGGCGGCGGCCATTCATCAGCACTGCCGCCACGCCAAGGCATGCCAGAATTCCGATAACCCAGCTCCAGAATGAGCCGACCGCACCATAGGGGCCGCCCCCCAGAAGCGCGAAATTGGCATCGACCGGAGATATCGTCTCGCCGCGAGCCAGCAGGAAGGCCATCCCGCGCCAGGCCAGCAGTCCGCCAAGCGTGACGATAAAGGCCGGAATACCACGATAGGCAACCAGCCAGCCGTGGAAGGTTCCGATCAGCGTTCCGGTAATTATGCCCACGATGACCGCGATGATCCAGATCGCCGGATGACCAAGTCCGAGCCACTGGGGAAGGATCCACACCTGGGTAATCGCCATTGTCATGGCGCAGAAACCGAGGATGGAACCGACCGAGAGATCGATATGGCGGGTAACGATTACCAGCACCATGCCGGTGGCCATGATACCGATCGAGGAAGTCTGAACGGAGAGGTTCCAAAGGTTGCGTGGCGTCAGGAATGCGCCGAACCCGTTGAATATCTGTCCGTAAAGGTGAAAGCCCACCCAGATGAGCAGGAGCGCCCCGATCATTCCCAACAGTCGGGAATCGATCTCTGTCGCCCTGAGGAATCGGACAACGGCCCCTTCCTCCACAATCATTCTGTCGCGTGTCTTCTCGGTGGAATTGACACTCATGGCTTCCTCCCCGGCATTTCACTTCCCGATGGGCTGATCCCGCCGGGAAACGGCCGCGCCGGAATACCGGCGCGGCGCGCGATCCTTTTCTTGAAAGGCTGGACTCAGCAGCCGTTCACACCGTCCATGGCGCCTTCGCAGGCCTGTTCCTTGGAAATGTGTCCGGCCGCGATGGCATCACCGATATTGTCCTTGGTGATCGGGGTCGGCTGCAGGAAGATGGCGTTCATTTCAACGCCCTTCGCACCGCCAGACCATTTCACCGCATCGGGGATCTGGTCCATCGCCGTGCCTTCAGCCAGGGCTGCGGCAATGTTGCCGGCTGCCTTGCCGAGCTGACGCGAGTCCTTCCACACGGAAACAGTCTGCGTGCCGCGGGCGACGCGGTTGATCGCGGCAAGATCTCCATCCTGACCACCTACCGGTACGGTTCCGGCCATGCCCTGAGCAGCCAGAGCCGCGACAACGCCGCCTGCCATGCCGTCATTTTCTGCAAGCACGGCATCGATCTTGTTGTTCTGGGAAGTCAGGCACTGCTCCATGTTCTTCTGGGCATTGTCCGGCTTCCAGCCGTCGGTGAAGGTTTCGCAGGCGATGTTGATCGTGCCGGCCTTCACAGCGTCGCCGATGACTTCCATCATGCCTTCGAGCAGGAAGGTCGCGTTCGGGTCACCCTTGTCGCCCTTGATGATGGCGAAGTTGCCTTCGGGTTTCGCAGCGCTCACCTTCTCGGCGATGATCTTGCCAACGCCCTTGTTGTCGAACGTCAGGTAGAAGGCGCGGTTGTCTTCGATGAGACGGTCATAGCCAAGAACCGGAATACCTTCGGCTGCAGCCTTGTCGACTGCCGGGCCAATGGCGTCCTTGTCCATTGCCAGGATGACCAGTGCATCGGCGCCCTGCGCGATCAGTGCTTCAACGTCGGTAAGCTGCTTGGAGGCAGATGCCTGCGCGTCGGCGGAAATGTACTTGTCGCCATTGGCTTCGATGGCGGCCTTCATTGCGGCTTCATCGGTTTTCCAGCGCTCTTCCTGGAAGTTCGACCAGGACACGCCGATGGTCTTGTCCTTGGCGATTGCACAGTTGGCAACGCCCATGGCAAAAACGGCGCCGACAAGCGCCAGAGTGCTCTTCTTCATAAAATCCTCCCGGTGCATGCCCGACTGGGCAATGCCACTTTGTTGAACAATCCGGCCTACCTCCGCCGGACAGACCCCTTTAATTCGAGGGTCGAAAAAAATAGTGACTCACGCCCTACGCTGTGTCAACATGAATCTTGATCCCGCTAACATGTTGCATTGCATTAGTTTTTTCGCATCGCAGCAATTCAGGGGCGGAATCGTGGAGGAGCATTCAGCATGACCGTTATCGCGCGATCTGACGATCTGCGCCGCGAAAACCAGCGGCGGATTCTCTCCGCCCTGCGGGCCACAGGGCCCGTTTCGCGCACCGGCTTGAGCGTGCAGACCGGGTTGAGCGCCTCCACCATCACGGCAATCACCGGCGCCCTGCGTGAATCCGAATACGTAATTGAAGCCGAAGCAGACGCCTATGCGCCGGCAGGCCACCAGGATGATGGGAAAGAAGCTGCCAGGCCTACCAGGCGCGGGCGTCCCCAGGTGGCATTGTCCCTCAATCCCGGCGCTGCGAGCGTCGGCGCACTGGCGGTTTCTTACAATCGCCTTTCGGCATCCCTGATTGACTACTGCGGCCAGTTGATCGACGAAACTTACGTCAGCGTCGACATCAAGTCTCTCGCGCCAGCTGAATTCTCAAGACACCTGATCGTCATGCTGGACACGATTCTGAAGAGGTCGTCGGATATGGCTGGCCCGTTGCGCAATATCGTAGTGGCCGTCCAGGGTGTCAGCGATGCCGAAGGAACGCGGTTTCAGTGGTCACCCATTACGCCCCATCGCAACATAGAAATCGGTTCCGCGCTGGAGCAACATTTCCAGGTTCCGGTCAAGGTCCTGAACGACGCCAACATGATCGCAGCGGCTCTTCGAAATCTCGAGCCGGAGCGGTATGGCAACTCATTTGCCGCGATCCTGCTTTCCCAGGGCATCGGCATGGGCATGTTCCTGCACGACAAGCTGTTTGCCGGCGTTCTTTCCTCGGCCGCAGAGTTCGGCCACATGTGCAACATTCCAAACGGAGCACTTTGCCGGTGTGGACGCCACGGCTGCGTCGAGGCCTATGCCGGTTACTACGCCATCCTGCGCCGGGCGGGAGGTTCAGATCCAAGGCAGCTGCCGGAAGATGAAAAGGTGGGAATCGAGCTGGAAACGATGCGCAAACTGGTCGAAAAGGCGCGAACCGGCGATTTCATGGCCGCCGAGGCCTACCGGGAGGCGGGAGCGGCGCTGGGGAACGGGCTGCGAAGCCTTTTTGCCCTGCTCGACCCGATGCCGGTAGCCTTTGTCGGTTCTGGCGTGGTTGCCTTCGATCTCATGGAGCCGGAGATTCGCGCCTCCCTTGGCCGGGGTGTCGGTCTGTCCCACGAAAATGTCGAGATACATTGCTACCCCGATGACGTGGGGCTGGCCCGTCTTGGAACGATTTCGACAGCCCTCGCCGCACTGGATCGGACGATCAGTCCAAACCGCACCGCCGATGCCGGTATGCTGGAAGAAACAGGATAGACCCGCAATGAAACGAGCAGGATATGTCACGCTGGCTGTGGCTTGCATGATTTCGGCTGCCCCGCCCGCCCTGGCCGGGGAGGAAGGCGCAGCTAAACCTTGGGAAGAGAGGGCCGTTTCCCCCCTGCCCGCTGACGCCATGCCGTCCGGGCGCCTGACTCCTGGTCAACTCACCGCCCTCGCCAAACACGGAGAACTCCTGTTTGCTGCGCCGTTCACCAGGCTCGACGGTGCCGGCCGGCCAATGGCCACCCAGGCCATCATTCCGACAAAGCGCAAACGCGAGGCCCGCGAAGCATTCCAGCGCATGGCTGGAATGGACGCGAATTCCTGCGCCAGCTGTCACAATTCGCCTGCAGCGGGAGGGGCTGGAGACTTCACGGTGAATGTCTTCGTCTCGGAAGGTTTCGGCAATGCCGATTTCGATTCAACCGATCCGCAATTCTCCAACGAGCGCAATACAAACCACCTGTTCGGTGCCGGGCTTGTCGAATTGCTGGCCCGCGAAATGACAGCCGATCTCCAGTCGATCCGCAGGCTAGCCGCCGATCAGGCGCGCAAGAGCGGAAAGCCTGCCACCCTGCCCTTGGTTACCAAGGGAGTTTCGTTCGGCAGCATCACGGTCGAACCGGACGGCATGGCCGACCTTTCCGAACTGGATGGTGTGGACACCGACCTCGTCATACGCCCCTTCAGCCAGAAGGGCGTCATGACCTCGCTCAGGCAGTTTTCGGTCAACGCATTGAACCAGCATCACGGCATCCAGCCGGTGGAGCGCTTTGGCACGCGCTGGACGGGAGAAAGCGACTTCGACGAGGACGGCAAGGAAGACGAACTCGCGCCGGCAGACATTTCGGCGCTCGTCGCCTGGCAAGCCACCCTGCACGCCCCCACCGTCATGAAACCTGAAAATGCGGAATGGCGGGCAGCCGCAGCGTCCGGAAGCCAGGTGTTCGACACCATCGGCTGCAATTCCTGCCACATCCGTGCCCTGCCGTTGAAATCACTCGACTTCAGCGATCCGGGCCCGTTTGACGCCGCAGGCACGCTGCGTGAGAACGAGAACGGCGAACCCGCGATCTACGACCTCTCCTCGTTCAGCTGGGCGCAATCACTGGAACGCAATGAAAAGGGTGAAGTCATGATCCCGCTGTTCGGTGATCTGAAGCGGCATCGCATTGCCGACCAGAAGATCGCGACATTGGGCAACGAACTCCTGTCCCAGCGGTTCGTCGATCGCGATGTTTTCATGACATCGGAACTTTGGGGCATTGGCTCGACCGAACCTTATGGCCATCGCGGCGACCTGACGACGCTTGACGAGGTGATCCGGGCCCATGGCGGGGAAGGAAGCGACGCCGCGCGAGCGTACGAAAAACTTGCAGAAGAGGAACGCTCGGCGTTGATCGCATTCCTCAAAACGCTGGTAATAGAACCATGAGAATGAACTCGCCTGTATCGCTCGGCGCGCTTGCTGCGCTCGTATCGTTGATCCCTGCAATAACCGCAGCCTCCGACATCACTCAGGATCGCGACAAACGCGGGCTTGTGATGGACGTGCCATTCATGGTCGAACAGGCAGGCGCAGCAGGAATCGATCATGTTTATGACGGTCCCTGGGAGTTCTTTGTTGGCGGCGGCGGCGCGGGTCTTGACTGCAACGGCGACCGCAAGACCGATCTGTTCATTGCAGGCGGCAAGAACCCTGCCCAACTCTATGTCAACAAGTCCGCGACAGGTGGTGAACTCTCTTTCGAGAAACGCGAAACAGGTCTGGATCCGGCTCTGCTTGAGAACGTCACCGGAGCCTATCCTGTCGACATCGACAATGACGGGCACAAGGACATCGTTCTCCTGAGAGTTGGACGCAACGCGATCCTGAAGGGTGGCCCGGACTGCACCTTTACAAATGCCTCGCGCCAGTTCTCCTTCGACGGAGGCCGTGAATGGACGACGGCTTTTGCCGCGACCTTCGAGAAAGACCGCACCTACCCCACCCTTGCCTTCGGCAACTATGTCGACCGTTCCGCACCCGGCTCGCCGTGGGGCACTTGCCACGACAACTTTCTTTTCCGACCCCAGGTCGATGACAAATCGGGCAACCTTTCGGCATCAGGAACTGGCGGAGAGCCCGATTATTCCCAGCAGATGACGCTTTCGCCAGGCTACTGCACGCTGTCCATGCTGTTCACCGACTGGAAACGCTCAGGCGAACCGGATCTCAGGATGACGAATGACCGGCAATATTACCGTGGTGGCGAGGAGCAGCTCTGGCGCATGGACCCGCAGCGCCCTCCCCGTTTGTACCGCGCCGCCGAGGGCTGGCGGCATGTCACGATCTGGGGAATGGGAATTGCCGAAGCTGACCTGAACGCCGATGGCTACCCGGAATATGCGCTCACCTCCATGGGCGATACCAAGCTCCAGACATTGGACGAAGAAGCAGAGGAAGGCCGCCCGGTCTATCGTGACATCGCGTTCGAGCGCGGGGCAACCGCTCAGCGGCCTTATGTGGGGGATGCCATCAGGCCTTCGACGGGCTGGCACTCCGAATTCGCCGACTTCAACAATGACGGCAAACTCGACCTCTTCATCGCCAAGGGAAACGTGGAGAAGATGCCGGACTTTGCCGACTTCGACCCGGACAACATGCTTCTGGGCACCCATGACGGCAAGTTTGTCGAGGCCGGTGACCTGTCCGGCATCGCGCTTCATACGAAAGGCCGTGGCGCGGTGATCGCCGACTTCAACAATGACGGAATGCTCGACCTGCTTGTGGTCAATCGCGGCGGCAAGGCCTCGCTGTTCCGCAATACCGGAGCCATGGCGCAGGGCGGCAAGACCATGCAGATGGGCAACTGGCTTGAAATCGAACTCGCGCAGAAGGGGGCCAACCGCGATGCGGTGGGCGCCAGGATTTCCGTGAAGAGCGGCAACGAAACGCGCGTGCGAACCATTCAGGTTGGTGGCGGCCATGCGTCCGGCCATATCGGGTTCGTTCACGTTGGCCTTGGCGTGGCCGAACGCGCCCAGATCCGCGTCCAGTGGCCCGACGGAGAATGGTCGGCACCCTTCCGGGTCTTTGCAAACCAGTTTGTCCGCATCGACCGTGGCGCGGAATCGGCGCGCTACTGGCTACCGGAATGACCGATACCGATCCTCGTTGAACAGGCTCGGCTTCACGCTTGCAGAATCGGTCCGAACCGGGAAACCTTGCGTGCATGCGGCTCCTTCGCATCCATCACAGACAGGCCTGAACAAACATGACCAACAAGGATTGGTGGCGCGGCAGCGTCACGTACCAGATTTACCCGCGCTCCTTCCAGGATGCCAACGGCGACGGTGTCGGAGATCTTGCGGGAATAACCTCGCGCCTGGAACACGTTGCGGATCTTGGAGTCGACGCCATCTGGCTGTCGCCGATCTTTACCTCGCCGATGAAGGACATGGGCTACGACGTGGCCGACTACTTCGACATCGACCCGGTATTTGGCACACTGGCTGATTTCGACGCGATGATCGAAAAGGCCCATGGTCTTGGCCTGAAAGTCATCATCGATCAGGTTCTTTCCCATTCTTCGGACCAGCATCCCCATTTTCGGGAATCGCGCTCGTCGCGTGAAAATCCCAAGTCAGACTGGTATGTCTGGGCCGACCCCAAACCCGACGGAAGCGCGCCGAACAACTGGCAGGCGATCTTCGGCGGTATCGCATGGGAATGGGAGCCGCGCCGGAAGCAGTACTACTTCCACAACTTCCTGAAGGAGCAGCCGGACTTCAATTTCCACAATCCTGAGGTCCAGGACTATCTTCTTTCATCCATGAAGTTCTGGCTCGACCGCGGCGTGGACGGGTTCCGGCTGGACACGGTCAACTACTACTTCCACGACCGGCTGCTGCGCCATGACCCTGCAGACTTCAGGCCGCAATCGCGAAATGCGTGGCGCCCCTACGACATGCAGTATCACCTGTTCTCGAAGAACCAGCCCGAGAACATCGGCTTCCTTGAACGCATGCGCGATCTGCTGGACCGCTACGACGCCCGCACACTCGTTGGCGAAGTTGGCGACAGCCACCACTCCATCGAACTCATGGGCGAGTATACGAGCGGCAATCGGCTTCACATGGCCTATTCGTTCGAGATGCTGGGACCCCGCTTCGATGCCGACCACTTCCGGGGGCAGATAACCGAGTTCTTCGAGAAGGCGCACAAGGGCTGGCCATGCTGGGCCTTTTCGAACCATGACGTGGTTCGCCATGTGAGCCGCTGGGCGGGGCATGGTGCAGACTCTCAATCCCTGGCGAAACTTGCAGCGGCCATGCTGCTGTCCTTCGAGGGTTCGATCTGCATCTACCAGGGTGAGGAATTCGGCCAGACAGAAACCGAACTGGAATACGATGAACTGACCGACCCGCAAGGGATCATGTTCTGGCCCGAGGACAAGGGACGCGACGGCTGCCGCACGCCGATGGTCTGGGAGCACAACAAGCCCAATGGCGGCTTTTCCGAGGCCGAGCAGACCTGGCTCCCCGTCAAGCAGCCACAGTTGCGCAACGCCTTGTCGATGCAGTCGGGCGAAGACACCGTGCTAGCGCTCTACAGGCAGATGCTCGCCCTGCGCAAATCAAGCGATGCGTTACGAACTGGCCGCACGGAATTCCTTGGCACGCCAGAGCCGCTTCTCGCCTTCCTACGCGGCGGAAAATTCCTGTGTGCCTTCAACCTCTCGAAGTCGGAGGTAGAGCTTGCCCTGCCCTCGCCGGTAACTTTGCAACTGTCGCAAAACGTCAGGATCGGCGAAACCCGTGTCCATTTCGGACCGAACGGGTTCATCATCGCCTCGCTCGGCTGACTGCATATTTTTGCCCATTGCAACAAAGGCGTTTGACAGAATGCTGTTCGCAGGTGCAGCATTCCGTTAAATGCTGTTTGACGTCTTCACGTCACCGAACTAAAAGACATGATTAAATCGATTGAATCGATCCTTGAAGAGACACGCACATGATCGCCAATGTCGAAAAGCTGCCCGAACCCTCCGTTCGCACCAGCACTCCGGAAATTCTTGCCTCGGAGATCGTTGACCGCCTAACCTATGGTACGGGCAAGGACCCCAAGGCCGCAAAGCCACATGACTGGCTGGAAGCAACGATTCTCGTGGTGCGCGACCGCATCATTGATCGCTGGATGCAGTCAACGCGCCAGACCTACGCTACCGGCTCCAAGCGCGTCTATTACCTGTCGCTGGAATTCCTGATCGGCCGTCTTCTGCGCGATGCCATCTCGAACCTCGAACTGCAGTCCCAATTGACCCAGGCGCTCGCCAGCCTTGGCGTTGATTTCGACATGCTGCGCGAGCTTGAACCCGATGCCGCGCTGGGCAATGGCGGCCTTGGCCGCCTTGCAGCCTGTTTCATGGAGTCCATGGCAAGCGTCGGCATTCCTGCCTATGGCTATGGCATTCGCTACCAGCATGGCCTGTTCCGGCAGGAGATATCGGACGGCTGGCAGGTCGAGCTACCCGAAACCTGGCTATCGCACGGCAATCCCTGGGAATTCGAACGACGCGAATCCTCCTACGAAATCGGCTTTGGCGGCCTTGTCGAACCATCCGGCACCGACAGCGCGGGCAACACGGTCTTCAAGTGGCGCCCTGCAGAACGGTTGATTGCCACGGCCTATGACACGCCTGTCGTCGGCTGGAAGGCCAACCGGGTCAACACGTTGCGTCTTTGGTCTGCGGTTCCGATCGACCCGATCCTGCTCAAGCGCTTCAACGCCGGCGACCATGTCGGCGCACTTGAGGAAAGCAACAAGGCATCCGCCCTAACCCGCGTGCTCTATCCTGCGGATTCGCACATTGCCGGGCAGGAATTGCGCCTGCGCCAGGAGTATTTCTTCTCCTCGGCCTCCCTTCAGGACATCCTGCGCCGCCATGAGCAGACCTACAACACGTTCGACAACCTTCCGGACAAGATAGCCATCCAGCTCAACGACACGCATCCTGCAATCGCCGTTGCCGAGCTGATGCGCCTGCTGATCGATATCCATGGAATAGATTTTGATCGCGCATGGGAGTTGACCACCGGCACCTTTGCCTACACCAACCACACCCTGCTGCCCGAAGCGCTTGAAAGCTGGCCGGTTCCCCTCATGGAACGCCTCTTTCCGCGGCAGATGCAGATCATCTATCAGATCAATGCAAAGATACTTCGCAAGGCGCGCAAGGATGGAGTCGACGATGGCGCAATCTCGCGCATCTCGCTGATCGATGAATCCGGAGACCGCAGGGTGCGCATGGGCAATCTGGCCTTCATGGGATCGCATTCGATCAACGGTGTTTCCGCGCTGCATTCCGACCTGATGAAGGAAACCGTCTTTGCCGATCTGAATGCCGTCTTCCCTGGCCGCATCAACAACAAGACCAACGGCATCACGCCCCGCCGCTGGCTGATGCAGTGCAACCCGGAACTCTATCGCCTTGCCCAGGAAGCCGTGAGCGGCAGCGACCTGATGTCGGATACCGAGGCTCTCTCTCAATTGTCTGACCTGTCATCGGATGCGGCATTTCAGGAGCGTTTTGCCACGATCAAGCGGCACAACAAGGAGCGGCTTGCGCGCGTGGTGCGGCAACGTCTCGGCATCCGCATTGATCCAGCCGCGATCTTTGACATCCAGATCAAGCGCATTCACGAATACAAGCGCCAGCTCCTGAACCTGATCGAAGCCGTGGCACTGTACGACCAGATACGCTCTCACCCGGAGCGCGACTGGGTTCCGCGTGTCAAGATTTTTGCTGGCAAGGCAGCGCCCAGCTATCACAACGCCAAGCTCATCATCAAGCTGGCAAACGACATTGCCCGCGTCGTCAACAACGATCCCATCGTCGGCGATCTCCTGAAGGTTGTATTTCTGCCGAACTACAATGTCTCGCTGGCCGAGATACTGGTGCCGGCAGCCGATCTCTCCGAGCAGATTTCCACCGCCGGAATGGAAGCCTCGGGCACCGGCAACATGAAGTTCGCACTCAATGGCGCGCTTACCATCGGCACGCTCGACGGCGCCAACGTCGAGATCCGCGAACAGGTCGGCGAAGAAAACATCATCATCTTCGGCCTCACCGCGCAGGAAGTTGCCGAGCGGCGCGCCAGCGGACGGGACCCGCGCGAGATCATTGCCAGGTCGCCGGAACTTTCGCAGGCACTGTCCGCGATCCGCACCGGCACCTTCTCGCCAGGCGATCCCGACCGTTATGCGGGACTGATCGACGGTCTCTATGAGCATGACTGGTTCATGCTCACCGACGATTTCGACGACTATTGCCGTTCACAGCGTGAGGTCGATCAGCTATGGTTGGACAGGCAAACCTGGAACAGGAAGGCAATCCTGAACACGGCGCGGGTCGGCTGGTTCTCCTCTGACAGAACCATCCGCCAGTATGCTGCCGATATCTGGGGTGCGGAGACGATGCAGGGATGAACGCCATCGCACGAGTGATTGCAAATTTGGGGAGTGATGGCGGCGAATGACGGACCGCATTGGCAAGGGGAAGAGCGACACGGAGGGTTGGAAACTCTCGCCCAATGCCATTGCATCGATCATTTCAGGCTCCGAACGCGACCCCTTCGGGTTACTGGGCATCCATCGCGCCGGAAACGGCCTTGTTGCCCGGTGCTTCATTCCCGGAGCGCAGGAGGTGGAAGCATTCACCCTTGACGGCAAGCATGCCGGCAAGATTGCCCGCATCCACGACGAAGGCCTTTTCGAAGGCAAGCTGCGAATCCGCAAACCGCGCCCCTTGCGCTACAAGGCGCGAAACGAAGGCGGGGAATGGTCGGTTGCCGACCCTTATTCATTTGGGCCGGTGCTCGGGCCGTTCGATGATTATTTCATGGGCGAAGGCCGCCATCTGCGCCTGTTCGACAAGCTCGGCGCGCACATCATCGAACATGAGGGCGCAAGCGGCGTTCATTTTGCCGTTTGGGCGCCCAATGCAACCCGCGTCTCGGTGGTCGGAGACTTCAACGCCTGGGACGGCCGGCGCAATGTCATGCGCTTCCGGGGCGACTCCGGTGTGTGGGAAACCTTCATCCCCGACCTGCAGGCAGGCGCGATCTACAAGTACGAGATAGTCGATAGCAAGGGTACGATCCTCCCGCTGAAAGCCGATCCCTTTGCCTTCCGTTCCGAGCTCAGACCGAAGACCGCGTCGGTGGTCGAACATCACTTCGACCACGCCTGGGGCGACCAGGAACACCGCGATTTCTGGGCTGACGCGGACGCCAGGCGCCAGCCGGTCTCGATCTACGAAGTCCATGCGGGATCATGGCAGCGCGGGCAGGACGGCGAAGGCTTTCTCTCTTGGGATGAACTCGCAAACAGGCTGATCCCCTATTGTGTGGACATGGGATTTACCCACATCGAATTCTTGCCGATATCGGAGTTTCCCTATGACCCCTCCTGGGGGTACCAGACGACCGGCCTGTTTGCGCCGACGGCACGTTTCGGCGAACCGGAGGGCTTTGCCCGTTTCGTTGACGGTGCACACCGCGCCGGTCTCGGCGTCCTTCTCGACTGGGTTCCCGCACACTTTCCAACCGACCAGCATGGCCTTGCCAATTTCGACGGTACCGCCCTCTACGAGCATGCCGACCCCCGCAAGGGCTTTCACCCGGACTGGAACACGGCCATCTACAATTTCGGCCGCACCGAGGTGCGCAGTTTCCTGATCAACAACGCGCTCTTCTGGGCCGAGCGCTACCATGTCGACGGACTTCGCGTCGATGCCGTCGCCTCGATGCTCTATCTCGACTATTCGCGCAAGGACGGCGAGTGGCTGCCAAACGAGAAGGGAGGCCGTGAAAACCTGGAGGCTGTCTCGTTTCTTCAGTCGATGAACCGAGAGCTCTACGGATCGCACAAGGGCGTCATGACCATTGCCGAGGAATCGACCTCCTGGCCAAAGGTTTCGCACCCCGTGCACGAAGGTGGACTGGGCTTCGGCTTCAAGTGGAACATGGGGTTCATGCACGATACGCTTTCCTACATGCAACGAGAGCCTGTCCATCGGAAGTTCCACCACAACGACCTGACCTTCGGCCTGCTTTATGCGTTCACGGAGAACTTCGTCCTTCCGCTCAGCCATGACGAAGTCGTGCACGGCAAGGGCTCGCTGCTGGCCAAGATGTCCGGCGACGACTGGCAGAAATTTGCGACGCTGCGCGCCTACTACGCCTTCATGTGGGGCTATCCCGGCAAGAAACTGCTGTTCATGGGACAGGAATTTGCCCAGCGCCGGGAATGGTCCGAAGAGCGCTCTCTGGACTGGGATCTGCTCGAGGCTCCCGCGCATCAGGGGGTCAGCAAACTCGTGCGCGACCTCAACCATCTCTATCGCGGGCACCCTGCCCTGCATGCGCGCGATTGCGAGCCTGAAGGCTTCGAGTGGCTGATCGCTGACGACTCCGCAAACTCCGTGTTTGCCTGGCAGCGCAAGGCACCCGGTCACCCGCCCATCGCCGTGATTACGAACTTCACGCCGGTCCCGCGCGAGGGATACGAGATTCCGCTTCCCGCGGATGGAGAATGGACGGAGATACTGAATACCGACGCCGCACTCTATGGCGGAACGAATACCGGGAATGGCGGAAAGGTGATCGCGCGTGGAGGGCGCGCAATCATTACCCTGCCGCCACTCGCAACCATCATGCTTGAAGCCCGTTTGGAAGACGGGGCCGGAAGCAAATCCGGCAGTTAGATTTCGGGAGGATTTATCAATGGCCGAAAACAGACGTTCATCAGCACCGCTTGCCAGGGACGCAATGGCTT
The DNA here is from genome assembly GCA_020637805.1 of Nitratireductor sp. GTDB lineage: Bacteria > Pseudomonadota > Alphaproteobacteria > Rhizobiales > Rhizobiaceae > Salaquimonas. The sequence goes on along the minus strand of JACKJU010000005.1, from coordinate 227,585 downwards.
ACGTACTGGCGGGAGGCCGGGGATCGCGCCTCATGGAACTGACGGACCGGCGCGCCAAGCCCGCCGTCTATTTTGGCGGCAAGAGCCGCATCATCGACTTTGCGCTTTCCAACGCTCTCAATTCGGGGGTGCGCAGGATCGCGGTCGCGACACAGTACAAGGCGCACTCCCTCATCCGCCATCTCCAGCACGGCTGGAACTTCCTCAGGCCCGAACGTAACGAGAGTTTCGATATCCTGCCGGCCAGCCAGCGCGTCTCGGAAACGCAGTGGTACGAGGGAACGGCCGACGCCGTCTATCAGAACATCGACATCATCGAGAGCTATGCCCCCGAATACATCATCATCCTGGCAGGCGACCACGTCTACAAGATGGACTACGAACTCATGCTTCAGCAGCATGTGAACGACAAGGCAGATGTGACCGTCGGCTGTCTTGAGGTCCCGCGCAGCGAGGCCTCCGGTTTCGGCGTCATGCATGTGGACGAAAAGGACCGCATCATCGATTTCGTCGAAAAACCTGCGGATCCTCCAGCCATGCCGGGCAATCCGGACATGTCGCTCGCATCCATGGGCATCTACGTATTCAACACCCGTTTCCTGTTCGAGGAGTTGCGCCGTGACGCGGCAACCGCCGGCTCGAGCCGCGACTTCGGTAAGGACATCATTCCCCATCTGGTGAAGAACGGGAAGGCGGTCGCCCACCGCTTCACACGCTCATGCGTTCGCGAAACGACGGACAAGGAAGCCTACTGGCGCGACGTTGGAACGCTGGATGCCTACTGGCAGGCGAATATCGACCTGACCCAGGTAATACCGGAACTTGACCTGTATGACCGCAGCTGGCCGATCTGGACCTATGCGGAGATCAAGCCGCCTGCCAAGTTCGTCCACAACGAGGACGGCCGGCGTGGCTCGGCGATATCTTCGCTGGTCTCGGGAGACTGCATCATTTCCGGCTCGGAGGTGCAGAACTCGCTTCTGTTCACCGGCGTCCTGTGCCGCTCCTATTCATCCGTAAATGAGGCCGTGATCCTGCCGGACAGCGTGATCGGCCGAGGCGCACGCCTTTCCCGCGTTGTCCTCGACCACGGGGTCAAGATACCTGCCGGTCTCGTGGTCGGCGAGGATCCGGAACTTGATGGCAAACGCTTCCGCCGCACCGAGAACGGCGTCTGCCTCATCACTCAGTCAATGCTCGACAAGGCGGGATTGATCTACGAATGAGTTGCCGATGAAGCTGCTTTCCGTCGCCTCTGAAATCTTCCCGCTGATAAAGACCGGTGGTCTTGCCGACGTCACGGGCGCACTTCCTGCCGCGCTTGAAAAGCTTGGCGTCCAGACCCGCACGGTGCTGCCGGGATATTCGCAGGTGCTGGACAAATGCCCCAAGGCGAAGCTCGTTGCCGAGTTTGCCAACATCGGCGGCCATGCCGTGTCGATACTCGGTGCGAAGGTGGCCGGTCTTGATCTTCTGATCGTCAAGGCTCCGGGCCTGTTCGAACGTGACGGAGGCCCCTACGCAGATCTGAATGGTGCCGACTACGGCGACAATTGGCGCCGGTTCTCCGTTTTCGCGAAAGCGGCGGCGATGATCGCAACCGGCGCACTCAAGGGATACAAGCCGGATGTCGTGCACTGCCATGACTGGCAGGCAGCACTCACCCCGGCCTATCTTCGCTTTGGCACCGAACCCGCCCCGCCCAGCGTGATGACGATTCACAACATCGCTTTCCAGGGACAGTTTGCAGCACAGGTGTTTGGTGAACTGGGCCTGCCTGCGAGCGCATGGTCGTTCGACGGCGTGGAGTATTACGGAAGCGTCGGGTTTCTCAAAGGCGGGTTGCAGGCCGCTGACGCGATTACCACCGTCAGCCCCACCTATGCCCGCGAAATCCGCAACGCCGAGTTTGGAATGGGACTGGAAGGCCTGATCAATGCCCGAGCCGGTGTGGTGAGCGGCATCGTCAACGGCATCGATACCGACGTGTGGAACCCGGAGACCGATCCGGCTCTTGCAACCGGTTTTGCCACGCGCACCAGCGCAAGGCGCTCAGGCAACCGCAAGGCAGTCGCAAAGCACTTTGGGCTGAAACCGGGAGACGGGCTTCTCGTTGCAATCGTCACTCGCCTGACGTGGCAAAAGGGAATGGACCTGCTGGCCGAGGCGGTCGACGGCATCGTCGCCAATGGCGCAAGCCTCGCCATTCTGGGTTCCGGCGACAAGGGGTTGGAGAACGCATTGCAGCAGGCGGCTCAACGCCATCCGGGACGGGTTGCGATACAGGTCGGATATGATGAGCCGCTGGCTCACCTGATGCAGGGCGGCTGTGACGCCATTCTCGTTCCCTCGCGCTTCGAACCCTGCGGGCTGACGCAGCTTTGTGCGCTGCGCTACGGCTGCGTACCCATCGTCGCCCGCACGGGCGGGCTGGCCGATACGGTAATCGACGCCAACATGGCGGGTTTGGCTGCGGGGATCGCCACGGGTTTCCATCTTGGGCCGCTGAGTGCACGGGCGATTGTCGAAGGCGTGGCCGATGCCGCCGCAGTCAAGCGCGACGGCAAGGCTTGGGCACGCATGGTAAAGAACGGCATGACGACCGACGTCACCTGGCAGGCAAGCGCCGAACGCTATCGAAATCTATTTCAGGACCTCATCGACAGGCAGGCAAAGGCATGATCGAAACCGTGTCGACAACTCCCTACCAGGACCAGAAGCCCGGCACATCCGGACTTCGCAAGAAGGTGCCTGTTTTCGCGCAGCCCAACTATGCCGAGAATTTCATCCAGTCTGTCTTTGACTGCCTTTCAGGCTTTGAAGGCAAGACCCTCGTCATCGGCGGGGACGGCCGCTACTACAATGACGTCGTCATCCAGAAGGCGATACGCATGGCTGCGGCCAACGGCTTTGGCCGGGTGCTCGTGGGCCAGAACGGGATACTGTCGACACCGGCTGCCTCGCACATCATTCGCAAGTACGAGGCATTTGGCGGGATCATCCTTTCTGCGAGCCACAATCCGGGAGGCCCGGAAGAGGATTTCGGCATCAAGTACAATGCCTCCAATGGCGGCCCCGCGCCGGAACATCTGACCGATGCGATCTTCGAGCGCACGAAGACCATCGAAACCTACAAGACGGTGCAAGCACCTGACATCGATCTTTCGAAAACCGGTAATTACGACACAGCCGGAATGGCCGTGGAAGTCATTGACCCGGTTTCTGATTACGCCGCGCTCATGGAAACGCTGTTCGACTTCGATGCCATACGCGATCTGTTTGCCTCGGGCTTCTCGATCACCTTCGATGCGATGTCTGCAGTGACCGGCCCCTATGCAACCGAGATCATCGAGCGCAGGCTCGGTGCTCCGGCGGGAACGGTACTCAATGGAACCCCCCTGCCCGATTTCGGCCACCACCACCCCGATCCGAACCTAGTTCACGCGCGCCATCTCTACGATGCCGTCATGGGAGCGAACCCACCCGACTTTGCTGCTGCATCGGATGGCGACGGCGACCGCAACCTCATTCTGGGTGCCGGCATCTTCGTCACGCCGTCGGATTCCGTTGCGATGCTGGCGGCAAACGCGCATCTCGCCCCCGGCTACGCCAAGGGGCTTGCGGGCATTGCCCGTTCCATGCCGACCAGCGGAGCAGCAGACCGTGTCGCCGGAAAACTTGGGATCGGCATCTTCGAGACACCCACCGGCTGGAAATTCTTCGGCAATCTGCTCGACGCCGGCAAGGTCACAATCTGCGGCGAGGAAAGTGCGGGCACCGGCTCGGACCATGTGCGCGAAAAGGATGGCCTGTGGGCCGTCCTTCTGTGGCTGAACATACTGGCCGCCCGCAGGGAGCCGTTAAAGCAGATCGTCGAGAAACACTGGGCCGAATATGGCCGCAACTATTATTCGCGCCACGACTATGAAGCGATCGATACCGGTATCGCCAACGGCCTGATGGACGGACTGCGGGAAAAACTGCCCGGACTGGCAGGAACCGAAGTAAACGGCATGAAGATCGAAACTGCCGACGACTTCACCTATCACGATCCGGTCGACGGTTCGACTTCTTCGCATCAGGGCGTGCGCATCCTGTTCGAAGGCGGTTCGCGTATCGTCTATCGCCTGTCCGGCACGGGAACCTCCGGCGCAACGCTTCGCGTTTACATCGAGCGATACGAACCCGACCCCGCACTTCACGGTATCGACACGCAGGAAGCCCTGGCCGATCTTATCGCCGCCGCAGATGAAATCGCTCAAATAGCCAAACTGACCGGACGCGACGCACCCACCGTTATCACGTGACAATTCTTCACGGCAAACTTGGAGCCATTCCAACCGCAAGCGGAATAGATTTCGGCGTCTACACGCCGGATGCGACTTCGCTCGCCGTCTGCCTTTTTGACCAGGATGGCCGCGAAACCAGCCGTATTCCGATGCGAAAGGATCGCAGCGGAATCTGGTCAATGACGGTTGAAGGCATTGGCCCCGGCCAGCGCTACGGGTTTCGCGCGGATGGACCGCATGACCCGCAAAAGGGTTTCTGGTTCGACCCTGCCAAATTGCTTGTCGACCCATTCGCCACCCGGATCGACCGGCCGTTCGCGTATCATGCGGAACTTGCCGCCCCGCGCTTCAGCAGCATCGATACGGCTGCGCTCGTGCCAAAATCCATCGTAGAAACCCCAACGGCCATTAGCGAAGCCCATGCCCGGCTGTTTGCGCCAGGCGGCCTGATTTATGAACTCAATGTCCGCGGGTTCACCCGGCTGCATCCCGACATACCTGAGGAAATGCGCGGCACGCTGGCCGCACTCTCTCATCCGGCGGCCATCGCGCATTTCAAGAAGATCGGCGCCAGCGCCATCGAATTGATGCCGGTCACGGCATGGATCGACGAGCGCCATCTTCCGCCGCTCGGCCTGACCAATGCCTGGGGCTACAACCCGGCAACCCTGATGGCGCTCGACCCGAGACTGACACCCGGCGGCATTGAGGATCTTGCGAACCTGACCACCGCTCTGCGTGCAGAAGGCATCGGCGTCGTCCTTGATCTCGTGTTCAACCACACGGGCGAAAGCGACCTGCAGGGCCCGACCCTCTCGCTGCGCGGACTCTGCAACAACCAGGCATACCGCCATGACGGGCACCACGTTCTTGTCAACGACACGGGTACCGGAAATACCATCGATTGCCAGCATCCATTCATGGTGCGGTTGATAACCGATGCACTCCGGCATTTTGTCCTGGCGGGCGGTGTCGAAGGTTTCCGTTTCGATTTGGCCCCCGTTCTGGGCCGCTCGGCACATGGTTTCAGGCGCAACGCCGCACTCCTGAACGCGATCAATGCCGATCCCGTACTTCGAGACAGGCTGCTGATTGCCGAACCCTGGGACATCGGCCCCGGAGGATATCAACTGGGACATTTCCCGGAATCGTTTCTCGAGTGGAACGACCGCTATCGCGACACGATCAGACGGTTCTGGCGCGGCGATGACCACATGCTTGGGCAACTCGCTACCGCGATGGCCGGTTCTTCCGACATCTTTGCAGGTGAATGCACCAGAAGTGTCAACTTCATCGCAGCCCACGATGGTTTCACGCTGGCAGACCTTGTTTCCCATGAACACAAGCACAACGCGGCCAATGGCGAGGAAAACCGCGACGGCCACAACGAGAATTTCTCCTGGAACAATGGTGTGGAAGGCGCAACGGACGATCCGGAAGTCGGGCAACGCCGCAGACGCGATATTGCATCACTTCTGACGCTGCTTTTCGTTTCGCGTGGCACGATCATGCTAACGGCGGGCGATGAATTCGGCCGCTCACAACAGGGCAACAACAATGCCTACTGCCAGGATAACGCGATCACCTGGGTGAACTGGCAGGATCGTGACACGGCACTTGAGGAACTTGCCGCTGGTCTTTCCACGATCCGCCAAGACTGGCCACATCTGGGACGTACCGAATTGCTGACGGGAAATCCCTTGCCTGGCCACACATTCACAGATGTCGAATGGCTTTCGCCTTCAGGCCTGCCACTCGGCGCGGAAGAATGGGAGAACCCGCAGGGAGGAGCGCTAATGATGGTGCTGGCGCATCCAGATGAGGTGGACGGCCCGCGCCTGCTCATTGGTATCAATCGCGATGACATGGAACCGACGTTTCAATTGCCCGCTCGCAACGGCCACACATGGCAGGATCTCGTGGCGGAAACTCAACTTGCGGGAAGATTGGCAGTGCCACCGCGAAGCGTGATCATCGCCGGCGAACTTCCCTTGAAATAACACCGAAGTGGGACGCATCCGGTCTGGACGTAGCCGCAAGTCCGGACCCAGCCCCCCGCGGTTTTGCAACCTCCGGCAGATCAAGAGCAATTTCGATTTTGACGGAGTCGCCAAGATCGAAATACGCTAATAATTTCCGTCGCTTGCCGAAAAATTTCGTTTCCACCTGAAGGTGAAACGATCTAGCCGACGAAGGCTTTCTCCAGCACGTATGTGCCGGGCTTCGAATTGGAGCCTTCTTCCAGTCCTGCCGCCTCGCATATCGCAGCGATCTCCCTGTTCAGCCCCATGGAACCGCAGATCATCACCCTGTCGGCTGACGGAGCGAGCGGCGCAACGCCAAGGTCCGAATAGGCCTTCCCGCTTTGCAACAGATCCGTGATGCGCCCCTGCGTCGGTGATGCCTCGCGCGTCGTCGTGGGATAATACTTCACCTTCTGCGAAGCGAACTCCCCGACAAGCGGGTCGTCCTTCAGCGCCTCGACAAGATGCCTGCCATACGCCAGGTCGCCGACTTCGCGGCAAGTATGCGTCAGGATGATCTCGTCATAGCTTTGGTGCACCTCAGGGTCCCTGACAAGCGAGGCAAAGGGCGCGATGCCCGTGCCACTGGCAATCATCCAGAGGCGTTTGCCCGGCAGCAGCGCGTCCAGCACGAGTGTGCCCGTGGGTTTCGGACGAACGATCACCGCCTGTCCGGGCTGAATGTTCTGCAACCGCGATGTCAGCGGACCATCTGGCACCTTGATCGAATAGAATTCGAGTTCGTCGTCCCAGCTTGGCGATGCGATGGAATATGCACGCAGCAGCGGCTTGCCGTTATCGCCTGCAAGTCCGATCATCACGAACTCACCCGAGCGGAAGCGCAGGCTGCGAGGCCGGGTCAGGCGAAACGAGAATAACCTGTCGGTCCAGTGGGTGACGCTGGTGACAATCTGGGCGTCGGGATGCAGGCCCGTTGCCTGCGCATCGCTGCGCATAATGGGAGTGTTCATTTCTATCTGTTCCGTAGATGGTTCAGGCTGCTTCGCGTACGGGCCGGCGCGCGCAAAGCCGTTGGAAATAGGTGCCCTCCACGCGCTGCAGTGCTTCTGCCCAGAGTTCGACAGGCTGGCGCTCGAGCATTTCCCGGCTGATTTCAATCTCATCGAAACCCGACCGGATCGCCATTGGATACTGGTCCGATATCAGGTGACCCCTTGCTCGGAGAAGTCCTTTGAAGCCCCCTCTGCGCAACCGCGCAGCAAGCGAGAAGCCACGGCCGTCGGCAAAGGACGGGAAATCGATCCGCACGGCCGAAAAGCCAAAGGCAAGTCCGACGAGTTCGTCGGGATCTATCGAGGAAGGCACATCGAGACCTTTCTCATCTGTGTCAGCACCAACCGGCACTGCGATCCCGTCGCCGAAGCAGGCGAACCTGCCCTTGAAGTGGTCCTCGGCGATCTCGCCGTTTCTGATGATCACGGTCATGTCAGCCAGCCTTTCGGGTTACGATGCCGCCGGAAATGTGGATACCGCATTCGGTCTTTTCCTCTCCGGCCCAACGTCCGCTGCGCGTGTCATTGGCATCAACCGGCAACCTTGTGCAGGGTGCGCAGCCGATTGAGGTGAAGCCCTCGGCCACCAGCGGATGCCAGGGCAAATCATGCGCTTCCATGTAACGTTCGATGTCCTCACGCTCCCAGTAGGCAAGCGGATTGACCTTGAGCCTGCCCGCATCGTCGGTTTCAAACGGACGCAATCCATGCCGTGTAGCCGACTGATGCCGTTTCCGGCCATTGATCCAGCAATCGAACTGCGCCAGCGCTTCATCGAGCGGCAGCTTCTTTCTCAGATGGCAGCAGGCATCTGTATCCTTGAGGTGCAGCCTGCCGAACACGTCTTCCCGCCGCAGCATCTCCGTCTTCTGGGATATCCGCCGCACATCCGTAAGGCCCAGTTTCGCGGAAAGTTCGAGCTGGTAGTCCAGCGTTTCCTGGAACATCATCTGCGTATCGACGAACAGCACCGGTGTATCGGATGAAATCCCTGCTACCAGATGAAGCAGAACCGCAGACTCCGCGCCGAACGATGAAACCACCGCAGCACGCCCGAATTGCCGGTCCACGAGCGCCTTTCTCAACGCAAGCCTGGCAGAGTCCACCATCCACTCATGAGACTGCACGCCGGAATCCAGCGCCGCTGGCGATACTATCGGTTCATGCCGCATGGCGGTTTTCCTCGGGGTAGAGAGCCTGTTTGAAGGGAGCCGAACCGGTGCGCCGGTAGGTTTCGAGGAACGTCTCTTCTTCGCTCTCGCGGATTTCGAGATAGGTCGTGACAATCGTATCTATGGCAGGGACGATGCGATCAGCCGGAAAACTGGGTCCAACGCGTTCACCGAGCGCAAAGGCTTCCGATGCATCGCCGCCCAGTGTGATCTGGTAGTTTTCAACCCCTGCCCGGTCGAGACCGAGAATGCCGATATGTCCGACATGGTGATGTCCGCAGGCATTGATGCAGCCGGAAATCTTGATCTTCAAAGGGCCAATCTCGTGTTCCAGCTTCAATTCATCGAAGCGCTGGGCAATCTCCTGCGCGACGGGAATTGAGCGCGCCGTTGCCAGTGCGCAATAGTCCATTCCGGGGCAAGCAATGATGTCGGAGAGCAGACCGGCGTTGGCCGTGGCCAGTCCGGCATCGACAAGAAGCGCGTAGACAGCCGGAAGGTCGGCCTTGCGAACATGCGGCAGGATCAGGTTCTGTTCATGGCTGACCCGGATCTCGTCGTGGCCGTAGCGTTCGGCGATATCGGCGACTGTTCGCATCTGGTCCGATGTCGCATCGCCCGGAGTGGCGCCATGCGCCTTTAGAGAAACGGTGACGATTGCATAGGCTGGATTGCGATGCTCTGTCACATTGGTTTCGAAGAAGCTGCGGAAGGCCGGATTGGCTTCCAGCGCCTTTTCGAAGCCGTGCGAGCGCACATTGTTGAACTCCGGCGGTTCGAAATATCGTGCAATGTTCGCAGCAAGTTCGTCGGATGGACCGGCGAAATCCTTTCGGATCGTCTCGAATGCCTGCTCGGTGCGTGCTCGGAAATCGTCAAGCCCGCCTTCGTGGATGAGTATCTTGATACGCGCCTTGTACTTGTTGTCCCGGCGGCCGGCGAGGTTGTAGGTCTGCAGGACAGCTTCCAGGTACGGCAGTAGATCGGCCTTGGGAAGGAACTCGCGCAGCACCTTGCCCTCCATTGGTGTGCGGCCAAGCCCGCCGCCGACAATGATCTCATAGCCCGCTTCGCCAGCATCGTTGCGAACCATGCGAATGCCGATGTCATGTGCGCGCGTAACGGCGCGATCATTTGGAGAGCCGGTAATCGCGATCTTGAACTTGCGCGGAAGGAACTGGAACTCGGGATGATCCGTCGACCACTGGCGGATCAGCTCTGCCGTCGGGCGCGGATCCTCAATTTCGTCGGCAGCAGCACCGGCGAAATGATCGGACGTAACGTTGCGCACGCAGTTGCCGGAGGTCTGGATTGCATGCATGTCGACATCGGCCAGCGCATCCAGGATGTCACCCACATCGGTCAGTTTCGGCCAGTTGTACTGGATGTTCTGGCGGGTGGTGAAATGGCCATATCCCTTGTCCCACTTGTCCGCGATGTAGGCGAGTTGCCGCATCTTTTGCGAATCCAGGGTTCCATAGGGAATGGCCACGCGCAGCATGTAGGCATGAAGTTGCAGATAAAGACCGTTCATCAGCCGCAGCGGCTTGAACTCGTCCTCGGTGAGCGCTCCCGATATCCGCTGCTCGATCTGGCCACGAAACTGGCGCACGCGCTCGCGAACGAACCCTTCGTCGAAATCATCGTAGATATACATGTCTCAGACCGCCTGCTTGCCGTGGAAATAATTCGATGGGCCGCGGCTTCTGAATGCTTCGCGGAAATGCGCGGGATGCGGTTTGCCATGCTCATCAAGCGCAACATCGGCGAGATATGGGCCAACGGCACGCGCCGCCTGCTTTTGCGCTACGCCGAGCAATTCATCCGCCTCATCCTGGCTGTTCAACGGCAGGGCATCTCGGTGGTCGCGCGACCATCCGCCCTCTCCGGTCAGGTAGATTACATCCCCCTCAAACAGGTCGTTTGCCGTGACGATCTTTGGTGTGAATTGCTTTGCCATCGCCGTATTCCGCTTGTTTCTGCACGGGCATCATTCGTGGATTGACGCCCGAGGATGAAATTGGAATCTCAGGATAGCGATAATGAGGGCCGCTACACGCACTCTCATTCCAAAACGGAAACCAAGGAAGGAAATTCATTTCAAGCGTGGTTCGCAACCGCAAAAAAGCTGCCGGGTCCGCAAATGTACGAAGAAAGCCCGGCGTCTCAGCTTCCAGGCATGCCTGATTTGACGGCTGCAATCGCCGCCTGGCCGAGCGCCAGCCCGCCGTCATTCGCAGGTACGCGCGAATGCATCAGGGGATTGAGACCGCGCAACGTCAAGCGTGACCGCAGCCCATCGGCCAGGATTGCGTTCTGCATCACCCCACCGGAAAGCGCGACCTGTTTCGTTCCGTAACTTGTCGCCGTGTTCTCTGCGATCTGCGCCAAAGCATCAATGAGCGTATGGTGGAAGCGCGCTGCGATCCGCCCCTTCTCAATCCCCGATCCGATATCCTTCAACACCGCCCGCCAGAGCGGTTCCCACGTGACGACCACGGCGTCGCCCATCCGCACCGTGTCGTGGGGATAGGCAGTTTCTCCTCCGATGTAGGGCCGTGCCATCGCCTCTAGCTCCATACCCGTCTGGCCCTCGTAGAACTGCCTTTCGGCGGCCACGCCCAGAAGCGCGGCAACCGCATCGAACAATCGTCCAGCCGAGGAAGACAAGGGTGAGTTCACGCCCCCGTCGATCATCTTTTCGATGATGGCTGCGTCCTTGCGGTTGGCAAGCGCATGAAGTCCTGCAGAAGCTGCTGCCTCGCGCCATCCATCCCCAAATGCGGCCTTCAGATGCGCGACTGCATTGCGCCACGGTTCCTTGGAGGCCCGGTCGCCACCGGGCAACGCCACAGGCAGGAAATGGGCTGCGCGTTCAAACTCTCCGTAACTACCGGCGAGTATCTCCCCTCCCCAGACAGTGCTGTCGGTTCCGGCACCTGTCCCGTCGAGAATGATGCCGACCGCCCTGTCCTCACCCGCCAAAACACCGTTCTCCAGCAGGCAGGCAGCCAGATGCGCATGGTGATGCTGGACCGCGACCAATCGGCTGCCGGATCCTGCCTGCGAGGCTTCCTGCGCCATCCGGGTGGAAAAATAGCCTCCGTGCAAGTCCGCAGCCAACAACTCCGCCTCGAATTCGAACAGGTTCCGGTAGAGGGTGATATTCCGCGCGAAGTCCTCCTGCGTGAGCAGTTCCTCCAGATCGCCCATGTGCTGGGAGAGTATCGCCCGGCCATTGCCGAACAGGCAGAATGCCGATTTGAGGTCACCGCCAAAGGCGAGAACATCCGGCGCCGCCTCGAACCCCTCCGGCAGCAGCAGCGGTTCGGGCGCCATCCCCCGTGCCCGGCGCAGTATCGAAGGACCGTGGCCGTCAACTCGCACGACGCTGTCGTCGAGACGGTTGACGATCTCCCGGTCATGCATGAGCCAGGCATCACAGATGCCGCCGAGTTTTTGCCGCGCCTCTTTATTGCCCGTGACCTGCGGCTCGCTGGAAAGATTGCCGGACGTCATGACAAGAGGACGGTCCACCGCCTGCATTATCATGTGATGCAGCGGGGTATAGGGTAACATGATGCCGATGTGGTCGTGGCCCGCGGCGACGGCCCGGGCAAGCTCGCTTCCGTCAGACTTTAATAGCACAATTGGGGCAACAGGCCCACGCAGGAGTTTCTCCTCTACCTCGCTGATACTGGCGTAAAGGCGCGCGGTTTCGATGTCCGGCAACATCAAGGCTAGCGGCTTTGCGTCGCGCCGCTTGCGCTCACGCAATCGCTGGACTGCCACTTCGCTTGTCGCATCACAGGCCAGGTGAAAACCGCCGAGGCCGCGTATTGCCACTATCCTGCCGTCGAGCAACAGCTTCGCCGCTGCCCCGATCACGTCATCTGAAGCGACCTCCCCGCTAGCGTCCTCGAGCCAGATGCGCGGCCCGCACACCGGGCAGGCATTCGGCTGGGCATGAAAGCGCCGGTCCGCCGGATTCTCGTATTCCTCCCCGCATTCCTCGCACATGGGAAACATCCGCATCGACGTGGTTGCCCTGTCATAGGGGATCTTCTCGACGATGGAGAGACGCGGACCGCAATGGGTGCAGTTGGTAAAGGGGTAGCGATAGCGCCGGTTTTCGGGGTCGCGGATATCCGCGAGACAGGCCGGACAGGTCGCCGCATCCGGCACGATGCCTGTGGAGACTGCACCGCCCTCACTCGCGGCGATCTCGAAGGTTTCGGGCGCATCGCCGTCCATCGGCTTTGCACTCACAGCATCGACACGCGCCAGCGGCGGGGCATCCAGGGACAGACGTTCAACGAACGAAGCCAGCTTCTTCTGTGGACCGAATGCCTCTATCAGCACCCCGCCACCATCGTTGAGAACCCTGCCGGTTACTTCCAGGCTGGCGGCGAGATTCCATACGAACGGCCTGAACCCCACTCCCTGAACAAGACCGGTAACACGGATCGAAAGACCAGTGGGCATGTCGTCCATCTTGCTAGTGCACCGTGCACACGAGGCACGGATCGAAGGACCGCACGATGTGCTGAACTGCTACCGGCTCCTTCTCCCCCTTGCGCACGGGCGCGCCTTCAAGCGCGAGTTCTAGTGCGCCCGGCTTTCCATCCATGTCGCGCGGCGAAAAATTCCACGTGGTCGGCGCGATGATCTGGTAATTGGCGATACGCCCGTTCTCCACCAGCATCCAGTGGCCGAGCGAACCGCGTGCGGCCTCTGTCAGGCCGGCCACCGCAGCACTGCCGTCGATCTTGCCCTGAACGCAGAACGGCTTGCCAGGTTCGATCTCCCCCAGCAATTTCTCGATGGCGAGCACCAGATGGGCGATTTCCGTAACCCTTGCGACGACACGCGAATGGACATTGCCCCCGCCCTGCGAAACGAGATCGCGGATCAGCGGATTGCCGTCCACCACCTGCCGCGCGATGGCCCCCACCTCCATTACCTTGCCGCCGAGCCGTGGCGCCTTGCACCAGCTATAGGCGTCCGGCGCATCGGCATCCGGTTCGGTTCTGCCAGAAAACGGGTCCATCGGCTGGCCATCCTGAACATACCAGGCATTGGAAACGTCCTCGGTGATCTGCGCAGTCACTAGCGGCCGTATCGCACCGTCTTCGTAAACGCCTCGCGCAAACAGATGTCCTTCTTCGGCGCGATAAGCCCCGAAGCTCATGAAGCGGTCAGTGGCACGGCCAAGCCTATCCAGTTCAAGCGCAGCCGAAAGGTGCAGGAAATGCCTGAAGTCGGAACTGTATGAAGGCCGTTCCGCTGCCCATGCAGCCAGTTCTTCGCCGCTTGCAATGGCTGCGATCCGCTCAAGCGTGTCACCGAACAGGAACCGCTGCAGGAACCTTCTGAACCCGCTGACGATTGCCTGCATGCGCGCGATTTCGTTGGCAGTAACCGCCCGCGTGGAACCGCCGGGACGTATTGAAAGCGTATGCGGCCACTTTCCGGCCAGTATGCCCATCAGATGCAGGAATTCGGCGCGCGCCGGCAATACGTCAGCGGCGGCCGTACCCGTCATCGCCTTGAAGCGCTCCGCCGCATCCGCGTACCAAGGATAGGCAGCATACACCTCGCGCGCAAAGTCCGGCATGAAGAACAGGTAGAAGTGCGACAGGTGGTCGGCGATGTTCTCCGCTGCATGGACGATGTTGTTGGCGATCCTGCCATTGGGAGGCAGTCGCAGGCCCTGCGCCTGCGCCAGTGCCTCGGCAGCCGCCATCGACTGCGAGACGGAACAGATACCGCAGATCCGGGGTGTGTAGATCAACGCATCAAGCGGAGCCTTGTCCCTGAGAATGCGTTCGAAACCGCGATAGAGGGGCGAGTTAACCCGCGCTTCCTTCACCTGGTTTCCGGAAATCTCCAGCTTGACCTCCAGATCTCCCTCGACCCGGTTGAACGGACCGACAACAAGCCGGCTCATGACTTGACCTTCGTCCGGTCTGTCGGCGGCACTTTCAGATGGTCACCCGTTGCATTGGAACGCAGCCTCTGCGGTGTGGCCGCCTTGGAAAGCGAGGCGAGCGCGACGAACCATGCCTTTGGCATGTCGGTCGGCAACCCCACCGGAATGCCTGAAATCTTCGGCGTTTCCGTAAAGGTGTGGCCCGGTTCCTCGAATGTTGGCGACGTACAGTTGATGCATGGGTAGCCGCCATCGATGCACGAACCCGAACCGTTCCATGGCCGGATGTTGCAATCGGCGCGGGCAAGCGTTCCCTTGCAGCCCAGGTTTTCCATCATGCATCCAAGATCGGACAGCTTCTCGGCACTGGCCTTGTATTCGTAGAACTCGTTGCGGGAGCAACCGTGATGCACGAGATGCATGGTGTAGGATAGTGGCCGCCCCCATTCATCCATGTCTGCGCGCGAATAGGTGTCTGCGGAGATCTGGTGCAGTGTCTCCACCAGCCATCCCGGATGAATCGGGCACCCGGCGATGTTGACCACGGGCCGCCCCGATCCCGAACGGAAATCCTTGCCGAGCAGCCCGCCTGCCTGCGTGCCCTCATAGGCCAGCCCGCACGCCTCGACCTCATTGCCGCCTGCGCCTGTTATCCCGCCATATGCCGCACAGTTACCCACCGCGACAACGTTGCCCGCGAGACGGGCCAGTTCGGCAATCCAGTCCATCATCGGCTTGCCGCTGCCCGCCATCATGTGGAATTTTCCGGTGCCGTTCGGCCCGCGCATGACGGAGCCTTCCAGGCACAGAATGTCGAGATGCACCCTGCCCTCCACGATATCGCGCATCAGCGATATCACCTCCGAACCGGTCGCCTCGCTGAGTGCCGGATGCCACAAGACTTCGATATTGGCGGCTTCGAACGCCGAGAGCAGGTCCGGCCCCTCTGCATTGAGCAGCGACATGGTGCACCCGCCACAGCCGCCGGATTGCAGCCAGAGCAGTTTGCGCCTGCGCGGCTGTTCAGGACTGTCGGCGCGCATGTTCATTGTAGGGTATCCTCAACGTGAATGCCGCTCCGCCATCCGGACGGTTGGCAGCGGAAAGATCGCCTCCGTTTTTCTGCGCCATCGAATAGCTGACATAGAGACCGAGGCCCGTTCCTTGGCCTATCGGCTTCGTCGTGAAGAAGGGTTCGAATATCTTGTCGATCTTGTCTTCGGGAATGCCCGTGCCATTGTCGGAGACTGTCAGGATAGCCAGGGTTCCGCTGCGCTCAACGCTGATGGTAATCCGCCCATCTGCCTGACCCGCAAGTACATCGGCAGCATTTTGAACGAGGTTGACCACGATCTGGTGCAGATGCCCCTTGCGGCCCTCAATGTCGAGACGCTCCGGCGCTTCGATCACCAGCTGCGGTTTGTGTCGTTCGCCCTTGATGACCCAGTCGGCGGCGGTGCGCACCAGCTTGATGACATCGAATACCTCGGGCTGCTCCTCCTGGGTACTCGAAAACCGCAGCAGGTCCTTCACGATGTCACTGACACGCTCCGCACCCTCGAGCGATCCCTCGATGAGTTCCGGCATGTCGCGGATCACCCGGTCAATCTTCAACTCGCGTTTCAGTTCCGCGAACTCGTCCTCCCGCGCCGCGACCAGCGGCGACGAGAAGAAGCGGGTCAAGGCGGAGGCATACCGCTTGAGCACATGCATGTTGCCGAACACGAAACTGATCGGGTTGTTCAGTTCGTGAGCGACACCGGCCACAAGCCTGCCGAGTGCCGCCATTTTCTCCGAAACAACGAGCTGCTGCTGCGTGGCGGTAAGCTGCTTGTGCGCTTCGTCAAGCTTCTCGTAAGCCCTGCGCAACTCTCCCACCGGGCGCCCGATCATGACAAATCCGGCAAGCTTTCCCCTGTGATCGCGACGCTCCGCACAGTTCATGGACAGAAGGGCATGACTGCCATCGGAGGAGACCAGCGCCATCTCGCAGTCCGAAAGGGTGCACGCCGCAGGGCGGCCGGTATGCGACAGAGCATTGAAGGGGCCGCGGCTCTTCTCCTCGAACAGGCTTTCGATCTGCCTGCCGACGAGGTCGGCCTCCCTTGATCCGGTCAGCGTTTCAAGCGCGCGATTGACCTGCTGGATGCGCCGCTCCGGATCGCACACGATCAGGACATCCGTCATCGACTGCAGGACCGAGTTGATGAACAGGTGCGCTTCCTCCAGCCTGACATTCTGCTGTTCGAGTGCGTCCTGCGAACGAACGAGGTCGGCATAGACCTCGTCCATCTTGCGGATCACTTCAATCCACGCGTCCTCTCCGCCGCCGGGAAGCGGCGTTTCGGGAAGCATGCTGCCCATGTTCTGAGATTCCGGCTTGTGTGGATACTGCTGCATTCGCATAGGTTAGACTGTTTCACCTTTCGGTGCAAACAGATAGCCACCGCAACCAACTGAATTCATTTACGCATTTCCATTTTTCCGGTTCCGCAAAAATTGAAATTGCTCTAGCGCGCCATGCGCCGCCTTGGAAGCGATTGCACGTTTTCCAGGCCGTAACGCTCCAGTTTCGAACGCAGCCCCACCCTTGAGAGGCCCAGTTCGCGCGCAGTCTGCGACTTGTTCCAGCGGTTGCGTATCAATGTCTCGCGGATGATCCGCGATTCCAATGCCTCAATCCGCTCCTTCAGCGTGCCGTCCATGCCGCCCATCACCGCCATATCGTCGGAATCCGCCTCGTCCTGCGCAGGCGATGCCCGAAGAACATGGCCCGAAAGCAGTTCCGCACCCAGTTCCTCGCCCTCGCGGCCCATGACAAGCATGTGCTGCACTTCGTTGCGCAACTCGCGAACATTGCCGGGCCACGGGTAGTTTGCCATGCATTCGATCGCTTCAGCAGAAATACCCGTTGCGGACTTTCCGAGCTTGACCTTCAATTCTTCCAGAAAGGCATGGGCAAGAACGCTGATGTCACCTGCCCTGTCCTTGAGCGCTGGCAGACGAATTACCGCGCCTGCCAGCCGGTAAAACAGGTCTGCGCGGAAGTTGCGCTGCCGAACTTCATCCTCGAGGTTCCGGTTCGTTGCGGCGACCACGCGCACATCGACCTTGCGTGTCTTGCCGGAACCGACCGGCCGGATCTCGCCTTCCTGCAGAACACGAAGAAGCTTCACCTGGAATGCCGGCGAGGTCTCCCCGATCTCGTCCAGGAAAACCGTACCGCCATCCGCGCGCTCGAAAAGACCCACATGGTCGCTGACTGCGCCGGTAAACGCGCCTCGCTTGTGGCCGAACAACTCGCTTTCCAGCAACTGGTCCGGCAATGCTCCGCAGTTCTCCACCACGAAGGGCTTGTTCCACCTGAGACTTGAATAGTGCAGCGCCCTTGCTGCGAGTTCCTTGCCCGTACCGGAAGCGCCGACCAGGACAACCGGAACATCGAACGGCGCAACCTGCTGAAGCGACTCGCAAACCACGTTCATCGGACTTTCCTTCGAACGCACGATGCCGTCGTCAAAACTGTAGTCCTGGCGCAATTGCTTCTTGCGCTCCGAAACGATCTTTCCCGCGCCGGACGGCGACATCTTCAACTCGATTGCCAGCAAGTCGTTCTCGCGCTGCAACTGGTAGAGCCGTGCTGCGTTCTTGAGCGTCAGGATCAGGCTATCGGGATGCCAGGGCTTGGTGATGTATTGGAAGATGCCGGCCTGGTTGACCCCGTCAATGATGTCGCGCGCATCCGTGTAACCCGAGATGATCATGCGGATGATTTCGGGATGCGCCTCCCGGCACCATGTCAGAAACTCGATGCCGGTTTCGTCGGGCATTCGCTGGTCGCAAAGGATCAACTGAATGAGATCATTTTCCAGGACCTGGCGCGCGTCGCTCATGTTCGACGCGGTGTGAACTTCGAAATCGTCTTCGAGAATGCGCGACAGCGTTTCGAGCGAACGTATCTCGTCGTCGATCACCAGAATGGTCGGCAGTTCGGTCATGTCTCTTCTCTCGTCCTGGCCGCTTGCCCGGCCAACTTTCTAGCAGATGCGTGGCAGTTGCTCTCCTGCGATCCAGTCGACAACGCGCAGCCCGCCGAATCCGGTTCGCATCCTGACCAGGTTCCGGTCGTCCTCGATTACCCTGCCCACGATTGCAGCATCTGCACCAAGCCGGTGCCCCTTCATGGCAGCAAGAACCCTCTCCGCGTCCGCCTCGCGGCAAATGCAGATCAACTTGCCCTCGTTGGCGACATAAAGCGGGTCGAGGCCAAGCAGTTCGCAGGCCGCCGCAACGTCCGGGCTTACCGGCAGTTTCTCTTCGTCCAGTTCCATTCCCACGCCGGACTGGAGGGCAATCTCGTTGAGGGTAGCCGAAAGACCGCCACGCGTCGGGTCGCGAAGGACAGCAATCCCGGGTGCTGTCTCCAGCATCGCTGCCACCATGTCATGCAGGGCCGCAGTGTCCGAGCATATCTCGGTTTCGAATTCCAGGTTCTCCCGTTTCGAGAGGATCGCGACGCCGTGGTCGCCGATCGTGCCAGAAACCAGAATACAGTCTCCCGGCCGCGCATTGGCTCCCGAGATATCGATGCCGTCAGCGATCACGCCGAGACCCGTCGTCGTGATGAATACGCCGTCGCCCTTGCCCTTCTCGACGACCTTGGTGTCGCCTGTCACGATCGGAACCCCTGCCTCCCGCGCTGCATTCGCCATCGACTCGACGATGCGCTCCAGGTCGGCCAGCGGAAATCCTTCCTCCAGAATGAACCCCGCCGTAAGATACAGTGGCTTCGCACCGTTCATGGCCAGATCGTTGATGGTTCCGTGAACCGAAAGACACCCGATATCACCGCCGGGAAAGAACAGCGGCGAGATCACGTGACCATCGGTCGCCATGACCAGTCGGCCATTGACCGCCGGCATGACCGCGCCGTCATTGCCCTGGTCCAGGAACTCATTCGAGAAATGGCGGGCAAAGAGGCTGGAAATCAGTTCCGCCATTGCCCGTCCCCCGCCGCCATGGGTGAGATCGACGGAGCCTGTCAGCTTCTTTCTGGCCGGTATTGCGACAGAGGTGTCGATCGCGTTCATGCCACCTCTCCTGCTTTGACTCGCGCCACCTTCTTCCCGCCCGCTGTTTCCTCGCGGAAGCGGCCATAGCTCCAATAGGCAGCGCATGCCCCCTCAGATGAAACCATGCAGGATCCCATCGGGTTATCGGGGGTACAGACAGTGCCGAACAGCTTGCAGTCAGTCGGTTTCTTGACGCCGCGAAGGATCGCCGGGCACTCGCAGGATTTCACTTCCCGTGAATTCTTGGCCGATATCTCGAAACGCTTCTCGGCATCCATGTGCGCAAAATCCTCGCGAATGCGCATGGCCGAATCCGGAACCGAGCCAAGTCCGCGCCATTCGAAAGTTTCGCGCAATTCAAGCACCTGCCCCACCAGCGCCTGCGCCTTCGTGTTGCCTTCGTCCGTCACGACACGGGTGTATTCGTTCTCGATCTTCGACACGCCCTCATTGATCTGGCGTATCAGCATCAGGCTGGATTGCATAACGTCGAGAGGCTCGAAGCCCGCGATCACCACCGGCTTCTTCCATTCTTCGGCAAACTTCGCATAGGGCCGCGAGCCGATCACCGAAGATACGTGCGAAGGTCCCAGGAAGCCGTCGATCTTAACCTGCCCGCTTGCGGCATCCGGTGAACCCAGAATGTGCTCCATCGCGGGCGGCGTCAGCACGTGGTTGCAGAACACGGAGAAATTGGAGAGGCCTTCCTTCTCCGCCGCCAGCATGGCAGCCGCGGTCGGAGGCGTCGTGGTTTCGAAGCCAATGGCAAAGAAGACGACCTGCCGGTCAGGGTTCTCACGCGCGATCTTCAGGGCATCCATGGTCGAATAGACCATGCGAATATCGGCGCCGTCAGCTTTTGCGCGGATAAGGCTGCGTTGCTTGGTGCCCGGAACCCGCATCATGTCGCCATAGGTGCACAGGATCACGTCGTGCTTTTCGGCAAGCTCCACCGCGTCGTCGAGGCGCCGCACCGGCAGCACGCAGACGGGACAGCCTGGGCCATGCACGAATTCGACGTTTCCCGGCATCAGGTCCTGAACGCCATAGCGGAAAATGGCGTGGGTATGCCCGCCGCAGAACTCCATCAGGTGATACTGGCGGCCGGTATCGGCCTCACGCGCGATCTTCTCTGCAAGGACCTTGGCCAGATCCGGTGCCCGGAATTCGGAAATGTATTTCATGCCGCACTCTCCCCGATCTCGGCCAGTTCCTCCTGAAGCACGCCGGCTTCGGCCATCATCTCAAGCGTGCGGCTGGCTTCTTCCTCCGAAACCTTGTGCAGCGCGTAGCCCACATGGACCAGGACGTAGTCACCGGCCTCGACGCCTTCCACAAGCGCCAGCGAAATGCGTTTCTTCACGCCTTCCAGCGCTACGACGGCCTCGTCGTTTTCGCACAGTTCAATTACCCTTGCAGGCAGCGCCAGACACATGGTTCCCTCCCTCGTCCTCGTTCAGGCCTTTTCAGCCAGCTTTTCATTACCTGCGATCTGCATGGCACGTGCGGCCTCGATCCACGCAAGCCAGGCCGCCATGCCCTCGCCGGTCCGGGCGGAAACCTTCAGGATTTTCACCCCCGGATTGATCTTGCGGGCATTGGCCAGGGCGGCATCCATGTCGAAATCCAGGTGCGGAAGCAGATCCGTCTTGTTGAAGATGACCAGACCCGCAGCGGCAAACATGTCCGGATACTTCAGCGGCTTGTCTTCCCCCTCGGTGACCGAGAGAACGGCAACCTTGGCGTATTCGCCCAGGTCGAACGCGGCCGGGCAAACCAGATTGCCGACGTTCTCGATGAACAGTACCGAGCCATCCTGTGGCGCGAGGTCTTCGAGCGCATGACCCACCATGTGGCCGTCGAGATGGCACCCTTTTCCGGTATTGATCTGGATGGCGGGTGCACCCGTCGCACGGATGCGGTCTGCATCGGCAGCCGTCTGCTGATCTCCCTCGATCACTGCAATCGGGAACCTGTCCTTGAGCATTTCGATCGTCTTGCACAGAAGCGTCGTCTTGCCTGACCCCGGACTGGATACAAGATTGAGCGCCAGGATACCATGATCCTCGAAATGCGCCCGGTTTCCGTTCGCATAGGCATTGTTCTTGGCGAGGATGTCCATCTCGATCTGCACGAGACGGTTCTGGCTCATTCCGGCCACGGCAACGCCGGCCTCGCCCTGTCCATAATGGTGGGTGCCATCGTCATGGTGATGATGATCCCCGTGATCATGGTGGTGGTGATCATGTCCGTGACCGTGGTGATGGTCGTGCCCATGCTCATGCCCGTGTTCATGCTTGTGGTCGTGGGAATGGGATACGGCCTTACCCTCGATCCTCGTCTCTCCGTCGGAGCATCCGCAAACGCTGCACATCAGTTCACCTCCAGTTCCTTGATCCGCATCTCGTCGCCGGCGGTAACCTGCAACTGATGGGAATTGCATTTCGGGCACGGGTCGAAACGCTGGGCAATGGGCACCGTCTCGGCGCACATCATGCACCATGCCTTCGCCTCTGTTTCGATTATCTCGAGCCTTGCCTTTTCGGCCAGCGAGCCGCGCATCACCACGTCAAACCCGAATTTCAACGCCTCGATTTCGACACCGGACAGCGGTCCGATTTCCAGACGCACGACATCCACTGTCGAGAAGTCCTGCACCTGTGCCTGCTCCTCAAGTGCCGACCGGATGGATTCGCAGATGGCCATTTCGTGCATCAGGCGACCCTCAATTCATAGCCCACGCAGGGGTCAACGGCGTTGACGACAAGCCTTGAAAGCCGCTCGGTCCTTTCGGGTGCGGTCCGGCCAATCCGCGAAAGGCAAAGCCTGGCCACACCTTCACTATGGAAGTTCCAAAGGGTCGGCGGCAAGATCGAATAGCTCTCGATCCTTCCGTCACGCAGGGAGACCGCGTGAACAAGTGTGCCCCGGGCCGCCTCGATGCGGCTCCACCCGCGGCTGACACCATCGTGTTCCTCACGGCCTGCTTCGCTGGCTGCGCCAGTTCCCGCAACAAGATTGCGCATGCGCTCAGGCAATTGTGCCAGTTCGACAAGCCGTGCCAGATGCCTGACGAGCAAGCCGTTCCCACCCATGCTTTGAAGCAAGGGGTTCTGCCGGAGACGCGAATAGAGCGTCGTCTCCGCGACGCCAGCCGTCTTTCCTTCAGCCAGGGAAGCAAGTGCCTGGTCCAAACCGGCAAACCGGTCATTGCCGGTCATCCAGACCGCATTGATATCTGCCAGCGGCACAACCTCCGCAAGGTCGGCCTCGCCTGCGAGGATGAGGCCACCGATGAATGTCCCGGCAACCGTGTTGCAGCGCTGCGCCCAATCCATCAATCCGTCACGGCCACGGAGCGAAAGCCAGCTTTCGGCATCCTGACCAAAAACCAGATCAACCAGCAGGGCTTCGGCCTGATCAATCACTTCGAGCGCTGCCCTCGTGTCTTCCAGTGGCGCGGCATCGGCGGCAAACGGATCCCCGTCAAACAGCGCGGCCTTGAGCCGCGAAGTGAACTGCATCACCGGCGCCGCGTCATGTGCTCTTGGCGTCTCACCGGAAAAACCCGGCCAGTCCAGCATGATGCGCAGAAGTTGTTCGCGCAGGCTTTCCATGCCGACAAGGGCCTGACGCGCGAGATCCGTGCGCAGTTCGACCCGGTTTCCCAATGCCGCATCCAATGCACATGACGCTGCATGAACCTGGGCCAGGCCGCAGATCGAATATATCATCGGGATGATCCTGATCGCCTCATCCCGTGTCTTTCCCTTCAGAACGCGCACAACATCGCCAGGCCGCTCGAACCGAACGCTCGGCGCGGCGGCATCGCGCATGTCAACTATGACGCGTCCTTCGGGGTTCATTTTGCGCTGGTCCCTTCCTTTGTCCCATTCTCGAGCGAGGGACGGAACTTGGCAAGCAACTGGCGGCGGCTCATGCCTTTTGGTTGGCGGGGCTCATCCGCCGGTTCTTCATCACTGGCGTCTTGCTGCCCGGCGGTCACTTCGGATTCACCGGCCGGGTCGGCGGCAGGCGGAACGTCCGGGATTTCGCCTCGCCACATGCGGCTCATGGCAATCTCGTCTTCCTCGCCTTCGATCTCGCCACCAAGGATTTCGTCCATCGCGGCAGCCGCAGCGGCCTCTGCGGTTTCCATGTTGGCAAACTCGAAAACGGGAGAAAAGAGCGAGCACATCCAGTAGGAACCCACTGCATCCTCATGGCCGCGAATGAACTCGAAACGCCCGGCCGGAAGGGCAATGTTGCGTTTCGTTCCTGCCCGGACATCAGTGGCCCCGTCCCCCTCTTCGTCTTCCTGGTAGATGATGTTCATGAACCAGGGCGTGATCAGAACCGAGAGAATGCCGCCCTGCCATTCGCATGTGCCGACGGCCTTGACCGAGAGCGCCCCGTTGACGATTGGCACTCCATCCATGCGTGTCTGCGCGATGTGCGCGAAACAGGCTTCGATCTTGCGGTCAAACTCTCCAAGCACTTCAGTCATCAGTCGTCCAGCACCATGAAATCCTTCTTGTTGCCGTCGCAATTGGGGCAACTCCAATGGTCCGGAAGCTCGGCAAACGGCGTCCCTGCCGGGATCTGCCAGTAGTCATCGCCCTGGGCAGGGTCATAGACATGCCAGCAGATTTTGCATTCCAGTTTCGTTTCCGGACCTATCTTGGAATTGTCACCGCCATAGGTTCCGGCAAAGAAATGATCATTCACCTTTGGGCTCCTGGCGGTAGATTTCCATGATCTCGATCAGTCTTTCCGCCGAATCCTCAATATCCTCGATCGATGCGCAGGCCACTTCCGGCATGGTCGTGATTTCGACCGTGTTGAGTATCAGCGAGTCCTGCGAGTTGTAGAACTGGACCCACCAGCAATTGCGCGTCGAAGTCGCGATGATACGGCAATTGCCGTAACCGCGAGACAGAATGGTAATCCCGCTCCGGCCCATCAGGCCGTCGAGCAGAACAAGGTCCTCTTCGGTGTGCGGCAACAGCGAAAGGTTGATGACATAAGGCGCCTTGCCCGGCCCCGCCTTGGGAATGTTCTCGTTGATCTCGGGGATCAGCGCGGGAGCGTTGAAGATGTTGTCGCCGAATTCTTCCGGCATGGCGACCTCTTCCCTTGCTCCGGCAAAAGCCAGCGCCTTGATGGCTGACGGAAAGGTCGCGACCTCGACGGAATCGGACACGACCGATCCGTCGCTCGCCGTAGTGCGCACGCGCCAGACTCCGGCCATCACCGATTCCTGCGCCTGCATGTTCTCACCGCCGATCACCGAAACCTCTCCTTCGCCGAGAAGCTGGTTGATGAATTCCAGGTTGTGGGGATCGAGGTGCATCAGGTCGACGATGTTGCCTGCCCCGTCATAGCGGTAGTCCTGCAACAGGCCGGCAATCCTCCAGCCCACGGCAAGCGCTTCGTCGAGGCCGGACGTTTCTTCGGGCTCCGGGAGTTCCGGTGCCGCGAAGATCATCATGTCCTTGGGCATTTCCATGTATTCGAGCGTGCCGCCATCTTCTTCGGCCGGCTGGCTTCCCGGACCGATCATGCCTGGAATTGGCGGGAGGTTTGGAAGGTCTACCATGGTCTCAGTTCATCTCTTCTGTCTGTTGCCGGAATTGGCTTGATCGAGCTGCCGCAGGTCAGTTCGGCAGGTGTTGCTGAACGCATTTCGGCAATTCGAACGCGGGTGGCGGTGTTGGTTCGCTTGTCAGGATTTTCGAGATTTCCGTAACGTAGTCACCCCAGTCCAGCACTCGCTGGATCGTGCCCAGGTATTCGCCGCGCCGCAGAAAGACCAGCGACGGAAAGGCGTTGAAGCGGTAGCGCTGCTGCAGCTTGCGCTCGCTTGCCCGCTCCACGACCAGCGGCGTGAACACGTGTTCGAAAAGCTTCTCGAGTTCCGGGAGAATAATGGCGACATCATCGCTCTCTCCCAGCCTGTCGGCGTCACCCGCAAAAAGCAGAACCGAAAAATCGAGGTCTGCGGTCACCTCGTCCAAGTCGGCCTCCGAGACCGTGCGATAGCCATGCCGGTCGATTACCGATTTCAGGAGTTGCGAATACATCAGTGTTTTTCCTCCGGTGTTGCTTGTTCCCCGGCCACGCTTTCCGCGTCAGCCGCCTTGGGTTTCAGGAAGTCCGGAAGCTCCGGCTCCCTGTCTATGAGGTCGGCGAACAGGTGTTCGAATCCCGTTTCGCCCTTCATCGCCATGTCCAGCGCCCTGAGTGCATCGCGGCATTGTTGCGCGTACTCCGCGGAAATCTTTTCCCTGGCAGCTCCCAGGAAGACCATCAGCCAGTCGCCCGGCACAACCGGCTGCACAAGCACGGTATCGATGGTCTCCATTGCATCGCCATTGCGGCACACCGCTTGGCCGAAACCGGTCTCGACCACCTGCATGGGAATGCCGATGCACATCAGCTGCGGCCTCCGGGACGTCCGGTCAGCCGGCGCGTGCCCTCCTGGTCAAGCAACTGCTCCATCTCCGCATCGAAGTCCTTGGGGCCGGCCCATCCGCCAGCCGCAAGCACACGGCTGTCGCCCTTCCGAAACGCCTCTGTTTCGTCTGGCCGTTCATTTTCATAGCGGCTCAGCAACATCGTCGAGCAGCCAACGGTGAGTTCATCCGGCAATGGGGTGCCCCTGCGTTCGGCATGAATGCCGTGTGCGGAGAGAAAATCGAGCGAGGCCTTGATCGCTGGCTCGATCTTGTCCTTCACCTGCGGGCGAAGGCTGCCGCCATAGTCCTCCAGTTCCACCGGCTGGACGCCAATCAGCAGGAGATGCTTGGGGTAGTCGCCCATCATCTCGGCCATTGCGAGGACTTCCTGGAAGCCTGTCTGATGCAGCGAGACCTTCTTGGCGCCAAGGAACCTTGGCACCTCGTCGCCTTCAACCAGTTTCATCGTGCCCGGCTCAAGGCCGTAGTCGACGGCATCGAAGACAACGAGAATGTCGGTTTCGCGAATGTGCTGTACCAGGTAGATGCCTTGCGTCCCGCCATCCATGAGGCGGACATTGGCCGGGAATCGATAGCACCGGTGCAGTTCCTCGACTGTCCGCACACCGAAACCCTCGTCGGCCCAGAGCAGGTTGCCTATGCCCAGAACGAGCACGCGCGCGCCTTCGGCTTCACCTTCTGACTGTGCATCGGAAATGACTTGCGAGTTCTGCACCGCGTCCCTCCTCCCGGTACGTATTCGTTGATCCCTCGCCACCAAATTTGCAATCTGCATGCCAGAGTGAAGCGAAATCCTACCTGACTGATTTTGCTGATAATTTTCCAGAAGCTCCAGATAACAAAGATTCAAAGTGGAATAATGATATTCACTTTGTGGCAAAAATGGCAACTTTCTTTCCAAGTCGCATATCGGCGCGAGACCTTGCAGTCATGGCAGTGGCCGCCAACCTTGCTGCAGCGCATCATTCTGTAAGGAGGATTACCGGCCAGTCTCCCGGACTGGAACTTGCGGCGGATCCGAGGCGTCACCTCGCAACGGGCATACCAACATCTGCACTTGAAAAGGCAACGGCGGAGCCCTTTCGGGCCCCGCCGTGCTTCCGGGTCTGGGGAGGAACCGGGGCCGTCTCCCGGTGTCCAGATCAGCGGACATGTGCTGGGGGTGTCAGGATAGGATCAATGCCTGACGTCGTCTGACCCGCCATCCCGGAAAGAACGCCAGCCCGATATGATCGAGGAGATGATCGACTGGCGGGACATGATGTCCTCGCGGATCGCGGCATATACATGCACGATCACGAAGCAGATGATCACCCACATCACGAGGTGGTGGAACGTGTGCAGGTTCTGGCTTTGCCCGAAGAGGGACAGCATCCAGCTGGTGAACAGGGTGTGCTGCCAGCTTCCGGCTCCTGTTCCTTCTCCGTACATGGCAAATCCCGTGAAGATCATGAACACGATCGCCCACACAAAGGCGAAATGCATCACCAGTTGCGCCAGCGGATTGTGACCTTCGTACTTCAGCGGCTTGCGCGTGAGCATCGCATACCATTTCGCCTCGTGCACCAGTTCCTTCCAGAAGGAAGCGCGCCAGACCGGCGGAAGGAATATCTCGCGTGCATGAGAATTGCCGACGAAAGCCCAGTAGATCCTGAACAGGAAGCCGATGGCCAGGATATAGCCCGCAGAAAAATGCAGGTATCTTATCCATCCCATCAGGAAGTTGGCGCTGGCCTCGCCGGGTACCGACGGCAGCGGCGAGCCGATGAAATGCCCCGTGATCGCAAGGAGCAGGATCGCGAACGCATTGACCCAGTGCCACAGCCTAACAGGCGCTTCGTAGACATAGACGGCCTGTTCGCTGTGGGCCTGGTGAATGGAATCGGTGCTCATGACCCATCCCTCCCGTCACCCGGGCCTGCAGGGCGGCTGCGGCGCAGTACGGCGATGATGACCGCCACCGACGCCGCGAACATTGCTACACCGACCAGCGCGCCATCCGTGGACGCCTGACCAGCATGTGCATGCGGCAGGACTGCCGGATGCGCCAACGCACCCGTTGCACCAAATGCGCCTGCAGCCCAGGCGAGAGCGGCAATACCTGCCGCACCCTTTTGGAATTTAACCAGCTTTCTCATGTCGCCCTCCCTTAGCGTACCTTGACAGTGGCAAGTTCGTCGCCGTCCGGCCCCATCACATGGGTCGAACAGGCAAGGCAGGGGTCGAAGGAATGCAGGGTGCGAAGGATTTCCACAGGCTCCTCGGCAACCTCGACCTTGGTATTCATCAGCGACGCCTCGAAGGCCCCGATATTGCCCTCGTTGTCGCGAGGCGAGCCGTTCCAGGTCGTGGGCACGACGCACTGGTAGTTGTCGATCTTGGTATCCTTGATCTTCACCCAGTGGCCAAGCGCGCCACGCGGCGCTTCGGTGAACCCTACACCCTTGGCCTCGGTGGGCCATGTGGACGGATCGAACCTTTCGGTGTTTGCCGTCGAGCTGTCGCCCGCCTTGATGTTGTCGATCAGCTTCTTGAAGAAGTAGATCTGCATCTCGGCCGCCCACTCGGCTTCGAGCGCACGGGCAGCCGTGCGTCCAAGGGTCGAGAACAGTGCACTTACCGGAACATCCAAGGTCCGCAAGGTACGGTTGATCTGGTCCGTGAAGTATTCATGCCCCTGGGCGTAACCCACGACGTAGCGGGCCAGTGGACCGACTTCCATCGCGTGACCGCGCCAGCGCGGAGCCTTGATCCAGGAATACTTCGCACTCTCGTCGATCTGCTCGATATTCGTGGATGTGCCGCGAGCAGCAGCGCCGAGCTTGTAATTCGGCTCGGTGATGCCGTCCCACGGATGCAGGCCCATCTTCTCATCCGGGTACTGGTACCAGGAGTGCGGAACGAATTCCTGGATCTGTTCCGGATCGCGCACATCGACCTCGTGAACTTCCTTAAGGTTGCCATTGATGATGGCGCCCTGCGGCATCAGGAGGTTGGAGGCGGAGTAGTCGTTCGCCCGGTCCGGGATGTCGCCATAGGCAAGTACCGACTGACCGGAAAGTCCGCCACCATAGAGCCAGCTCTTGTAGAACTGACCTACAGCAAGGATGTCCGGAATGTAGACGTTCTTGACGAAGTCGAGCGTCCGGTCGAGCACGGACTTGACGTAGTTCAGGCGCTCCATGTTGAGAGGCGCGCCGGCGGCCAGGTCGCCATCCATGTTGATCGCACAGGGAACGCCGCCCACCAGCCAGTTTGGATGGATATCCTTGCCGCCGAAAATGGTACGCGTCGTCATGATTTCCTTCTGGAAATCAAGCGCTTCGAGATAGTGCGTCACCGCCATGAGGTCCGCTTCCGGCGGAAGCAGGTAGGCAGGGTTCGTCCAGTAGCCGTTCTTGAACGGACCGAGCTGGCCGGACTCGACGAATTTCTTCAGCCGGTTCTGAACATCGCGAAAATAGCCCGGAGACGATTTCGGATGATGCGGCGAAACGCTCTGCTGAAGTTCCGAGGTGGCCTTGGGATCCGCCTTCAGTGCGTTGACGGGATTGACCCAGTCCAGCGCATGCAGGTGGTAGAAGTGCACGAGGTGGTCATGCACCTGCAGCGACAGCTGCATGATATTGCGGATCGAGTTGGCGTTTTCCGGTATCTGGATGTTCAGCGCATCCTCGACTGCGCGCACCGAGGTGAGCGCGTGCGTGCCCGTGCAAACCCCGCATATGCGCTGGGTGAAGGCCCAGGCATCGCGCGGATCGCGCCCCTTGAGAATGACCTCAAGACCACGCCACATCGTGCCGGTCGAAACCGCGTTGCGGATGAAGTTGTTCTCGTCGACATTCACCTCGCAGCGCATGTGGCCTTCGATACGTGTAACCGGATCGACAACAACGCGCTTTCCGCTGTCATCGAGGTTGAAGCCATTGGGTGTTGCTATCATGGCCATGATTATTCATCTCCCTTCTGGCGGGCGCGCTTGACGGCACTGACCGCAGCATGCGCAGCAGCCGCTGCACCGACAACGACGGCGGCTGTTCCGCCAATCTCGTTGGCATCTGCCTCGATGCCGAAGCCGTGAATGTCGGTCAGGCGCTCATAGAAACCGCCCTTGTCCCAGAACCCGTCTTCCGAGCAGCCGAAGCAGCCGTGACCGGCCTGGATCGGGAACGAAAGCCCGCCGTTCCAGCGAACCGTGGAGCAGGCGTTGTAGGTTGTCGGACCCTTGCAGCCGACCTTGTAGAGGCAGTAGCCCTTGCGCGCGCCCTCGTCGTCGAAATGCTCGACGAACTGGCCGGCATCGAAATGCGGACGGCGGTAGCACTTGTCGTGAATGCGCTGGGAGTAGAACATCTTCGGCCTGCCCTGGCGGTCAAGTTCGGGAAAGCGGTCGAAGGTGAGGATGTAGGTGATGACTGCGGTCATGACCTCGGCAATCGGCGGGCAGCCCGGGACCTTGATGATCGGCTTGGGCGCCAGACCCGGCACCTTGTGGATGGGCGTTGCCTGCGTCGGGTTCGGGCGGGCTGCCTGAACGCATCCCCAGGAAGCGCATGACCCCCATGAGATGATTGCCTTGCAGTGGTCGGCAGCGTGCTTGAGCTGCTCGAGGTACGGCCTGCCGCCGATGATGCAGCTCATGCCCTCCTGGTTGAGCGGCGGATTGCCTTCGCAGGCAAGGATGTAGTTGCCGTCATATTTCTCGATGGTCTCTTCGATGATCGCCTCGGCCTGCTGACCGGCTGCGGCCATGATCGTGTCGTCATAGTCGAGCGAGATCATGGAAAGGATCACATCCTTGGCAAGCGGATGTGCCGAGCGGATGAAGCTCTCGGAGCAGCAGGTGCACTCCAGACCGTGAAGCCAGAGCACGGGAATGCGCGGCTTGTTCTCCATTGCGTGGGCGATCTGCGGCGCAAATTCGGGCCCAAGGCCCAGTGCCGCGGCGGTAAGGCTACAGTATTTCAGGAAGCTACGGCGAGTGATCCCCTGCCGGCGCATTACCTCGTAAAAGGTCTCGGTCATGCCTGACGACTCCTCCTCAGTGTTGACCGGCAGGGAGGACGGATTCCACCACACCGGTTGCAGCGTTCAATGCAACCGGTGTGCCAGTTTGAAATAATCAATATTTTCAATCAGTTGAAATATCGGTGCAAACCAGCCTTCCAGTGGGAGCCAGTCACCGAAATGACAAAGTGTAAATCTGCTAACCATGTGGCGGGTGGAAAGTGCGCATCCAGTCGCCGGTCCGGCGCGCCGGGAATCATATTGCCCGGCAAGGCAGTGCAAGGGGCATATTTTTCCAGTCCAGCGCCTGTGGGAAACTTCACGACCTACCGCGAAACCGCCGTTTCGGGGTAAAAACCGGCGTCTGAAGGAAACCGTTCAAATGCTTCTGCTTGACTCCAAAACATATATAAATGCACATTTTGCAATGTATAGGCTGCATTGCACGGGAGGAACGGCAATGTCCGCCGATCTTTTCTGGGCTTGGGAGGAGTAGCCTGATGGAAGAACTTGAACCCTACATGGTGGTATCCATTGGCGGCTTGCTGATCGGCATTGTCGCAGGAGCAACCATTCATCTGACAAACTTCTGCACGATGGGCGGAATTTCCGACCGTGTGCTCATGGACAGTGGAAACCGGCTTCGCGCCTGGATGCTCGCGACTGCTGTCGCTATCATCGGAACGCAATATCTTTCCTGGTCGGAAGCCATCGACCTTTCGCAGGCGATCTACACCACGCCCAATCTCGGCTGGCTGGGCGCTATCATCGGCGGCCTTCTCTTCGGCTACGGCATGACACGCGCTAGCGGCTGTTCGTCGAAGAACCTGGCAAGGGTCGGGTCCGGCAGCCTCAAATCGCTGATCGTGGTTATGATTGTTGCCTTTGTCGGCTACATGACACTGCGCGGCCTGATCGGGCCCTTGCGGCTGCAGATCGAAACGTCCAACCTTGCCCTTGACGGGTCAGGTATCGAAAGCCAGAAGATCGGCGATATCCTTGCTGGCATTACGGGCATGGCTGCAGAGACCTGGCATACGGTCGTCATGGTGCTTCTGCCGCTTGCCATTCTGGCCTGGTGCTTCAAGTCAGCCGAGTACCGTTCGAGCAAGCGTCACATTCTCGGTGGCCTGATCATAGGGCTTTGCGTGGTCGCTGGCTGGTATGTGACGGGTGTACTGGGCGCGGACGACTTCGATCCCGTTCCGCTTGAATCCATGACCTTCGTTGCACCGTCAGCCAATGCGATGCAGTACCTGATGACCTGGACAGGCTCGACGATCAACTTCGGCATCGCCCTTGTCGGAGGTGTAATCGTTGGCGCTTTCCTCGCTTCGATCTCTACCGGGACCTTCCATATTGAGGGATTTGCCAACTCAGACGACACCAGGAACCACATCATCGGCGCCGTCATGATGGGCTTCGGTGGTGTGCTCGCTCTGGGCTGTTCAGTCGGCCAGGGCGTAACGGGCATGTCGACGCTGTCTGCCGGCAGCCTGATTGCCTTGTTGTCGATCATGGCCGGAGGCTATCTCGGCATAAAGCAGCTCGAGGAAGGCACCTTCGGCGGTGCCCTCAAGGCGGCATTTTCGCGGGCCTGAGCCCGCGTTCCATGTGGTGAAAAATGCAAGGGGCGGAACGCTTGCCAGCGTTCCGCCCCTCTTTCGTTTTCGAGACCGGACACACCGGCCGGCAGATTCAGCGTGAAAGACCCTTTTCGGCGATCTTCGCCAGGTAGATCGGCCATATGTCATCGTGGAACTTGCCAAGATGATGCAGCACCTCCCAGGTGAAGATGCCGGACTCGTGACCATCGTCGAAGACAAGCCGCGCCGCATAATTGCCGACAGGCGCGATCTCCGTGATCTTCACGTTCTTCTTGCCGCCGATGAATTTGCGCTCAAGCGGCGAGTGCCCCTGGATCTCCGCGCTTGGGCTTTCCACGCGCAGATATTCGGCGGACATCTCGTAGCTCTCGCCATTCTCGAATGAGACGGCCAGCTTTGACCCGCCCTCGCGAAGACGGATTTCCGTCGGCCAGATTTCGCCCTGCGCCATCGCCCTATTCCTCGACCACGAAGACGGGCGCCTTGCGGCTCGCCTCTCCGCCTGTCTGCAGAGCTTCGGCGACTGAACGCGCCACGGCCATGTAGGCAGCGGCATGCGGCCCATCCGGCGCTTCGGAAACCACGGGATTGCCGCCATCGGAAAGTTCGCGAATCTTTATGTCCAGAGGGATTTCGCCCAGGAACGGGACATTCATCTTCTGCGCCTCGGCCTTTGCACCGCCATGGGCGAAGATCTCGCTTCGGCCGCCGCAATGCGGGCATACGAAATAGCTCATGTTCTCGACGATGCCGAGGATCGGCACATGAACCTTTTCGAACATGGAAATCCCGCGCCGGGCATCGAGAAGCGCAAGGTCCTGCGGCGTGGATACGATGACTGCACCCGAGAGCGGCACGTTCTGGGCAAGGGTGAGCTGGGTATCGCCGGTGCCCGGCGGCATGTCCACGACGAGCACGTCGAGCGGTGCCCATGCCACCTCGCGAAGCAACTGTGTCACGGCTGACATCACCATCGGCCCGCGCCACACCATCGGCTGGGTCTCGTCCACCAGCATGCCGATGGAGATGACTTTCACGCCATGCGCCTCGATCGGGATCAGTTGCTGGTTGTCATTGATTTCCGGCTGCGTCGTTGTACCAAACAGGCGCGGCATGGACGGGCCATAGATATCGGCATCCAGAACGCCCACCTTGAGGCCGAGCTTCGAAAGACCTACGGCCAGGTTGGCCGATGTCGTCGATTTGCCGACACCACCCTTGCCCGAGGCAACCGCAATGATGTGGCGAACGCCGGGGATTGGATCACCGTCCGGCTTGCGTTCGGGGCGCTGCTTCTTGGCCTGCCCCGTCGCATCCGAACGCGGCGCCGAACCCGGTGCATGCTCTGCCGTCAGGCTGACGAATACATCGGTGACGCCCTCGACTGTCCGCACGGCCTTGTCGACCTGCGCACGAATGCCTTCCATTGCTGAAGGATCGATCGGATCGGCGAGCAGCGCCACGAAGACCTTGCCATCGCGAATCGAAACGCCCTGAAGTGTGCCGGACTCGGCAATGCTCTTGCCGTCGTGTGACGTCACGTCCTTCAACGCTTCCATCACCTGTTCGTTGGTTATCATGAAATACCCTCTTTCTCCGCACCGCCTGTTGGTGCGGTAACCGTTTTCATCTTGTTTCGCCTGCCGTGATCGCCTCTGCACCACCGGAATACCAGTCCAGTTTCTCGTGCAGCGTGACGACCGAACCGACAATGATGATCGTTGGCCCTTTCAGCTCCGCTTCGGCCACCTTCGCCGCAAGGGTCGAAATCGTGCCGGTAACAACCCGCTGGTTTTCGCGCGTTCCATTGTCGACAACGGCAGCAGGCATGTCCGGGTCTGCGCCGCGCGCAACGAATTCCTCCATCAGCACCGGCAGCAGGTTCAGTCCCATGTATATGGCCACCGTCTGGTTGGGTCTCAACATGGCAGGCCAATCCGCTTCCACCTTGCCGTCCCTGCCATGCGCAGTGATGAACAGGCATGCCTGGGCGTGGTCTCGATGCGTCAGCGGTATGCCGGAATAGGCCGCGCAACCGGCTGCAGCCGTGACACCCGGCACCACCTGGAACGGAATGTGATGTGCGGCCAGAAGCTCGATCTCTTCTCCGCCGCGGCCGAATATGAACGGGTCACCGCCCTTGATACGCAGCACCCGCTTGCCCTGTTTTGCAAGGTCGACGAGTAGCTGGGAAATCTCTTCCTGCCGCATCGTGTGGTCATTTCGCGCCTTGCCCACATAGATGCGTTCCGCGTCGCGGCGGACCAGCGTCATGATTTCCGGTGAAACAAGCCGGTCGTAGAGCACGACATCGCAGCGTTGCATCAGCCTGAGCGCCCTAAATGTGATCAGGTCCGGATCGCCAGGCCCGGCACCCACCAGGTAGACCTCGCCACGGCTTGCCTTCGATCCACCATCGCGTATGCGGTTGAGCTCGGCTTTGAAGGCACGATCCGCCTCATCATTGCGGCCAGCCAGAACCATCTCGGCAATCGGCCCGTCCATCAGCTGTTCCCAGAAGCGCAGGCGATCCGCATTCCGGGGCATGACCTCTTCGAGTGCCTCGCGGCGCTCACCGGCGAAATCGGCTAGCCGGCCGAAGGAAGCAGGAATCTCGGTCTCAAGCTTGGCCTTGAGCATGCGGCCCAATATCGGAGATGCGCCATCCGTACCGATGGCGATTGCGAGCGGAGCGCGGTCGAGGATCGACGCCATGGTGAAATCGCAAAGCGACGGCGTGTCAGCCACGTTCACGAGAGCGCGGCTGTGTTCGCGCGCCATGTCGTGCACCGCCTTGTCGGCCTCCGCATCATCTGCCGCGCAAAAGACGATACGCGCGTCACGAAGATCTTCCGGCGTGACTGCGCGGGCGTGGTGCACCAGATCTGGATTGCGGCCGACATCGGCAAAGTCGCCGCCAAGTTCTTCGGCAAAGACTGAAACCCTGGCGCCGCAGCGCAGGGCAATCTCGCAACGCCGCGCGGCAACGGTGCCGCCGCCGGTCACCACGACCAGCCGGTCCTTGATCTTGAGAAAATTCGGAAACGCACGCATCTGGTTGTCTTGTCCTGTCCTGTCGGGCTGATGGGATAGCTGTCAGCCCTGCCCGCCCTGGTCTGTTGCCCAGTTTCCCATGATCCTGGCCCACTCCCCGGCAGTCTCGGCGTCCAGATCGATCTGGGTGATGCGCTTGCCCTCGCGGATGATCACCCTGAACATCTTCATGCCGCTTTCAAACCGCGCTTCCTCTAACTGCACCTTGCGCATGTAAGGTGCTTCGAGAGTTGCGATCTCCTCGCGTTCGATCTCGCTCATTTTCGCATTCTTTCGGGTATCTCGCCCCTGTAGAAGATTAGTTCGAGACGGCTTTGCCAGTCGCGAGGCGTATCGGGATAGTCCGGTTTCAGATCCATGTGAAGCACGATTACACCATCGCGCGCCGCAGCCGCGACCAGTTCCTCAAGATCGTCATAGGAACGGATTTCCGGATGCGAAATTATCAGATCACTCAGACTTGCCATCACGCTTCTCCCTGTTTGGCAGGGGCCAAACCCGCGCCGATACGATCGTAGGAACGCACTCGGAACATCAGCCTGCCTGCAGCCCTGCCCGGCTCGTTCTCGAATGCCTGCCTGTCATGCAGCACGTTGTTGCACACTATTCCCTGATCCGGTTCAAGTTTCCTCCGGACTATCAGAGGATCGCCGGCAAGAACTTCGCCAAGATACGCCAGCGCATCGCGAACCAGCGGGTCATCGCGCCACTCAATATTCCGTTTGCGAATGGTGAACCGCATTGCCAGTTCGCCACCCGAAATCACGAATACCGGGCCCGTTACCGCCGGATGGCTCTTTCCCTGCTCGTCATCGAATGCCGGGATCGTCATGGTATCCTGCTGCATGAGTGCGGTAACGAAGTCAGGATTCTCGTCCCGCAGGCGGATATAGGCCAGATCCGGGTCCATAAAGGCATTCTCCCCGCCTTTCTGCGCATTGCGAACGCAGTGCAAAACCATGGAACGTATCATTCTGTTCGGCGCTCGATAGTTGTAGTAGCCGTCCGTGTGCCAGTTGATGGCGCGGTTGGTATAGGGGATGAAGCCTGCTCTTCCGCCCGTATCGGCAACCTCGATCGGGACAATCCCGTCCTCGGTTGCAGAGCGGTGCTCCTCGAAGTTGACGAGCCCAAGACTGCGAATCATCGCTGCAAGGGCGGAACGGGTTCTTGCTTCGTCGCCGCCAAGCGATGGACATTCGTACAGCGCCATGTTGATGGCACCGCAGGATGACAGCAGCGCGGCGCGCTCTTCACCGGACAGATTTGCTGGATCGCCCAATTGAAGAAACGGCGAATCTGCGGCAGCTGCCAGCGCGGCGAGTTTCGCCGCACGCCATTCGACATATGCCGGGGCATCCGAAAGGTCGAAGTACCCCCCTGAACCTGCGCAATTTGCCGCAGGCCCGATTTCTTCCACAGCCGGCATTTTCAACTCCTGCATTTCACGCAACCGATGCAGCCAGGCATTCGGACAGAGCGGAACCGGCAGCCCGAACTGACGCCGAAACTGCCGCCAAATCGCACCTTCCCTGCCATTTTCCCGTGCTTTTCACCAGTGTCCTCCCTTTGCCTCAAACCCGCATACCCGGCTCTTGGCCTTGGCTTTTCCCGGTTTGCGGCGCAATTTGCTGCACCTGCTAAGTCATTGTGCATGCGCAATATTTCGAACCATGCGAATTCTCTTGCTTGCCAATGTCAATATATTTTAATATTCATATGTAATCGAAATGCAAGGCGGCTGTTTGCTGAAGGTGACCACGGAGGAAGGTCAACGGAAGCGCCACTGGACAGCCTGAACTTGCAAGAGGGTTTGCCCGCAGCGATGCGGGTTCCGGCCACGGAGCCGGCGGTTCACAGACCGGAAGACTGAGGAGGAATACCATGACCGGAAACGGCGAAAGACAGGTGCATCCCACTCCCAACCTCGACCAGCTCGAGGGTGGTCCGTGGCCAAGCTTCGTGACGGGCCTGAAACGGCTTCGCGACTCGAAGGGCAAGAAATACGCCGCAATGATGAATGACCTTCTGGGTCAGCTCGAACATTCCTACGAGAACCGGCTGGGTTACTGGAAGGGTGGCACGGTATCTGTCTTTGGTTATGGTGGCGGCATCATTCCCCGCTTCTCCGAAGTTGCCGACAAGTTCCCCGAATCCAAGGAATTCCACACGCTTCGTGTGCAACCGCCTGCCGGTTATCACTACACCACCGACATTCTGCGCCAGTTGTGCGATGTCTGGGAGGAGCACGGATCCGGCCTGATCGCATTCCACGGACAGTCCGGCGACATCATGTTCCAGGGCACCAGCACAGAGAACACCCAGAAGGCCTTCGACGCGCTCAACGAGATCGGCTTCGACCTCGGCGGTGCCGGTCCTGCGCTCCGCACTTCGATGAGCTGCGTTGGCCACGCCCGCTGCGAAATGAGCATGTATGACGAGGTGAAGGCACACCGCTCCGTCATCAACAACTTCCTGGACGAGATGCACCGCCCGTCCTTCCCCTACAAGTTCAAGTTCAAGTTTTCCGGTTGCCCCAACGACTGTGTCAACGCGATCCACCGCGCGGACTTTGCCGTTATCGGCACCTGGAAGGACGACATGAAGGTCGATCAGACCGAGGTTAAGGCCTATGTCGAGGAAGTCGGCCGCAAGTACATGATCGACTCGGTCATCTCCATGTGCCCGACCCGTGCCCTGTCGCTCAACGACGACGACACGCTCGAAGTCGACAACAAGAGCTGCGTGCGCTGCATGCATTGCATCAACGTCATGAACAAGGCTCTGGCACCTGGCGACGAGCGCGGCGCATCCATCCTGATCGGCGGCAAGCGCGCCCTCAAGATTGGCGACCTCATGGGCACCGTCGTCATTCCATTCATGCCGCTCAAGGACGATGAGGACTACGAAAACCTCGTCGAACTTGCAGAAACGGTAATGGAATTCTTCGCAGAGAACGCGCTTGATCACGAGCGTGTTGGCGAAACCATCGACCGTATCGGCATGCCGGCCTTCCTTGAAGGCATCGGCGTCGAACCCGATCCGAACATGGTCCGTCATCCGCGCACATCCTGCTACGTGCGGACTGATGATTTCGACGAGGAAGCCGAGAAATACTTCGCGCGCAAGGGCGGCGAAGGTTCCGAAGCCGCCGAATGACGGCAGGACTGCAGCCGCTCATCTTGCGCCGCTGCAGCAGAAGATTTGGCATCCGGCGGGGCCGCGTCCGGCCGGATGGGAGGAAACCGAACCAAACCTGTCTCCAGGGAGGAGATGCTAGATGAGTGAAGCTGTGGCCGAGAAAAAGGCGCCCCCGAAACTTCCAGACGAACACGGCGTGCCGGACCCGTTCCAGTACATGCACCCTGTCATGAAGAAGAACTACGGCAACTGGGCCTGGCATGACCGGCCAAGGCCGGGCGTGCTGCATCACGTGGCCAAGAGCGGCGACGAGGTATGGACCGTTCGCGCCGGCACCCAGCGCCAGATGGACGTCTACACGATCCGCGATCTCTGCGACATTGCAGACCAGCACGCGGACGGCCATGTGCGCTTTACCACCCGCTCGAACATCGAGTTCATGGTGGACAAGTTCGAGAAGGTGCCTGCCCTGATTCAGGCTCTCAACGAAAAGGGCTATCCCGTTGGCGGAACGGGCAATTCCGTTTCGATGATCTCGCACACACAGGGCTGGCTGCACTGTGATATCCCGGGCACCGACGCCTCCGGCGTTGTGAAGTCCCTGATGGACATGATGCACGAGGAGTTCATCAAGGAAGAGATGCCGAACAGGGTTCGCATCACCACTTCCTGCTGCCAGATCAACTGCGGCGGACAGGGCGACATCGCCATCAACGTCCAGTACACCAAGCCGCCCAAGATCAACCACGACCTGGTCGCCAATGTCTGCGAGCGTCCGGCGGTCGTCGCCCGTTGCCCGGTCGCGGCCATCCGCCCGGCAATGGTCAATGGCAAACCATCGCTTGAGGTGGACGAGAGCAAGTGCGTGTGCTGTGGCGCATGCTATCCGCCCTGCCCGCCCATGCAGATCAACGGCGCAGATTCGACCAAGATCGCGGTCTGGGTTGGCGGCAAGCACTCCAACGCCCGTTCGAAGCCTGCCTTCCACAAGCTGGTGGTTGCCAACCTGCCGAACAACGCGCCGCGCTGGCCGGAAGTGGCAGAGGTCGTTCGCAAGATCCTGTATGCCTACAAGGAAAACGCCAAGGACTGGGAACGCATGGGCGAATGGATCGACCGCATCGGCTGGCCGCGTTTCTTCGAGCTTACCGGCCTCGCCTTCACCAAGCATCACATCGATACCTGGACCGGCGCACGCCACAACATGAACATGTCCACGCACATTCATTTCTGACGCAGGACCTGTCGAAACGAAGGGACAGTCAACGCAAAGGGATATCGCGGAAGGGGAGCCGGGATATCCACCATCACTCCGGGGAGTTCAAAAGGGTTGAAACTCGCAATTGTTGTCAATGAGGGGCCGTATACGCATCAGGCGTCGGACACGGCACTGCATTTCACCAGGGCTGCGCTCGAAGCGGGACACGAAATCGAGCGCGTGTTCTTCTACCATGATGGCGTCAACAACGCGACGCGCCTGACCGTTCCACCGCAGGACGACCGCAACCTCCAGAAGGAATGGACGGAACTCGGCACTACTCACGGCCTCGACATGGTCGTTTGCATCGCCGCCGCCCAGCGCCGCGGCATTCTTGATGCCAACGAGGCCAAGCGCCAGGGCAAGGATGCCGACAACATCGCCGAGGGCTTCCGGATATCCGGTCTCGGCCAGTTGATCGATGCAGGCATCCAGGCCGACCGGCTTGTGACATTCGGCGATTGAGGGCGGAACGATGAGCGAAGACGCAAAGAAATTTCTCTACGTGAACCGCAAGGCGCCCTACGGCACGATCTACGCGCTGGAATCCCTTGAAGTTGTGCTTATCGGCGCAGCCTTCGAGCAGGAGGTGACACTCGCCTTCCTCGATGACGGCGTCTACCAACTGGCCAAGGGCCAGGAAACAGCTGGCGTTGGCATGAAGAATTTCTCGCCGACATACCGCGCACTTGGCGACTACGACGTAAACAAGTTCTACGTCGAGCGAGAGAGCCTGGAAGAACGCGGACTGACGGAAGACGATCTCCAGGAGATCACTTACGAGGACGAGGATGACGATTGGGCCGAGAAACCATCTATCCGCGTCGTCAACCGCGACGAAATGAAGAAGATCATGTCCGAACAGGACGTGATCCTGAGCTTCTGAGACGGGGAGAAAGCACAATGTCCACACTGCATACCGTGAACAAGTCGCCCTTCGACCGTCCCAGCCTGACTAGCTGCCTGAATCACCTGATGCCCGGCGATGCCGTTCTCCTGATCGAGGATGGGGTGATCGCGGCGCGCAAGGGTTCGGCGTTCTCCAGCCCGCTCGAGGCGGCCATGAAGGACTGCAGCGTCTATGTTCTGTCGCCGGATTCCTCGGCGCGCGGAATTGGTGACGGCGACATGGTCTCCGGCATCGAAACGGTCGACTATGGAGGGTTTGTCGATCTGGTGGTCAAACACGACCGAACCCAATCCTGGCTATAGCCAGCATCAACCACCCCAGGAGGAATATCATGGGATATCAATTCAACGGACAGGATATCGCCCACGATGAGGAGGGTTACCTCACGGACCTTTCGGTCTGGAACCCGCAGCTCGCCGAGCTCATCGCCAAGGACGAGAACATCGAAATGACGCCGGAGCACTGGGAAGTGGTGAACTTCCTGCGTGAATACTACGACGAATATCAGATCGCCCCGGCAATCCGTGTTCTGACCAAGGCTCTCAAGAAAACCATGGGGCCTGAAAAGGCATCCAACAAGTATCTCTACGAGCTGTTCCCCTACGGCCCGGCAAAACAGGCGTGCAAGATCGCCGGCCTGCCGAAACCGACGGGCTGCGTCTGATACCACCCTGCCGGGTGAAACGAATGCTCCGGCCGGTTACCGGCCGGATTGAACGGGAGGCTTGCGCTTTCCTGAACAGGTGAGGTGTGTCCGGCTGTTGCGCACATTGCCAAGGAGGAGGAACAGCCAGGCTGGCACGGGAACACCGGTTCCCATCAGCAGTTCTCCTGCTCTGCCGCCGAAAACCGGGAGTGACACGTCTTGGTCTCGACGATCTACGCGATGCTGTTCTATCTGGCGGTGCTTGTCTTTGCCGGGGGTCTGGCAATGCGCATTCGCCAGTACTGGAGGACGCCCGCCCCCCTCAAGATTCCGACGACCCCGGCACCAACCACGAAAACCGGCGTGTGGATGCGCATGGCACGCGAAGTGCTGGTCTTCGAAAGCCTGTTCAAGTCCAACAAGTGGATCTGGGCCTTCGGCATCCTCTTTCATGCCGCGCTTGCCGTCGTCATCCTGCGCCACTTCCGCTACTTTCAGCAGCCCGTCTGGACCGTCATAGCGCTGGTGCAACCTTTCGGCGTCTATGCCGGATTTGCCATGGTTGCCGGCCTGCTTGGGCTATGGGCACGACGGATTTTCGTTCCACGCATCCGCTACATCTCAGCGCCGTCCGACCACCTGATGCTGTTGCTTCTGATCGCCATCGGCGCATCCGGCCTGATGATGAAATTCGTCTCCCATACAGACATCGTTTCCGTGAAGATGTTCTTCCTGGGTCTGATGCGTTTCACGATCGAACCCCTGCCCTCCGATCCGCTGCTCCTGACCCATCTCGGCCTGGTGGCATTGCTGATGATCATCTTCCCCTTCTCCAAACTCCTGCACGCGCCGGGCGTGTTCTTCAGCCCGACCCGCAACCAGGTCGACAATCCGCGCGAGTTCCGCCACCTGGCTGCATGGGCAGCCAGACTGGAAACCGGCGCGGCAAAGAAAAACTAGGCTGGGATGCACCTCATGGACGACTACAAGATCGTACACGATGAAAATGGTGAGGTACCCGATCCGTCGGAAATGCCGGACTTCGTTCCGGGATGCATGGCCGGAAGCAAGCCGTTCCGCGCAAACAGCGACATTCAGGGCGGGCTGGGATTTCCCGGCGGCATAACGGAAGACAACAAGAACGGTCTCGTCGACAACTGGCAGGAAAAGGCCATCTCCAAGCTGGGCGAACTGACCGGCAAGTACCGCTCGCTGCGCGTCTACCTGGATTCCTGCGTCAAGTGCGGCGCATGCACCGACAAGTGCCACTATTTCCTGGGCACCGGCGACCCGAAGAACATGCCGGTTGCGCGCCAGGACCTTCTTCGCAAGGTCTATCGGCGGCACTTTACCCTGGCAGGCAAATACGTCCCCTGGCTCGTTGGCGCGGTCGATCTGACCGAAGATGTGCTGGAAGACTGGTACACATACTATCACCAGTGTTCGCAGTGCCGGCGCTGCTCGGTCTTTTGCCCTTACGGCATCGACACCGCCGAGATCTCCATGGCAGCACGCGAGATCATGGACCATGTCGGCATGGGGCAGAAATACTGCAACGAAATTCTCGGCAAGGTCTTCAAGATCGGCAACAACCTGGGCCTGCCGCAAAAGGCGCTGGAAGCAACCCTGGAGGACCTGGAAGAGGAGCTCGAGGAAGAAACCGGACTGCCGATCAAGCTGCCGATAGATAAACAGGGTGCGGATATCCTGCTCGTCACGCCGTCTGCCGATTTCTTCGCCTCCCCTCACATCGAGGGACTGATGGGCTACGCCAAGGTGTTCCACGAGGCCGGCGCCAACTGGACACTTTCGAGCTACGCCTCGGAAGCGGCCAACTTCGCGATGTTCATCGGCTCCTATGAGACCATGCGCGAGGTTTCGCTTCGCATTCGCAAGGCCGCGGAGGATCTTGGCGTCAAGCGCATCGTCTTCGGCGAGTGCGGTCATGCCTGGCGTGTTGCCTATTCCTTCCTCAACACGCTTGCCGGGCCTTTCGACTTTCTCGACCCCAACTATCCCGTGCCCCAGCATATTTGCGAATACACCTGGGACCAGATCGAACAGGGCAAGCTCAAGTTCGACAAATCCCAGAACGATCACATGACGCTGACCTTCCACGACAGCTGTAACGTGGCGCGCGCATCGCGCATGGGCAACAAACCTGGCGGTCAGTTCGAGATCCCGCGCAACGTCATCAAGGCTGTCTGCAACAACTATGTGGACATGGCCGACGACACGATCCGCGAGAAGACCTTCTGCTGCGGCGGCGGTGGCGGCCTCCTGACCGACGACATCATGGACATTCGCAAGAAAGGCGCTCAGCCGCGCATGCGCGCACTGAAGGAAGTCCAGGAATCGCATGGCGTCACCCACATGGCCGCCATATGCGCGATCTGCAAGGCTCAATTCTCCAAGGTGCTGCCGGAATTCGGTTTCGACCGCGAGGCAATCGTCTCCGTCCATCAGCTTGTGTCCAATGCCATCATCCTTACCGGCGCCACCGAGGGCCCGGGGTCGGAGGCAATGGATGACGATGACGACGCCGTGGAAGCAGCAGAGTGACACAGACGAATGAAACAGAAAATTCAGCCAGGGAAGATGTGAGGAAACCATGAACGAGCCAGTCGACCCGAAAAAGGTTACCCACCGCCGTTTCGAAAGCGGCAAGAACCCTTGGGAATGGGAAGACCTGCAGGAGAAGATCTTCCAGGCCGACCATTCCTACAAGTGCCCGACCTATATCCACCGTGCGCCGCCATGCCAGGGATCGTGCCCTTCCGGCCATGACATACGCGGCTGGCTGGCCATTGCACGCGGCATGGACAAGTCTCCTGTGGAAGGCCAGTCCTGGCAGGAATATGCCTTCAACCGCATGGTCGAGGCCAATCCGTTTCCGGCCTCCATGGGCCGTGTTTGCCCTGCCCCCTGCGAGGACGGCTGCAACCGCAACGAGGTCGATGATTTCGTCGGCATCAACGGTGTCGAGCAATATGTCGGTGACTGGGCAATCCAGAACAATCTCAAACTGCCGGAACCCGGCCCGGATACCGGCAAGCGCATTGCAGTGATAGGCGGCGGACCTGCCGGGCTTACGGCGGCCTATTTCCTGCGCCGCGACGGCCACGCGGTGACATTGTTCGAGGCTCACGACCATCTGGGCGGCATGATGCGCT
This sequence comes from Nitratireductor sp., assembly GCA_020637805.1. Classification (GTDB taxonomy): domain Bacteria; phylum Pseudomonadota; class Alphaproteobacteria; order Rhizobiales; family Rhizobiaceae; genus Salaquimonas. Next base: position 182,808 of record JACKJU010000005.1, on the reverse strand, counting down.
TTGGCATTCCGGGCTACCGTACGCCGCGCGAAATGCTGGATGCCGAGATCAAGCGCATTATCGACATGGGCGTCGATGTCCGCCTCAACGTCACCGTTGGCTTGGGTGTGACCGTCGAGCAGCTCGAGAAGGAATTCGACGCGATCTTCTGGGGCATAGGTGCGCAGAAGGGCCGGCCGCTGCCGATCCCGGGTGCCGATGCGCCCAACTGCATGACCGGTGTTGAATTCCTCGACGCCTTCAACCAGGGCTGGGTTGTCCATACCGCCAGGCGCATCGTCGTGGTAGGTGGCGGCGACACGTCCATCGACGTTGCCTCCGTGGCACGCCGCCTCGGCCACATCTCGCAGACGCACCAGCACGACATTGCCGACCACGGAACGCTTGGCTACACGGCACATGACGTAACCGGTGCCCTTGCCCGCGAGGGCGTGCAGGCCACGCTGACGTCACTATTCCCGCTGGAAAAAATGATGGCTGCCGAACGCGAACGCGAGGATGCGCTGCGCGAAGGTGTCGACATCAAGGGTGGCGTGATGCCACTGGAAGTTCTCCTCGACAAGGACGGCAAGGCCCGCGCCTTGAAGATGTGCCAGTGCGAAATGCAGGGCAATGCACCGAAGCCGATCGAAGGCACGGAATTCGAGATCGAGTGCGATGTCATCATCTCTGCCATCGGCCAGATGGGAGATCTCGCCGAAGGACTTGAGGCACTCGATAACGGCAACGGGTTCATCGCCATCGAACCGGGCTACAAGGTCAAGGAAATGGGCAAGCACTTTGCCGGTGGAGACATCGTCCGTCCGCACCTGCTGACCACTGCCATCGGTCATGGCCGCATCGCGTCGGAAACCATCAACCGGTTCCTTGACGGCAAGGACAATTTCAAGCGCCCCAAGGTGGACGTTCACCAGTTCAACCTTCTCGAGGAACTGCATCAGCGCCATCTCGGTCCGGACCCGTACAATCCGGGCCAGGAGCGCGGCACTTCAGATGCACGCTACGCGGTTCACAACTACGAGGATCGTGGCAGTTCCCACATCATCCCGCATTCCGACCTCTTCAAGGGGCACTTCAAGTGGGAGGACCGTGAGAAGCGCTCTGAAATCCATGTCGACTCCGAAAGCGTGATAGGCAATTTCGAGGAGCGCATTGTCGGCTTCACCGAGGAGCAGGCAAAACGTGAAGGCGAGCGCTGCATGAGCTGCGGCCTCTGCTTCGAGTGCGACAACTGCGTGATCTACTGCCCGCAAGACGCCGTCTTCCGCGTACCGAAAAAGGACCGCGCTGTGGGCCGCTACGTACAGACGGATTACACGCGCTGCATCGGCTGCCACATCTGCGCTGACGTGTGCCCGACTGGCTACATCCAGATGGGACTTGGCGAATAGGCGCACTTGGGGCAGCACCGGAAGAGTTGGCGGGAAGAATGCACATGAAACAGTGGATCAGACAGGTCTTGGCAACCGCCCTGCTGGCAGTGGCACTTGGTGCCATGGCCGGGATTTCCTGGCCGGGCATGGCATCCGCCGGGGAAGAGTCGACGCAGGTCGCCGCGGTTCCGGCACCGGCTATCCCCGAGGCAAAGCCGGGAACGGAGTGCGTGCGCGACCCCGAATTCATGCGGCGAAATCACATGGACATGCTCAAGCACAAGCGTGACCTGACCGTTCATGAAGGCAACCGCCTGCCCGAGTTCTCTCTCAATGAGTGCATCGCCTGCCATGCCGTAAAGGGAGACGACGGAAAGAACGTCACCATCGCTGACAGCCGTCACTTCTGCCGCTCCTGTCACGACTACGCGGCCGTCGAGGTCGACTGTTTCCAGTGTCACGCCTCACGGCCGGAAGCCGGCGACACCGCCTTGCAGTCCAGCCCCCATGGGATGAACGTGCTGGCGCTGAGCGAATTCCTGAAAGGGGTGCAAGAATGAGCTGCACGGACAATAAAACCTGCACCTGCACTCCCGCCGGCTCCCTGCCAGCGGACGGTGAAGCATCACCCGGCATCGAAGCGGGACGCCGTGCATTCATCAAGGCTGGCGGAGCCTTTGCCACCATTGCGCTTACCCCGACCGTGACGCTGATGGCGTTTGGCGGCGGAAAGGCGAATGCCGCGCAGGAAAGCCTCGATCCGAAAGCGCGCTGGGGATTGCTGATAGATGTGGCTAAGTGCGGCACCGGCTGCAGCGAATGCGTGTCGGCCTGCCAGAAGGAGAATGGCTGGCAGGATACCGGCCATCCCGAAACCGATGCCCAATGGATCCGCAAGGTTACGGTGAAAAACCCGAAATCGGGCGCCGTCGCCGAGCTGCCGGTCATGTGCCAGCATTGCGACGAACCTCCCTGCGCCGATGTCTGCCCGACAGGGGCTTCCTTCAAGCGCGCCGACGGCATCGTGCTGGTCGACAAGCACCTGTGCATCGGCTGCCGCTATTGCATGATGGCCTGCCCCTACAAGGCACGCTCCTTCATTCACGAAACGCTGATCGACCAGAAACCTTATGCGCCACGCGGCAAGGGAACGGTCGAATCCTGCACAATGTGCGTCCACAGGGTGGACCGTGGTGAGATTCCGGCCTGTGTCGAATCCTGCAATTCGACCGGCGGCGGCGCGATGATGTTCGGCAACCTCAATGACCCGCAGAGCGACATCGCCAAGCGTGTTGCCGAACTCACCTCGACCCAGTTGAGGCCGGATCTCGGCGTCGATCCCGGCGTTCACTACACCTATCTCTAAGGAGCAGGACATGGCACGTATCATCTATCGCGAAGCCCGCTCCCGCACCTTCCTGTGGGTTTTCATGGCACTCATGGCGGCCCTCGTCGTCACCGGCCTATCCTCGGCCTGGTACATGGAGCATCACGGCCACATCGTTACCGGCATGAACAACGGCATTGTCTGGGGCCTGCCCCATGTCTTCGCGATCTTCCTGATCGTCGCGGCATCCGGCATTCTCAACATGGCCTCCCTCGCCTCGGTATTCGGCAAGACGACCTACAAGCCGAAGGCGAGACTTTCCGGCCTCATGTCGATTGCCTTGCTGGTCGGAGGTCTGTCCGTGCTGGTTCTGGATCTCGGCCGCCCCGACCGTCTGACCGTCGCCATGACCTCCTACAATTTCAAGTCGATCTTCGCCTGGAACATCTTTCTCTATACGGGCTTCATCGTCATCGTCGGCGCCTATCTGATCGTCCAGATGACCCGCAGCTGGATGAAGTGGACCGGGGCTGTCGGCACGTTCGCCTTCGTCTGGCGCCTGATCCTGACCACCGGCACCGGCTCGATTTTCGGCTGGCTTGTGGCGCGTGAAGCGTTCAACGCAGCAATGCTTGCGCCGCTGTTCATCGCGATGTCGCTTTCGTTGGGCCTCGCGATATTCATAACCACGCGATTGCTGCTCGACTACGGCTGCGGAGATCGCTCGCTTGGAACCGAACTGATCGAACGGCTCGCCAAGCTGCTTGGCATATTCATCGCGACCACGCTCTACTTCCAGCTTCTGATGCACCTGACCAATCTCTATTCGGCTGCACGCGGTGGCGTGGAGCGGTTCCTGCTCGTCGAAGGCGGCATCTATCCGCTGCTCTTCTGGGGCGGGTTCGTCATCCTCGGCAGCCTTATCCCGATGGCGCTGGTCTTTCTGCCGGCCTTCAACCGCAACCGCATGATGGTCGGCCTTGCCTCGGTTCTCGTCATCGCTGGTGGCCTGGCCTCCATCTATGTCATCGTCATCGGTGGACAGGCGTTCCCGCTCAACATCTTCCCGGGCATGGAGGTTTCGTCGAGCTTCGGCGACGGCCAGATACAGCACTATGTACCGTCCTTGCCCGAACTGCTGCTGGGCATCGGCGGCTGGGCGCTCGCAGCCCTGATCACGCTTGTCGGCGTCAAGATCCTGCCGATCCTGCCGGTAGAGGACAACGTCACCCTCAATGCGGCAGCTGCCGCAGGCTGATCGAAAATGTCCAGGCTGTTCATCTCTGCTGCGCACAAATCCTCGGGCAAGACCACGCTGACCGCCGGACTTGCCGCGAGCTTTGCCTATGCCGGGCTGGACACCCATGTCTTCAAGAAAGGGCCGGACTACATCGATCCGCTCTGGCTGGCCCATGCCAGCGGCAATCATGTCTACAACCTGGATTTCAATACCCAGGCCCATGACGAGATCCGTGGCACCTTTTCCGCCCGCCAGTCATCACGCAGCGGCATCAACCTGATCGAGGGCAACAAGGGACTGCATGACGGAGTGGCAACCGACGGCTCGGACTCTTCAGCAGCACTCGCCAGGCTGCTCAAGGCACCCGTCGTCCTGATCGTCGATACGGAAGGCATGACGCGCGGCATCGCCCCGCTGCTGATCGGTTACGCAAATTTCGATCCCGAGGTCACGATTGCCGGCGTCGTGCTCAACCGGGTCGCGACGCCTCGCCAGGAGAGCAAGCTTCGCGCCGCAGTCGAAGCCTACACGGATATGCCCGTACTGGGCGCGCTGCCGCGCCTGCCGCAGATGATCGTGCGCGAGAGACATCTTGGACTCACGACGCCAGGCGATACCAACGCCGGGGAACGCATCAACGCAATCCGCAGCCTAGTTGAAGACAATGTCGATACGGAAGCGGTCCTCGGGATTGCCAGATCGGCACCGCATATGGGCCGCACCGGCCTGCCCGTGATGCCCGACCGCAAGGACATCACCATCGCAGTCGCCCGTGATGCGGCCTTCTGCTTCTACTACGAGGACGATCTCGAAGCACTGGAACGGGCTGGCGCAAAGCTCGAATTCTTCAGTCCGCTCCATGACGAGCAACTGCCCCGCAACGATGCTATCCTGCTTGGCGGAGGCTTTCCGGAAACCCACATTGCCGCGCTCGAAGCCAATACGGCCATGAAGGTTGCCCTTAGAAAGGCAATTCTCGGCGGCCGGCCCGTTCACGCGGAGTGCGGCGGCCTTATGTACCTTTGCAGAACCGTGCGGTTTCGCAACGAGAGCGGCGAGATGCTTGGCATCATCGATGCCGATGCAGTGATGCAGAGCCGTCCGCAGGGTCGCGGTCTCGTTGTCCTGGAAGACCCACAGACAGGACACGCATTCCCCGCACACGAGTTTCATTACGCAAGGCTGGAAAACCTGCCCAAGGACACGCGCTACCGCTGGAAGGTTAGGCGAGGACACGGCATCGACGGCCTGAACGACGGCATCCAGGTACACAACGTGACTGCCGGATTCAGCCATTTCCGTGACACCTCCACCCATCACTGGGCACTGGATTTCGTCGACCTTGTGCGCAGGGAGCAATTGGCTACGCGTCAGCGAATGGCCGGGAATGCCTGACAGGAGAGGAAGAGTATGGCAATCGAGTTCAATGGTTCCACCATCGAAACCACGGCAAACGGATTTCTGGTTGATCAAACCCAGTGGAGCGAAGACCTGGCGCGGCACATGGCCAGCGCCGAGGAAATCGAACTGGGCGAGAAGCATTGGGACATCATCAACTACCTGCGCGAAGAGTTTTTCGAGAACGGCGGCAACCAGCCAAGCACCCGCCATATCATGAAGGACATGTCGGAACGCTGGGGCGAGAAGGTCGATCAGCGGTCGCTGTACGAACTGTTTCCCCTCGACCCGTCGAAGCAGGGCGGAAGGATCGCCGGCCTCCCCGAGAGCCGTCGCAAGGGTGGATATTGATACGCCTCACAGGCATCTCGCGGACGGCCCGGAAAGCTGTATCTGCCGATGTGCCACAATGCCACGCGACGTGCATTTTCTTGACAGGAGTCGCGCCGTGGTATTCAATTATTTGAATATTTTCTTCCGCAAATCGGGCGGTAGAAAGAAACTCCGGGAGGAATTGCGCTATGTCCGACGCGCTGGAAAATGCAAAGAGCATGTCAATCATCGTGACCAAGGGCACGCTGGACTGGGCCTATCCGCCCTTCATTCTGGGAACGACCGCCGCCGCGATGGGAGTGAACGTCTCGATGTTCTTCACCTTCTACGGCCTTACCCTTCTCAAGAAGGATCTGGACCTGAAGATCTCCACGCTGGGCAATCCGGCCATGCAGATGCCGATGATGGGCATGCACATGGCCATGCCGAACGTCGTATCGATGATCCCGGGTGTCGACCGGGCGGCCACGACGATGATGAAGAACCTCATCAAGAAGAAAGGCGTTGCATCGATCGAAGACCTGCGCGAGGCAGCCGTGGAATCGGATATCGAGATGATAGCCTGCCAGATGACCATGGACCTGTTCGAGTTCGAAAAGGGTGAAATGATCGACGGCATCAAGCTTGGCGGCGCTGCCACTTACATGGAAAATGCGCTGAAATCCGATATCAACCTGTATATCTGAACAACCGGCCGCGATGCGGCCCGCACCCGACACCCGATATCATTTCAGGAGGAGTAGACAGAAATGGCTGACGTAACCGTAGACGCAAAGGGACTGAACTGCCCGCTTCCGATCCTGCGCGCAAAGAAGGCGCTTAAGGATGTTCCGGCAGGCGGCACGATGGAAGTGCTCGCCACCGATCCCGGCTCTGCCGCCGACTTCGAGGCATTCTGCCGGACAACGGGCAACACGCTCGTCGAGAACTCCGTCGATGACGGCGTCTATCGCTACCTGATCAAGAACACCGCCTGACCAATACCCAGGCAAAACCGGCTAGACTGTTTCACCTTTAGGTGCAAACAGATAGCTTCGGCAAGCGACTGAATTTATTTACGCATTTCGATTTTGCCGATTCCGTCAAAAATCGAAAACGCTCCAGGGCCCCAGTGGCCCGGCAAACCACCTTCGGATGGTTTACCCCGTGGCTACTCGCTCTCGCCACGGGGTTTTTGTTTGGCGCAGGATAATCCGCACTATCTCACTGGCCAGACCTCAGGCCAGACCTCGGGCCCGATATCCGATCAGTTTCCGGAGCCTTCCACCTTCAGCGTGTAGGTAGCGTGGCAGGTTGTGCAGACCTGCAGCACGGCACCGAGTTTCTGGACGATCACGTCATGGTCGCCGATGCCCTCGGCTTCGATTGCAATGTCGTCGAACCCGGAATGCATGGGATCGCCCAGCGCCCGGAATTCTGCAGGCATCTTCGTCATAAGGGAGACCGGCGGCATCTTGTGATTGGAGAAGCCGTTGTTCCGGGCGTGCTGGGCAACTCCCTGCATGTCCCCCTTGCCCAGCGCCGCAAGCAACCCCTGCACATTCTCCAGAAGACCACGCATGTCGGTCAGGACATGATCCCGTTCCTCCGCCGTCAGCATCACCGCTGTGCGGCCATCGGTCGAAACAGAAGTCTTGCCCTTGACGAAAAAGAGATACGCCCCGGCGGCGATGACGCCGGCAAGTACGATGTTGAGAAGGATCGAAAGGCGCATCACATCTCGCGTCCGTAATAGATCATCGAGGCGTGGGTTGCTTCCGCGAAAAACAGCCAGCGTTCGGTGACGACGCCGACCGCGCCTGCGATTACCGCAAGCAAGGCAAGACCTGCCACGGCAGCCGCCGGAAGCTGGCCCGCCACGAGCAGGATGACAAGCAGCACAAGCGGTGCGCCAAACAGCGCGGCATGAACGATCATGCGCAACTTGGCTGCATGCTTGCGCGCGATCTGGAAACCCATTTCGCGCATGATGAAATTGGCCTCGGTATGTGGCTGTTCGAGGAGCCGGACCTCGCCAAAGCGGCCAAGGCCGGTAGCCGTGCCGAGATTGCTCTGCGCCCGCGAACGGTCGATAGACCGCCAGTATGCCGCCTTCACAATCCAGGCCATGATGCCGAGAAGGAGAGCCAGCACCACATATACAATCGAAACAACGCCAAACAGGCTGGTGATTGCCAGGAAGAGCAATGCGCCGGTATAGGCTGCAAGTGCCAGGTAGCTGAATGGCACCAGACCGTTATGCCACTGGCGGATCGGCTTGAGGCTGGCATAAATCATCGAGGTGCAGAACACTGTAAGCGCGGCCATTGCAGCCGCAGCAACACCCAGCCAGCCAAACGCACCGCTATTGCGGTTCAGGAATACCCAGCCAATTGCAAACAGGCCAGCGGGAACGAACGTGGCGATGGCGATCACCCCTTCGCGCGCCAGCCAAGAAGAACGCCATTGGGTGAGCGCCTTCAGGAAACGTTCCGGGTGGCCCAGATGCAGCATGGAAGACAGGAGGCCGGAACCTATCAGGCCAAGAGCTATTGCAAGGCCGAAGAAACCAAGCCATGTGCTCGCTGGCAAGAGCCCGGCAGCGGCGAAGATGCCTAGCAGCGCCAGCAGACCATAGCCTGCGCCCGAGGCGGTGGTGAAGAAAATGACGGAAAAGGCCGGATGCATGATGTGTTCTCCTTTTTTCCGTCAGCGCGAAAGCACTGAATCGACCCAGTTGAGGAATTTGCCCGCCTGGGCCTTCTTGCCGCCCTTGCCTCCTGCGCCCGAAGCTTCGGTCAGCCTCGCAAGCGAAACCGGTTCCGTCTTCGATACCCGGTTCTCCTCGCGCGGCGGCAGGTAGCGGCTGACTGGCTGGTAGCCGGTTTCAGGCATGAGCTGGAAACCGCCCCGTTCACGCGAAAGCTTGGAGACATTGGACTCGGGATCGGCAAAATCACCGAAATGACGGGCATTCGACGGACAGGTGGAAACGCAGGCTGGCACCCGCTCCTCCACCGCTAGATTCTCGTTGTAGATCTTGTCGATGCACAGCGTGCACTTCTTCATCACGCCCTCGATCTCGTCATATTCGCGGGCGCCATACGGGCATGCCCAGGAACAGAGCTTGCAGCCGATGCACTTTTCCGCATCCACCAGTACGATCCCGTCCTCGGCGCGCTTGTAGGATGCCCCGGTCGGGCACACCGTCACGCATTCCGGGAACTCGCAATGCAGGCAGTTCTTCGGGAAATGAACCGTCTTGCCATCCGGCCCGCATCCGCCTGCCTCGTAGGTGAAGATGCGGTTGAACCACACGCCGCGCTGTTCGGCCTGGTAGGCGTTGATGTCCGTCAGCGGCCCGGAATGGCCGGAAGTGTTCCACTCCTTGCAATTGGTCGCGCAGGCGTGGCAGCCCACGCAGGTGTCCAGATCGATGAGAAGACCGAGCTTCTTCTTGCCTGCTTCTGCCGGAAGACTTGTCATTTGCGGCTCCCCTTCCCTTTTCCGCTGGCATTGAACTGGCTGATTACCGGTGCCTTCTCCATGTTGGGCGGCAGCGGCAGATCCGCAAACTGCGGCTCTGTCACGGCTTCACCTGCCTCCACCTTCTCGACCCGAACCCGCAGGTCAAACCACGCGGCCTGTCCGGTCACCGGATCGGAATTCGACAGCCGGGTGCCCTTGCGCGGCGGCAACAACTCACTGATGAGATGGTTGAGCAGGAATCCTTTCTTCGCCTCTGGCGCATCGGGAGCAAGGTTCCAAGACCCTGCCCGCTTGCCGATCGCGTTCCACGTCCAAACCGTGTCCGGATTGACGCCATCCATCAGCTTGGCCTGCACCTTGATCGAACCGTGATGGCTCGTGACACGCACCCAATCCAAGTCCTTGATGCCGAGTTCACCGGCCTTCTCGCGCGAGATGTAGAGCTTGTTGTGGCCAAGGATCTGTCTCAGCCAGGGATTCTGCGAACCCCAGGAATGGTACATGATCATCGGCCGCTGGGTCAGCGCATGCATCGGGAACTCGGTATTGTCGACCAGTTCCTCTTCGTGCGGCTTGTACCAGATCGGAAGCGGGTCGAAGCTTGCCGTAATCCGCTCGCGCATGTGATCGGGTGGCTGGATCTCTCCGTGGCCTTCAGCCGCCAGCCTGAACTTCTGCATCGGCTCGGAGTAGAGCTGGAGCACGATCTGGTCGGCATGGCCGATGAAACCCATGTGCACGGCGAAATCCAGATAGCTCCGGTTGGCAAACTTGTAGAACCGCTGATCCGGCGCGAGCTCGTGATGCCAGAAGCACTCATTCTCGATGTACTTGTCGAGCTGGTTCTTGTTGACCTCGCCACGGCCCGACTTGTCGCCATCCTTGCCGCGCCAGCCGGCAAGCGGACCGATGCCCGGCGTGCGCTCATGGTTGACGATGTAATCGGAATAGCCGCCGGGGAATTTGGCGCTGCCGTCCTCGTTTGTCATGCCCGGCAGGCCGAGCTTTGAACCGAGGTCGAGCAATACCGTCTGGAAGCCGCGTACGTCGCGATCCGGTTGGACCACTGGCTGGCGGATGGCGTCCGCCGGGCCATCAGCCTCGCAGATCGGCCTGTCGAGTAGCGAGATGCAGTCCCATCGTTCCAGGTAGGTCGTGTCCGGCAGGATCAGATCGGCATAGGCGACCATCTCCGAATAATAGGCGTCGGAATAGATGATGCGCGGGATCTTGTACTCGCCGGTCTCCGGGTTCTTGTCAGTCAGCATTTCCATGACACCCTTGGTGTTCATGGTCGAGTTCCAGCTCATGTTGGCCATGTACATGAACAGCGTGTCGATAGGATACGGGTCTCCCTTCCACGCATTCGTGATGACCATGTGCATCAGGCCGTGTGCCGAGACCGGCGCTTCCCACGAGTACGCCTTGTCGATGCGCAGCGGCCTGCCGTCATCATCGATCAGCAGGTCCTCCGGCCCGGTGGTGAAACCGAGTGGCGCGCCACTGAGCGGCGTGTTCGGCGCAACGTTCTTGCCCGCGGGTTTGAGCCCCGGCGGGATGGGTTTGGGGAATGGCGGCTTGAAGCGGAACCCGCCCGGACACTCCACGGACCCCAGAAGGACTTGGAGAAGATGGATCGCACGGCAGGTATGGAAACCGTTGGTATGGGCCGAGATGCCGCGCATCGCGTGCATCGCAACCGGACGGCCGATGATCTTGTCATGCTTGCGGCCTGCCCAGTCGGTCCACTCCACGTCGAGCTCAATGGTTTCCTCGAATGCAGCATGGGCAAGCTCCGCAGCGATGCGGCGAATCTGTTCCGGTTTCAACCCGCAGGTCTTGGCCACCGCATCGGGCGAATACTGTTCGTCCATGTAGCGCTCGGCGATGAGCTGGAACGCCGGCACGACCTTCTTGCGGCCCTGCTTGAATTCGCCTGTCAGCGCGGGTGCAACATCCGGCAGGTTGGCGTTGACCAGCTTCTTCTTGTTCTGGTCGAAGGACAGCGGGTTGCCGTCCTTGTCGCGCGCGAAGAGGCCGTGGTCGGCTGTTCCCGGAGCATCGATCACCAGCCAGCCGGCATTGGTGTAGCGCACCAGGTACTCGATATCGACCTTGCCGGCATGCATGAGTTCGTGGATCAGCGCCATGACGAACAGGCCATCCGTGCCGGGCCGGATACCTACCCACTCGTCGGCAATGGCGGAATAACCGGTGCGGATCGGATTGACCGATACCACCTTCGCACCGTTTTTCTTGAGCTTGGCCATCCCCGTCTTGATCGGGTTCGAATCGTGATCCTCGGCAACCCCGAAAATCATGAAATAGCGCGCGCGGTCCCAGTCGGGTTCGCCGAATTCCCAGAATGATCCGCCGATCGTGTAGAGGCCAGCCGCAGCCATGTTGACGGAGCAGAATCCGCCATGGGCAGCAAAGTTCGGTGTGCCGAACTGCGTCGCCCACCAGCCGGTCAGGGACTGGCTCTGGTCACGCCCCGTGAAGAAGGCAAGTTTGCGCGGATCGGTATTGCGGATATTGGAAAGCCATCCCGTGGCGATCTCCATCGCCTCATCCCATTCGATCTCCTCGAATTCACCGGAACCGCGTTCGCCCACCCGTTTCAGCGGCTTTTTCAGGCGCGCCGGCGAATAATGCTGCATGATGCCGGAAGATCCCTTGCCGCACAGCACGCCCTTGTTGACCGGGTGGTTCCTGTTGCCCTCGATATATCGGACCTTGCCATCCTTGAGGTGAACCTTGATGCCGCAGCGGCAGGCGCACATGTAGCAGGTCGAAAACTTGACCTCGTCATTGACCTCTGGTGACAGGTTGATGTCCGGTTCTTGCATCATGAAGTCAATTCTCGCTTTGGATGTAAATTTCTGGGGTAAGTCGTTGGGATCAGGCGGGGGCCACACTGCCCTCAGGAGGGCCGGACTGGCCTGCTGCCTCCGGGACGTCATCAAAATCCTCTTCACGAGGCTCCTGCTTGCCCTTGCGCCTGCATTCTACAAAGACGTTGCGATTACAGTCCTGGCAAAGCCCGTAATCCAGCTTGCGGTAAATGGTGCGCAGGGCGTCGGTCTTGGAGGTAAAGACATTCTCCTCGCCAATCTCATCGAGATAACCGCCTTTTTTCAACCTCTTCATCACGGGTTCGGGCGGGCGGATCAGGTACAGGCCGCCACCAGCGGCACGATAGCGTTCGGCCATGTAAATGAGCGCTTCGGCGCCGGTAACGTCGATATAGTTCACCCCGTTCATCACGATCGCGAGGTGCTTGATGTTGGGCGAACGCCGCTCAAGCCCCGTCAGCTTTTCCGTGAACGTTGAGGCCGCACCGAAGAACAACGGACCGTCAAACCGGACGATGCGCACCTGTTTGCATTCGCGCATGCCAGGCCGCAAGGTTTCGAACTTCCGGCCGGGAGAGTTTGCATTCGGCACGCGGATCAGCATGACCGGGTTGGCGGTGCGGTGCAAGAAGAGAAGCAGCGACAGCAAGACCCCGGCAAAAATTGCGAATTCAAGGTCGAGCATTATCGCGGAGAAGAAGGTGACGGCGAGTACCACAGCCTCGTTCTTGCTGGTGCGCAGGATCTGGCGCGCATGGTAGAAATCGAGCAGTCCGATGGCGACGATGAACAGCACCCCGGCCATGGCGGCATTTGGCAAATACCTGGCATAGGGCGCCACGAACAGGACGATGCCCGCAAGCATGAATCCGGCCATGATCGCCGCCAGCGGCGTCTTCGCACCAGCATCGTAGTTCAGGCCACTGCGGTTGAACGAACCGGTGGCGACATAGGCTGAAAAGAAGCTGCCTACGATGTTTGAAAGCCCCTGTCCGATGAATTCCTGGCTCGGGTCTATCTGCTGACCGGAGCGGATCGCGAGCGCCCTTGATATCGACAGGGCCTCGGTCAGCGCAAACAAGGTCACCGCGACGACGGTAGGCGCAAGATCGCGCCAGACTTCATAGGAAAAACTCGGAGCCGAAAGCGGTGGCAGGCTCGCTGGCAGCGCGCCAACTGTCGCGACATGTGCGCCATTGGCGTTGAATATCCAGGCTACCAGAGCGCCCGCGAAGATGGCAATGATCATGTAGGGCATGCGCGAATAGAACCGCTTGATCAGCAGGCCAGTCGCCAGAGTCAGCACACCGACGATGACGCTTGGCCAATAGACATCCTGCCAGTTGTCAGCGATGAACTGCAGCGTCTCGTGCGGATGCGAACCGCGCGGTATTTCGAGTGCTGTCAGGCTTCGCAACTGGTTGAACATGATCAGAAGCGCGGCACCGGCAGTAAAGCCGATCACGACGGAATGCGAGATGAAGTTCACCAGCGCACCGAGGTGGGCAATTCCCATTATCAGCTGAATCGCACCAACAAGAAATGCGAGCGTCAGCGCAAGCGTGATGTACTCCGATGTTCCCGGCACCGCCAGTGAACTGAGGGAGGAAAAAAGCACCACGGACGCAGCGGTCGTTGGACCGGAGACAAGGTGCCAGGAAGAACCGAATAGCGCAGCGATGATGGCTGGCACGATCCCTGCATAGAGACCGTATTCCGGAGGCATGCCGGCGATGTAGGCAAAGGCAACCCCTTGCGGCAACACGACAATTGCACCGGTAAGCGCGGCGAACAGATCGGACTCGAAATTGGCCCGGGTGACCCTTGGCGCCCAGTTCAAGAATGGCAGGAAACGGAGAACCCATTGGTGTTCCTGCAAGCTGGCGGGTATGCGAACGCCCACGAGACCTCCCGGCGCCTTTCAATTGCGGTCCCTGCCCCCGAAGGCGCTGATGACCAACTCCCCTTCCAATTCGGGACTGATTGCACCAAACCGCCCGGAACTCCTCCTTCCTGGCAGACTGCCCCCTGAATGACGGGATAATCAGGTCCGAATGGGTGCTGTGAAAAGATTCCACAACACATATAAGCATTCATATATGGCGATAGACGAACTGTCCAGCGGCGCTTTGTCTCGCCCTTACGCCTTTTCGAGTGCCGCCAGCCCCTGGTGCAGCAGGGCAACAATTGCCTCGGGCGGATTGAGCGCCAGGGCGGCCTCATGGCCTTTCGGCGACATCTTTCTCCATGTCTTGGCCAGAATGTCGGCATACTTCTCGGGCGTATAGGCGTGGTATTTTTCAAGGAAGGCGTTCAACTCGTACTTCAGGAATACGAGCGCCGCTATGTCTTCCAGCGTCTGGGTATCAGGATTCTCGGCAGGCCGCTCCTTGCGAACGATGGTTCCCATCGCATCGATATCTTCCTGGCCATATCCTTCTTCGGCCATGATCTCGCCGATCTTGATCGCGTGCTGGCGCTTTTGTTCATTGCGCCAGCGATAGTAACCGGCCTTGCCTTCAGGGTAGTCCTCGCGCGGTATCTTGAACCGCTGGATATGCTGGCCCCGAACGGCAATCTTCAGGACTTCACTCGCATCCGGCTGGAACTCCTCCAGCATCGCGGTCATGCGCTGGCCATAGATCTGCGCGGCAGGGACCTGCCCCCCATCAACTGTCACAAGTTTGGGGTCTTCGGCATTTGCCGCATCTATTGCATTGTAAACCCTGTGAAGCCTGTCCATCTCACTCCCTCGAAATCCAGGAAATCCTGCCCCTGTCCCCATGGAACGGAGCGGGAAATATATATCTTCGTTTATATATGGGAATACATTTCGCGCTTCATTTCAAGTGCGGCATCGTTGCTCGCATGTCTGCTGCGCGCAGCCGCCCTGCTTGAGCACGAACTCTCAATGACCCACATCTTCCGGCGCGATGGCCACCGTCTTGACAACGGCGTGGCATACGACACCCGGGGCAAGTTCAAGCGCCGCCACCGAACGTTTCGTCACGCGCGCCAGTAGCAGCCCCGCATCTGTCTTGAGTGAAACCATTGCGCCAGGTCCCTCGCCAGCACGAATTTCGACGACCGTTCCTGCAATGACATTGAGCGCGGAAATGCGTTCGGGCCTGCTGCGCATCAACAGCACGTCCTGGGCCGGAATGCGCACGCGGATGTTTTCACCGGGCCTCTTGTCTAGCCTTGGCAGGAAAAGCGAAACACCGTTGGCATCGAGTTCGGTAATTCCGTCATCGTGATGCGCGGCAACCCGCGCGACGATCATCGAACCGGCAGCCCTCACCCCCAGCGGCATTACCTGCATGTCTGACAAAACCTCGGCCGGCGGACCAACACGCGCCACCTTGCCATGTTCCATCGCAACGACGGTCGTGGCCAGGCGCGCCACCTCGGCCGGAGAATGGGTGACATAAAGGATCGGCACGGCAAGCTCGTCTCTCAACTTCTCGAAGAGTGGCAGGATCTCGCCTTTCCTCTGCTCGTCGAGTGCGGCCAGCGGCTCGTCGGCGATCACGATCCTGGGCGAAGCCAGAATCGCGCGGCCAATGGCGACGCGCTGCTTTTCCCCGCCGGAAAGCAGGGCCGGCCGCCGGTCCATGAGATGTTCGATTCCCAGCAGGCCGATCAGACGTTCCATGTTCTCGACCGCTTCCTGACGCGGTGCGAAACGTCCGCCATAGGCCAGGTTCTGCCTGACCGTCATGTGCGGAAACAGCCTGCCTTCCTGGAAGATGTAGCCAAGGCGGCGCTTGTGTGGCGGAAGAAACACCCTCCGCGTGCTGTCCATGAGCACCTGCCCGTCAAGCACAATCCGCCCGAAATCCGGCTTGAACAGTCCTGCGACAGCGTTGGCAATGGTCGTCTTGCCGGAGCCCGAACGCCCGAAGAGCACCGTCACCCCTTTCGGCACTTCGAATGAGGCATCGAGTTCAAAGGAGGGAAATGAATGCCTGAGTTCGAGTGCCAGGGTCATGAGCCTGCAACCCGTCTTGCGATGCGCCGGGCCACCAATTCGGAGGCAAAGAGTGCCGCCAGCGCAATGACAACGGAAATGATGACAAGGCGCATTGCGGAGGCCTCGCCGCCCGGCACCTGAAGAAAGGTGTAGATTGCCGAAGGCAGGGTCTGTGTGCGCCCCGGAATATTGGAAACGAAGGTGATTGTCGCGCCGAATTCGCCCATGGCCTTGGCGAAGGCAAGAATGGCACCGGCCACGATTCCCGGCAGGATCAGCGGCAGGGTAATCGTTGCAAACACCTGACGGCGCGAGGCGCCCAGCGTCGAACCGGCCTCCTCCAGCTTGCTGTCAACCGCTTCGATGGAAAGCCGAATGGCGCGAACCATCAACGGAAATGCCATGATCGCTGCGGCCAGCGCTGCACCGGTCCAGTTGAACGCGAAAACGATCCCGATCTTCTTCAGAAAACTACCCACCGCACCCTGCGTGCCGAATGTGATCAGTAGCAGATAGCCCGTTACCACGGGCGGTAGGATGAGCGGCAGGTGGACAATTCCATTGAGCAACTGGTGGCCGGGAAAGCGCCATCGCGCAAGCGCGTAGGCCACGAAAACGCCAATCGGCAGGCTCGCGACGGTAGCCACCAGCGCGACTTTCAGAGAAAGCCGGACCGCCTGCCATTCTTCGGGACCGAGAAGTCCATCAAACAAGTTCACTGCCCCCGGTCGAAGATGGTCCCCGCATTACGAAAAGCGCCGTTCTAGCCGGCAGGCCGAACGGCAAGCACCGTGAAACCCTGTTTCTCGAAGGCCTGCTTGGCATCGTCTCCGCGAAGATAATCGAGCAATTCGCCGGTAAGCGGGTTCTCGCTCTCCGACACCTTGGCAGCAGGATAGACGATTGGATCATGGCTGTCTTCGGGAAAGGTTCCGGCAACGCTGACATTGTCATCGGAAACCGCGTCGGTGGCATAGACAATTCCGTAGGGAACCTCACCTGCCGACACAAGCGCCAGCGCAAACCGGACATTGTCGGACTGGGCAACCTTTGGTTCCACCTGTTCCCATAGGCCCAGATTGGAAAGCGCGGATTTTCCATAGATGCCGGCAGGAACGGCATCCACAAGGGCCATCGCCAACCGCCCCTCTCCCAGCAGTCCCGCGAAATCCATGCCTCTTGCAATTTCGACAGGCGCGGCGTCCTTGCCATGGGCAACCAACACCAGACGGTTGCCGAGCAGATCGAAACGTGTGGCCGGGTCGACCAGCCCCTCGCCCTCGAGCGTATCCATCCACTTGGCGTTGGCTGAAATGAAGATGTCGGCTGGTGCGCCCTGTTCAATCTGCCTTGCAAGCGCCGATGAACCGGCGAATGAAACGACCAGGTGATTGCCGGTTGCTGCCTCGTATTTTTGCGCGATTTCATCCATCGCGTTCTTCATGCTGGCAGCCGCAAAGACTGTAACTTCGCCTGCAACGGCACGCAGCGGTGTCAGTACTGCGGCAGCAAGCAACAGAACGGCAGCAAGGCGCATTGCTCCGGCATTGATCAGCGTAACGTTCATCGGCAACTCCATCCGGGCAATATGTACAGACAAACATATCGCTGAAAAAATCCCGAAGGCAAGCGATATTTTCCATCATATATATCGGTAAGATGACAAGATCTTCAGAGACTCTCCAATTGAATCAGTCGCTGGAAAGCATCGCTTGAAGTCTGGCGAGATGCGGCGCACCGGCCTCCCACGCCTTGGTTTCGATGGCACGATATTCTCCAAGCACCGCCCTTCCGGCATCGGTAACCGAGGCACCGCCGCCCTTCGAGCCACCGCGGCTGCTCTCGACCAGCGGTTCCCGGAACATGCCGTTCATGGTCTCGACAAGTTGCCAGGCGCGCTTGTAGCTCATTCCCATTTCGCGCCCTGCTGCGGCAATCGATCCGGTACGATCGATCCTCTCGAGCAGTTCAGCTTTTCCCGGACCGATGAAAGCATCCGGCGCGAACGTGACCCTGATGCGGAATTTCGGTTCTTCGTCCATTCGTGTCATTCCCTGGAGTGCCGGGATGGCCTTCCAATTCCTTCAGCGCCGGTAGGCCCTCGCCGGAATGTGCTTGCGGGCAAGCTTCCGCTCGCGCATCCAAATGAACATGCCTGACGCGGCGATGATGCTTGCCCCGGCGATGGTCCAGCGGTCTGGCACCGTATCGAACACGAAATAGCCCCAGAAGCCCATGAAGAAAATGAACGTGTAGGAAAATGGCGTCAGCGTGCTCGCCGCAGCATACCCGTGCGCGCGGGTAAGCGTTTCGTGGCTGGCCCAGCCAAACACCCCGAGGCCTACCAGCAAGAACCATCCGGCAATGGTCTCCGGGTTCTGCCAGATTGCGATCGCAAAGGGAGCAAGCACGACCGAGCCGGCAAGGCCTGCATAGAGCTGCATCGTGTCCGATGATACCGTACCCGCAAGCCTTCTCGTCATCAAAGAGTAGATTGCAAACACTATGGCATTGGTGAGTGAAAGCAGCATGGCCCAGTGGAAGCTGGCATCGAATGGGCGCATGGCGATGAGAATGCCGATGAACCCGACGATGATGGCGCCCCAGCGCCACTTGCCCACCGGTTCACCCAGAACCGGACCTGCCAGCGCGCAAATGATGATCGGCGCCGAGAACATGATGGTCGATGTAAGGGTCAGCGGAAGATAACGCACCGCGATGAAATTGAAGACCGAGGTGAGCATCAGCAGGAGGCCTCGCGTCACCACAAGCCATTTGTGATCGGTACCGAACCTCGACAGGGAAATACCCTCCCGCGCGATCAGACCTATGGAAATCAGCAGGTGGCCGAAATAGCGCATGAAGGCGAGCTGGATGGCCGGTATCCCGGCCAGAGCCAGTGTCTTCGCTGATACGTCGACGCAGGAAAACCCCAGATAGGTCAGCAGCATCAGTCCGATGCCAAGCATCGCGCGATCTTCATTCGGTCGGGCAGCCGTACCAGCCATCGGGGTATTCCGTTTCTACGGGATCAGGCCTTGCCGTCTTCCGGGGCAAGCGAGGAGATGAAGTCGACGATCTCGGGAACGAGCATGTCACCCTTGCCGCCGCAATCGATGAGGTCGAGCAATAGCTTGGTGCCGCCGGACATTACCGAAACGCCACCCGCATCCTGCGCCATGCGGATGTAATAGCCAACGTCCTTGCGCGCGTTCTTCACCGCAAATGCCAGTTTCTGCGGATCGCCATCAACGGCATATGCCTTGACGAAATCCATCATGCCGGAATGGTTCGGGCCGGCAGCCATCACGTCATAAAGTCCCTGACGGGAGACCCCTGCCCTGTCCGCCATCGAGAAGGCCTCGGACATGGCCGACGCCGTGGTCATGGCGTAGAAATTGTTGATCAGCTTGATCGTGTGGCCCGATCCCAGTGCGCCAAGGTGAAAGACATTTTCGCCAAGGTCATCGAGCACCGGCTTGACGCTGTCATAGGAGGCCTTGTCGCCCGAGCACATGATGTTCAGCTTGCCCTCGCGGCCATGGGAGGGCGTGCGGCCAAGCGGCGCGTCCAGATAGGTGCCGCCGGCTGCGGCGACCGCCTCTCCGATGGCACGGGTGGATGCCGGAAGCGACGTACCGAAGTCGATGGCAACCGCGCCTTCCTTCAGGCCTGCGACAACCCCGTCGTCGCCATACATGCGGCCTTCCACCTGCTGCGATGTACCCATGCACAGCATCACGATATCGCTTGCCTGGGCAAGTTCGCGCGCCGACTTGGCCTCTCTTGCGCCGCGCGCCAGGGCAGCCTCCACCCCGGAGCGGTCGCGGTTGCCGAGCACGGTCATTTCATAGCCGCAATCAAGCAGCCTCTGCACCATGGAAGACCCCATGAGTCCCAGTCCGATAAAGCCGATTGAGGGTTTGCTCATAGCCCGTTCCTTTCCTTGCAATTCATTCCTGTTGAGAAGAGACGGAAATTGATTTCCGTCCATGTGTTGGACTTGTTTCACCGGGCCGCATGGCTAAAGTCGCCGCGAAGGAGACACCATCATGCCAGCAATCAGCGCCATCAAGACACTTCGCCTCGACGAATACCCGAACCTGTTGTGGGTCATCGTGGAGGACAATGCCGGCAACTCCGGCCTTGGCGAAACCTTCTTCGGAGCCCGCGCCGTGGAAGCTCACATCCACGAGAGCGTTGCCCCGAAACTGATTGGCCGCGACTGCGACCCGGAACCGTCGCGCATGGCGCTCATCCCCGAGGTCGGCAGCCAGGGCGGCGGCGTCGAAATGCGCGCGATCTCCGCCATCGACATCGCGCTTTGGGACCTTCGGGCGAAGCGCCACAACGAACCCGTCTGGGCTGCACTTGGCGGCCGCTGCCGCAACGCGATCCGCACCTACAACACCTGTGCGGGTTACGGCTACGTGCGCTCGACTGCGGGACAGACCTCCTCCAACTGGGGAATAGGCGGAAACGCCACCGGACCGTACGAAGACCTTGAAGCCTTCCTCACTGATGCCGGCAAGCTCGCCAAGAGCCTTCTTTCCGAGGGTATCACCGGCATGAAGATCTGGCCGTTCGACCGCTATGCCGAACGCTCTGCAGGGCAGAACATCCTGCCCTCCGAACTCGAGGAGGGCCTTCGCCCGTTCCGCCAGATACGCGATGCAGTTGGCGACGACATCGACATCATGCTGGAGATGCATTCCTTCTGGAACCAGCCGGCTGCGCTGCAAATCGCGGAAGCTGTGGCACCTTACGGCATTTACTGGATTGAGGACGCCGTGCGCATGCAGGGTGTCTCCGCCCTCGCCGATTTCCGTGCCCGCTGCCCGATACACGTAACCGCTTCCGAGACCATTTCCGGCCGTCACCAGTTCAGGGAACTGCTTCAGGCTGACGCTGCCGATTACGTCATGCTCGACCTTGGCTGGTGCGGCGGTCTTACGGAAGGCAGGGCAATTGCCACGCTTGCCGATGCCTGGCACCGCCCGATTGCGCCGCATGACTGCACCGGACCCGTGGTCTACGCCGCCTCTTGCCATCTCTCCATCCACGCGCGCAACGCTGTCATTCAGGAAAGCGTGCGCGCGCTTTACACGGGCTGGTATGCCGACGTGATGGATGGCATTCCCGTGGTGGCGGACGGCATGGTCGCTCCTGCCGAGGGACCAGGGCTTGGCATGTCGCTCAAGCCCGGAATTCTGGACAGGGCCGACGCAACCGTCATCGAGAGCCGCTGACGCACAATTCACATCGTCGCCCCGATCTGCCACGGAACGAATTCGTAATCGCCAAGCCCCTGGGCTTCCGACTTCGACTGCTCTCCCGAGGCAACGCGCAGGATGAGTTTGTAGATCTCCCTGCCCTTTTCCTCGAGGCTTTGCCCATCGGTCAGCATCGCGCCCGCGTTCACATCCATGTCCTCCGTCATGCGGTTGTACATTTCCGTATTGGTGGCGATCTTGATGCAGGGCGACGGCTTCGAGCCGAAGGCTGAACCGCGGCCCGTCGTGAAGACGACGATGTTGCAGCCGGAAGCGATCTGCCCGGTAACCGAAGCCGGATCGTAGCCGGGCGAATCCATGAAGGTGAATCCCTTCGCCGTGATCGGCTCGCCGTATTTGAACACGCCGGCAAGTGGCGTGGTTCCGCCCTTGGCAGCCGCGCCGAGTGATTTCTCCAGGATCGTGGTCAATCCGCCCTTCTTGTTGCCAGGTGACGGATTGTTGTCCATCGAACCCTTGTTGCGCTCGGTGTAGTCTTCCCACCAGCGGATCAGTCCGACCAGCTTGTCGCCGGTCTTGCGGTCGACCGCGCGGCGCGTGAGAAGATGTTCGGCACCATAGATTTCCGGTGTTTCGGCAAGCACGCCTGTGCCGCCCTGCGCGACCAGAAGGTCACAAGCATAACCAAGCGCCGGATTTGCCGTGATGCCGGACCATGCATCCGAGCCGCCACACTGCAAAGCCACGGTCAGTTCGGAAACCGGGCACGGTTCGCGCTTTGCCTCATTCGCGATAGGCAGCATCGCGCGCACCTTCTCGATGCCCAGCTCGACGGTCCTTCTAAGACCCGCAACATCCTGAATGTTCATAGCCTGGAACAGAGGCCCCTTTTCGATGCCATAGGCTTCGAGGAGCCAGTCGATCTGGTTGATCTCGCAACCCAGGCCAACCATGACCACGCCGCCCAGGTTTGGCTGGCGCGCATAGCCCCACATCACCCGTTGAAGCGTGTCGAACCCGTCGCCTGAATCAGCCATGCCGCATCCCGTACCGTGTACGAAGGCAACCACGCCATCCACATTCGGATATTGCGCCAGCTCCTCTGGTCCGAAGGCCGATGCGATCCTTCGCGCGGCGGTCGCAGAGCAGTTTACCGAAGTGAGAACCGCAATGTAATTGCGCGTACCCACCTTGCCGTTGGAACGGCGATATCCCATGAAGGTGTCACGCTTGTCTTCGGGCACCATTTCCGGCCAGCGCAGATCGGTCGAGAACTCGTATTCCGCGTTCACGTTCCGGAATTCCAGATTGTGAACGTGCACATGGTCACCGGCCTTGATGTCCTGAGCTGCGTAGCCGATCACCTGGGCGTATTTGCGCACGGCTTCACCCTCGGCAATATCCACGGTGGCGACCTTGTGGCCGCGCGGGACCATCACCGAAGTGGTTGCGGTTTCGATTGCGACGCCGGCTTCCAGCGCCCTGGTAACGGTGACGACGTTGTCGGCATTGTTGAGGCGAATGTAATCTTTCATTGGAATCTCTTGGGGTTTGGGTGACTTCAGCCGAGCGCCAAGCGGTTCTGCCTGACGCATCTTCCGGCGGAAACAAGCCCGTTTTTTGCATCTGTGTTCACAACGGCGTTGCGCTCGCCATGCAATGCACTGGCGAGCGCTTTCTTCAACATCGGACTGCGGCGGTTTCCTGCAGCAGCCTTGTCATTGGCCTTCATGGCTATCCCTGTTTGAAGAACATCGTCAACTCGGGGAAGAACAGGATCAGCGTCAGGACGATCAGCTGGATGGCCATGAACGGCATGAACCCGCGGAAGATGTCCGGCAGCGTGATATGCGGTGGAGCAACCGATTTCAGGTAGAAAGCCGCTGGGCCGAAGGGCGGCGACAGGAACGAGACCTGCATGTTCACGCAGAACAGGATGCCGAACCAGACCGGCACGAAGTTCCTGGCATCCACCATCGGAGCAAACACGCCGATTTCCTCGACCGGGAGCTTGAGCACGATTGGCAGGAATACCGGCATGATCAGGAGCACGATGCCGACCCAGTCCATGAAGGCCCCGAGGAACAGGAAGATCACCATCATGACCAGCAGGATCGAAAGCGTCGGCAGTTCGGCGCCAACGATCAGGTTGGCGACATAGGTCGGGCCGCCCGCAATCGTGTAGGCACCTGCAAGCGCAGTCGCGCCGAAGGTCACCCAGATGATCGTACCGGTAGACCGGAAGGTCCGCATCATCGCGTCGCGCACCAGTGCAAAAGAGAGTTCGCCCCGAATGGCAATCAGGATGAGAACCGCAACCGTGCCCATGCCCGCCGCTTCGGTAATCCCGGTCACACCGCCATAGATGGAACCCAGAACCACCAGCACCACGATGATCGGCGCTATCAGCCCTTTGCTCATGCGCCAGGCATGGCCAATGATTTCCTGTCCGAATGCCAGCCTGGGCAGGAACAGTCCACCGAGCAGCATTGCCGCATACATCGCTACCTGTGTCAGCGCGTATGGCTTGTAGTCATCCGGTTTCAGAAGGCCCAAGGCATTCTGCGCCTCGATCATCGCGGCGTGAATGAGTGCCAATCCACCCCAGGCTGCAACGATCCAGAGCAGGAACGTAACGAAAGCCATGCGCTTCTTGGCGACCGGCAAGTCGTCGGGACCCGGCTCGGGCAGCGGTGCCAGCGACGGATTCAATTTCGTGCGAACAATGATGTAGAGGATATAGAGGCCACCGAGAATGAAACCTGGAACGAACGCGCCCCTGAAAAGCGCATCGATGGAAGTCTCGGTAATGAGGCCGTACATGATGAGAACGATGGAGGGCGGGATCATGGTTCCAAGCGAACCGGATGCGCAGATGATGCCGACTGCCATGTTCTGATTGTAGCCAAGACGCAGCATCTGGGGCAGAGCGATAAGGCCGAGCAGCACCACTTCACCGCCGATGATGCCTGACATCGCCGCCATCACGATTGCCATGATGGAGGTGACGATTGCAATCCCGCCGCGCGTCCGGTTCAGCCAGAGCGTAAGACTGTCATACATGTCGCGCGCTATGCTCGATCGTTCGAGCAGAGTTGCCATCAGGATGAATAGTGGAACGGATATCAGGACGTAGTCCGTGCACAGCCCGTACATGCGCTGCGCGAGAATGTTCAGCGGACCGGTGCCGAAATTTCCAAACAGCAGGTCGGGACCGAACTTCATGACCATGACAACCACAGCAAGGAAGCCAGAAGCGAAGCCAAGCGGCATGCCGATCGCGAGCAGCATGAGCATACCGACGAGAACCACGATCGAGATGGTACCGATATCCATTAGATGAAATTCCGTTGTCTGCGCGGCATCTTCATGTCCGCTGCGTTATCCCAGCCCGGCAACCTGCCGGAACACTTGCCCAAAGAGGAAGATGGCATCGCCGGAATGCATCCGGCGCTCCTGCCCTAGTCGGCGTTCTTCCGGCTATTCCCGGTTGATTCCGCCAGATCAACGCTCGACTGCTTGAGCGCTTCGACGTCGATATCGACCTCGTCCAGTATGCTGTGCTCCACCTCTTCGGCATTCCAGTCCGTGATGAGATTGGAAATGGCCTGGATTGCGGTAACCACGAGAACGAGAAGAATCAGCGGTTTGATGGTCGCGGGAAGCGGCGGATCCCATGCGGTGCCAAAGCGCTCCCAGCGCATCAGCTTGGCCCATGCCTCGCCGAAACCGCCCCAGATCACGGAGAAAACAAAAATGAGCAGCATCGTCGTCGAGACGACGTCAAAGACATGACGTAGCCACTTTGGCGCCAGTTCATAAAGCAGGGTGATGCGGATGTGGCTGCGCTGCTGCATGGCATAGAGGCCGGCCAGCAGATAGACCGCTCCGGCGATCCAAAGCGACAGCTCGTTTGCCCAGAGAGTTGGCCTGGCGAAGACGTATCGCATGACAACTTCGATGAACATCACGGCGACGATAATAGCCGGCAGGACCATTGTCAGGCGGCTCAGCCCCCAGGAAAAATGATCGACCCAGCTCTTGCGTTCGTGCTCGACCAAGACTGCCTCCCCTTTTGCCCTTCAGATTGGAATACGGGCGGGTTCTGTTGAACCCGCCCGCAACCGCAGTGCTTATTGCTCGATCAGGAGACCGATCGACTTGAGGTAGTTCTTGTGGGAAGCAACAAGAGCCTTGGCTTCGTCGGTCGTCGCGAACTCATCCCAGCTTGCCTGAGCAGCAGCGTGGAACTTGCGGCGATCCTCGGGAGACCAATCCTCGATCTGCACACCTTTTGCCTTCAGAGCGGCAGCAGCTTCGTTGTTGGCTTTCTCGCCGGCAAGAGCCTGACGAAGTGCCAGCTTCTCCATTGCCACTTCCATGATGCGGCGCTGGTTTTCAGGCATCGCATCCCACTTCGCCTTGTTGCATGCGAGGTGGTCGGAAGGCATGGAGTGGAAGCCAGGATAGGTGGCGTACTTGGCGATGTCGTAGAGACCCATGCCCATGTTGTTGGCAAGGATTGATGCATCAGCACCGTCGATGATGCCGGTCTGCAGGGCGGTGAAGACCTCGGTAAAGTCCATCACGATCGGCTTGGCACCGAGTTTTTCGAAGATCTTGGTTTCCATTCCCGGAGGCGAACGGAATTTCCAGTCCTTGAAGTCGTCAGCATTGCGGATCGGCTTGGTCGAGGAAAGCGATTCCTGACCGACAACCCACCAGCCGATGAGTTCCATGCCATACTTGTTGTAGAGTTTCTGGGCATCTGCCTTGCCGCCGCCGAGCAGGAGCCAGGAAAGCTGCTGGTAAGGCGTGTCGTAGCCGCCCATGATGTCGCCGACGAACTGGAAGGCAGGGTCCTTGCCGGTCTGGTAGGCACCGCCGGTCATGTCGCAATCGAGAATGCCGGTTGCAGCAGCATCGAAGGTTTCAACGGATTTGACGACGGACGACGAGTAGAACATCTCGATGGTGATTTCGCCGTTCGACATTGTCTGAACGTCATCGACAAACATCGCAGCATTCTTGCCGGAAATCGTTTCCGGGCCGTAGTGCGTCTGGATGCGCAGATTTGTCGGTTCTGCCATTGCAGTGCCGGCCATCATGCCGGCAGCCACCACGGCGAGTACAGATTTCGTGAGTTTTTTCATAAGGATCCTCCCTTGGGCGTAAACTTCTAAGCGCCAATGAAATGTTGCAGCCGCCCTCCTGCGACTGGCCGGACGTTAACAACAGGAGAACGGCGCGGCAAGTGAATTATCGAATAAAGAAAAAATTTCGAGATTTCTTGCGAAATTCGAAAATCTGACTAATGTCGGTGCCGGGAGGCACTTTCATGGCAGTCATGAGTGAACGGCAGCTCGGCGCTGACGGCGGCGAACAGCACTCGATCTATCAGGATATCAGCGAGCGCCTGGCGGTGGGTGAGTTCGACCCCGGCACGCGCATGAAGGCTGACGATCTCAGGCATGATTACGGTGTCAGCGCGGCAACGATTCGCGAAATATTGTTCCGCCTCTCCTATGGCGGATACGTTGTATTCGAGGAACAGCGCGGTTTTCGCGTTCCGCCCCCATCTCTGAAAAAACTTCTCGAGATTCGCCACCTGCGCACACTCGTGGAAACCGAGGGCGCCAGGCTTTCCATCCGCAACGGCGGCATGGAATGGGAAGCGCGCCTCAATGCCGCCCATCACAAGCTTGTCCATGTCGAACTGAAGATGCGCGACAACCCCGATGCCAAGACACGGGAAAACATCGCGATGTGGACCCGTTGCGATTGGGAATTCCACGAAACCCTGGTTTCCGCCTGCGAGTCGGACCTTCTCATGGAAACGCTCCATTCGCTGTTCTTCAAGTACCGGCAATATCTCGTTGCTCTCGTCACCGACTATGGCTTCCGAATAGGCACCGTGGGTGAACACAAGCAGATACTGGATGCGGCCCTGGCCCGCGACGTCGCCGCGTGCGAGACGGCCATTAGCGAACACTACGCTTTCATAGACGAATTCGAACAGGCACCGGATGGAGGCCTCGCCCGATGAACACGACATCACCTCTCTTCGACCTCTCCGGCAAGACTGCCCTTGTCACCGGCTCCAGCATGGGCATCGGCTTCGCGCTCGCACATGGCCTTGCCGCCCACGGAGCACATGTGATCGTCAACGGAAGAAATGCCGGTCGCGCACAGGAAGCGGCAGACAAGATCGCAAGCGAGGGAAGTTCCGTCGAGGTATCGGCATTCGACGTCACGGATTCTGCGGCCGTGAACGCAGCCATCGCGGAAATCGAGTCCAGACGCCCGATCGACATTCTCGTCAATAATGCCGGCATGCAGTTCAGGGCACCGCTGGAAGAATTTCCAGACGAGCAATGGGAAAACATTTTCAAGACCAATGTCACGAGCGCCTTTCTTGCTGCCAAGGCAGTCGTTCAGGGCATGATCGCGCGTAGGTCCGGCAAGATCATCAATCTCGCCTCGGTAACGAGCGAACTGTCGCGTCCAGGCGTTGCGCCATATACGGCGACCAAGGGTGCCATCCGCAACCTCACCCGCGGCATGGCTGTCGATTGGGCGAAATACGGCATCCAGGCCAATGCGATTGCACCCGGCTATTTCAAGACGCCCTTGAACAAGGCGCTGATCGAGGACCCGAAGTTCTACCAGTGGCTGGAAAACCGGACACCGGCAGGAAGATGGGGCGAGGTCGGCGAACTCGTCGGCGCCGCAGTCTTCCTTTCCGGGCCCGCTTCGAATTTTGTCAACGGACATACGCTTTTTGTGGATGGCGGCATGGTCGCCTCCGTCTGAAAATTGATTGGGAATTTCATGAGTAAACCGAAAATAGCATTCATCGGCACCGGGTTGATGGGCGGCCCGATGGCGGCAAACATCCTAAAGGCAGGATTCCCGCTCACCGCGTGGAACCGCACAGCCTCGAAAGCGGAGGAACTCGCCCCGTTGGGCGCAACCGTCGCAATGTCCCCTCAGCAGGCGGTAGCTGACGCGGATTTCGTCATCACGATGCTTTCCGACGGTCCTGCCGTGGCCTCGCTGATGTTCGATCAGAACGTCGCGGAAGCCATGAAGTCCGGCGCAGTGCTGATCGACATGAGTTCCATCAAGGCTTCCGAGGCACGCGATCACGCTGCGCGGCTTGAGGCCATGGGCCTCGGCCATCTGGACGCCCCGGTTTCCGGCGGCACCAAGGGAGCAGAAGCGGCAAGCCTTGCCATCATGGCAGGCGGCAATGAAGAGGTCTTTTCGAGCGCAGTTGCGCTGCTCGAAGCAATGGGCCGCCCGGTTCGCGTTGGTCCGCACGGAGCGGGCCAATTGTCCAAGCTCGCCAACCAGGCAATCGTTGCGGTAACGATAGGCGTGGTGGCAGAGGCGATGCTCTTTGCCGAAAAAGGCGGTGCCGATCCCGCAGCCATCCGCCAGGCGTTGAAGGGCGGCTTTGCAGATTCCATCATTCTTCAGCAGCACGGCGAACGCATGACGACCGGCAACTTTGTTCCGGGCGGTCCATCGAAGTTCCAGCTGAAAGACATCAACAACGTTTTGGAGGAGGCCCGCAACAACGGGCTTTCGCTACCCTTGACCGAGCAGATGCAGACACGGTTCAAACGCTTCATCGAGGAACTCGACGGCGGCGACAAGGACCATTCGGGCATCTACCTCGAACTGCTCGACATCAACGGCATATCCCCGGAGTAAACGCGTGAAGATACTTATCATTGGCGGCGCCGGAATGGTGGGCCAGAAACTCGCTCGACGCATTGCGGCAGGAAATATCGGTGTCGAGGTAGACACGCTTGTTCTCTACGACATCGTGGAGGCTGCAATTCCCGGCGCCGGGTTCAAGGTGGAAACGGTCACCGGAAGCCTTGCGAGCGAGGGAGAGGCAAGTCGCATCGCCGCCATGCGGCCAGACATCGTCTATCATCTGGCTGCTATCGTGTCCGGCGATGCAGAAGCCAATTTCGACCGGGGCTGGGACATCAATGCCCGTGGCTCGTGGTCCCTGCTTGAAGCATTGCGTGCGGAAAACGAGGCTAGCGGCGGTGCCTACGTCCCGCGCGTCATATTCGCCTCGTCAATCGCCGTCTTCGGAGGCCCCTTCCCGGAAAAGATCGGGGACGACTTCCTTTGCGCACCGCAGACCTCCTACGGAGCGCAGAAGGCAATGACAGAACTCCTGGTCGCGGACTACGCCCGGAAGGGATTCATCGAGGGCATGTCCATCCGGCTGCCAACCGTCTGTGTGCGCCCCGGCAAGGCAAACCTTGCGGCTTCGTCCTTCTTCTCCGGCATCATCCGCGAGCCCTTGAACGGCGTGGAAGCCATCCTGCCCGTCGACGACGACGTGCGCCACTGGCATGCCAGCCCGCGGTCTGCCGCACGTTTCTTCACACACGCTGCCACACTTGAACTTGATAGGCTGGAAGGCCGCAGGAGCCTCAACATGCCAGGCGTTTCGTGCACCGTGGCCGAGCAGATCGAGGCACTGCGCGAGATTGCAGGCGAGGATGTCGTGAAACGCATCAAACCGAAGGCCGACGAAACGATCCGCCGGATCGTCGCCGGCTGGCCACGCAATTTCGATCCTGCGCGCGCCACTGCGCTGGGTTTCGAGGCCGAACGGGACTTCGCAGAAATCATTCGCATCTACATCGAAGACGACCTGCCGAACGCGGCCGCCTGATCCAAATCACATGTTAGAGCCGGGAATGTACCCGGCGGCGCAATTCGGAGGCGCATGAAAAATGGCAAACAAACTGAGACTGGAAGGCAAGCGTGTTCTGGCAACTGCCGCTGCAGCAGGTATCGGAAGGGCGACCGCGATTGCGATGGCAAACGAGGGCGCGAAGGTATTTGCGACGGACGTTAACGAGGCCGGTTTGAAGGAACTTGCCGCCGAAAACCACCCGAATATCGAGACATTCGTCCTGGATGTCCGCTCGGACGACTCGGTGGCCGAGGCGGCGGGCCGTGCAGAACCGGACATACTCTTCAATTGCGCCGGTTTCGTTCACAACGGAACAATTCTGGACTGTACCGACGAGGAGTGGGATTTTGCCTTCGATCTCAACGTGCGTTCGATGTTCCGTACGATCCGCGCCACCCTGCCCGGCATGCTGGACCGTGGCGGCGGTGCCATCGTCAATATCGCCTCGGTTGCCTCCTCGGTGATCGGCGCTCCCAGCCGTTTCATCTACGGCACCACCAAGGCATCGGTAATCGGCCTCACAAAGTCGGTAGCCAAGGATTTCGTGACGCGGGGTATCCGCTGTAATGCGATTTGCCCGGGAACGGTGGACAGCCCGTCGCTGCACGAACGCCTGAAGGCAACCGGCGACTATGACGCCGCGCTCAAGGCGTTCATCGCGCGCCAGCCCATGGGCCGGATCGGAACGCCGGAGGAGATAGCCGCTCTTGCACTCTACCTCGCATCGGAGGAAGCTGGTTTCACGACCGGGCAAATTCATGTGGTGGACGGTGGATGGACCGGCTGATCCGCAGATGAATCTGTCGACGAGAATTTCTCTGCAAACCGCTGAAAGATATTGAAAATGACGAAAAAGAAAAAACCGGAGGACCTGCGCTCGCGCAAGTGGTTCAACAATCCCGACGACCAGGAAATGACGGCCCTCTATCTGGAGCGTTACCTGAACTACGGGCTTACGCGCGAGGAATTGCAATCCAACAAGCCAATCATCGCGATTGCGCAGACCGGCTCGGACCTCTCGCCCTGCAACCGCCATCACATCGAACTGGCAAAGCGGGTTCGCGACGGCATCATTGCGGCAGGCGGCGTACCGATGGAAATCCCGGTTCACCCGATTCAGGAAACGGGAAAGCGTCCGACCGCAAGTCTTGACCGCAACCTGGCCTACCTTTCGCTCGTCGAGAGCCTGTACGGCTATCCGATAGACGGCGTCGTTCTCACCATCGGCTGCGACAAGACAACCCCTGCCCTTTTGATGGCCGCCGCGACGGTCAACATCCCTGCAATCGCCCTTTCGGTCGGACCTATGCTCAATGGCTGGTTCCGCGGCCAGCGCACGGGTTCCGGCACGATTGTCTGGAGAGCCCGCGAGCTCCATGCCGCCGGAGAGATCGACGATGCGGGTTTCATGGACCTCGTCGCGTCCTCTGCACCATCGACCGGCTATTGCAACACCATGGGCACGGCAAGCACCATGAACTCGCTTGCCGAGGCGCTGGGCATGCAGCTTCCCGGTTCGGCAGCAATCCCTGCCCCATACCGCGAACGCGGCCAGATTTCATATGAAACCGGCAAGCGCATCGTCGACATGGTCCACGAGGATCTCAAGCCGTCGGACATCATGACGCGCGAGGCATTCGAGAACGCCATTGTCGTCAACTCGGCTATCGGCGGTTCCACCAACGCCCCCATCCACCTGAACGGCGTGGCGCGCATGCTCGGCATCAAGCTGACCAACGACGACTGGCAGAAGTTCGGCCACGAAATCCCGCTGCTGGTCAACCTCCAGCCTGCCGGTGAATATCTTGGCGAGGATTACCACCGTGCCGGTGGTGTGCCGGCGGTGGTCGGCGAACTGTTGAAAGCGGGCATTCTGCCAAATCCGGACGCTGTGACCGTCAACGGCAAGTCCATGGGCGATAATTGCCGCGACGCCGAGATCGTCAACCCGGAAGTCATCAAGACTGTCGCCAGCCCGATGAAGGGAAAGGCCGGATTCATCAATCTTTCGGGCAACCTCTTTGACAGCGCCATCATGAAGACCTCGGTGATTTCGGAGGAGTTCCGCAATCGCTACCTGGAAAACCCCGACGATCCCGAAGCCTTCGAGGGCCGTGCAATCGTTTTCGATGGCCCGGAGGATTTTCACAAGCGTATCGACGATCCTGCTCTCGGCATCGATGAGCATTGCATCCTGTTCATGCGTGGCGCTGGTCCGATCGGCTATCCGGGTGGCGCCGAAGTCGTCAACATGCGCCCTCCCGCCTATCTGCTGAAGAAGGGCATTTCAGCGCTTGCCTGCGTGGGCGACGGACGCCAGTCCGGCACCTCTGGCTCTCCGTCGATTCTGAACGCCTCTCCCGAAGCGGCGGCAGGCGGCGGACTTGCGCTGCTGAAGACCGGCGACCAGGTGCGCATCGACCTGAGGAAGTGCACCGCGAATATGCTTGTCTCCGATGAGGAACTGGCGAAGCGGCGCGAGGAACTTGAGGCTGCGGGCGGCTATCCGTCACCCGAGAGCCAGTCGCCCTGGCAGCAGTATTTCCGCGAAAAGGTCGAACCCTTCTCCGAAGGCATGACGCTTCGTGATTCTGAAAAGTATCGCGACATCGGCAACAAGTTCACCCCGCGAAACAATCACTGAACCCTTCAAGCCGCAGGTTTGAAGGAACACGCAGAAATTACAAACTGAGGATACCAGGACACATGAAACTTGTACGCTATGGCGCCGAGGGTGCCGAAAAGCCCGGCATGATTGACAAGGACGGAAAGCTGCGCGACCTGTCCGCCCAGGTGGACGACATTGCAGGTGCCGCACTCGCACCGGACACGCTTGCCAAACTGTCGGGTATCGACCCGCAGACGCTTCCGCTTGTCGAAGGAAACCCGCGTCTCGGCCCCTGTGTTGGCAATATCGGAAAGTTCCTCTGCATCGGGCTGAACTATTCCGACCACGCTGCCGAAACCGGCGCTGCTATCCCCGAACACCCGATCCTGTTTCACAAGGCCACCTCCGCCGTGGTCGGCCCGAACGACGATGTCGTGATGCCGCGCGGCTCCACCCACACCGACTGGGAAGTCGAACTCGGTGTCGTTATCGGCCGCAAGGCGAAATATGTCAGTGAGAAGGATGCGCTGGATTATGTCGCTGGCTACTGCGTGATCAACGACGTCTCCGAGCGCCACTACCAGACCCAGCTGACCGGCCAGTGGACCAAGGGCAAGTCCTGCGACACCTTCGGCCCAACCGGCCCCTGGCTTGTCACGACCGACGAAGCCGGCGACCCGCAGAACCTGAGCATGTGGCTCGACGTCAACGGCAAGCGCATGCAGAACGGCAATACCAACACCATGATCTTCACGGTCGCCCAGATCATCGAACACCTCTCTGGCCTCATGACGCTGCATCCAGGCGACGTCATTTCCACCGGCACGCCCCCGGGCGTCGGCATGGGGATCAAGCCGGAACCGGTCTACCTCAAGGAAGGTGACGTGATCGAACTCGGCATCGAGGGACTTGGACAGCAGAAACAGTCCGTCAGGGCGGACAAGTAGAAACGGACGGAAGCCAATGAACCGCTATGATCTTGATGGCGAAGTCGCCATCATCACGGGTGGCGCGCAGGGTATCGGTTTCGCCACCGCAAAACGCATGATCAATTCCGGTGCCAGGGTCCAACTCTGGGACATCGATGAAAACGCGCTTGCAGAGGCGAAATCGGAACTGGGCGATGCCTCCACCACGGCAAAGGTAGACATTACCGATTTTGCTGAGTGCCAGCAGACGGCCAACGCCGCCGTTGCTTCCCTCGGCAAGATTTCCATTCTGGTCAATTCAGCAGGCATTGCCGGTCTCAACGCATCCGTCGAGGACTATCCGGTCGA
The DNA here is from genome assembly GCA_020637805.1 of Nitratireductor sp. Classification (GTDB taxonomy): domain Bacteria; phylum Pseudomonadota; class Alphaproteobacteria; order Rhizobiales; family Rhizobiaceae; genus Salaquimonas. The sequence continues at coordinate 148,991 of JACKJU010000005.1, read as the reverse complement.
GGAATGGCTGCGCATCCTCAACCTGAACCTGAATGGCACCTTCTACACAAACAAGGCTGTCGTCCCGCACATGAGGGCGGCAGGCTATGGCAGGATCGTCAACCTTGCTTCCATCGCAGGCAAGGAGGGCAATCCGAACGCAGCCGCCTATTCGGCATCCAAGGCAGGCGTCATCGGCTTCACCAAGTCACTTGGCAAGGAACTTGCCGGCATGGACATCGCCGTCAACTGCGTGACACCGGCCGCCGCCCGCACCAGGATATTCGACCAGATGAAGCCCGAGTTCATCGACTTCATCCTGTCGAAAATACCGCGCGGACGCTTCGTCAACGTCGAAGAGATAGCGACCCTCATCTGCTACCTGTCGAGCCGCGAAAACTCGTTCACGACCGGTGGCGTGTTCGACATTTCAGGTGGCCGCGCAACCTATTGAGCTACTCCGCCCGTGGATCGTTCTGCGGGCGGAAGCATATCCAACTGGAACACCGCATCGGCGGCGGCTGGCGGCGATTTCGCCCATTTCATCACCTGATGCGGCGCTGCAGCGAAACCGCACGGAAAGGAAACCAACATGAAACCGGATCTTCTGCTGATCGGCGGAACAACGCCCAGGGTCATGGAAGCAATCGAAGAGCGCTTTACCGTGCATGAAGGCCGGAAGGTCGAGGACTGGGACGCCTTTCTCAAGGACAAGGGCGAAGACATCATCGCGGTCGCGACCAATGGGCACGATGGCCTCAAGCCCGAGATCATGGACAGGCTACCCAATCTCAAGGTGATCTCCTGTTTCGGTGTCGGCTACGACGCGGTCGATGCCAGGAAAGCTGCCGAACGGGGAATCTTCGTCACCCATACCCCGAACGTGCTAAATGCCGACGTCGCGAACACGGCAATCCTGCTGATGCTGGCCGTCTCGCGCCGTGTCATCCGCGATGACAGCTATGTGCGTGCTGGCAAATGGACCGGCTTCGGGGCTGCACCGCTTACCCACTCGATAGAAGGCAAGAAGGTTGGCATTCTGGGCCTTGGCCGCATCGGTGAGACAATTGCCCAAAAACTTCAGGCATTCGATTGCGACGTCGCCTACCACACCCGCAACAAGCGTGACGTTCCCTATCGCTATTATGCCGATCTCGCGGAGATGGCGAAGGATGTCGACTATCTGATTGTGATCACGCCCGGTGGTGCAGCCACGAAACACCTTGTGAACCGCGAGGTGATCGAGGCACTGGGACCGGAAGGAACGCTGATCAACGTTGCCCGTGGCACGGTGGTCGACGAGAAAGAACTTGTCAGCGCCCTTCTCGATGGCCGTCTGGGTGCTGCCGGTCTCGATGTGTTCGAGGAAGAACCCAACGTGCCGGAAGCACTCTTCCCGCTCGACAACGTGGTCCTTCTCCCCCATGTGGGCAGCGCCACGATCGAGACACGCCGGGCAATGGGCGACCTGACCGTCGAGAACCTCGTGCGGTATATCGACGAGCAGACGGTCACCACGCCGGTCCCCGAATGCCAGCATCTCCTGAAAGGCTGACCGTTGAACGCGCCCGTATCCTCGCAGTCCGACGCATTCATCGCTGCGCTGGAAGCAGCCTTCGACTGCAAGACGGTTGCCACCGGCGAAGACATCGCTGAGCGCAACCGCGCGGACTGGAGCGGCCTTTCCCCCGTGAGGCCGCTTGCCCTGCTCAGGCCTGCATCGGCCAGCGATGTGGCAGCCGCCATGAAGCTCTGCAACGAACACGGAGTAGCCGTCGTACCCCAGGGGGGAATGACGGGGCTGTGCGGCGGCGCCCAGCCGATAGAGGGCGCTGTTGCGCTGTCGATGGAACGCATGAGCGGTATCGAGGAAATCGACATCGCGGGCGCTACAATGACCGTCAAGGCGGGAACACCGCTCGAGACCGTCCAGAAGGCAACCGAAGAAAAGGGAATGTACTTCGCGCTCGACCTTGGCGCGCGCGGATCCTGCACCATCGGCGGCAACATCGCCACGAATGCCGGCGGCAACCGTGTCATCCGCTACGGCATGACCCGCGACCTCGTGCTGGGGATCGAGGCAGTTCTGGCGGACGGCACGATCGTCACCAGCCTGAACAAGATGATCAAGAACAACGCTGCCTACGACCTGAAGCAGATGTTCATCGGCTCGGAAGGTACGCTGGGCATCGTGACCCGCGCCGTGTTGCGGCTGCATCCCCTGCCCCGATTTACTTCGGCCGCCGTGTGCGCACTGGAAAAATACGAGGACGTGGTGACACTTCTCAAGGCGGCCCGACGCGGACTTGGTCCGATGCTGGCGGCCTTCGAGGTGATGTGGTCCGACTACTGGGAAGTGATCGCGACCACGCCAGGCCTGCGCATGCCCTTCGGACCGGGCCACGGCTTCCATGTCCTGATCGAATGCCATGGCACCGACGAGACACACGACCGCGCAAAATTCGATTCCTTTCTTGAGGCGCAGGTCGAAAACGGACTGCTTGCCGACGCGGTAGTCGCGCAATCGGTCGCCGATGCGCGTGCGTTCTGGGAAGTTCGGGACGCCGTATCGGAGTTTCCGCTGACCTTCGGGGATCACATCCCCTTCGACATCGGCCTGCCCGTGGAGCGCATGGACGAATTCAGAACCGAATGCCTGGAAGCGCTCAGGGCAGAAATCCCTGCTGTCCACGCGCTGTTCTACGGCCATGTCGGGGATGGCAACATCCACATCGTGGTGCGTGACCGCGCAGCAGAGAAGCCGCCGAAACAACTGATCTGCGACACCGTATATGGTGTTGTCGCAAAGTTTGGCGGAACCATTTCCGCCGAACACGGCATCGGTACCACCAAGAAGCAATGGCTCCCGCTCACGCGCAGCCCGTCCGAACTCGACACGATGCGCCTGCTCAAGAAGGCTCTCGACCCCAATAACATCCTGAACCCCGGCAAGGTGCTCTGACCGTGGCACACCGCGCGAAAAGCTTTCTGGCGATTGGCGAATACATGCTGGAATTCTCCAGGCGTGCAGACGGGCTGTTTCGTCTGGGCTACGCTGGAGACACCTTCAACACGGCATGGTACCTGCGCAAACTCGCTGGCGAAGATACCTCCGTCGAGTATTTCACGAGAATCGGCAGCGACAATTACTCCGGACAGATGGCAGCGTTCCTGGAGGAAAACGGGATTGGCACCCGGTGGATCGCACGAGACGAAGTCCGCCAGCCCGGTCTCTACATGATCGAGACGAAGGATGGCGAGCGCTCCTTTACCTATTGGCGCTCCCAATCCGCTGCACGCCTGCTCGCCGACGACGAGGCCTTGTTGGGAGTGGCACTGGCCGCCGCAGACGTCATCTATTTTTCCGGCATCACGCTTGCAATCCTCTCGCCCGATCGCCGGGAGGCATTGCTCCGCCTGGTAAGCGGGCACAGGGATGCAGGCAAGCTGGTGGTCTTCGATCCCAATATCCGCCCGAAACTCTGGGAGGATCACGACGCCATGCTCGATAGCCTCTCATCCGCCGCGGCAGTTTCCTCGCTGTGCCTGCCGAGCTTCGATGACGAGCGCGAATGGTTTGGCGACGCGACGCTTGAAGCCTGCGCCGAACGCTATCTGAACGCTGGAAGCGAGATAGTCGTGGTGAAGAATGGCGGCGGCCCGGTCGCCGTTGCATCCGGGGGAACGGTGGAGATACTCGACGCGCTGGAAAAAGTCGTTCCAATCGACAGCACCGGTGCTGGCGACAGTTTCAATGGTGCCTACCTGGCCGCTTTGCTGGCGGGCAGATCGGCTCCGGAAGCAGTCCGCTTCGCCCATGGCGTGGCTTCAGAGGTCGTGCGCCACCCCGGCGCACTGATCCCGTTGGAAAGCCTGCCCCGGCTGGGTTGAATCGATACTCGCAGGTTGGCCCGCTTACCGGTAGCGGTTCTGGGTGCCGTCCGCGCCCTGCCCGATGCCCTGGCCCGCGCCCATGGCATCGATCACCGTCTTCAGCGATACGGCACCAATGCGCTCGCCCTTGCGATTGACCACGCTCAGCACGTTGTCCGGTGCATCGGAAAGCGGTTTCAGCGATTCCTCGAGCGGGGTCGAACCGGGAAGAACAGGTCCGGAAGGCAGTGCTTCGCGATCCATCACTGACCGCAACCGCACATGCCGCCCGCGATTGATATCGGCGACGAAGTCCGTCACATACTCGTCTGCCGGGTTCATGATCACTTCCTGCGGGTCGCCTTGCTGAACAACTTCGCCATCGCGCAGGATCGCGATGTTGTCGGCAATTTTTAGCGCTTCGTCCAGATCGTGGGTAATGAAGATGATCGTCTTGTGCAGTTCCTCCTGAAGGTCGAGGAGAATGTTCTGCATGTCGGTTCGTATCAGCGGGTCGAGCGCTGAGAATGCCTCGTCCATCAGCAGGATTTCAGCATCCGTCGCCAGTGCGCGAGCCAGGCCCACACGTTGCTGCATGCCGCCGGAAAGCTGGCCCGGATATCGCGCCTCGAAGCCGGAAAGGCCAACGCGCTCGATCCAGTAATGGCCTTTCTCGGTAGCTTCCTTCCTGGAGATGCCCTGGATGGTCAATCCGTAAGCCACGTTCTCCTCCACCGTGCGATGCGGCAGCAGTCCGAATTTCTGGAAGACCATGGAAGCCTTGTGACGTCGGAACTCGAGCAACTGTTTCTTGTCGAAGGAAAGAACGTCTTCGCCATCGATTAGAATTTCCCCGGCTGTCGGGTCGATCAGCCGGTTGATGTGGCGGATCAGCGTCGATTTGCCCGAGCCCGACAGGCCCATGATGACCTGAAGCCTTTTCGCCGGCATATCGATGTTGATATCCTTCAGGCCCAGCACGTGATTGTGCTTTTCCAGAAGTTCCGCCTTCGGCATTCCGTCCTTTACCCGGTCCAGCACCGAGGCCGGATCGTCGCCGAATATCTTGTAGAGATTGCGGATGGAAACCTTGATCTCTTCGGTTTCCACCGTGCTTCCCGCCATCGTCGAAGGGTTTGCCGTCACGTTCATTCGCCAGCTCCCTCATTCCGGTGTGCCTGCAAACGGCGGCCGAATGTCTGTGAAACCCGGTCGAAAATGATCGCGAGGGCAACGATAGCCAGTCCGTTCATCAGGCCAAGCGCGAGGTACTGGTTCGAGACGGCGCGAAGAACCGGAACGCCCAGCCCCGCTACCCCGATCATCGATGCAATCACCACCATGGAAAGCGCCATCATGATCGTCTGGTTTACCCCGGCGAAGATGTTCGGCAGTGCCAGCGGAATCTGTACGCCAAACAACTTCTGCCGATAGTCCGCACCAAAGGCCGTGGCTGCTTCCAGCACCTCCCGGTCGACGAGACGGATCCCCAGATTTGTCAGCCTGACCATTGGCGGAATTGCGTAGATGCACACGGCGATCAATCCAGGCACCTTGCCGATCCCGAGAAGCATGACAACCGGGATCAGATAGACGAAGCTTGGAATGGTCTGCATTACGTCGAGTATCGGGGTGATGATGGTCTGTGCCCGGTTGGAGCGTGCCATCAGGATGCCGATAGGCAGACCCACAGCCACGCAAAGCAGGGTAGCCACGGATACAATGGCAAGCGTCGCCATCGTGTCTTCCCACATGTCGAGATAGCCGATCACCAGGAAGCACGCCAGCGTTCCGGTAACCATCTTCCAGGAACGCGACCCCAGCCACACGAGCGCAGAGATCACCAGCAGCACGATTGGCCAGGGCGTATTGACCAGCAGTTTTTCGAACCAGACCATGAATTTCAGAAGCGGATGGAAGAAGTCTTCCAGCCCCTCGCCGTAACTTCGGGAAAACTCCCGGAAACCGGCATCGATTGCCTTCTTGAGATCCCGCAGATCGGTGCGTCCCATGGTCGGAAATTCTGTCAGGAATTCCATCTTCCCCCCTTGCGTCGCGCGATCGCCCTTTGCGAGCGCACTCCCTTGCTGATGCAAAAGAACCTGTCCGCCCATTCAGGCGGACAGGTTCAGGTTTTCAGGTCAAAACCTCAAAGCTCTTTCTTGACCTTCTCGGCGACATCCTCGGAAACCCATTTCGTCCAGACTTCCGGATATTTGGCGAGGAACTCGTAGGCAGCGTCCTCACCATTGGCCTGGTTCTCGTTCATGTAGACGAGCATGGCATTCATGACATCACCGGGGAAAATCCGCGCCTTGAAGTAGTCGGCAGCAGGACCCGATTTTTCCATGAAGTCATCGGTCACAACAGTCTCGACCTCCGACTTGATCCAGGAAGTCGGCTTGGGATCCGCGCAGTCCTGCTCTGCAAGGGCGATGCAGTTGTTCCAGTTGTCATCGCCGGCGTAGCTGGCTTCGAAGGGCAGCATCACCATGTTGTATTTTCCGACCATCGAGGTCGGGTTCCAGTAATAGCCGAACCAGTTTTCGCCGCGATCGTTCGCCTTGGCCATGGAGCCGTCCAGACCAGCAGCCGAGCCGGGATCAACCAGCGTCCATCCCTTTTTCTCCATCTCGAAGGCACGGAACAGATTGGCATTCACGAGCTGGCATCCCCACCCGGCAGGACAGCCGTAGAAGGCGCCCTTGCTCTCGTCTTCCGCATCCGGAAACAGTTCTGGATGGGCAAGCACCTTCTCGACGGTGTCGAGGTCCGGGTGCTCCTTGGCGAATTTTGGCGTTACCCACCAGCCTTCGCCAAGCCCCGTGATCGGGCCATTGTTGAGCGCAACCAGACTGCCTTCCTTCTTGGCTGCTTCAAGCGCCGTACGTACAGCGTTGATCCACAATTCGGGGGCGACATCGGGCTGGCCCTTTTCATTCATCGAAGCGAAGGTCGTCTCGGTCGCTCCCGGAACTTTCGACACGTCACAGCCATAGCCCTCTTCAAGAATGATCTTATCGACATTGGCCATCAGCTCCGCCGACGCCCAGTTCATCTCGGCGATCGATACGGCGCCGCATTCCTCCGCCTGCGCTGTTGCACCAAATGCCACTGCCGAGACGCCGAATGCGGCCAGAACTGAAAGTTTCTTCAGCATGAGATATTCTACCTCCTGATAATTTCCATTTTTCCGGCAACCGGAACGGGTTGCCGGGTTGTTGCATGGGCGCCGTAATACGGAACCCCGTTTTCTTGCCCATCCTCGCCCGAACTTCAGGCAATAATGAACTAGGGTGCCAGCGCAGCAATACAAATCCGGTTGTCGCGCAGGCGCCCGCTCTTCAACAGAAGGGGTAGCAAACGACCCAATTTAATTCAACACACGAATGATTATTCGCCGCTTTCCCGGCCAATTGACGGGTTTCAGTCAATTTTTGCTTCGTATGGCGAATGATTTCCCGGGCAAATATGGAATCCGCTTGCAAATTGCCAAGCATTGTCAAATGTGAGGGAAAATGCGGAAATCGATGAAGAATGACACGATCGGATGACACCCTTCTCGCACTCAGGCGCATCATTCGCGCAGCGGAGCTTCACGCCCGGAAGCTGGCGCGCGAAAGCGGGCTGACACCCGTACAATTGCGCGTTCTGGACATCTCCCGGACAAGGGCTGCCTCACCCAAGCAGATCGCCGAGATGACCGGCCTGACCCAGGCAACCATGACTGCGGTGCTCGACCGGCTGGAAGCACGTGGGCTTGTCGAACGGCATCGCTCAACGGAAGACCGCCGCCGTATGGAAGTCGTTGTCACAACCGCCGGATTGGCTGCCGTATCGCGGGCGCCGGATGCCCTGGACGATCTCTTCACCAGCCGCTTCGCGAATCTGCCGAGTTGGGAACAGGCCATGGTGGTGGCTGCCCTTGAGCGTGTCGTCGACATGCTTGACGCCAGCGGTATCGCTTCCACACCTATCATCGACGCAGGCGACATAGACCGGACCCCGGTTTCCGGCGATTGAGCAAGGCAAAATGGAAAAGGCCATACTGACCTGTGCCCTCAACGGCGTTCTGACAGATCCGCAGAGGCATCCCGTACCGGTGACGCCCGAGCAGTGCGCACACTCCGCGCGCGAAGCCTGTGACGCGGGAGCATCCATCATTCATGTCCATTACCGGCGGCAGGAACCCGGAAAGGGTCACCTGCCAAGCTGGAATCCTGCAGTCGCACGCGATATCATCGAGGCCATCCGTGACGCCTGCCCCGGCATCATGATCAATTCGACTACCGGCGTTCCCGGTCCCGACTATCAGGGGCCGCTCGACGTTATCCGGGCCACCAAGCCCGATATCGCCGCCTGCAATGGCGGATCGCTGAATTACCTGAAACTCAGGGCCGATGGCGAATGGGCATGGCCACCCATGCTGTTCGACAACACGCCGCAGAAGATCGAGGATTTTCTCGACGTCATGCGGGAGACCGGCACCCTTCCCGAATTCGAATGCTTCGATACCGGCATTGTACGCTCTGTCGAATTGTATGTGAGAAACGGCATGACCCGCGATATGTCCGGCAAATACGTTCAGTACAATCTGGTGATGGGCGTGGCTTCCGGCATGCCGGTCAGTGCTGGTCTCCTCGAACTCATGCTGCCCTGGCTTGTTCCGGGTGCCAGATGGCAGGCAACACTGATCGGACGCGAGGAAATCTGGCCCGTCCACCAGCGCGCGGCCGAACTTGGCGGCATGCTCAGAACCGGTGTCGAAGACACCTTCTACCTGCCTGATGGATCGAAGACGCGGTCCAACGGCCAGTTGATGGAAGCCCTTGCGGCTTTTGCGAAACAAGCAGGCAGGGCCGTTGCCAGCCCTGCCGAAGCGCGTGAAATGCTCGGCATTTCAGCCGTCTGACCAGACTACTCAGGTCTTCAGGATCCGGTAGATCGCCGGGATCACCAGAACCGTCAGCGCGGTCGATGACAACAGGCCGAACAATAGCGAGATCGCAAGCCCCTGGAAGATCGGGTCGGCAAGAATGACCGCAGCACCGATCATGGCGGCAATTGCCGTCAGTAGGATCGGTTTGAAACGGGTCGCGCCGGCCTCCAACAGAATGTCTACCGTAACCTTTTCGCCCTCGGGAACGCCGTGGCGCACGAAGTCGACCAGCAGGATCGAGTTTCGGACAATGATGCCCGCAAGCGCGATGAAGCCGATCATCGACGTGGCCGAGAACGGGGCATCGAACAGCCAGTGTCCGATCATGATGCCGAGGAATGTCAATGGCACCGGTGTCAGGATCACCAGCGGCAGCTTGAACGAGCCGAATTGCGCAACCACCAGAATGTAGATGCCAAGCAGCGCCACGCCGAAGGCCGCGCCCATGTCCCGGAAGGTCACCCAGGTTACTTCCCATTCGCCGTCCCACAGCAGGACCGGCTTGCTGGTCGTCAGAGGTTGTCCATGCAGGCTGATCTCGGGTTTCATGCCTTCCGGCCAGTCCATCTGGTCGATCTTCTCGGCAACCGCCAGCATCCCGTAGAGCGGAGCTTCAAACGCTCCTGCCAGTTCGCCGGTCACCATGATCGCGTCATAACCATTGTGACGGAATACCGGGTAGGACGCCCTTTCCTCGCGATCGATCTCGAACACATCGCCAATTTCCACCACACCGTTGGCTCCCGGCAGGCTGTTCGCTGGAACCGGGGTCGCAAGCGCCCGCTCGTCCATCACGCGGTCCGCCTTGTCACGTGCCATGACAATGGCAATCGGCGGACGGCCCTCACCGCGATGCGAATAGCCAACAGTGGTCGAACCGTTCAGAAGCCGAAGGGTTTCGAGTGCGTCGGATTCCTGCACCTTGTAGAAATCCATGTCGGACGGTTTCAGCCTGGCGCGCAGCTTGCGCGGCTGCTCGCCATAGCTGTCGTCCACATCCACAATGAACGGAACTTCCTCGAACGCGGCACGCACCTTCTGGGCAACCTCGCGGCGGGTTGCCGGGTCGGGCCCATAGATTTCCGCCAGCAGCGTCGAAATCACCGGGGGTCCCGGGGGCGGCTCAACGACCTTCACGTTGATCCGCTTGTCGAGCCCAAGCTCGTTTATCCGTTCGCGCAGTTCGAGCGCGATTTCATGGCTCGTGCGGGAGCGTTCGGCCTTGTTCTTCAGGTTGAGCTGGACATCGCCCTGCTCCGGTAACTGGCGCAGGTAGTAGTGGCGTACCAGTCCGTTGAAATTGAACGGCGAAGCAGTTGCCGAGTAGGTCTGGGCGGTCACGACCTCGGGCAATTCCAATGCCACGCGTGCAGCGCGCTGCACCACTGCCTCCGTTGCTTCGACTGCCGAACCTTCCGGCATGTCCACAACGATGGAGAGTTCCGACTTGTTGTCGAACGGCAGCAGCTTGACGGTCACGTCCTTGGTGAACAGCAGCCCCAGCGAACCGAAGGATGCGACGGCCACGATCACGAGAAACACGAGGCTGCCGGACTTGGTCCGCAGGATCGGTCTTGCAATCCGTGCATAAAGCCTTCCCAACCGGCCACCCGGAAAACCATGCCCCTCGCCATCATGGTGCAGCTCGGCGCGGCCAGCCACTTTCATCATCAGCCAGGGCGTGATCATCACCGCAACAAAGAAGGAGAAGATCATCGCGGCCGAGGCGTTTGCCGGGATCGGGCTCATATATGGCCCCATCAGCCCTGACACGAACAACATCGGCAGTAGTGCCACGACAACGGTCAGCGTCGCCACGATGGTCGGGTTGCCAACTTCTGCCACGGCTTCGATTGCCGCCTGGGCGCGCGTGCGCCCGGGCCGCTTCATGCCCCAGTGGCGGGCGATGTTCTCGATCACGACGATTGCATCGTCGACAAGAATACCGATCGAGAAGATCAGCGCGAACAGCGAGACGCGGTTCAGCGTATAGCCCATGATGTAGGCGGCAAACAGCGTGAGCAGGATGGTGACCGGGATGACGATGGCCACCACGATCGCCTCGCGCCAGCCAATCGAAAACAGCACCAGCGCCACGATCGAGATCGTCGCAAGGCCGAGATGGAAGAGAAGCTCGTTGGCCTTCTCATTGGCCGTCTCGCCATAGTCACGCGTCACTTCCACCGAAACGGTGTCGGGGATGAGCTGCCCTTCCATTTCGTGAAGGCGGTGAAGCACCTCGTCTGCAACGGTAACAGCATTGGCACCTGCGCGCTTTGCAAGCGCCAGGGTTACGGCAGACTTGCGGATCGTGTTGCCGTTTGCATCGCGTTTCAGCGTGGCAACATAGTCCTCGCCCGGATCGGTTTTGAAATAGACATCTGCCACGTCACGGACATAGACAGTGCGCCCGTCGCGCGCGGTCAGTTCCAGATTGCCGATCTCTTCCGGTGTCGAAAGCGTTCCGCCGATCACGAGTGCCAGCTGTTCGCCATCTTCGCGAACCGTTCCTGCCGGGGCGGAAGTATTGGCGCCCTTCACCTTGCCGGCAAGCTGCTGCAGCGTGATGCCATAGAGCGCCAGCTTTTCGGGATTGGGCGCAATGCGCAGTTCCTCATCCTTGGCGCCAATCAGGTATGTGAGGCCCACATTCTCGATCCGGGACAGGCGTATTTCCACTTCACGGGCCAGCCGCGTCAGGTCGGAAGCCGAGACATTCGCTACCCCGTCAGCCGGTGAAAATGTCAGTGAAACGATGGCAACATCGTTGATGCCCCGGCCAACCACCAGCGGCTGCGGGATGCCGACCGGTATCCGGTCCAGGTTGGCCAGTATCTTGTCGCGGACGCGCAGGATCGCCGAGTCGGCAGATACGCCCACATCGAAGCGGGCAGTCACCATCACGCGGTCGTCCCGCGTGTCGGAATAGACATGCTCCACCTGGTCGATGCCCTTGACGATGGTCTCCAGCGGCTCCGTCACCAGTTTGACGGCATCTTCCGCCTTCAGGCCGTCCGCCTGCACGTGAATATCCACGAGCGGTACCGAAATCTGCGGCTCTTCCTCTCGCGGCAGGCTGATCAGCGCGATCAGGCCAACGGCCAGCGAAGCCAGCAGGATCAGCGGCGTCAGCGGCGACTTGATGAAGGCGCCGGTCAATCCGCCGGCGAGACCAAGACCGTGCTTCTTCTTTTCCACGCTCATCAGTTCGCGTCCCCGGCATTTGTCACGACAACATCGCCCACCGAAAGGCCGGTCAGGATTTCGCGCCATTCGCTGCCATCGCGCTTGACCGTCTCACCCGGCACGACGATCCGCTGCACTTCACCGTCGCTCTCGGCAACGGTGACATAATCAAGCCCACCATTCTGGCGGAGAGCCGTTTCCGGCACCAGCAAGGCTTCGCGTTCGCCCACCGGCAGTCGTACCGGCACCCGGCGGCCGACATAGCGTGCGTCCAGGCCGTCGACCTCGACGTCTGCCTGCAATCTTCCCCCCTCGACAAGCGGATAGAGTTTCACCAGCTTGCCCTGCAGGGCATTGCCTGAAGTGCCGATCTCGATTTCATCGCCTTCCTTCAGGTCCGCGGTATGCCGCTCCGGAACGGAAAGGCGCAGAAAGGCACCGCCACCGCCAATGACGGCAATCGACTCCCCGGCACCGACAACCGACCCCGCCGAAACGGGAACCGACAGAACCACGCCGTCATCTGGAGACAGCACTGCCCCCTCCTCGATCTGGCGCTCCACGATCTGGCGCTGCGACTGCAGGCTGGCGATTTCGCCGTTGATGACATCCACCGCAGTTTCAAGCTGCTCGATGCGCTGACCGGTGATCACCTTGCGCGCCAGCAGTTCCTTGCCGCGTTCCAGATCGGACTTCGCGGTCTCCAGCCTTGCATTGGCGGCCCGAAGTTGTGCATCCAGTGATGTAATCTGGAAGTCGAGCTTGCTGTCCTTGACGAGTGCAATCTGCTGCCCGCCCTTGACTTCGTCACCCTCCGTGACCTGCAGCTCGACAATCGTCCCGCCTATGCGGGCGCGCGCCGGAACCCGGTCCTTCGTCTCGATCTGGCCATAGACGGCCTTCCATTCGGTGAGTTTCTGCGGTTCCACCTTCAGATTTTCACCAGCGGCAGGGCCGGCAAGCAAAAGCGTCGAAAGAAGCAGCAATGTCGCGCGCATGGGATCTCCATTCGTATATTCACGATCGCTGATATATAAACATTCGCACATATATACAAGGGGGAAATTCCGCCCTGTGGAAGGTTCCGGGAAATTGCCCTTGCGGTTTGACGCTGGTCCAAACGCTCAAGGGGCCGGCAACCTGCCAGCCCCTTGAAATTCTCGTCTTGATCGAACTGTCAGAATGGCAGCCCGACATAGTTTTCAGCCAGCGAAGTCTGTGCCGCTTCCGATGAAAACAGGTATTCAAGCTCGGTTTCCTGCAGGCGGCGGTCATACTCGGGCATGTCCGGGAAGGTATGCAGGAGGGTCGTCATCCACCACGAGAAGCGCTGTGCCTTCCAGATCCTGGCCAGCGCCGTTTCGGAATACTTGTCGAGGCCCGAACTGTCACCCTTGAGATAGTGATCCATCATCGCGTGGTACAGATAGTAGATGTCTGAGGCCGCACTGTTGAGACCCCGCGCTCCGGTCGGAGGCACGATATGAGCCGCATCGCCAGCCAGGAACAGGTTGCCGTAGCGCATCGGCTCGGCAACGAAGGAACGTAGCGGCGCAATCGACTTCTCGATTGACGGGCCAGTTTCCATACGCCCTGCCACGTCACCTGGAAGGCGCCGGTGCAATTCCTGCCAGAAGGCTTCGTCGGTCCAGTCTTCCACCGTGTCGGTAAGCGGAACCTGGATGTAATAGCGGCTCAGAACCTGCGAACGCAGCGAACACAGCGCAAAGCCGCGCTCATGACGTGCATAGATCAGTTCGGGAGAAACCGGTTTGGTCTCGGAAAGAATGCCAAGCCAGCCCATCGGATAGAGTTTTTCGTATTCGCGGATCTTGTCGACCGGGATCGACTTGCGGCTGACGCCGTGGAAGCCGTCTGCCCCGATGATGAAATCACATTCGATGCGATGTTCCTCGCCATCCTTGGAGTAGGTCACCACGGGCTTGTCGGAAGTGATGTCGTGAAGCGCGGCATTTTCCGCCTCGTGAATGACCGTGCCGTCCATGGCAGCGCGGGCATCGTAGAGATCACGGGTAAGTTCGGTCTGGCCGTAGACAACCACGGAGTTGCCGCCCGTGTGACCGGAAAGGTCAATGCGGCGCATGTTGCCATTGTCGGCAATGAAAAAGCCCTCGTGGATTTCGCCTTCGCGGTCCATGCGCTCACCGCACTTGGCTTCGCGCATCAACTCGGCAAATCCATGCTCGAGGACGCCCGCCCGAATGCGGCTCAACACGTATTCACGCGTGTGCTTCTCGAGCAGAATGTTGTCGATCCCCTTGAGATCGAGAAGCTGCGAAAGCATCAGGCCGGACGGACCGCCGCCAATGATGCATACCTTTGTCTTGAAATTTGCCATGAGAAATCTCCTCCTGTCTTCCCGCTCGGCTGCATAATGCGCCTCTGACCAGTCAAGGTGAATGGACAGATTGGCCGCTTTCCGGTACTTTTCGAACATGAAAGACGACGCAATCAGCCGCTCTGTGCGCAACTACAACCTGTTCGGGGAGGCAAGCGATCTGCCCGATGTCGTTCATTGTGAAACGATCGAGGAACGCTCCCTCCTGCACGACTGGGAATTCGAGCCGCATCGACATTCCAGGCTGCACCAGCTTCTTCTGGTCGAGCGCGGAACCGGCAAGGCGGACCTCGATGGCGATCGGCTGGAACTGTCGAACGGGACCTTTCTCAACATCCCGCGCGGCACCGTCCACGGCTTTCGATTTACACCGGGAACCAGCGGATTTGTCCTGTCTGTAGCCTCCGAGGCTCTGGATCACATGCTGGAGAATTCCGAGTGGTTGCACCAAGTCCTGGCACAGCCGAGCCGCTTGTCGGCAACCACTGCGATGAACGAGACGATGCACGCCATTTTCGCCGAATATGCTGGCCGCGAATTCGCCCGTGCCCAGATCCTCAGATCGCTTTGCGGCGCCCTCTTCGGGCTTACTGCGAGACTATTGTCCGAAAGCGGAGCCGGTCCGCAAACGGCGGAAACCCACCCGATACTGGAACGGTTCGAAGAGCTGCTCGAATTGCACTTTTCCGACCGATGGACTGTCAGTGACTACGCCCGCGAGCTTGCGGTCACGCCAACCCACCTCACGCGTATCGTGCGTCAGGCTGCCGGCAAGCCGGCCACACGCCTGATCGAGGAACGGCTGGTTCAGGAAGCCCGCCGCCACCTCGTCTACACCAACCTTCCGGTTTCGACCGTTGCCTACTCGCTGGGTTTTGCCGACCCCGCCTATTTCAGCCGCGTGTTCCGCCGCGCAACCGGATACTCTCCGGCCGGTTTCCGCGACCGGATTGCCGAAGCAAAATACGCCGCCCCACTAGAGCAATTCAGGTTTTGACGGGATCAGAAAAACCTGAATGCGCAAGCAAGTTCAGTCGTTTGCTGAGACTACCCGTGTACAGCTGAAACTGACACGGTCTAACCTGATGAGGCGGCGCGCTGAAGCTGGCCTGAGAGCAGCCCGGCCAATCAGGCGTTCTCGAGTTCCTCGGGAAACTTCTCTGTCGTGACATCCGATTGACCGGCTTCGTTGTAGCGGTTGCCGACAACATTGCCCTGATTGATCAGCTCATCGGCTTCCGCAATCACGTCTTCGCTGAGGCGCATGCCGTTTGCGCCGAAGTTCTCGCGCATGTGCTCGATATTTTGGGTACCCGGAATGGCGACGATATGGTCGCCCCGGTTGAGAACCCACGCCAGGGCAAGTTGCGCCATCGAACAGCCGGCTTCCCGCGCCAGTGCCTCGAAGCCCTTGAGCAGCTCCAGGTTACGGGCAAAGTTCTCCGGCTGAAAACGCGGCATCGTCTTGCGGATATCGCCATCAGCCAGGTTGGAGACATCCCGGAACTTGCCGGTCAGGAAAGCGCGCGCCACCGGCGAAAACGCCACGAAGGTGATCCCCAGTTCCTTGCAGGTCTCAAGAACGGAGATCTCGGGGTTTCTGGTCCACAGCGAATATTCCGTCTGCACCGCAGCAACCGGGTGTTCCTTGTTGGCCCGCCTTATGTCGTCGGAAGACATTTCGGAAAGTCCAAGCGTGCGAACCTTGCCTTCCTCAACCAGACGGCCCACGGCACCAGCACTATCCTCTACGGGAACGTTTGGGTCCGGCCTGTGGAGGTAATAGAGGTCGATCACGTCGGTCTGCAGGTTCTTGAGCGCCTGCTCGCAGGTGGCCTTGATGCGCTCGGGCCTGCCGTCAATGGCGCGTTTCCCGTCTTCGCCTTTGACCAGAACGCATTTCGAAGCCAGCGTGTATTCACTGCGCCGGTGCGAGATGGTCCTGCCGATCAACTGTTCGTTGTGGCCAAATCCGTAAAGTGCGGCCGTATCGAGATGGCTGTAGCCAAGATCGATCGCCTCGTTGAGAAGACGGCTCGCCTCCTCGTCGGAGGAACGCGTACCGTATCCGTGTGAGAGGTTCATGCATCCGAGGCCTATCTCGGAAACGGTGAAGGGGCCAAGCTTTCGGCTGGCCCCGTTTTCTTTGGTGATTGGATCGCTCATGGAAATCAGCTTTTGAAGCTCTTTTCGATCATGTCAAGTGTTTGCATCGCACCAAGCACCTGTTGCACCGACCCGTTGGGCTCGCGGCCTTCCTTGATCGCCGAGATGAATTCGCGGTCGATCAGCTCGATACCGTTGTTGGAAACTGCCACTCCGGAAAGATCGACCGGCTTTTCATAGCCGTCAAACAGGTCATCGTAGCGGGCAATATAGGTGCCGTTGTCGCAGATGTAACGGAAGAAGGTGCCAAGCGGCCCGTTGTTGTTGAACGAAAGCGAAAGCGTGCAGATCGCGCCCGATGGAACCTTCATGCCGATCGACATGTCCATCGCGATTCCAAGATCAGGATGGAGCGGACCCTGAAGCCCGAACGCTTCGGAACACGTCTCGCCCGTCTGGTACTGGAACAGGTCGACCGTGTGGCAAGCATGGTGCCAAAGCAGGTGGTCGGTCCATGAGCGTGGCTCGCCCTTGGCATTCATGTTGGAACGGCGGAAGAAGTAGGTCTGCACATCCATCTGCTGGACCTTCAACTCGCCTGCCACGATCTTGTTGTGTATCCATTGATGGGACGGATTGAAGCGGCGCACCTGCCCGGCCATTGCCAGGACACCTGTCTTTTTCTGTGCTTCGACAAGGCGAACTGAATCGGCAAGACTGTCTGCCATCGGGATCTCGATGAGCACCGGCTTGCCTGACTCCATGCACATCACACCCTGATCGGCATGCATCTGCGTCGGTGTTGCAAGGATCACGGCATCGACATCATCGCGCTCCAGGCATTCTTCCAGCGTGGTGGCCGCATGGCCGATACCGCGCTCTTCAGCCAGTTTCTCGATCTTCTCCTGGGTTGGCCCCATCACGGAGGTTACCGTGACACCGTCAATGTTTGCCAGCGCATCAAGATGCTTGATACCGAAAGCGCCGTAAGCGCCTGCTACGCAAATCCGCATGATCTTTCTCCGTAAATTTCTTCGTCAAACGTTTTCGAGAATGATGTGACCCACCGCCGTGTTGGAAGCGGGAACGTGGTAGTGGCGGTGAACCTCGCGCACTTCGTCGTTCAGCGCACCGCGCATGATGTGCCACATGACAAGTTCGATGCCTTCAGAGCCAGACTCCCGAAGATACTCGAGATGGCTGATGTTTGCTCCTGCTTCCGGGTCCTCGGTGAGGAGATCCAGGAAGCGGGTGTCGAATTCCGGGTTGATGAGCCCTGCCCGCTCCGCCTGCAACTGGTGGCTCATGCCCCCCGTGCCGAACACCATGACATTGAGGTCTTCCGGATAGGCCTCGATGGCCCTGCGGATGGCCTTGCCAAGCGCATAGCAGCGGCGGCCAAGCGGCGCCGGATACTGCACCACGTTCACCGCCAGTGGGATGACAGGACACGGCCACTCATCATCCGGCCCTTTTTCTCCGAACATGACGGACAGTGGAACCGTAAGCCCGTGATCAACTTCCATCTCGTTCATGATGGTCAGGTCGAATTCGTCCAGAATGACCGATTGCGCGATGAAGGAAGCAAGCTTCTGATGCCCCTTCACGACCGGCACCGGCCGTGGTCCCCAGCCCTCGTCCGCCGGCTTGAATTCCGCCGCGCACCCAAGCGCAAAGGTTGGAATGCAGGAAGCATCGAACGCGGTACAGTGGTCGTTGTAGACGAGGAAGATCACGTCCGGCGTGTTTTCCTTCATCCATTTGCGGGAAAACTCGAAGCCCTTGAAGACCGGCTGCCAGTAGGGCTGTTCGGTGATACCGGTATCCATCGCCACGCCGATTGCCGGAACGTGCGAGCATCCCACGCCTGCGGTGATTTTAGCCATCGTTCTTCTTCTCCCATTCCGACTTGTAGCGGTTGCCTTCAATCGAGCGCCCGCCATGGAGCATCATGTCGCGATAGTCCTCGCGGCTCATGCCCGTCATCTTCGCCGCCAGGTCCTGGAAGGTGATACCGTCGAACGCGGCCAGCTTCGACGTGTAGTAGATGTTGCCGCCAAGCTCGAGCAGCCGGTTCCAGGCCCGGTCCCGGACAGCCTGTTTCTGTTCCTCTGTCATGGCAAACTTTGCCATGTAGCCCTCGGGATCGTCACGCAGCTGCTGGCGGTTCTTTTCCAGCCTGAGCGAGATGCAGAACTGGTTCAGCCAATAACCCTCGCGCGAACGATCCGCATCGAACACGAATGTGCCCGGAATATCGTCATACTCCTTGGACATGTTTCCCTCCGGTTGGACGGTTCAGGCAGCCTGACCGTCTTCTTCATTTTCCTGCTGCACGCCGATTGCATCAAGCAGCACATCGGCCACGGCCTGCGGGTCTTCCTGATCGATGCCGGAAAGATCGGCCTTGAGCGCGCCTATCCGGTCTTCCCACAGCGCGGTTGCATCCGCCATCCATCCGTCGAACCCGAGTTCGCGAACCGTGTTTGCAACTTCACGCATTTCTGCAGCGCGGCGTACGCCGTGGGTCGCAGCCCTCTCCATCATGTAGGCCGCCCGCTTTTCAAATCCAAATCCGGGATAGGTCTGGTCTAGCGATTTCAGGACGGTTTCCGAAACCCCTGCCCTGCGGCCAGCCAGAACGCATTCCAGCATCACCGCTTCCATGCCCTTCATGGCGATGGAACGCACCATCTTGATGGCAGAGGCAGAGCCGACGCCGCCCTCGACAACCTTCGCCTTCATGCCAAGCGTATTATTGAGAAATGCTGCAGCTTCCACGGCATGCGGACCTGCGAGCAATAGCGGTGTCTCGTGCAGCTTGGGGTGGACGGGAGCCATGACCGCCGTATCCACGTAGCGCCCCCCGGCAGCCTCGATCAGTTCGGCAGATTGCCGCTTGGTTCCGGGCGCACAGGAATTGCAGTCAAAAAAGTACCCGCCTTTCGGAAAGAGCTTCGCCGCCTCCGCCGCTGCTTCTGCAGCCCTGTCGGCAGTAACGAGGCTGAACACTGCGGACGCACCTTCTATGGCGTCCCAGAGTTCAGCACAGCCACCAACGTCCAGCCGGGCATATTCCTCGCGCTTTGCATCCGCTATGCGCGTATTGCCTTCAGCGGTCTTGATGTCATAGGCGCGGAAAGCGGCGTCCGCGCAAGCCTTGCGCCAGCCCTGAAGAAAGGCCTGCGCGGCTTCACCAAAGCCCAACAGTGAAATCTCGACGTGTCTCTTCATGCAGGTCTTCTAGCATCCGTGACCCGAAAACGCCTATTGGAATGCGGAAATTCCTATTGATTTTATGCATAGGAATGCAAATCAATCTGGCCTGGCGCGGCTCTCGATCCGCTGGTGGCGACATCTCGAACATACTCAAGAAACCTTGCCTGCGAAGGAGTTGGGTGCCATCCCTTGCGAAATGTAAGGCCAATCGAGCGGTCGCTGTTGACCAATGACACATTGAGCGTTGTAAGAAGCCCGCTCTCGAGTTCATGGCGTATCTGGTGTGTCGATATGATCGTGATGTAGTCGCCGATTGTCATCAGCCCGCGCAGGAAAACAAGCGAACTCGACACCACCCTGACCGGGGTTTGCGGTTGCTCGTGGATGCGTAGCGTCTCGTACAGATAGCTTCCTGCGGGCGTCGTCCGGGGCGGCGCTATCCAGGGATAGTCGAGCGTTTCCCCAAGCGTAACCGTCTTCTTGCCCGCCAAAGGGTGGCCAACCCGCGCGACGATTGCCAGCGGATCGTCGAACAGCAATTCCTGGGTTACATCGTCCGCCGGAGCGGGGAAGCGCAACGCACCGATGAGAAAATCGAGGGTGCCGTGCCGCAGCCTGTTGAGCAGCTCGCCATAGATGCCATCGATAACCTGCACCTGAACGCCCTCGCGCTCGCTGACCAGCCTGTGAACTGCCTGCGGAACGATCGAGGTGCGCGCCAGCGGCAGCGACCCGACCATGATGCGGCTGGAATCCTGGCCCAGCCAGGCAGCGACCTCGTCCTGGCCCTGGCGCAGTTCGGCCAGCGCCAGCCGCGTGTTCTGCGCCATGCTCCTGGCAGCCGCAGTAAGCACGATACCCTCAGGCGTGGCGTTGAACAGGGTTACGCCCGCGATGCTTTCAAGGTTGCGCGCCGCCCGGTGAATGGATGGCTGCGAAACTCCCACCTGCCGCGCTGCCAGGGAGAAATTCTCGGATTCCGACAGGGCGACGAGCGCGCGCAACTGGGTGGCAGTGAGCAGGTGGTCGAACCTGCCTGCCCCCTTGCTGGTTCCACCATGCGCCGCACGATTGCCGATCCTCACAACTTCCCGTGCCCCAGTTTCGAGGTGCATGAGCGCCCGCTCGACACGAAGCAGGAATTGGGCTCCGATCTCCGTCAGGAACATGCCGTCGGTGCGCCGCTGGAAAAGGGGTGTGCCAAGCTCGCTTTCCAGCTTGCCGATTGCCTGCGTAACCGCCGGTTGGGACAGGTGAACGCGCACCGCGCCGCCGCTTACCGAACGGCAGTGTGCAACCTCCATGAATACCCGCAAATGCCTGATATTCGGAATTTCTTCCATGTTCTTCCCTCACGCGGATGATCCGCTATAGCTTTTCCTTATAGTAATGGAAGCGATTGAAATGGCAATTTCTCAATTTCACGAATAGAAATCTGGCGAACCGTCCGGGAAGACGTTCCCGGCGCATTGAGGGAGCTTCAAATGACTGACAAGAAAACGGCACTGGTGATCAGCGCACACGCTGCAGACTTCGTATGGCGCGCAGGCGGGGCAATCGCCCTCCACCAGGAGCTTGGCTACAACGTGACGGTTTGCTGCCTGTCCTATGGCGAGCGTGGCGAAAGCGCCAAGCTGTGGAAGCAGGATGGCATGGATCTCGACACGGTGAAGAAAGCCCGGCGCGAGGAAGCTGAAAATGCCGCCAAGGCGCTGGGCGTCCATGATATCGAATTCTTCGATCTCGGTGACTATCCCCTCGACTTCGGCCCCGAGGCTCGCGAGAAGACCGTGAATCTGATCCGCAAGGTCCAGCCATCCTTCATGATGAGCCATTCCATGTGGGACCCCTACAACACCGACCACATGAACACGACGAAGTTCGTGCTCGAATGCCGCATGATCGCACAGGCCTGGGGTCACAACCCGGGCGAAAAGGTTCTCGGCGCGCCGCAACTCTATCTCTTCGAACCCCACCAGACCGAGCAGATGGGCTGGAAGCCGGACGTTTTCCTCGACATCACCTCAGTCTGGGAAAAGAAGAAAGCCGCGATTGAATGCATGCAGGGCCAGGAGCACCTGTGGCACTTCTACACCAATGTGGCCGAGAACCGCGGCAACCACTTCCGCCGCAATTCCGGCGGTCAGGCCGGCGGCCGCAACTGCAAGTACGCTGAGGGCTTCCAGTCCATCTTCCCGCGTACCGTCGACGAACTGTAAGGGAGGCGGTCATGACAGGAGCAGTCGGACAGTCAGGCATCGTCGTCCAGAATATCGAACGCGCCGATCCGGAAATCATCAAGGGCCTCGCCGAGGCAGGCGTTGCAACCGTGCATGAGGCCCAAGGCCGTCGCGGTCTGCTGGCGTCCTACATGCGCCCCATCTATTCGGGCGCCCAGTTGGCCGCTTCCGCAGTCACGATATCCGCACCTCCGGGCGACAACTGGATGGTGCACGTGGCAATCGAGCAGGTGCACGAGGGTGACATACTCGTGCTCGCCCCCACCTCGCCCTGTGAGGATGGCTATTTTGGCGATCTCCTGGCGACCTCCATGCAGGCCCGTGGCGGGGTTGGGCTTATCATCGACGCAGGCGTGCGCGATACGCGCGACCTGACGGCGATGAACTTCCCCGTCTGGTCGAAAGCGGTATTCGCCCAGGGCACCGTCAAGGAGACACTTGGTTCGGTCAACGTTCCAGTCGTCTGCGCAGGTCAGCTTGTCAACGCCGGCGACATCATCGTTGCCGACGACGACGGCGTCTGCGTGGTCCGCCGCGAGGAAGCTGCATCGGTACTGGAAAAGGCACGCAAGCGCATGGATGCCGAGGAAGCCAAGCGCAAGCGCCTCGCCGCCGGCGAACTCGGCCTCGACATCTACGACATGCGGCCTCGCCTCGAGGAGAAAGGCCTGAAATATGTCTGAGCACGCTATGGAAGCCGCAACTTCGAAGGAAGGCTGCACGACAGCCTGCTGCCTGAAGGTTTACCGAAACATCATGCGTCCGCTTCGTGAAGAGGCAGCTCCTTCGGAGTTGCAGCCCAACGCAAGGGTGCATTGATGACCGGCACGAACGCCATACCCTGCATGTGGATGCGCGGCGGAACGTCCAAGGGAGCCTTTTTTCTGGCTTCCGATCTTCCCGGCAGCACAGGCGAACGCGACCGCCTCCTGCTGGAGATCATGGGTTCACCGGATCCCCGCCAGATCGACGGCATGGGCGGCTCGGACCCGCTCACATCCAAGGTCGCCGTGGTGAAGAAGTCCGAACGCGAAGGCGTCGATGTAGACTACCTGTTCCTTCAGGTTTTCGTCGATCAGGCAATCGTCAGCGACTCCCAGAACTGCGGCAACATGCTTGCCGGAGTTGGTCCCTTCGCGATCGAACGCGGCCTGATCGAAGCGCATGACGGCGAGACTGACGTCGCCATCTACATGGAAAACACCGGCCAGACTGCCATTGCCAACATCCAGACCCCGGGCGGCAAGCCTACATACAAGGGCGATGCACGCATCGACGGCGTTCCTGGCACATCTGCACCGATCCCGCTGACCTTCCGCGATACCGCAGGTTCATCCTGCGGCGCCCTGCTGCCGACAGGCAACGAGGTGGACACGGTCGAGGGTGTCGAGGTCACCATGATCGACAACGGCATGCCCTGCGTCGTATTGCGCGCCTCCGATCTTGGCATCGAGGGCACGGAAGCGCCCGGCGACCTGGAAGCCGATACCGCCCTGCGCGAAAAGCTGGAGGCAATCCGGTTGGCATGCGGCCCGCTGATGAACCTCGGCGACGTCAAGGAAAAGTCCGTGCCAAAGATGACGATGGTTTCGACAGCGTCGAACGGTGGCGCGTTTTCGACCCGGACTTTCATACCGCATCGCTGCCACAAGGCCATCGGCGTCTTGGGCGCGGTCTCCGCGGCAACCGCGGCGCTTCTGCCCGGTTCTCCCGCCCACGCACTGGCATCACTTCCCGAAGGCAGCCGCAAGTCCCTGTCGGTCGAGCACCCGACGGGCGAGATGACGGTAATAGCGGAAATGAATGAGGACGGAACCATGGCGAGTGCCGGCATTTTGCGCACCGCCCGCAAGCTGTTCGACGGAACAGTCTTTGCCCAGGAAAGATGAGACGATACCCATGAGCAAATTCACGATGGATGCCGACTGGCTCCCCTTCCACCCAAATCCGTCGAAGCCGGTCTTCACACCGCCAGCCGGTGCAGTCGATGCTCACTGCCACGTATTCGGCCCCGGAGACAAATTTCCCTTTGCCCCGGAACGCAAGTACACGCCGTGCGACGCTTCCGCCGCACAGCTTTTCGAACTGCGCGACTTCCTCGGCTTCTCGCGCAATGTGGTCGTCCAGGCGACCTGTCACGGCAAGGACAACCGCGCCATGGTGGACGCCCTCGTCCAGTCCAACGGCAAGGCACGCGGCGTTGCCTCCGTCGGGCCTGACATCACGATGGAAGAACTGCAGGAGATGCATGACGCGGGCGTTCGTGGCGTGCGTTTCAATTTCGTCAAGCGTCTTGTCGATGCCACCCCGAAAGAGGTGTTTCTAGGCATTGCGGAAAAGATTGCCAAACTTGGCTGGCATATTGTCGTCTATTTCGAGGCTCAGGACCTCGCGGAACTCGAACCGTTCCTGAAGCAGCTTCCCACGACCATCGTCGTTGACCACATGGGCCGGCCGGACGTGACCAGGGATGCCGATGGCCCCGAGTTTGCACGCTTCTTCAACCTGATGGCTGAGAATGAGAACATCTGGTCCAAGGTCACCTGCCCCGAACGGCTGTCGGTGACCGGCCCGGACACCTATGACGACGTCGTGCCTTTCGCGAAGAAACTGGTCGAAGCTTTCCCGGACCGCGTGCTCTGGGGAACAGACTGGCCGCACCCGAACATGAAGTCCCACATGCCTGACGACGGCAAGCTGACCGACTTCATCCCGCGCATTGCCGTTACCGAAGAGGCCCGTCAGAGGCTTCTGGTCGACAATCCGATGCGCCTCTACTGGCCCGAAGAGGCAAACAGCTGAAACCGCGCTTCCGTGGAGGGGAACGCACTCAAACAGGAGGAAACCAAAATGGACGCTCCAGCATTTGACCACCACGTGCACATCCCCGGCACAACCGTCTTCGACGGGAAACAGGCCATGAAAGGCTATGCACTCAACAAGATGTGCTACTCCTTCAACAAGAAGGAAAACCGCGACGCCTTCGCTGCGGACGAAGAGGGCTTCATGGAGAAATACGGCCTCAACGACGAACAGAAGGACGCCATTCGCAAGCGTGACGTTCTCGCCATGATCGCTGCTGGCGGCAACATCTACTATCTCGCTAAGCTCGCCGGCATCTTCAAGCTGTCGGTCCAGGATGTGGGCGGTCTTCAGACCGGACGCACGACGGAGGAATTCAAGGAATTCCTGAAATCACAGGCTTGAGGAGAAAAACCATGGCTACAATTCTTGGCGGCATCACCACCTCCCACATTCCCGCCGTGGGCAATGCAATCCAGAAGGAACTCTACGACGATCCCTACTGGAAACCGTTCTTCGACGGCTATCCCAAGGTCCATGCATGGATCAAGGAACACAAGCCCGACTACGTGATCAACATCTACAACGATCATGGACTGGGCTTCTTCCTCGACAAGATGCCGACCTTTGCCATCGGCGCGGCAAACGAATACAGGAACGAGGACGAAGGCTGGGGCCTGCCCTCGCTCGACCCGTTCCCGGGCGCACCCGAACTGTCATGGCACATCATCGAGAGCATGGTTGCCGACGAGTTCGACATCACGTCTTGCCAGGAACTGCCGGTCGATCACGGTTTTGTCGTGCCCATGCAGCTGTTCTGGCCCGGCGCGCCGAACAATCCGGACATGCCAAGGGCGGTGCCGATCAGCGCCAACACGGTTCAGCACCCGATCCCGACGCTCAAGCGGGCGCTGGCCTTCGGCCGGTCGCTTCGCAAGGCGCTCCTTTCCTTCCCCGAAGACGCCAAGATCGTCGTTCTGGGCACCGGCGGACTGTCTCACCAGTTGGATGGCCAGCGCGCCGGCTTCATCAACAAGGAGTTCGACCAGTACTGCCTCAACAACATCGCCCACAATCCGGATGAACTGACCAAGATCTCCCGGATGGAACTGGTCGAGAAGGCAGGCGCACAGGGCACCGAATTCCTGATGTGGATGATGATGCGCGGAGCCCTTGGCGACAAGGTCACGGAAGTTACCCGCAACTACCACATTCCGATCTCCAACACCGGCGCGGGCACGCTGCTGCTGGAGTGCGCTGCCTGACCTTGGTCTCGACGGCATTCTAGGCAGCGACACACCCGGCCATCAGGCCGGGTGTTTTCTGTTTTTGATCGCTTTTCGATTGCTGCAAACCGCTGCTTGCGCTATCGCCAGAGTAAGACTGACTGTCAGCAAAACCTCCCAGGAATCTTTAAATGATCACCGCCAAGCCCGGCCTTCTCGACGAAATACGCAACCGTTTTGCCCATGTGGAAGAATGCCCGTTCACCGGACCCCGCGTCTTCTTCGAAAACGCCGGAGGCGCTCTGCACCTGAATTCCGTTGTTGAGACATCTGGCAAGTTCGCAGCCATCCCGGACAATCAGGGCCGAGACAATCCTGCCTCGCAGGCACTGATGGAGATCATCGCCACGGCCCGGGATAACATGCGCGTCTTTTTCAACGCCCCGGCTGATACCGTAGGTGGCGAAGTCTTTGTTGGCGAAAGCGGAACCGAATTGCTTTTCCGCCTGGTCCGCAACGCCGCAGCGGCTGCGCCAAAGGGCGGAGCCGTGATCTCGTCCACGCTGGAGCATCCTGCATCGCGCAGCGCCATGGCCCGCTGGGCGGATGTGCTGGGCCGCGAGCACATTCTCGTTCCCCATGATAACGCAACCGGCACGGTAACCGCAGACGACTACAGAAAGTTCCTGACGCCCGACATTCGCGTTGCCACCATCATCCACACCTCCCCTGTCACCGGCATGGGCGTCGACGTTCAGTCGATTGCAGCGGCCATCCGCGAGGTATCGCCGGATTGCTTCATCATCGTCGACGGCATCCAGCATGCCTGCCATGGCGGTATCGACATCGCGGCCCTTGGCATCGACGGCTATGCTGTATCGCCCTACAAGATGTTCTCCCGCCACGGCTACGGCGTGGCCTGGGCATCGAGCCGCCTGACATCAGCTCCGCGCGAGCGCCTTGTCGGCGGACCGGAAAGTGCCTGGGAACTGGGAACCCGCGACACAGGCGCCTATGCCACCTTTTCCGACGTGATCGAGTATTTTGACTGGCTTGGTAGCAACTTCACCGAAAGCACCGACCGCCGCCCCCGCATCGAGGCCGCCGCCAGCGCAATCCACGCCCACGAGAAACAGCTGACCGATGCCGCACTACACGGCACCGGCAACCTGCGCGGTCTCTCCGAAATGCCCGGGATAACGATCCTGGGCGGCATCGACAATCCCGCGCGTGAAGGGCTGGTCTCAATCGTCCACGACAAGCTGGATTCGCCCGAGATCGTTGCGGCACTGAACGAACGCGGCATCCGCACCCACACCCGCAAGGCCGACCACTATTCCGGCAACGTTCTTACGCCGCTCGGCCTGCCGAACTGCGTGCGCATCTCGTTTTGCCACTACAATAGCGAAGCAGAGATTGCCCGGCTTCTTGCTGCGATGGAAGAAATCCTCGCAGCAGCCTGATACGACTCATTTTTCGCCAGAAAAAAGGGGCGCAACAGCGCCCCTTTTCATTTCGTCTGCCGCACAGATCGCGGCTTATTTCAGTTTCAGCTTGTCGAGGCCGATGGTTTTCAGGAACGCCTTTTCATAGAGCGGCTCGCTGGTACCCTTGCGCATCTTGCGCATGAAATACTTCTCGAACGCAATCTTCGCGGCGTGAACCCACTTGCCCGACGACGTCCAGTTGACATTGCGCGGCGGAATCTGCGGCTGCGCAACGAATGCAACCCCGGAATCGCCGAAATCGGCAAGGCAGACCGCACTCCATGTGCCTCTGTTGGAAGGTTCGCTGCCGCGCAGGACCTGACCGATGTTCTTTGCGGTTGCGGTAACCATGGACTCGATCATGAAGCCGGTTTTCGGCACACCGCACGGAACCGGTGTCGGACCGGTTGGCGGGATGGCGATGCAGACACCCACGGAGAAGATGTTCTTGTATTTCGGGTTGCGCTGGTGCTGATCCACGATCACGAAACCGCGCGGGTTGACCAGCCCCTCGATGCCCATCAGCGGCTTGATGCCACGGAATGCAGGAAGCATCATCGCGAACTTGAACGGCAACTGCTGTTCGCCGGCGACCGAGCCGTCATCTGCAATGTTCTCCACATGCATGACGCCTTCCTCGACCTTCTTGACCTTGGTCGAAGTCATCCACTTGATGTGATGGTCGCGCAGTTCGGATTCCAGCAGGCCCTTGGTGTCACCCACACCGTCGAGGCCCAGATGGCCGATATACGGTTCGGAGGTGACGAAGGTCATCGGAACCTTGTCGCGGATCTTGCGGCGGCGAAGTTCGGTTTCCAGAATGAACAGGAATTCATAGGCAGGACCGAAGCACGAAGCCCCCTGCACGGCACCGACGATGATCGGTCCGGGATCCTTGCAGAACTCCTCGAAAGACTGGCTCGCCTTCTCGGCATGCTCGACATGGCAGACCGACTGCGTAAAGCCGCCATGCGGTCCAAGGCCCTCGATCTCGTCGAATGCCAGTTCGGGTCCGGTCGCAATGATCAGATAATCATAGTCGATGCCCGAACCGTTTTCGAGTTCGATCCGGTTCGCTTCCGGGTCCAGCTTGGTCACCGGGCTGGTGATGAAATCGATCTTCTTCGACTTCATCGTAGGCGCAAGGTCGATCTCGACATCCTTGCGGGTGCGCCAGTTTACCGCAACCCACGGGTTGGACGGAACGAAGTGATATTTTGGATCCTTGGTGACAACTGTGAGCTTGTCTTCCGAGCGAAGTTCATCGCTCATTTCATACGCCATGATGGCGCCGCTCAACCCGCCACCCATAACAACTATATGTGCCATAGAAGCCTCCCGTTGCCGGGTGCCTGTCGCTGATTTCAGGAAAAGGCAGCCCAACATGCTGACATGTTTAAGCTTTCCGGAACTGGCACTAGGCCCGAACCGTGAAAACTACCGAAATCGGCATCCATGTTCCGCCTCCCCGCGCAACGTGATTGCCTGGACCGACTTGTCCTCCGGTCCCCCTACGTGTCACTCCTGACACATATAGATGCTTGTATATAAGAAAGTTTCGATCTTGGAAAGATCACGTTCCGCAAAACGTGACATAATCATCCGCGCCACCGGCAGGCGGCGTGGCGTAGTCGTCGAACCCAACCGCTGCTTCATAGGGTTTTGCCAGCACCGCCATGATCTTCTCGAATGGCACCATGTCTCCCCCTTCGGCTGCCGCCAGCGCTTCTTCCACCTTGTGGTTCCTTGGAATGTAGAGCGGATTGGTCCTCTCCATCCGGTCGGCACGATCTTCCACCAGCGCTTCTTGCAAAAGCCGCGCCTGCCATCTCTCCGCCCAGCTATCGAGCCGGGTCGGATCGATGAACAGGCTGCGCAGGGGTTCGCGCTCTCCGCGTAGCCAATCGGACAGGTGCCGGAAAGTCAGCGTGTGATCCGCACCACCCTCCTCCATGGTCGCAAGAAGGTCCGTGGCCAGTTTGAAATCCTCATCCCTCTCCGAATACAGCCCAAGTTTGGAACGCATCCCGGAGAGCCATTCCGCCTTGTAGACGGATGCGAACTCGCCAACGGCATCGGTAGCCATATCCACCGCCTTGTCGGGATCATCATGGATCAGCGGAATGAGCGTTTCCGCAAGACGGGCTAGGTTCCACTGTGCAATTGGTGGCTGGTTGCCATAGGCATATCGCTCCTGACGGTCGATGGAACTGAACACCGTGTTCGCGCTGTGCCGGTCCATGAAGGCGCATGGTCCGTAGTCGATGGTTTCGCCCGAGATCGAGGAATTGTCGGTGTTCATAACACCATGGACGAAACCGGCATGCATCCATTTCGCCACCAGCGAGGCCTGCGCCCGGCCAACCGACCTAACAAGTTCGAGATAGGGATTTTCGCTTCCGGCAATTTCCGGGTAATGGCGGGCGATGGCGTGGTCGGCCAGTTGTTTCGTTGCGGGTTTGTCTCCCCGCGCCGCGAAATACTGGAACGAACCTGTCCGCAGGTGGCTTGATGCGACCCGGGTCAGCACAGCACCCGGCAGCAACCTTTCCCGGAAAATCCGCTCACCGGTCGCCACAGCCGCGAGCGAACGCGTGGTCGGAATTCCAAGCGCATGCATCGCTTCGCTTATGATGTATTCGCGCAGCACCGGCCCCACAGCCGCGCGGCCGTCGCCACCGCGCGAAAACACGGTGCGGCCCGATCCCTTCAGCTGGACATCACGGCGTGTGCCGTTGACATCCACCACCTCGCCCAGCAAATGCGCACGTCCATCGCCAAGCCGGGGGACGAAATTGCCGAACTGATGCCCGGCATAGGCGAGAGCAACGGGAGATACCGTATCCGGCAGTTGAGCACCGGAAAAAAACGCGGCAAGCGCCGTCTCGTCCAATGCACCAGCGTCAAAGCCGAGTACTTCAGCCAGCGTGGCATTTAAGGCCATCAACCTTGGCTCGTCCGCCCCCTCGGGTTCTTGAGCAACGGCAATGCCCGGCACATCCGAGGCAAGCGTGTATTCGAAGCGCGGCAGATGTGCCTGTTCGGCGAGTATGTCTCTTGGCGTTTTCTGATCCATACCGGGAATATGTGCCGCCATCTGCTCCACAGCAAGGCCCGGCTGTTGAAACCCCTTGCGAAGTGGGAACCGGTTCGGCCAAGCTTTGCAAGGAGGCGGCATGGGAGAACAGGCATGGCACTTGAATGCATCTACGAAAGCAACGGCGCGGTCGCCAGGATCACGCTCAACCGCCCGGACAGGCTAAACTCGTTCAACAGCGCATTGCGCATCAGCCTGCTTGAAGCAATCGAGCAGGCTGAGGCAGACGAAGCGGTGCGCGTCGTCATACTCACTGGCTCTGGCCGGGTATTCTGTGCCGGGGCTGACCTGAGCGAGGGCTTTCCCGACAACATCGAAAAGCAGCTGGTCGAGGAGTACAAACCGATCCTCGCGGCCATCCACAACGGCAGGAAGACCTGGATCGCACAGGTGAACGGATCGGCTGCAGGCATAGGTGCTGCATTGGCCATGACCTGCGATCTCGTGACGATGGCCGAAAGCGCTTCGATCTACATGGCATTTGCAGCGATTGCGCTGATTCCCGACGGCGGCAACACCTGGCTGCTGCTGGAGAACATGGGTTATCACCGTGCTTTCGAGACCATCGTCGAGGGCAAGCACCTGTCCGCTAGCGAATGCGCTGCCTACGGGCTGGCCAACAAGGTTCTTCCGCTGGAATGGCTGGACGGAGAAACTTCTGCCTGGGCGCAAAAGCTTTCACACTGTGCACCGCTCGCGCTTGCCTCTGCCAAGCAGCTTCTGCGCCGTGTACGTCACATGACCTACGAGGAGGCAATCGACGCGGAAGCCAGGGTCCAGCAGGATCTGATCGAAACCGCAGACTTCCGTGAGGGCGTACGCGCCTTCTTTGCCAAGGAAAAACCGGTTTTCGAGGGCAAGTAGCGCCGGATCGTAACAAGATATGATGCGCATGCACGAGTGCGAAATTTCCTTTGTGAGACTGCCGGATGTCTCCCCGGACGAGATCCTGGCACACATGTCTGACCCGCGCGTTGCAGAACACATGCCGCTTCTTACCTTCACCTGGGACCAGGATACTGTCGCCGGTTTCGTCAATGCCAAGGAAGCGTGCTGGCACCGCGACGGGCTCGGTCACTGGGCAATACTTGCCGATGGGCGCTACGTTGGCTGGGGCGGGTTCCAGAAGGAGGGGGACGAGTGGGATTTCGGCCTCGTGCTGAAACCCGAAGCTTTCGGGCTCGGCATGCTCATTTCGCGAAAGGCGATGGAATTTGCCCGCACCGACGAGCGCATTCCCTACGTTACCTTCCTGCTGCCGCCATCGCGGCGGAGCCTCGGCGCGCTTGCCAGAATGGGCGCCATATACGTGGGAGACATCGACTACAACGGCACGAGATTTCTCAAGTACCAGCTCGAGACCGGGTGACCTGATTGTTTCACCTTCAGGTGGCAACGGCTGTTTCCGGCAAACACGCGAATATCGGACCAGCATGACAATCAACGGATTTAGTAAGGCTGCATATCATTAGCATGCTTGTCAATTGACGCTTCACTGCCCATAATCGCCCACGGAGGAGATGCGGCATCCACCTTCGGGCCTGCGGTCACCAGTTTTGGCTGGGCAAGCAAGGCCTCGCGGTGCCCGCATGGAGGAAGCGGAGACAACATTTTGGATACGCCCGAATACTACAGCATGCCGGGACACCTGATCCGGCGCATGCACCAGATTGCAGTTTCAATTTTCGCCGACCGTATTTCGGAGGCAGGTTTCGACCTTACCTCGGTCCAGTTCTCGGCAATGAACGTTGTCGACAATTTTCCCGGAATTGACCAGGCCACGCTTGCAGGGATGATCGCATATGACCGTGTGACCATTGGCGGCGTGGTCGACCGCCTGTCGCGCAAGGGGTATCTGGAACGCCGCACTTCCGACCGCGACCGCCGCGCGCGCGAACTCTACATCACCGCTGAAGGCAAGCAGGTGCTGGAAACGATCCTGCCGATCGTGCGCGATATCCAAGACAGCATTCTTTCGGGACTGGACGCTGGCGAGCGCGAGACGATTTCGCGGCTTCTGCGCAAGGCAGCAGACGGGGCCAACACCAAGAGCCGCGCTCCGCTCAAACCGATGGAAGCCGCAATCCCGCGCGAAAGCGGAACCTGAGCCTGCATTCGCCCCCTATCCGGCGCAAATTCTGCGATCCCCGTCCGAACAGACGCGTCCGCCGCTACAGACACGATTGACCGTTTACGTTGACCGGAATAACAATTGGCCACGGTATGAGATTGCGCGCCGTTTGCACCGGGAGGCCGGGCATGCAAAGCGCATCGAAAAGAAATATCAGTTAACGGGAGTAATTCATGAAGAAGATGATTCTAGCACTTGCAGCGTCGACGATGCTTGCAGGTTCGGCAATGGCTGCGGATTCCATCAAGATCGGCGTCATCCTGGGCTTCACCGGCCCGATCGAATCCCTGGCGCCTGACATGGCTGCGGCTGCAGAACTGGCGATGAAGGAAGTATCCGATTCCGGCAAGCTGCTCGACGGCGCTACCATCGTTCCGGTGCGTGCAGATTCTACCTGTGTTGACGCTGCTGCCGCCTCGGCTGCTGCCGAGCGCCTGATCACTTCCGACGGCATCAAGGCAATCATGGGCGCTGACTGCTCGGGCGTCACCGGTGCCATCCTGCAGAACGTTGCGCGTCCCAATGGCATTGTCATGATCTCGCCCTCTGCCACCTCGCCGGCACTTTCCAGCGCCGAGGATGACGGCCTGTTCTTCCGCACCGCCCCCTCCGACGCCCGCCAGGGTGACGTTCTGGCCGACGTGATGGTCGAACATGGCGTGAAGAGCGCTGCAATCACCTACACCAACAACGACTACGGCAAGGGACTTGCAGACTCCATCAAGCAGGCCTTCGAAGCCAAGGGTGGTTCGGTAACGATCGTTGCTGCCCATGAAGACGGCAAGGGCGACTACTCCGCAGAGGTTGGTGCGCTTGCACAGGCCGGCGGCGACGTACTCGTGGTTGCTGGCTATCTCGACCAGGGCGGCAAAGGCGTTATCCAAGGTGCGCTTGACACCGGCGCCTTCTCCACCTTCGTTCTGCCTGACGGCATGATCGGCGACTCCCTGCCCGAGGCAATCGGCTCCGGCCTCAATGGCTCCTACGGCACGATCCCTGGCACCGACTCGCCCGGCGGCGACACCTTCGCCAAGATGGCTGCAGACGCCGGCATCAAGGAAGGCGCGTCCTATGCTCCTGAATCCTATGATGCTGCCGCTCTGATGCTTCTCGCCATGCAGGCAGCCGGCTCGTCGGACTCCTCTGCACTGAAGGACAAGATCATGGACGTGGCCAATGCCCCCGGTGAAAAGATCTATCCGGGTGAACTTGGCAAGGCGCTTGACCTGCTCAAGGAAGGCAAGGACATCGACTACGTTGGTGCAACCGCAGTGGAACTGATCGGCGGCGGCGAGAGCTCCGGCTCCTACCGCGAAGTCGAGATCAAGGACGGCAAGGTAACCACCGTCAAATACCGCTAGGCCGGTTTTCAACAGGCACTGCATGGCCCGGACGCTTGCCGCCCGGGCCATTTTTCTGTAGCCGTTTCTAGGGAATGGCCGGATTTTGCCATGCAGGCTGGCATTGGCGAACATGGCTGAGGCACCGCCCGGCCAGGCGAGAGGGGAAACGAATGATCCGCGTCGAGCACCTCAGCAAGCATTTCGGCGGCATTCAGGCCGTCGACGATGTTTCGCTGGAGATCGCGAAAGGTTCGATCACCGGTCTGATCGGCCCCAATGGTGCTGGCAAGACCACCCTGTTCAACGTGATTGCCGGTGCCTTCAAGCCAACCTCTGGAAAGGTATTCCTCGATGGTGAGGACATCACCGGCCTGGAACCGCACCAGCTGTTCCACAAGGGTCTGCTGCGCACTTTCCAGATTGCACACGAATTCTCCACGCTTACCGTCCGCGAAAACCTGATGATGGTTCCAGGCTCCCAGCATGGCGAAAGCCTGATCGACACCTGGATCAGGCCCTCTCTCGTCCGCGAGCAGGAGGCGCAATTGCGCGCCAAGGCAGACGAGGTGATCGAGTTTCTAGAAATCTCGCATGTTGCCGAGGAACTCGCCGGCAACCTGTCCGGCGGGCAAAAAAAGCTGCTCGAACTTGGCCGCACCATGATGGTCGACGCAAAGATCGTGTTCCTCGACGAGGTGGGCGCAGGTGTCAACCGCACCCTGCTTGGCACGATAGCGGGGGCGATCAAGCGCCTGAACAGGGAGCGCGGATATACCTTCTGCATGATCGAGCACGACATGGAGTTCATTGCCGATCTTTGCGACCCGGTCATCGTGATGGCCGAGGGCAAGGTTCTGGCCGAAGGCAAGGCCGGCGAAATCATGCAGAACGAGGAAGTGATCGAGGCCTATCTCGGCCGTGGGCTCAAGAACAAGCCTGGCACGAGCAGCGCTGCGCCTTCCCGTTCCGCTCCGCTTGAGGGAGACACCGCATGAGCTTCCTCATCGGCGAAAACATGACCGGCGGCTATGGCGGCGCCGACATTTTGAACAACTGCACGATCGGCGTCGAAAAGGGCGAGATCGCAGTCATCGTCGGCCCAAATGGCGCGGGCAAGTCGACCGCCATGAAGGCGATATTCGGCATGCTCAACCTGCGCGAAGGCCGGGTTGTGATGGATGGCGAGGAAATTACCTCCCTCACGCCACAGGCCCGCGTTCACAAGGGCATGGGTTTCGTGCCCCAGAACCACAACGTCTTCACCTCCATGACCGTGCAGGAAAACCTGGAAATGGGCGCGTTCATCCGCGAGGATGATTTTATCCCCACCATGGAACAGGTGTTCGAACTGTTCCCGATCCTGCGCGAGAAGCGCAACCAGCCTGCGGGCGAGCTCTCCGGCGGACAGCGCCAGCAGGTTGCCGTAGGGCGCGCCTTGATGACCAGGCCAAAAGTGCTCATGCTGGACGAACCAACGGCGGGCGTTTCACCGATCGTCATGGATGAGCTCTTCGACCGCATCATCGATGTCGCCAAGACCGGTATCGCCATCCTGATGGTCGAACAGAATGCCAAGCAGGCGCTCAACATCGCCGACAAGGGCTACGTTCTCGTGCAGGGCGAGAACCGGTTCACCGACACCGGGGCCGCGCTGATGGCCAATCCTGAAGTCCGCAAATCATTCCTGGGAGGCTGAGCAATGGATATCCTCAACGCCATCGTTCTGCTTTTCAACTTCATCATCATTCCGGCGCTGAGCTACGGCAGCCAGCTTGCGCTTGGCGCGCTGGGCGTAACGCTCATCTACGGAGTTCTGAGGTTCTCCAACTTCGCCCATGGCGAAACGATGGCCTTCGGCGCGATGGTGACCATTCTCGTTACCTGGCTGTTCCAGTCCTGGGGCCTGCATCTGGGCCCGCTGCCGACCGCCCTGATTGCCCTGCCCTTTGGTATCCTTGCCGCGGTGGCGGTGGTGCTGGCGACCGACAAGATGGTCTACCGCTACTACAGGCGCAAGAAATCGCCGGGCATCATATTCCTGATCGCCTCGATTGGCGTGATGTTCATCATGAACGGCATGATCCGCGTGATCATCGGCCCGGACGATCAGAATTTCGCCGATGGCGAGCGCTTCATCTTCACCGCGGGCCAATTCCGCGAATGGTCGGGGCTTTCCGAACCTCTCGTGTTGCGCTCGACCCAGGCAATCACGATCATCCTGGCGATTGTCATATGCGCCGCCCTGTTCTGGTTCCTAAACCGCACGCGCTCCGGCAAGGCGATGCGCGCCTACTCGGACAATGAGGACCTTGCCCTGCTCTCCGGCATCGATCCCGATCGCGTGGTGATGATCGCCTGGATACTGGCTGGAGCGCTGGCCACTGTCGCCGGCGTACTCTACGGTCTGGACAAATCCTTCAAGCCGTTCGTCTACATGCAACTGCTGCTGCCGATCTTTGCCTCCGCCATTCTGGGTGGCGTCGGCAACCCGCTGGGAGCGATTGCCGGTGGCTATATCATCGCCTTTTCGGAGGTAGCCATCACCTTCGCCTACAGGAAGTTCTTCGGCTACCTGCTGCCGGACAGCATGGCGCCGGACGGCCTCGTCCAGCTTCTCTCGACCGACTACAAGTTTGCAGTTTCCTTCATCATTCTCGTGCTGGTCCTGCTCATCAAGCCGACCGGCATCTTCGCGGGGAAAACCCTATGACCGGAACGCGCGCACCCATTCTCTTCGCCATCATATTCGGTCTTCTTCTGCTGGTAGGCTTTGCCCAGAGCTGGTCGCTGGCACTGGCGATCTTCAACCTGTGCCTGATCTCGGCTGTGATGGCGCTCGGCCTCAATATCCAGTGGGGTTATGCAGGCCTGTTCAACGTCGGCGTCATGGGTTTCGCCGCGCTCGGCGGTATGACGGCCGTTCTGGTCTCCTATCCACCGGTCGCGGAAGCGTGGGCAGCAGGCGGATCGGGCATACTTGTCTCGCTCATCCTTTCCCTCTTGACGGTGGCAGCACTTGTTTTCGCCTACCGCAAAATGCCGAAAGGCAACCTCCGCCGCGTCGTCATGGCGGCAATTCTGGTGGTTGCCTATCTGGTCGTGCGCTATGTCTACGATCCCGCTGTCAACGCCATCGAATCGACCAATCCCGCCGCTACCGGTTTCCTCGGCGGGATGGGCCTGCCCATCATCTTTTCGTGGCTTCTTGGCGGTGTCGTCGCCGCAGGTGTTGCCTGGCTGATCGGCAAGATCTCGCTAGGCCTGCGTTCCGACTATCTGGCGATCGCCACGCTCGGCATCTCCGAGATCATCATCGCCATGCTGAAAAACGAGGATTGGCTGACCCGTGGCGTCAAGAACGTCGTCGGCCTTCCCCGGCCCGTACCCTACGAGGTAAACCTGCAGCAGGCCGCATGGTTCAACGAATGGGCAAACACGCTCGGCGTGTCCGTGGTCGAGTTCTCCTCCGTCTTCGTCAAGCTCTGCTATGCGGGCCTGTTTGCGGCGGTACTGCTGATCGTGCTCTGGCTGTCCGAAACCGCGCTCCGCTCGCCCTGGGGTCGCATGATGCGCGCGATCCGCGACAACGAGGTTGCGGCCAATGCAATGGGCAAGAACGTCACAGCGCGCCATCTCCAGATCTTCGTGCTTGGGTCTGCCGTGATCGGCATTGCGGGGGCCATGCTCACCACGCTGGACGGCCAGTTCACCCCCGGCTCCTACCAGCCGCTGCGCTTTACATTCCTTGTCTGGGTCATGGTGATCGTCGGCGGATCAGGCAACAACTGGGGCGCGATACTGGGCGGCTTCCTGATCTGGTTCTTCTGGGTGGAAGCCGAGCCGATCGGTGTCTGGTTCATGCAGACGGTCACGGCAGGACTGCCGGATGGCAATGCCTTCAAGGACCACATGCTCGACAGTGCCTCGCATCTGCGCCACATCGTTGTAGGCCTCATCCTGCTGCTGACGCTTCGTTTCGCGCCGCGCGGGCTGATTCCTGAAGTGAAGCGGTAACCGCGCCAAATCGGCACGTTCAAGCTACGGCTAATTGCTCAAGCTTCAGCATCAGTTCGATGCGCTCGTGCCCCCAGTATTTCTGCTTGCCCGCGACTGCCAGCGGAACGCCAAAAGCCTGATCCTGCTCGATGAGTTCGCGGTGCCGCCGCATTTCCTGCTTCACGGCCGCCTCTGATTGCATTTTTTCGGCAAAATCTACCGGCAACCCGGCTTCCATGGCGCAGTCCGACAGAACCCCAAGGTCAGCAATATTCAGCCCCCTTGCCCATCTCGCCTCGTAGACAGAAAGCGCAAACGCCATGCCCCGTCCTGCCAGCGAAGCTGCGACCGAAGCCCTATAGGAAGGGCCGAAATCGATGGCAAGATTTTCGGGAATCCTCAATTCGAGTTTCATCAACTTGGTCATCCGCACCACGTCCTGCCGCACGTAAGCCATTTTCGCTGGACTGTTCATCGCATCCAGAAATTCACTTCCTTCAGGTGGGCCGGTGAACGGAACGAGTTCAGGCTCGATGCCCGCTCGCCACAGCACATGCAAACCCAACCGCGAATACGGACTGCGAAATGAGTGGTAGACTCTCAAGTGGCGCATATTCCCTCCCATACAGAAAACCAGCTCGCTGAAAAAACTAGAGGTGCAGTAACTTTCAATTTAAAAGTTACTGCACCTTGCGTTGACTTTCAAATTGAAAGTGAAACTATCAACAGATGGAAAAACCCCTCTCAGACAGCCGCTCTGCCTGCCCGATAGCCTGCACGCTTGACATATTCGGCGACAGGTGGACGCTGCTCATCTTGCGCGACCTGTTCCTTGGTCCGAAGAAATTCTCTGATTTCGAATCCGCGCCAGAAAGAATTCCTTCGAACATTCTGGCGAGCCGCCTCAGGCGGCTTCTTGAACAGGGTTTCATCAGCCGCCATGCCTATCAGGAACGGCCCGTGCGCTACGAGTACCGGCTTACCCGCAAGGGAATTTCCACGGGGCCGGTCCTGAAAGCAATCGTGATATGGGCCAACAGCGAGATACCTGGCACCATTCGCCCGGAGATCATCTATGGCAAACCTCAAACGGACGCAGGCACAGACACCTAGGAACGCCGCGCCATTTCGCAGATCACGTCAAACGCCCGCGTCACGTCTTCTTGTGTCACATCGAACTGGCCAACCTGGAAGCGGATCGCAATCTTCCCGTCCACATTCGTCTGAGTAAGATAGATGCGCCCGTCGTCGTTGATCGCGTTGACCAGGTCAAGATTATGCCGGTTGAGGTCTCCCTCGCCTTCCGGCACATGCCGGAAGCTGAACAGCGACAGCACCGGTTCGGTGACGATCTCGAAATCGGTTTCCGCGCGAAATTTCTCGCAGAGCTCTTGCGACCAGGCAACGTGATTTCGGATGCGGTTGCGCAAATCTTCCAGCCCGTGCGCACGCATCAGGAACCAGAGCTTGAGCGCCCTGAACCGGCGGCCAAGCGGAACCGTCCACTCGGAGAAATTCACGACTTCCCCCCCACCAGAACCGTTGCCCGGCAACTGGTTGCCATAGGTTTTTAGAAACTCCGGCCTGTAGGCAAGCGTCTTGATCAGTGGCTCAGGGTCTTTGAGGAAGTGCACCGAGCAGTCGAACTGCGCGCCCAGCCACTTGTGCGGATTGAAGACCAGCGAATCCGCCGCGTCGATCCCATTCCACAGGTCGCGAAACTCGGGACAGATCATCGCCGACCCGGCCCAGGCCGCATCCACATGCAGGTAGAGGCCGTGGCGCTTTGCAACTTCGGCTACCGCCGCGATATCGTCCGTACCGCCGATGCTTGTCCCGCCGACGCTCGCAACGATGCCCGCTGGCAGCATTCCCGCCTCACGGTCGGCCACGATGGCGGCGTCCAGCGCTGCGGCATCCATGCCCCTCCTGCTTCCGGTCACGGCTATCCGCACCAGATTGTCCTCACCGATGCCCGAGACCCAGAT
Source organism: Nitratireductor sp. (assembly GCA_020637805.1). Classification (GTDB taxonomy): domain Bacteria; phylum Pseudomonadota; class Alphaproteobacteria; order Rhizobiales; family Rhizobiaceae; genus Salaquimonas. Next base: position 109,020 of record JACKJU010000005.1, on the reverse strand, counting down.
TGCGCGATCCACGGAGGTATGCACCTCGCCCGAACAATAGACGCGAACAGCCGGATTGGCAGCAAGGCCTTCCGACTTGCCGCACCATCCAAGTGCGATTTCGCGCATGGTCAGCACTGCGGCAAGCGTGGCCGACGAAGCGGAGTCGCTGATCACACCCTTGAAGCCTTCGGCCAGACCCAGCGCCTGGCGCAGCCAGTCGATAACGCGTATTTCCATTTCGGTGGCGGCCGGCGAAGTCTGCCAAAGCATGCACTGCGCCGCCATTGCATTGACCAGGTGCTCGGCAACAACGGAAACTGGCGCTGCATTGGCCGGGAAATAGGCAAAAAAGCCCGGATGCTGCCAGTGTGTCATCGCATCTGGAACAATTCTCTCGAAGTCGGCGAAAATCGTCTCCATGGCCTCGCCTTGTTCAGGCGCACTCGCCGCCAACTGGTCGAGTACCGCGCCGGCACGAACCTGGGCGCGCACGGGCCTGTCGCGCAGTCCCTCCCGGTAGTCGGCTCCCCATTCGGCAGCTCTGACCGCCCATTTGCGAAATTCATCGGGTTGCATGATTCATCCTTGAAGCTCTGGAAGACCTTCGCGAAATGGCCAAACCGGCCTTTCAACGGGAAGCGGGAAACGGTAGTGTTCCGCAGGCAATTCACCGGCGCATTGCGCGCCGCCCGACACTTACCATCCGCTGCAAATACAGCCAAGGACAAGAGCCAGTACAAGGACCATCCACATGAAATGTGTTTTCGTTCAGATCCGTTGCCACCCCGGCAAGACCTATGATGTTGCCGAAGTGATCTACGAGCGTGAAATCGTGTCCGAACTCTATTCGACGAGCGGGGATTTCGACCTGCTGATGAAGATCTACGTCCCCGAAGACGAGGACATTGGCAAGTTCATCAACGACCACATCCTCGACATTCCGGGCATCAGCCGCTCGCTTACCACGCTCACCTTCAAGGCATTCTGACACGGGACGATCAACCGAGCCGGTGGAATGGCCTACTCCCCGCCGGATTCCAGCAGTTTGACCAGTTCCGGCACGAATGAGTCGCCGTGCCCGGCCTGTACCTGGGTTTCCAGCATCGCCAGAATACCGTCCGCCGCCATGCGGCTGGTACCGAAATCGCCCGCCATTTCCGTATAGTAGCCGATGTCCTTGCGGGCATTGGCGATGACGAACTTTAGCGAGGTCGGGTCGTTGTCGAGGATCATCGGCGTCAGCCGGTCTAGCGCCACGCCACCGCCGCCGCCCTTGGACAGAACCTCAACGAACATGGCCGGGTCGACACCAGCCGCGGCAGCACTTGCTGCCGCCTCGGCAATCACCGATATCTCTCCCAGCGAAACGAAGTTGTGCACGAGTTTCATCGCGTGGCCAGCGCCCGTCGCACCCACATGCGTGATGTTCTCGGCGAAACTCTCAAGGAGGGGAAGGACTTCCTCGTAAAGCGCACGCTCGCAGCCGACGAGAAGGTTCAACCGTCCCTCCAGCGCCTCTTTCGGCGTACGTGTCATCGGCGCATCGAGAAACCGGCCTCCGGCAGTCTCGACCCGCGCCGCCATGCGCAGGGTCGAAGCAGGCATCGAGGTGGAGCAATCAATCACCACCGCGCCGGGTTTCAGGCCTTCGAGAATGCCGTCCTCGCGCGTCAGCACATCCTCGACCTGTGGCGAGCCGGTAACGACCAGGATGATGATGTCACATCCCTCCGCCAGAGCCTTTGCCGTGGCACACAAACCTGCACCTGAGGCAACCAGTTCGCGCGTGTCCTGGTTGCCCGGGTGGTCAAGAATGCTGAGGGGAAAGCCCGCCTTCTGAACATTCAGCGCAATGCCGAAACCCATCATGCCGACGCCGGCTATCCCCACCTTCGGTCTGGATTGCATTTGCTGTCACTTCCCTTCGACGACGGTAAGACCAAGCAGTCGCCAGGATTGCATTCCGCCACGATAATAGAAGATACGGTCTGCCGGGTAGCCAGCCGCTATCATCGCGCGAATTGCGGTAGGCGACTGGCCGCACCACAGACCGTTGCAGAACAGCGCCACCGGTTTTGCCCCCTCGCAGTCCCAGCCGTCGAAATCGGGCTCGCAGCCAAGCTGGTCGAGCCGCTCGGCAATGACTGTGTAGGGAAGATGAACAGAACCGGGAATCGTGCCCTTGCGATACCAATCCACCGTCCGGCTATCGATGACCACGGAATTCTCGTCTTGCAGCATGTCTAGCAGCTCAAGTTCCCCGATTGTCGTCACACCCTCTGCGGGCGACATCGGTTGGATGCAGAACGGAGGGCACGCCCGCGAAGTACGGGCAAAATCACCGGTGATGACATTGTCTTCGTCCTGGATGCGATTGATCTCGGCCGGACCATCGGGTGTCTGCACGGTCACCCCTGCAATATCCGGCCTGATCTTGACCTTCACATCGGCAGAATCATCCTGGGCACGGGCAAACCCACCCATGGCGATGAATCCAAATGTAAGGAAAACTGCGCAAACCGCTGACAGGATTCCGCTTTTCATGTCTGCCTCCTCCCGTTCAGAGCCTTATGAATAGATGCGCTGAACTCCAAGCTTGTCATGGATCGAATTTGCCTGCCTGGGATCGATGCCCAGGGCGGACGCGAGTTCATGAAGGTATTGCGCTTCGGCGCGCGTGTCGAGGTCGATCGCCATAACGCTCATCATGTAAACCTGCTCTTCCATCCCGCGCGGCACCCGGCGAACCAGCCCGTCCACATCGACCGGCTGTCTCAGCTCGGTCTCGACAAAGGCCTGTTCCGCCGGCGAAACATCGCCCAGATTTTTCATGAGCTTTTGCCGCTCGGAATCATCCAGCCGGCCGTCCGATTTCGCGGCCTGGATCATGGCCTTGAGCATGATGGCGGCCATTGCCTCCTCCTCGTGGGTGGGCTGCATTTCGGGTTCACCACCACGCTTGAAGGAATCGTTGAAAATGTCGCCAAGCGATCCGCTGTCGCGCTGGTAGGGATTTTGCTGTGCCTGCTGTCCCAACCGGCCGAGAATCTGGTCCAGCCCCAGCCCGCCTCCCGTCGCACTGCCGCCACTCTTGTTGCCTGTGAACTGTTCGAAAATATCGCCAAGCGCGCCACCACCGCTCGTTTGCCTGGAAGAAGTGGTGCCCTGCCCTCCGCCGCCGAGCTGGTTCAGGAGATCTCCCAGGCCACCGCCGGTGCCGCCTGATCCACCGCCGCCAAGTTGCTTGAGGAGATCGCCCAGTCCGCCGGTGCTGCCGGTTGGAGAATTTCCGGTCGAGGTGCCGCCCGGCGCAGGCCGGGTGGATGTGGAACCGCCGCCAAGTTGTTCCAGCAGATCCCCAAGCCCGCCGGAACCGCCAATGCCGCCACCATCGCTGTCACTTGCGGCCTTGCCGCCCGAGCCCTGCTTCAGAATGGTGCCCACACCCTTTGCAACCGCGATTCCGATTGCGACCTTTGCAAGCGTGCCAACAAGACTCATCAGTATTCTCCCTTGAAACTTCGATCTTCCATCTGTTTGCCCGGACAATATAGCCACGATGCGGCGAAACAAGACCGCCTGGGAAAAATTTCCGTTACGGAAGACGCGCCTGCCTGCGGCAAATTGCTGAAATGGAACAATGCAACCGCCATTGACGTAAGGCGGCGCAAACCTAACTTGCTGACATGACCATCCATTTCGCTCCACCTGCACGTTGTCCCGCTCGCACTTCCCGTGTGCAACGCTTGTTGCCGGCAGCTGTGAGCGCCTTGGCCATCGTGCTGATTGCCTTGATTTTCCGGTTCGCGCCCGCCCATGCCGAGGAGACAGCGAATTGGGACCTGATGAAGGACCATCCGTTGAACACAACGGTTTGGACCGGCGGCGGCAAGCAGGTGGATTTCGAGACATTGCTGGATCAGGCGCGAAACGCCAGCAACGTGTTGATCGGCGAGAACCACGACAATCCCGACCACCACCGCATCCAGGCAAAGATCATTGCAGCTCTCGTCGAACAAGGCCTGCACCCGGCAATCGTGTTCGAAATGATCCCGCCTTCCTACCAGCAGAAACTGGATTCATTTCTTCAACAGAGGTCTCCAGATGATTCAAAACTCGGCAAAATTCTCGATTGGGAGGAACGCGGCTGGCCCGATTGGAACATCTACAGGCCAATAGCAACAGAAGCAGTTGCGAACGGACTTCCAATGCTGGCAGGCGGCATTGAGCGCGAGTTCGTCAAGCGGCTGGCCACGGAAGGACCCGATATCCTTTCTCCTGAGAGCCGGAAGGCCTGGGGCCTCGACCAGCCGCTCGACACGGCCACGCGCGACGACCTTCTGACCGAACTCGAAGATGCCCATTGCGGGGTAATGCCCAAGTCCGCTCTCGGCTACATGATCCCGGTCCAGCGTGCACGCGACGGTGCGTTGGCATCAGCCATGCTGGAGGGATCGGCCAAGGCAGGCTCTGCCGTCATGATTGCCGGTGGCGGACATGTGCGCAAGGATCGCGGGGCACCGGTCGTGCTGTCGCGGCTCGACCCCGGGGCATCCATGCTGACCATTGGCCTTTATCCGGTTCGCGCAGAAAAGAACGCATTTTCGGACTACCTCGACGGATCGGATCAACTGCCCTTCGACTATGTGATCTTCACCGATGCATCCGAGCCGAAGGATCACTGCGCGGATCTCAAGGCCCGTTTTGGAAAAACGCAAAAATAGCGACCAGCTGCAGGACGCCATCCACAGGACGATTACACCCGAAACGTCGCATTGGCAGGGGAAACTTGCTAGGAACAATCAAGTCAGATTGCGAGGCCCGTACAATGTTCCAGAACACCTTTCCCGACCGTGAAACCATCGCCGAACTAACCGCGAAAATGCTCTGGGAGATCGGTGCGGTGCACTTCCGGGCCGACGAACCCTACACCTTCACCTCAGGCCTAAAATCGCCGGTCTACATCGATTGCCGCAAACTCATTTCCTATCCGCGCATCCGCTCGGCGGTTTGCGACTTTGGCTGCGCGACCGTGATGCGCGATGCCGGGTTTGAAAAATACGATGTCATCGCCGGTGGTGAAACGGCGGGCATTCCCTATGCGGCATTCATTGCCGAGCGCATGGGCCTGCCGATGATCTACATCCGCAAAAAACCCAAGGGCTTTGGCCGCAATGCCCGCATCGAGGGCGATCTGAAGGAAGGCCAGCGCGTACTCTTCGTCGAGGACCTGACAACCGATGGCGGCTCCAAGATATCTTTTGCCAACGCCATCCGCGAAGCAGGCGCGCAGGTCACCGACACATTCTCGGTTTTCTACTACGGCATCTTTCCTGATGCGCCCGAGACCCTGGCCAGACATGGAATGAAACTGCACTACCTCACCACCTGGAAAGACGTGCTGGCGGTTGCCCGCGTACAAAGCCTGTTCGACGCGCCCACGCTTGACGCCGTCGAAGAGTTTCTTGGCAAGCCGCTTGAGTGGTCGGCCAGGAATGGCGGCATCGACAAGCTCCCAAGCCGGGAGGAATAGCCCGCTCACAGGGGTGTTCATAACTGCCGGTACAAATTCCCCCGGCCGGAAAAACCCTGTAGTCTGCGACTGCGGAGATAGTCCGCTGCTCTTGGGGCTATGGGAGATACATCATGAATCTTAGTGCGCCTACCACAGTCGTTTTTCTTATTTCGGTCGTCATTGCGATCATCGCCGTTCTGTCCCGCTACGGTGGCATGCATATCGGGCTCGAATCATTCCATTGGGCATTGCTTGCATGGATTGTTCTGGCCGCCGCCAACCTGCTCAAGGGCCTCTGACCCGCATTATCGCTGTCAACAAAATGCCATGGACCCAGGCTCCGTTCCGGGGCCCATGGCGTCTACGGGCCAGCAGGACTGGATCGGCGCTCCGGGTAACGCCGTTTCGGCATCTGGTGTCTCATATTTCGCCAGAACCGGCATCGCATCGATTTTCGCCTTCATTGCTCACTACGGGCAATTTCTGATAGGCTCGGCACCGGCGCAACGGGATTGGACCCGCCTGCCCCCGGCAAGGAATTATTGCGCTGGCAGAGGAGGAACTCATGGCTGAAATCGTTTCCATCAAGTCGGATGCAAGTTCGCAGGAACCGGTAACTATTGCCCTGGATGGCAAGGTGGCGACCATCACCCTGGCCAATCCGCCTGCAAATTCGCTCTCGCTCGAGGTCATCGGCAAGCTGCACAAGGCCCTGCTCGATGCACGCGACGACAAGTCGGTGAACGTCATTGTCATCGCCTCATCAAGCAAGAAGATTTTCTCCGCCGGGCATGACCTCAAGGAGATACGCCGTCATCGCGAGCAGGATGAGGATGGCGGCATGCGCTATCTGGAGGAATTGTTTTCGGCCTGCTCGGAGATGATGAAACTCATTCCGCGCCTGCCCAAGACCGTGATCGCAAAGGTGGATGGCATTGCCACGGCAGCCGGTTGCCAGCTCGTCGCAGCCTGCGACATGGCCTTCTGCACCGAAGACGCGCATTTCGGCACGCCGGGCGTCAACATTGGCGGCTTTTGCGCTACCCCGATGGTGGCGTTGTCACGCAATGTCGCTCCGAAGCACGCCATGGAAATGCTGCTTACCGGAGAGATGATCGACGCCCAGGCCGCGCTTCGCTTTGGCCTCGTCAACAAGGTCATTCCGCGTGACTACCTCGATCAGGTAACCGGCAAGTACGCACACCTGATCGCATCGAAGTCGCCTGTGGCGATCGCACGTGGCAAGCGCGCATTCTATCAGCAGATCGAGATGCGCCTTTCGGAAGCCTATGACCACGCCAACCAGGTCATGCTTGACGGCTTCACGACCGCCGATTCCGACGAGGGTATTTCTGCCTTCATCGAGAAACGCGATCCCGAATGGACCGGAAAATAGGCACCGGCATCAACCGGGACAATTTGGCCTGTTGAGCGAGCCAATTCGCGTGTTGATCCGATTGGGTTCTGCCCATAGGCTCCCCGGCGTTGGAAAGATGCGGGATATCCACGATGAGCGATACAGTCACCCTTGATCTGAATGCCGTGAAGCTGCTTGCAGAAGGCGCCCTGATAGAAGCCGGCTGCAACATGGCAAACGCGGAAGCGATTGCCGATGTGGTATGGATGGCCGAGCGCGACGGCTGCTCGAGCCACGGCCTGTTCCGCATTCCAGGCTATGTGGCGAGCCTCAAGTCCGGCAAGGTCAACGGCAAGGCGAAGCCGAAACTGGAACGAACGGCCCCGTCCGTGCTGTGGGTGGATGGAGACGGCGGCTATACGCCGATTTCCCACGAGGCGATGCAGGACGACTTCATCGCACTGGTCAAGGCGCAGGGCCTGGCGCTGGCAGCCATCACCAACACCTATCACTTTGCCGCGCTCTGGCCGGAGGTCGAGATGCTTTCGCAGCACGGCCTGGTTGCCATCGCCTGCACTTCCTACAAGCCGGTAATGGCGCCGCATGGCGGCAAGGAGCCGCTTTACGGCACCAATCCCCTCGCCTTTTCCTGGCCAAGAGAGGACGGAACCCTTGTCACTTTCGACATGGCCACAGCGGCCATGGCACGCGGCGACATCCAGATACGCGCCCGCGATGGGCGAAAGCTGCCCGACGGATTCGGCGTGGACAAGACCGGCGCGCCCACCAATGATCCGAACGCCGTTCTGAACGGCGGCGCCCAGCTTCCATTCGGCGGCTACAAGGGCTCGCACCTTGCGATGATGGTGGAACTCCTAGCGGGCCCGCTTTTAGGAGAGAATCTCAGCCTGGAGGCCGAAGAAACCGACGAGGACGGCATTGGACCGGCCCGTGGCGGCGAATTCCTGCTTGCTTTCGATCCCGCAAAAACGCGCCAGTCCTCGCCTTCTGGCGGCAATGCAGAACGCCTTTTCGAGGCCATGCTCAAACAGGAGGGTGTGCGGCTGCCGGGAGAAGGTAGGATTCGCCGTCGCGCCGACGTAGCGGAGAACGGCGTGCGCATTCCAAAATCCCTTCTGGAACAGATCGAGGTCTAAGCCTCGCGCCCGGCGTCGCTTCTTTCAGCCAATCCGGCAGAATCTATAGCATTGTCACGGCGACATGACCGGCATTGCAGCGGTACAACCGCCCTGTTATCGCTTCGAGCAACTTCGATCGAACAATGACGAGAGGCGAAAATGCCCAAATATGCAAGACTCAACGAGCGAACAGGTGGCGAAGGAACGGAGGCATGGCAGATCCTGTTCCGCGCCTGGCAGGACAAGCTTGCCGGCAAGAAGCCCATCATCATGGCGGTGGGCGATCCGGACTTCAACACGCCGCAGCCAATCATCGAGGCGGCAAAGCGCGCGCTGGACGAAGGACACACCCACTATGCCCAGATCCCCGGCATCCCGGAACTTCGGGAAGCTGTCGCCAGGGAAATGATGCGCGTTTCCGGCTTCTCCGAAAGCGAGTACTCGCTGAAGCCCGAGAACATCATGGTCATGCAGGGCACGCAGAATGCCATCTTCAGCGCCTCGATGGTGATTCTGGAGGAAGGCGACGAGGTAATTGTCCTCGATCCCTGCTACATCACCTATGATGCCGTCTGGAGTATCAATGGCGCCAGCATCGTGCGCGTGGCGATGCCCCGCGAATCCGGTTTCCGCCCGCAGGCGGAGGCGATTGCTGCCGCGGTGACGGATCGCACAAAGGCGATTGTCATGACGAACCCGAACAACCCGACCGGCGTTGTCATGACGCGCGAAGAGGTGGAGGCCATTGCCGCCATTGCCCGCAAACACGATCTATGGGTGATCTCCGACGAGGTCTACGCTACGCAGACCTTCGGCGCGCCCCACGTCTCGATTGCCGGTCTGCCCGGCATGAAGGAACGCACAATAACCTGCGGAAGCCTGTCGAAGGCACAGGCGATGACCGGCTGGCGTATCGGCTGGCTGTCCGGCCCGGAAGAATTCATCGCCAATTGCGAGAAACTGGCCATCGCCATGCATTACGGCGTCGCCCCGTTCATCCAGAAGGCCGCCATCGAGGCTCTCGGCAACTCGCTTTCGGAAATCGGTCGCATGCTCGAGCTCTACCGCAACCGCTGCAATGTTGTCCTCGAGCACCTGTCCAATACGCCCGGGCTTACCGTCATCGAGCCGGAAGGTGCCATGTATGTTCTGGTCGACGTTACCGGAACGGGGCTGACATCGGGCGAGTTTTCGCGGAAACTCTACGATGCCGAGGAAGTCGCGGTGCTGGATGCCAAACCCTTTGGTGAACCTGCAAACGGATGCATTCGCATTGCCTTCACCATTTCGGAACAGGAACTGGCGGAAGGCTGCGAGCGCATACGCCGCTTCGCCATGTCGCTGGCGGCATGAAAGATCGTAGGGTGGAGGAGAAATGAGCGAACAACCGGTATTGCTGGAAAAAACCGGCGGCGTGCTCTTCGTCACGCTCAACCGGCCCGACAAGAAGAACGCCATGTCGCTGGCTCTGCTTGAAGATCTGGTCGCGGCACTCGACGAGGCAGAGGCAGACAGCGAAATCCGGGTGCTCGTCATTCGCGGCGCAGATGGCAACTTCTGTGCCGGCGCGGACATCAAGGACATGAATGCCGCCCGCGCATTGGGCGAAGGCGCTCCAAAAGCGATCTACGACCTTTCCATCGCGGTGGGAAAGATGGTCTCGCGCTTTGCTTCGTCGCCGCTGACGATCATCACGGTCCTTGAGGGAGCAGTGATGGGCGGCGGCTTCGGTCTTGCCTGCGTCTCCGATGTCGCGATTGCCTCACACACCGTTCGGTTTGCCCTGCCGGAGACGACGCTGGGACTGCTGCCGGCCCAGATCGCACCCGTGCTGATCGAGCGCATCGGCTACTCCGAGGCCAAGCGGCTTTCGGTTACCGGTGCACGCATTCCAGCCAGCGAGGCACTTCGCATTGGCCTGGTCCACCACGTGACCCAGGACGTTGAGGAAGCGATCCGTGAGGTGATCGAAAGCGCCCTTCGCTGCGCGCCCGAAGCGGTGGCCGCCACCAAGAAACTGTTGTGGGAGGCACGCTTCACCCATTCAGACCAGATGGTCGAACGCGCAGCCGACCTGTTCGTCGATGCCGTGCTGGGCGAAGAGGGCAAGGAAGGCACGATTGCCTTCGCCGAAAAGCGCAAGGCGCGCTGGATGCCGCAATAGGGCTGCGGGTCCGCTTACAGGGCTGCGACGCGTACAGGACGAACGGCGAGCGCGCTCTGCTGGACATTGGCGTGTTTCAGGCATTCCGCGCTGATATTGGGCCATGTCTGGCCGCTGCAGGCCGAAGGCATTCCATCGGTCTTGAGCGTCACGATACGCTCTGCCGAGGCCAGGTTGCGGGCGCCGGTCTGTCCGGCATCCGAATGTTTCAACATCAGCAATCCACCACCGAGAATGGTGGCCAGTGCGAGTGCTAGAGGCAGGTTCTTGATCATCTTCTTATCTCCGGCTTTTCCGGTTGCCTTGTTTGATGCCCTCAAGATAGAAAACTCCGCAAAGGCCCGGCGTGCATTCCGTCACTTGCCGGCGGAGCCCAATCAGGAGGAAGAAGAATGAGCGTAGTTGCGGTGGAAAACCATGGCGGTATCGCCGTCGTCAGGGTCGACAATCCACCGGTGAACGCGCTTTCGCACGCACTGCGTAGCGGCCTGATTGAAGCTGCCGAAAAGATAGACGCGGACGACTCGATCCGCGCCGCCGTTCTGATATGTGCCGGTCGCACCTTCATTGCCGGTGCAGACATTCGCGAATTCAACGCGGCACCCAAGGAACCCCACCTGCCCGACACGATCAACCGTATCGAGGCTTCATCCAAGCCGTGGGTTGCTGCAATTCACGGCACCGCGCTGGGTGGCGGTCTCGAGGTCGCGCTGGGCTGCCACTACCGCGTTGCTGTTTCCACCGCCAGGGCGGGATTGCCGGAGGTCAACCTGGGGCTGATTCCGGGCGCAGGCGGCACCATCCGACTGCCGCGTGCAGCAAATCCCGAATTCGCACTCGAAATGATCACATCGGGCAAACCCGCTGGCGCGGGCGCGGCGCACGATGCCGGCTTGATCGACGCCATCGTGCCGGAAGGCCAGGATCTTGAAACCTTCGCCCTCTCCTTCGCAGCTGATGCCAGCGCAAAGCCCCTCCCCGAACCGCTTTCGACACGGCAACCGGCAACCGCACCAACTGCCGGCTGGTGGGAACAGGCGATCGGGAATATCGAAAAGAAAGCCAAGGGGCAGCTCTCGCCGGTAACCGCAGCAAGGATCGTGCGAAACGGTTTTGAAAAGCCTTTCGCCGAAGCATTGGCCGATGAGCGTTCAGCCTTTCTCGAACTCAAGGACGGTGATCAATCAAAGGCAATGCGCCATGCCTTTTTCGCCGAACGTGAGATGGGCAAGGTACCTTTCGTCGAAGGTGCACAAACGCGCGATATCCACCGCGTCGCGGTGATCGGCGGCGGAACGATGGGGGCCGGAATCGCTGCTGCGGCCCTCCTCAACGGCTGTGCGGTCGACATGATCGAACGCGAGGAAGGTCCTGCCGAGGCGGGATACCATCGGGTCATGGGCATTCTCGATTCCTCGCTCAAGCGCGGGCTGATTTCCGCAGACAAGCGAGAAGCGCTTGAAAATGCCTTCACCGCTACTGCAGGCTACGCCAAGACGGCTGATGCCGATCTGGTCATCGAGGCGGTGTTCGAGGACATGGACGTCAAGAAGGCGGTCTTCGCCAAACTGGACGAGGTGACGCGGCCGGAATGCATTCTGGCTACGAACACCTCTTACCTGGACATCAACGAGATCGCGAAATCGGTTGGCAATCCCGCTCGCGTCGTTGGCCTGCACTTCTTCTCTCCCGCGCACATCATGAAGCTCGTCGAAGTGATCCGAACCGGCAGCGTTTCGCCGGAGACCTATGGCACGGCCTTCGCCTTCGCGAAACGGTTGAAGAAGAACCCGGTCTATTCCGGGGTCTGCGACGGTTTCATCGGCAACCGTATCCTCTACGAATACCGCAAGGTGTGTGACTTCATGCTGGAAGATGGCTGCCTTCCGCAGCAGATTGATGCGTCCATGCGCGCATTTGGAATGGCCATGGGGCCGTTCGCAATGGGAGACATGGCAGGCCTCGACATCGGATGGGCGGCCCGCAAGCGCCGTGCTGCCACTCGCGATCCAAACGAACGCTATTCGCGCATTGCCGACCGCATCTGTGAACTTGGCCGCTTTGGCCAGAAAACAGGAGCTGGCTGGTACGATTATTCAGGCGAGGCGCGTGGCGGCACACCGGATCCTCTCATCGAAAAAATCATTTTGGAAGAGTCGGAGAAGAACGGCATCGTCCGGCGTGAATTCACCTCGCGCGAAATTCAGGATACCGTCGTTTCGACCATGGCTGCAGAAGGACAGAAAATCCTCGAGGAAGGAATTGCCTTGCGCGCCTCCGACATCGATATGGTCCTGATACTGGGCTACGGATTTCCGCGCTGGCGCGGCGGTCCAATGTTCATGACTTCAAATGCCGGATAATTGAACACGGCCTTCAGTGCCTTTCCGGGAAATCATTTTGCCGTTGTGCAACCGCAATGCTACACATGTATTCTGGAACCGAATTAAAACCGTGAGTATTTTCTCACGATCCAGCATTGGGAGGTACGCTGGATAGCCCCATTTCTAGCGTACTTCCCCTTGATATTATCGAAATATCTGCAAGCTGGAATTACAAGACAGCTAGATCAGCCTGTTCACGCCTTCGCCGCATGGCGAAAGGCTTGGCTGCGCACCCAGTCCGCGGTGCTGTGGGTGGGGTCGCACGGACAACTGTTCGAGCAGTGCATCGTTGCCCTCTCCGTCCGCCAGTTCGAGTGACCACACACGGAAGCCGCTCAGTTCGTAGGCCCCGAAAGAGGTGATCATGGCAACGTCGGAAGCGTCGTTGCCCCGGACCATCAGCACCCTGCCGATGCGGGGCACGTTGTAGCGCGCATCGAACGTGTACCAATTCCCGTCCAGATAGACTTCAAACCAGGCGCAGAAGTCGTCAAACCCGGCGTCGGGAACGCCAATATCGCCGAGATATCCGCTGCAATACCTGGCAGGAATATTCATCGCCCGGCACAGGCTGATCGCCAAGTGCGCAAAATCCCGGCACACGCCGGTCTTCTCCGCCAGCACGTTTCCGGCGGTCTTGTCCGGCCTTCCGAACTTGTAGTCGAAGGTGACGTATTCATGGACGAAATCACAGATTGCCTGCACTCTGGCCCAGCCAAGCGGGGATTTGCCAAACTGTTTCCACGCAAACTCGCCAAGCCGGTCGGAATCGCAATATCGGCTGGGCATGAGAAACTGAAGGGTGTCGTTGGGCAATTGCTGCAATGGGGTTTGCCAGGTCATGGGATAGACCGGGTCCGGCAGGCCGTCGACCTCCACAATGGAGTCTGACCAGAAGGTTGAGACACCCTGCGGAGCCGTGCAGCGCGTGATCCGGTTGCCAAATCGATCGACATATTCGGTCATATCGTTGACGCGCTCATTACGGACATGATCGGAGCCTATGACCTTGCCGGCAAACTCGCTGTGAACCGACAACGCCAGGAGCATTGGTATATCGGCCGGGCATGTAACCGTTATCTCGTAGCCGATACGAATTAGCATGGAAATCTTCCTTGTATGATTGAACCAATGTGCCCAAGTTGCGTTCTTAGAAAACCGCTAGCGCCCATAGCCAACCGCTGATGGCTGGAAAGGTTCCCATGTCCGAGGCCATTCGCATTGTTCATACCACACGATACCGCTATGCCAGACCGGTAAATTTCGGCGAACATCAATTGATGCTTCGGCCACGCGATGGGCACGACATGCGCCTTGTCTCGTCGTCAATTGCGATTACGCCACCGGCAGATCTGCGCTGGCATTTCGACACCTTCGGCAACTCCGTTGCGACGGCTACGTTTTTGCAGAGTTCCGACATTCTTGAGATACGCAGCGAACTGCTTGTTCGGCGATATCCGCACGAACCGCTTCTGGATTCCGAAAAGCGGATCGAAACGCACTATCCATTTCGCTATCCGGAGGTCGATCGGATCGATCTGGCACCCTACATTGCCCTGCACAATCCTCTCGACGAAGCGGTATTGTCACATTGGCTCGACAGGGAGTTCACCAACCGGCCTTCCGAATTGCTCTCATTCCTTCGCGAACTGTCCGAAACAATACACAGGTCGATGACCTATGCCCGCCGGGACAGTCATGGCACCCAAAGCCCGGCCGAGACCATTTCACTTGGGTCGGGCAGTTGCCGGGATTTTGCCTTTCTGTTCATGGAGGCCGCGCGTCACTTCGGCATCGCCGCAAGGTTTGTCTCCGGTTACCTGAACGATCTCACTGCAGATGGCACATCACATCAGGGCGGCGGCGCAACCCATGCATGGGCAGAAGCCTACATGCCAAATGAAGGGTGGATTGAATTCGATCCTACAAACCTGATCGTCGGCAGTTCGGAACTCATCCGCATTGCCGTCACCAGGGCGCCGGAACAGGCAATTCCGATCAGTGGTTCTTTCGTGCAGGACGGCAGCTTTTCGTTCATCGGCATGGAGGTGGACGTCCAGGTCAACAACGAGAAATTCGATTCCCAGGCTGCCTAAGACGCTGCAACCCGCCGGAATGCGACAGGTGGATCAGGTCATTTTCCACCTCGATAGTTGATCAGATCAATCGGCAGAAAAGCCTGATTTGCTCAATGCTGCAGGTGTACGATGTCTCTTGCGCCAAGCCACCCGTAGTGAAATGGTGCGGCGCATAAATATCGCAGACGAGTCTCTTCCCATGACCCCTCCCCGTTTTCCGACCGACCCGCATGGCTGGGCCGAACTGCTTGCCGAACGTACCCCACGCCCGCCGCTGAAAGGCAATCATCGGGCCAAGTGGGCTGTGGTGGGCGCCGGTGTCACCGGTCTTGCCGCCGCCCGGCGACTTGCAGAACTCCACCCTGAGGAGACCGTATTACTTCTGGAAGCACGGCAGGTGGGGCAAGGCGCTTCGGGCCGCAATTCCGGCTATGCGGTTCATGCGAGCCATTTCACCGGCGGGTTCGATCCGGCCAAGGTGAAGGAGAACGCGCGCATCAATCGCATCAACGCCGCTGGGCTGGATCTGTTGCGCGAGCGGGTCACCAGCGACACCCTCGACTGCCAGTGGGATGAAAATGGCTTCCACCACGCAGCCGCAGACGAGACCGCACTGCGAGAGGCCGAAGGGTTTGCCAGATACCTCGATGCACTCGAAGTACCACACACCCTGCTCGGCCAGGACGAGATGGCCGAAAGAACCGGCACGATCCACTACAAGCGCGGCATCCATGTCCATCCGGGCGCATTGGTCCAGCCTGCCGCACTCGTTCGCGAACTGGCGGATCATCTCCCCGCAAACGTCACGCTGCACGAGGAAAGCCCCGTTGTCCGGCTGGTTCCGGGAAGCCCGGTCAGGCTCGAATTGCCCGATGGCACGATCGAGGCTGACGGCGTTTTGCTTGCCACGAATTACGAAGCCGGAAAGCTTGGATTTCTTGGCAGCCGGATTGCTGGCAGCACGCTTTCAGGAAGCTTCACCCGCAAACTGACGCAGGATGAAGTGGCGAGCCTGGGCACGCTGAAGGAATGGGGCGTGCTGTCGCTGCACGGTGGCGGAGCCACCGTTCGACTGACCCGTGACGGTCGCATCTCGCTTCGCAATACCGCCGAATATCACGGCTCGATCCTGTTCTCCGAGGCCGAGCTTCGCGAACGGCAGGCAGTTCACCGGGCGAGCTTCGAAATGCGCTTTCCGCAATTGAAACATGTCCCCTTCGAGTTCGCCTGGTCGGGGGTCGAGGGCATCAGCCGCAACCAGACCAATTTCTTCGGTCGCCAGGCCAGGAACGTATGGTTTGCGGGCGGGTACAACGGTTCGGGCGTCAGCCGGGGCACCGCCTTCGGCCATGCGCTGGCCGAACATGCAAGCGGCGGGCAGTCGGCACTCATTACCGATTGTCTGGCTTCCGCGCCGGCATCTTGGATACCGCCCAGCCCGATCCGGGACATCGGTGCGGCGTGGACGGTACGCCAGCGTTTCAAGGGTGTTGGCCTCGACCGTTAGATCGTTCCTCCTTCAGATGGAAACGATCTAGGATGTGATCTCTGCGGCGGGCAGCGCCGAAAGCGCGCCTTGAAGGTCGCCATATCCCGTGTAGCGATACTCGAATTGAAGCCCCAGGAAGGCCGCCGCCGCCTTCGCCCTTGCAAGCAGATCAGGGTCTTCCGTCTGAGCGAGGTAGAGAGCGGTTTCGTAATTGCCGAAATACATGTCCCGCAATTCCGGGTGCCGGTCGAGGCCAAGCGGCTTGACCATGAAGGTCTCGAAATGACGCGCCAGGAAATCGGTGATGAAGAAGGTCCGCAGGAATCCCTCCGGCGCCTGTTCAAAGGCCGAATTGCCCATGTAGAAGGCGAAGCAGTGCGGACCCGCAATGCGTTCCACACCGTGTTTTTTGCAAATTTTGTCGAGTTCACCGCCGGTTCCGCAATCTGCATATCCGACGAAGACATGGTCGAAACCTTCGGCGCGCGCATCGGCAATCGCCTTGTCGAGTGCAGGCGCAATCTTCTGGGGATAGTGATGGTACTCGGCAGGAAGGCACTTCAGATCCACGTGGCCGAAGCCAAGCTGATCGTTTACGGCCAGAACCTCGCGCGCAATCATGCCGCAGGCAATCACCCGCACCTTGGACTGCAGCGGCACCGGTTCCCGCACACTCGAACTGTCCTGCCCATTCAACGCCGCAACTCCAGGACGTCAAATTCGGAATCGAGATGCGGCTTCGGGAATTCCAGTCTCATCCGCCCGTCGTCCAGCAGCACGGCATAGGCCACTTGATCAAGTTGGTCACCACGAGGATAGGCCGACGGTTTTTCATCGGCATAGTGCAGCGTGCCAAGATAGATCATGCGTTTGTCACTGTCGGTAAAGAACCGCCCGCTCATGCGTTGCGACCCTGTCAGCTTCTCGAGCCGCCAACCCGATCCGTCATCGCTGATCCGGCAGCGGAACCACGAGTAGGAGACATATTCGGGAAACCGCCCGGTCTTGATGGTTCGGCATTTCCAGTCACCGGAAATATCCGCCGCGGAAACATCTACCGGCATACCCGACATTATCGCATCGAACTCCGCCGATTGACCCGCGCTTGCCGCATCGGCAAACGCCTTGCTGCGCGCAGTTTCATATTGCCCGAGCCTGGCCTTGTCCGAAGGCGTCATCAGATCGACGATTTCACCGGTGGCATGCGCAGAACCGGCACCGGCAAGACTTCCGGCAAGGATGGCACAAGAGGCGGCAACTGCTATTGCCGCTACTCTTGCGGTCATCATGAAGCGAGAATACTTTTCCATGGTGCCATCCTTCACCGGGTTTCCGGCATCATGATGGCATGGGCAGGCCTGCAGGTACGGGCAGACGATCAGCCAGCCGCCATCTGGTTATGCTTGCGGGCAATGAATTCCTTCGCGGTCTCGACCGCCACTGCCGCATCGCGGCAATAGGCATCGGCACCGATTGCCTTGCCGAATTCCTCGTTGAGCGGTGCGCCTCCGACCAGAACGATATAGTCGTCGCGCAGGCCCTTCTCCTTCAACGTGTCGATAACCACTTTCATGTAGGGCATGGTCGTAGTCAGAAGTGCGGACATCCCCAGAATGTCGGGTTTGTGCTCTTCGAGCGCAGCGAGATATTCGTCCACATCCGTGTTGATGCCAAGATCGACCACGTCGAAACCTGCGCCTTCCATCATCATGCCGACGAGGTTCTTGCCGATGTCGTGAATGTCACCTTTCACGGTGCCGATCACCATCGAACCAAGCTTGGGCGCTCCTGTCTCCACCAGCAGCGGACGCAGGATCGACATGCCGGCCTTCATCGCATTTGCGGCGAGCAGCACTTCCGGGACGAACAAGATGCCGTCCCTGAAATCGACACCGACGATGCGCATGCCCTCGACCAGTGCCTTGGTCAGCACGTTGTAGGGCGTCCAGCCGCGATCAAGAAGGATATGGGTCGCTTCCTCGATCTCTTCCTTGAGCCCGTCATAGAGGTCGTCGTACATCTGTTGCACGAGTTCGTCGTCGTCAAGCTCGGAAAGAATGATGTCGTCGCCGTCTTCAGACATTAGGGATGCCCTTTCGTTTGCGCACAAGCGCCTGTCGCGAACCGGTTGGCCCTCCCCGGGCATTCCGGCAAATCATTCTCGCATAATACTTCCAGGCGGCCAAAACCAAAGGGCTTTTTCGCGACGTGCGCAAATTCCGTTTGCGACGTTCGGACTTGCGGTTCGCATTCAAATTGCGCCAGACAAGGGCGCAATTGCATTCTTGGCAACTTCCAATGTCGGATATTTTTGAAGGATGGAGTTCTCCAGTGCAAGTGTGCCAGAAATGATGTGCCAATTGCAGATGCGAGAGTAGCGATATTCGCCACCGCGACGCCGGAAGCTGATACCGGGGCCACCCACAATACTAACGAAACGAGCCTTGCCATGACCGAAGAGACCCTAGAGAGCACAGCCGATGCAGGCGGACGCAAACGCGCACGCGGCGGCGGTGGAGCCGCCCGCCGCGCAGAGCGAAGCACCCTCAAGCTTGTTTCGCTGCCCTATATTCATCGCGCGCTCGAACCGGTGAACGTGCTCACCGCCGAAGCCGTAGAAATCATCGAGGCGAATGCCGACACTCTTATGGAGGAAGTCGGCGTCGAATATCGTGGAGATCCCGAAGCGCTGAAGATGTGGAAGGACGCCGGGGCCGACGTGCAGGGCGAGCGCGTTCATTTGCCAAGAGGTCTCTGCCGTGAACTGATGAAGACCGCGCCGTCGACCTTCACGCAGCACGCTCGGAACCCGGAGCGCAGTGTCGAGATCGGCGGAAAGACCACCGTCTATGCGCCGGTCTACGGCCCTCCCTTCGTACGCGACCTTGATGGCAAGCGCCGCTACGCCACGATTGAGGACTTCCGCAATTTCGTGAAGCTGGCCTACATGGCGCCTGCCATGCATCATTCCGGCGGGACCGTTTGCGAACCGGTCGACATTCCCGTCAACAAGCGTCACCTGGACATGGTCTACAGCCATATCCGCTACTCGGACAAACCCTTCATGGGATCGGTCACCGCGCCTGAACGCGCGGAAGATACCGTTTCGATGGCGCAGATGGTGTTCGGTGAGGAATTCGTCGACAACAATTGCGTTCTCGTGTCGCTGATCAACTGCAACTCGCCGATGACGCTCGACGAAACGATGCTTGGCGCTCTGAAGGTATATGCGCGCGCCAATCAGGCCTGCATCATTTCCCCCTTCATCGTGGGCGGCGCCATGAGCCCGGTCACGGTTGCAGGCACGCTGACACAGGTTCTCTGCGAGGCCACGTCCGCCATCGCCTTCAGCCAGCTGTGCCGTCCAGGCGCACCGGTAATTTTCGGAACCTTCGCCACTGCCATTTCCATGCAGTCCGGCGCACCAGTCTTTGGAACACCTGAACCGGCGCAGATCCTGATGGGTGCAGCCCAGTTCGCGCGCCGCTACAACCTCCCGTTCCGCTCGGGTGGCGCGCTGACCGCGTCCAAGCTGCCGGATGCACAGGCAGCCTACGAAAGCGCCAACACGCTGTGGCCGGCCATGATGGGCGGCGTCAACTTCATGCTTCATGCCGCAGGCTGGCTTGAAGGCGGTCTGGTTTCATCCTTCGAGAAGTTCATCATGGACTGCGATCAGCTTGCCGCGCACCAGAAATTTGCAGGCGGCGTTGACACCTCGGAGAATGCACAGGCGATGGCAGCAATCCGCGAGGTTGGACCGGGCGGCCACTATCTGGGTTGCGCACACACGCGCGAGAACTTCCAGAGCGCCTTCCACGTATCGAACGTCAGCGACAGCAATTCGTTTGAACAATGGGAAGCCGAAGGCGGCAAACGCACCGAGAACAAGGCAAACGAGATCGCCCGCCGCTGGCTGGAATCCTACCAGCCCCCTTCGATCGACCAGGCTGTTGACGAAGCCTTGCGTGAGTTCGTCGAGAAGAAGAAGGCATCCATGCCGGACGCATTCGGCTGAAAAGCTCAGGCAGCCCCGGAAATCTCGGGGCGGACGAAAGTCGGCAACACGATCATCAGGAACGTTTGGCGCACGCGGGATTAACGCGGTTTGCGTTTTATCCAAGGCTGTATACCTGTCAAAATTCGCTTTCGAGCGAAGCAAGAGGCAGCGAATTTTGAATCGCGATAAACGCAAATCGCCATGGCCCCGCGTGTGCATGTGACGCGCGGCCATCTTGACCTTGTCACGGCCCGGTGACCCAATGGCTCCATGACAGTTCAAAGCCCTGCCCTTTACCGAAGTGCCGCGGAAATCGAGAGCATGCTCGCGCGCCGCCTCGCCTGGTACGGCCTGTATTCCTGCGGCTGGCTCGTACTTGCGGACGCACCTTTTTCGGGCCATGCGGCAATGCTTGTCGGAGATCATGTGGCGCGTGACGGAAGGCACCGCATGTGGGAGGTATTCTCCGCTTCAGCGGAAGCACGGGACGGAAAGCCCGATCCGCTTGACCGATGGACGAAGCGGATCATGGATGCGACGGCAAGCAGGGCAGATGCTGTTGCGATCTATCCCTTCGACCGGCCCTACCCGCCGTTCCAGACCTGGGCGATGGCAGCAACCGGCATGAAGCCCTCGCCGCTCGGCATCCTGATCCATGAAAAGTTCGGTCTCTGGCAGGCTTTCCGCGCATTTCTGGTCTTTGGCAAGGGTGTCGAACTCGAACTGCCCAAGCCGGCTTCTCATCCCTGCGAGAGCTGCAGGGACAGGCCGTGTCTTTGCGAATGCCCGGTGAATGCCTTCTCGGACCACGGGTTTGATGTCGGGTCCTGCCGCAACCATCTTGCCTCGGGCAACGAGCCCCACTGCATGTCGCTAGGCTGCCGCGCCCGCGCCGCCTGCCCTGTCGGCATCCCCTATGCGGATGCCCAGATCCGTTTCCACATGCAGGCCTTTGCAGGATGAAACTGCGCTACTCGCTCTGATCACAGGCTTCGTAGGTTACGTCTCGCAGCCCGGTGGGCTTACATTTGCCCGCCAGATAGCTCTCGATACGTGCAACACGGCGTTCATGGTTTTCGCGATTCCGCACGGGGTCCAGATTGTTCGGTGCGATCATCATGCCAACAAGTCCGATGAATTCCCGGTCGTTCAATGCTTCGAAGGACTTGGAGAAATAGGTCTGCGCGGCCTCTCCAAATCCGCGCACTTCCTTGCCGTCGAAACTACCCAAATACGCGTGATTGAGCATGATATCGAGCTGGTGCCGCTTGCTGAAATGACGGTTGACGACAAACCGGGCGATCAGCGACTGCTCGATCTTGGCAAGGCCAGGCGTGAACCGGTCGAAATACATGTACTTCACCAGCCCCTGCGTAATGGTCGTCAATCCCTGCCCCGGCGTGGAAAAGTCCACGCCATTGTGATCGTAGAAGGACGGATCCTCGATCTTGAGAAGTGCATCAAGGCGCGCCTTGGGAAGCGAGGCCGATTTGATGGCAAGCCTGTCCTCGCCATATTCCTGCATTAACCCGGCAGACTTTCTTTCAGCAACCACAAGCCGGTAGGCTTCATAGGCGAACAACAACATTACCAGCAGGCCAATTGCCAAAAGAACTTTTTTCAACATGAGGCTCTCTCCAACGTCTTCACACAAGAGAGTTCAATGCCTGCTTGCTGGCCTCAGTTTGGCTCAATTGAGGTAATCGAAGGGCAAAACACGGTCGCCCTCCAATTGGCCGGTTCAGCCCCTGCGGCGCCCCTTGCGTTCGCGTTTCGGCGTGCTGTCATTCTGCGAGGAGGTGACGTTCTTCATGGGGCCGACCCGCTCGATGATCTCTTCCACGGTAGGACGCGAACCCAGTCCTTCGGCGAGATGCCTGTCGAGTGCCTTGCGCATATAAGCCAGATGATTGCAGCTCGTGCCGCAACAGCCGCCGATGATCTTCGCGCCCGCATCCGCTGCGAGGCACGCATAGTCGCCCATCTGCTCCGGCGTACCGGTGTATTCCACCTTGTCGCCCTTGATCACAGGGATACCGCAATTGGCCTTGGCGACCACGACGGCCTCCGGAGCCTCGCCGGTCATGTCGAGTACGGAAGAAAGCATGTCGGAAGCGCCCACGCCGCAATTCGCGCCAAAGGCCACGGGCTTGGAGCTGTTCGCATCGAAGACATGGGGAAGAGCGGAAGGCGCAAGCCCCATCATGGTCTTGCCCGCGGTGTCGAAGGAAGCGGTCACCACGTAGGGCATGTCAGCGGCAATCGCTGCATCCACTGCGGCCTCGATTTCGTCCGGCGCGGACATGGTCTCGATCCAGATGACATCGACGCCGCCAGCTTTGAGGCCCTCGATCTGTTCGGCAAAGGCTTCCTGGGCTTCGCTCTTGGTGAGTGCACCGAGGGGATGCAGCAGTTCCCCGGTCGGGCCGACAGAACCGGCAACGATAACCTTGCGGCCTGCCGCGTCAGCGATCTCACGGGCGATCTCGGCACCCTTCTTGTTCAGTTCGAACACGCGATCCTGGGCATCGTGCAGCTTGAGACGGTGCCGCGTACCGCCGAAAGTGTTGGTCAGAATGATATCGCTACCCGCATCCACGAAGTCCTGATGCAGTTTGCGAATGTTGTCCGGCTTCTCGTCGTTCCAGAATTCCGGTGAATAGCCCGAGGCAAGCCCCATGTCGAAGAGAGCCGTACCGGTTGCGCCATCGGCGAGTAGAACACCCTTTTCCTCGATCAGTTCCTTGAGGGGATTGCCGCTCCGGTTCATGACATGTCTCCGTTGGTCATAATGATATAAAGATTTCTTTATATGGTTTGCCGGTCATTCGCAAGATCGGCAAGGTGCTTTTTCAAGGGATGCACGCTGCCGCCCAATGCAATGGCGTCTTGCAGGGGGCTGGCCAGGGACATGGAAACTTCGACTGCAGATTTCTTGCCAAGGCCTGCGGAAAAATTGACCGGTTAAGCAAGCCGTAACTCTCTTCTAACGGCCTGTTTACGATATTTGCCTATAAACGTCTGCGAGGCGGCTGAACGAGCCTCACCCCGGATCAGGTAATGCGTACCGGGGCTCCCTTCGGGTACAAGGGAAATGCGTCTCAAAACCGACTGTTCCCCGGCCATTTGCCCGGAAACAGTCGGTTTTTTTGTAGTTGATTGCAGAATATCAGATGCATGTCTTTGCAAGTTTGCCTGAAATGCTGCAGATGAGTATAATCTTCGGGCACAACATCAGCAAAGGGGCTGTTGCAGATGTATTCATCCTTCAAGACACTTCTAAAGCAGCTTGACCGCAGCGGACAGGGGATCGAGTTCACCCGCGAAGACCGGAAACTTGCGATTGCCCTGCTCTATTACCGGGTGATCGTCGTCGATGGCCGTGTCCGCAACGAGGAACTCAACCGTTTCCGCCAGATACTCAGCGAAAATCTGATGATCACGGAAGAGGAACTGCTGCAGTTCGAGGATGATGTGATTGAACGCCTTGCCAATGACGACAGCACCTTCCCGCTGCTTGATACAGTGAAAAAACTTCCCCTGCCGGACCGCGTCGAGATTCTCGCCAACATGCATGAAATCTCGATTTCGGACCGCGAACTGCACGAGTTCGAGATCAACCTGGTCTACCGGGCGGCGGAACTGCTAGAGATCGGCGACGAGAACCTGCCTGCCGCCCTGGTGCGCAAGGGTAGTTCATGGACCGGCCGCAGCTGATTTTCTGCCAACCGCGGATCAGCCTTCGTCACCAAGTCTTGCAATCACCGCCTCCAGGTCAGGCGCGGCAGCAACCAGTTGCCGCGTGTATTCTTCCCTCGGATTGTCGTGTATCTGCTGCGCACTTCCGCGCTCCACGATACGCCCCGACCGCATCACCATCACCGTGTCGCACAGGGAACGCACGACCGAAAGGTCGTGACTGATGAACAGCCAGGCGAGATCCAGCCGTTCGCGCAGTTCCACGATCAGGTCGACCACCTGCGCCCGGATCGATACATCCAGCGCGGAAACCGGCTCGTCTGCAATGATCAGCCGGGGCTGGTTGACGACTGCACGCGCGATAGCGAGCCGCTGACGCTGGCCACCGGAAAATTCGTGCGCATACTTGTCGAGATCGGAGGCGTGCATGCCGACGTTCTCCAGCGCCTCCAGCGCCATGTCGCGTTTCGTCGCCGCACTCAGTTCCCGGCGAAGAAACAGGGGTTCGGCAACCAGCCGCCCGGCCTTGTGGCGCGGGTTGAACGAGGCAAAC
The DNA here is from genome assembly GCA_020637805.1 of Nitratireductor sp. Taxonomy (GTDB): domain Bacteria; phylum Pseudomonadota; class Alphaproteobacteria; order Rhizobiales; family Rhizobiaceae; genus Salaquimonas. Next base: position 84,660 of record JACKJU010000005.1, on the reverse strand, counting down.
GGATCCTGGAAGACAGCCTGGACGAATTCGACCATCTCGCTGCGGGTTTCGCTGTCCGGGTGGGTAACGTCCCTGCCATCGAATTCTATCCGCCCCGAAGACGGCTGCATCAGCCCGAGCAGCGAGCGGCCCAGCGTGGATTTCCCGCAGCCCGATTCGCCTACCAGCCCGGCAATCTCGCCCGCTCCTATATCGAAACTGACATCGTCTACGGCGCGAAACGGCGGTTCCCTCGTGAACATTCCGGTCCGCCTTCCCGGATACTCACAGACAAGGTTTGAAACGCTGACCACGGCCTTGCCTTCGCCGTCGGCGGGACGCCAGTCCGGGTCCCGCGCGGGAACATGCGTCGAGGCCTCTGCAAGCTGGCGCGTATAGGGATGTGTACGGTTTTTCAGAACGGGAATGGCCGGACCCGCCTCCACGATCTCTCCACCACGCATGATGACGATATCATCCGCCATGTCTGACACCACGCCCAGATCATGGCTGATCAGCATCAGCGCCATGTCGTTTTCATCGACCAGCATGTTCAACAGATCGAGGATCCTGGCCTGCACCACCACATCCAGCGCCGTTGTCGGTTCATCGGCAATCAGCAGCTTCGGCCGAAGCGCACAGGCCATTGCTATGACCACCCGCTGGCGCTGTCCGCCGGATAGTTCATGCGGGAAACGCGTCAATGCATATTGCGATGGTGGCAACCCCACGTGTTCGAGTATCGCTTCCGCGCGCTCGCGTGCTTCCTTGCGCGTCGCGCCGGTGTGCAGGCGGATACCCTCCATGACCTGTTCGCCCACGGTCTTGAGCGGATTGAGTGCCGTCATCGGCTCCTGGAAGACCATGCCGATGTCGTCCCCGCGCAGGGCGCACATTTCCCTTTCGCTGGCTGCTGCGATATCGAAACCATCGAAGCGGATCGATCCGGAAAGGTCCGAACGGTGCGGCAGGAGTTGCATGATCGAGAGCGCCGTCAGCGACTTGCCGGATCCGGATTCGCCCACCACGCCCGTGACCTTGCCACGTTCGATGGCAAAGCCGACATCCTTTAGAATGTGCCGCCCCCGGATGGAAAGGTTGAGGCCGTCAACTTCAAGCAGCGCCATCAGCCTTTGCCCCGCAACCTGGGATCAAGCGCATCGCGCAGACCGTCGCCCATCAGGTTAAGGCCAAGCACGGTCACGATGATCGCGAGCCCCGGGAAGATTGCCATGTGAGGACCGATTGCCATCATGGTCTGGGCCTCGAACAGCATCCGCCCCCAACTCGGCATGGGCGGCTGCGCACCAAGACCGAGATAGGAGAGCCCCGCCTCCGCCAGAATGCCCAGCGAGAACTGGATCGTCGCCTGCACGATCAGGAGGTTGGCAATGTTCGGCAGGATATGCTCCACCGTGATCCGCGCCGCGCCCTTGCCGCTTACCCGCGCTGCCAGAACATATTCCCTCGGCCACAGGGACAGCGCCGCCCCGCGCGTTACCCTTGCGAACACGGGAATGTTGAATATGCCGATGGCAATGATCGCGTTGACGGCACCCGGTCCGAAGATTGCCGTGATCATCACGGCTGACAGTATCGAGGGAAAGGCAAAGACGAGATCGTTGAACCGCATCAGCGCGTCGTCCACCAGCCCGCGCCTGGCCGCAGCCCATGCACCCAGCGGAACGCCGGCCGCCAGCCCGATGCCGACCGCTACCAGAGCCACCGCAATGGAATTGCGCGCACCGACCATGATCATGGAGAAGATATCGCGACCGAAGTGGTCCGTCCCGAACCAGTGTGAAAGCGAAGGCGATTTCAGCCGGTCGGCGATGACGATCTTTGTCACGTCGTAGGGCGTCCAGCCAAAGGAAACGAGCGCCATCGCCACGATCACCGCGGTAATGATCGCGCCAGTCGCGAATGATCGCGAGGCAAGAAGCCTCGAGGCCAGAGATGTCTCCGGCGCGAGGCCTACTTCCATGTGCGGCATGACGGGATCGGTCATCGCTGGCTATCTCCCCCGCCTTCTCAGGCGCGGATCGATCCACGCATAGGTTATGTCGACGAGGAAATTGGTGACGACGACGAAACCGACCAGAAACAGCACCGTTCCTTGCACCACCGGCAGGTCATGCTGCGTGATGGCCTGGTAGACGAGCCGCCCCAGGCCCGGCAGGTAAAACACGTTTTCGATGATGATCGTGCCGGCCAAAAGAAAGGCGAACTGCAGCCCCATGATGGTGACGACCGGAATGAGCGCGTTTCGCAAGGCATGCCGCCAGAGCGCCGCCCTTCGCGTCAGCCCCTTTGCGCGGGCGGTACGGATGAAATCCTCGCCAAGCACCTCGATGATTGCCGAACGCGCAACGCGTGAAAGGATTGCCGCCTGCGGAAGCGCAAGCGCGACGGCAGGCAGCAGGAGCGATCGGAAGCCGGAAGCAATCCCCTCGTCCCACCCGGCAAACCCGCCGGCAGGAACCCATCTCAGAAAAATCGCGAAGAAGTAGACGAGCAGCAGGGCAAACCAGAAATTCGGCACCGCGATACCGAACTGCGTTACCGCCATGATTGCCGTATCCGTTGCGCTGCCACGCCGTGAAGCCGCATAGATACCGACAGGAATTGCAATTGCAGTGGAGATCGCCAGCGCCATCAACGCCAGCGGCAGCGAAACGACGATACGTTCCCCGATCAGCTCGGCCACCGGAGAGCCATAGGTGAAACTGTGGCCGAGATCGCCTTGGAACATGCCTGCAATCCAGGAAAGATACCGCATCAACACCGGCTGATTCAGCCCAAGTTGCTCCCGCAAGGTGGCAACGGCATCGTCGGTAGCGTTTATGCCAAGCATCAGCCTCGCAGGATCGCCCGGAACGATTTCGAGCACGGCAAAGATGACGACAGTCGCTAGAAGCAGGGTTACGGCAAGCGACAGCAGTCGGCGGGCGATGAACCAGCTCACTTGCGCAATTCCCTCCCTGCCCCGTTCTGTAAATCGAAAGCCATTCTGACAATTATCCGCACTGCAGTTCGAACGGCAACCCGCAAAAGAAAAAGGCCGGCAAAACACCGGCCTTTTCTCAAGTCATTTCAGGCTGAAAAGCGACGATCGCCGTCCGGGCAGTTCCGGACCGGCATCAGTCTTTCCATTTGACGCCCGTCAGGTCATTTGCCTGGATCGGTGAATTCGTCCAAAGCCCTTCAACCTTGGCGTTCCAAACGCCGATCTTCGCCAGCTCGAACAGGTAGGCATTCACGGCATCCTTGGTGATGAGTTCCTGCATGTCACCCAGAAGCTTGTAGCGGGCTTCGGTGTCGGTGGTCGCATCGAGCTTGGCCATGATCGCCTTGGCCTCGTCCGTGCCATACTGGAAGTAGTAGTCCGGATTGGCATAGATACCGATGTCCATCGGCTCGGTATGCGAGACGATGGTCAGATCGAAATCCTTGGCCTTGAACGGTCCTTCCAGCCACTGCTTCCACTCCAGCGGAATGATCTCGAGATCGATGCCGACTTCGCGAAGCTGGGAAGCGATGATCTCGCCGCCACGGCGGGCATAAGTCGGGGGCGGCAGTTTCAGCGTTGCCTTGAACCCATCCGCATAGCCTGCCTCCACCAGCAGTTCCTTCGCCTTGGCCACGTCATGCGGATACATGTCGATCAGATCGGCGCGGTATGCCGGATGGTGCGGGGCAAAATGCGTCCCGATCGGCGTTCCGAAACCAAACATCGCCCCATCGATGATGGCCTGGCGGTCGATGGCGTGGGAAATGGCCTGGCGCACCTTGAGATTGTCGAAAGGAGGCTTCTTGTTGTTCATGGCGAGAATGGTCTCGCCCTCGGTCGAACCGATCACCAATGCAAAATTCGGATCAGCCTCGAACTGCGGAACGGCCTCGGGCGCCGGGAAGTTGGAGAAACCGTCCACATCGCCGGCAAGCAGCGCCGAGGTCGCTGCAGCTGCATCCGGGATAATCCTGAACTCGGCCTTTGCAAGCGCCACCTTGTCGCCCCAGTAGTCGTCGTTGCGGACGATTTCGATGGACGATCCCTTGTTCCACTTGGAGAACTTGAACGGACCGGTCCCGACCGGGTTTTCATTGTTTGTGGCCGCACTTTCAGGTGCCACCATTACGGCGTCACCCCAGCCCATGTTGAACAGGAAACCGCCCTGCGGCGACGACAGCGTTACCTTGACGGTGGACGGGTCTACCGCTTCCACGCTTTCGATGGCCTTGAAGAGCCCCTTCTGGGCGTTGGTGGAATCTTCGCCACGCGCACGGTCAAGGGAGAAGACAACGTCCTCGGAATTGAAATCCGTACCGTCATGGAACTTCACCCCCTCATGAAGGTGGAAGGTGTAGACCTTTCCGTCTTCGGAGATGTCCCAGCTTTCAGCAAGCGCAGGCAGCACTTCGCCATTCGGGCCAATTCGGGTAAGACCCTCGAACACGTTGGCATAGACCACTTCGTCGATCGCGGCAGCGGCATTCGAAGTCGGATCGAGATTCGGCGGCTCAAGCGCTACGCCCAGAACGATATTGTCCTTCGCCGCAAACGCGCTTGCGGGGGAAAGAACCGTTGCCGCCATCAGCGCAACGGCGAGGCTTACCAGTATCTTTCCCGTTTTGACGTAGTTCATGTGTCACTCCCTTTGGCATTGTGATTGGAAATGCCCCGGCAAAGGCATGTCCCTGAAACTGCGCGAACTTAGACCGTTTGGCCCTCGGGTGTAAACGTGTTGCACATGACGGCGCAACGTTCGCCCCGGGGATCTCAGGCGTCACTGCCCGCACAGGCAATGGATGTATGTTCACCGGAACCAATACACAACAGCACTTCTACTGAAGTCGAAGCGATAGCAGGCTTCACTGGTTCTCGGGATTGGTTTCGGCCTCGTAGGCGAGGCGCACCAGAAAGCCGCACAAGACCAGCATCGGGAGGGCAAAAACCGCCTCCGAGACAACAAGTCCTGCATTGCCCAGATGCACGAGCATGCCTGCAGCCCAGCCAGCGGCCAAAGCTGCCGGAACAAGCAGGGAAAACAGCAATATCGAAACCGAGGCCACGCGGACGAGGCTAGCGCTGCTCACATGGCGGCGTTCGTTGGGCGTGGGGGTGAATATGGAAAAGAGACGTGCGGCACGGTTCATGGTGCGCTTGATCCTTGCGAATACCGCCACTGGTGCCGGGCGGGACAATCGCCGGATTCTGTACCGGATTGCAGCCGAATTGCGGCAGGAAATCGCGATATTTCAGCCTTGGGGATGCAACAGCGCATGCAGCGAAAGCGCCATCACCTTCGCGCTTTCCACCATGTCCTCGATCACGATGTACTCGTCGGGCCGGTGTGCGAGATCGAGTATTCCCGGTCCATAGGCCACACAGTCATGCAGGTGACCGATGCGGGTGACGTGCTTCTGGTCATAGGTTCCCGGCGACACCACAAACTCTGCTGGCCGGCCCAGCACATGTTCCACAGCTGCCGCCACCGTGGAAGCCACCGGCGCGTCCGGCTCGCTCATGATAGGCAGCACTTCGAAGATGTCCCGGATGGCATAGTCGAATTTCACCCGGTCACGCTTGAGGCCTTCGAGTATTCCCACGACCTCCGACTTCACCTCTTCCAGCGATTCCTCGATGAGAAAACGCCGGTCGATCGTGAGGCGGCAGGAATCGGGGACATTTGGCGATGGCATGCCCGTGAAATCGTCGGTCTCGCCGCCGTGAATTGCATTCAGGTTGAGGGTGGATGACTTCGCCCCTTCCGGGATTACGGGCATGGCAGTTCGCTTGGCGGCAAGTGCTGGAAACAGGTCCCGCTCGAAGACATCCAGCACCGCGCCCATGTGCCGTATCGCGCAATCACCGAGGAATGGCATGGAACCATGGGCGATCTCTCCCTTCGTCTCGATCTCGGCCCACCAGACTCCGCGATGCCCGAGGCATACCCGGTCCTTGTGAAGCGGTTCGGGAATGATCACATGGTCGACGCGCGGTTTGGAGAAGTAGCCCTTGTGCGCTAGGTAGGCTACACCGCCGAAACCGCCGCTCTCCTCGTCCACCGTCCCTGATATCTCTATCGCGCCGTCATGATCCGGATTGGCCGCGATATAGGCCTCCGCCGCGATGATCGAACTGGCAAGCCCGCCTTTCATGTCGCAGGTACCGCGCCCGTAGATCCGCCCCTCATGCACGGTCGCCGCAAACGGATCGAAGGTCCATCCATCGCCTGCAACCACCACGTCGATATGCGAGTTGAAATGCACTGTCGGGCCGGGCCGCCTGCCCTCTCTTCGCGCAATCACATTGGTGCGCGGATAGCGGTCCGTGTCACCTGGAGCACCTTCGCCGCGCTCGTATATTATTTCGAAGCCGCGCGAAGCCAGCCGCCTGCCGATATACTCGGCGCATGGCGTATATGCTTCTCCCGGAGGATTGACGGTGGGAAATCGCACCAGGTCGCAGGTCAGTTCGACCAGTTCCTGGCGCCTGGCATCTATGCCGTGCTTAAGTGCTTCGTGAATGTCCCGCATGACCGGAGAGTTTCACAAATCGCCGCCATTCGCCAACTGGATTCTTGCATCACGAGCGGCTGCAGTGTTTTCGCCAGGCCGCAAGGTTTTGGCCGGCACCTGGCAAGCTTTCGCCGTGTGCACTTTTACACATCAGGCTGCTTCAAAAAATGTCACTTAACCAAAACTGTAAAGCATAAGATCACGAAACATCCCTGCAGCGCGGTAAACTCCGCGTGAGCGGACATTTGTTAACGTCCAGCGGAAAAAACTCTGCTATCATGCTTTGGGGTGTTGAAGACAAACAACTAGAGGGAAAACTCTGATGCGTTCCTTAATCGCACTATGCATCATTCTTTTCAGCTTTGCCGCGGCTCCGGCCATGGCAGCTGCAGTTGAAGCAAGAATCGACCTGTCGCAACAGCGTATGAAGGTCTACAAGCACGGTCGTCTGATCCACAGTTGGCCGGTTTCGACCGCGCGCCGCGGTTACGTCACGCCGACCGGCAGCTATCGCCCGACGCGGATGTACACCGAGTATTATTCGAAGAAATACAACAACTCTCCGATGCCGTACTCGATCTTCTTCCGTGGCGGATATGCCATCCACGGAACCGGCGCAGTGAAGAGCCTTGGCCGTCCGGCATCGCATGGCTGCGTTCGCCTGCATCCTTCGAATGCGCGCACGCTCTACAATATGGTTCGCCAGGTCGGCGCCAAGAACACGAGCATCCGCATCACCCATTGATGCAGAAGGTGCCGCTATCGAAAACAAGCCCCGGCGCTCTGCCGGGGTTTCTTTTTGACATTAATCGTAGCGAGCGACCTGAAGCGCAGGCTGGAAGGCATTTGGCGCCAAGTGTCAAAATCGCGGGATAGCCGTTCCTCGCAAACCAGTGCACAGGGGCAAAGTGCCAACCTGCTCGGCTCAGGCCTTTTTGCGATTCTTGTTGGCCTTGTTCTTTTTCTGCTTGGGCTTGCGCCAGCGCTTGTGAAGCCAGAGCCACTGTTCGGGATATTCCCGGACCCATTCCTCGATCTTTGAAGTCACCATCTGCGTCAGCGCCTGCTGGTCCACCCTGCCATTTTCCAGACGGGGGACATCAAGCGGGTCTTGCAGCTCCATGCGGTAACGCCCGCCTGGCAGGCGGATGGTGCGCGCCGGATAGACCGGGCAGTCGTAGTTGTTGACGAGCTTGGCAAGCAACGGATTTGCCAGCGTTTCGCGACCGAAAAAGGTAACCGTCATGCCCCGCCGGAAAAACTGGTCGGCAAGTATGCCAACCTTGCCCCCCTCGTCCATGATCCCTGCAAGTGCCCAGGCAGCGCCTGCTTTCGACGGAACGAGGTGACCCATGGCAGTGCGCCGCGCCTTGAGCAGTTCCTTCGCCAGATACGGGTTGTTGGGCGGACGGAACAATGCGGTGATGTTCAGGCCGTAAGCAGCAGCTCCAACCGGCAGCACCTCCCAGTTGCCCGTATGCGCCGTGAAACAGACCGCAGGTCCCTCAAGATCGCGAAGCGCCTCGAAGTTCTCGTTGCCCGCAAAGAAGAACCGTCCTGCCTCGGGATGATCCGGGTCCCAGTCGAAAATCTTGTCGAGAAAGGCGTATTCTGCTGCTGTCCGGCCCAGATTGCCCCACATGCCGCGCAGGATTTCCTCGATCTGCGCATCGCTCTTCTCGGGAAATGCAAGCTTCAGGTTCTGCCGCGCCAGCTTTGTGCGCGGATACAGCATGCCCAGGAAACGGGTTATGCGCTCGGACAGGTTGATCGCGAAATCAGCCGGAAGCAGCTTCACCATCCACAGGAAGGCCAGCATCCAGCGCGCCAGCGTCCAGTCCCGCGCGTTGCGCAGGACCACGTACCATTTGGGATATTTGGTGCGCTTTTTTGCCAAGGATCATCCGGCCTGCCTGGCCACTCCATTCGCCGTTGAAGCCCTGCGCGTCAGTCGTTGACGCGCATCACGATCTTGCCGAACACCTTGCGGCCTTCCATGCGCTCCAGCGCCTTGGACAGATCGCCGAACTCAAGTTCGGTATCGATTACCGGGTGGACGATGCCCTTGGCCATTTTTTCCATGGCGTTGGTCATGTTGCGCATGTTGCAGCCAAACGAACCGATAAGGCGAAGCTGCTGCTGGAACAGCATCATCAGGTTGGTTTCGGCGGAAACGCCCGAGGTCGATCCACAGGTTACCAGCCTGCCGCCACGCCGCAGTGAAAGCATGGAACCATTCCAGGTATCCTTGCCCACATGTTCGAAAACGACGTCGACACCCTTCTTCTTCGTGATCTTGCGAACTGCTCCCTCGAAACGGTCCTCGCGATAGTTGATCACGTGATCGGCGCCCAGTTCGCGGCATTTCTCGATCTTGTCGTCGGAGCCGACGGTGGTGATGACCGTGCAGCCCATGCGCTTGCAAAGCTGGATTGCCGCAGAGCCGATACCCGAACCGCCGGCATGAACGAGCACGGTCTCGCCGGGTTCAACCTTGGCATTGTCGAACAACATGTGCTCGCAGGTGCCGAACGTAACGGGCGCAACGGCAGCCGCAATGTCCGAAAGACCTTCCGGCGCACGCACCACGTTGCGTGCCGGCATGTTGGCGAATTCCTGCGCATATCCGTCCAGATGGAAACCGTGAACGCCCTTTGGATGTTCGCAATGGTTGTCACGGCCTTCCCGGCACGGACGGCAAACGCCACAGGTCGGAGCGCCGTAGATGGCAACGAGATCACCGGTTTTCAGCCCGCTGACGCCCGGCCCGATTGCAGCGATCTCGGCAGAGGCTTCAGCGCCCACGGTCATCGGCAGCTTGCGCTTGGCAAAGGCCATGCCGCGCCAGCCCCAGACATCGATGTGGTTGAGCGCAACCACCTTGATCTTGAGCTGCACCTCGCCCTCGCCGGGCGGCGGTGGCGGCGCAACATCGGTTACCTTGACTTCGCGTTCGGAAACGAGCTGGAGGGCACGCATGGCTCTGTTCTCCCACTGCGGCGTTTCATGTTTCGCTGGAAACCCGAAACGCCAAAACCTGATTCTATTCACTTGTGCATTCAGGCGCTGGCGGATGTGGTCGGCCTGATCTGCTGTCGCCCGAAGCCCGGGCAGTAATTCCGGACCAACTGAATGATCCCGTGGTTCAAACATGCAAATGCCGGCAGAACGGGCTCAAGCCTCGCCAAACCGGCATCGCTTTTCGGAACTGCCTGCGCGTAAAGCGCGGACAGGCATCCGAGTAACGCGCAATCGTCTAGGCCGGATCACGCGCGAATACAAGCACGGCGTTCTGGCCGCCAAAACCGAAGGAATTGGACAATACCGTCGAAACCTCAGCCTTGCGCGCCACGTTCGGCACCACATCAAGCGGAATGTCCGGGTCCGGTGTCTCGTAGTTGATGGTCGGGGGAATGAGCCCCTCGCTCATGGTCAGGAACGAGAACACCGCCTCAACCGCACCGCCTGCGGTCAGCGTGTGGCCGATCATCGACTTGTTGGACGAGATCGGAACCTCATGGATGGCCTCGCCGAAGACGTTCTTCAGCGAATTGTATTCCATGCGGTCGTTTTCCGGCGTGGAGGTGCCGTGCGCATTGATGTAGTCGATATCGCCGGTTTCAAGCCCGGCATCTTCAAGCGCCTGCTTGATGGCCGTGATGACCGGTTTTCCGTCCGGGCTGGAACGGGTGCGGTGGAAGGAGTCTGCTTTTTCGCCAACACCTTGAACCACGCCAAGAATTTTTGCCCCGCGATTGATCGCATGTTCGAGCGATTCAAGAACCAGCGCGGCAGAGCCTTCCGACATCACGAACCCGTCCCGGTCCTTGGAAAAGGGCCGCGAAGCCTTCGACGGATCCTCGTTGTTGGTGGTCAACGCCGAAAGAAGCGAGAAGCGGATAAGACCCTCGGCGGTCACCGAGCCGTCGGAAGCAACGCACAGGGCCGCGCCAGTTTCGCCGCGGCGGATTGCCTCCATGCCCTGCTGGATAGCGGTGGCACCAGAAGCGCAGGCCGTCGAAAGCGAGATCGGCAGTCCCTGCGTCTTGTATTTCTCGGCAATCTTGAAGGCGATGGTGCCCAGCTGAACCAGGTGGTGCATGCGCGAATGGTCCGAACTGCGCGCAGCTTCAAGAAGCGTGTCGTAGTTCGGCTCCTTGCCCGGCATCTCGTCGAGAAGCGCGAAGCGGTGCTGCCATTCCAGTTCCACCGGAGGTGCGGCAAAGAACAGCGGGCCGGGAAAGCCGTCCGTTCCAAAGCCGGCTTCTTCCAGAGCCTCGCCTGCGGTCGCATTTGCCATTGCATAGGAAATGGTCGGCGCAGATTCCTCGCCTTCCTCGATTATGTCGACCGTACCTGCGATTGTTGTCGCCAGTCCATCGACCGGGAATCTGGAAATTCTGCGAATGCCGGACTCGCCGGCCGTCAGCTTCTCCCAGTTTTCCTTCTTGCCCTTGCCGAGCGAGGTAACGACACCCATTCCGGTGACGACGACGATCGGGCGGCCCATGTGATCCGTATAGTTTTCCGACATCCCGTCTCTCCGTTCAAGCAATCTGTTCCAGCACGGCCATGCCCTCACCGAGATAGTGGCCGACAGTGGAAACAACGACTGTGGTTGGTGGAACCTTCACCGGCTTTTCGGCTTCCTCGAACGAGGGATAGAAGCTCTTGTTCTTCAGCGCGGCTGCGCCGAGCGCGACGCCGAAGGGGAAATTCGCCTCGATCGGGTTGCCGATCATCGTCGTGTAGGAGCGGATCGCAACGTCCATTCCAAGTCTTCTGCGCAACGCCTCGAACTCCAGATCGGTGACGTCAGCGCAACCCGTGGCGCCGGAAAGTACCGCGGTCGTGCTCGAAGGCGATACACCAAGACGTTCCATGATGCCGTCGAGGCGCTCCCTGGTTTCCTGATTGTCCCGCGAACCCAGGCCGGATTCGATACCGGCAAGGCGTGCATACGGTTTCGCGCCGCGTTTCTTTGCGTGCTCCGCAGATTCAAGCACCAGGAATGCACCTGCACTGCCGAGAACCGTACCACCACCATCTTTCTGGCGCTCGGCAACCGGCTTTACACCGTCCTTGGCAAGGTAATGCCCCAGGTCGCATGAAAGCAGCAGGTCGACGCGCTCGGCGTTGTAGGCACCGCCGACGAGAAGATGCGTGCTCTGGCCCGCAGCAATGCGCGCAGCAGCATTCTGAAGCGCGGTGATGCCCGACGATTCCTCGCCCATATAGGTGCGGGACGACCCGGTCACCTTGTGAACGATGGAAATGTTGCCCGCCATCAGGTTCGAAAGCTGGGCCAGAAACAGGGTCGGCCGCAGGTCATAGGGCAGCTTTTCGTTGAGCAGCATCTCGCGGTCATTGCGGCCACGGGCTTCGGCCAGGATGGATTCATCTACCGATATGTCGCGCTCGCCGCCGCCAGCGCACACGACGAGGTCCATGGTCGAAACCAGTTCCTCGTCTTCCTTCATGCCGGCATCTTCGAGTGCCAGGCCCGCGGCATAGGTACCAAGCCGCTGCCAGGTTTCCATCTGGCGCATGTCCTTGCGCGGCATCTGCCGGGTCCAGTCCATTTCCGGCAACGGGTGCACGGCATAGGGCGCGAACCGCTCGGCATCGATGACAGGCTCGGGAGCCGTTTCGGCGCCAAGCGTTTCCCAGTGAGGTGCAATTCCCTCGCCGAAACACGAAATCACACCGACGCCGGTGATCCACACTTCATTCTTGCTGTCGTTCATACCTGCTTCCAAAGCATTGATGTGTTTTCCCGCCCACCGGGGGCCCGGCTTCGCGGCGACGAAAACTCGCCGATATGCGGGGATGCCGCAGCTTGAACCGCTGGTGGCATATGGCGATCCTAGTACCAGTATTTACAGGGAAATACACCCCAAAATCTGGTGGGTACAGGTGGGTGGTCGCAAACGGGGGAGCCGGATTGCCGTGGCTCGAAACCGGAAATATGGACCAGAACCCCGTCTACTTTTTCATTTCCGAAACCTGGCGGATCATCTCTTCCTGCAGCCCTTCCGGGAAGGGCTGCATGGTAAAGGTGAGCTGGGCATTGGCGATACGCTTGTTGCCGGAACGGATCTGGGCGCGGGTTACCGCGAAACCGGAACCTTCATGCTCGATCTCGGCCTGGATCTCCAGTTCCGCCTTCGGTCCGATGAAATCACGCATCTTGCCTTTTTCGACCCCCGCAAGGAGCGGAATGCGCTGAAAATCGATGGTGTGCATGATCAGGATGCCGGAGCATTGCGCCATTATCTCGATCATCAGGACGCCAGGTACCAGCGGATGGCCGGGAAAATGCCCCTCGAATACGGGGCTGTCGTCGGGCACAATCGAAAATGCAGACATTTTCTTGGCATCGAGATCGACTTCGGTAATCCGGTCGATCATCTGGAATTTCTCAAGCAGCATGCGCTTCTCCGAAGTGGGTTGTTCGGACTCCGTGTAATGAAACAGGCCCCCTGGCATTCAAGCCGGGGGCCTGCTGGTAGATTTCCGGCGGATTCGGCTCACACCTGACGGGCAGACAGCGCCCGCCAGGGCAACCGTCCGAAATGGCTTCAGCCCTTGGCCGCGATCAGTTCGTCGATCTTTGCGACCAGGTTCTTCATGACGAAGTATTCCTCGGTCGAGGCCTTGCCGTCATTGACTTCCTGGGTCCAGGTCTCGAGCGGAATCTTGATGCCGAATTCCTTGTCGATGGCGAAAACGATATCAAGGAAGTCGAGGCTGTCGATGCCGAGGTCGTCGATGGTGTGGCTTTCCGGCGTGATTTCCTCGCGCGGGATTTCACTCGTTTCGGAAATGATGTCGGCTACTTTGTCAAATGTGTTCACGTCGGTACCTCAATTCTGCTCATGCCGCCTGCCTTCGGCACCCGGCGGATCGTGCCCTGCCAGCCGCCGTAAACCGCGATCGTGGCCAGATAAGACTCGTGCGGCTTTTACTTATAGTTTTCCGTCTTGTCCAGACTGCCGCAGCCTGTATTGTGCGGGGCTCAACAGGACATTCGGACGCCGTTCGAGCGCCGCAAAAAAACCAAACCTCAGGCGCCTCTGCCTGGTGGCCGGAAAAGGCCGGGCCTGAAGTCGGTTCCGGGATCGAAATGGACAATACTGCAAGCGGTGGCGATAGCTGCCCCTCATCTTATTCAAATCGTGTATCCGGCCTGGCCGCCGGCCCTGTCCGGGCATCGCGCTTTCGCTCGATAATGTCGTGCACAGCCGTGCTGGCAGGCCTTGCAGCCGCCACCTTCGCCTTGCCCGCATCCGCCAGATGCGTGACGCCCAACAATGTGGCGGTCAAGGCAGCCTTCCCCGATTACGGACTGTGGCGTCCGGTTGCCAAGGCGATGTCGGAATGCGGCAATGTCGAAACCTCGTTTGATTTCGACGCCACGACGGCCTTTTCGCAATCAGATTCCGGAATTGGCAAAGGCACCCAGATCGTTGGCATTTCCAATGGCGGGCTGAGCCGTTTGATGGCGCAGGATGCAATCCGCCCGCTTGACGACCTTGTGGAAAAATACAAGTCCCGCCTCAACGAGCGCCAGTTCGTGCAGGCCGGCGGAAAGATCATGGCAATTGCCGTGGCTGCAAATGCCCAGGTCTACGCCTATCATGGGCAGTTGTTCCGCCGCTCGCAGCTCCAGCCGCCGAAGAGCCAGGCCGATCTGTTTGTGCTCGACAAGAAGATATCCGAGCAGCAGGCCGTCGACCATTCATTCTCGATCGCCCTCAAGCCGGGATGGACGGCTTCCGATCTGTTTCTCGAAATGTTTATCTCGACCGGCAAACCGCTTTTCAACGAGGAGAACAAGCCGGTAGTAGCCGGAGAGACGGGCGAGATGATCCTTGCGCAGTTGAAAAAACTTGCCGAACTATCCCCGCCTGACCCCTTCGAGAAGGAAAACTCCGCAGTCCTGCAGGATCTGATGCGCGGTCGCGCCGCGAGCGGCATTCTGTGGGCATCGAGCACACCTTCGCTCGACAAGGAGAATGTCAGCCGCGTTGCGGGCCGAATGGAATTCCTGCCGGTCCCTCCAATGGCGCCGGGCGGCAAGCCTGCGGCGGCAGTCTGGTGGGACGGTTTCGCCATTGCAAAGAGCGCCTCTCCTGCGGAGGCCGAGGCGGCTTTCAAGACCATACTGGAAGGGCTCGATTCGGAAATGCTCGAGTCAGCGCGTTTCGATGCGATCTGGTTGATGCCGGAATACGAGCCGGTGCGCCTCACAAAGGCAGTCATTGAAACCATCGACGCGGGCGCTGTCCTGTTTCCGGCCACCCGTCAGGTTGAAATCCTTCAGGGAGCACTTGGCGAGCATATCGGCGACTATTTCTCGGGCAAGACAGAAGCCGCGGCATTTCTGGCGCAAGCCGAGGCCGATTACCTGCGCATTGCGCGGGAACGCGGCCTGCCCGGCTTGTAATCACCGCAACAACGGACACATCTTCGTTCGGCATCATTTCTGCAGAGCATCCCATGAAGAACAAAAAATGGTATTTCGAGGATTTCCCTCCCGGGAAACGGATCGACCTGCCTGCCCGAACTGTATCGGCTGAGGAAATTGTCGAATTTGCCAGCGAGTTCGATCCCTATCCGTTTCATCTCGATGCCGAGGCAGCGGTCGAACATGGCTTCGACGGACTGATTGCATCCGGCTGGCATCTTTGCGCCATTTCCATGCGCATGATGTGCGATGCCTTCATTCTCGAGTCGTCCTCTCAGGGCTCTCCGGGAATCGAATACTGCAAATGGCTGAAACCTGTCTGCGCAGGGGACACCTTGTCCGGCTACTGCGAAGTGATGGATGCACGCACCTCTTCTTCCCGGCCCGGACTCGGTATCGGAACCTGGATGCTGGTTGTGGAAAACCAGAACGGCGAAAAGGTCATGGAAAACCGTTACAAGTCTTTCTTCCTCACGCGCGAGGGAGCCGCAGCATGACGCCCCTCCCCGATTTCATGCAGCCCGGTCACGAGGAAAACCTGGGCGCACATACCTTCACTGCCGAAGAGATCATCCGGTTCGCTGGCAGGTTCGATCCGCAACCCTTTCATCTTAGCGAGGAAGCCGCCAGAAACTCGATATTCGGCGGTCTGTGCGCTTCAGGATGGCACACGGTCTCTGTTTGGATGCGCAAGCAGCGCGAAACGGCAGAAGCGCGGTCGAAGGAAGCGTTGAAAACTGGCGGGAAGCTGCCTCAGGCCGGTGTTTCGCCGGGCTTCAGGGATTTGCGCTGGCTGCGGCCGGTCATGGCAGGCGACACGATCACCTATTACTCGAAAACCGCGACCTGCCGGCCTAGCGCCTCGCGGCCCGGCTGGTACATAATGGAAGCGGTCAATCGCGGCGAAAACCAGCACGGTGAAACCGTCATTGAATTCACCGGCTCCCTGCTGCTTGAAATGCGCTAAGGAGTGCATTTGCAGCGTCGCTTTTTTCAGCTTGCGCGTCGTAACGAGCGTATCGCGGCGCCCAATCTTCAGACACATTCCCGAAACGCAAAACGAGGTCGCAAATGGCACAGCTTCAGATCGTCTACTGGCGCGATATTCCAGCTCAGGTAATCGTTCGGGCAGGCAGGAAATCTGTCGCAAAACGCGAGCTGTCTCTGCGCTTCACCGAGGCCATCGACATGTGCGCGATGAAAAGCGGTGCAGCCGAGACCGATGACTACCTGGCCGAATGGCGCCGTTCCGACCCGGTCGAGGTCGGCGACGACCTGGAGGCAGAGGCTGACAAGGCCGCGCAGGAACTTGAGACAGGTTACACGAAGGAGCGCCTCGTGCAACTCGTCAATTCCTGCGGCAGGGAAGCCTGAAATCACGGTGCGGCAATGGTGCCGGCCGGCTTCTGTATTTCGAAGGCACTAAAATGAGCGACGCGAAACCGGTCGTCACACAGGCCACACTCGTCAAGAAGGCCGCTCCGAAGACTGACTTCAAGCCGGCGGGCGTAAGCCCAAGCAGGCGGCAACGGTCCTATTCCGTCCGCCTGTGGTCGGTTCGGCATTCCCGTTTTCTCGAATGGTTCTATGCCAGGTTCGCAAACGTGTTCCTGATGCTGCATCCCGTCTGGAAATGGTTGGGCTATCACCGTGCCGAAGGTCCGGTCACCTTTCTTGAGCGCAATGTGAAGGGCTTGATGTTCGACTGCCGCATGTGCGGCCAGTGTGTTCTTTCCTCGACAGGCATGTCCTGCCCGATGAACTGCCCCAAGCAATTGCGCAACGGCCCATGCGGCGGCGTCCGCGCAAACGGCAATTGCGAGGTCGAACCGGACATGCCCTGCGTCTGGGTTCAGGCCTGGCTCGGCTCGCAGCAGATGCGCGGCAGTGACGCGATCCTGAAGGTGCAAAAGCCGGTGGACCAGAGCCTGCGCGAAACCTCGTCCTGGCTCCGGGTAACCGCCAAGGCTGCCGCCGAGCGCGAGGCAGCGCAAAACGCCGCATCGGGAGATGTGAAATGAGCAATACAGACGTAAACCCGCTCGACCCCAGTTCTCCGCTTGACCCCCTTCCCGGTCATTCTTCGCTCGGACGGCTTGAACGCGTCCTGCGACGGGGCGAGTTTGCGGTTACCACCGAACTCAACCCGCCCGACAGCGCCAACCCGCAGGATGTGTACGAGCGCGCCGCGATTTTCGATGGCTGGGTCGACGGGATCAACGCCGTCGATGCTTCCGGGGCCAACTGCCACATGTCATCCGTCGGCATCTGTGCGCTCCTTACCCGCATGGGCTATGCGCCGATCCTGCAGATCGCCTGCCGCGACAAGAACCGCATAGCCATCCAGGGCGACATTCTGGGCGCTTCAGCCATGGGCGTGCAGAACATTCTGTGCCTGACAGGCGATGGTGTTCAGGCAGGCGACCAGCCCGGCGCCAAGCCCGTTTTCGACCTTGATTCCATGTCGCTCCTGGAAACCGCCCGCACCATGCGTGACGATGCGAAGTTCCTCTCCGGCCGCAAGCTCACCCACCCGCCCCAGGTATTCCTGGGAGCGGCAATCAATCCGTTTGCCCCGCCTTATGATTTCCGCCCGCATCGCTTGGCCAAGAAGATCGAAGCCGGCGCGCAGTTCGTTCAAAGCCAGTATTGCTTCGACGTTCCCATGCTTCGCGAATACATGAAGAAGGTGCGCGACATGGGCCTGCACGAGAAATGCTACATCATGGTGGGCGTTGGCCCCCTCGCCTCGGCCAAGACCGCCCGCTGGATCCGGTCCAACGTTCCGGGCATCCACATTCCCGACGAGATCATCAAGCGACTTGAAGGTGCCGAAAACCAGAAGGCTGAAGGCAAGAAGCTCTGCATCGACATCATCAACGAGGTGAAGGAAATCGAGGGCGTCAACGGTATCCACGTGATGGCCTACCGGCAGGAAGAATATGTTGCCGAGATCGTCGCCGATTCCGGTGTTCTGAAGGGCCGCAAGCCGTGGAAACGCGAAGCTGCACCCGATACCGAAATGGTCGCCGCTCGCATCGAGGAAATCGGCGACAAACCCCAGACACCTCAGCAGATCGTCGAGAACGTGACCAACTGACCCGACTCCGCCAATGCGGGCGACCGGGTTGCAATAGATCATATAACGATATAAAGAAGTCTTTATATCATATGGAGAGACACATGACCCATACCATTGTTGGTTCCGGAACCAGGGAAGTCATCATCGGCTTCGACCAGCCCTTCTGCGTGATCGGCGAACGCATCAATCCGACCGGCCGCAAGATCCTGAACGAGGAACTTGAGCGCGACGACTTTTCGCGTGTTGAGGCTGACGCGATTGCACAGGTGGAGGCAGGCGCCACCGTTCTCGACATCAACTCCGGCGCTGTATTCTCCGGCAAGATGGCAGCAGATCCCCGTTATGCCGACAACAACTTCGTCGAGCCGATGCTGATGCCCAAGCTGATCGAGGTCGTCCAGGCTGTAACCGACTGCCCGCTTTGCATCGACTCTTCCGTGCCGGGCGCACTCGAAGCCGGGCTGAAGGTCGCCAAGGGCCGCCCGCTCGTCAACTCGGTGACCGGCGAGGAAGAACGTCTCGAAGCTGTTCTGCCGTTGATCAAGAAATACGACGTGCCCGTGGTCGCCATTTCCAACGACGACACCGGCATCTCCGAAGATCCCGACGTTCGCTTCGCCGTTGCAAAGAAGATTGTCGAGCGTGCAGCCGACTTCGGCATCAAGGCACAGGATATCGTTGTTGATCCGCTGGTGATGCCGATCGGCGCAATGGCGACCGCCGGACACCAGGTCTTCACGCTCGTTCGCCGCCTGCGCGAGGAACTTGGCGTAAACACCACCTGCGGCGCATCGAACATCTCGTTCGGCCTGCCCAACCGCCACGGCATCAACAATGCCTTCCTGCCCATGGCCTATGCCGCAGGCATGACCAGCGCGATCATGAACCCGGTGGCCATTCCAATCGGACCGAAGAAGATCGCCGAGAAGAAGGCAGAGATCGAAGCCGCAGGCATCGTTCTGCCGGCGGACATGGACGATGAGACCTTCGTCAAGCTGTTCGGCATGGGATCGACCAAATCGCGTCCGGGCAAGGAAATGGAAGCGATCCGTGCTGCCAACTTCCTGCTCAACCAGGATGCGGGCGGCGGCGCATGGATTGCCTTCAACCGCGATCCCGACGCAGCGCCTGCCGGTGCCCGCGGCCGCCGTACCGGTGGCCGCAGAAGGGGTTGAGTCGCCCCAGTCGGTGCGGGTTGCCAATTTTGGCTGCCTTGCAGGGATTGAGATGTCCACGCCGGGAAATCGAAGGAAGCCGATCATATTCAAGAGCGATGAGTGCTTCCTTCTTCCGGCGCGAACAACCCTTGATTTGCTTTTCCCGGGCAATGGCGTCGAGCACACGGTCATACGTCTCGTGAAAAACAAGCTTCACCGGTCGGCGTTTGAACGTGTATGCCTTTGGATCATGAGACTTGTTATGTTCCCACACACAGGCCACGACTTCCTGCTTCGTAACGCCGGTATGGTAGCTGCCGTCGGCGCATCGAAGAATGTAGACCGTTGCTTCCAGACTATGCTTCCCCCTCGCCCTTCGAGGGTGTGAAAGGAAAGCCGCATGACCGATCCCCTCGTTCTCTTCATGCCCTCGGGCAAGCGCGGCCGGTTTGCCAAGGGCACACCGATCATCGATGCGGCGCGCGAACTGGGTGTCTATGTGGAATCGGTCTGTGGTGGGCGTGGTATCTGCGGCCGCTGCCAATGCGAGATCCAGACCGGCAACTTCGCCAAGCACGGCATCACCTCGGCTGCAGAAAACGTTTCGCCCCTTGGTGCGAAGGAAAGCGATACGCCGAAAAGCGCGGAGTTGAAGGAAGGACGCCGCCTCCTGCTCCGCCACCATCGAAGGCGATCTTGTCGTCGACATCCCCAGAACTGCAGATCAACGCTCAGGTCGTCCGCAAGACCGACGATGGCCGTGTCATCGAGCGCAACCCGGCGATCCACATGTGCTTTGTCGAGGTCGAAGAGCCCGACATGCACAAGCCGCTGGGCGATCTCGACAGGTTGCGGAGCGCACTCGAAAAGGACTGGGGCTACACCAACATCGAGGTCGACTTCCACTTGCTGGGACAAGTCCAGAAGATCCTGCGCAAGGGTGTCTGGCAGGTGACCGCTGTCATCCATCAGGACAGCGAAAACGAACGCCCCAAGCTGATCGCGCTCTATCCCGGCCTGAAGAACGAGGCCTATGGCGTGGCCTGCGACATCGGCTCGACGACGATCGCACTTCACCTCGTTTCCCTGCTTTCGGGACGCACGATCGCATCTTCCGGCACATCGAACCCGCAGATCCGTTTCGGCGAAGACCTGATGAGCCGCGTCTCCTACGTGATGATGAATCCGGACGGGCGCGAAGGCATGACGAATGCCGTCCGCACGGCCCTGAACGAACTGATCGGCAATGTATGCAAGGATGCCGGCATCGACCGGAACGACATCCTGAACCTCGTCTTCGTCGGCAATCCGGTCATGCACCACCTGTTCCTGGGGATCGACCCGACGGAACTTGGCGGCGCGCCATTTGCGCTCGCCGTTTCCGGTGCGGTCAACACGCGCGCGGAAGAGATAGCCATCAATGTGAACGACGGCGCACGCGTCTACATGCTGCCCTGCATTGCAGGCCACGTGGGTGCCGATGCCGCCGCTGTAACGCTCTGCGAAGGTCCGCACCGGCAGGACGCCGAAATGCTGGTCGTGGATGTCGGCACCAATGCCGAGATCGTACTCGGCAACAGGGACCGCGTGGTCGCGGCCTCTTCACCCACCGGACCGGCATTTGAAGGCGCTGAAATTTCCTGCGGCCAGCGCGCTGCACCCGGCGCCATCGAGCGGGTGCGCATCGACCCCGAAACGCTGGAGTCGCGCGTCCGCGTCATCGGCACCGACAAGTGGTCAAACGAGGATGGTTTCGAGGAAGGCGTGTCAAAAACCGGCGTCACCGGTGTTTGCGGCTCGGCCATCATCGAGGTGATTGCCGAGATGTACCTGAGCGGCATCATTTCCGAGGATGGCGTGATCGATGGCGCAATGGCAGCCCGGTCTGACCGCATCATCGAAAACGGCCGCACCTTTTCCTACGTCCTGTGGCGCGGCGAGCAGACACTCACCATTACCCAGAACGATGTCCGTGCCATCCAGCTCGCCAAGGCAGCGCTCTACGCTGGCATCAAGCTGCTGATGGACAAGAAAGGCATTTCCGCAGTCGATTCCATTTCCTTTGCCGGCGCCTTCGGCACCTTCATCGACCCGAAATACGCCATGGTGCTTGGCCTCATCCCGGATTGCGACCTGTCGCATGTGAAGGCAGTGGGCAACGCCGCAGGTTATGGCGCAAAAATGGCACTGCTGAATCGCGGCTACCGCCGCGAAATCGAGGAAACGGTGCGACGGATCGAGAAGATCGAAACCGCGCTGGAGCCGGATTTCCAGGCCCACTTCGTCAACGCCATGGCCATGCCGAACAAGGTTGAGGCCTTCCCCAACCTTGAGAAGGCTGTCGCCCTGCCCCCGCGCAAGGTCCTTGACACCTCGCCAGGTGGCGAAGGCGGACGCCGCAGGCGCCGCTCACGCGGCTGAGGCGGAAATCCGCTTCATGTTGGCATTGCGCATCGCAAACGATGCCCTGAGGTGATCGGCAGCGGCCTTCGCCGGCTCCGTCATGTTGGTGGCGGTGATCAAACCAATCGCGTAACCGGACGGCATCGGAATGCGGTCCGGGCTGATTGCGACGATATCTCCACCTACGACTGAAATCGGGATCGGCGACACCGCAAGATCGGCGAGAATGGCGGCCTTCTGTCCCGAGATATGCGCGCTCTGGAACGCAATGCGATAGTCGATATTGCCCCGCTTGAGCGCGTCGAGACCCGCATTGCGCCATATGCAGGTTTCCTCCCAGACCGAAATCGGCAAGGGGCGCTTCTCGGCAGCAATTCCGCCGCGTACCGCTGCCCAGACCAGCTGCTCTTCATAGACAATCTCGGCTTCCTCCGCCGGGCTGCAACCGTCGGCATCACACGAGCAGGTGACGAGCGCGAGATCGATTTCGCGATTGGCGATGCGCTTGCGAAGCCTGGCGGAAGAATCGACGATAACGTCGACAGTGATGCAGGGATGGGTTTCCGCAAACCGCCTGAGCGTATCCGGCAGGAACCGCTCAGCGGCATCGTCCGGGGCACCGAGCCTGACAACACCTGCAACTTCCGGCGTGATGAAGCGAGCCACCATCTCACGGTTCATCGCCAGCAGCCTGCGCGCATGGCGCAGCAGGAATTCCCCGTCATCGGTCAGCCTGACCGAGCGCGAATCCCGGACAAAGACCGGCTTGCCCAGCATCTCCTCCAGTTTCTTCACCTGCATGGAAATGGCTGACGGCGTTCTGAACACGGCTTCCGCCGCAGCGGAGAAATTGCCCGTTTCGGCAATGGCGACGAGTGTCTTGAGAACTTCGAGATCGACGAGCGGAAGGCCGGTAAGCTCTGACTTGTTCTGCATTTTTCCAATCTTTCAATTTTTCTGAAAGCTGATGTCCGATTTATTCGTTTGATTGAAACATGTTCCAGGCTCATTGTCCAGAGCGAGGAAGACGAACCGTCACAAGACGTTCTTCCCGGACAGGACAAGGAGAAAGACAATGACTGTTTATGACATCCGCAACACCCCCAGCCACTCCGGCGCAAGGTCGTTCCACACCGGTGCTGTTTCGCAACTGGTTGCCACTGCCGTCAGCGAATTCGTTCAGGGAATGAAATCGCTTCTCGCGAAATCCGCCGAGATCCGCCGCAATCGCATGAACCGGGCTGCAGCGGAAAACCTGCGCGGTCTAGATGCAGCGACGCTGAAGGATATCGGCCTTACCCCGGGCGACGTCGAATACGCCCTCTCCCAGCCGGTATCGGTCAATGCGGCCGAAGTGCTGAACGAACTGCGCATGGCACACCGCCGCCTGCGCGCCGAGTAGGATGGCAATGCATTCTTCTCGCAAAAGGACCCGGCACACGCCGGGTCTTTTGTTTTTCCGCTCCCTGTGGGCCGTCAGATACCCTGCGTGAATTCTGCCGCTATCGAGCGGACAACATCCTTCAGCGCGTCCTCGTGGCTTGCACCACCTGAAACAGAGGCATCGTAGATACCGCGCTGGCGTTCGGCGCTGTTGCCCGTCTCGACGATGTCCCGGCAGGCCTCCACCTCTTTCAGACATCCCAGTTGCTCGGCATGCGGAGCAACATGTTCGATGAGTTCCTCCAGCAACTGGGCATAGGGCTTGACCCTGCCTGCACCGAAATCGATCAACCCTTCCTGCATGCCGTAGCGCTGCGCGCGCCAGCGGTTTTCCTCGATCAGGAAGCGGTCATACTGGCGCCAGCGCTGGTTCTTGCGCCTCAGGTCGAAAAGCATCGCGGTAATCGATTGCAGCAGCGCGGTGATCGAGATCGTGTGATCAAGGATCGGAGACACATCGCAGATGCGCGTTTCGACGGTCGGAAACCGGGCTGAGGGGCGAATATCCCACCAGATTTTCGAGGAATCCTCGATCAGGCCCGAATCGATGATCACCTGAACCGAGCGCTCCAGTTCCGAAAAGGAATTGAAGACCGGCGGCAGACCGGTGCGCGGCAGGTTGTCGAACACGGTCAGCCTGTACGACGACAGCCCCGTATCGCGGCCCTGCCAGTAGGGAGACGAGGTTGACAGTGCCAGCAGGTGCGGCAGGAAATAGGCAACCTGGTTCATCAGATCGATGCGCAGATCGTCGTCACCGATACCCACGTGAACATGCATGCCGCAGATCAGCAACCGCCGCACCACCCCGGCAAGGTCGCGCTGCAGGGCGTCGTAGCGTTCCTTGCGCGTGTGATGCTGGCTCGACCAGTCGGCAAACGGGTGGCACGAAACGGCAAGCGGCAGGATGCCGTAGCGGTCTGCTGTCTCCTTGATCGTTCCGCGAAGCCTAGCGAGGTCCGCCCTCACCTCGGCGATGTTTGCACAGACACCTGTACCGATCTCGATCTGGCATTGAAGGTATTCGGGACTCACCTGGCTGCCGAGCACCTGTTGGCAATCCTCGAAGAACTGGGATGGCGCGGAAATCAGATTCAGCGTCTCACTGTCGACCAGCAGGTACTCTTCCTCGACGCCGAGGGTGAAATCTGGTGCCGGTATTGCCATGTGGTTCCTTCCCCCTTCCCGCCCTTGCGGCAGGTCCCCTGTTCACTGCAGCGAGCCATCCCATTGCAGGCGCAACCGCTCGCCGATCAGGCAATCGAACTTGTCGGCGTTTCCATCCCCGCCAGACTGTACTTTCACAACCGGAATGCGACCGGTTTCCGGCATTTCGTATCCCGCGAGTTCCAGCACCAGCTTGCGTCTCACCGCTTCGGGAAACTCTTCCCAGCTCCTGACCGGCAGCGAAAACGAGCCCGGACCACCGATCACGCAGTCCGTATAGTACTTGTCGAGATTGGGAATTGAAAACCTGGAAAAGCCGCCCTCATTGGTCATCAACGGCAGCCCGTTGATGACGATTTTGTTGCCAAGTGCAAGATCGCGCGCTTCCTCGACGGGCACGCCCTGGTTGTTCGGCCCGTCGCCGGAAACGTCGATCACCTTCTTCAGCCCGGCAAAGCCATTGCCCTCGAAAAGCCTCGTAGCTGTCAAAAGCGCTCCCGAAATCGATGTGTAGCGCATGGTAAAGCCGGACGTCGCGACAAGACGGGCGGAGAAGGATTGCGCATCGTCCATGTTCGCGATCTCCATCCATGGAACCACGACACGCTGGTTACCGTCACCAGCCCATTCCAGGTAGGTAACCGCGATGCGACCAACCAGGCCTTCCGAAATCGCCTTGACCACCTGCGGATCGCGGATCGCCTCGGCATAGCCCCTTCTCTGTATTTCGAGTTCTCCCGCACTCATGGAACGGGATACATCCACGGCCAGAACGAGTTCAACATCGACCTCGGTCTCTGCAACGGCATGCCGCCAAAGCGCGAAGAACAGCAGGACTGCGATGCTGGCTAGTTTCAATGAAAACATCCTCCCTCTTGTCAATCGTAGCGAAATCGCAATCATGAGCAAACCCATATGTATGACCGGAGGAGGATAATGCGGGTGGCCAGTCCCAAGGCGTTGATTTTCGATGTGTTCGGTACCGTTGTCGATTGGCGCAACGGCGTGGCAAGCGCCTGCGCAGACCTGTTTTCGGCACGGGAAATCGATTTTTCACCGCTCGCATTCGCGGATCTCTGGCGCGCCGAGTACCAGCCTGCGATGGAGCGCATCCGCTCGGGAAACCGCGGCTATGTGCGCCTGGACGTTCTTCACCGCGAAAACCTCGACATCGTGCTCGCCAAGACGGGGCTTGAGAACCGGATTGAAGACGCCGAACGCGACGCGCTCAACCATGCATGGGAAAGACTGCCCCCCTGGCCGGACACAGTGGAAGGTCTTGGATTGCTCAAAGCAGACCATCTGCTGGCACCGTGCTCCAACGGATCGATTGCGCTGATGGCAAGATTGGCGAGATTTGCAGGCCTGCCCTGGGATTCAATCCTGGGTGCCGATATCGCGGGCAACTACAAGCCTGATCCGCAGGTTTACATCGCTTCGGTTGCCGCTCTTGGCTTGCGCCCGGACGAAGTCATGATGGTCGCCGCGCACAATGACGACCTGTTCGCAGCCCGCGAATGCGGACTTATGACGGCATTCGTCTGCCGCCCCAATGAATATGGCCCGGAACAGAAAACCGACCTTGCCGCAGAAAGTGATTGGGACCTCATCGCAGAATCGATGACCGGGCTTGCAGGCCTGCTAAAACATTGAATGCCCTTTCGTCGGATTCGCCCGCGCCTGGGGTCTTGGCGATAATCGGATCACTTGCGGAGCACCCTCATTTGCGCCTATGCATTAGAGCATCAAGTTTCGGCGAGTTCCGGTTCGCCCAATCAAAGCTGAATGGTTTCGCGCATGGCGGCACAAGCATCCACACAGGTCACAACAAACTCCAGATCGGTTCCTGTGCGCGCTGAGGCCGATCAGCGGACCATCGTTTTCTTCCTGACCGACAATTTCTCGATGATCGCCTTCACCACCGCAATCGAACCGCTGCGCCTGGCCAACCGCATGTCCGGCAAGCAGTTCTACAAGTGGCGGCTTGCATCGATGGACGGACATCCGGTAATCGCATCGAATGGCGTGGAGGTGTCGGTCGAAACCAGCCTCGACCGCGAACGGCAATCGCTCGCCGGCTCGAAGCGGCCGTCAATCCTGCTGCTGGCATCGGGGATCGACGTTGAAAAGAACGAGAACAAGTCGCTGTTCGCCTATCTCAGGGAAGCGCGCAATTCAGGCGTAACAGTTGGCGGCCTGTGCACTGCTGCCCACCTGCTCGCAGCGGCGGGCCTTCTCAAGGGCAAGCGCTGCGCAATCCACTGGGAAAACCTTCCCGGCTTCCAGGAACGGTTTCCCGAGGCCGATGTCTATGCCGATCTCTACGAGATGGATGGAAACATCTGGACCTGTGCAGGCGGCACCGCCGCCCTCGACATGATGCTGGCGCTGATTGGTGAGGACCACGACGAAGACCTGGTCAACCGGGTGTGCGAACAGGCCCTTACAGACCGTGTCCGCAATCCGCATGACCGTCAGCGCCTTCCGCTTCGCGCCCGCCTCGGCGTTCAGAATGCCAAGGTCCTTCACATCATCGAGTTCATGGAAGCCAATATTTCCGAACCGCTTTCGCTGGTCGAGATCGCCCGCTACGTGGGACTGTCACGCCGCCAGATCGAGCGCCTGTTCCAGGGACAGATGGGCCGCTCCCCCGCCCGCTACTATCTTGAAATCCGCCTCGACCGGGCACGTCACCTGCTCATGCAGTCGACTATCCCCGTGGTCGATGTCGCGATTGCCTGCGGCTTCGTCTCCGCCTCGCATTTTTCCAAGTGCTACCGCGAGATGTACGGAAAATCGCCGCTGCAGGAGCGCAACGGCTGAAATATCGGCAGACAACTGATTGAAATTTGCGACGGCGAGCGGTGGTGCCTCACTGTATTGTCGCAGTACCTTCACCCGTACCATCGTTCGCGACCCGCTCCATGACAGTCAGGAAGTTCTGAACCTTTGTTTGCCCCTCGACGTCAAGTTCGGGGTGTCCCGGCACGTGAAGCTGTGTCGAACCGCCACCATCCAGCGCAATCGCCGAATCGCAGTCGAAAAAACCACCCCATTCGCGATTGCGGAGCAGCCATCCCGTCTCGAAAAGGCTTAGACCGCCACCTGAAACCGTCAGCAGCACGGCCTTTCCGCCAGGTTTCAGGCAGACCGCCGTTCTATGCTCCAGGAGCGACTGGTTGGTATTCATCGCCCACACGCCGCCCGGCTCTATCAGGACAGGCTTTGACTGGATGAAATCCGGCGCATCGGTTGGCACGCCAGCCCCACTGGGCACAATGCGCGGGGACTGCGATGTAACAAGATAGCCGCCATCTGCAGTCCAGGCACTGCCCTGCCTCACGCCACCAACGCTGATCATCCCGACCGGCTTCAGCTTGCCATCCCGCACGCTGAAGAAACCGCCATTGACTGCCAGAACGACACCATCCGCCTTGGCTGCCGCCTTGGCAGTTCGCCCATCTGGCTGGTCACTTGCAACGACAGCGAGACGGAACGCATCCAGCGAGATTTCGAAGGCTGAAAGATATGTGCCGAGCGCCGTGGAGGTCTTCACGTAACGCAGCCCTTCGCGCAAGACCTGCCATTCGGCACGTTCAAGCGCTTCCACGGCCTCCGTCGAACGCGGTGGCCGCTTGGAGGCATCCTGCGCCGCCCCCGGAATCACGCCCATGCACAGCATGAGCATGGCGAACGCCATGGGCAGAAATGCCGTCAATTTCCACGGTGCCAACATTCACCCTTCGCCCTGTCACGTTCTGGCCGGAACGCTAGCCCGTGATTACGAAGCGAACAAGGCATAACGGCAGTTTAATCTTGCCGCCGCCTATACCCTTGTGTCAGCTGCGCGGCTTCAGGTTCTCCGGATCATAGAGCGGCTTGTAGCCTACCGCCGCAACTTCCACCGGATAGCTCTCGTTGAAATACTCGACGGCAAGCTTGCGGCCTTCCTGGCAATACTCCCACGGCAGGTAGGCAAGTGCGATGTTCTTGCCGATGGAAGGACCGAAGGCAATCGACGTCGTGTAGGAAAGACGGCCCTCGCTGTCGACAAGCGTCTTGTTGGTTTCAGGATCGACCACCGGCAGCACGCCCACGGGATACCGCTTGACGCCCTTGGCATCCGTGTTTTCCGTCATCACCAGGGTGCACAGCATGGCTGGCTGGTGTTCGCGGGCACGGTATTCCAGGTGGGCAGCCTTGCCGACGAAATCGGCTTCCTTGACCTTCGGCCGGGCCAGGTCCGCCTCGTAGAGGTTGTAATGGGTCAAAAGATCGGCGTTCTGCAGGCGCAGGCTCTTTTCCATGCGGCGCGAGTTCGCATATGTCTCGACACCGAACGCCATGATCCCGGCTGCCTGAAGCGCATCCCACACGGCCAGCCCGTCTTCATAGGGCATGTGCAGTTCCCATCCCTGTTCACCCACATAGGAAATGCGGAAGGCTGTTACCTTCTTGCCCGCGATCTCGATTTCCTTGATGGCAGCAAACGGGAAGTTCTCCTGGCTCAGCCCATCGGGATCGGCCACGACCTTTTGCAGCGAGGTACGCGCATTCGGCCCCCAGACACCGATGGTGATGTATTTAGTCGATACATCCTCGATCGAGACATCGAAGCCGTGATCCTGCGCCATGCGCTTCATGTAGATGAAATCGCGGTTTCCGGCATCGGCACCGTCGATGAAACGGTAGCGGTCGGCAAAACGGAATACGGTGAAATCAGCCCGCACCATGCCCTTCTCGTCGAGGAAATGGGTGTAGATACCCTTGCCGATGGTCTTTTCGCCACCAACCTTGGCTGCGCACAGCCATTCCATGAACTTTTCCTGGTCCGGGCCGGTAATATCGTACATGGCGAAATGCGACAGGTTCACCATGCCCACATTCTCGCTCATCTCGAGCTGCTCGGCATTGGAGACTCGCCAGAAATGGCGGCTGTCCCATTCGTTCTCGCGTACCGGAACCTTGTCGCCCCACTTTTCGAGAAGGTGATCGTTCGAGGCATAGCCGTGGGCGCGTTCCCAGCCGCCCAGCTCCATGAAATGGCCACCCAGCGCGACCTCGCGCTCGTAGAATGGCGATTTGCGGATGCCGCGACCGCTCGCATACGGTTCGCGCGGATGCACTGCCGGGAAGTAGATCTTCTCCGCCGCCTCACCGCATCTGCCCTCGATGAACTCTTCCGTCATCTGGTGCGGATAGAAGCGCGCGTAATCGATGGAGGCGTGGTCGGTATGCGTGCGGCCATCGGTCATCCAGTCCGCGATGAGCTTGCCGTAGGCCGGGCCGTCCTTGACCCAGATGGCAACACAGTACCAGAGACCGCGCACCTTCTGGCTTTCGCCGCAGGAGGGACCACCGGCAGCCGAAACTTGCAGCAGGCCATTGAAGGAGTGGCTTTCGTTGTAGCCAAGTTCACCCAGGATCGGCGTCAGTTCCATGGCGCGCTCGAGGCCGTCCATGACCTGCTCCATCTCCAGATCGCGCTGCGACGGCGAGAGCCGCGCCTGATCCTTTTCGAGAATGTCGCGCGGATGGCAAAGGCGCGGTTGGTTGGGTTCGTAATAGCCCCACTCGATCTGGCCACCCTCCGTCGATTTCGGGTCGCCGGTATCGCGCATGTAGGCGGAGTTGCCCTGGTCGCGCATCAGCGGCCAGCCGATTTCCTTGCCCGTTCCCTCGAACTCGTTGTACGGGCCGAAGAAGGTAAGCGGATGGTCCACGGGCATGACCGGCAGGTCCTCGCCAACCATCTCGGCGATCAGGCGGCCCCAGATGCCGGCGCAGACAATGACATGATCCGCCTCGATGGTTCCGCGATGGGTGACAACACCCTTGATGCGGCCATCCTCGACAAGCAGCGACTTGGCAGGCGTATTGGCGAAGGCACGCAGTTTGCCCGTCTTCTCCGCCGCGTCGACCAGTTTTCCGGCCACTGTCTGTGAGCGCGGTATGACCAGGCCTGCATCAGGATCCCAAAGGGCACCGGCGACCATCTCTTCCTCAACGAGCGGGAATTTTTCCTTTACCTCTTCCGGCCCGATGAAGGTGGCACGTGTACCAAAAGCCCTGCCCGAAGAAATCTTGCGCTTGACCTCCTCCATCCATGCGTCATCGCCCGCACGAACGACCTCAAGACCGCCGATGCGCGCGTAGTGACCCAGCTTCTCGAAGAAATCGATGGAATACTGCGTTGTCCAGACGGACAGGTAGTCGTGGCTGGTCGTGTAGCAGAAATCGGAGGCATGCGCCGTCGAGCCGATATCGGTCGGAATGCCCGACTTGTCGATACCCACGATATCGTCCCACCCGCGTTCGATCAGGTGATGCGCGATGGAGGCACCAACAATGCCCCCCAATCCGACGATGACGACTTTGGCTTTGGAAGGAAACTCCGCCATTGGAAGACACTCCGAAAAATAGACCGGTTCAAGCTTTCAGCTTATCGGCAAAACCGCATGTTTGCGATGTTCTGTCAGCGACGGGGTGGTGTCGGGCTTAAATTCAGCGCCTACAATTCGTGAGCCAGATGGGCCAGCGCGAAGCTGATCTTGAAGCCGCCAATGGCGACACGGATGTTTTCCTGTCCTTCCAGCGCACCAAACAGGGCATCGGTCCCCACCTTGCCGGTTTCAGGATCCGTCATGGTGTTGCGCGGCCTGACATTTGCCCAGCGGCGCACGATCGGGGCATGTTCGAGCGCAGGCGCAAGTTCGTATGCGTGGTCGTAGAAGGCCGTATCGTCGCGGTCGAAGGCCTTGCGCGCCTGTTCTGCGTCCTCATGCCAGCCAAGCCAGTCATCGACGCTGGTTGAGCCCGCTGCAATGAGATGCGGACCGCCTTCTTCGTCAGACCCGGCAACAGTGCCGTGGGGAATGATGTAGGTGCCGCTGTCGTAGATTATCGGCAGACTGTCGTCATGGGCAAGCTCGAACAGAACCGCCTGCCCCTTCACGCCTCTGCCGGTTATCGGCTGCCCTGCGCAGACTGCCCCTTTCCCGCCATTCATCGCTCCCAGCAACGCATAGGCTTCCCAGCCATTCGCGATGACAGCCCGCCCGCAGCCGATCCTGCTGCCGTCTGCAAGGCTTGCCGATACACCATCGCCGTCCGTCTCGATTGCGAGCACATGTGCACCCTCGCGGATTTCGCCGCGGGGATGGTTGCGAACATAGGCCGCAAGCGCCATCAGGTAGCTTCGCGGATGCGCCCTTGCCGACAGCGTATCGTGGCTGGCACCGAACTCAGCGAGGTCAGGCGAGAGCCAGGGGGTTCCATCAGGTGTCTTGAAACGCCGTCCCAGTTCTTCCGGCGGAACATGCTCCATGAAATAGGCCTGCTTGCCATCCTCATCCGTCCACCAGTCGCGCGCTCCTGCTATGCGCTCCTCCAGATGGGCGAGCATTCTTTCGTGTTTCATCGGCATCAGCCGCCCACAGCGGCGATAGCCGCAATCAAGCCCGGTATCGGCTTCAAGTTCGCCTACAGCGGCCTCGAGTGAGGCAAGACCATCGTACTGAAGCTGTTTCTTGGCGTTCCAGCGATCCGGCATGTGCGGCATCAGAGAGCCCAGGAAACCGCCGGAGGCACCTGCGCCGACTTCGCGCTTTTCTAGCACAAGCACGCTTTCACCACGCTTCAGCGCATGGCGCGCAGCCCACAACCCCATGACGCCGGCCCCGGCCACGACCAGGTCGGGCTGTGCCTGCCCCACAAACGGTGTATGTAGCTGCTGACTCATTTTGTGAAGCGATACCCCCAAGCGATTCATATGCCTGACCAATTCAAACCGCAAGAAGATGAAACCGCCGCGACGGACTGGGTGGATGAAACCATCCCGCGCTCCGCTCAATTCGACGACACCTACTACTCGAAAGCGGGCGGCCTTTCTGAATCGCGCCACGTCTTTTTGGACGGGAACTGGCTCTCTGACCGCTTCGCCACCGCCTCAGGCGAATTCGTCATAGCTGAACTGGGGTTTGGCACCGGACTGAATTTCCTTGCTGCGCTCGAACTGTGGAAAAGAAGCGCACCGCAGGACGCAACGCTGCGTTTCATTTCCTTCGAACGCTATCCCCTCTCCCTAGCCGACATGGAACGGGCGCTTTCACGCTGGCCGGAACTGGAAGCCGAAATCGCTCCCTTCCTTGAGGCCTACACGTGCCAAACCGAACGTCTGGAATTTGGCAACGGCAACCTTCATCTGACCGTTGAAATGCGCGATGCAAATTCCGGTCTGCCACAGATGGATTTTCTCGCGGACGCCTGGTTCCTCGACGGTTTCGCACCCTCCCGCAATCCCGAGCTATGGAATGCGGAACTGATGGCGGAAGTCTGCCGTCACACGAAACCGGGCGGCAGCTTCGCCACCTACACCGCCGCAGGCTGGGTCCGTCGCAATCTGCAGGCAGCAGGGTTCCATGTGTCCAAGAAGCCGGGCTTTGGCGGCAAGCGCGAAATGATGGCCGGCAACCTTCCGCAAACGGATCAATCCTGAAAGTTTCTCACGCAGTTTACGTAATGGAACCATACCCTATTGCCTGAACAGCCCGTCTTGACGCATGGTGCGCCCGCAACCTGAAGATGGCTGTGGGGACGGCCATCCACCGTGGGGGAAGCGGGCATGAACAAGTATTTCGATCTGGGCTGGTGGCAGGAACAGGGGAAGGAAGTCCTCGGCATTCTGGTCGAATGGTTCACCAGTCCCCAGTTCTATGCACAGATTGCCGCCATCCTCGCTTGCGTGATTCTGGCACTGGTCGCGGCCCGGCAATTGAAGAAACATGTATCCTGGTTCGCCACACCACCTGAAAAGGAGGTGCAGTGGTACAAGATACGTGGCTACGTCTACGCCCTATCGGATTTGCTGTTCCCCCTGCTGATCTATGTACTTCTGGGCTTCGCGGTCGATATCGTGAATGCGGCGGTGGGATCGAACTGGCTAGTACTGATCGCCCGCGGCATATCTGTCGTGTTCCTGCTCTACAGCGCGATCAACCGGTTCATCGCCCACCCGATGCTGCGCAGTGCCGCCCTTTGGCTTGGCATTCCGGTGGCCACGCTGCAGGTGTTTGGCTGGCTTGACGGCACCATCGCCTTCCTGGATGGCATTTCCATGCAGGCGGGCAACATCCGCATCTCGCTCTATTTCCTTATCAAGGCAGCACTTGCCGGTGGGTTTTTCTTCTGGCTCGGCTCCATTTCCAGCCGGACGGGACAGACCGCAATCCGCAATCAGGATGCCCTCGACATCCCGACAAAGGAGCTGTTCGCGAAGCTCTTCCAGATTGCCCTGTTCGCGTTTCTGTTTGTCATGCTGCTGCAGGTTCTGGGACTCGACCTGACGGCTCTGACCATCTTCGGTGGCGCGCTCGGCGTCGGTATCGGTTTCGGCCTCCAGCAGATAGCCGCGAACTTCATCTCTGGCATCATCCTCCTGGTCGAACGCAGCATTCACATTGGCAACTACATCGAACTCGAAGATGGCCGGGCCGGCATTCTCAAGGAACTCAACATGCGCTCCGCAACGCTTGAGACCTATGACGGCAAGGAGATCATGGTTCCAAACGAGAAATTCATCACCGGCACTTTCGTCAACTGGACACGAGACGATCCGCGGCAGCGCTACGAGGTTGAGTTCCTGGTGGCAAACGACACCGACATCGAACAGCTTCCAGAACTCATCGTGACCGCGGTGTCGGAGCACCCGAAGGTTCTCAATGAACCCGAAATGCCCGATTGCGAATTGCGCGCCTTCGAGGAGACCGGCATCAAGTTCGGCGTGGAATTCTGGATCGAGGGCATCGACGATGGCAGGAACCGGATATCCTCGGAGGTTCTGTTCATCATCTGGCGAACGCTGAAGGCAAATGGCATCGCCCGCCCCGTTCCAAGACGCGACGTGCGCCTCCTCGGAGAAACCGCTCCCGCATCCTGAAGCCGGCGGCCCCGAAGCAACACGCCCGGTTTCCGGCGCGCATTCCGGGTTGAGTGCGCGTTATTGGGAGACTCGCTTTGTATGCATCAGGGCGTCTTCTCTTCCCCGAACCACGAGACCACCAGCAAGGTGGCAAAAACCAGAAGTGCGGCTATGGCGCAGATGTCTGCGACATAGATCGCCCAGGTGAGCCAACCTTCGGTTGCCAGTTTCAGGGTCTCATTTTGATAGGCGACAAGCCGCGAAGCCGCTGCAACGAGCAAGAGTGCGAGCCAGCCGTACAACAGGCCTGGACCGCGCGCTACACTGCGCAGCCGCTTGGCAAACAGGCAGTACCAGAAATAGACCAGGCTGGCGGCAGAGAAGAAGAAAATGACGCCGAAGAACGGCGCCACTGCGACCGTCATCCACGCCATGCCGTGGTTGACCTCGAATATCCCGAACAGCAACACGCCGAGGACCAACGACAGCGCAAACACGATCAATGCACCGCGCCTGAAATCGGATTTTCCGATTGCGCCATCCGGCGAGCGTATCAGGTCCCTGAAACTGGTTCGCGACATGCCCTTTTGCCCCCGGCCCGCAGCCTCAGTTCTTGTTCGGATCGGTCGCCATGAAGGACGGACGTTCGCAAAGTTTCTCGAACCAGCGTTTCAGCTTCGGACGGCCGCGGCGCCAGTTCCAGTCGGGATAGCGGAAATCAAGATAGCCGAGGGCGCTGCCGAGCGCGAGTGAACCCAGATGCGGCTCGCGTCCAAGCGACCGCGTTCCCTGGGATTCCAGATAGTCGAGTGCTGACGTGATCTTGCCCATCTGGCCGTCACTCCACTCTTTCCACTGCTTTTCGGCGGGACGAAGCGCCGTCTCGTAGCGATTGTTGACAGCAGAATCGGCTATGCCATCGGCTATCGCCTCCAGCGTCATCACTTCGAACCGCTTTGGCCCGGAACGCGGGATCAGCCGTTTGCCGTCATGCAGCGCGTCGAGATAGGCGCAGATTACCCGGCTGTCGACCAGAAGCGCGCCATCGTCCGTCACCAGTGCCGGGATCCGCTTGAGCGGGTTGACCTCAGCCAGCTTTGGATCGGGCGCCACAACCGTGGTGCTGACCGTTACCAGCTCCAGCTTTGAGGTCAGGTCCCTTTCATGGGCGACCAGCATGCACTTGCGGACAAACGGGGATGCAGGCGAATAGTAGAACTTCATGAAATGCGGCCTCTCGCTGAAATACGGATTCGAAGTTGGCGCACTTTCTCCGATCTTCCCGCCGATCACAAGGCCTGCCAATAAACATCTGAAGCGTGCAACACGTGGGGCTGCCCGTTGGGAAACGGCAGATCACTGTGAGAGAAATTGCGAACGAAGCTGAGGCGGGGAGCCCCCCACAGCCGCAAGCACGCAGAAGAACGGAAACCCGAAGGTAACCGGCTTCTCTTGGAAGCAGGTCAATGCCCAAGTGCACTTGCGGCCTGACCGGGTGGTGTGGGTAGGGGACCCCGGTCGGCGAACACTTTACACCGTATTCGAAAATGGAAAACTAAGTACACCGATAGTGTTTTAACGATTCCCGTATCGGTTGTTTATATATACTCGTTAAGTATTCCTTGATGCGCCTCAGTTTCTTACCGGTTTTCCTGACAGCATGCCCGCTATACGCGCCAGAGTCTCAGGTGTCCGGGCCAGGCGCAAGAACGCTTCCCGCTCGTAACGGTACATGTCGCGCTCGCCAACCTGGGCCTTGGCTGCCCCCTCCCCGCCGGTAACGATCCGCGCAATCTCGCTTGCAACCACGACATCGTGATCGAGAAATTTGCCGGAAGCGCGCCCGTCCTGCAGGAACTTGCGCATGGCCGCATAGACTTCGCCACCCGCCAGTTCGAATTCCGGCCTTGCCCTTGGCCGATAACCCTCCCGCGATTTGGCGAGGGCAGCAAGGGAAGCTTCCACCAGCCTGTCGCGGTTCATCACCTGCCCGTCACGCCCCGGTTCAAAGTAGGCCAGCTCCGCAGCCAGGTCCGGAGACGAGCCGGTCTTGCCGTAGCCGATCTGGTTGAACGTGTTCCACGCGGCCTTTTCCCAATCGCCTGTGCGGCGGAACCATCTCAGATAGGTCTCCTTGACACCACCACCCGCAGGCACCACGCCCACCATTGCCTCGACCAGCCCCATGACCGTGTTGGCATGGGCAATCACCAAATCGCAATGGGCAAGCACCTCGAACCCGCCGCCAAGCGCAAGACCGGAAGGCGCCCCCACCACGGGCGCATTGCAATAGAGCTGTGCCTCGACGGCATCCTGGAAACCGGCAAGAAACACGTCTATTCCTTCCCAGTCCTCCGCTTCGATGAACGCCTTGAAGCGCTCCAGGTTAACCCCTGCCGAGAAGTGCTGCCCATCATTGTGCACGATGATGCCCGGCCCCGGATCCTGCGCCGCTGCCATGACAATTTCCATGGACTTGTCATCAAGTGCGTTGGCCTTGGAGTGGAACTCCACCAGCCGCACCCCGCCATCGATATGGAACAGGCTGGCACTGTCATTTTCCACCACCGGCTTCAGCGTCCGGCGTAGCATGTGAAAGCGAACCGCACCCTCGGGCAGCGCCACCGGCGCATATTCGCCTCCCCAGTGGCGCACTTCGAGCGAACTGCCGTTTACCCGGTAGAACGGCTCGCCGGCAGCCTCGCGAAGGAACTCTGGAACATGCTGACCGTCCGCTTCAAGCCGGGCGACAAAGGCGTCCGTTCCGATCTCGTCGATCATCTCGAACGGCCCGCGAATCCAGTTGTAGCCCAGCTTCATCGCGTCATCGATGTCCTGCGGGCTGTGCGTTACCTCGGGCACCAGCGAAGCGGAATAAGTCAGGATCCCCGAAAGCACCCGCCAGGCGAACTCGGAAAGCCTGTCGTCGCCCGCAATGAGCGCGCCCAGCCCTTCCCTTTCGCCGGCAATTGCAATCCCGGGCAGGTCCTTCTTGCGTTCACGCCATTGGCCGGTGGCAAGATCGATCGCCATCGCCTTGCCGTCCTGCCGGGTGTAAAAACCACCCTTCCCGCCCTTGTTGCCCGTATAGCCCTTCTCGACCTGGGAGTTGACCAGCGCGTTCTCGGCACCGACCTCGTGGAACGGGTCGCCCTGGGGAAGGATGGAGCGCAGCGAGCGCACCACGTCGGCCATCAGGTCAAGACCAATCAGGTCATACAGCCCGAAGGCACCGGTCTTCGGAATACCCATCGGACGGCCGAAAATCGCATCCGCATCCTCGATGTCTATGCCAAGTGCCATCGCCTCGTGGATGGCCTTCTGCATGGCATAGACGCCCACCCTGTTGCCAAGAAAACCCGGCGTATCGGCGCACCGCACCACTCCCTTGCCAAGCTTGCGGTCGCAGTAGTCCGCCAGCAACGCCATGACTTCCGGTTGGGTGTCAGGACCTTCGACAAGTTCTAGCAGCCGCATGTAGCGAACCGGGTTGAAGAAGTGGGTAATGGAGAAACGCTGCCGCAACTCGTGCGGCATGTCTTCCATCAGGAGCGAAATCGGTATGGTCGAGGTATTGGAGGAAACCAGCGCACCTTCTTTCAGGTTCGGCAGGAGATCGCGGTAGAGCCTGCGCTTGATATCCAGGCGTTCGACGATTGCCTCGACGATCCAGTCGCATTCACTAACCGCACCCAGATGGTCGGAAATGTTGCCGACGGAAATGCGATCCGCATTCTCCGGTTTCATCAGCAGAGGCGGATCGGATTTCACGATCCTTTCGAGACCCCTTTCTGCCGGGCCATTGCGGTTGGCATCGTCGCCTGCAATATCCAGCAGCAGCACATGATCGCCCGCATTGGCGACCTGCGCCGCAATACCCGTACCCATGGTCCCTGCGCCGATAACGCAGACTTTCCTGATTTCACTGACCATTCCCGGCCCCCGTTCTCAATTCTTGAATTCAAGTTGCGTGCGGTCCATCACACGGCTTCCGTCGCCTCTGCACGCTTCAGAAACGCCCTCAGCAACGCGTTCAATTCGCGCGGCTTCTCGGTGGGTATCGTGTGGCCGCTTCCCCCGATGACATGCAGTTCGCAATCCGGGATCATCTTCGCCAGGGAACGCCCGAACTTGGCAGGCGTCATCCGGTCCTGCTCCGCAAGCACCACCATGGCCGGAACCTTGAGCGACGATGCCGCCTTCTCCCCGCCTTCATAGGCAGTACAGGATTTCAGGTCCGCAACCAGCGCCTGCGGGTTGCCCATCTCCATGACATGCACACCATAGTTCAGGTGGGATGCACCGGGCCATGTGTTGTCGTGCATGTGCGCCGCCTGCCCGTGCGCCCAGTCAAGCATGTTGGCATAGGCGCCATGCGGGTCCTTCTCGGCTTGCGCGATCAACTGCCCGTTGACGGGTATGGCCGCCGCTGTCGCAACAAAGGCAATCGCCTTCACCCGTTCCGGGGCCTGGCTTGCCATTTCAAGCGCGATCAGCCCCCCCTGACTGTGTCCAACGACGATTGCATCCTTCGCCCCGGCTGCATCAAGCAGCTTCAGCGCCCATACAGCCTGCGCCTCGATACCCTCGATCGGCTCGCCAGAGGAAAGTCCGTGGCCCGGCATATCCGCAGCGATCACGTTGTAGCCGTCATATGCCATGGCCCTCACCTGCAGCGGCCAGGTCAGATGGTTGAAGCCCGCACCATGCAGGAACATGACGAAGGGACGGCCATCTGCATGCGCCCGCCCGCCGGTTGAGAAATAGACTTCGTTGCCGTCCACATTCAGTTTCATGCCGTTCCCCCCGCAGCCTGAGCGGCTTTGGCTGCAATCTTGAGCGCACGATCGAAATCGGCTTTCAGGTCGTCGAAATTCTCCAGTCCAACGGATAGCCGGATCATGTCATCCGACAGGCCGCCTGCCTTCATGTCCTCTGCCGAGATGTGGGAATGGGTCGTTGAAGCAGGATGAATGACCAGCGTCTTGGCATCGCCCACATTGGCCAGATGCGAAGCAACCTGGACATTCTCGATGAACGCCGCACCGGCAGCGCGTCCGCCCTTGATGCCGAAGGCGATGACACCGCCGGCACCTTTCGGCAGCAGCCGCTTCGCGGTCTCGTGGTCGGGGTGCTCCGGCAGGCTTGGATGACGAACCCAGCTCACCGCCTCGTGTGCAGACAGGAAATCAAGGAGCTTTGCCGTGTTTTCCATATGCCGCTCCATCCTGAGCGGAAGGGTTTCGATCCCCTGGAGCAACTGGAAGGCAGCCATTGGCGAGAGCGTCGGGCCGAAATTGTACATTGCCTCGGCGCGGATGCGCGCAGACAGCGCTATCGGCCCGAACTCCTCCCAGAACACGATGCCATCGAGCGCATAATGCGGCGCTGCAAGTGTCGGCCACTTCTCGGATCCGTCCGCATTCTTTCCGCCCCAGTTGAAATTGCCACCATCGACAATTGCCCCGCCAATCGTCGTGCCATGACCGCCCAGCCACTTGGTAAGGGAATGAACGACTACATTGACCCCGTGATCGAGAGGCTTGAAAAGATACGGTGTGCAGAATGTGGCATCCATGACAAGCGGGATACCGGCCTCATCGGCAATCCTCGCGACCGCCTCCACATCCAGGACGTCGAGTCCCGGATTGCCGATCATTTCACAGAACAGGAATTTCGTGTTCTCGCGGATCGCCGCCTTCAGCCCATCAAGATCGCGCCCGTGCACGAAACTCGTCTCCACGCCGAAACGCGGCATTGTGTTCTTGAGCAGGTTGATGTTCGCGCCATAGAGCTGCGCGGTTGAGACGATGTGATCGCCCGCCGAAACCAGCATGGTCGTAACCGCGTGCAATGCCGCCATGCCGGACGATACCGCAACGCAGGCTGCTCCGCCCTCCATCGCCGCCAGACGCTGTTCGAGCACAGCAATGGTGGGGTTGGAAATGCGCGTATAGAGATGTCCGCCCTCCTCCATGTTGTAGAGCGCAGCAGCATGGCGCGCATCCCGGAAGACATAGGACGTAGTCTGGTGAATCGGTACGGCGCGTGACCCATGTTCCGGGTCCGGAACATGGCCGGCATGCAATGCCAGTGTTTCGAGTTTGAAATCCTTTTCCACGAAAGCTCCTCCTGTCGCGGTGAAAGTGGTGCCACGGCTCAAGCGTTCAGGCAAGCGCGACGAACAATCTTCCCGGACCTTCCCCACCCTTACGCTACGTCCATCAATTGTGCATCCCTGCGACGCTTGCCTCGCTTGCGATTCACATCCGTGAAATCTCACGAAATGTAGCGTAATGCTTCACGGTTTTGATTTGCCGCAATTTTAAATGTGACTACGGTTGTTGGCGTCGATCTGCCGATTTGCGGCCACTTTTCGACCCATCCAGAAACACAATCCGCAGCCAGTCTCCCACCATTGACGAACGCATTCGGGTTCGCGCCGGGTCTTCACGAAGACCCGTTCGCACCACCGGCTGGTCGTCAAAGGGAAATGCGCAATGGCGGGCAGAAGTCTCTCTCCAGTCCGGTTTGCGCCTTGAGAACCGGCGCGGGTAACCCCCACCCACCTCGCCGGTTGCGGCGGAAGGAGTGGTCGAGGCATGCCCTGCCGGGTCCGATCTGGCTGATTGCCCCCCGGAACAATGCCTTTGCTCTCCGCAACTAACCGCCTTCACGTCCGGGTTACACTTTTCCCGGGCCCGACCGGAATACAGGACGGACACCAGCCCCCCTCGCTGCGGGTCCGTGGCGGAACCTGTGAACCCGGTCAAGCCGGCTGGTGACTGATTGCCGATGGGGCGGAACCCGGCATCTCAGTCATCGGCCGGCTTCTGTTTTCCGGAATGGAATGCCAACCACAAGCCCGATTACCCGTTCACACTTCAAAGAAGCGTCGGATCGACCGTCCGGTTGATGACCCTGGTGACGGTCAGCCCCTGCACGATGATCGAGAACAGGACAACGGCATAGGTGGCCGTAAGGATGAGGGGCTTGTACTCGTTGTCAGGCAACGACAGCGCCAGCGCCACCGATATACCGCCACGCAATCCACCCCAGGTCAGAACGGGAATTGCACCTGCCGAAAACGGCCGCAAGCGCGACAACGCCGCTATCGGAATACTGACAGCAATGAACCTGGCTACCAGCACCAGCGGGATGCACAGCAGGGCCAGCCAGCCCAGAGACGGATCGAATCTGAGGATAAGCACCTCGAGACCGATCAGCAGGAACAGCACCGAGTTGAGTATCTCGTCGATCAGTTCCCAGAACTCGAACAGGTGCTGGCGCGTGGTCTCGCTCATGCCGATTCTGGCGCCGCGATTGCCGATTAGAAGCCCTGCTATGACAACGGCAATCGGCCCCGAAATGTGCAGGCGAAGTGCAATTGCATAGGTCGCGGCAACGACACCCAGCGTAATCAGGATTTCAAGCGTGTACTGGTCCATCGTCGCCATTGCGCGGTAGGCGATCCAGCCGGTGAGCAGGCCCAGGATTGCGCCCCCGCCCGCTTCGACGAAGAACAGTTCCGCCACATGCGCCGCTTCGATTTGCGAAGTCTCGCCTCCGTGCCCTCCGCTTCCAAGGGCTATGGCAAGAAGGATGGTGAAAACCACGACGCCTACACCGTCATTGAACAGGGATTCGCCCGCGATCTTGGCTTCGAGCGAGTGCGGAACGTTGACCGATTTCAAGAGCGAGAGAACCGCAACCGGGTCGGTGGGCGAAATCAGGGCACCGAATACCAGCGCCCAGGCAAGCGGTATCTGGAAGCCCATGCTGCCGGACAGGTACCAAAGTCCCCCGCCAACCGCGAAGGTAGAGATCAGCACGCCCAGCGTGGCCAATACGGTGATCGGCCATTTCTGATCCTTCAGGAAATCGAAATCCACGTGAAGTGCGCCGGCGAACAGCAGGAAGGCAAGCATCCCCTCCATGACGGTGGAATAGAAATCGATCTGGCCTATGGCTGCCTGCATCGTG
This sequence comes from Nitratireductor sp., assembly GCA_020637805.1. Taxonomy (GTDB): domain Bacteria; phylum Pseudomonadota; class Alphaproteobacteria; order Rhizobiales; family Rhizobiaceae; genus Salaquimonas. Next base: position 42,535 of record JACKJU010000005.1, on the reverse strand, counting down.
TCCGTGATTGCAAGCGATGGCACAAAGTGTTCCAGAAGCAGGAGTGCCAGGGAGGTGATGAGCGCCATCACCAGGAGGCCGATGGTATGCGGCAGCCTGAGAATAACGTGATTGAACCAGCCGAAAAAGGCAGAGATCGCCAGCAGCAATGCCGCAATTTCAAAAAGCGAGAGCATGGTTGTTCCCTTTTGGCCGCACCCGTTACAACTCCCTAGAACTATGGCCTTCCGAGCCAAATCGCCAAGTCTGCTGCATAGGCGATGCTAGACGATATTCAGTTCCACCACCACCGGGCAGTGGTCGGAGGACTTCGGCCGGTCCCACCCGGTACGCGGATAGCGATCCACTTCCTGGCCCTCGGGAAACGGGGTGCGCCAGGGTTGCCCGGCGCGGATAATCTCGGGAACGGCTTTGGGATTTCGATCGGCGAGTACAGGCGAGGCAAGCAGGTAGTCGAGCTGGCAAAGATGCTGTTCCTGCGGCCCGCGCGAGTGATAGAGGGTCCACTGGTCCATCTCGGGTCTGCGCGCCACCAGGCTTTCCGAAAACCCGCCTCCCAGCAGTGGATCGAACCCGCTCGCATTTTCATTGACGGGCGTGAAGCGGTAACCGCTGTGATGCGTTCCCTCGACCACGATGCGCGAGCGGTAGTCGTTGAAGTCTCCGCATACCATCCATCGCTTCCCGGCGGTCTTGCCCTTGCCGAACCGGCTCTCGATGATCTGCCGTGTCGCGCGCGCCTCTGCCTGCCGTATCGGCATCGTGTAGGTACGCCCGTCCTCACCGTCCCTGCCATTTCCCATCGACTTGAAGTGGACGACGAAAAACGTCATTGGCTTGCCGCCAATCCTGAAATCGATTTCCAGGCAATCGCGCCTGAAAATCCGTTCGTGCGGCAGTTCACCCATGCGTTTGAGGTCATCGTTGTAGAGACCCGCCGCCTCGTAGGTCAGGTGTGCGTGGCTCTGCATCTTGACGAATTCGATTTCCTGGCCGCTGGCGGTTTCTTCCCGTGTCATGACCGCGACATCGATGCCGCGCCCGTCATTACCTTCCGCAAGATACTTGTGACGGTAGCCCGAGCCGATCATCTTGAAGAGATAGCCGTATTCGAAGGCATGCAGCGCATCGAGGTTTTCAACCTCCTGCAGGCAGATGATGTCCGCATTCGTGTCTGCTATCGCCAGCGCGGTCAGCTGCATCGTGTCGTCGGTATGGGCAACGATGCGCGCCTGCTCCAACTGTTCGAAATGCTTCTTGTCGCGGATATCCAGCATCTGCAGGGTCCGGTCACGCCTCAACTCGTTGCGGAAACCGGAAAAGTCGAAACGCTGCATCAGGTTTTCGGCGTTGAATGTGGCAATGCGGAGGGTCATGAAACGGGATGCGCCTGGCGAAGGTTGAATCGCCGCGACCTTAAGGCAATCACCGGAACAAGGAAACACTGCCCGGCTGCCTCCGCTGCCGTGCAAGTTGGCAATTGAACATCGGCACAAAAACCTGCAACCATGCGGACGAGACAAACCGGCATGGAAATTGGGAGAACCGAATGAAGATGATCCGTCCGCTGCTCGCAGCAACAATCGCCGCCAGCACCATGTCGCTTGGTCCGGTGGCAACGCCGGCCAGCGCGCAACTGCTTCCCCTGATGCTGCTCGACAAGGGTTTCAAGGAAGAAGCGAAGAAGGCCAGGAACACGCCGGGGCACGTGGAATGGTGCCGCAAGCAGAAGCCCGGATTCAGGGCCGAGTGGAACAACTGGCGCACTTCTGATGGCCGTGTCAAATATTGCGCATCGCCATTCTACACGCCGCCCTGGCGCAAGAACGCCGCCAACTGACGGCAGCCGGCTGGGGAATCGTCAGCAGACGGTTTTCAGTAGCCTGCCAAGGCGCGAGATGCCTTCCTCTATCACGGCTTCGCCGGCGCAGGAGAAGGACAACCGCATCGTGTTGCCATTCGACCCGTCTGCAAAGAAGGCGCGTCCAGGCACGAAGGCGACCTTCTCTGTCTTCAGCGATTTCGCCAGCAGGTCCGCGCCATCCAGGTGATCCGGCAGGGTGATCCAGACGAACATGCCGCCCTCGGGCCGCGTGAAGCGGACATTTTCGGGCATGTGCCTTTCCAGCGCTGCGACCATTGCGTCGCGGCGTTCGGAATAGGTCTTCCGCAGCTTCGCGACCTGTTCCTCGAAATGCTTTTCGGCAACCTTGGCGATTGCGATCTGGTTGATCGTCGAGGAGTGCAGGTCTGCCGCCTGCTTCATCAGCACAAGTTTCGAAATCACGTCCCTGGCGCCGCAGATCCACCCGAGACGAAGCCCGGGCGCCAGCGTCTTGGAAAACGAACCGCAATAGAGCGTGCGGCAGGAATCTATCGATCCCGTGCGCTCGATCTCAAGCGCAAGGATCGGCGGCACGGCCTCGCCGTCATATCGCAGGCGCTGATAGGCCGCATCCTCGATGATCGCGATGTCCATTTCGGCGGCAAGATCGAGAATGCTCTCGCGTTCGCGCAGATCGAGTGTCTCGCCAGTAGGATTTGCGAAATCGACAGAGAGATAGGCAAACTTTACCCTGCCCCCATGCGCTTCGGCCGTCTCGCGGTAGTCGTCTGCGCTGCGGTTGGCACCCGCCTTTAGCCGGTCGTAGTTCGGCTCGTAGGCGTTGAATGCGCCCAGCGCTCCCATGTAGGTCGGCCAGTTGACCAGCGCGGTATCTCCTGGCGACAGCAGCAGCTTGCCAAGATAGTCCAGTGCCTGCTGGGAACCTGAAACGATCAGGATGTTGTCTTCCGTGCACTCGACGCCGATGCCCGCCATTTCGCCGGCGATCCATTTGCGAAGCGGCTTGTATCCTTCCGAAACCGAATATTGCAGGGCAGCTCCGGCCCCCTCGCCTCCCAGCACCTCGGCATAGGCCTCGGCGAACGCTTCTTTCGGAAAGAGAGCGGGGTCGGGAATGCCGCCCGCGAAGGAGATGATGTCCGGCTGCTCAAGAAGCTTCAGCAGCTCGCGGATTTCGGACGCCTTCATCCGGCCCATGCGGGAGGCAAAGACCTGCTCCCAGTCGATGTGACGGTCGCCCGCAGAAACAGTGGAAGGAGCGTTATCGGAAGACATGATGGACCTCTGGAAGAAACCCGTTCGGGCAAAGTGGGCGATTTCTACACCCTCCGCAATTTATGTCAATAATGCTGACCTATTTTGCAGATGTTCCGGTTCTGGCCGAACGGCGGTTGAACCGGCGGACGCCATGGGGCAAACTCCAGACGGTTCACTTAAGAACGGGAGACCGGAACATCATCGAAAAAAGCCGATTGTATATGAAGCAATTGGCAAAGGGAGGAATAACATGCGCATAGCTACCGTGATCGCAGCAGCATTGGCGATCGTCGCAACACCCGCACTGGCACAGCAGCAGCTGTCCATCGCCACCGGCGGAACCGGCGGCGTCTATTACCCGATGGGTGGCGGACTGGCCGAGATCATCAACAAGAACGTCGAGGGATACTCCGCCAGCGCGGAAGTCACCGGCGCTTCCGTTGAGAACATGGGACTGGTTGCCACCGGCGATGCCGATCTGGCCATCGGCCTTGCCGACACCGTCGCCCAGGCCCAGACCGGCACCGGCCGCTTTGACGGCCAGCAGCTTGAAATGATCCGGGGTGTGGCTTCCCTCTATGCGAACATGGTCCAGATCGTGACGCTGGAGGGCAGCGGCATCAATTCGCTGGCCGACCTGAAAGGCAAGCGGGTTTCCATCGGCGCTCCGGGATCGGGCACCGAAGTCAATGCCGCACAGATTCTCGAAGCCAATGGCATCACCTATGACGACATCGAGGAACAGCGCCTGAACTTCAACGAAACCGCTGACGCGCTCGCCAACGGCGACATCGATGCAGGCTTCTGGAGCGTGGGTGCTCCGACTTCCTCGATCCTGAACCTGGCGACATCGCAGAAAATCAAGATGATACCGCTTTCGGAAGACGAGATCGCTGCTGCCCGCAAGGCCAACCCGATCTTTGCCAGCACCAAGCTGCCCGGCGGAATCTACAACGGGGTGGATAGTGAGGTTGCCGTCGTCGGCGTGCCCAACGTCCTCGTGGCATCTTCTGCCATGGACGAGGAACTCGTCTACAAGATCACCAAGGCGATGTTCGAACATATTGCCGATCTGAGAGCCGTTCACCCTGCAGCCAATCAGACCACCGTGGAGTTCACGCTAAACGCCACGCCGATTCCGCTGCATCCGGGTGCCATCCGCTACTACGAGGAAACCGGCGCCAACATCCCGGACAACCTGCGTCCGTGATCGCGGCCAGATGAGACCGATCATGCGGGGGCGGCTGTTTGCCGCCCTCCTTATCTCTGCCGCCACCACCTTGCCGGCGTCTGCCGCCATCCTGTCCGTAACCGAGGCGGGCAGCGGAGAACTGCTTGCCCGCTTTCCGGTTAAGGCGAATGGCACCTGGTGCGTCCTGTGGAATCATTCCGTTAAGGGGTTCGAGGTTTCGGACTGCTACCAGAACAGGAAGGGCCGGATGGTCCTTGTGCGTTCGCATCTTCCCGACTTCGCCGCCGGACTGGATCATATCCCCGGAAGAGGCAGACAGTTGTCGGACGGCATGGGCGGCTACTGGATCGAGGACATAGATGAGGCAGTACCGGGAAATTCCTACGTGCTGCGTCCCGGCCGGTATGCCACCGTCAATCACCGCATACAGGTGGCGGGCCAGACCTTTTCGATTTCACGCGTTGCCGAACACGACCGTGTTCGCATCAGCCTTGAGCCGGAACCCGGAAAATGAGCGAAAACACCCCTGACACCAAAGCGGAAACCGCAAGCGAAAATGTGGACGAGCACCCGCTTGTGCTCAGGGCGATAACCCTGATCGGCATAGCCCTTTCGCTGTTCCAGCTCTACGCGGCGGGCGTTCAGCCCCTTGGACTGTTCTTCCAGAGGCCAATCCATCTGGGCTTCATCCTGGTTCTTTGCTTCCTGATCTATCCCGCCTTCGGCGTCACCCGCAAACGCGGTATTGCCGGCTGGCTGATCGACGGACCGCTGATCGCGGGCGCAATTCTTGCCGGCTACTGGGTACCCGCAAACATCGACACAATCGCCAACGCGATATTTCCGAGAACGATCGACGTGGCAGTCGGCATCCTGACGGTCTTGCTGGTTCTGGAAGCTGCGCGCCGCGCTGTTGGCCCGATCATGACCGTGATTGCCGCCGTGTTTCTTGCCTACGCCTTCGCCGGACGCCGTGGCGAACTGCCGTGGCTCGCCGACTGGCTGCCCGGCATTTTGAACCATCGCGGCTATTCGCTGGACCGCGTGGCCAGCCAGATGACACTTGGCGCAGAAGGCATATACGGCATCCCGCTTGGCGTGGCCGCCACCTTCATCTTCGTCTTCGTCCTGTTCGGTGCCTTTCTGGAAGTAACCGGCGCGGGCAAGTTCTTCATCGACCTCGCCTACGCGACGACCGGCCGTCAGCGCGGAGGCCCTGCCAAGGCCGCCGTGATCGCATCGGCTGGAATGGGATCGATCTCCGGTTCCGCCATTGCAAACGTCGTCACCACCGGCGCCTTCACGATTCCCCTCATGAAGCGTCTTGGCTACCGCCCGGCACAGGCCGGCGGGATCGAAGCTGCAGCCTCCACTGGCGGGCAGATCATGCCGCCGCTCATGGGCGCGGGCGCATTTCTCATGAGCGAGTTCACCAGAACGCCCTATATCGACATCGTTCTGGTTTCGATCTTCCCGGCAATTCTCTACTTCGGGTCAGTCTATCTCCTGGTGCACATTGCAGCGGTCAAGCAGGGGCTCAAGGGCATGGCCAGGGAAGACCTGCCGAAAACCCGCGATGTGCTGGCCGATGGCTGGCATTTTCTCTTGCCGCTGGTGGCACTGATCTTCCTGCTGGTGGCGGGATATTCGCCCATGCGCGTGGGCTTCTATGCAATCGTCGCCGTGATTGCCGCAGCTTCGGCACGGGCACTGTGGAATTACGCCACAAATGAACCCACACTCGAAGGACTGAAATCCCTCGTTTGGCGCGGTGCCAAACTCACCCTGAAAGCCCTGGAACTCGGCGCACGCAACGCCGTCGCGGTCTCTGCCGCCTGTGCCGTCGCGGGCATCATTGTCGGCGTCGTCGGGTTGACGGGCCTGGGACTGAAATTCTCGGCCATGATGCTGGCCTTCTCCGGCGGCAACATCATTCTGGCGCTCATTCTCGTCATTATTGCAAGCCTCATTCTCGGAATGGGCCTGCCGGTGACCGCTGCCTATATCGTCCTCATCATCCTGGTCGGCCCTGCACTGACCAGCGAGTTTGGCGTTCCGCTTCTCATCGCCCACCTGGTGGTGTTCTGGTATTCGCAGGATTCCAATGTCACCCCGCCCGTGGCACTCGCCGGATTCGCCGGAGCCGCGATTGCCGGGTCCCGGCCGATGGAGACAAGCGTTCAGGCGTGGAAATACGCCAAGGGCCTGTACCTCATTCCGCTTTTCATGGTGTTCAACAAGGAGATCATCATCGGCGGACCATTGCCGCTCGTCATCTGGACGGGCTTCATCGCAATCGTCGCACTGGTTGCCTTCGCCGCCATGCTGGAGGGCTTCCTGTTTGCCAAAATGCCCGTTTGGCAGCGCGTGGCGTTGCTCCCTGCCATCATTGCCGTCTTCTGGCCGGACCTGGCGGTCGAAGCGGCTGGCGTCGCCGCCATCATCGGACTGCTTGCCTGGAACCGCATGAGCGCAACGAAGGTAACCCAATAGCAACCGGGGTACCGATTCTCCGGCATCGAAGAACAAGGGCCGCAGCTTTCGCCACGGCCCTCGCTTTTGATCGTTGACGCTCGAGCGCCTGTACGTATCAGCCCGAAGGGCCTGGTTCTTCGCCTCGTCGGCCAGTGCGCTCGACTTGATCCGCCCGTGCTCCCCGCAGCGGCTAGACCGCGAGGAAGCGCAAACTGAAATCAGCCGTGGTTCGCGACCGGCAAGCGCGGTTTAGTTCTTCGCCTTGTCGACCAGTGCGTTCGACTTGATCCACGGCATCATGCCGCGCAGTTTCTCGCCTACTTCCTCGATCGGATGCTCGTCGTTCATGCGGCGGGTTGCCTTGAAACGGGCAGCGCCGGAATGCCACTCCTGCATCCACTCGGAGGTGAACTTGCCGGACTGGATGTCGTGCAGAACGCGCTTCATCTCGGCCTTGGTCTCATCAGTGATGATGCGCGGGCCGGACATGTACTCGCCCCACTCCGCGGTGTTGGAGATGGAGTAGTTCATGTTGGCAATGCCGCCTTCATAGATCAGGTCGACGATCAGCTTCACTTCGTGCAGGCACTCGAAATAGGCCATTTCCGGTGCATAACCGGCCTCGACCAGGGTTTCGAAACCGGCGCGGATCAGTTCTACCAGACCGCCGCAGAGAACCACCTGCTCGCCGAAGAGATCGGTTTCGCACTCTTCACGGAAGTTGGTTTCGATGACGCCCGAACGGCCGCCGCCAACGCCGCAGGCGTAGGAGAGAGCGAGGTCATGCGCGTTGCCGGAAGCATCCTGGTGAACAGCGATCAGGCAGGGCACACCGCCGCCTTTCATGTATTCGCCGCGAACCGTGTGGCCCGGACCTTTCGGTGCGACCATGAGAACATCGACGGTCGATTTCGGCTCGATCAGGCCGAAGTGAACGTTGAGGCCATGGGCGAATGCAATGGCAGCGCCGTCACGGATATTGCCTGCAATCTCGTTCTTGTAGATGCCTGCCTGCAGTTCGTCAGGCGTTGCCATCATCATCAGGTCAGCCCAGGCGGCGCCATCTGAAACGCTCATGACCTCGAAGCCATCAGCCTCGGCTTTCTTGACGGTGGCAGAACCCTCACGAAGCGCGATGCGAACATCCTTCGCGCCGCTGTCCTTGAGGTTCAACGCATGGGCGCGGCCCTGCGAACCGTAGCCAACGATGAGAACCTTCTTGCCCTTGATGAGATTGAGATCGGCGTCGCGATCGTAATAAACACGCATGGGTACTCTCCTGTTTTCCGTGTTTGCCTGTCTGTTTAAGTCTTCCTCCCCCGGCAGGCATTGACGCCGCCGGCGGCATTTTCCACCCGGTGCCTACGTGCCGTAGAGCGCCAGGAATTGCTTGGCTGCCAGGGCAGCACGATGTTCCCTTTCGGCTTCCGTCAGCCTTACCGTCCCGCCCAGCAGCACGCGGATCTGCGTGTCGCCGATGGCGAGTCCGAAAAAGGCGCGAAATGGTTCTGCCGCATCCTCGAAGGCCAGAAGCCCCGCATCGCGCCCGGCCGCAAACAGCGGATCGAGCCTGCGGCGCATCGCGTCCGGCCCGTTGGTCAGTACGATCTCGCCCAGTCTGCTCTTGCCCGAACCCGCGCCCTGCCCCGCATGGGAAACGGCTGCTCGGTTGAGAGCGATCGAAAGATCGCTGGTCAGAACGGCCAGCCAGTTGGCGGCGAACCCGGCCAGCGCCCGTTCGAGCGCCACCCGCGAAAGCCCCTCGCCCGGAAGTACCGGCATCTTCACTTTCGATGCCTGCCATTGAACGGTAGCCGTCAGTAGCCCGTCCCGGTCGCCGAACCAGTTGTAGAGCGTTTCCTTGGAACAACTCGCCCGGCGGCACACAGCGGCCATGGAGAAACCGTCGCCCTCCTCGACCATAAGGGCCAGTACCGCGTCCAGAACCTCGCGCTGACGAACGGAAAATTCCTCCGTGCGCTCGTCCGCTGCTGTTTCCTGGCCGGCCCTTGTCTTGACTGCCATGTTCATGAACATCTCCTCGCCCACTCTGTACCGTACCGTACGGTACGGCGTCAAGCAGCAAAGAAGCTCCGCGATATCAGGCTTCCCCTGGTCGTGTCGACCAGCGGGCCGGAAGTCCGGAAATTCGTCAGTGTGTCATTCGAGGGTCCATCATGCCCTCCTTCACCCCGAAATGTACAAGGAGAACATTTACCGGATAGGCGGCAAACAGGCCGCAGGTCAGGGAAACGACAAGCGAAGACCAGAACCTGATGTCACCGAGATTGGCAGACCCCGCCAGCACCAGGTCGACCCCGATTGCCACTACCTCCATCAACGCAATGGATGGTGTTTCGGCAATGACGGTGTCACGCAATGCGGTGGCCAACTCCACGCCATCCTGAAGGAGAGGCCCCAGTGTCAGGGCGAATCCCACGGCAAAGGCAAGTATGAAGGTCGTTATGCCTGTTCCCAGATTGCCCCAGCCGAGAATTCCAACCGTGATCATGACACCAATGATCTCGCCAAGCCCGCAACCGGAATAACAATGCGCCACCGATCTGAATGACCGCCGCCACAAACCGTCGTCCGGGATCTGCTTGCGGCCAGTGTTCCAGTAGATCGCAACCCCGATCAGCCCGGAATAGGCCACGGTCAGCAGCCATACGAGTTTCATGAGCGGCATGAGATGCGCGTTCTTGTGAACCAGATCGTATCCGACGATGGCCACGCCGAGTACCGCAAAACCGGCCCAGGCAGACAGGAACCAGGGATTTTCGACTATGCTTTGAATGTAGGTCACGCTGTCTCAACGCGCGTTGAAACGGCAAGGTTCCCACTGCACCCTTTCGTTGCTGCTGCCGCAGCCCAGACCTGCGAGAGCACCCCGGGGAATTCGGCTTGATACCGAAGCTGCTCGCCAAAGAGTTGGCAGGGCTTTTCTAGGTGTCCGTGGACACGCCTATGAAGCGCACATGGCCGGGTCCGGCCTTTGCGATTGCCACCAGATCCGAAGTCGGCATCCTCCCGACACCGGTCATGGTCACGACGCAATCTCCCAATTGTGCGGCCTCCGCGATGCGGATGAGATCCTCGATTTTCCGTCCACTGGCATTCAGTTCGAAGCCACCCCCTGCCGAGGCAATCTTTACAAGATCATCAGTCATCTTTGCACTGAATGACATCCACGTTCCCCATGCAAAATCGTTTCGCGACCTCCGCGGCACCCGCAAGCCTGTACAATAAGAAACGCCGCGTTTGAAAATGTATTCAAAAATTCCTCGCGTGAAAAGTGTCCTGGCCTGGCAACCACGAGGCCTGTGCGGAACTGTTGCAGGTCAGCACTTTCCGGCACATCGCCAATTGTATATCAGGGAAAGGCCGCATGCCCGGCTTTGGCCGGGCTTTCCCGTGCACACGACAGGTATCTCCGATGCAAACCGCCGCAATTCAACCTCAAAGCCGGACAGTCAACGGCATCTTGCTGATGACGGTTGGCGTGGCGTTTCTTTGCGTCAACGACGCCCTGGCCAAGACGCTTACAGCCCATTATGCGCCGCTTCAGATCCTCTTCATGCGCAACGTCATTTCCTTGCCATTCGCATTCTACCTTGCACTGAGAATGGGCGGGCAGGCAGCCCTCCGCTCGCACCGGCCAGCCACGCATTTCGCGCGCGGCGCACTCTGGATATTCGCGACGATACTCTTCTTCACCTCTATCAAGCATCTTGGCCTTGCCGAGGCGACAGCACTTGTCTTCATCGCACCGGTGTTCATCACCGCGTTGTCGGCGCTCTTGCTGCGCGAGCATGTCGGCTGGCGGCGCTGGCTGGCGGTCCTTGCTGGCTTTGCCGGCGTTCTTGTGGTCGTCAGGCCAGGTGCAGGGACATTCGAACCCATTTCGATGCTGCCGGTGGCAACCGCCTTTGTCTACGCGCTGCTGATGTTGAGCGCACGCCTTGTCGATCCGCGTGAAAGCGTGTGGACCCTGCTGCTCTACCTCACCGGCACCAGCGCCATCATGAGCGCCTGCATCGTGCCCTTCGTCTGGATCGCGCTGCGCCCCGAACACCTCTGGCTTTTCTTTGCAATAGCGCTTGCCGGCACAACCGGCATGACCATGATCACACAGGCATTCCGGTTTGCCCCCGCATCCGTGATCGCACCGCTGGACTATACCGCCCTCATCTGGGCAACGATCCTGGGCTGGTTCCTGTGGGGCGAAATTCCCGATGTCATTACCTATGCCGGAGCAGCAATTATCATTGCCAGCGGGATCTATATCATCCTGCGCGAGCGGAAATCCGCAACTGGATAGGCCTTTTCACCCCGAGGTGAGACGGTCTAGAAGTCCTTGAGCAGCCGCGTCGTTTCAGGATCGAGAAAGCCCGCAACCGTGGCCTCGGTCTCAAGATCCAGGGCAAGGTTGATGTTCGCGGCACCCGCCTGGTTGAGCACGCGTTTCATGGCATGCAGGGAAAGCGGCGGCAGGCTTGCGAGTTTTCCCGCAACCTCGATGGCCTCGTCCATCAAATGATCGTCTGGAACTACCCGCCAGGCAACGCCGGATTCCTTGAGTTCCGTTGCCGAGTAGCGCTCACCCAGCATCAGCATCTCGCGCGCCTTGTTTAGACCTACGAGATTGGGAAGGATTGCCGTCACCGCACCGGTGACGAACAGATTCAGTGAAACCTCCGGGAAAAATCCCTTGGCGCTTTCGCCCCAGATTGGAAAATCGCAGTTGATCGCCCATTCGAACCCGCCGCCTACTGCCCAGCCGTTGATCGCCCCAACCACCGGCTTGGCACCTAGCACTATCGAGCGAGTGGCCCTCTGGATGGCATTCACCAGCCCGCGCGCCTCGGCTTCGCTTTCGGGATGGACATGCGCATTCCGGTCGTCTCCGGCGCAAAATGCCCTGCCCTTGCCGGTAAAGATGATCGCCTTGGTCCCGGCATCTGCATTTGCATCGTCGAAGGCTAGCGAGACATCTCGTATCAGCGCGGCATTCATGGCATTCAGGCTGTCGGGCCGGTTCAGGGCGATGATGCGCACGCTATCTTCGCGCAGCGTGCTCTCGATCGTCTCATAGGTGAAATCGCTCATCAGTATCGCCTTTCCACGCGCCGTGTCTTGCCCTCGGTTCTTGGAAATGTGCCATACGGGACAAGTGTCACGTGCGCGGTCGAACCGAGATTCTTCTTGATGCCGGCCTCCACCTCCCGAACCAGGTCGTCAGACCCCGCCCTGCCCTCTGCCAATTCCGCAGTTACGGGAAGCGTATCATAAGGCGGCGGGGTATCGAGTACGATCCGGTAGTCGCCGGACAGGAAATCGAAGGAATTGACAACGGCGGCCACCATTGTCGGGAACATGTTGAGCCCGCGCACCACAACCATGTCGTCGCTCCGCCCCACCACGCGGAAGCGGAACCCCGTGGCTCCACAGGAACAAGGTTCCGTCTCGTCTACAGCGATGATATCGCCGCACCGGAAACGCACCAGTGGCTGGCACTCGCGCTGCAGATGCGTGAGCACGAGTTCGCCTTCGCTTCCCGGCGCGATGGGAACGGTTTCACCGGTATCCGGGTCGATCAGCTCGGGAAAAAGCACGTCGGCAGCATGGAAGTGCAGCCGCGTATCAAGTTCGCACTGCGAGGCGAAATTGCAGAAAACGTCCGACACGCCGTAATTGGCGTTGCGCGCTTCCATTCCCCACACATCGCGGAACCGCTGGCGCAGCGCCGGATCGTCCAGCCCTGCCTCGCCTCCGAATAGCCCGAGCTTGAGACCCAGATCCTTGGGCTTCACACCCGGGAACTTCTCGGCAATCACCTTTTCCAGCACTGCCGGATAGGAAGGCGTACAGGAAATGGCGTCGATGCCGGTTTCGAGAATCGTGCGCACCAGCAGTTCGGAACCTCCGACGCCAAAGGGCACCACCGTCGCGCCGGCCCGCTCCAGTGTCATGTGGTCGGTCAGCCCTCCCATCCACATCTGGTAATTGAGGCAGTGTACGACCATGTGGCCGGGTGTAAGCCCTGCCGACCTCTGGCATCGTCCGCCGATGATTTCGGTCATGGTGCAATCCGATGCCGAGAGCGCAAGGTTCATCGCCTGGCCCGTCGTACCGGAAGTGCGGTGGACCCGTGAAATCCTGTTGCGCGGCGTTGCAAGGTAGTCGCCGAATGGCGAGTGATCCGCCTGCGAAATCCTGAGTTGGGATTTGTCGGAGAACGGTAGTTCTGCGAGATCGCGAAGGTCTTCTGGCGCCGGCCGGCCCTGCCAGAGTTCCCGGTAGAACGGCGAATTGGCATTCACATGCGCGCGCTGCGCCTGCCACGCTTCCTGCTGAAGCCGGAAGGTGGCCTCGGCACCCAGTTTCAATACCTCGACATCCATGTTCACGTTCCCGCCAGGTTTTCCTGCCACGGATTGAACGTCAAGCGCCGCTGCTGTGCAACGCCGCATTCAGACCTTTTTGGTCGCACCCCGCCGCACAGAAAAGCCCGGCACACGGATGCCGGGCTTGATGGACCGCCGTGAGGAGTGATCAGGCCGAGGCCTTTTTCATCCGCGTGATCAGATCGGTCTTCAGGTAGAACTGGTGGAACAGCGCACCAACGACATGCAGAATGACGAGAACCAGCAGAATTGTCTTGAGAACTTCATGCACTTCGCCGGCATCGTGATTGAGCCCAAACCACGCCACGGCACCGGATACCGGCAAAAGAACCAGAAGCGCGTAGAAGGCCCAATGCGTGACGCTGGCCGCGATCTTGAGAAGCGGATGTTCCTGCTCCGGCGGTTTCGGCGCGCCACGGCGCAAGCGAATGACCAGGCGCAAGAGAACCAGCAGACCGATTAGGAAACCAATGGCAACATGGGAGAATACCACGGGGTCGAAGGTTGTTGAGGTTCCGCGCAACGCGGTCCGGAATGCCTCGCCAATTGCATCATTGAACAGAAACTGAGGGATCAGGAGAACTGCGATTATCCAGTGCAGTGCAATCTGGGTTTTCGAATAACCGGCAGGTTGGGAGGCCATTTCTAGAATCCTTTCAGACAGGAAATTTCGTGTGGCGCAGTAGACCCTGTCAGCTTCTGCTGTACGCGGATAGTCTCTGCAAACGACTGAATTGCTCTGGAGCCGCCGGGCATTCCATAGTCGCGCCGGGTAAATCTTTTGTGTCAGGAGTAAAGAGACGTCAACTTACCTTTTGGTCATGATTGAGCATGATCAATCATCGCGCACGCTGTCCACTGCACGCCAGCCAAACTCCAGCAACGGCATGGCCCGTTGACCCATTTCGAACATGCGATCCTCGACCGCGCCCGACATGAAATCTTCGGGAGACAGTACCTCCATGAAGGTCTGGTTCTTGCGGCGGATGAAGCCCAGCAGCGGTTCCTCGGAGACGTCCTCGAACCCGCGCGGATTGCGCTTCAGCATGGCTTCGTCTTCGGGAACGTACCCGGCCTTTTCAAGCGCCGCGACAATCCCCGTGTACTTGTCTGTCTCGCGCACCACCAGTTCGCGCATGGCCCGAAGCGCAGCGCCCTCCAGCCCATAGAAACCGCAGGCAATGAAGCTGCGTTCGTTGGAGTAATGCATGTAGACGAAACCATTGTCCCTGCGCGTGCCGTCGCGGGTCAGCATGGCGCTGGCATGGGTGACATACGGGTCCTTGTTTTTCGAGAACCTGATATCGCGGTTGACCCTGTAGAGGGACGTCTTGCGGTCGCCGCGAAGCGGGATGCCGGCCTTCTCGAAACGCGCTGACAGCGCCTCCACGAGATCGCCCATCGGCTCGCGTACCTCGCGCTGATAAATTGCCTTGTTCTCCTTGAACCAATCGCGGTCCTGGTAGAAACCGAGCGCCTTCAGAAATGGCAATGACTGGCGGCCGAAACCTTGAAAGCTGACCTCATCGCCCATGACTGCCTCCTTAGAAATTCGAGAAATATTCCGCCTGTTCCCAGGCGGACACTGTCGAGAGACAGCGTTGCCATTCGGCCCGCTTCAACGTCGAAAGCCAGTTCACGAATTCCTCGCCCAGCACATCGCGATAAAGACTGCCCCGCTCGAAATGGGCGAGCGCATCTCCCAGACTCGAAGGCAACCGGTCGGCATCGCCCTCATAGGGCCGCTCCACCGGCTCGGGCGCGGAAAGACCGTTCCTGATGCCGTCCAGCCCGCTCAGTATCTGGGAGGCAATGCAGTAGTAGGGATTGGCTGCCGGTTCGGCCACGCGGTTCTCGATACGGCTTGCCGCATCGCCTGGCGCGGCCAGCACACGCAACATGGCACCGCGATTGTCCCTGCCCCATTGAACCCGGTCAGGCGCCAGCATGAAGGGCTGGTATCGCTTGTAGCCGTTGACGGTAGGCGTGGTCAGCACACAGCTTTCGCGGGCATGAGCAAGCAGTCCTGCGATCCATTGGCTGGCTGCCGCTGAAGGCGTCTCCCCTTCCGCAGGCACGAAAAGGTTTGCACCGCTCTTCGCATCGACAAGCGACTGATGTATGTGCCAGCCGCTCGACGCGCAATTCTCCACCGCGGGCCTGGTCATGAACGTTGCATGCAAACCCTGCCGGGCACACAACTCCTTCACCATCGTGCGGAAGAGAACGAAATTCCGCGCCTGGTCCCCCGGCGTGCCCGGATCGAAGGTCACCTCGAACTGGCCCGGCCCCATCTCCACCTCGACCGACCGCACCGGCAAGCCCATCGCCTGGGCAGCACGGCGGATATCGTCGAGCACAGGTTCGGCCGCATCGTAGACGCTCTCGGTCAGGTACTTGTAGCCCTGGGCAATCAGTTCGGTACGCGGAGGGCGCGGTGGCATGGTTGCCGAGCCATGATCCAGCGCATCCTCGATAATTCTGAAGACGTGGAATTCGACCTCCAGGCCGCAGACGAACTCCATTCCCTCGGCACCCAGCGCATCGACCGCCTTGGCCAGCACGGTCTGCGGCGCAAAGGAGATTTCCGTCAGGTCGGCATGGACCGGCCGGCAGATCATCCACGCCGAGTGTGGTGACCACGGTACCGCCGTCAGGCTTTCGGGCTCGGGTATCAGCGTGATGTCACCGGCGCCGCCCATCGGGTTTGCACGGTCGCCTGCAAGCCCTGCATCACCCGACCACACCGGAAACACCGTGCGGTGTGAAAGGTCCTTCAAGAGCAGGGTCGAGGGCACGTTGATGCCGTTGGCCAGCACGGATGGAAGCGCGGAAGCAACGATTGTCTTGCCGCGCAGAATGCCATGCGGGTCGGGAAACACCATTCGGATCGTTTCGAAGCCGGCAGCGTCGGCGCGCCTGCATGCCTCCTCGCAAGCAGTCAGGGCGCCATCATCGAGCAACCCGCCGGCAAACAGCTTGCCCGAACGCAGTCTGTCCTGCGCGCTCATTCAGCCGCGCCGCTCATCTCGGTCGCGTCAGCAACTTGCGCATCCCAGGAACAGGCAGCGCGCCGCTCCCGGTCAGCCTCGCGCCAGACACTTGTCCAGTCGGCTCCGGCGGGCGCGATTGCGTCGATCGACACCGGGCCCTGGATACCGGAAACGCGGCTTGTTGCCGGAAGCGCGCCGTCATCCTTCGCAGCAAGCGCATCCATCGCCGCGTTCAGCATCCGCCGGTAGCGGATGATGGCAACGTCGGTCTTGCCGAGATGTTCCTGTGTCCGATCCTGGATCGGGCCCGGACTTTCCACCGCCCACTGGTCATGCACATTGATGTCCAGGCCCATGCCCGTATAGGTCACGTTTTCCTGCTCATCGGAATTGTAGCCGTACTCGTTGCGCTTGTTCTTCAACGGCGCGTAATCGGGAAGCCGGTGTTCCTTGAGGCGCTGCTCACGCATCAGTTCCTTGTTTACCGGAGCGCCGAAGGAAGTGAACATCGAATACCAGTAACAATTCTCGTCATCGATGGGCACGTGCCACTGGGTGATCGTCATCTCCCGCGACATCGGTATGCAGATCGCCTCGGGAAAGACCTGGTTCGTGACCCGTACATGCGTCCGCCCGTCATCGAGATGGCGAAGCGAAATGATCCGCATCCCGTGTTCGGCTTCCTCGACGCGGATTTCCGGGCGCGGGTAGTCGCGCAGCAACTTCGTCATTGGCACGTCCGTGTTGGCCGCCTTGTCCCGGAATTGCTTGCCATAGGAATCGCTTGGATCCTCGTCCTGAAGGAAGCGGTGCAGGAAGGACGCATGCGCAGGATCGATGCCGACCTCCATTGCCTGCAGCCAGTTGCATTCCCAAAGTCCCTTGAACGCGAAGACATGGCTGTCTGGCGCACGGAAGCAGTCATAGTCCGGAAAATCCGTAGCCTCGCCGTTCTCGTCCAGCGGACCCATATAGGCAAACACGATGCCGTTCTTCTCGACAACCGGATAGGAAACCGTCTTGATGTTCTCGTGCATCCGGCTGCCCTCCGGTTCACCGGGCTGCTCGACGCACTGGCCGTTACGGTCAAAATGCCAGCCGTGGAATGGACATCTCAACCCGTTGTCCTCGAGCCTGCCATAGCAGAGATCGGCACCGCGATGCAGGCAGTGCCGTCCGATCAGGCCGAGTTCACCTTCCTCGTCGCGAAACAGCACCAGCCTCTCTCCAAGAAGAGTCACGGGAACTACGGGCCTGCGCCCTGCAAGCTCGTCGGCCAGCGCAGCTGGCTGCCAGTACCGCCTGAGCACCGCTCCGGCTTCGGTTCCCGGACCGATCCGCGTAATGCGGTCGTTTTTCTCCTGGCTCATCATCGTGCTGGCTCTCCTCGCCTGTCTTCGAAATCCCCATTTCGAAGAGAATATTCAAATGCTTCTCCGCCCTACTTAATCACGACATCAGAACCGGCGGAAGTCCGGGCAGCAAGTTACTTCCCACCCGTTTCGAGCGCTTGGAGAAACCGTCTCACTGCACCTGCCATTCCGAATTCGAGCGCATCCGCCGTCAACCCGTGACCGATCGACACTTCGGCAATGTCGGGAACCGCAGCAATCAGCGGCGGAAGGTTCTCGACGGTCAGGTCATGACCCGCATTCATCGCCAGTCCCTGCTCACGCAGCAGTTCAGCCGTTCGCGCAATTTCATCAATGCGCGCCCTGGCCGCATCTCTGTCATCGAAGGTCGCGCCATAGGGACCGGTGTAGAACTCGACCCGGTCGGTACCGGTCGCGGCAGCAGCTGCGACCTGCACTGCGGACGCATCAGGGTCGATGAACAGCGAAACGCGGATCCCCCTTCCCTTGAGGCGCGACACGACGTCCTTGAGAAAACCGGCATTGGCAATGAAGTCCCATCCGTGATCGGAGGTAGCCTGTGCCGGGTCATCGGGAACAAGCGTCACCTGCTCAGGTTCGTTCGCCTCGGCGAGTTCGAGAAACGCCTCGGTGGGATATCCCTCGATATTGAATTCGGCCGACGGAAATTCATCATCGATGAGCGCCCGCAGTTCCGGCAGGTCGGAAAACCGTATGTGCCGCTGATCGGGACGCGGATGAACAGTCAGCCCGTGAGCACCTGCTTCCAGCGCAATGCGCCCTAGGCCGCTGACACTCGGCCATGGCAGATCGCGCCGGTTTCGCAGCATCGCAATCGCATTTACGTTGACCGACAGTTTTGTAGACATGGGCTGATCCTTTCGCGATGCGATGATTTACGCTTGCAGCAGGAT
The DNA here is from genome assembly GCA_020637805.1 of Nitratireductor sp. Lineage (GTDB taxonomy): Bacteria > Pseudomonadota > Alphaproteobacteria > Rhizobiales > Rhizobiaceae > Salaquimonas. The sequence continues at coordinate 24,078 of JACKJU010000005.1, read as the reverse complement.
TTCGCAAGGCAGTGTTAACCATTTTTGGTTCAAATCGGCCTGTCGCCCCCGATGCATCGTGTGTCACTTCATCCCCTGCCAACCCTGTAGCGAAAACTGTTGCCCGAAATGGATATGATGACGATTTCTGGCCCGGGCGACCTGACACTACTTAACCAAGCGCTCGCCTGTACGACAGTCCTTTCGGTGGCACTGGCGGGATTCTGCTTCCTGCGATATCGCAAGCTGGAAAATTCCAGCCGCGAGATCCAGAGCACGATCAACAATCTTGGAGAAGGTTTCTACCGCTCGACCCTCGATGGCAGGCAATTGAGCGCAAACCCCGCACTCGTGCACCTTAACGGGTATGAATCGGAAGCCGAACTTCTCGCATCGGTAAACGACATTGCCAAGGAATGGTATGTCGACCCCAATCGCCGCAACACCTTCAAGCGAATGTTGTTTGAACGCGGAAAGGTAACCAATTTCGTTTCGGAAATTTACAGGCACAAGTCCAGGGAACGAATCTGGATCAGCGAAAACGCCCGTCTGGTCTGCAACCCCGAGAACGGCGAGCCACTGTACTACGAAGGCACGGTTCGCGAGATCACGGACCAGTTCCGCCACGCTGAACTGCGCAACCGCCTCGAAAAGCTGGCGGAGAACCTTCCCGGAGGCCTCTTCCAGGTACTCCGCTGCGCCGATGGAAAATACACTGCACCGTACCTCAGCAGATCCTTCATGAAACTGATGGGCCTTCCTCCTTCTTACGAGTCACGCAGTCCGAGCAGCTTTCTGAAATTCATTCACTCCGAAGACCTTGGCGCTTATCTTGCGACTTTTCAGGATTCGGCAAAGTCCTTCTCCCAGATCAACCACCAGTTCCGCCTGCGCCGCGCAGACGGCAAGAAAACCTGGATGCACATGACGGCAACGCCGGAGAAGCTTCCCGGCAACGAGATCATATGGCACGGCCATATCAACGATATCACTCGGGAGAAACTCGAGGAGCTCGATCGAACCAGAGTTTCAATGGAAGACACTGTCACCGGACTGGCAACACGCAGGGTGATGATCGAGAGACTGTCGTCTGTGATCCGCGCCTGTGACATGCACGATGAGCATGCGGCCCTGTTTTTCCTCGATCTCGACAACTTCAAGGCTATTAACGACCAGTACGGCCATGAAACCGGCGACGAACTCCTGCGCCTCGTGGCAGGAAAACTGCGCAAACTGGTTCAGGATACTGACATGGTCACGCGATTTGCCGGAGACGAGTTCGTTCTCATTTTCGAACATCTAGGCAAAGATGCACGGGTGGCGGAAAATGCCGCTTCGGCGATCGCTTCAACGATAATGGAGGTATTCCGCGATTCCTTTGCCCTGGGCGAAGATGAGCATTTCACGGCCCCATCTATCGGCGTCGCGCTGATTGCGCCTGGCATGCCCGGTGCGGACAGCATATTGCGCCGCGCAGACAGGGCGATGTACAGGGTAAAGGAAAACGGCGGCAATTCCTTCGTAATCTGCAAAGAAGATGAGGAGAAGGAAGAACGGTCATTTGCAGAGTTGAAGAAGGATCTTCCGCTGGCCATCGAAAGAAACCAGTTCGAACTCGTGCTTCAGCCCCAGTACAATGCCTTGGGAGAAATCACCGGTGCAGAAGTATTCCCGCGCTGGAATCACCCGGTTCATGGCGTGCTATTGCCAGAGGAATTCATGCCCGAGGCAACCCGCTCTGGACTCTCTGGCCAGATCCACCGCTGGATATTGACACGCACTGCTTCCATTCTGGTGGACTGGCACGCCCGGCCGGAAACGGACCATCTCCAATTATCTGTCAATGCAAGTCCCGCGTATCTTGCCGATCCTGCAGTGCGCGAGGTGATAACCGACTTCATGCCGGACGCAGGAATCGATCTGTCGCATCTGACATTGGAGCTGCCGGAGCATGCCCTGCATCGAACCTCGGATAACCTGGCGGTTCAGATGGAGGAAATGAGACAACTCGGGGTTCGCTTCTGCCTTGACGGCTTTGGAAGCGGCGCCTCTTCCCTCCATCATCTGGTCATGCTGCCGTTTGACGAGATCAAACTCGACAGTACGTCGATCGCGACAACCGAACAGCGTACGGGATCGCGCAACTCGGTCGAGAACATCATCGAGATATCCAAGGCCCTCGTCCTCGAGACAATCGCATCGAAGATTGCAACTGCCGCTCAGGCGGAAAACCTCGCACGGCGTGGATGCCGCCGCTTTCAGGGATACCTGTTTTCGCCTCCCGTCAGCAGGCACGTATTCGAGGCCAAGGCCCTTGCCAGCCCTCTCCGCGAATCGCTGCCCCGCGATGCCGCCAACGGGCACATCTGACGCTTCGCGCCGATACGTTTGCACCCCGGTTGAAAACGATCTATCTGTTGCCGCTTCTGGCTGGCGCAACAGGCGGCCGTTCTCGCACCTGGTCACGGAAATGCCACATGCTCTCTTCGCACTTCATGAATGCCGGTCTTCTGGTCTTCCTTGCCTTTGTCTTCCAGGCCGCCGGTTTTCTTGCGCGTGACGAGTTCATCCTTCGCATGCTCGTGCTGGTAGGAAATCTGCTCTATGTCGCCTACTATTTCCTGTATCCAGCGCAGCCGCTTTGGGATGCAATTGCAGCCAGCCTCCTGCTCGCCTTCATCAATCTGGCATTGATCTTTGTCATCATTCGCGAACGCACACTGTTGGCCATGAGCGAACCGGAGACGCTTCTCTTCAATCATTTCGACAAGTTCACACCCGGTCAGTTCCGCCGGTTGATGAAGGCCGCCCAATGGCACCACAGGATGCCCGAAACGGTGCTGACCGAGTTGGGCGAGGTTCCAACCCGTCTCTACTACGTGACCGACGGCAGATTGAAAATCGAGAAGGGCGAAACCGCCACCTCCAGGGAGGGCAACGCGTTCATCGGCGAAATCGGTTTCCTGTACAACAGCCCCGCCACCGCCACGGTAACAGCCGAAGATACCGCCACCTGGATCTCGTGGGATGCCGGCGAACTGAAATCCCTGCTCAAACGCCACCCGGCGATGGAAAACGCGATGATCGCGACACTGAGCTTCGACCTTGCCCGCAAGGTCGCTTCCAGCACTCCGATTGGACGCACGGTAACGGCAAGCTGAGTTCGCGCACCGGCCAACCCGCCACAGGCTCGATCCCGCACGGAAAACAGTGCGGATCAATCATCGGCTGCTGCGGTCAGCCCGCAGCGCGTTCCTCGACCTCGTGTTCCCCAAGCACCGAGTGGATGCGCTCGGCAAGACGCCCGGGCGAGACCGGCTTGGCAAGGTAATCGTCCATTCCGGCGGCCAGGCACTTTTCCTCATCCCCGCGGATCGCATGCGCGGTAATTGCGATGATGGTGCTGCGTATGCCCAGATTGCGCTCGATTTCGCGGATCGCCGCAGTGGCGTCGTAGCCATTCATGTCGGGCATCGAGACATCCATAAGAACGAGTTTCGGTCTTCTTGCCTCGAATACCTCGATACCGGCCATTCCATTGGAAACGATCTCGAAGCTGTAGGGCAGATCTGCAAGCACCTGGCTGAAGAATACCTGGTTCACCTCGTTGTCCTCGCAGACAAGGATGTCGATCGACTCCAGAGGCTCTTTTGAAACTGCGGTCGCGGCGGGAGATTCCTCCACATGTCGATGTCTTTGTTTCTGCCCCTCGGCAATCTGCCTGAGGTAATTCATGCCGGGCGATTCCTCGAGCAGTTCCGAATCTCCCGAACCGCGATACTCCGCCACGGCACGAAGCAAGGTCTTGTGCAATTGCGACGACCTTGCAGGCTTGGTGAGATTGCCCTGGATATCGAGAGAGGCAACCGAGCGCCCCTCGACGAGCACCGTGGCCGATGTCAGCATGATGATCGGAACGTCGCGGATGATGTCGTTGGAGCGGATGGCGTCCACGGTCTGCACGCCGGTCATTTCCGGCATGTGATAGTCCAGTATCACGCAATCGATGTTCACGGAGCGTTTCCGGGCTTCGACCAGGAAGGCGATCGCCTCTCGCCCGCTGTTCACAGCCACACTTTCGAAACCCCAGGCGGACATCTGTTCCTTCAAAATCGACCGGTTGACCTCATTGTCGTCGACGACAAGTACCCTGCCCCCCGAAACGGCAGCAAGATCAAGATGCTGCTCCGCCTTGCCAACGGGCAAATCGATTTCGAACCAGAATGTGGAGCCTTCCCCATATTCGGAGCGGACCTTGATTTCCCCACCCATCAAACCGACCAGCGACGACGCAATTGCCAGTCCAAGTCCGGTTCCCTCATGCTTTCGCGTTGCAGAGGTGTCGACCTGGCTGAATTTCTCGAAGACCTTGTCCAACTGGTCGGCGCGGATACCGATCCCGGTATCCTCGACGCTGAACCGAAGACGCGCCAGTTGCTTTCCGTCCGGACCAGGAACGACCGAACCGTCCACGTCCACCACCACGCGTCCGTTTTCGGTGAATTTTACGGCGTTGCCTGCAAGGTTCGTCAGCACCTGCCGTATGCGGCCCACATCACCGACCACGCGTTCAGGCAAGACCGGATTGACCCTGACTGAAAGCTCCAGGTCCTTTTCGGCCGCCCGGTTGGATACCAGCATCACCACGTCCTCGACCGTGTCGGCAAGGTTGAACGGTGCCGGATCAAGCTCCATCTGGCTTGCCACGATCTTGGAGAAGTCGAGAATATCGTTGATGACCGTCAGCAGGGCGTTGCCCGACTTGGTGATGATGTCAACAAAGGTACGCTGCTTGTCGCTGAGTTCGGTTCTCGAAAGCAGCTCTGCCATCCCCATGACGCCATTCATCGGGGTCCGTATCTCATGGCTCATGTTTGCCAGGAACTCAGACTTTGCCTGGTCAGCTGCTTCGGCAGAACGCATCGCTGTCTCGGCGCGTTCGTGTTCGTCCTCCAGTTTGTTCATGAGCCTGTGCATGAATACGTCGAGGGGCGCGAAAAGGAACATCCCCAGGAAAATGACTGAACCGATACCGAACAGCAGGAATTTCTCGAGAAGCTGGCTCTGCAGTTTTGCCTGATCATTGAGAATCTTGCTGGCCCGCGCCACGACTTCCTGATTCGAGGGATTAACGAGGCTCTCGAAATTCTCCAGAATTTGTCTTGATACCCAGAAGATGTCCTTCTTCGTGCGCGCATCCTCGATCTTGGAGATGTCAAGCAGTGCCGTGTGGTATTTCAGCGGATCTTCGAGTGGCATGAAGCGCATGTTCTCGATCAACAGGTGGCGTATTTCGTCGCTCGTGGAGTCCCACGCCTCGACAAGCTGCGCGAATGCCTGACCGGTCTGCTCCAGATGGTACAGAAGTGCGCGCTTGGCGCCGATGATGTCCGGATCTTCTGGCAGGCGCGCCAGAAACGCCTTGCGCTGCCTCAGACTGAGGCCTGATGGCACGCCCACAGTCTGGGAATACTGGTATCTGTCGTAGAGTTCGGCCACGCCTCGGGCCTTGTCGGCCAAAGCCGACATGCTCCTGTCTACATTCGAGAAACCGTCCGACACCAGCCGCAACTGGTTGACCCTCTGCGTCTGGCTGCTCTGCTCGAAATAGAAGAACGCGCTGACGGAAAGAAAGACCGAAATCGTTACCAGAAAGGCCAGACGGAGAACCCACCCATGCCTTTTTCTGTATTTTGTGAATTTTTCGCCCATTTCGCCCCACTCGGCGAGCATGAAACATGCCGCACCACCCGAATGAATGATGAACCGTCGCAGAACAGGCTTAAGTCGCGGTTAATTCTTGAATTTTTTCGAAACAAACCGCCTGTTTTCGGCGTGTTTCCGCAGGGATTTTTGGCATTCCGCAATTACTTGACTATGGTCAATCTTTCGGCGGCTCGGGTGATCCCCGTATACAGCCAGCGCTGGGCATGTTCGCGGAAAGCGTAGCTCTCGTCGAACAGGACGATCTCGTCCCATTGCGAACCCTGCGCCTTGTGCACGGTCAGCGCATACCCGTAGTCGAAATCGTCGTGACGGCGGCGTAGCTGCCACGGAATCTCTTCGTCAGGATTTTCGAATACCGCCTTGAGAACCTTCACCTTTGCCGAGTAGCGATCGATCCCTTCATCCTCGGCCCGGATCAGCAGGTTCATGAAGGATTTCACCGTTCTGGGCGCGCTAGTCACCTGCCAAAGCGATCCATTGAGAAGGCCTTTGGCGGTATCGTTTCGCAGGCATACGAGCTTGTCGCCCGATTGAGGCAGCAACCCGTCAAACCCTTTCAGCTGGCGCAGCCTCTCATTGTAGCGCCGCCGCGTCCGGTTCGTTCCTACCAGCACCTGATCGGCATCAAGCACCATATCCGAATTGACTGCGCCCTTTGGAATGACCCGAGCAGTGGAGCCATAGTCCCCATGCATGATCGGCCTGCCGTCGCGAACGAGTTGCGCGAGTTCAACAATCGGGTTGTCGCGCGCCTGCCTGTGCACCTCTTCGAGCAGATAGTCCGGTTCGTGTTCGGTGAAGAACCCTCCGCCCGATACCGGAGGCAACTGGCCGGGGTCGCCCAGCACCAGTACCGGCGTGCCGAAGGATAGAAGGTCCCGCCCAAGAGCCTCGTCCACCATCGAGCACTCGTCAATGACGATTAGCGCGGCTTTCGAGACGGCAGACTGCCGATTGAGCGAAAACGTCGGCGCTATGCTCTTGGAGCCGGTCTCCTCGTCCTCGACCTCCTCTTCACCGCGCGGCCGGTATATCAGCGAATGTATCGTCGAGGCCTTGGGCGCACCGCGCGACCGCAACACCTGCGCCGCCTTGCCCGTGAACGCCGCAAACAGGACATCGCCATCCAGTCCCTCTGCGAAATGGCGCGCCAACGTCGTCTTGCCCGTGCCGGCATAGCCAAACAACCGGAAGACCTGGCTGCCCCCGCCCTTTAGCCAGCGGTTTACTTCCGCCAGCGCACGTTCCTGTTCTGCTGAAAACTGCATCGTGGCTCCTTGCCACGATTCGCCCGTGGGTTCAGCCTGTTTTCGGAATCGCCCCGGATGTCATGTCGCCAGGGCAATCTCGATTTCGGCGAAATCGCCAAAATCCAGATGAACCAGGGAATCCCGTTGCCTGCCGATCGCAATCATATCCACCCGAATATGAAACGAACTAGCGCGAGCGGACGACCACGCCGGATGGAATTCCATTGGTGCTGGACGGGTAGAGCTGCTCCACCGCCGAGGCCAGATCATCAATGCGGGAGCCGGTCACCGGTCCTGTCGTTTGATGGCCAAGAATGCGCCGCGCGGTGGCCGCGACATCAGGATTGTAAGCCGCAGAGGCCTCCTGCGCTGCGCCGCTTGCAGGCCCGGACGGCTTGACCGATCCGGTTACCACATCGTCAGGCGCCATGATTACCATGGGACTTTCGGGATCCGCCTGATCGACTGGCTGTTGCCGCTGCACCGGTTCAGCCGCGGCCATTTCTCGCGAATTCACGGTAGGCAATGCGGTCTGGGCCGCCATATCCGCCGGTATGGGCGGCATGGGCTTCAGCAGCAGCATGCGGATCGAATCCACCGATTGCACACCCGGATCGGAGGCGTCGTTGTTGAGATAGCCGGTCAGTTGCACATCGTAACCGGCTTGCACCGATTTTGGGTCCAGCCGGTAGTAGGAATAGTTCAGCCTGCGCGCCTCGAGAAGCAGCCTCGCCCAGGCTGCCCGCTCCGCATAGGCCGGATTTCTGGACTGCGCCACCGAAGCGGACGAGACGAAATACCCGTCGCTCGAAACCGAGACGCCGCCCGGAACGGGCACCCCGGCATAGTGCTGCATACCGTGCCTGGTATGCGGCGTGGCGCAACCGGTCACCAGAACCGGCAAAATGAGAACGAGGAAAAGCGCTACCAGACGCATCTTGGGTGGTCTCCGGGCATGAATACTGCCGGACTATGGCACCCATAGCGTAAAGACTCGGTTAACCACGTTTGTTAACGACCGTGGCTGCAAACGGGATAGTTCTATTTGAGCATCGGCCATAGCGACGCGACCAGCAGCCCGCCCATGATCCAGTTGAAATATCTAAGCTTCACTGGATCGGAAAGTACGCTGCGCAAGCCGGTTCCCATCCCGCACCACATGGAAATGCTGGGTAGGTTGATCGCCGTGAAGACGGCGGCCACGCCAAGCACGCTGGCAACGAAGTTCGTGTGGACGGTGTAGACACTCATCGAGGTGACCGCCATGAACCATGCCTTTGGATTGACCCACTGGAACGCTGCCGCCTGAAGGAAGGTCATTGGCGTACCCTGCTCTTCCGTTCCGCTCCCTTCACGGCTTGCCACAGGACCGGAGTTGGCGATTTTCCAGGCGAGGTAGAGAAGGTATGCCGCGCCCACGAATTTCAGCCCCTGATAGAGCAATGGTGCACGTTCGAAGATCTCGCCCAATCCGAAGCCCACGCACACAAGCATGAAGCAGAAACCGGAGGCGATGCCGATCATGTGGGGAATGGAACGCGTGAAACCGAAGTTCACGCCGGAGGCAAGCAGCATGAAATTGTTCGGCCCCGGCGTTACCGACGAGACAAACGAAAAGGCGGCAAGCGCCAGCAGGACATCTGCCGGAAACGGAAACTGCATCTGAACCTCCACAAGCAGTGCGAAACTGCTGTCGCCTGGGGAGATCGTCAACGAAATTGGTGTGACTGACACAATCACGCCACGGGACCCGGCGCTCGCTCGATGGCGGCGCCCTACCCGGCCGGGACTTGATCCGGCGCTACATTCCCTCGGGGCCGCGGTTCATCGCCGCCACACCCGTGCGGCATACTTCCACCAGACCCAGCGGCGCCATGATCGCAATGAACTGTTCGATCTTGTTTACCCGGCCTGTGATCTCGAAGGTCAGGTGTTCGGTAGAGGCATCGATGACCGTCGCCTTGAAAGCATCGGCCAGGCGCATCGCTTCGAGACGCTGTTCGCCCTTTCCAGCCACCTTGATGAGCGCAAGCTCGCGTTCGAGCGGCTTCTCGTATCCCCTTTCCTCGGCGACCAGCGTCAGATCGGTCACCTTGTGCACAGGGATTGCTCTTTCGAGAAGTTTCTTGATCTGTTCGAGCACACTCATCGTCCCGCTGGAAACGATCGTGATGCGCGACAGATGGCTTTCATGGCTGGTCTCGGAAACCGTCAGGCTTTCGATATTGTAGCCCCGTCCCGAGAACAGGCCGATGACACGGGCCAGCACACCCGGCTCGTTGTTGACCAGTACCGACAGCACATGGGTGCGCGGCTTTTCCTTGTCCTCGACGATGAAATAGGCGGATCCGGCCTGCTTTTTCTTCGGGCTCATGAGTCATTCCCTGTATGTATGCCGTGCGGCGTTGTGATCATGGTTTGTCTGCCATCAGGCAGCGTGAAAATAGGGTCGGTACGGCCCCTCATGCGGCGCGCTCCTCGGAACCGGCTTTGTGCGCACCAACGATGATGCGTTCAGCAAACAGGTCCAGATCGATATTACCGCCTGACAGAATGAGACCGACCTTCCGGCCCATGTTCAGGCTTTTTTCCTTCAAGGCCGCGGCGAGCGGCACAGCGCCTGCACCTTCAGCAAGATTGTGCGTTTTCTGCCAGTAAAGGCGAACAGCATCGGCGATTTCCTGCTCGTCCACTATCACCACGCGCGTTGCACCCTTCAGGATCATGTCCAGGGCTTCGGGGTCGGGCACCCGCGTGGCAACACCATCGGCAAATGTCTGCGCTGCCGGTGTTTCGACGGCATGCCCCGCTTCGAAGGAAAGCGCGTAGGAAGGCGCGCCAGCAGCCTGGACGCCCACGATTTCCGTCTTCAGCCCCAATAGGTCGCGCGCCTGAATGCATCCGCATATGCCAGAACCCAGACCGATCGGCACATAAAGCGTGTCGAGATCGCTGTGTTGGTTGAGAAGCTCAAGCCCGTAGGTCGAAACGCCAAGCACAAGGTTGCGATGGAACGAGGGAACCCGTTCCAGCCCCCTCGCGCCAGCCAGTTCCAGAGCATGAGACGCCGCAGCCTCGAAGTCGGCCCCGTGTTCGATCAATTCGGCACCATAGGCGCGCATGGCAGCATTCTTCTCGACGGAATTGCCCTCGGGCACGACGATGGTCACCGGAACGCCAAAATGCATGCCCGCAAGCGCAAGGCTCTGGCCGTGATTGCCCCGCGTTGCCGAGATGATCCCCGAAACATCGCTCTTCCGGCGCGTCAACGCATCGAGATAGGTCAGCCCGCCGCGCACCTTGAATGCGCCGGTCGGATTGTGGTTCTCGTGCTTGACGACCGTCTGGGTGCCAAGTAATTCGCTCAACAGCGGCCATTGCCGTGCCGCCGATGGGGGCACGACACCGCCTACCAGCCTGTGGGCACGCTCGGCATCTTCAAGGGTGAACATATCTGTCGCTCTTCAGACAGCTCAAACGAGCTGCCTGCCCTTCTCGTCGATTGCCTTGCCGACCGCTTCATCCGTTGCCTGGTCCGGCAGCAGCATTTCATTGTGCGCCTTGCCCGACGGTATCATCGGGAAGCAGTTGACGAGATTTGCCACCCTGCAATCGAAGATGACGGGACCCGGCGTCTCGATCATCTTCATGATCGCTTCGTCCAGGTCGTCAGGGTTGTCGCAGTGAATTCCCGTCGCACCATAGGCCTCTGCCAGCTTGACGAAATCGGGCATCGCCTCGGTATATGAATGCGATAGGCGGTTGCCGTGCAGCAATTGCTGCCACTGGCGGACCATACCCATGTACTGGTTGTTCAGGATGAATATCTTGATCGGCGCATTGTACTGTATGGCCGCAGACATTTCCTGGATGCACATCTGGATCGATGCATCACCCGCAATGTCGATGACCAGCGATTCGGGGTGCGCGATCTGCACGCCGAGCGCCGCCGGCAATCCATAGCCCATCGTTCCCAGGCCGCCCGATGTCATCCAGCGGTTCGGCTCCTCGAAATGATAGAACTGCGCTGCCCACATCTGGTGCTGGCCGACCTCGGTGGTGATGTATGTGTCGCGGTCCTTGGTCAACTCGTAAAGACGCTCGATGGCATACTGGGGCATGATCGAGCTCTTCGAATTGGTATAGGCAAGACAATCGCGCTTGCGCCACGTGTCGACCTGACCATGCCATTTCTGCATCGCGTCCGGATCGGGCCGGTCGTCCGAGGCGCGCCACATCGAACCATTTCTCGATCACCGTCGCGACATCGCCGATGATCGGAATGTCGGCCGGACATTCTTGTTGATCGAGGACGGGTCGATATCGATGTGGATCTTCTTGGAATGCGGAGAGAACGCATCGAGACGGCCGGTAATGCGGTCGTCAAAGCGCGCGCCGATGCAGATCATGACATCGCAATCATGCATCGCCATGTTCGCTTCGTAAGTGCCGTGCATGCCCAGCATGCCAAGCCAGTTCTTGCCCGATGCCGGATAGGCACCCAGCCCCATCAGCGTGGAAGTGATCGGGAAATCCGTCAGTTCGACCAGTTCCCGCAACAGGCGCGAAGCCTCAGGGCCGGAATTGATGACACCGCCACCGGTATAGAAGACCGGCTTGCGGGCATGGCTCATCAGTTCGACGGCAGCAGCAATAGCATCGGCATCCCCGTGGGTATGCGGCTTGTAGCTTTTCAGTTCGAAATGCTCGGGCGGATAATATGTGCCGGTGGCAAACTGGACATCCTTGGGAACATCGACAAGGACCGGGCCGGGACGCCCATGCGAAGCGACATAGAATGCCTCGTGAAGGATCCTCGGCAGTTCCTCGATTGAACCTACAAGCCAGTTGTGCTTCGTGCAGGGCCGCGTGATGCCGACCGTATCGGCTTCCTGGAACGCGTCCGAACCGATCAGCGAGGTTGGAACCTGGCCGGAAAAGCAGACCAGCGGAATGGAATCCATCAATGCATCCTGCAACGGCGTGACCGCATTGGTGGCACCCGGTCCCGACGTTACCAGCATGACACCCGTGCGCCCGGTCGAGCGTGCATACCCCTCGGCGGCATGGCCCGCGCCCTGCTCGTGCCTGACCAGGATATGCTGAACGTCGTCCTGCTGGAAAAGTGCGTCGTAGATCGGAAGAACAGCACCGCCGGGATAGCCGAATACCCGGTCCACGCCGTTATCGACCATCGCCTGGATTACCATCTCGGCGCCGGTCATCTGGCGGGATTTCTTCGAAGGTGTCTCTTTCTTCTTGTTCATGGTCTCGGTTCCTGCGTTCCAGGCTGCCTTTCCAAGACAGGGCCCGGTTTTCACTCTGTTTGGCGCGACTGGTACTCCAGCACGCACCGGTTTTGAAGTCCCATCGCGCATCGGCTTTGATGTTTGCGTTCAGGGCAATAAAAAAGGCCCCTTTCGGAGCCTGTTTTGCGCATACGCTGCTGACTGCGGCAGACCTAGAGTACTGCCACGCGTATGCGCTCCATCACCACGAGAATTTTCGTCAGCATTCGGGTATTCCCTTACAAGTTGGCCGGGAAGTTAGCTGCTAGTGCCCTGCCCGTCAATATGCTTTGTTTCGCTTCGTTACAGGTGGACAAATGAGGCATATGCCCCGGCCACAGCATCGAAATTCACAGCCAAACCTGCTTTTCAGGCGCCAGATCAAGCCGCCACGCGGTTCCGGCCGGCATTCTTTGCCTGATACAGTTTCTTGTCGGCTGCCTTGTAGAGGTCGTCGGCATTGTCGACACCACCCTCATTGGTCGCGACACCGATGGAGACCGTGGGACGAATGATGATGTTGCCATTCTTGATCCTGAGCGCTTCCACCATCTGCCTGTAGCGCTCCGCCACGCCTCGAAGCTGTTCGAAGGAGGCATATGGCGTGATGACCGCGAATTCCTCGCCGCCAAGTCGCGCCACGATGTCGTGTTCGCGGGAAATGGCACGCATTCTCAGCGCCACTTCCTTGAGCACTATGTCGCCGACATCATGCCCGTAATTGTCGTTGACGCTCTTGAAGTGATCCAGATCCAGGATGAGCAGCCCCAAGGAAGCGCCAATCCTGTTGAACTCCTTGAGATAGCCCCTCAGAGCCTCTTCGAAGTAGCGGCGATTGTTCATGCCGGTCAGCGGATCGGTGGTTGCCTGTTTCTCCAGCGACTGGGCGCGCTGCCCGATCTGCAATCGCTCGATGATGCCCATTCGCACGACCGGGTAGATCACGAACAGCATAACTGTGAGCGAAAGCGAAAGAGCAATCCCGACAGCGAGAAAAAGTTCGCTTTCGTACGATGCCGTGGGTACGTCGTGGAGGTACCACATCATGCCGACTGCAACCGTTGCTACAGCCAGCACAAGGCAGTTCAGCAGTACAATCACACCGGCATATTTGCCAGTAAATGCTGCAAATTTTGATTTGGTCTTGCCCATGGAAGATGGATGGCCCGCTGATACCTTTTGATGCATTGAACATCAAAATTCTGAACAGGGGTTTAAAAATCATCTAGCAACCCGAGCTTTGTCAGCATTTGTTCCGGATTTTTTCCGGGGATCCCTGTCCAAGTTACGTCGAATTGATGCCTGAACCATGTTCTCTGGCGTTTTGCATATTGCCGCGATGCAATGACTGCCTTGTCGATCACCTCCCTCAAATCGGCCTCCCCGCGAAGATGGCTCGCCAGTTGCGGAACACCTATAGCGCGCATTGCCGGCAATGCAGTATCCAGACTTCGCGCTAGAAGCCGCTCAATTTCAATCAGAGCACCAGCTTCGACCATTCGTTCGAAACGAAGTGCTATACGCTCCCTGAGTTCCTCAACGGGCCATTCGATCAGCAGGCGCTCAGTCCTGCCGGGCTCAACCAAAGGTGCAACTTCTCCTTGCATTTGCCAGTCGGCGAGTGTTCTCCCCGATGACATGACGACCTCGAGCGCGCGCACAGCGCGTTGGAGGTCATTGTCCTTGAGCCTGGACAGACCTTCCGGGTCCTCCTTGGCCAGCATAGAGTAGATTTCATCTGGTGTGTCGCGCGAGATACGCCGCAATTCCTCGCGAACATCCCCATCCACCGGCGGAACAGGCGACAGTCCTTCCAGGAGAGCCTTGAAATAAAGGCCCGTTCCACCCGCAAAAACGGGCACTTTCCCCTGGCTCCGAACGCTTTCCAGGGCAGCTCCTGCGTCCTCCAGCCAGCGCGCGACGGAATAGGCTTCACTTTCGTCCACATGCCCGAAGAGGAGGTGTGGCACTCCTTGCATTTCCTCTTCCGAGGGACGAGCCGTTACCACGCTCAGATTGGCATAGACCTGCATAGAATCGGCATTGATGACGACACCGTCAAGTTCTTGGGCGATTTTCACAGCCAAAGCGGTCTTGCCGCTCGCGGTAGGTCCGGCTATCAGGACGGCGTCAGGCCTTTCTCCGCTCGATTTCATTCCAACGTCCTCTCACGCAGGCCCAAACGTGGTTTCCCGATGAACAATTCGCCTCTCATTGCCACACTCATTGCATCTCCTGCAAACCCGGTCCTGACAATTCAGGTTACTGAAAAGGCAGCCGCGGCAGCGTCTGCCGGTGCTCCGGACATGCTGGCAGACGGAATTGCTGCGGATATCATGCTCCCCGCCGAAACGGACGCCGGGCAAGCCTCCGCCGCCATCCGCGATGCGCTCGGCGATCTCCCCGTTGACATCGCCATCCAGGAGGCCGCCAGCCGCCGCAAGCGTGTACTGATCGCCGACATGGATTCCACCATGATCGACCAGGAATGCATCGATGAACTCGCCGCAGAAGTCGGCCTCAAGGAAAAGGTCTCCGAAATCACCGCCCGCGCGATGAACGGGGAAATCGCCTTCGAGCCTGCGCTGCGCGAACGCGTCGCCCTGTTGCGCGGTCTGCCGGAGGGCATCGTCGACGAGATCATAGCAAAGCGTATCACGCTCGCCGCCGGCGGCAGAACCCTGCTCACCACGATGAAGGCAAATGGCGGACATACGATACTCGTATCCGGCGGGTTTACCGTCTTCACCAGCCGTATCGCCGCCATGCTGGGATTTGACGAGAACCACGCCAACATTCTCGAAGTGGAAGACGGCAGGCTTTCGGGCACGGTTCGCGAACCCATTCTGGGCAAGCAGGCCAAGGTCGACACGCTGCAACGCGTTTCCGCCGCGATGTCCATTCCGGCAAGTGATTTCATCGCAGTCGGAGATGGCGCCAACGATCTGGCAATGCTGGCCGAAGCAGGTGCCGGCGTTGCCCTGCATGCCAAGCCTTCGGTCGCCGCTCAGGCAAAGATACGCATAGATCATGGTGACCTCACCGCCCTCCTCTATCTGCAAGGCTATCGCGCCGCGGAATTCGTCACTCCATGAAGCCGCTTCGCACGGACCGCCTGATCCTGCGGAACTGGGAGGATCGCGATCGCGATCTCTTCTTCCGCATCAACAGCGACGACACTGTGATGGAGTTCTTTCCGTTCCGGCGCGATCGCAGGCAATCGGATGAGCTGATGGACACGTTTGCGGGCCGGATCGAGGAACACGGTTTCGGTTTCTGCGCCCTTGAAATAGCCGCGACCGGAGAAACCGCAGGTTTTGCAGGACTTGCACTCACGGAGGGAATTCCGGGCGTCCCGGACAATTCCATCGAGATCGGTTGGCGTCTCGCACCCGAATTCTGGGGCAAGGGATATGTGACCGAGGCGGCAATTGCCTGGCTCGACTGGGGTTTCGCGAACCTGGAGGCCGAAGAGATCGTGTCCTTCGCCGTCGATGGCAATCACCGTTCAACCGCTGTCATGCAGCGCATCGGGATGAAACGCGACATCTCCCGTGACTTCGATCACCCGAAGGTGCCCGACGCCCATCCGCAGTTGAAACGCCACGTCTTCTACGCTCTGTCACGCGCACAGCACAACAAGACGAATTGAATTTCGCGTGTGTTTTCCGCCGCCTGTACGGATTTCCGGAATCACCTTGAGACGTTTTCGACCGCAACCTGGACACCAAAAAAAGGCGGCGCCCGGTTCATCGCGCGCCACCTTCATTTGTAAATCATCGATTCCTGCGGAAACCCGGATCGATCAATCCTGAATTTCCGCAACCCGCTTTTTTCAGCCTCTGCTATTCGTCAAGACGAACGACCACGAAGCGTATGTCGCCGGTCTTGGAAGAGACCATCAGCAATGCGCTCTTGCGGCCTTCCTTTTCCAGTTCGGCGATACGGGCCTCCACGTCGGCAACTGAAGACATGGACTCCTGGTTCACATCGACGATGATCTCACCGGCCTTGATGCCCTTGTCGGCGGCACTCGAACCGTCCTCGACCTTGGCGATGTAGACACCGTTGATATCCTCGCCAATGCCTTCGCTGTCGCGCAGGTCATCGCTCAGGTCCATCAGTTCCATACCAAGGACGGGCTTCGATTCACCCGCATCCTGCTGATCCTTGCTGCCATCGTCATTGGCCGCATTCATTGCCTTCTCGCCATCTTCGAGGCGGCCGACATTGACCGAAAGCGTCATTTCCTCGCCCTTGCGGAAGATGACGACATCAACGTCTTCACCCACCGGCGTATCGGCAACGATCTTCGGCAGTTCGCGCATCTGGTCAACGGGCCTTCCGTTGAAGGACAGAACGATATCGCCCGACTTGATGCCAGCGGCCTCAGCCGGGCCACCCTTGAACACGTCACCGATCAGCGCACCGCGCGCCTTGTCGAGGCCAAGGCTTTCCGCGATCTGGTCGGTAACCTGCTGGATCTGCACGCCCAGCCAGCCGCGGCGGGTCTCGCCGAACTTCACGAGCTGGTCGATCACCGGCTTGGCGAGCGCTGACGGCACCGAGAACCCGATGCCGATGGAGCCGCCCGTCGGTGAAATGATCGCGGTGTTGATGCCGATCACCTGTCCATCCATGTTGAACAGCGGTCCACCCGAGTTGCCCCGGTTGATCGCGGCATCCGTCTGGATGAAGTTGTCGTAGGGGCCCGAATTGATGTCACGGCCGATGGCCGAGACAATACCGACGGTCACGGTTCCGCCTAGGCCGAACGGGTTGCCGATCGCCATCACCCAATCACCGATGCGCGCCTTGTCGCTGTCGCCGAGCGGCACGAAGGGCAGTTTCTTGTCGGACTTGACCCGCAGCACCGCGATATCGGTCTTGGGATCGGTACCGACCAGTTCGGCCACAAGCTTGCTGCCGTCCGAGAAGTTGGCGACGATTTCGTCGGCATCGGCAATCACGTGGTTGTTGGTGACGATCAAGCCGTCATCGCTGATGACGAAACCCGAACCGAGCGACTGCACATTGCGCTCCTGCTGCTGGTCGTCGCCCTTCGGAAACAGGTCGTCGAAGAAATCCTGGAAAGGGCTGCCTTCGGGAACCTGTGGAATTGGAACCTGCGGCCGCTGGGCTTTCACCTTCTGCGAGGTGGAGATGTTCACCACTGCGCTGAGAAGACCCTCGGCGAGATCGGCCACCGATGCCGGTCCCTGCGCATGGGCCGGAGCGGCACCAAGGTAGGATTGCCAGGGCATGCCCACGGGCAGCATCACGGCAGCGGCAAGCGCCAGCGCGGCTGCACTGCGCAGGATTACCCTGCTTCTGCCGGAATACCTTGAGCCAGAATTTGCAATTGCCATGTCAGTCATTCTCCTGCCGACCGTGTGTTTTTACTTCGAAGCTGCAACGGGCCTTGCCCTTGCCGCCTCAGCCAAAATGTTTTGCGAGCCAGACGATGAACACGCCCGCTGCGATGCCGGCGACACCTGCCATTCTCAGGTGCTGCTCCTGCATCGAAAGCAGTTCGACCGCCAACCGTTTTACCCCGTTGGGGAACAGAGCATAAATCAAACCTTCGAGAACGAAAAACAAACCTGCGGCTATGATTAATTCATGCACCGGCGAACCCTCTCCTGGCATTTTGCCCATGAACCGGCTTCAAATATGGCAAAAGGCCGGATTTCCGGCCTTTTATCGTCTCCTCACCTTGACGGTATGACCGTCAGTTGGCTGGACGCGTTGCAGGCATTCCTGCATCGCTACCCTTGCCGTCGCGTACAGAGCCGTCCGGGTCCTGGAAATAACGGAAGAATTCCGAATCCGGCGACAGCACCATCGTCGTGCCCTGGTTTTCCAGTGCCTTGGCGTAGGCGATCATCGAACGATAGAATTCGAAGAAGTTCACGTCACGCTTGAAGGCATCGGCAAAGATGGCATTCCGCTCGGCCTCGCCCTCACCGCGAAGGATTTCACCATCGCGCTGTGCGGAAGCCTTGGTCTCCACCACCTCGCGGTCCGCCCGAGCACGGATACCACGTGCTGCTTCCTGACCCCGGGCACGCAGCCGCTCTGCCTCGGCCAGACGTTCCGCGCTCATGCGGTTGAAGGTCTGCTCGGACACTTCCTGCGTGAGATCGGTGCGGCGGATACGGACATCGACAATGTCGATGCCAAGATCGTTCGCGGCCGGGCGCAGTTCCGCGCGAACTTCGCGCATCATCGCTGCACGTTCCTCGGAAAGTGCTGCCTCGAAGCCGCGCAGACCGTACACCTTGCGAAGTGCAGCGTTCATGCGCGTTGAAAGGCGCTGCTCGGCGAGCTGCAGAGACCCCGAGACCTGTTCGCGGAAGCGGCGGGCATCGGAGATCTTGTAGGTCAGGAATGCGTCCACCTCGTAGAACTTGCCGCCCGAGACCTGAACCGTGATGTCGTCCAGATCGTAGCGCAGCAGCCGGTCTTCAACCATCTGCACGGTATCGAGGCCGAAAGGCGTCAGCGGCATCTTGAAGTAGAGGCCTGGCTCAGTCTTGACGTCCTGGATTTCACCGAAGCGCATCACGATTGCCTGCTGGCGCTCATTGACCACGAAGAACGAGTTCAGTCCCAGAAAGGCCAGGACGGCAATGATGATCAGAACAATTGGCGTTCTCATTTGCTTTCTCCCTGGCTGGCATTGGCGCGTTTCTGGACCTCAGGCAGAGGCAGGTAAGGCACCACACCCTGGCCACCCTTGCCCTGTTCGATGATGACCTTCTCCGAAGATCCAAGGACGTTTTCCATGGTTTCGAGGAACAGGCGTTTGCGGGTCACCTCGGGCGCCTTCTCGTATTCGTTGAGAACGGAGACGAAACGTGCAGCTTCACCCTTTGCCTCCTCCACAACGCGGTTCTTGTAGGCTGCCGCGTCCTCGCGGATCTGCGCAGCCTCACCGCGAGCGGTACCAAGAATGTTGTTGGCGTAGCGGTTTGCTTCCTCCACGAACCTGTCCTCGTCCTGCTCGGCGCGCTGGACTTCGTCAAATGCGTCGGCAACGGGTCCCGGAGGCGCAACGTCCTCGATGTTCACGGAACTGACCTGAAGGCCGGTCTTGTATTCATCGAGCGTCGACTGGGTGATCTGGCGAACCGATTCCGCAACACCTGCACGGTCATCACGGAAGACATCCTGTGCCGGCCTGCTGCCGACGACTTCACGCATCGCACTCTCGGCAACCTGGCGAACCATCGATTCCGGATCGGCAACGTTGAAGAGATACGCCTTCGGCTCCGTCACCTGGTAGAGAACCGAAAACGACAGATCGACGATATTCTGGTCACCAGAAAGCATCAGGCCGGTCGAAGGCCCGTTGCGTCCCGTCGTACCGATGTTGATCTGGTTCTGGCGGATATTGGCAACTTCATAGGTCTCGATCGGCCACCAATGGAAATGCAGGCCCGGCTCGGAAATCTCGTTTTTCGGCTTGCCGAAGCGAAGCTCGACGCCAAGCTGGTCCGGTTCGATGGTGTAGACTGCCTTGAACAGGTAGAGCACGATCAGGCCGATCACGACCAGGCCCACGATCAGCGGAGAGAACCCGCCGCCGCCTGGAAGCGCGCTCTTCAGCCTGTCCTGCCCCTTGCGGATGATGTCTTCCAGATCCGGTGGACGATTGCCGCCTCCGAGACGGTTCGGCCCCTGGCCCCAGGGACCACCGCCTCCACCATTGTTGTCACCGCCGCCCCAAGGGCCGCCGCCTCCGCTTTGATTGCTCCAGGGCATTCAATGTCCTTTTTGCTGCCTGCCGGCCTTTGCCAGCGTGGTTCATTTGAAGTTCACTGTTTATAGGAAGCCGCAACACCGCTTTCAACGGCTCCCGCCGCGTTTAACGGCAATTTGAAAGCGGCGAAGCATCGCATTGGCGATTCATTTGTTCCGAATCACCCCAATTCCCGGTCTTCGTTGCGCTCATAGACGACATACAGTGTATTGGCGCTGTCCTTCTCCCCTGCCGGGAAAGCCTCGCGCGAAACCGGCTTCCACTCGGACTGGTCGATTTCGGGAAAGTAGGTATCGCCTTCCGGCTCGGTCATCACGTGGGTCACGTAGAGCCTGTCCGCGCGCCCGATCGCCTCGCGGTAAAGCTGCCCTCCCCCGATGATGCAGATTTCCGTATCCGGATCGCCGGCATTGCTTTCGGCTACCTTCAGCGCCTCCTCCAGAGAGTGGGCAACTGAAACGCCCTCGGCATTCCAGTTGGCATCCCTCGTAACCACGATGTTGTGTCGTCCGGGCAAGGGCTTGCCAATGGATTCGAACGTCTTGCGGCCCATGATGACCGGTTTGCCCATCGTATCCCGCTTGAATCGCTTCAGGTCCGTGGAAAGCCGCCAGGGCATTCCGCCTTTTGCTCCGATCACGCCATTCTCGGCAATGGCCACGATGATGGAAACGTGCATCGGAATCTCCGGGAAAAGAACGCTTCGCAACCGATTGAACCGGCACGGGTTATTGACGGGACACCGCTCGTCAATCTATTTTGGAGGTGCTGGTGCAAGGGGCGTTGTCCAGCTCGTAACATTTGCAGTTTCCTGCCGCAAGCGGTGTGGAGGCTGTGATGTATCGTGCAACACAATGCCCCAGGGGGAACCATCATGCTCAGGCATCACGCCCGATCCAACACCCGTGCCATCCTCATTTCCGGAACAACAGCGCTCGCGGCCTTCATGCTCGCAAGCTGCCAGAGTTCGTCCGGCAGCCAGTCCTCGGCCACCCTTTCTTCTGCCGCACAACCGCAGCAGGCAGCAGCCAACGCAGACGATACAATGGCTGCTCCGCAGGCGGTCGATCCCGATACCGCACAGGTGTCCACAGAGGCCGCGGCTCCGGCGGACGCATCCTCTAGCGAACTCGCGCTCGCTTCCACGCCGGCGCAGTCTCCGGCAGCCATGGCAGCCTGCTCCATTGCCCTTGCCGGAGGCCCGCCGCCCAAGCCTGCCAAGGGAGCCGATTTCGGTTCGGCAGTAGCAAAGAATACCGGCAAGGCGGTTCAGCGAAGCGTCATACAGAATATCGCGGGCCGGTTTGGCGGCGGACTGGGCGCTGCCGTGGGTGGTGCCGTGGCCAGTTCGACCATCCGCAACGAGGAAGACATCAAGGGCATCTGGAAGATCACGGATGGCCGGCCGAATTGCGCCTGCGAGATTTCAGTGGATTCAGCCTGGAAACTTCAGGGCAAGGGCAACGATGCCGGTTCGTCCCTCAAGCGCGGTTGCACCAACCCGCTCGTGAACCGGGTGGCCAACTGGGCGCTGGGCTATTCATTCGCGGGATACGGCGCAAAGTTCGAACTGAAGGCCGCCGACAAGAAGACCGTTCTTGCCACGATGAACCGGGACGGAATCCACTATTTCTCCGGCACGCTTGCCGACGGAACGCCCGTTGTGATGTGGCGCGACGGCCAAAACTACAATCAGCTGGGCGCATTCAAGAAAACCGCGAAATAGCTGAGGCCATGTAGGCGGGCGGCCGTCTTGGATCAACACGCCGGCTGGCCACGATCGATCAGCTGAGAGTCCCCGCGACCACCGAGGTGGCTCGCGGGGCAAGATCCCACAACATCCACAAAGAGATGACGGCAAAGACATAGCCTATTGCAGCAGCGGCACCATCCTTGCCCAGCAGGGCCAGGCCGAGGAAAACGATTGCTGCAGCAGGAACGGAGACCGCCCAGGGAATGAACCCGAGCGGGAAGAACATGAGCGCGAGAACCATCGCGCTCAGCGCGACGACATATCGGTTGACCAGGAAACCCATTCTCGGATTGATCAGGGCGTCAATCCGGCTTGCCCAGGGTTTCACCTTTTCGACTGCCGATTTCACCTTCTCCTTTTCCGCCGATAGTTTTGCAATACGGTCGGGTAGCCAGATGGCGGTCTTTCCGGAAAAGAAGGATTGCCCGGCCAGGGCGATGATCACGATGGCGGCAATTGCTGGCAGTCCCGGAAGCGCGCCGATCACCGGAATTATGGTCAGCGCGGCAACGATGACGAGCAGTACGCCAAGCGACCGCCCCTCGAAATGCCTTAGCGCTTCGCCCAGGGTGAGCTTGTTGCCGTCGCTTACGTTTTCAAGTTCGTCGAGAATGTTTGTGAGGTTCGATGCCATCTGTTCTCCGGACCGTTGGTACGGAGAAAGAACGCTTTGAAAGGCGATACCGTTCCGGATGGAGGTTCAAGGCGTCAGACGGCAACAGGTGCCTTGATGTGCGCCTGCGCCTCATAGCCCACCAGTTCGAAGTCTTCATAGGTGAAGGCGAACAGGTCGTTGACCTCAGGATTGATCTTCATGAACGGAAGCGGGCCGGGCTTTCGCTGCAACTGTGTGCGAGCCTGTTCGAAATGGTTGGAATAGATGTGCGCATCGCCAAAGGTATGCACGAAATCGCCCGGTTTGAGCCCGGTCACCTGCGCCACCATCATCGTCAGCAGTGCATAGGAGGCAATGTTGAACGGCACGCCAAGGAAAATGTCCGCCGAGCGCTGGTACAGCTGGCAGGACAGCTTTCCATCCGCCACATAGAACTGGAACAGGGCATGGCATGGCGGCAGAGCCATGTCGTCCACCAGAGCAGGGTTCCACGCCGAGACGATGTGGCGCCGCGAATTGGGATTGTTGCGGATAGCCTCGACGACGTTGGCGATCTGGTCGATGTGGCGGCCATCAGGCGCGGGCCAGCTTCGCCACTGGTAGCCATATACCGGGCCAAGATCGCCGTTCTCGTCTGCCCATTCGTCCCAGATCGAAACCCCGTTTTCCTTGAGCCAGGCAACGTTCGTCTCGCCCCTCAGGAACCACAGGAGTTCTATGATGATCGAGCGAAGGTGCAGTTTCTTGGTCGTGAGAACCGGGAATCCTTCCGACAGGTCGAACCGCATCTGGTGGCCAAAAATCGAGCGGGTTCCGGTGCCGGTACGGTCGCCCCGGTCACTTCCCTCTTCCATCACCTTCTGAAGCAGGTCGAGATATTGCCGCATCGCCAGTCGAATCCTTCAGCCGCACTTGTCGCCCGGACTTCATACCCCTCCTGCCCCGGCATGCCAACGGCATGGAGGCGAAGTTCACAGAAGCGCACGGCGTCCGCAAAGGCCGGACGCTCGCATGCGCTGAGGAAAATCTGGTTGGTCAGGCCGTAATATCAAGGATGGGGCAGACTGTATGGGCTGACGGTTCACCTTGTGCGCCCGAAGCGGTGAGCGGCATCCGCGCCTTTTCGTCCACGTAATCGCTGAGCGGCGTGATTTCCCGAAGTCTGGGCATATCCAGAACCACGAGCGACCTGCGCCCACGCGTGTCGATGACACCCGCATCGCGCAAGCGGGTGAAAACCCGGCTCACCGTTTCCGTTTCGAGCGCCAGAAAATGGGCAAGGTCCGATCTGAGAATCGGGAGCGGCACTTCCAGCACACCGTTGCGCATCGTTCCGCCACGCACGGCAAATCGATAGATGGCATTTGCAACCCGCTCTTCGGCCGCATGAAGGCCCAGTTCCATCGTGTGCATGAGCATGCATTCCGTGGAATCGTCGATCAGCATGTCGCGCCGGGCGAAAACGGATGGCGAGCGTGCCGCCAGATCGCGCATTTCCTCCTCGCCAATCGTCACGACAAGCGAAGGTTCGGTAGCGACGATGCGCACTTCGCTCATCTTGAACACGCGATTCGGCTTGATCATCTCGCCTGGGAACACGAAACACAGGATCGAACGCTTGCCGTTCTTCAACAGCATTTCGACGCGAAGCGCGCCCTCGATCACGAAACATGTGCTGTCATCGGGATCGTATACGCCAC